>JAZKGW010000039.1:79728-163083 GCA_040385685.1 Verrucomicrobiota bacterium | reverse complement strand
AACCACAAGGCCTGCAACTCCAACTCCGGCGGCAACCCGTTCGCCGCGGTTTCCTCAAACGCCAGCGGCGGATGCCAGATTGATTCTATCAAAAAGCTGTAAGTCATAACTACTGCCGGTCCATTCAAGGGGTTTTCACCGCGGGCGGCTTCGTCGGATCGGCGGGTGGTGGCGGCGGTGGATCGAGAATGTCCAGCCAGCCCTTCAGGCTCTCGGACTCCGGCAGCGTGCGGTAAACGATCAGGCCATCACGCAGGCCGCGCACTGCGGCATCCTTGCGGTTTGCCGTCCGGTCGATGGCGATCAGGCTGAAATCCTGGCGAAGCTTGTCCTCTTCCTTCACGTAATGCCCGCGCGCCGTGCGGAACCATTTCGCGGCTGCCGCCGGATCATTCAGTCGGAGAAAATCCAGCCCCACGGCTTCCGCCAGAATCCCGCTCTTCATCCGTTCCGAGGCTTGTTGCAACTGCTCTTGCCGCTCCAGCGGATTGCTTTTCCATTCAAGCGCGGCGGCCCGCAGTGCGCGGAACTCGATGTCGCCATCCTGCTTCACACCTGTGCCGTCGAAATGTTTGAAGGGCCGATAGAGCGGATCTCCTAACACAACGGCCTGCCACGACGTCACCGGGATCGACATCCAACAGGCCTCGACCCATGTGTATCCGGCTAACAGCCGCTGATGGAGAATGCCGAAATCGTGGGTGAGATGGAGAAAGGGCTCATAAACATTGCCGATCGTGACGGCCGCGCCTTTTTCCAGCAGCGGGCCGCTCCAGTTTTTCGCGGGATCTGACAGTTGCTCGGCGCTGAACGAATGCAGGTGCATGGCCACCGCTCCTTTGCGGAACTGGAAGCGGCTGTTGAGGAACGGCCCGCTAACAGCCCAATCATACCAGCCGTAATACAGCGAGGCGTCGGTCATCGGATAGTTCTTCGGCAGCGTATCGTTGAAACGGTCCACCACCGTCGGAATGCCAGCCGCGGTATCCGCCTTCACCACCGTTTCCAGCCATTCGTCGCCCTGCGGAAACTTGTTAGCGATGTCCACATACGCCCGCCCCCACAAGCCTGTTTTCTCGACCTCCACCGCATCGCGGATCATCCGCTCGCAGGTCGCGAAAGTCGGCGCGTCGATCCTCGCCGTTAGAATGAGGAACGGCATGGCCGCGTCTGTGATCGATTTCTCGCTCCGATAGAATTTGTTCTGCAACACCCCGTCCATCGGCACCCCCTCCACCCCGAACATCGCCAATTCGGAATCCACCGATGCCTCATCGCGCCCGACGATCGGATTCGCGGGCGGCGGAGCGCCGGGTTTGGGTGCCTCTTTCGGCACCGGCTGGATGCGCAGCGGCACTCCGCGCATCGTCACCAGCACGCGGATCTTGCTCACCGTCGGCAGCGTTCCTCCTGCCGCGTCACGTTGGCGCTTCCACCACAACCGGCTTTCGAACTCCCGGCGCAACGGTTTCAAAATCCACTTGTCGTAATCCGCGCGCGAAATATCCGCCGCCTTCGGCATATCCAACGCGATCAGGTTCTCGACCGGGATCTCCCGCGCCTGTCGATAGATTTCCGCCAGTTTCCGCGATTCCGGCACCGAGGAATTGTAGAGCACCGCCACGGATTCCGGCGCAATCGCCGCCCTCACCACCGGCGGGATCCCCGCCAGCAAAAGCAAAACCATCGCCAATATCCTCATCGCGCGAAGCATGCCCGGATGCCCGGATCATGCAAGACCCGGCGTCACTCAAAGCGAAATCCGCAGCCCGTCCCACGCGGCCCGCACTCCTGCCGGCAATTGTCCGTCCAGCGTCTCGTAGTCGAACTCGTGGGTCATGTGGGTCAGCCACGCCTCCTGCGGACCGGCTTCCTCGATCGCCGCCAGCGCCTCGGCCAATGAGAAATGCGTCGGGTGGTCCGCCGTCCGCAGCGCGTCGATCACCAACACGTCCACCCCGGCGATCAGTTCCATCGTGTCCGCCGGGATGCGCTTCACGTCAGAAATATAGACCAGGCTTCGCGCCCCCGGGAAATCAAAGCGGAAACCGATCGTTTCCACTGAAGCATGCTCCACCGGCAGCGGCGTGACCTTCAAATCCCCGTAAAAAAACGGCCCGTCGATCAGCCGCGCGTCCGGCCTAACATACCCCTCCACCACCTTCTCCAGTGAAAACGCCCAGCCATACATGTTTCTCAAAGTTTCCATGCAACCCGCCGTCGCATGCAACGGCAGCGGCTCGCGTTTCCGCCAGCAGAACGCCCGCAGCTCGTCAAATCCGGCCACATGATCCAAATGCGCGTGCGTGTAAATCACCGCATCGATCTCCCGCAGTCCTTCCCGCAGCGCCTGCATCCGCAAATCCGGCCCCGAGTCCACCAACAACGTTTTGCTTCCCGCTCTAACCACCACCGACGACCGGAACCGCTTGTTGCGCGAATCCTCCGACGTGCACACCGCGCAATCGCAACCAATCACCGGCACCCCCACCGAGGTCCCCGTCCCAAGAAATGTCATCGAAAAATCCGCCACGCGGGCATCCTACACACCGCCCCTCCCACCCGCAACCCCGCCCCAATTGGACCGCGGAATTTATTCCGCCCGGCACATTCAAGGTCAATAGCCCAGCCACGCACCGTTACCCAAGACGACGTTAGAGTTTGGCTTCTCGACATGACCAATATCGGCGGATAAGTTCCCGACCATGGGCCTTGCCGAAGTTGCCAAGCTGCCGCTACGCGAAAGTTCCAGATCATGGAAGCCATCTGGGCGGATCTGATCGAGCGGGTGGAGCAGTTCGAGATTCCGTCGGAACATGAGAAGCTTCAGGACGCCCGCCGGGCGCGTGTCGCGGCGGGAGAATCCGCGCTTCAGGATTGGGATGCGGTGAAGCACAATATCAGCCGCAAATGATCAGGATCCGGATCTCGGATGAGGCGCTAGCTGACTTATGCGAGGGATTTTGATTTTACGAAATGCAGGACGAGGGTCGCGGGGATTACGTTTCCAATCAGCTCAAGGCGGATATCGAGGGCCTAAAAGTGACGGCGGGAATTCACAAGCGAAGCGAGAGCGGCTACCACAGGTTGCTGAGCCAAAAATTTCCCTATGCGATCTATTACACGTTCGCGGTTGATGAGGCGGTCGTGTCGGCAGTGGTGGATTGCCGGAGGGATCCGGGGTGGATTCGCAAACATCTGGAGTGAAGGCGGGATTTCACCTGCCTCGGCGATTGCCAGCGGCCGAGGGCCTTGCATAATCCGGGCCAGCCGCCGCATGCTCACACTTCTCAAAATCCGCAATCTCGCCCTGGTCGATGAACTCGTTTGGGAACTCGGTGCCGGGTTGATCAGCGTCACCGGGGAGACCGGGGCCGGAAAATCGGTCATCGTTGGAGCGCTCAAGCTGGTGCTGGGAGAGCGGGCGGAGAAGTCGCTGATCCGGACGGGCGAGGAAACGTGTTCGGTGGAGGCGGTGTTTGAATTGAAGGACGCGACGGAAGTCAATGCGGTGCTCGAGGACGGCGGGCTGGATCCTTGCGACGACACGCAGCTTATCATCCGCCGGGTGATCGGGCAGACGGCGAACCGGCAGTTCATCAATGATTCGCCGGTGACGCTGGCGTTGCTGAAACGGCTCGGGGAGAATCTGGTGGATTTGCACGGGCCGCATGATCACCAGTCGCTGCTTTCGACCGAGCGGCAGCTTTCGATGCTCGATGCCTACGCGGGGGCGGAGTCGTCCGTTTCCAACTACCGCGAGGCTTATCGTTCATGGCGGGAAAAGAGCGCGGAGTTGGAGGAAATCCGCCACGCGGAAAATGCCAGCGAGCAGGAGTTGGATTTGCTGCGCTATCAGTTGCAGGAAATCGACGGGGCGAACTTGAAACCCGAGGATGAGCAGGACTTGGAAGACCGCTGGCGGCGGGCGTCCAACGCCAGCCGCCTCGTCGAAGCCGCCGCCGCCGCGACCGCGGCGTTGAATGGCGATGATGGAATCCTGGAACGCCTAACTGAAGTCCAGCGGTTGGTGCGGGATTTGGAAAAACTCGATCCGTCGATCCGCGAGCGGACGGCATCGCTGGAAACCGCGTGTCTGGAGCTTCAGGACTTGGAGGGAAATCTAGCGGACTACGCGGAGGAGCTCGACATCAACCCCGCCGAGGCCGCGACGCTGGAAGAGCGCGTCAATCTGTTGGAATCCCTCAAGCGGAAGTACGGCCCGTCCCTAACCGACGTGCTCGCCCGCCGCGACGCCGCGGCTGCCCGACTCGACACGATTGAAAACCGAGGCGAAAAACTTGAAACACTGGAGCGCGACCTAACCGCCTGCCGGGCGAAATTGGATGCCGGTGGAAAATCCCTGGCGACACTCCGCCGCAAGGCAGCGCCGAAGTTGGCCAAGGAGATTTCCGGGCAGTTGAAGGATCTCGGGTTCAAGCAATCGTCGTTCGAAGCGCCCCTGAAAGTTCTAACCGAGCCTGGACCGCAGGGTTTCGAGTCGGTGGAATTCCAGTTCGGCCCGAACCCGGGCGAGCCGCTTTTGCCGTTACGCCAGATCGCGTCATCCGGCGAAATCAGCCGGGTGATGCTCGCCGTGAAGTCCGCACTGGCGGACCAGGACGCCACGCCGCTGATGGTCTTCGACGAGATCGATGCCAACGTCGGAGGCGAGGTCGCCAAGGCGGTGGGCCGCAAGATGGCGGCGCTCGGCACGCGCCATCAGGTGGTGGCGATCACCCACTTTCCGCAAGTCGCGGCGATCGCGACCCATCATTTCGTGGTGGAAAAGGAAGTCACCGCCGGGCGCACGCGCTCGCGACTCTATCCGGTGAGCGGGGAAACCCGCGTCCAGGAACTCGTCCGCATGTTAGGCGGCGGCGGCGAACAGGCCCGCGCGATGGCCGCATCACTCCTCAACCCGTGAAACCCATCTACCAGGCAACACCGGAACCGGTTGAGTCCACCTCGCGGGAACTCGCCGCTTCACTCGGTCTGCCGTTTCGCGAACCTGCAACGCCGCGGTTGGTGATCGGCCGGCGGGAATGGATCGCGCTGCCGGATCTCGGGGTTTCCCCGTTGAATGCGAAGACCGATAGCGGTGCCCGAAGTTCAAGCATCCATGCGGAAAACGTGGAGCTATCCGCGGATGAAAAGAGCGTTCATTTCACCACCACGAACCATTACGCGGAGACGATTTCGTGCGAAGCGACTGTCGCCCGGTTGGCACGGGTGAGGAGTTCCAGCGGCATCGCCCGCAAGCGGATTTTCATCCAGACCACCGCGGTGCTGTCGGGCGGATTCAGCTGGAACATTCTTGTTAGCCTCGCGAACCGGTCGGAGATGCTGTGTCCGATGCTGCTGGGCCGGAGGGCGCTCTCCGGCTATTTTCTAATCGATCCCCAGCGTTCCCATGTGCTAGGACCGCGGCGGCTGCTGGAGCAATTCGTCGTTAGACCGCCCGTCGCGGATCGAAGCTAACGTCACCCCTCCTCTCTTGCCGGCATTCCGGTTTCGAAACGCATCAGATCGGCGATGAAGGTTAGAGGAAGGTGGCCGGTTTCGCCGTTCCGGTTTTTGGCCAGAACGAGCTCCGCCTTGCCGGCTTCCGCCTCCTTTTCCTCGGCGTCTTCCGCGTAGTAGGCGGTCCGATAGAGCAGGCCGACCATGTCGGCGTCCTGCTCGATGGAGCCGGATTCCCGCAAGTCAGACATCCGCGGGACGCCGACATTCTTGCCGGCCCGGCTTTCCGGTCCGCGGTTGAGCTGGGCGAGGATGAGGATGGGAATGGCGAGTTCCTTGGCGAGGCTCTTGATGCCCGCGGAGATTTCCGCGATTTCCCGCTCGCGCGAGCTTTCGGCCTGCTTGGTGCGGGATTTCATGAGCTGGAGATAGTCGATGGCGATGAACTGGATGTCCTCGTCGCGCTTCTTGCGGCGGGCTTTCGCGCGGAGCTCGTTGATGGAAATGCCCGCCGTGTCGTCGATGAAAAGCTTGGCCCCGGACGTTTCGAGCGCGGCGCGTTGGATTCGCTGGAGGTCGCCCTTGGTCGGCGTGTAGCCGCGGGAAAGCTGGCTCATCGCGAATTTCGCCCGCGAGAAAACGAGACGCTGCACGATCTGGAACGCGCTCATTTCGCAGGAAAACACCATCGATGGCCTGCCCTCCGTGATGCAGACGTGCTCCACGATGTTCATCATAAACGAGGTCTTGCCCATCGACGGACGGGCGGCGACGACGAACATTTCCCCCGGTTTCAGGCCACTGCTCATGCGGTCGAGATCTTCAAATCCGGTGGTGATTCCCTGCGCGCCCTTCTCGCCTGCCAGCAGCGCCTGGAACTGCTCTATCACCTCGTTGACCGACTGCTTGATCGTCGGCGCCCGGTTCGTTTCCGAGCCTTCGCGGATCGCCAGCACCTTGGCCTCGACCGAGTCCAGCAGGGCCGCCACCTCGTCCGGCGCGTCGTAGGCCTGGGCGATGGCTTCGTTGGAATTCTGGATGATCGAGCGCAGCACGAACTTGTCCTTCACGTGCTGCAAGTGGTGGCGGAAATGCCCCGGACTCGGCGCGTAGGTGTAGAGGTCCGTTAGAGACGACGGTCCGCCGACGCGGTCCAACAGTCCGCGATCCAACAGCCGCTGCACCAGCGACACCAACTCCACCTCGTTTCCTCCCTCGAACAGTTCGATGAGAAATCCGAACAACGTCGAGTGCGACGGCAGATAGAAATGCTCCTGCGTCAGCTTCTCCTCGATCGCCACGCCGATATACTCCTGCGGATCCTGCAGCATCGACGAAAGCAAGCTCTTCTCCGGTCCCAACGCATGCGGCAGCGCGCGGGTCACATCGTCCACTGCCGTCGCTCCCTGCTGGAGTTCGGCGGTTTTTCGGAAGGAGGGAGCGGGTTTGGTTTCGACGGCCATGGGTGGGTGGCGACGATGGCAGGAACCCCACCGGCGGGTCAATCTTGCCTCTTGGGTACAAGCGGAAACAGTTAGTGAATAACCACTTGTCCCGTTGATTTTGAACCATTGGCGCTCCCGGAAAATTTTCCGACTGGAGGGTGCAACCGAAACGGGTGGCCGGTGACACGGAAGAGCATTATCAGATCACCCGTGCCAATGGGAAGGATCGGGTTGAAGTCATTGGCAGGAAAATGCCTGAAAATCAGGGTGGCGAAGCCGGATACATTCGGTTCGTGGATTGCGGGTTGGGAACGGTTTCCGAACGATAGGCTTCCAGGGTTGCCGTCAGTTTTGCCGCTGCTTCCGGGGTGGTTCCGTAGAAGACCACGGTATCTCCGCCGCAGATGAGATTCTCGCCGAGAACCCAGGTGGCCACGGGAATCAAGGTGGTTGGCAGGTGTTCGGAGCCCATGAACAAATAGGGATAGCAGATCACGAAATCCGTCCGCGTTTCCTCAAGCCGGGTCTTGAGCGTTTCCGCCCCAAACACCCGGTTCACTTTCGCGCGGCCGATTTTGTTGTCCCCAAGTCCCCAGAGGTCGAGCACGAGCGCGTCGGAGAAGAACGACACGGCTCCGAGGTCGTTAACAGCCACGCGGGCGTTTTTTCCAAGGCGCCGGGCGACTTCGGACATTTGGCGCTGTTGGTCGTGGATGTTGCCGGCGGCACGGATGATTTCGCTGCTGCCAGTTTTGGCGCGCCAGACGAGAGGCAGGGTGGCGAATGCCAAAAGGATGTACACCGTCATGCGCAGGACAAAGGGACGGCCGCGCAGCGAGTGACCTAATGGGGCAAGAAACGTGGCGGCTGACACCAGCCCGAGGATGATGAGATAGGCTTCGTAGCGATAGAACCATCCGAGTTGGGCGAGTTGCAGATGGATCAGCATCATCACCATCCCGGAGATGGGAAGCCACGCGAGATTTTCAGGATGCCGTTTGCGGCGGATGATGCTGACAAGGGCGGCCGCCGACAGGAACAGCATCACGATAAAGATATACTGGGTTTCCACGGCGAGGCGGAAGGCCTTGATTTTGAAAGCTCCCGCCAGGTTTCCTTTCAGCATCACCGAATAGGGCAAGGCATAGCCGCCATGGAGGACCGAATAGAGCGCGAAGCCAAGCACCGGCACCGCCATGCCGAGACCCAGCTCGAAGGCGCTGCTCCATTTACGCCGCAACGCCAGCCACACCAGCAAGGGCGGCAGCGCGAACAGCGATTCATAACGGGCACCCGCCGCGAGGAGCGCCCACAAGAAGATCTGGCCGGGTTTTTTCAAGCCCCTGGAAATATCTATCAGGCAGCAGAACAGTCCGAGAAGGGCCCAGGCCTGGAACGTGTGCTCCATTCCCGTCGAGACGATGGGAAGGATCGGCGCATACGCCAGCGCCATTGCCACCACGACGACCCGCACCACCGGCCCGACGCCGACACTCTTGAGCAACGAGTTGCTCCGCTCGACGGTCAATCCCCCGAACAGCGTGGCAAGCGCGGCGGCGATCCAGGACTGCGGGCCGGTCACGAAGAAGATCACACCCAGCATCAGTGTCCACAGCGGAGACGAGCTGGCGGCGGAGAATTCGCCAGGAACAATGCCGAATGTCCCGTTCGCGGCGAGGTTCTTGGCAACGGTGCCGTGAATGTAGGAATCGTCCAACGTGTAGCTGATTTCCCCGGTCCGATTGTGGATGGCCCACCACATTGTCACGACTGCAATCAGATAGATTGAGAAGAGCACCACGAGTGCCCAGTCGATGGCGGGAAACTTACTTCGGAAAGATGTTTTCGAGTCGGATTCAGTCGATGGCATAACCTCGTTCAATGTTCGTAATTTGGAAACGATCCCGGAGATGTTTGTTATTTGGAGACGACCCCGGGGAGTTCATTTTACAAATTCGCGGATCAGCTGGACCTTTTCAGTCCACTTGCTGACGGATGAGAGAACCTCATCATATTTAGAGTAATTGCCTAGCTTCCAATACACCAGCGCCTTGTTTAGCTGAAAGTATGGAGTCTTGGTTTGTGATCCCTTCATTTGACTAATGTGTCGTTCTATCGCGGAAAACTCTGAACATGAGTCAAGAAATGGAACAGCTTTTTGTGTCACGATGTCAGACAACTCGGAAGCAACGGCATCTTGGGTTTCATTCGTCAAATCCCACCAACGATCCAGGGAACGCCCGGAAATATCGTTTGATACTAGCGCGGCAAACCGGATAGTAAAAACTCCGTCACCCTCAATCAAAAAGGCTGGTGTTTCGCCAAACATTATTTCCCTAAATTCTGGGACGCAAACCGCAATATTTCCTGTAATGGATTGCTCTGTGGCCGTGCTATATTTGGCCTTCTGAAGGGTGACGACATCCACAAATTCCCCACGCTGTCGATTCCAAGCCAGATTCTTACGCTTGAAACCATGTTGTTTAAGAAGAGGGTCTAAACGATCCTTTGCAATTTCGCTAATCATGTCTTTTTAGGTGTGTAGTAGATCACCCGTGGGCAGGTCCATTCCCGACAATCGAGGACAAGTTCGATGATTGCGTTGAGGCGGCGAGGAGCGGGAGTGGATCATTGGAACTCCGTCGATAGGGGCGCTCCCCGTGAATTCGGTTAGACTTCTCGCATGATAACATCATCTCAAGTGGACCGCAGAACATCACTTCAAGCCGTGGCGACCTAGCAGGTTGTAAACGGAGCGCTCGGAGATGCCGAGTTCTCGGGCGGTCTTGGCCTTGTTCTTGCCGGTGCGGAGGTAGGTTTGAATGAAGGCGTCGCGCTCGACTTCCTGTAGGGTCAGCCCCCGGGCGGGAGGAGCGGCGGAGCCGGGGCTGGGGTCGCGGCGGATTTCCAACAGGGGGTGAAAATCGTCGGAGTCGAGCATCGGTTTTTCCGCGAAGGCGGTGGCGCGTTCGAGCACGTTTTCGAGTTGTCGGACATTGCCGGGCCAGTCGAAGTCCAGCAGAAGTCCGGCGGCGCCGGGTGTGAGGTGCCAGCCTTCGGACTCCCGGCGGCTGGCGATCTGGGCGAGGATTCCGGAGGCGAGCCCGGGAATGTCTTCCTTGCGATCACGCAGGGCCGGAATCCTCAGTTCGATGATGTTGAGCCGGTAATACAAATCCTCGCGGAACGCGCCGTCCTCGACGCGGCCGCGGAGGTTGACGTTGGTGGCGGCAATGACGCGGGCATTGGTTTGCAGCATCTTGCTGCCGCCGACGCGGAAGAACTCGCGGTCCTGCAGGACGTTGAGGAGCTTGGGCTGGAGTTCGGACGGGAGATCGCCGATTTCGTCGAGGAACAAGGTGCCCTTGGAGGCTTGTTCGAAGCGACCGGCGCGGGACGAGGTGGCACCGGTGAAGGCCCCGCGCTCGTGGCCGAAGAGTTCGGATTCGAGCAATTCACGGGGCAAGGCCGGACAACTGACGGTGATGAATTCCTCGCTCGCACGCGGGCTGAGACGGTGGATTTCCCGGGCGAAATGAGATTTGCCGGTGCCACTTTCTCCGGTCAGGAGGATGGTGCTGTCGAGGCGGGCAGCCTTGGCCAGATGGCCGAGCAACTGCCGGAGATGGGGATTGGCACTGTGAAGGGCGGCCTTGGACGAGGGCCTTCCAGATACGGGAAGCGGCGCAGGGGAATCCTTGCGGGCTACCTTGGCTTGCCGCAGGAGGTCGAAGAGCCGTTTGAGTTCGAAAGGCTTGGTTAGATAGTCGTCGGCACCGGCCCGCAGTGCCTGGACGGCGGTCTCGGCATCGTTGAGACCGGTCAGCATGATCACCGGCAGGTTGGGAATCTTTTCCCGAATCCTAACCAAGGTCTGGAGACCGTTCATTCCAGGGAGACCGTGATCGAGGATCACCGCCTCAATTTCCCCGCCGAGCATGTCCAATGCTTCGTGGCCCGAACCGGCGGCGACCGGTCGCCAGCCGAGATCCTGAGCGGCAATGACCAACAGGCGCTGGATGGTTTCGTCGTCGTCAACGATCAAAAGATTCGGGGAACTGGCAGAATTCAAGGGCATCAGCGATGGTGGGATGCCACTTTAGAGGGGAGAAAGGCTGAAGCAAGTTCGAACGTTAGCAATTGCGGATAATCTGGAATCACTCAGCCAGAACCTGTTTGAGACAAGTGAGCAAGGTTTCCGCCGTGTAAGGCTTGGGGAGGAAATTTTTGACGCCGTTGCCGGAAAGGATCGCAAGATCCCGGTTCGCGCTGATGCCGCTGGTGGCGATGATCCTGACCGTAGGATCGATTTCCATGAGTTTCCGGATCGTCGCGGGTCCGTCCATCACGGGCATCATCATGTCGGTTAGAACGACGTCGATCGCGGACTGATAGATGGTATAAAGGGCTACGGCCTGATGGCCGTCGGCAGCGAGCAGGGTGTGGTAGCCAAAGGACTCCAGGGTCTGACGGGTGATCTGCCGGATGGATGCCTCGTCATCGACGACGAGCACGGTCTCGCCATTGCCATGAGGCAGGTCAGTCTTCTCGCGGGAGGAAAGCGCGCCGACAACCTCGGGATGGGCGGGCAGATAGACCCGGAAACGGGTCCCCACCCCTGGCTCGCTGAAGGTCCGGATGAAGCCGCCGTGGCTCTTGACGATGGCCAGGGTGGTGGAAAGTCCCAAGCCGGTGCCCTTGCCGACGGACTTGGTGGTGAAAAAAGGATCGAAGATTTTGTCGAAAATTTCCGGGGAAATCCCGTCGCCCGTATCCTCGACTTCGATGCACAGGTGAGGGCCTTCCTTGGCCTCGAGATTCATGGCGGCGAAGGACGCGTCGATCTCGACGTTGTCGGCGGTGATGAGGATTTTTCCGGGGCCGGAAATGGCGTCGCGGGCATTGACGCAGAGATTGAGGAGCACTTGGTGGAGCTGGGTGGGATCGCCATGGATCGTCCACAGGTCGCGGCCGGCCACCACTTCCATCTGGATGCTTTTGCTGAAGGTATCGCGGAGAATTCCTTCAATTTCCAAGATCAGCTGGCGCGGGTGGATTTCCACGCGGTGACCTTCCATGCCGCGGGCGAACGAGAGGACCTGGCCGACCATGTCGGCGCCGCGCTTCGCGCTGTTGGCGATGGTATCCAACAGCTCGGTGGACCGGCCATCGGTGACTCGCATCTTGAGCAGCTCGACGGCCATGGAAATGGGGGCGAGGATGTTATTCAGGTCGTGGGCGATGCCGCCGGCGAGGGTGCCAATGCTTTCCAAGCGTTGCGCGCGCAGGAATTGTTGTTCCAGCTTGCGGTGCTCGGTGATGTCGGTGTTGATGGCGAAAACGCTGGCAGGTCTGCCAAGTTCGTCGCGGACGAGGGTCCAGTGTCCCTCGATGGTCAGGTCGCGGCCGAATTTGTCGATCTGGTTGATTTCCCCCACCCACTCTCCAAGTTCGAGGGTCCGAGCGTGGGCCTTGGAAAACGCGGTGGGATCGCGATAGAGCAGATCGTCGACCGAGCGGCCGACGGCTTCGTCCGCGGACCATCCGTAAAGGCGTTCGGCGCTTTTATTCCAGTAGGTGATGGAGTGGTCGAGACCACGCACAAGGATGGCATCCTGCGCCTTGTCCAAGAGCGAGGCCTGCTCGCGGATCCGGGCGTCCGACTGCTGCCGGTCAAGCTCGGCCGCGGCGCGCGCGGCGAAAATCTGGAGGGTTGAGCGCACCAGTTCGGTTTCCTTGAGCGCGCTTGAGAACAAGACCACCATGATCCCCGCGACCCCACCGTCCTGACGCAGCAAGGGAATGCCGGCGTAAGCCTCGATGCCGAGCACTACTAGCAGATGATCGTCGGGAAACAATTGTTGGACGCCTTGCGCAAAGACGCACACGTCGCCATTGATGACCTTCTCGCAGGGCGTTCCGACGAGGCTGTAGCTGACATTGTCCATCGGTTTTCCATCCAGGCAGTATGAGAGGGTGTCGATGGAATTGTCAGGAGAATTGAAGCGTCCGATGATACCGCCATGGGCACCCAAGGCTTCCACCATGTTGCGGGTCAACAGGTCAAAAAACTCGGAACCGGTGCCTCGCGAAACGGCCTGAGCAACCTTGATGACAACCTCCTGAGTGCGTTGGCGCTCTTCCCGGCCACGGATGTTCTCGATACCGAAGGCCAGGTCATTGGCCATTTCCTGAAGCAACTTGATTTCATCCGCGTTCGCCGGGTGAGGTTCCGCTGCATAGAAACAAAGTACACCGAAGGCGCGCCGGTGATCGCGCAGCGGAAGACAGACGACGCTTCGATACCCGCGCGCCCGGGCAGGTGCCAACCAGTTGGAAAATTCCGGATTGCCGATGATGTCCTCAAACACGACGGCGTGGCCGCTGCGGACGGCCTGCCCCGCCGGCCCGACCGCGGACGGGTGGTCGTCCGCCCAAGAAGTTTGAATTTCCGAGAGGTAGCCAAGCTCCTCCCCCGCGTGGGCCATCGGGCGGATCCGCTGCTGGTCGTCTTCCATGGCGTAGCCGACCCACGCCATGCGGTAGCCGCCGATTTCCACGGCGATGCGGCAGGCTTCGTTCAGCAGCTCGTTTTCCGCGGAGGTCCGGATCAGCATCTCGTTGCACGAGCTGAGCATCTGCAACGCGCGGTGGGAGCGACCGAGTGCCAGTTCGGCCACCTTATGGGCCGTAGTGTCGGTCATCCCGCCAACCATCCGGATCGCTTTCCCGGTGGAGTCGCGGATGATTTGGCCGCGATCCTGCACATGGGCGACCGCGCCATCATTGCTGATGAACCGGTATTCATCGGACCATTGGGCATCGCCGCGATGGATGGAGGCATAGATCCCCTCAACCACGCGATTCCGATCCTCAGGGTGAATTTGGCGGATCCACGCCTGGATCGTGGCCTCGGTTTCACTGGAGGCCCAGCCGAACAACTTGGCAAATCCGTCATTCCACCAGAAGGCGTCGGTTTGCAGATCCCAGTCCCAGATGGTGTCGTTGGTCGCAGCAGCCACCGAGTGGAATCGCTGATGGCTTTTAAGCATCTCCTGCTGGGTGCGCGCCCTTTCGGCGGACTCCAACGCGACTGAAACAAGATTTCCAATGGCGGCGGAAAAAGTTTTTTCGTCTTCCGTCCAATGCCGGAGTGCCCCGAGGTGCTCGTTGCAGAGGATATAATCCACCGCGCTATGGAAATGAATGGGCACGACCATCATTGAGACGACCGGATGGGGCGTGAGGTAGTTTGCGGACAATTCGCAGGTGCGTGGCTCGCTGCGGGCGTCGTCCGCCACGATCACTTCCAACTCGGCCAACCCGTTGAAATAGGCCGGATAATCCGCGGCAGCCAGTTTTTGGCCGGACGTGTGAACACCGCTTTCGAGTTGATAAAGATCCAGACACTCGATTGCCTGCCGGTCGGGAGAATACCGCCAAATACCCACCCGCGCCAACTCCATGGTCGTGGCGGTGGTCTCCGTGATTTGACGCAAGGCGTTCAAGATCTCGAAATTGTCGGCCGGGGTGATCTGGGTCAGCGTGATCAGCGCATTGCGCTGCCCCAAATACCGGGCCTCGCTCCCCTGCGAAACATCCCCCTCTGGTCCTGCCGCCAGACTCTCCTGGGAACTGCAAGCAAGTGAAGTCGGGCGGGATTTCATGCGGATGGACTCAGTATAAAACAAATATGGCGGGGTGAAGCCTCAACAATCGAGATGAAATCCAGAGCGCGAATTGCCCCAAACAAAAAACCAGCCTATCGGCGGAATCTTCCACAGAAGACAACACAACGCGACAGGCTGGCGATTTGTTGAGGACCGGAGTCCCCTGTTTTTCTCCCCCCGGAGAACAGATGGACTACTTGCATCGAGCGTGCCAGCATAGGGATCGTAATGCAATACATTGGTTTTCAGCAGTTTTGATTTCACATTCGACTGAGATATCCCTCATGGTCCCCCGCCAGCCTGAAAACGTTGCAAAATCAGCACTCATCTTTTGCAAACCGTGCAGGAAGTGATCTCAACGCCGATCAGTCCATTTGTGGCGAGCATAACGCTCCTCAACTTTCCGGCAAACCTCTTCCGAATCTGGCTGGAGATGGACGATGTCCCAATCCGAGGCCATTCGGCCCGCAAAAACCTCGGACCGCTCCCAGGATTTGGCTTCAGGGCATCCCGCAGAAACCGATCCTTGGTGCAAGAGTCCCAGTCGTGATCTTCGCTGCCCCGCTCCTGCGATCTTCCGGCCATCCTTATCGATCAGATCGTGGGAAACCGGGTTTTCAAAACAAAGCGCTGCGCCCGTTTGCTCGCCGCCGTCGCTCGATCGGACGTCGATTCTCTCGGCAGCCAGTGTCTCCGCCAGCGCCGCGTGGATTCTCCGATAACTTTCCGCACCTCGCCAGCCCGCCAACGGTTCTCCCTGAGGGGCCACGATCGTGTAAGTCCAATCGGCCCGATGATCCACAATCCCGCCACCGGTCCAGCGGCGGACCAGATTGAGGCCAGGAAATGCTGACGATGCATCGGCAATACTGCCGAAATAGCCGATAGTCGCCCACTCACCGGCCCAGCCATAGACCCGGAGCACGGGCATTTTTGTCGTTTCAAGCAGCCATTGGTCAACCGCCATCGACTCCGGGCCCGACCGCCGGACCGGGTCCACCCACAGCAGTAATTTCTCGAAAATCTCCATCCGCCGCGAGATTCTTCCGTAAAACACCAAACTGGAAACTGAAAATTTTCCCTGCCTTGCATTCCACCCATCCCTTGCCAACGTCGCGCCATGTCCATTGCGGCCAAGCCCCACAGCGCCCTGCTCATCGTCGGCCACGGTTCCACCGAGAACCCCGACTCCTCGACTCCCTATTTTGATCACGCCGACGAAATCCGCCAGCGCGGGCTATTCGCCGAGGTCCATTGCTGCTTTTGGAAAGAAGAACCCTCGATGCGCGAAGCCTTTTACCTGATCGATTCGGATGAGGTTTACGTGGTTCCGGATTTCATCAGCGAGGGCTATTTCACTCAGGACATCATTCCCCGTGAGCTCCAGCTTACCGGCCCCACCACCGAAGTCCGCGGAAAAACGTTTCACTACTGCCTGCCAGTTGGCGTCCATCGCTCGATGACGGAGCTGATCCTGAAACGAGCCAGAGAGATCGCTCCCGGTGTCGATCCGGCCACCACCACCTTAATCATTACCGGCCACGGCACCGGCCTCAACCAGAACTCCACCAAGGCCATCCGCGACCAGGTCGATCTGATTGCCGGTTCAGGGGCCGGTTATGCAGCCGTGCTGGACGCTTACATGGAGGAGCAGCCCTTCATCGCCGAGTGGGACAAAATCTCATCGACTCCAAACGTGGTCGTGGTTCCGTTCTTCATTTCGGACGGGCTTCATTCTTTCCAAGATATTCCTGTGTTACTCGGCATCGATAGCGAGCTCGGCGCGGCCTCCAGCCAGCGCGAAGTGTTCCGCAGCAACCCGCATCAGCTCAAAGGGAAGACGCTTTACTACGGCTCGGCGATCGGAACCGAACGACTGTTGGCCGATGTCATTCTGGACCAAATTTCGGATTTCGACAAAATCCATAAATCGCTCTAAATGAAATTTCGGAGTCTAAATTAATTATTTTTCAATAGAAGCATGTCCATCGCCCAATCGCTCCAAAATCTAGTCCAATCCGGAATCCATAGGATTGGCGAAATCGAAATTCAAACAAGTGATTACAACTCTCGCTACATCATTTTCCACATTGCTGACACCAAGCTGACCGGCGAGCCCGCATACGGGGGACTTGAGGTGCACGAAGGACCATTCGCCGCACGCGACCTTTCGACGTACGCTGCGGACGGCACGTATCGTTTTACCAAAGGCCAAGCCAATCTCAAGCGCGGCTGGGTGATTTTGCTCCACAACGATGAAGATTTGCGGCTCGCGTTGGATCATTTCTATCCGGCCTGCGTCGGACTGTTCATCGCCCAGCAACGCGGGACGCTGGAAATCGAAATGCTACGCGACAAGTTGAACCGCCAAACGGGGATGTATAAGTTTGCCCGATCGATCAGCGATGCTGGTGCGCAAAAACTCGTACAGGAAGTCTGCGGCCCCGCTCATCAGTGCGCGAAAAAAATTCTTTGGCAGATCGATTCAAACACCCCCTTGGATGACAGCGAGGCCCGCCGCTTCAACGGCATCGTTGGCAACCTCCCCGAATCTGAAGCGATTCCGCTGCTGTGCCGCGAAGCCTGCAATCACTTCGTCGCCGAATGTCGCCAAGCCGCCAAGGCCGAGTTAAAAGCATCATCGAAAGTTGAGCAGTAGGCCCCCGAAAGGGAACCCTAATTCAAAACACTCGTTGGCAACAGGCGTATCACGCACTAGCCCCACTGCAAATCCTGAGAATTTTGTTCGATATTGCGAGGAATGGTGATTATAAACCTCGCCGTGATATCGAAATCAAACGGGCTCGGGATATGGTGCGCCGTCGACGCGACTCTCCCCATTCGTTTGCAATGAGTTCCGAGATGCAAACATAAGAATCAAACGAGCGCTTACCCGCTCGGTCGTCATCAATCAAGGAGTCTCCCTCGGACGGCTTTGATTCCGCCATCTGGCAACGACCTTGAATTTCACGACCACCGATCACCACCCAGCCGCTGCGACTGTCCCCGCACAATGGATTACCTCATTTTCTTAACCGGTTTGTTCCTGCTCGCCGCTGCGGGCGGTTGTTGCATTCTGTTCCGGGAGGGTCGCGAGCCCTCCCGCTGGCCGCTCCTCGCTTTGGCGCTGGTGGCGTTGGGCCTCAAGATGTGGTTGGGGATCCTGATTTTTGCGTTTGGATTGGGGGACGGGATGACGCTTGTCGGCGCTTCGCTTGGAGCGGTGTTCGCCGCGTGCCTGGCAGGTTTCAGCCTGTCCCCACTTGTCCACGGCCCTCGGGTGGGGTTCGTCTTGAAATGGGCGACCATGCTCGGTTTGTTTGTTTTCACTTTCCTGGCAGGTGCCGCGGATCTCCATTCCTATTGGTTCAGCGGCCCGCTGGTTGCTGTGGCGTTCGTCGGTGGCTGGCGATTCGCCACTCTCACCAAGGCGCTCGTCCGTGCGAAGCGTTCCGCCCCGCGCCTCGTCACAGCCCTTTTGCTAGCGATTACCACCCCGGCGTGCCTGTTCCCGGATGCGGTGAAAATTTGTTATGACGTCGAAGGCCAAGGTCCTGCCAACGAACGAATCGCGTTCCTCGGCTGGCTGATCGCCGGCACGCTTTGCAGCATCGCGTTTTGCACCATCCTTTGGGAAACCATCTACCAATTCAACCGAGCCGAGCTTTCGCGCAGCCTTCTGCGCCGGCGGAGAATTGGCACCACCTTCATTCTGGTGGCGGCGATTTTCACTGTCTCCAATGGCGCGTGGCTGGCGCACTGGCTGGGAAGTCAGGCCAAACAGCAGCAAGTTAACACGCTCCTCAGCGCCCTCCACCTCGGCGCCAACAACATCGATTCCCGCGAGATCCAGCAAATCCAAGGCCGCCCGGATGAAATCCAAGGCAAGACTTTCACCGGACTGCGCTCCAAGCTCCTCGATATCCGCAAGGCCCTGCCCGGCAACCGCTTCACCTACTTGCTGGGCATGCGCAAGGGGTTGCTTGTATTCCTCGTCGATGCCGAGGATCCCGCGAATGAGGTGACCTTTTCCCCGCCCGGCGAACCGGTCAAAGACTACCCGGAAAAATGGAAGCCCGAGCTCGCCGGCAACTCGACTTTCAATGGCCCGGACCGTGACGAATGGGGCGTTTGGTATGCCGCGGCGATTCCGATTTTCGACCCAAACCACAACGTCGTCGCGATACTGGGGGTGGACTACCCGGCCGCAGTATGGCTGCAACCCCTTGCTGCACGGCGGTTCGCTGCCATGGGTGTCACCTTCTCCGTGGCCTTGCTGCTCATCGCCTTGTTCGGATTTCACCTCTCGTCCATCGAGACGGCCCTGCAAATGGAGAGTCTCTCCGAGCGCCTTTCCGATGCGATGATCGCCGCCGATTTCGACACTTGGGAATGTTTCCCAAAGCCGTTCAAACTCAATATCAGCGATCGCGTCCTCACCACCCTCGGCTGGCGGCCATCGCGCAGCGGCCCGTCATTCCGCAAGGTTTGGCGGCACATCCATCCCGAGGATCGCTATCAGCTCTTCAATCTCATCCGCTCCAAGACCACCCAACCTGGAACGTCGTCCGAATCATCCTCCGAGGCCGAAATCCGGATCAAAGTCGCCGGCGGGCAGTGGGTGTGGTTCATGCTGCGCGGGCGGGTCATCCGCTCCCATTTCGATAGAGACAACGAAGCCACCCGGCTTGTCGGCACCATCCTCAACATCGACGAACGCCAGCGCGCGCGTCTGGAAATCGACAAGCAACGCCGGTTCGCCCAGCACGTCATGGAGTCCGTCCCAAATGGACTCGCCGTCATCGGCGAGGATGGGATCATTTCCTACGCCAACCCCGCCTTCATTCAGCTCTCCCGGGGCACGCAGGAAACGTTGGTCGGCAAACCGCTCAATGAACTGATCGCCAACGTGGATTCCCTGCCAAAGACCGGCGATGGCTTCGAAGTCCTGCTCGCCCGCTTGGACGGCACGTCGGTTCCCGTCCAGGTCTTCCGCGCCCAGCTTGCCAAATCCCAGTTGGACTCCGGTTCGATCCTCGCCGTCGTCGATCTCACCGCCGCCAAGGACGCCGAGCAGGATCTCCTGCGCAGCCGCGCCGAGGCCAACCGCCTCGCGCTCGTTGCAAAGCGCACCGACAACGCCGTCGTCATCACCGATGCCACCGGCCGCATCGAGTGGGTCAACGAAGGATTCACCAAGATGAGCGGCTTCCTCAAGGAGGAGGTTATCGGAGAAACCCATGACAGCATCCTGCAAGGGCAAGGCGGAAGCGAACTCGCCAGCAATCTCATGCGCGATCAGATCCGGGCTGGCAACGGCTTCGAGACCGAAATCCTCCGGCATTCCAAAACCGGCCGCGCCTACCTCACCCACATCGAGTGCCAACCTCTCGTCGATGAAAACGCCACCCTCACCGGCTTCATGGCCGTCGAGCGCGACATCACCCAGACCCGCCGCTCCAGCAATCTCCTCGAAGCCGTCGCCTCCATCAACACCACCCTCCTCTCACGCCGCGTCGAGCCTTCCGCTTGGAGCGGAATCCTTGCCGCCCTCGGCACCGCCGCCAACGTGGACCGCTGCCATCTCTTCCAAATCCGCCCACGCCCCGACGACGATACCAAAGCCGTGACCCGCATCGCCACTTGGCCGGCGGATCCATCCCTGACGTCAGAGGCCAAGGACTTCCCGTTCGACCAGTTCACCTTCGATCGTTGGTTCCGCGAGATGGCCCTGGGCTACGAAATCGCCGGCGTCGTCAGATCCTTCCCGGTGAAGGAACAAGCCCCGCTCCTCGCCCACGGCGTGCGCTCGCTCGTCGCCGTGCCGATCCTCGCCTCAGGCGAACTCTGGGGCTTCCTCGCCTTCGACGCCTGCAAGGAAGACCGCGTCTGGCAAAAATGGGAAATCTCCATCCTCCGCTCCGCCGCCGCCAACATCGGCCTACGCCAAGTCGCCCAAAACGAGTCCGACGCCCTCGTCCTCGCCCGCGACGACGCCCGCAGCACCGCCATCGCCGCGGAGAAGGCAAACCGCGCCAAGAGCACCTTCCTCGCCACCATGAGCCATGAAATCCGCACCCCGCTCAATGCGGTCATCGGCATGGCATCCCTCCTCGAGACCACCTCCCTCAACGGCCAACAGCTCGACTACGCCGGCACCATTCTCAGCTCCAGCAACTTCCTGCTCGAGCTCATCAACGACATTCTCGACTACTCCCGCATCGAGAGCGGAAAAATCGACCTCGACACCATTCCCTTCTCCCTCGCCGACCTCTGCCGCGAGACCTTCGACGTGGTCCGCTTGGGAGCCGTCGGAAAAGACATCGAGCTCATCGGCCGCGTCGCCCCGCATCTTCCCGCCCGCTTCGAGGGCGATCCCGCGCGCATCCGCCAGATCCTCATCAACCTTCTCAGCAACGCCGTCAAATTCACCGCCGACGGCTTCGTCAGCCTCACCGTCGATGGCGACCTCACCCCCGACGGCCATTGGAACCTCTCTTTCGAAGTCCGCGACACCGGCATCGGCATCGCCCCCGACGCACTCGACCGGCTCTTCAAGCCCTTCGTCCAGGAAGACTCCTCCACCACCCGCCGCTTCGGCGGCTCCGGCCTGGGCCTCGCCATCAGCAAGCGCCTCGCCGAGATCATGCACGGCGGCATCACCGTCCACAGCATACAGGGCCAAGGCTCCACCTTCGTCGTCGCCCTCACCCTGCCGCCCGCCGGGCAAATCGCCGCCATCGCGCCACCCGCCCAGTTCTCCCCCGGCACCCCGCTTTCCATCCTCGTCGTGGATGACAACGCCCTCAACCGCCGCGTCCTCGAGGAACACCTCGCCGCCTGGGGACTTTCCTGCGACACCGCGGAAAGCGCCGCCCAAGCCATCCAGCTCTGGTCAAGCTCCGGCCCCTATGACGTCGTGCTCACCGACCACCACATGCCCGGCATGGATGGTGTGGACATGACCCGCTATTTGCGCTCCCTCCCTTCCTCCTCCGGCACCCGTTTCGTCCTCATCGGCTCGGAAACCAACCACGAGGCCGCCACCAAAACCCAGTTCGACGAAATCGGCGCCAAGCCCATCTGGCCCGCCAACCTCCTCGCCATTTTCAGCCGCCTCTTCCCCGGCACCGTCCCCGAATCTTCTTCCGTCAAACCCGCCGACTTCGATTCCACCTCAATCGAGAATCTCAAGGTCCTCATCGCCGAGGACAATGCCAACAACCGGAAAGTCATCCGCCTCCTGCTCCGCCGCCTCGGCATCGAGCCCGACATCGTTGACGACGGCCAGCAAGCCGTCGACGCCATCACCTCCACTCCATACGACGTCGTTTTCCTCGACCTCCAAATGCCCGTCATGGACGGCCTCGAAGCCAGCCGCACCATCCGCGCGCTGGATCTCCCCAAGCGCCCCTACATCGTCGCCCTCACCGCCAACGTCTTTCAGGAAAACCGCGACGCCGCCGCCGCCGCCGGCATGGACGACTACCTTTCCAAGCCCATCACCCTCGACCGGCTCCGCGAAAAATTCTCCACCATCGCCAAATCCATCCCCACCGCCAGCCAGCCCGAGCCCACCACCATCATCGCCACCGTGGCCCTCGCCATCGCCCCCGAGCCCGTCCGCAGCGTTCCAATCCCCCCTCCCCAATCTCCAATCTCCAATCCCCAATCCCCAATCCCCAATCTCCTCGACTTCCGCCAGCTCCGGCCCCTTGCCGCCATCGGCCTCGAGGACTTCCACGACCTCCTTGGCGACGTCATCCAGGACATTCCCGCCCACCTCGAAAAAATCCGCACCGCCATCCACGCCGACGACACCCCCGAGCTCAAAGCCCGCGCCCACACCTTTCGCGGCATGATCGCCAATTACGGCTGTATCGCCCTCGCCGAGCGCCTCACCCGCCTCGAGTACCACGATCCCCTCATCCCCGCCCAAGCCGCCGCCATCCAAGCCGAACTGCAAGACCTCTGGGACAGCAGTCTCGCCGCCATCAAGGAGTGGGAAAAATCCGTCCCCGAGTTCGCCTGCAAATAGGCCCGCATGTCCGTCGCCAATCTAATCAGAGTGCCCTTTCCGACGCGGGATGACTTGCACTCACGAGGCACCTTTTACAAGGGTGCCATTGACGAGCTCTATGATCTTTGGGTCGTTGCCCACGAAGAAGCGATGGATCTCGCAGTTCGCCTGCCAACGGTGTTTGGGAATCCCCCGAGACCCAAAATCACTCTTCATGTCGCTCGCGGTTACGACGATGAATGGACATTGTCGGAAGACAGAGTTGCTGAATTGGCGGCGCTTGATCCGGAGCAGCATTGGATGGATGTCACCATGGAGGCTACCCGACAGTTTCAGGAGTATTTCACGTTCTCCGATGCTGAGGGATGGAGATTCTATCTTCCGGCATTCTTGCGCCACTATCTGGCAGACTTTCCCCTATCGTATTGGGATGGCGTTGTTTCAGCCTGTCAGTATCGGACCCACTTTGATCTCATCACACCGCCGCAGGTCGCATTTGTTGACGAGTTTTTGGCCTTGTGCCAGACATGGGAGGCATGATGCCGATGGCGCGAGCTGCCAGAGAATCTTCTCGCCTCAGCCCCCGCCCCCCGCGATCTTGACCCGAAACAAACCACATTGTTCGGCAAGAAAATGAAGAAGCCCAAGCGTGTCTATCTTATCTC
This sequence comes from Verrucomicrobiota bacterium, assembly GCA_040385685.1. Classification (GTDB taxonomy): domain Bacteria; phylum Verrucomicrobiota; class Verrucomicrobiia; order Verrucomicrobiales; family Akkermansiaceae; genus Luteolibacter. The sequence continues at coordinate 139,820 of JAZKGW010000039.1, read as the reverse complement.
CGCATTCTTCGGAGTTACGCTCCTGATCGTCGGGATAGCTCTTTGGCTGCCAAAATCTCGACTCGCGATCAATTATTCACGAGTACATCCGGTTTGGGCTTGGAATCATGGAAGTCCCGAGATGCAGCGAGAAGCAGCTCTAACTTTAAAAGATCAGATAAAACCCGGCACGGATATGAGCGACGTAGTTTCAATGATTGGCCCTGGCTCTCTCGGGTGACCTCAGCTATTTCGGCGCGACTATTCGGAAGAGGCCGTTGTCAGCTTCAATGTCCGTTCGTGGTACAACAACGGACTCGATATTCATTACCACGACCGGAAGGTAGTATCTGTCTACTACTTTGATTAGCAAACAACAGCCGAAAAGCTGTGGCGATCCAACCGGCTATATGCTCCTCAATCTCACTTCAACATCCCTTCAACCGCTCCGGAGGGCACCCTTCAAACGTTCGACTAAATTATGAAAATATCCCGGCTAAAGGTCATCTTGACACTATCGATATTAGCCAACGTCGTCTTGGCTATCCAGATAGGGCTGCTGACATTCAGCACCCGCTTTAATGAGCATTACTATCGAGACTTCACCGGAATGCTCATCCAAAGCACTCACGCTGAAATCTCGAAGGGCAATACCGTACCCACATTGGAGATCCTTAAAGCAATTCCCTGGCATCCTGAGTATAAGGATCTGTCAAATGCGCTGAGCAAATTCAGCGCCATGAATCAGTCGCCAACTCAAGCCGAGTACGGAGCGACATCCGACCACCACTAGCCCTCCAATTTCGATGATTCCACACATGACCTGGGACAGACGGGGACAGACGTTTAGTCATGTTCTTCTCTGATCACTGCTCACTGATCACTCGGCACTTATTCCCTCTTCCCCATGAAAAAGACCCGCGCCATTTTCCTCCTCATCACGCTCGTTGTCGCGATCGGCGGCTATGTGGCATGGGCCGTTTGGGAACCAGCCCCGACCCTTCAATCGATGAGATTTGGCACGATTTTGGATGCAGAAGCCCGGAGCGCTGCGGAGGCAGACTTCCGCTCCCATCCCCCCAAGGCGCGGAAGATGACCTGGCAGCGCTTGCTGGACCGGTTGGCCCATCCCTACCAACCGCGGGCAAAGCCATGGATCGATGTTGGGATATTTAATGATGCGGGTGTCGCCAAATTGGTCATTATCTACCCCCGAGAGTATGTCTTTTTAGCGCGGAGCCCGGAGGATGGCCGCTGGGTCAGACTGGATACCGGTGTGACCTTTATCCCCCCTTGTTGACTGATCACTCGGCACTCATTCCCCCCTCATGAAAAAGAGCCGCGCCATTTTCCTCCTCATCACGCTCGTTGTCGCGATCGGCGGCTATGTGGCATGGCCGGCTTGGGAGCCAACCCCGACGCTTCAATCGATGATATTTACAAAGGGTGTCGACGCTGCCGCCCGGAGCGCTGCGGAGGCAGACTTCCGAGCGCATCCCCCAAAGGCGCGAAAGCTGAGTTGGAAGCGATTTCGGTATCGGCTGAGCCACCCTTACCAACCACGGGACAAACCATCGGTCCCTGTTTGGATTACTGATGATGAAAGTGTGCCCCCACTGTTGGTGATCGCCTACCCACAAGGGGCTATCTTTTTGATGCGAAGCGGAACGGATGGCAGCTGGTACAGAGACAAAGTGTCTTACAAAGTGTCTCACTGATCACTCCGCACTTACCCTCCGATTTAAGTCGCACCGGGCCATTGACCTGATAGGGATCGGGCCGCCGGCGATGAGTAAAAAACCCGCTATGACCCACGAGCCTTTCCTAGAACGCATCAGATGTGTGATCTGCAGATTCTTTCCACGTTCCGATCGTTCCCGGCCAAAAAATCCGGCCGACGGCGGCAGGCATTCCCGGCGGCCCTTAATGCTTTCCGGGCTCCTTTGGTTCCTTAGTGCGGTGGTGTGGACCTCCCTATCAATTGCATTGCTGGATGCTTTTAATTACTCCGCGTTTCCGAGTGGCACTTGGATCACGGCTAGCGATTATGGTCCGCACTTCGACGGAGGACTGGATGTCGTGCCGCTTCTCTTTGTGCCAATTGGGGCCGCCTACTCTTGGATCCAACTTGGATCCATCTTGCGTGCTGCTATGCGCCCGCGTGCCTTTAGGCGGAGATACACCGCCGAATAAAGACTACCCTATTTCCTTCCCGGATCACTGCTCCGTGATTTGCCTTCGACCATGCCAATGAGTGGCGACGCCAGTTTTAAAGGTTCGCCATCGCTCGCTCCACATTCCCGGAACTTCCCCACCGATTTAAGTCGTCCGCCCCATTTGCCTGATCGGGATCGGGCAACGTGAAGAGGAACCACGAAATTCACGAAAGACACCAAAGGCTTCCCCGCTTCGTGCCTCTTCGTGAATTTCGTGGTTTCTCTTCTTCGATCACGGATCATCCGGCTCTTACCCTGGCCTTGGAGACGGCCCCCCGGGGGCGATGGTCGGGAGCCGGAGGGAGGATCTAGCAAATGGAGCTTGCCGCCAACGGCCCTGCCTGTTGGATATCTGTTAATGCAGGTATTGCCCGTACGCCGCTTCCCCCCAACCTTCCCGGACATCCGGCGGCGCTTTTTTCTGCCAGACCCTCTCCGGAAACGCGGCGGTGCTCTGTCTCCCTCGCGAGACCGGTTCCGGACACGCGGAAGTGCTCTGCCTCCCTCCCCAGACCGGTCCCGGACGCCCGGAAAATGTCTGGCTAAAACCGTCCGTTCCAACGACCTTGCCCACCGAACGATTTCCACTGTTGAGCTAGAACAATGACACGACTGATCGCCACTCTTTTTTTGGTGCCCCTGGTGACCTTCGCGGAACCGGAAGTGGAGGAGGAACGCGCATTTGCACTCACCAACGACTACTTTGATTGGGATGCGAAGACCTTGGATTACTACCCGTTCACACAGGACCTAAAGAAGATCGACGAGGGAATCGCAGGTGAATATTCCTACAACTGGTCCATTGGAGTGCCAGCGACACGGCATGTTGTCGAAGCGGCGTGCTTGGGCGACTACGATCGGGTGCTGCTTGGGTGGTGGCGGAGCACAGATCGGGCTGCGCGAGTGGCGACGCTCGCTATTTACTACTGCACCATGGGGCCCTCCGACATGAGTAACTTCCCTCAATTCGCTGAAGATGCCAAGCGATTCGAGGCGACAGAAGCCAAGGAGCGGACCGAAGAGATTGAGTTCGTGACGACGCAGCTTCCATACTTCAAGAATTGGCTTAGGTCTCTGGTGTCCGACAATCTGCCCGAGGATTCGAAGTTCCTAAAGGCTCTCGGGAGCGGTCCGAAACAAGAGACCCAACAAGCCTCGCCATCCGACGACGACAAGCCGTCAAAATGAATCCAAGCTGCTATCCCGCCGCGGATGCGCTCAAACGTTTTGCCAAGAAATCATGAGATTACTTACTGCCATCTTAGCCCTTTGTGGCAGCATCTGGGCCTTCATGGGTTTGGGAAGTTTCTTGCTGATATATTGGCTTCTAGAAGACCTCGAGACCAAAACAGACGTTATCAAATTGGTCGGCTCGACTATTCTTATACCGAGCGGCTACTTTGTTTGGTGGGGATGGGTCTTCTACAGCTTCAAGAAGCGATTTCCCTTCGTTACCCAACGCACCTTTTGGACACTTAGCTTGGTTCATCACATCCTATGCGCTATCTTTCTGATTCCGACTTATGTGACGTATGTGCGGTCAGACGGTGATGGCCCTTGGCCGATGCCGGCCTGGATTATCGGGAATGTTGTCATAGCGGCTGTGGTTCTAGCACGCCACCCATGGAGTGAAATCCAAGCAGAGCAAGTCGGAGATGGCGATGCCGGGCGAGCCGTCTGATCAAATTCGAAGCTTTTCAACGACCCGCCATTCCTCCACCGTCCTGCAATCAATCCATGATAACGACCTACAAAACCCTGCTTGCGCTCACTCTCGCCGTCTCGGTCACTTTATGCCCCGCTGCTTCCAATCCCGCTGAGGCCGCACCTTCGATTCAAGAGGAAAAATCGAAGCTGGAAACCTATTCAACGAAAGTAATCTTTGAGATGCACGGAAAGGAAATAGGAAGCTACACAGCCTATACCGTCGCTGACTCCAGCGGTGAGTTTCATTGTGTGGGCACGGCTGATATGTCTGTCGGGCTATGGCGGGTGAATTTTCAGGCCGAAATGACGAGTAAGGAATACCCCTTTGTGTCTATCGAAGTTGAAGATTTGAAACTTCTAAAAAAGAACCCCGAAGGCTTGGCCCAGCCGATGAGTGTGTTCAAAACACGATTGCAATCGAAGGGAGTGGGCAAATACAATTTCGGCGAAGTCCAAAGAGTGACCGTGAGAGTGGAAATATCCACCGCAGAACAAGCCGCGCCGTGACACACCTACCAATCTCCCCCGGCCATGAAATTCCTCGCTTCAGCGCGCGATCCAAGTGATCGTCCACCGGAAAGAATCACACTGTTTTGCAAAAATGAAGACACCATCCATATTCATTTTCATCCTTTGTGCTCTTCTGAGCGGTTGCATCTGGCCGGGGGTTAGCTCTGAATATGTGGCGAAGTCAGCGGCACTGTCTTCGAATGTCAGGTCTTTCGAGGCAGAGAATAAGAGAAACCCGGCCACTCGGAGGGACTTGGAGGCATTCGAGAAGGAGCGCCAGGTCGAACCAGTGACATCTTGGTTCACCGCAGTTCGCTTCGGTCATAACGAAGCCGGAGAATTCCAGGTTCACAGCCGGAAGGGCTGGTTCATATGGGTGCAAGGCAGCGGGACATCGACATTTCCTAATGCCATCCGTTGACCTATGATTTCACTCAAGATGCCTGAACAATATGTGGACGAGCAACCGGCCATAAGCTTCTCAATTTCATTTCAACTACCTCTCAATAGTTCCCGCAGGAGTGTTCAAACGTTCTGCAAAGAAACGGAATCATGAGTCCACAACAGACACAATTGCGGGATCTAGTGGTTGAATTGCTTCGAGCCGAAGTAGTTCGTGCCGAAGCCTCCGGAGGCAAACTCGGTATGAGGGACTTTGTATTAAAGAACTTACCAGGAATCGAAGACGGGAGCTTCTTTGATCTGCCGATCGATTTTCATGTTTCCAGACTGTTTTGGTTGAACGGAGCCTACTTTGGAAGAGGAGAATCAGCCTGGGGGTTGCTTGATGGTGGCTTTCTTCGCGATGACTTTCCTAAACAGTATGATGCTGAGCTGCGAGCGTATGCTGATTCTCTGGGAGAGTGACGAAATCGCAGCGAATGTCGTCAACCGCCCGTCCCCAGTTAGTAGAGCAGAACAAGGTGGTCGAGGCGACGACGATATGCCGTCAAATTGAATCGGAGTCTTGCGCGTCGCCGCCTCACCTCTAACTTGGGGCTCGAGGATGAACATAACCGTCCTCCGCTCACTCACCGGCCGCGGCGGATGAGATCTTGAGATCCAAGCTCGACTTCAATCCCCCGGCGCTGGCTTCAAGGTGGAGGGTGGCGGGCTTGTCGCCGGTCTTGAGCAGGATGGGCGCGATGCCGGCCTCCGCCGCGGCCGGGTTCTCACCCAGGAGTTTGGCATCGCCGCTAACGGAAAAGGTGATGGGGGTCGTCGCATCGGGGACCACCGAGCCAGCGGCATCGACGATGCGGGCGTAAACAAATAACAGATCTCCCGGCTGCGCCGGTTTGCCGGAAGTGTCCACGGCGAGCACCAGCGACTTGGCGGGGCCGGGTGTTTTCACGCGGTGTTGGGCTACCGGTTTGCCTGCCACATAGGCCACGGCGCGGAGTTCGCCGGGCTGGAACTTGTCGATCTTGAAGACGAATGGCGGATGAGGGAGCTTGTCGGAGATCGGGCTCTTCCCGGGGCTATGGCGGCCGAGGCTGCGGTCGTTGAGGAACAGCTCCACCTCGTCGCCATTGCTGAAGACCCGCACGTCGAGCGGGGATTTTTCCGTCCAGTAGCTGGCGATGAAGGCCATGGGCCCGCCGATTTTTCCGTCCGCTGTAGTCAGGACTTCGGCGGCGTCGCGTTGGGATTGATAGAAATAATAACCGAACTTGGGCAGGCGGAAGAGATCGGACGGGCCGGAGCTTTCGAGGTCCTCGGCATAGCCGCGGTTGTAATCGAACATCACCCACAGACCGTCGCCGGCGGCCTGGGTGCCGAGGTTTTCATTGTGGGCTTCCTGGAAGTTAGACGCCTGTTGGAGAAGTCGCACTTCGCCATCGCCGCGGAGCTGGCGGGAGTTGCGTTCTTCCTTTTTGAGGTCCTTCCAACTGTCCTGGTTGAGTCCGGCATTGCCGGCGTAGTATTCCCAATCGCCGTATTCGCTGACGATGGCGGGGAAGCTGGCCTTGGCAAACTCCTTGGTGCTGCCGGCCTGGCGGGCGGCGCCTTTGACATCGAATCCTTTCACCCAGCCGGCGGTGAACATCTGGTCGCCGGGATACTCCTCATGCCCGGCGGCGTGGAGGCGCTTGATGAAATCGCCGCTCATCCGGGTTTCATTGAGCGAGACTTCCCACATCACGGCGCTCGGGTGGTTGCGGTCGCGGCGGATGAGTTCGCGGGCGGACTGGATGCGGTTAGCCTCGAACTCGGGAGTGCCGGGATTGAACTGCCAGCCCATGATGGCGGTCATGGTGACCAGGCCGAGCTCGTCGCAGGCCGCCATGAAGGCCGGGCTCTGCGGGTAGTGGGAAAGCCGCACATAGTCGAAGCCGGCCTGTTTGATTTTGAAAGCATCGCGATACTCGGCATTCGCAGAGATGGCGTTGCCGACATAGGGATACTCCTGGTGGCGGTTGACGCCGCGCAGGAACAATTTCTCACCATTGATCAGAATCCCGCCGGGGGTGAAGCCGATGCTCCGGATGCCGATGCGCTGGCGCTGTGTGTCGATGACCTTGCCGCCCACCATCACGCCGGCGTCGAGTTGATAGAGGTTCGGTACCTTGGTGCTCCACAGCCGCGGTTGGCGCACTTCCAGCCGCACGGTGACCGCGCGATCCTCGCCCGGCGCGAGCGTGAGGCTGCCGGAATCCTTGCGCGCGGCCTCCTTGCCGTCCGGCGTGGAGAGACGGGCGACAACCGAGAAAGCGGCGGGCTTGGTGTCTCTGTTGCGCACATGGACCTGGACGCTAACCGTCGCGGACTCGCTGGAGACTTTCGGATAGGTGACGAACACGCCGCCGGATGCAGGCTTGTTTTCCAGAATCTCGTCGGTGATGTGCAGCAGCGGTTTGATGATCAGCGCGGCCGGGCGATAGAGCCCGTGATAGAGATGGAAATCGAGCAGCGGCAGAGGCTTGGGCCCGGTGACCGGGCTGCTGGCATTGTCGAGACGCACGGCAAGAGTGATCGTGCCGGGGGGCTTCGCGAGGGAGGTTAGATCGCCGACCAGCGGCAGATAGCCATCGGTGTTTTCCGCGATTTTCCGGCCATTGGCAAACAGGCTGGCGCGGTTCATCGCGCCCTCGAAACGCACCAGCACGACCTGGCCGACCGCATCGGCCGGGAGGGTGAGGGATTTCCGATACCAGCAGATGCCTTCCCACTGTTGCTTGTCAGACTTGTTAGTCACGCGCGCTTCCATCCGGGCCGGATGAGGAAGTGTCACGGATTCCCAAGCGCTGTCGGCGAAGTCCGCCACTTCGGCTCCGGACGCGTCACCGAGATGGAATCGCCAACCGTCGCTGAAATCGCTGGTTCCGGCGCGGGCTTGGAGAACGGAGAGAAGCGTGAGGCAAAGAACGCTGAGGGAGAACGGGTGGGATTTCATCGGAAGTCTGGAGTGCGCGGAAACCGAAGTTTGACCTCCGGACCACTTCACGGCCAACAACCCAACCGGAGTATTTCACCGGAGTTTGTTAGCCATCACTCCCAAAAATCCACTTGAAGCCCGGCGACAATTCGGGACAATTCCTTCCCGCACCGGCCATGGCCGGAAGGAGCCAAGATGTCGGGACGTAGCGCAGCCTGGTAGCGCGCCTCGTTCGGGACGAGGAGGCCGCGAGTTCGAATCTCGCCGTCCCGACCACGGCTTCAGGAATTTTCGCGGAGGAGGCGTTTGCCTTCGGCGGTGAAGTGCCACCACGGCACCGACTCCGCGGTTTTCAGGAAATGCTCCGCAGCTAACAGGGTGTAGAAGACGCATGGATCGTGGCGTTTGCCCATGACCGCGCCGAGTTCGAGAAAAATGTCGAGCGGGGCGCGGCGGGCGAGGTCGGCCGGGTTGAGGATTCCCAGGGAACGCAGATCGCCGGCAATGCTTTTGCCGATGTTAGGGAGATCCTCAAGGCGGGAGGCGTGGGCGTCGTCGGGGTGGATTTTCACGGTGGTCAGGAGTTGGACCAGTTCATGCCCTTGGCGTGACGCCATTGGCGGAAGGCGCTGAACTGCTCGCCCTTCGGCAAATCGCGACGGGACGGATCCTCGGCGAGGAACGCCTCGAAGGCTCCGCCGGGCGAGGTTTCTGCCTTGGAGGGAGCTTGGTCCGTGGATTCCGTGCGGGATGAAGGCTGGCCGGTGAGTTTTTCAATCCGCGACAGGCGCCAGGAAATCCGCAGGACGAGGAGTAGCACGAGAACCAGCAGGCCCGCGCAGATGGAGAGCAAAATGATGAGGGTGGGCGCTTCGGCTTCGGGCATGGCGAATGGTGGGAAATGCGGAGAATTAAGAAAGAGAAACCACGAAAGGCACGAAAATTCACGGAGGATTCAAGAACGAGGCAAGAGATGTCCTTCCTATTTCGAATTTCGTGTCTTCTCGTGCCTTTCGTGGCTTTCTTCCCCTTGCCGGAGCAAACAAAAAACGCCGCCCGGCGCGAGGCCGGACGGCGTGTTGATGTTTCGAGTAATGCGGATCAGGCGGCTTTCGAAGCGTGTTTCGCTTCGAGGGCTTTCTTGGCCTGGGCAACGATGGCGGAGAAGGCGGCGGCATCGGTGATCGCGAGATCCGAAAGGATCTTGCGGTCAGCTTCGATACCGGCGGCTTTCAGGCCTTCGATGAAGCGCGAGTAGGTCATGTCCTCGTTGCGGCAGGCAGCGTTGATACGCTGGGTCCACAAACGGCGGAACTGGCCTTTGCGCCGCTTCCGGTCGCGATATTCATACGTCATCGCCTTGCGGACAGCGTCCTTGGCGTAACGGAAGAGTTTCGAGCGGAAACCGCGGAAACCCTTGGCCCGAAGCAGCGTGCGCTTGCGACGCTTGCGACTGGCCGGTGAGTTGGTGGCACGTGGCATTTGGTATTATTTCAGTTTGAACAGACCGTTGATTTCATTTCCTTCCACAGTCTCGACTGTTCGTGTCTCCCTCGCGGGATCAGGCTGTGTAAAGGCCGTCCGATAAGCGGACGGGACTATTTCGTTGCTGCGATTTCCAGTTAACGGGAAAAAGGAAGATTCTCCCTGACGTTTCTAAGGTCAGCATCGGAGACGAGAGCAGCTTGCCCAAGACGACGCTTGCGCTTGCTGTTCTTGCCTTGCAACAAGTGGCGAGCCCCTTGTTTCCGACGAAGAATTTTCCCAGTTCCAGTGACTTTGAAACGCTTGGCAACGGCTTTCCGTGTTTTTGCTTTTCCTCCGACTCTTGGCATGGGACGGGCAAACTAGGGATCGGCCCCGCCTTGGCAAGGCAAAAATGGCGCAAAAATACGGGAACTGTCGGCGACGGCCAGGGCGTCGCAAAGCGGTCCCGCAGACGGGAAGTCGTGGCAGATCACTAGGAGTGGCACGCAGTTCATGCGATCGCGCAGGTCATCGACTTGGGTAAGGGCAACCGTGGGCGTCACAACACGCCTACCGGGCGGAGCCCGGGCTACCTGTGTATTCACCCCGCGCTCTCGGTCGGGTGGGGATCGTGGGAGCGTATTTGAATCACTCTGTTATTTTGCGGAAGCTGGGAAAAAATTGCTCGACATCCCGAACCGGACCCTTATTGCTATCAGATATCGTTACATAAAAGTGCATAACCATTCGATTCCCGAACCGGCTGGCAATGCATCCCGCGATCGATACTCGACCTGAAGAGTCCGCCCTTCGAAAATCCAACAAAAACCCAAATGAACATCGCGATCAAAAGTCTGGCTTTCTGCGCCCTCGTCGGAGCAGTCCAAAGCGCCAACGCAATTACCGTTGGAGTCGATTCCACCAAGACGTGGTTGGGCTTCATGAATGTCTCCAACCTTCCCGCCAACGGAGGAGTCTATCAATTTGGAGGTACCTGGGGAACGGGGGATCTGGTGGCCTACTTCACCGGTCCGGTGCTGACATTGGCTCCGAACACCATCGGTGACGTGAATGAATACTGGTATCAGAACACCACGGGACTCGCCACGCCTCCCAACTACGGGGGACCGGGCCAGGCTGGAAACAAGATCATGGCGGCCAGCATGTATGTGGAAACCAACGACGGATCGCTCTCGGGACAGACGGTGACATTCACTGGCCAAGTCGTTTCGAACACTTTTACCAGCGCCCACTCCACGGTCGCCTTCATCAAAGATTTCGACGGCGGCTACGGCCTGACCCAGGACCGTGTGATTACCGTTCCTGTGACGAATGGAGTGTTCTCCATCACCCTGAACACCCTTGCCGGAGCGGGCCGCCATGTCCAATACGGCTTTGAAACCACCGGCGTGAACGTGTGGGTCACCGACGTCGCGCCCTTCGGCAAGCTTGAAGTGGGCCCAGTCCCACCGCCGCCATTCGCGGCAACCATCGAGACCGGCACCCTGCTGAGCTGGACTGCCAGTGCCGCCAATTCCTATCAGCCGCAATTGTCCACCGATGGCATCGGATGGACGGACCTGGGAGCGCCCCTTTCCGGCAACACGGTTAGTTCGTTGTTCGAAACGGTGCCCGCTCCATTCTATCAGGTACTGGAGACCACTCCGGATCTTTTCAGCAATCTCGTTTCCAATCCTGGATTCGAAACAACCGCCCCCGCCTCCCCTGCCAATCCCGGCGCGGCGGGCTGGGATATCGTGGTCGCCGCCAACGCCGGAGCCAGCATGGAAGTGGTGACTTCGTATGCGGCGATCAGCCCTCACCAAGGCTCGCAAATGCTGAAACTGGAATCCACCGGACCGGGAGCTCCCGCCCCTAACACCGATGTCCGGAGTGGCTTCATCCCCGTGACTGAAAATACGGATTACGATTTCTCGTTTTATGCCGCCAATCCGGTCAAAACGGGTGGTGGCAACCCGCAGTTCACGATCTTTTACTACGACGGAGCCAATGCCCCGCTTGGCAACTCGTTCACCAGTTTTGCCGCCGTCGGCTCCGCATGGACCAAGGTCAGCAAAATATTCACCACCCCTGCCGGGACCGCCAGCCTGACGGTCGGTTGGACCGGGGGCGCGGGTGCCGACCCCGGCGTCCATTGGGTGACGCTGCTGGATGACGCGCTGCTCTCCAACGGGATTCCGTCCACGCCGGGTTTCACCGCAGTGATTCCGTCCACCGTCGCACCTGGCGCCAGGATCAGTTGGCCCACCCAGTCGGGGAGGAGCTATCAGGTGAAATCAACCACCGACTTGGTCAACTGGACGAATTTCGGGGGATCCACCACCGGCAGCGGTGCGGTGTCTTCGGTCACCGATTTGATCACCCCACCAAGCAAGTTCTATCGAGTTTTTGAGACCACTCCCTGAGCCGGTCTGGAAAGTTTCCCAGGGACAGAATCCCACTCACAAGCCACTGCCTGGAGTTTTGCAAGCAGTGGTTTCGCGGTTGCTGCGGGTTTTAACAGGTGACGAATCTCCATGAGCGGACTATCAACGAGTTCATGGACGGTGATGTCACCAGAATTCTGGAAACCGCGGGAGCCAAGGTAGGGTTGCCTTCGGAAGACCTGCTGCCGCTCGTTTACGACGAGCTGCGCAGCTTGGCTGCCGCGCGCATCCGTGGCGAGGCCCAGGGCCAGACGCTTCAGGCGACGGCACTGGTGCATGAGGCATGGCTTCGCGTTTCCGGAAAAGGCGGACGCACTTGGAACGACCGCGCGCACTTCTTCCGGGTTGCCGCGCTTGAGATGCGCCGCATTCTCGTGGAAAACGCGAGGCGTAAATCCCGCGTTAAACGCGGCCCGGGAATGGAGCGGATCGACATTGAGGGCATCGAACTCGCGGATACGCAGCCGGACGACCGGATCATCCTGATTGATGACGCCCTCCGCCTGCTAGAGACCGACGATCCGGACAGCGCCCGGATCATCACACTCAAGTTCTTCGGCGGCCTAACCAACCGGGAGATCGCCGGAATGGAAAATGTCACCGAGCGGACCATCGAACGACAATGGGCCTTCGCCCGCACCCGCCTCTTCGAGCTGATCTGCGATGAAATGTGAAGCGCCGGATTTTTGCCGGAAGGCAGCACGGAACACGAGATGAGCGAAGCCTCCAGATTGCTGAAGATCCTGTTCGATTCGTTGACCAACCTCGAACGCCCCGAGGAACGCGAGGCGTTTCTCGATCACACCTGCCGCGAGAATCCTGAACTGCGCCAGCGTCTGGAACGCATGTTCGCGCTGCGTCACGACGCCAGGGATTTCTTCGATGTCGAAACAGCAGCTCCGCCTCCGGGCGAGTCCGCCGGAGATGACGCCACCGAGGGAGTCGGCGCTCGGATCGGGCGCTACCGCCTGATCGAGCGGCTTGGCGAGGGCGGCTGCGGAGTGGTCTATCTGGCGGAACAGCAGGAACCGGTTGTACGTCGCGTGGCCCTGAAAATCATCCGCCTCGGGATGGATACGGAAAGCGTGATCGCCCGCTTCGAAATGGAACGCCAGTCGCTGGCGATGATGGATCATCCCAACATCGCCCGCGTTCTCGATGTCGGCGCGACCCGGACCGGGCGTCCTTACTTCGTCATGCAGTTGGTGGATGGCGAGAAGATCACCGACTACTGCAACGAGAAGCGCCTTGGAATCCCCCAGCGTCTCAAACTTTTCATCCGCATTTGCCAGGCGATCCAGCACGCCCACCAAAAGGGGGTGATCCACCGCGACATCAAGCCGTCCAACATCCTCATCTGGGAAAATGACGGTGAACCGGTTCCCAAAGTCATCGACTTCGGCATTGCCAAGGCCACCGCGGCTGGACTCGATGAAAGCGCGACTTTCACGGCTGCGGGACAGTTTGTCGGAACGCCCGCCTACATGAGTCCCGAACAGGCTTCCGGAAACGGCCTGGACGTGGACACGCGCAGCGACATCTTCAGCCTGGGCGCGTTGTTGTATGAGATTCTAACCGGGAAACCGCCCTTCGATTCCCAGCAGCTCAAACAGTCCGGCGCGGAGGAAATCCATCGCATCCTCACGGAGGTCGAGCCGCGCGAACCATCGTCCGTGATCGCCACGCTCAAGCCGCCCCAACTCGCGGAAACCGCCGCGCAACGTGCTTGCGATCCACAAAAACTTGCGGGCCTGCTCCGCGGCGACCTCGACCGCATCGTGATGAAGGCCTTGGCGAAGGATCGCAAGCACCGTTACGCCACCGCGGACGCCCTCGCCACGGATGTCACCCGCTATCTCAACAACGAACCGGTTGCGGCCCGTTCGCCCAGCCGCTTCTATCGGTTTGCGAAGCTGGTGCGAAGGAACAAGGCGGTGTTCGCCACGAGCGCCATCGTGTTGCTTTCCCTCATCGTCGGTTTGGGAACCGCCACCTGGATGTTTCTCCGGGAAACCCAGGCCAGGGACGCCGCCGAACGGGCGCGGGCCAACGAAGCCGCCCTGAGGCAAAAAGCCGAGTTCGGGGAAAAGATCGCCCATGCGGCGGTTCTCTTGAAATATAACAAAATCCAGGAGGCGGACGAACTGCTGGCGGGGATCCCTCCTGCGATGACTCAACCGTCGCTGGAAGCCGCTGACACTTTCGGCATGATCGGTTTCTGGCATGCGCGCGAGGGCCGCTGGAAAAAGGCGGCGGACCGTTTCGCCGCGCTCGCCTATTCCATCACCAGCGTGGATGGGTCCGACAATGATGCGATTTCCCTCACCCTTCTGGCCGCGGCCGCGGCGACGTGTGAGGCGGGGGATTTCGCAGCCTATGAGAACTTGCGGTCAATGGCTCTCGAACGCTTTGGCGACACTTCCAACCCGATCGTGGCGGAACAGGTGATCAAAGCCTGCCTGCTCCTGCCCGCCGACCGGAAAATGATGGCAAAACTCGATCCGCTGGAGGCACTGTTAGTTTCGGCTCATGCGAACCTTGAGGCGACCACTCCCGGCGAGCGCAATCTGGCGGCGTGGCGGGAATTCGCCATTGGCCTGATGGAGTTCAGGAAGGGCGATCTCGATCTATCAACCGTCTGGATTGGCAAATGCACGACTTCCACCAACGAGAATCCCTCACGGGACGCCATGGCATGGACGTTGCGGGCAATGATCGGGCACCGCCAGGGACGCGTGGCGGATGCCCGCAGCGACGTGGAGTCCGCGAGGGCCGTCATCGAGGAGCGCTTCGCCACCAAGCTCGGTATTTTCGAGAACTCCGAGCCGCAATGGCAGGACTGGGTGAACGCCCGGATGCTCCTCCATGAGGCCGATTCCCTGATCGGAAAATGAGCGCATCGCCGCGGTGGGTGACGGGCCGCTGAAAGCATCCGGAAAAAAAATCCGAAGCCATGTCGGGTTTTGACGGGGAATCGCGCGTCTTCCACGAAATCGTCCCGTGGGAGCCCACGGGTGAATTTGATTCACATCCCGGAACCCATGAAAGACCTATTCGTATTCCTCTCGGGCATCGCTTTGTCGGCGACCACCGCCCATGCCTCGCTCGCCATCACCAACGGTGACTTCCAGACAAGCGCCCCGGCCGCCACCCAGGCCGACGTTGTTGGATGGTTCGATGACTCCCCTTCCCCCACTAACTGGTGGGAAGGTGCGTGGTATGGTCCGACTGTGTCGCCGTTCACCACAAACAGGTCGTGCCTTGGCTTGAGCTGGCAGGGCGGCACTCCCCATTGGGCCTATCAGGGCATCGGCACCAACAGCGCGGGTGCCCAGAATCTCAAGCTCCAGTTCGACGCGGGTTCGTTTACCGACGCCGGCGAAGCCCGCAACCTCGGCATCAAGGTGGATCTCTATCAATCCAACGGCAGCTTCGTTGGCGGCGACAATGTGGACATCGCCACGGCCGGAGGAGTCACGCTGATCAGCACCTTCAGCGTGGCGACCGGCAATCTAACCGCCGGGCAGACGGTGACGGCGCTCAACGGCACCCTGAGTCTCGCCACCGCCAACACCACCGGGCAATTGTTCCTGCGCATCTCCAATTACGCCGCCGGAGCGGGCCAACCGTGGGCCGCGGTGGACAATTTGGTGATCGTCGCCGATGTCCCCGCCTTCACCACCCAGCCCGCCAACTACGCTGGCTTGATCGGCGACACCGTGACCCTGACCGCTGCGGCGACCTCCGATCCCGCCCCCACCTATCAATGGCAGTATTCGCCGAATGGATCGGCTCCCTGGTCGCCGGTTGGCGGCGCGACGGACTCGTCTCTCGTTCTCACGACTACAACGGCTGCCAACACCGGGTATTACCGCGTGATCGCCACGAACGGTGCCAACTCCGCCACCAGCAATTCCGCGCACGTCGAGTTGCAGGCGCTGGCGATCACCAACGGTGATTTTGAAACGGGTGCTCCCGCAGCGGGCGCGAATCAACCCGATGTGGCTCGCTGGTTTGATGATGGGCCGAATCCCGGCAACTGGTGGGAAGGCAACTGGCAGGGCTCGCTCGTGTCACCGTTCTTTGCCAACAAATCCTGCCTGGGATTGAGCTACCTGAACGCGACCGGCCATTGGGCCTATCAGCACATCGGGACCAACAGCGCCGGCTTCCAGAATCTCAAAATCCAGTTCGACGCAGGTTCCCTCACCGATGCCACCGGCGTCCGCAACATCGGGGTCACCGTATCCCTCTATCAGTCTGACGGCAGTTTCACCGGTGCCGACAATGTGGACATTGCGACGGCGGGCGGAGTCACCCTCGTCAGCACCTTCAGCGTGGCGACCGGCGATCTTTCCGCCGGGCAGGTTCTGCTAGGACTTAACGGCACCCTGAGCCTGGCGACGGCTAACACGACCGGGCCGTTGTTCCTGCGCGTCTCCAACTACGCCGCCGGCACGGGAGAGCCATGGGGAGCGGTGGACAACCTGGTGATTGTCGCGAATGTTCCCACCTTCACCAGCCACCCCGCGAGCTACAATGGGTTCGTCGGAGACCTCCTGACTCTAACCGCGGCTGCCACCGCCGATCCCGCCCCCACCTATCAGTGGGAGTATTCGCCGACCGGATCGGCTCCGTGGACACCGGTTGATGGCGCTACCGAGCCATCGCTCGCTCTGACTCCCGTGGCCTATTCGAACAAAGGCTATTATCGGGTGATCGCCACGAATACCAACAGCTCGACCGCCAGCAACGTCGCCCACGTGAATCTGGCCTACCCGAATCCCACGATCTTCGGGCAACCCGTTCCCTCGGTTGTGGAAACGGGCTCCAGCGCGAGTTTCACCGTGTTGGCGAGCGGGTTGGGAACCCTGACCTACCAGTGGTACAAGAATGGCGGGGTGATCGACGGTGCGGTTGCCAACATTCTAACATTCGACTCCGCGCAACAATCCGATGCCGGCCAATATTCCGTGACAATCACCGACGATGCCGCAGTGGCCGACGGACAGCCGGCGACGTCCGTGATGTCGGTTTCCGCGACACTCGCTGTTTACGCACCGTGGTCCGGCCTCGTCAGTCACGAACCGTTGAGTATCTCCGCAGGGTATGCGGTGGGTGATCTGCCGCTTCAAAATCCCGCGATCCCGGGCTACAGCGCAGCTTGGACGGATATCGATTTCGGGGATGCCGAACCGGCGGTTTCCGCCGGATCGCTGGCCTATGGCGACTCACTTTATCTTGGCTCGTCCGGAGACAAAGTGGCTGTCCCGACCGAGATCACCGGTGGCGAAATCACGCTTGCCAACAGCGGCCGGGTTTACCGGCTTCTGGACCCGGCTCTCGTGGCGACCGATTCCACCGCGGGCGTGCGCTACCTGAGTTTTCTTTTCCAGAGCGGTCAGGAAACCGGCGCCACCATCTATCAGGCCCTGTCGCTCAACAGCGCCAATGGCGATGCCAACCGCAATTTCGACATCGGCCTCACCAACAACGGAGGTCAACCGGGAACCGCCTATAATTTCGGAGTCGATAACGCGTATTCCAGCACGGGCGCGACCGCGAACACATCCGTCCATTTGATGGTGGTGAAGTTCAATTTGAGCGCCACGGGATTCGGCGACAGCGTGACGGTCTGGGTGGACCCCGCCCTCGGCTCGGGCGACCCCGCTGGCGGCGTGACAGTGGCCGATGTGAATTTGACCTGGGATCGCCTGGTCCTTTCGGACTACGACGGCAACTCGGCCGCATGGGATGAAATCCGTTGGGGAAGCTCCTTCAACAGCGTCACCTGGAATTTGAATCCGCCTGTGAACTTCGCGGCATGGATCGCCGGCTATCCAGCGGTGGGCAGTCAATCCGGTTTCAATGATGATCCGGACGGCGATGGCACCGGCAACGGCTTGGAGAATCTCCTCGGCACCAATCCTGGTGTGTCCAGCAAGGGGATCGATCAAGTCGCCGGAAGCGGCAACACCGTTACCTTCCAGCATTCGCAGAACGCATCTCCGGCAAGCGATGTCTCCGCCGCCTATGTCTGGTCCACCGACCTTGCGACCTTCCATGCCAACGGTGAATCATCCGGTGGAGCCACCGTCAGCTTCGCGGCCGCCCCGAACACGCCGGCGACCGGGACCACCTCGGTGACCGCCACCATCACGGGGACGGTTCCTTCGAAACTCTTCGTCTCGCTGAAGGCGACCCGTGGCGCACCCTGACCGGCAGTGGGCTTGATGCCAGGCTACTTTGGATGAAGTGAGGGCGGGAGCTAGCGTCGCCGCTTCTCCCTGCCACCTCACTCAGTGAGGTGGCTCTCATCGTTCTTGCGGCCGCGTGAGTGGACGGCTAGATCTGGGCTCCACGCCGGATCCGGACCGGCGGGAATCCATTGGCACGCCATGCGAACCCAAGACCACCCATGACCCTCCAGCGCTTTCACCACGCGCAATTCGCCGACGTGAACGCCTTGGTCGCGTTGAAAAAATCCCAGCGGATCTCGGTCTGCATCCCCACACTCAACGAGGCGGATACCATTGGCTCGATTGTTTCGATCATTCGCGAGACGCTGGTTAGAAACCACGGTTTTGTGGATGAAATCCTGGTCATCGACTCCGGTTCCGACGACGCCACCCGAGAAATCGCGGCGGCGGCGGGAGCCACCGTCCGCTTGGCAGTCGAGATCATGCCCGATGAGGAACGCCACCATGGCAAGGGGGAAAACCTCTGGAAAGCCCTCCATGTGGCCAGCGGCGACATCATCTGTTATATCGACGGCGATATCTCCAATTTTCACCCCGGTTTCATCACCGGCCTAACCGGCCCGTTACTAACCGATCCACATCTCGACTACGTCAAGGCGTTCTACGAGCGCCCGCTGGCTTACGGGGACGAATCGCATTCGACCGGCGGCGGCCGGGTGTCCGAGATCCTCGTGCGGCCGCTCATCTCGTTGTTTTACCCGGAACTCGGCGGCATTCTGCAACCGCTGTCCGGTGAGTATGCCGCCCGCCGCGCGACTTTGGAATCGCTCGCGTTCCCGATCGGCTACGGGGTGGAAATCGCCCACCTCATCGATCTCGCGCGCGACGGGAAAATTGGCCGCATTGCCCAGACCGATCTGGTCAAGCGCGTCCACCGCAACCGTGACGACGACGAACTCGGCAGCATGGCCTTCGCGATCCTCCGCGTGGTCCTCCGCCGCCTCCAGCGCGATGGAAAGATCACACTCGCCAGTCCCCTACCCGATCTCTATCAGTCGTGGACGGTCGACGGCGACAGCGTTCACCTGCTGTCGAGAATCATCCCCGAACCCGAGCGCCCGCCCCTTCAGCCGCCCCGCACATGAAAGCGCTCGTAGTCTCCGGGTTCCTCGCAGGTCTGCCTTGTGTCCATGCTGCTGGCGTTGGGCTGCCCGCGCAGGGTCTCCTGCTAGACCTCGACGCGGCGAAAGGAGTCGGCCTGGAGACCGACAACCGCGTCGCGAAATGGGTGAGCGAGGTGCCCGGGCATCGTTTCGAATTCTTAAAACGCGAAGAAGGCCGGAAAGAGCCCGGTTCGGGACGCCCCACCTTGCGCGAGTCCGTCGCGGAAATCGGCGGGCTCCCGGCAGTGGTGTTTCTCCAACAGGAACTAATTTGTCCCGACGAGGACGCCTTCGACTCCCTGATAACCGGCAAAGGCCATACCTGGGCGGCGGTCTTGGCCGTTCGTCAGCAGCGGGTCGGGCTGGCGGATGTGAATTCGTTTTTCGGAAATCTCCGCAACGGCGGCAACTACGAGGGTCTATGGGGCAGTTTCATGGATGACAACCGCCCGTGGTACGGCGTGCGGAACGGGCTCACTTTCGGCAGGTTTGACGCCAACAATCCGCAGTTGATCGCCCCGGCCATCGCGCCAGGGCAGTTCCACGTGATCATGGGCCGGATGCAGGCCGGGACCGGCGAGGTTCGCCTGGATTTTTTCATCGATACCGCCAAACCCGCCGCCACGGCCAGCGTCCCGGTTTCGGCCACGGCCAACTCCTCGAAATTGGTGATCGGCCAGGAGCGCGATGCGATTGAGCACCCGGGCCAGGAATCGTTCGACGGGGAAATCGCGAGATTTCTCGTTTGGAAGCGACCGCTGGACGACGCCGAACTTGGCGAAGTCATCACGATCCTGCGGCAGCGGTATCGTTTGGCGGAACGCTGATTCCGGCTTGATACTTGCCGGGTTAAGCTGAAACCTGCGCCTCCATGTCCGCAGCCGTTCAACACACTCTCGCTGGCCCAGCCACTCTCGAAGGGACCTCGCTCCACACCGGCCAAAAGGTCACGCTGACCCTCAAGCCCGCTCCGGAAGGCCACGGATTCAAGTTCCGCCGCATCGATTTGCCCGACCAGCCGTTCATCAACGTCGACGCGGACAAGGTCCAGACCGTCGAGCGCGCCACAACCCTCGCGGAAGGGTCGGTCAAGGTCCACACGGTGGAGCACGTCATTTCCGCCCTGACCGGGATGGGAGTGGACAATGCCTTGATCGAGATGGATGCCAACGAGCCGCCGATCGGCGACGGGTCGTCACGGCCATTCGTGGAAATGATCAAGAAGGTCGGCACGGTTCCTCAGAACGCGGTGCGCAAGGTTTGGGAGATCCGCGAGCCAATCCATTTGGAAACAGGCGACGGCACGATCATCACCATCGTCCCGAGCAAGACCTTCCGGGTCTCCGTGACCAACGTCGGTCCGGAAGGGCGCTTCACCCAGTATTTCTCCAGCGAGGTCACGCCGGAGCTTTACGAAAAGGAAATCTGCGCGGCGCGGACCTTTGTTTATTACGAGGACGTCAAGCCGCTGCTGGACAAAGGTCTGATCAAAGGCGGCTCGCTGGAAAGCGCCGTGGTCATCCGCGGCAATGAAATCATGTCGAAGGAAGCGATGCGTTTCAGCAATGAGTTCGCCCGCCACAAGGCGCTCGATCTGATCGGCGACCTGATGCTGTCCGGCATCCGGATCACCGGCCACGTCATCGCCGTGAAGCCCGGCCACGGGCCTAACACCATGATGGCCGCCAAGCTGAAAGCCGAATACGCACGCATGAGATTGATGGTGCCGGCGCCCGTTTCCATCCCGGATGGCGAGAGCGTGCTCGACATCAACGAGGTGCTCAAGATTCTCCCTCACCGCTATCCGATGCTGATGGTGGACCGGATCGTCGATTGCCTCGGCGACAGCAAATGCACCGGCATGAAAAACATCACGATCAACGAGCCTTACTTCGCCGGCCACTTCCCCGGCCACCCGATCATGCCCGGCGTATTGCAGCTTGAGGCGATGGCCCAGGTTTCCTCCGTGCTGATGCTCCGCAAGCCGGAAAACGCCGGGAAAATCGGCTATTTCATGAGTGCCGACAACGTGAAATGGCGGCGGCCGGTATTGCCAGGCGACACGCTTTTCATCGAAACCGAGATCGTCAAGATGCGCGGCGCCATCGGCCAAACCCGCTGCCGCTGCCTAGTCAACGGCGAGGTCGTTTCCGAAGCGGAACTCAAGTTCGCGCTGATGGACAGATGATCTCCACGCTGCTGGAAACTGCCGGGTTGCCAAGCGAAGCTGCTTTCGGATAGATATCGGCTTCATGAAAAAAGCCACCGTTTGCCTGACTCTCGCCGCCGTTACCGTGGCCGCAAACCTGAGCTGCTGCAAGCGGACAGGGACGTTGCCCATGGTGGAGGATGAAAGTTACGGGGAGACACGAGCCGCTCTGCCACCTGCGGCGGACTCCGCGGAATGGCTGAAGCGGCTCTCGGATGGGACACCCTCGCGGCAGGGATATCGCGAACTTCCTCCCCAGGCGGAATGGCCGGCCATTCTCAAGCATCTCAGGCAGCCGGGCAATGATGCGGCTTCAACCAAGGCGCGTATCTTCGGGGACATTCTCGCGGACGACACGGCGGCGGCCGAAAAATCCATCCGGACCCTGTTGGCTTCCAAACCGGATCTGGTTGACCGTTATTCCCGGGAACAGGCATTCGCTTATCTCTACACCTTTTCCTCCGAACCGGGGGAGACCCGTAACTGGGTGGAATCGTCCCTCCCGAAAGAGAAGCCGGAAAGCGACTCCAGTTCGGACCTGCAAGAGGATTTCGAGGTGATGCTTGCCGAAAATCGGATCGACGAGGCGATTGCCGCGCTCCGGGCAAAAATCGATGCCGAAAAGGAAAGCTATCAGAAATCCGGTTTTCTCGGGCGCCTGGCGGCGATCGCCCGCCTGACGAACCGGCAACCACTCTATGAGAAGACCGTAGAGGAAATGACGACGGCCGCTCTCGCCCTCCCGGTTGCAGAGTCCTACGGAGTCTACAGGTTCTCGGATCTATTCGAGGAACTCGCCCATCGGAAGGAGTGGCAGAGGATCCGGAAAGTCGCGACCCGCTTTGCCCGGGGCGAGCAGGCTGCGGAATTCCAAGCCGTTCTCCTTTCCGCCACCTATCAGATTGATGGGCCGAAAGCTTTCCTGGCGGAGTTGCAACTTCTTCCTGACAGGGGAATTGCTGACTCCATGAGCTACGCCAGGCTGTTGATGGATGACATGTTCGGCGAAGGCGTCCAGCTCAAGGAAATGCTCATCCGATCCTACATGGACGCCGGTGAGAAGGAGAACGCCCGTGCCACGCTGGCCTACCTGCTCGCGCTGGATATGGGGAATGACACGCTCTACCGGCTGGCGATCGAGTATTTCCCCGAACAGGCCGGGGCGATGTTCGAGGCGCTCCGCCCGTACAACTCCTATCAGGAACGCCCGCTGATCTGGCTGGCCGAACTCGCGCTGGGCAGGAAGGATCTCGTCAAGGCGCAGGAACTCATCGATCAGGCGATCGCGCTCGATCCGTCGGATGGGGATCAAGGCAAGTTCACCCGCATGCAGGTTTACGATGTGCTGTCCCGGATTCTCCGGGCGAAAGGTGAGACCGAAAAGGCGGATTTTTTCAACGAGGTCATGGTGTCAATCCGTCAGGGCGAGGAGGCCGACGACTACCTCCACGCGGGCCTGACGCAGGAAGCCATCCTCAGCTATCAGGAGGCTCTCGGACATTTCCAGGATGCCTACTGCCTCCAGTCCCGCCTCGCGAAGACCTTGCTGAAAGCTGGCAAGGATGAGGAGGCGATGAAGCATTTTGAAAAGGCCTTCGAGCTGATGCCCGTGAGCTTCGGCCCGGTGGAGAGCCACTGCTTCGGCTGCGAGAAGATTTTCGAAGACCCGCGCGTCAAGGAAATCGCGGCCAAGACGTTCAAGCGTGTCATCGAGTCCACGCCGGAAAATCCCCGGACGTTCTACCTGCTCGGACTCGTGCTGGAGGAAATGAATCTCCAGGATGAGGCCGTCGCGGCCATGAAGAAGGCACTGGAGCTCGACCCGAAGTATTACAACTGCGCCAATCGTCTGTTGACTCTGCTAAACCGGGATCCAGCGACGGCAAAGGACGCTGCCATCGTTCAAAAACAACTGGCGGGTATGGCCCCCTACGAGGATCTCCAGCAGGTTTACCAGTCCCGCACCGATCTGCGGCAGCTGTGGCAGGACGCACAGACGCCTCCTCCCTCCCCGCTCAAGTTGGAACGCCTCCGCCTGCCGTTCAAACCCTCCACGACGAAAGACACCGACGATTACCACTACTTCGGAAGCAAAATAGACGCTCTGGACGGCTGGACGACCCAGGAACTGCTCAAGGAGAATTCCTTCCTGAATTGGCTCGACTACTTTTGAACCGATTCCCACTTGATAAAAGCCCCGTCCGCTGGTTTCTCGGGGCTGCATGTCCGAACGCAAGACTCTCGACGAACGCGCCCAGATGACCGATCTGGAGCGGCTCCGCCATTCCTCCGCCCACGTGATGGCCACCGCCATCCTCCGCATTTGGCCGGATGCGCAGTTCGCTTACGGCCCGCCGATTGAAGCCGGCTTCTACTATGATTTCGAAATGAGCCACCGCGTCACGCCGGATGACTTCGAAAAAATCGAGGCGGAGATGAAGAAGATCGCCAAGGAGAACCAGAAGTTCGAATACAAGGCGATCTCCCGCGAAGAGGCGAAGGCGATGGCGGAAAGCGGCCGTCTCGGCGGTCTAACGGAGCGTCCCGGCAATCCGTCGCGCTTCAAGCTCGACCTCATCGACAAGATTCCCGAGGGCGAACAAATCTCCTGTTTCCAAAATGGCGATTTCATCGACCTCTGTGCGGGCCCTCACGTCGGCTACACCTCGAAATGCAAGAACGTGAAGCTCATGTCGGTTTCCTCGTCGTTCTATCTGGGAGACGAGTCAAAGGGCCAGCTCCAGCGGCTTTATGGCACGGCCTTCGAAAGCAAGGAATTGCTGGAGTCTCACTTGAACCGGCTTGAGGAAGCGAAGAAGCGCGACCATCGCCGGTTAGGCAAGGAGCTCGGACTTTTCCACATTGATGAAATGGTCGGCCAAGGGTTGATCCTCTGGAAGCCGAAGGGCGCGCTGGTCCGGCGTTCGTTGCAGGAGTTCATCACTCAGGAACTCGACAAGCAGGGCTATTCCCAAGTGTTCACGCCTCACATCGGCAAGCTCGATCTCTATCGAACGTCCGGCCATTTCCCCTACTATCAGGAAAGCCAGTACCCCGCCATCGCCGAGCGCGACGTGCTTGAAAAACTCGCCGACGAGGACGCGACCTGCGCGACGCTGATCAACGGCCTGTCAGACGGCACTTACGAGGGCTACCTGCTCAAGCCGATGAATTGCCCGCACCACATCAAGATCTACGCGAGCGATCACCACTCTTACCGCGATCTGCCCGTTAGACTCGCGGAGTTCGGCACCGTCTATCGCTGGGAACAATCCGGCGAACTCGGCGGCATGACCCGCGTCCGCGGTTTCACGCAGGATGACGCGCACCTGTTCTGCACGCCCGACCAAGTCGCCGCGGAAGTCACCGGCTGCCTGGACCTAGTGAAGAAGGTGCTCAACACGCTCGGAATGCACGAATACCGCGTGCGTCTATCACTCCGCGATCCGGCATCGGACAAATACGTCGGCTCGCCTGAAAACTGGGACAAAGCCGAAGCCGCGCTGCGTGAGGCCGTCCAAACACTCGGTGTGGACTACACGGAAGAACTCGGTGAAGCGGCTTTCTACGGCCCGAAAATCGACTTCGTCGTGAAGGACGTCATCGGCCGCGACTGGCAGTTAGGAACCGTGCAGGTGGACTACAACCTGCCCGTGCGTTTCGGCCTCAGCTACGTCGGTGCCGACAATCAACAGCACGTGCCGGTGATGATCCACCGCGCGCCGTTCGGGTCGTTAGAGCGCTTCACCGGATTGCTCATCGAGCACTTCGAAGGAAAATTCCCGACCTGGCTGGCTCCCGAGCAAGTCCGGGTTATCCCGATTTCCGAAAAAACCCAGGAAGCCGCCGAAGCCGCGACCGCGAAACTGGCCGATGCCGGGGTTCGCGTTTCAATCGACCGCACATCCGATAAAGTCGGGGCCAAGATCCGCCTCGCCCGTCTCGACCGTGTCCCTTACATGATCGTGCTCGGTCAAAAGGAAGTGGACGAAGGCACCGTCTCCATCCGCCGCCGCGACACCGAAGAGCTGACGACGATGTCGTTGGAGGACTTCATCGCCAAGGTGAAATCGGAAATCGCGGAGCGGAGTCTCTGACGTTAGAAGGCATTTCAATGACCCGGGCCGCCTTGCCAACACAGGGCGGCCCTTTGTTTTTCCCCACCCATTTGGGTAAAAGGAAACGAATGTCGGATGCCGCGAAATCATTCAGCGGAGTGATCCGTTATGGATCGTTCCATGAATGTCGCAGCACCCCGACTTGCCTCTTTATTGGAAAAACAACCATGAAACCCAGATCGCTCTTACCGGCACTCGCCGCATTTTATCTAACCGCAACCGGCTTTGTCCAAGCGGCTCCCCTGCCGCGAAGCATGCCGGAAGCGCAGGGCATTTCCTCACAGGCGATCCTCGATTTCGTCAAAGCGGCGGACAAGAACGTCAACACGCTCCACAGCTTCATGATCGTGCGTCACGGCCACGTCATTGCCGAGGGCTGGTGGAAGCCCGAGTCCGCCGACAAGCCGCACATCCTGAACTCCGTGAGCAAGAGTTTCACCTCTACCGCCATCGGACTGGCCGTTCAGGAAGGGAAATTGAAACTCGATGATCCGGTGCTGAAGTTTTTCCCCGACGACGCGCCGGAAATCCCATCGGACAATCTCAAGGCCATGACCGTGCGCGACCTGCTCACCATGACCTGTGGCCACGACTCCGAACCCAAAAAAGACGGAGGACCGTCCGCGAAACAATTCCTCGCCCATCCCGTTCCGCACAAGCCCGGCACCCACTTCCAATACAACAGCATGGGCAGCTACACACTTTCCTCTATTGTCACCAAGGTGACCGGACAGACATCGCTGGAATACCTCAAGTCACGGTTGTTCGAGCCGTTGGGAATCGAGAATCCACGGTGGGACAGCAGTCCGGAAGGCAATTCGCTCGGCGGCTACGGCTTGTTTCTCCGGACGGAGGACATCGCCAAGCTGGGCCAGCTCTATTTGCAAAAGGGCAAATGGAATGACAAGCCACTGATCTCTCCTGAGTGGGTCAAACAGGCAACGAGCAAGCAAGTCCCTAACGACAAGGAAAGCCATGCGAACATTCGTGCGGACTGGAAGGAAGGCTATGGTTTCCAATTTTGGCAATGCCGCCACAACGCCTATCGCGGCGACGGAGCCGGCGGGCAATTCTGCGTGGTGATGCCCGATCAGGATATGGTCGTCGCCATCACCGCGGACACCGGCAACATGCAGGGCGAACTGAATGCCATCTGGGACAACCTGCCGCCCGCCGTTCAAGACGCTGCGGTGCCCGCGGACAGCGCCGCTCAGGAAAAACTGAAGCAGGCGATTTCCGAACTCGTGGCCCATCCGCAGAAGAAGGAACGTTGATCGGCTGTATTGGTAAAAAGTGCGGACCGGCAAGCGGCTCGCACTTCTTAGGATCGGGAATCGCGGTCAAACTTCGCTGAAAAATCAAGCTTGCCGAAATCGCGACTCTTCCGTATTTAATCGCCTTAGACGTTCGAATGCTGCCGAAAACCTCAGTTGCAGGCACTTTGAACGCTCCCGATTCCGGCATCCGCCGCCCAATGATTTTCTTGGAACGATACATGATGACTCTCAAAACCGATCGCTTTGATCGGTCAGGCCCCGCTGTCTCCGATCTATGATCCGGCGTTTGGTCCATCGTTCCGCACCCCTCTTCGCACCGATTTCGTGCGGCGGCTTTGTCCGTCCGTGCAGCGGCGCGTCGCATCCACTCACTGGAGGACAACACCATCGCTAAGCCACAAAGAGATCCAAATAGGGGTCGTTACCGCGATATGACGCGGATCAACGACCGAATCCGCGCCCCGAAAGTTCGCGTAGTCATGGCCACCGGCGAACAGCTCGGTGTCATGAGTTCCCGCGAGGCGCTTGCCAAAGCCCAATCGCTCGGACTCGACCTCGTCGAGATCGCCGGCCAAGTGGACCCGCCGGTCTGCAAGATCGTCGACTACGGGAAATACAAGTACGAGCAAGCCAAGCTGAAGAAGCAGAAGTCGAAGAGCGCCACCCGGATGAAGGAAGTGAAATTCCGCGTCGGCACCGGCCAGCACGACTACAACATCAAGCTCGGCCGCGCCGAAGGATTCCTCGAAGGCAATCACAAGTGCCGCTTTGTCCTGCAGTTCCGCGGTCGCGAAAACGCCCACAAGGACCTCGGCTTCGTGGTCCTCAACCGGATCATCGAAGACCTCAAATCAATGGCCCAGGTCGATCAGGCGCCACGCCTCAACGGCCGTGCGGTCGCCATGATCCTCTCTCCCCTTCCCGCCCATCAACGCAAGCGCAAGTTCCACCTGTTCCACGGCGAGCTGATGGAAGAGGACGACTTCGAGGAAGACGAAGTCATCGACGAGGATATTCCGGACGAAGTGCCTGACGAGGCTCCTGCCGAAGCTTCGGAAGAGAAGGAAGACGCGCCCAAGGCCTGATTTCCGGATGCTCTATCTGTTCGACATCGACGGCACGCTGGTTGACACCGGCGGTGCCGGGATGGCGGCCTTGAAGGAAGCCACCCGCGAGATCTTCGGTCACGAAGGTCCCGCGCTCGACTTGGCGGGCAGCACCGATCTCGGGATTGTGGCTAACATCCACGCCCATTTCGAAATCGAGGCGACTCGCGAGCGGATCGATGCTTACTTCGAAGTTTACCTGGGCAGGCTCGACTGGAATCTAACGCAAGGCGGGTTTTCCGGCCGCGTGTTCGACGGGGTCCACGAGTTGCTAACCGAACTGGCGGGCCGCAGCGATGCCAGCATCGGCCTCCTAACCGGCAACATCGCCGGCGGTGCGGCTTCCAAAATGCGGCATTTCGGCTTGGCCGGACATTTTCCTTTCGGTGCCTATGGCTCGGATCACGCGGACCGCAATCGGCTCGGTCCGATTGCTCTGGAACGCGCCGCGATCCACACCGGACGATCGTTCACCGCTGCGGAAACCTGGGTCATCGGCGACACACCGAAGGACATCGCCTGCGCCCATGCCATCGGCGCGCGCTGCCTGGCGGTGGCGACCGGCCAGTTTTCAGCCGAGGCGTTGGAAGCCCACGGCGCGGATCTAGTCGTGAAGTCGCTGGAGCAAGCGTTGGCTTGGATCTAGCAATCCGTTAATAGCAGTCTATCCGAAACCGGTTGACGGGCATCGGAGTTTTCCGATACTCGCGTCCAGATGATCATCCACGGAACGACTGGCATCACATCCACCCAACAGAAAGGCTCGTTCCATTGTCCGTCCTGTGGATCGGGCGCGCCGTTTGAGCGCAAAGGAGTCCGCCGATTTTTCACACTCTTTTGGGTTCCGTTGATTCCACTTCACCAAGTCGCGGACTTCGTCGAATGCAAGCGTTGCGGCGGCAATTTCAGGCCGGAGGTGCTCACCGGGAATGGCAC
This sequence comes from Verrucomicrobiota bacterium, assembly GCA_040385685.1. Taxonomy (GTDB): domain Bacteria; phylum Verrucomicrobiota; class Verrucomicrobiia; order Verrucomicrobiales; family Akkermansiaceae; genus Luteolibacter. The sequence continues at coordinate 111,106 of JAZKGW010000039.1, read as the reverse complement.
CGTTCCCGGACAAGCTCCGCCTCCGTTCCCCCAGTTAGATGGGGGCCACCAGCTTCGCCCGTCCGTGCATCCGGTGACCGGCATGCCGCTGCCTCCCCCGGCTATGTCCGCGCCACATGGGGTGGTCCTCAGCTACCAGTCGAACGGGATGGCCACCGCCTCCATGGTCCTCGGCATCCTCGGGCTCCTGACCAGCGTCTTTTTTTGTCCCGGATTCATCTTCGCCCCGCTCTCCCTCGTCTTCGGCTTCATCGCGCTGAAAAGGGTGAGAAGCGGCGGCGGTCTAGTCGGCGGAAAAGGCCCGGCGAGGGCAGGCATCGCCTGCTCGGTGATCGCGCTGCTGATCTCCTGCGTGATGACCGCGATCGTCATGACCCACAAGCCGAATGCTTCCGACAAAACGCGGTCCGCCATGAACGCCGCCGCGAATGAACTCACCAGGTCATCCAGCATCCCCGCCCACGGCAACACCGCCGAAGCGCGGAAGCTGGCGGCCGCCTATGCATCCACCATCACCTCCTTGGACGCGGCGAGCTTCACCAGCACCAAGGGCAATTCCAAGAAGGGCAGCTACGCCGTCCACTGCGAGCTGCGGGAAGGCAAGTGCGCATTCATCGTTTATGTGCCGGGATACCGGAAATTCGAGGAGTCCGCGAAAGAGAGCTTGGGGGAAATGGCATGGCTCACCACGCACATGATTCCCTTCACCCCGGCGATCCCGCCCGGCACCCCGCTGTGCGTTGCCCTCAAGGGTGACATCGTTTTCGGCTCGGTCATGATCGGCAAAACTGGCGAGAAAAAACCCGACGAAACCGGCAAGAACGAGAGCCTGCTCGAACCATTTTTCGCGCAAACGCAACCTCCCGCCGGCTCCAAGCCCGCCGCGGCACCACAGGCCGCCGAGAAGGACGAGCTATGAAGGTCATTTCGCCTTCACGGTGATCACGCCCTGCATGACCGAGAAATGCCCGGGCGTGGTGCACATGAATGGATAAGCGCCGGGTTCGGTTAGTGTGAAGGTGATGGTGTCGCTATCGCCGCCGCCGAGGCGTTTGGTGGCGGCGATGATCGCCTTTTTGGTTTCCGCATCCTGCGGCAAGTAGCCATTGTTTTTTTCCGCCCCCGCCTTCCCGGAGAACGCGGCCAGGGAAGTGCCCGGCTTGAGCAGGACTAGGTTGTGGCCCATCGTCTTGAGAGGGATTTTCCCGACATTCTTCAGGGTGAGACTGACTTTTTGTCCGGCGGTGACTTCGAAGCCTTTCGAATTGTAGGTCATCTGGTCGTTGCAGGTGATCTCGAATTTTGCAGGCGCCTGAGCGATGGCGGCAGGTGTGGCGCAAAGGGTGGCGAGTAGCGGAAGAATGGATTTTTTCATGGAAGTGGTGGGAGGTTAGAGGGGGATTCGCGGGAAGCAATCTTTTGAACGGGTCCGGGCTGTCGGGGAAATCCGCATCTCCTCGACTACCAACAGGACGGCACCGGGCCGCGCATCCTTCTTCGCACTTCCCTGGGCCGGCTCCTCAACCACTACCTCACCGACCGCCAACGCCTGGCAAAACCGCCGCTGCCGAGTCCGACGAGATCCGCGATGAAAAATGCCTGCGAGCTAGCTTCCGAACCGCCCGGGTGCGTCACCACGCTGGACCTGCCCGCCTAAAGAGCGCGCCACTTCGGGCCGCGTTGTCGATGAAGGGCGGAAGCGCAGCGCGTAACTCGGCTCTTTCGCTTCCCATCGGCGGGTGGGCCGAAGTCCCACCCTGCTTGATGAAATTCCCATCGCATTTCCCCAGTCGCCCGCTAGATTCGTCGCCATGTCGTCCGCCTTGAAAAACTCCAATAGCGACCACTGGCAAGCGAAGGCGAGCCAAGTGGCCCGGACGGTGAACCTCGCCTGGTGGCTGGAAACGTTGTCGGCTCCCCTGCTGGTGGGCGCGATCCTCGGGGCGGTGGCGTTGTTAGTCGTGAGGCGCGAGGTTCCGCAGGTTGAACCGTGGGTGCTGGCGGCTGCCATCGGCGGCGGGGTGTTGGTGTTAGGATTGGCCTGTTGGGCGTGGGCGGCGCGGAAGTTTGAAAAGCCCGAGCAGTCGCTGGTGAGGATCGAGGCGGCGATGCGCATGAGGAATTCCCTCTCCGCCGCGCGGGCCGGAGTTGCGCCGTGGCCTGCGCCCATTGAAAAAATCGACGCCGGACTCACCTGGCAATGGCCGCGCTTGCTGGTGCCGCCGCTGGGGGCGCTGGTGTTGTTAGCCGCGGGGCTGTTCATTCCGATCTCGGCGCGGAGCCTGCATCCGGCAGGCGCGGCGGAGCAGCCGCAGGCTTGGAAACAGCTCGAAACCGAGTTGGACAAGCTGACAAAGGAAGAAGTTGTCGATGAAAAATATTTGGAGGAGACCCGCAAGAAGTTGGATGAGCTGAAGGCGCAGGAAGAAGAGCAGTGGTTCAGCCACTCGTCGCTGGAAGCCACCGATTCGTTGAAAAAATCCCACCGCGCCGAAACCGAGCGGGTCGAGCGGGAGTTAGGGCGCGCGGAGAAGGCGCTGGAAGCGCTTGAGAAAAACGCGGGAGCCAAGAATCAGGCGGAGAAAAACCGGCTGATGGAAGAATTCGATCAAGCACTGCAAGGGCTGCAAAACGGCGCGATGAAGCCGAACCCGAAGCTGTTGGAGCAGATGAAACAACTCGATTTGAAGGACATGGCGAACCTCACGCCCGAACAGATCGAACAGCTCCGCGAAAACTTGAAAAAGAATTCCGATGCCATGAAAAACGGCAAGGGCCAAGGCCAGGGTGAGGATTGGTCCGATGAATTGCTCGCCGGGGATGGCGAGGGCGACAAGCCCGGCGATGGTCCTGGCCAAGGCGGAGTCAATCGCGGCCCGGGTCACGATCCCGGCGTGCTCGGCGCGGAGAAGGATCGGGTCGAGACGGGCAAACTCACGGGGCTCGAATCCAAGGATCTTTCGCGGGCGACGCCCGGGGATTTGCTCGAACTGCAGGACGGCGAGCACGACGTGGATCGTTCTGCTTCCAGCATCTCCGCGGGTGGCAACACCGAAGCCACGGGCAAAGGCGGCGACCGCGTCTGGCGTGACGCCCTTGATCCGGCCGAGCAGCGGACGTTGAAGCGTTTTTTTGAGTAACTCCTCTCTATTCGGGGAATTATTTTTATCGTGCCATCCGTCCCGAGCCCCGCTTGACTGCCCCCGTCCGCGCGATGCCCGAGAATTCTTCCGAAGATACCCTGTTGTTAGTCGATCCCGATCTGGATTTCCTGGATTGGGCCACCAAGCACCTTTCCGCCAAAAATCTTCGGGTTTTGCGCTGCGACAATGCCTCCAACGCCCTGAAGGTGATTGAAAAAACAGCGGTGAGCGTGGTGGTCTCGGCCATGGAGCTGGAGCCCTTCGACGGGATGGAGCTGCTCGGCCGGATCCTGCAGCAAAGCCCCCAAACCTTGGTCGTGCTGACCGCCGGCTTTCCGACCACCGGCCAAATCATCGAAGCCACCCAGCGCGGTGCGCACGATGTGCTGCGCAAGGAATCTCTGGCTTTCGAGCTTCGCCCCGTCGTCGAGTCGGCGCTGCAAACGCAGGATGACCGCCGCAGCGCGGGCCAACCGGACGCCGAAATGCCGAAGCATGACGGCCGGGTAAAAATGATCGGCGTTTCGCGCGCATTGCAGGAAGTTTTCAAACTCGTCGGCCGGGTAGCCCGCTCGGACGCGCCGGTTTTGATCGCCGGCGAGAGCGGCACCGGCAAGGAGCTGGTCGCCAAGGCCGTGCATGAGTACAGCCCGCGGCGGCAGAAGGAAATGATCACCATCAACTGCGGTGCCATTCCGGAAAATCTGTTGGAGAGCGAGCTGTTCGGTCACGAAAAAGGTTCGTTCACCGGAGCAATCGCCCGCCGCGCGGGACGCTTTGAACAAGCGGACGGCGGCACCCTGTTTCTCGACGAAATCGGCGACATGCCGCTGTCCATCCAAGTGAAGCTTCTGCGGGTGCTCCAGGACGGATCCTTTTCACGCGTCGGGGCGAATGAAACCCTGACTACCGACGTGCGGATCGTGGCCGCGACCCACAAGAACCTAACGGACGAAGTGGCCGCCGGACGATTCCGCGAGGATCTTTATTACCGGCTCAACGTGGTGGAAATCAAGATTCCCGCGCTGCGCGAGCGGCTGGAGGACATCCCGCTGTTAGCCGAGTATTTCCTCCAGCGGATCACCCGCAAGAACGGCATGGCGCGCATCCGCATCTCGGCGGAAGCGATCGCCACCTTGCAGTCGCACCACTGGCCGGGCAACGTCCGCGAGTTGGAAAACACCATCGCCCGCGCGTGTGCCCTGGCGTCCTCGCATATCCTGCTGCCGGCCGATATCCCGCTGGCCTCGGCACCGCGCAAGTCGCCGGCCAATTTTACCGCCGCCATCGACCAGTTGATCAATGCGGCGCCGACCGGCTTGGATTTGTTCGGCTGGCTGACTGGCGAAGTCGCAGGACGAATCCTCGAACGCGCCGACGGCGATTTCAAGGAAGCTGCGAAAACCCTGAACCTGCCGATGGCGGAACTCCGAAAACTGTTAGCCCACAAAGCGTGACATGCTCCACATCGTCGAACATCCGCTGATTGCCGAGGAGTTGACGAAACTCCGCGATCCGGCGTGTCCGTCGCCGGAATTCCGCCAGCGGTTCCGGCGGATCGCCTCGCTGATGGTTCCGGCGGTCACTGCGAATTTGGAAACGACAGTGGTCCCCTGCAACACGCCGCTGGAAATCACCTCGGGCGTGAGAGTGACCCGCGGGCTGATTCTGGTGCCGATCCTGCGGGCCGGGCTTGGCTTTCTCGATGGATTTCTCGACCTGCTGCCACAGGCCTCCGTGGCGCATATCGGCTTGGCGCGGAACGAGCGGACGCTGATCCCGGAACCCTATTATTTGAAGCACCCGCCGGTGATGGGAGAGCATGAGATCATCATTCTCGATCCGATGCTGGCGACCGGCGGATCCGCCATCGAGGCCGTCCGCAGCCTGCGGGACGTGGGCGCGCGGCACGTCAGGTTCGTCTGCCTGGTGGCTGCGCCGGAGGGCGTCACGGCCCTGGAAGATGCCTACCCGGACATCACGATTTACACGGCGTGCCTCGACCGCTGCCTCGACAATTACGGCTACATCCTGCCCGGCCTCGGCGACGCGGGCGACCGGTTGTTCGGCACTTGCGCCTGAACGGGTGGATTTCCGGGCTGGCAACCGGTCGGTTCACCTTTTAGTTTTCGCCAGTCCGATGAAGTTTTGGCCGCTTTTCACCCTCCTCATGCTGATCCAGCAGCCGACCCTGCGCGGGCAAGGGGTGGGCGCGTTCCGGGCCTCGGAGCAAAAGGGCGATGTCGCGCTGGCCGACGGTTTGTGGGAAGTCGCGGAAATGCATTTCCGGAAATGCCTGGCAGACCCGACGCTGGCCGCTGAGGCGAAATCGCAAGTCGCGATCCGCCTTGCCGAGGCGTTGATTCGCGCGGGAAATCCCAAGGAGGCGCTGGAATTGCTCGGACAATCGTTCGTTGCGAAGAACCCGGCGGCACCCTTTTGGAAAGCGCAGGCGCTCGTGGCACAGGACCGGTTTTCGGATGCGTTGGAAATCCTCCGCACCTTGCTTGCCAACCCCGCGACCCCTCATCGGACCGAGGCCGGATTTACCCAGGCAAGCCTGCAGCTCGCCCTTGGCCAGGCTGACGCCGCGCTGGAAACCCTTGCCCGGCTGATCCCGGATTCAGATGCGGCGACCGTGGTGAAAATCCAGCTCTATCAAGTGGAAATCCTGCTCGACCTCAACCGTCCGGCGGAAGCCCGGCAAGCCATGCCGGCACAAGAAACGGTCGCCGCCGGGGATCGTCCGCTCGCGGCATTTCTTGAAGCCCAATTGCTCCTCAACGAAGGCCGCCCGGCGGAAGCGGAGAGTGAGTTCCAAGAGCTCGTCAATCATCCCCAAGGCCAATCGCTTGCCCGCTATCACTCCGCGGCCATCGGTCTGGCGGATGCGATGCACGCGCAGGGAAATCCCGAAACAGCCACGAATTCGCTGCTCGCATTTCTTCAGGATCATCCGGACTCGCCGGTGCTCGAAGCAATTTTCAAACGGATTCTCCAGTGGCTTCCGGAAAAGCCCACCCTCACCGATCCTACCCTCAAAAGTCTCGCGCAATGGATCCCCGCCGCGGTCCTTGGAGACGTTTTGCCCCTCGACACGACCCAACCTAACATCATCGCCGCCTGGCCCACCTTTCCGGTCGCGGGAACGCTAACCGACTTGTCGGCGTTCTCGCTTTACACCCGTGCCATCGGCTTGCATCGCATCGGCCCGCCCGAGGCTCGGGCCGACGCGCGGGGTCTGCTGAACCGTCTGCGGTTGGAATATCCCGAACACTTGCTGGCGAACCGGGCACTCTATCAGACGGCGCGCTGGTTTCTCGACGAAGGTTCGATCGACCAGGCCTTCTCGATTCTCAACACGCTGCGGGACACCGCGAAATCCCCGATCTTAAAAGGTGAAGCCGCGTTTCTCGAAGCCCGAATCGCCTGTTTGAATGGCGAACCGAAAAAGGCGATCCAACTCTTCGACGAAGCGGCCAATGCCCTCGCCGCCCCAGAGGCCAGGTTGGCGAGGTTGCAGTCCGCGATCGCCCGTTTGCGGAGTGGCGATCTCAACGGTGTCACCCTCATTCAGCAATCCGGTGCTACGCCGGACAAAGCCCTGGAAGCGGATCTCCAACTCGAACGCGCGCTCTCCACCACCCCGATGGTTGCTGCCAGAGCCGCGATCGTGGAATTTCTCACTCGCTTCCCGGACCACCCACGAGCGTCCGAAGCCCGCTTGGCAGCGGCGGAAGCGGCGCTCGCCAGTCCCGCTCCCGATCTTCAGTTCGCCCGCGAACAACTCGAAACCTTGTCCGCGGGCCCGGAGATCGCAGCCCCACGGATCGCCTTGGTCCGGCTCCGCATCGCCGACCTTTCCAAAGACTCCGCCGCCACCATCGCCGCCGCGCAAGCCATCGTCGATACCTACCCGGGTGATCCCGCCGCGGCCGAAGCAGCGCTCACCCTCGGCCGCAATCTCTTCCAAACCGGCAACTACAATCCGGCGCTGGTGATTCTCAAGAAACTGGCCGAATCGGAAACCGACCCTGCGAGGGCCCAGGTCGCGTGTCTTCTAGCAGCCCGCTCGGCCGCGCTCGGCGGGACGCCGCAATCCAAGGAAGAAGCGCTCGGGTTGTTTGACAAGGCCATCGAGTCCAAAGGCCCGCTTGCCGCCATCGCCACCTTGGAAAAAGCCGAGCATCTCATCGAGATGTATCGACTTGCGGAAGCGTCGGCTTTCCTTTCGAAATGGATCAAGACCCTGCCTGAAAACGATCCGCTCCAGTTGCCGGCGGGCTTATTGTTAGGCGAGGCGCTGTATGCCCAGGGCAGTAGCAATCCCGCGTCGATGGTCGAGGCGCTCGCCGTTTATGACAAACTTCTTGCTCACACCAAAAACCAACCCGCCCTACTGAACCGGCTGCAATACCTCCGTGGCCTGACGCTGGAACAATTGCCCGATCCCAAGAATCCCGCGAAAAAGTGTGAGACCCAGGCGTTCGAGGCCTTTTACTCCGTGCTCGAAACCACCACTCCGCCCGCGGAATGGAAATACTTCGAACTCTGTGGATTCAAGGCGTTTACCCTGCTAGTGAAAGCCAAGCGCTGGCAGGCAGCCGTCAACGTTGCCCGGAAAATCGCCTCGTTCAATGGTCCTGGAGCCAAGGATGCCGCCGAACGCGCCGGCAAGATCGAGCTCGAACAAATGATGTGGTAAGGCCTAACTGCAACTGCTGAAGATCTGAAATACTGAAACGCTGAAACACTTTATGCCATCCCTTCTCATCACTGGAAAATCCGGCCGCATGGGCCAAGCCGTCATTGAAGCCGCGAACCAAGCGGGAATCCCGATCGCCGCCACCCACGATGCCGGAGAGGATCTCGATCTCGCGATCTCGAAGGCCACTTGTACCATCGACTTCACCATCCATTCCTTCACCACCTCTCTCGTCGAGGCCGCGTTGAAACACGGCACCAGTTTGGTGATCGGCACCACCGGCCATACCGACGCGGAACGCGCCGCGATCTATCAGGCCGCCAAATCCATCCGCATCGTTTATGCCGCGAACTACTCGGTGGGCGTGAACACGCTCTTTTGGCTGACCCGCCACGCCGCCCGCATCCTCAAGCAGGACCGCTTCGACATCGAGGTCACCGAGATGCACCACAAACACAAGATCGACGCCCCGTCCGGCACCGCCCGCCGCTTGTTGGAAATCCTCAACGAGGAAACCGCCACTTCCTATCAGGACGATGTCGCGCACGGCCGTTTCGGCAACATCGGCCCTCGCAAGCCGCGTGAAATCGGCATGCACACGCTGCGCGGCGGCGACGTCGTGGGCGATCACACCGTGCTGTTCGCCGCGGACGGGGAGCGCGTCGAGCTGACCCACAAGGCGTCGTCGCGAATGACCTTCGCCGCGGGTGCCGTGCGGGCCGCGTGCTGGCTGGAAGACCAACCGGTCGGGCTGTATGACATGCAGGACGTGCTCGGGCTCGTTTAGTTGATAGTAATTGCTGATAGAAACGACAAGATCCCGACTCCCATGCGCCCTTTGCTCACCCTTCCCCTGTTGCTGGCTCTATCCGCCTGCGAGCCGGCCAAGCCCGATTCCAGGAAATCCGAAGCTCCCGCCCCACCTGTTGTTGTGGTCCCGGTCGCCGCTCCCGCCGCAGTTGTCGCCCCCGCGGACATCAAAACCTCGGTCGTCCGCATCAACTCCACCCAACAGACGTGGAACCCGGGCCAACCGTGGGAGAAGAACCCGCCAAGTCAGCGCCGTGCCCTCGCCGCCATCGTCGCCCCGGAACGCGTTCTAATCACTGCCGAGTTGGTCGCGGATGCCACCTATCTGGAATTCGAATCGCCCGATGGAACCCATTTCGCGCAGGCGAAAGTCGTCGCCGTGGACTACGAGGCGAACCTCGCGTTGTTGGCACCCGTCTCCGAGAAGGAAGGAAATGTGCTGTTCGAAAAGACGGTCCCGCTGGCCATCACCGCTCCGCCGAAGATCGGCCAGGCACTCGACATTTTGCAAATTGAAGAAAACGGCCTGGCCCTGCTCACTCCGGGAATTCTCCAGAGTATCGACGTCGCTGCCAATTTTCTTCCGAGCCACGGATTTCTAACTTTTCTGGTCAAGGCATCCATGCAAAGCGCGGCGAGCAGTTACTCGCTGCCCGTGCTGCAGGACGGCAAGCTCGCGGGCGTCCTGACCAGTTATAACTCGAAGGACCAGATCTGCGATGTCGCCTCCACGGACATCATTTCCCGCTTCGTCAAGGAGAGCGCGGCCGGTCCTTACACGGGCTTCCCCAGCCTTGGTATTTCCATCGCCCGCACTGAAGACAGCCCCTTCCGCCAATGGCTCAAGCTCACCGACGACCAGGGCGGACTCTATGTGCAAAACGTCCGCAAGGGCGGTGCCGCCGAGGCCGCCGGGGTGAAGAAGGGCGATGTGCTGCTCGCCATCGACGGCCACGCCATCGACCGCCGCGGATACTATCAGCACTCTAACTACGGAAGCTTGTTCTGGGGTCACCTCATCCGCGGCGAGAAATCGACCGGCGAGTTGATCACGCTTTCGCTGCTCCGCGACGGTCAGCCGCTGGAGATCAAGGCCACCCTCACCCGCGAGGAGGAAAGTTCGCGGCTGATCCCGGGCTACAACTTCGGCAAGGCCCCTAACTTCCTGGTCAAGGGCGGACTGGTGTTCCAGGAACTGTCGCGTCCGCTGCTGGAATCGTTCGGGGAAAACTGGCAGAGCCGCGCGCCGCTCAATTTCCTCGATGCCATGGAGAACCCGGAGAAATACGAGGACAAGGTGGACCGCGTCATTTTCCTCAGCGGCTCCATCCCCACGCCCGCCACCGTGGGCTATGAAAACCTGCGCAACCTCATTGTCAACAAGGTCAACGGTAAGCAAATCAAGAACATGAAAAGCCTGATAGACGCGTTCAAAGGCAATCTCGGCGAGCGTCATTCCATCGAGTTCACCGAAGAAAATTTCACCGTCTATCTGGACGACGCCGTTTGCACCGCCGTGGACACGCAACTCCTCCAACGGGGAATTTCCAAGCTCTCGCGGGCGGAGTGATTTGACCGAGTGCGCGACGCTCTGCTCGCGCCCGTGGCAGTTCCAGCTCTGCTGGATGCGGGGCTGAGCTTTTCCGTCTGACGGAAGAGGAAGAGCTCCGCGCCACATGGAGAAGAGCTTCCATCCACCGCTGGCGGCAGCAAAGCGTGCCGCACTCCGGGGTTGAGAAAAAACTTAGATTTTTCTGAGGCTCCCCCGCTATTTGTCCCACCCCCTGTGATTGAATGACGGGGTCATGAACAAGCCCCTCACCGAAATCGTATTCATCCTCGACCGCTCCGGCTCCATGCAAGCGATGGTCGAGCCCGCCATCAGCGGATTCAACCGCCTGCTCCGCGAGCAACAGCAAGTCCCCGGTCACGCGCGCTTCACGCTGGTGTTGTTCGACGACCAATACGAGCTGCCCTTCCACTCAGTGCCGATCGAGGAAGTGGTGGAACTCGACACCGGCACCTTCGTCCCGCGCGGCAGCACGGCGTTGCTCGATGCCATCGGCCGGACGATCGATGAGCTCGGCAAAACTCTCTCTAACACGCCGACTGCGGATCGACCGGATCAGGTAATTGTCGCAGTCCTAACCGACGGCGAGGAGAACGCTTCCACCCGCTATTCGTGGGACGATGTGGCGAAGCGCATCCGCCACCAGACGGACAAATACCAATGGCAGTTCCTCTTCCTCGGAGCGAACCAGGACGCCATCGCCACTGCGGGACGAATGTCCATCGAAGCAGCCAACACCGCGAATTTCTCGATGAACGATAATTCCTACAACTCCTCCAAAGGCGCGCTCAGCCGGAAGATGAGCGCTTTCCGCCGCCGCAGCCAGGGCGAGTGCGACGCCAATACGGTCCACGACGCGGAGGCTTCGTTAGACTCGATGCGCGAGGAGGAAGAGCGCAAGGACCGGCAATAAATTCTCCCCCGAGAAAAATCCTCGCGTCGCGGGACCTGGTGGATTGCACCCGACCGGAGCTCATGACAACGCGGCGCGGGGATTACGGGAGTGTTCGCCGCTGTTAAGCCAAGACGAGGAATGTTATCGTTAGTATGGATTGATAGGTCGTGGAAGCTTCTCATTACGGGCCCAACGTAATTTCCACTCTGTGCAAAGGCGTTGAAAACAAGCGGTGTCGCTAAATTTAGGCTCGGTGGTGAAGGATCCCGTCATCAGATTCACGTCGCCCCAATCGAGAAAATCCAGACATGCCGACTTGGAGTGTTCCAGCGTCAGAATTCGATCGAAAAACCAGTCAGCAATCCATCCTTTGAGCCGATCGTCTTCGGTGTTGTGGACCGACCAGCGAATGAAGTTTAGCAACGATTGAGGAATTCTTGATTCTCCGGAATGCCGTGGGCCTCGTCCGCCGCATATGCCAGATCTTCACACACTAGGAAGCCTGTTGTCGGGGTAACATCGTCTCCGAAATCAATATCGGCAAAACCCTGCTTCGCGACTGGCAGCCAAGAGTGGGCGTCGATCATGAGATTTTTGCCAAACATTTCACTCGGCTGCTAGATCAGCGGTTCAGTCCGCCGCTGGCGCTTTTCGAACAGCACGGTTTCCCGGTAGCCCGCTGCTTTGGCGAGTTTGATGGCTTTTGGGAAATCCCGTGCGACCTCGCCGGGGGCATGCGAGTCCGAGGAAATCACCAGGCCGATACCGGCGGAACAGGCGAGTTCGAGAAAGCGCGGCGCGGGATAGGCCTCGGCGCACGGCTTGTGCCAGCCGGCCGTGTTCAGCTCGATCACGCTGCCGGATGCGGCGATGGCATCGATGACCGGCTCGTAGAAACGGTCGAGGTCGCCGGCGGGGATGTGGGCGAACTTTTTCACGAGATCCGGATGACCGAGAATGTCGAAGAGCCCGCTATCGGCCATTTTCGCGTAGGTGTCCCAATAGTGGGTCCAGACGGCGTTTACGTCGCTTTCCGCCCAGCGACCGAGCCATTTGGGATTGTCGAAATCCCAGTCGCCAAGGTAGTGGACGGAGCCAATGAGGTAGTCCCAATCGTAGCGAGAAGCGAGGTCGGCGATCCACGGCTGACAACCTGTTAACCAGTCGCATTCCAGCCCGGCGCGGATCGGAATCCGGCCTGCCGCGTGGCTGCGGGCGCGCGCGATCCATTGGAAGTATTCCGGGAGTTCGGCTTCGGACATCCGCCAGTCGTCGAAGGGCTCCGGAATCTGCGGCGCGTGATCGGAAATCCCATATTCGGTGAGTCCGGCCGCCAATGCCGCGTCCATGTAGGCTTCCGGTTCGCCCGCGGCGTGACGGCAGAGCGGCGTATGGGTATGATAGTCAGCTGGCACTTGCGGATTTCAGGATGAATCGGGTTGAACGGACGCGAGAAGCCATACTAGAGTCGCCGCACGCTGCAAGCACCAGACTTTCCATGTCCGATTTTCCCACAGAGCCTCCCGCGGGCAATTCCGTCACCCGCTACCTCCTCGAACAACTCCGCCGCCATCCGAAACGGGTGGTTTTCACTGAAGGAGAGGATCTTCGGGTGATTCGCGCGGCCGCCCGGTTGGTGGAGGAAGAAGTGGTCGCACCGATCCTGCTAGGCAATAAGGAGCGCATCCGGGCGCTCGCGGCGGCGAATTTTGTTTCGCTGAAATTTGTCCACATCATCGACCCGCCGCTCGCATCGGATTTCAAACTGTTCTGCCAACGGGTTGAAAACATGGCGCGCTACCGGACGATGCAGATCGGCGATCCGGCGGAACTCGTCTCCCGCCCACACTACTTCGGGGCACTGATGGTTCAATATGGGCAGGCGGATGCGATCGTCGGCGGCAATCAGGCGCTGCCAGCGGCTTATTTCCGGGCGCTGCTTCACACGATCAAGCCGTTGCCGGAAGTGCCGAAGATTTTCGGGGTGACGATCTTGACCGGTTCTCACCTCAAGCACATGGGCGGAAGTGGCATCTTGTTTCTGGCAGATTGCGGACTGAATCCGAACCCGGACGTGGCCGAGCTGGCGGCGATCGCCATCGAAACCGGGAAACTGGCGCACCATTTCCTCGGTCGCAAAGCTTATGTGGCGATGCTTAGTCACTCGACGAAAGGCTCCGCATCCACCCCAGACGCGCTGCGGATGGCTGCTGCCACCTCGCTGGCGCAGGAGCATGCGTTGAAGGAATTCATGGAAATCAGCATCGAAGGAGAACTCCAGGCCGACGTTGCACTCGACCCCGAAGCCGCCGAAACGAAGCTGCCCGGAGCAGAAGCCCGGCCGACGGCCGATGTGCTGGTTTTTCCGAATTTGGATGCTGCTCACATTTCACTCAAGCTGCTCCAACACGTGGCAGGGGCGCAAAACTACGGCCAACTCATTCTCGGGCTGTCGCGGCCCGCGGCGCAGGTTCCACGGACCGCAACTGTGGAGACCATTTTCGGCACCGCAGCGGCAACCGCAGTGGAGGCGATCAAATACCACCAACTCTATCCCGACGGCGATTTCTGAGGCGCAAACTGACTGTTACCCCGTTAGCTTGACGCCCCCACGGGAAGGGGCTAGTTCTCGCCCGTGACCATCATCCGGACCTTGCGATTTCTCTTTCTGGCCTTGGCTGCCGCGGCATCGGCTGGCTTTGCCAATGCCCAACTTTCGGCATCTCTCAGCCTTTCCAAAAAGCAATATGTCGCGGGAGAACCGGTTATTGCGGTGGTGACCATCACCAATCACGCGGGCCGGGTGCTGACTTTTGCCGGTGACGCACGCACGCCATGGCTCGATTTCATCGTGAAAGACAGCCATGGACAAACGGTGACGTCGCGCGGTCGCTCGGTTTTTGGCAAGATGACGATCCGCGCCGGAGAATCTCTGTCGCGCCAAGTCGATATCGCCCAGTATTTCCAGTTGAGCGAACCTGGAAATTTCTCGGTCGGCGCGTTGGTTCATATGCCGGGTGACGTCGGCGAAGGCGCGCCCACCAATCGGGTGCTGTTCAACCAGAGTCCCGGCGCTCCTTACTGGACGCAGAAAGTCGGAATCCCCGGCAGACCCGGCCAGACTCGCGAATTTAAAATCCTCAATTTTAGCGGCGATGAGAAATCCCAAATTTACGCCCAAGTCATCGACAACCAGACTGGTCAGAACGTCAGGACTTTCCTTCTGGGTGACGTCCTGATGCTTCGCAAACCTCTTGCGACGGTGGATCGCCAGCAACGGATGCATGTGCTATTCCTTGCCACCCCAACGATGTGGGTTCACTGCCAGATCGATACTGACGGCAAACTTTTGGGACGACAAATCCATCAGCGTGGCACCCAAGGTGACCCCCAGCTGTTGACCTTCGGGGACGGGACAGTGCGTGTGTCAAACAGCATTCCCTACGACCAGAAGGCAGTCGACGAGGCCAAGTCGAAGATCCGCAAGGCGTCGGATCGCCCCGCGATCACTTACTGATCGAGAGGGAGGGCGGCTATTTTCACCTGTCAGGTGAATTGACTTTACAATTTTCAAAAAATATCAACATATCCTTATTGTTTTTGGAGCTTAACTCTTTTCTTCCATGAAAGCACTCATTCAATCTCTCGCGCTAACGGCTTTGTGCGCCCTTGGCAGCGCGGCAAGCGCCGCAAACTTCCGGACAGTCGTCATCGACGCCGGACACGGTGGCCACGACAACGGCGGACAGTGGGGGCGGGTCTATGAAAAGCACCTCGCCCTCGACACGGCATTCAGACTTGAAAGCAAGCTGAAGAGCATGGGTTACCAGACGGTCATGACTCGCCGGAGCGATTACTTCATTTCGCTGCCTCAGCGAGTGAGCACCGCGAACCGCTATCGGAATGCCATTTTCGTTAGCATCCACTACAACTACACTTGGAAACAAGATGTCAGCGGATTGGAAACCTTTTACTCCAACGAGCAAAGCCGTCGCCTCGCCCAATGCGTTCAGAACAGCTTGATCCAGCGCACCCGGACCGTGGATCGCAGCGCGAAATACGCCCGTTTCTACGTGATCCGGAACTCGACACTCCCCGCGATCCTGGTCGAAGGCGGCTTCGTCAGCAATGCCACTGAGCGGAATCGAATGAAGTCCGCGTGGTTCCGCGAGACGATCGCCCAAGGGATTGTCGATGGCATCCAGCGCTACCGGCGCGACTGAAGATTTTGGGTGCGGCGACATCATGGTCTTGTAACTTCCGCCCATGGGCGCAGTCACGATCGCGGAAACTCTTGGTATCGAGGCCGCGGCCATGGCGAGCGGATGGACCGAAGAGCAACTCCTGAATCTAGCGGGTGAGCGACTCGGCCGCGCGATCGGGCGCTATTTCCCGAATCCCGGGACAATGGTTGGCTATTTGGGAAAAGGCCACAACGCGGGCGATACGCTGGTGGCGCTTCGCATACTCCGGGACCAGTTCGGCTGGAATGTGACGACCCGTCACGCTTTCCCCATGGCCGAATGCGCACCGCTGACTCAAAAAAAATGGGACGAGTTGGGAACGAGAGTCCCGACGGATCGGGCGCCCCAGTGGCGCGACTTCGAGAGACCGCTGATCTTGCTCGATGGACTGCTCGGCAGCGGTTCGAGCGGTGCAATGCGCGAGCCATTGATCGGACTCGCCCAGGAAATGAACTCGCTGAGACAGCAGGCGGGTGCCCGAGTGGCGGCGGTGGACTTGCCCTCTGGGATCAATGCGGATTCTGGCCAGATTTCCGCCGGCACGGTCATTGCGGACGTCACCTTCATGATCGGCAACTCCAAGCGCGGGCTCTTGAGCGGCCATGCCGCAGCGGCGACCGGAGCTCTCGCCTTGGTTCCAGTCGAGCCACTCGCGGCCGCTCGGACCGGCGACCGCGACCTCATCGCACCGCAAACGCTTGAATGTGGGAAAAGCCCTCGCCCGTTCGATTTCCATAAAGGCATGGCCGGACGGGTCGCGATTCTGGCAGGCTCGGAATCGTACACCGGAGCAGCGGTCCTGGCGGCAGCCGGGGCGCTCCGCGGCGGAGCGGGGCTCGTCACGCTCTTCGTTCCGGTTTCCGCGCACGCCACGATCGCAGCCAAGTGTCCGCCTGAAGTCATCGTCCGTGGATATCACGACCCGCGTGAGGTGCTAGAATTCCGTAGCGACGCGCTCGTGATCGGATGCGGTTTGGGCGAAATGGATAACCCGACGGCGGATGGAATACTGGAGCTGATTTCAAACTCCCGGAACCCGACGGTGGTTGACGCGGACGCTTTGAATCTAATCGCCAGTCGCGGAGCAACGGGAATTCTAACCGCCAACCATGTCCTCACCCCGCATCCCGGCGAGTTCGCCAGGCTCGCCCCGGACCTCCGGGACTTGTCTCGGGAGGACGCCGCGCGCCAGTTTGCAGACCGCATCCCTGCCACTCTTCTGCTCAAAGGAAGCCGGACAATCGTCACCCGCCAGGGAGAACCGCTCCTGTGCAACTCGACAGGCTCCCCCGCCATGGCAACCGGGGGTCAGGGAGATTTGCTGGCAGGTGTCATCGGCGCTCGTCTGGCAATCGGAGACACGCCGATGGATGCGGCGTCACTGGGCGCGTGGCTCTGTGGGCGAAGTGCTGAGATCGCCTTGAACGAACGCCATCTATCCGAAGAATCGATGTTGCCCGGCGATGTCCTTCATTTCCTCGGCGCCGCATTCCGGGATTGGCAGGGCTCCCGCCGCTGAGAAATCAGCCGACCTCGGCCTGAAACGCCTCGTCTCCGGCCAATTTTCGGTCGATCAAAAACGGCCCGAACGGGAATAGCGAGGCAGCGAAGGCGAGCACGGATTTCCCGACCGAGATCCGGCCGCCCACCAACGCGGCGAAAATCGCGAGGCAGTAACAGATGAACAGGATGCCGTGAAACCAGCCGGTCCATTTCACCGCTTCCGGCATTCCCGCGAAGTACTTGAGCGGCATGGCCACGGCCATCAGCAGAATGAACGAAACGCCTTCAAACATTCCTATCAACCGCATCCGCCCCACAGGCGATTTCCAATTTGGCATGCCGCAGGCAATGGATTTCATCACCTGCTGACAACGCAAAAAAACCAATGGCCCCGCGAGGAAGCCATTGGTCGGTTGATTTTGAAATTGCGGGGGGATCAGGATCAGTTCACTGCAACGGCGGAAGAACCCGTTTCACCCGTGCGGATGCGGATCGCCTCTTCCACGGTCGAGATGAATACTTTTCCATCGCCAATCTTGCCGGTGTTCGCACTCTTCACGATCGCAGCAGCCACGCCGTCTGCCTGTGCATCGTCCACAACGATTTCGATTTTGACCTTGGGGAGGAAATCCACGGTGTATTCGGACCCCCGATAGATTTCCGTATGACCTTTTTGGCGACCGAAGCCCTTGACCTCGGTGACTGTCATTCCCTGCACACCCACCTCGGCGAGGGCCTCCTTAACTTCTTCAAGCTTGAATGGTTTTATGATCGCTTCGATTTTTTTCATAGTTCGGCGGATTGGTAATGAGGAAAAAGCATGGCGTGTGCCAACTCGCACACCCTCTGAATTATTTTCCGCCGCAAACCTATCCGCTGCAACCGCGCCTGACGAGAGGAAAAGCAGACGAAACCTTGGATTTCCCGCCGTTCCCGGCATTCCTTCACAGGCTGTCTCATCGGCGAAACTTTCGCCCGTGGCTCGCACTACTTCAGGGTCGTGCGCTCGATTTCCCGCCCCGCCGGATCGTATGCAATCCGCTCGTCCCAGCGGCCGTCCCGCTCCTTGTCCGACCAGGTCAGCGCAAGAACTCCTTCCCGGTATTCGTGGCGGAACAGCGGATATCCCCCGCCGCCCGGCCGAATCGTTTCAGTGATCAACACCCCTTGTTGATACTCTAACGAAGAATCGAAGATCCCGTCGAAATCCAAATCCCGTTCGGCACTTGAGAGGGATACCCCCTGATACTTGGATTTCCTGTCCCAGCGACCATCGAAATTGTCATCTCCATAGCCAGCCACGGGCACGCCTTGTCGATCCAACTCCAACCGCTCGTCAGGCTTTCCGTCCTGGTTGCGATCCAGTTCGGTCCGGTTCATCGCATCCGCCATGGGTCCGTGATTCCGCCGAATTCCGGCATAAAGCACCGTGAGTATCGCCGTGCCAAGGACCAGAATCATCCATAGTGGGTTGAACGACTTTTTTGGAACCGACGTCAGAACCGCCGACAAGCCGAGTATTTCCCGGGCTTCGGCCGCGTCCTCATCCGCCACCGCCAATCGGATCCCGGAAGCCAGCAGCAAATGCGGGTCCAACGCCGCACATTCGTCCAGCACTTGGGCATCTATGCCTTCGGACTCCAGCAGAGATCGCCCTAAATGAGCATCTTCCAGCGTCGAATATCCATTTAGAACTCTCATGCTGGCAGCCCGGCAGAAACTGGGAAACCGGCTAAACAAATGCTTTAGCCAGCACTCCGGTCGATCAGCCCTTTTGTTTGAGCAAATCGCGGATTTCCCCAAGCAGCAACTCCTCGGCTGTGGGCAATGGAGCAGCAGCAGGAGCGGCAGCTTCTTTCTTCGCAGCTAACGCCTTGGCTTTGGCGATGGCCTTCACCACGAGAAACATCACGAACGCCACGATAATGAAATTGATGGTGATTGTGATAAAATCTCCGTAAGCCAGCACTGGAATTTTTTTGGCCTTCGCATCGGCCAGTGTGGTGACATCTACGGCGTCAGAAAGGGCAATGAATCTGTTCGTGAAATCCATTCCACCCGAGAGCTTGCCAACCAAGGGCATGACGAGGTCATCGATGAAGGCAGTGGAGAGCTTGACGAACGCTGCTCCCATGACAAAGGCGACCGCCATGTCGATCAGATTTCCTTTGAGTGCAAATTCTTTGAATTCTTTAAACATGGCCAAAAGGGGTTGGACTGGATAGATTCAATCGCACGATTCCTCTTTTGTCGAAAAGCAATTTTTCGCGGATTCCAACTTGGACCTTGGCAGTTCGTTCCTTTCGCATGAGCCTACGGCCAATGGCCACGCAGAATTCCCAAGCCTTGCGACGACTCTTGGATGATGTCGGAACCGTCGATCAGATCGGGATCGAAGAGCGAGTTGCGAAATACGGAACGCGCAGCATCAAGAAGAACGCCAAGGTCTTTGGGCTCAAACTCGCCACCACGATGGTCGATCTAACGACACTCGAAGGCAAGGACACTCCGGGCAAGGTTGCTTCCCTCTGCCAAAAGGCACTCCATCCGCACGACGACACGGACATCCCCGCGACCGCCGCCGTTTGCGTCTATCCGGCGATGGTGAAGCACGCCGCGAAATACGTGAAAGGCACCTCGGTGAAAATTGCATCCGTCGCCACCGCATTTCCTTCCGGCCAAGCCCCTCTCAAAACCCGTCTTGCCGAAGTCCGCGCCGCCGTCGCCGATGGCGCTGATGAAATCGACATGGTCATCAACCGCGGTGCCTTCCTCGCAGGGGAGCTCCAGCTCGTCCAAGACGAAATCGCCGCCGTGTTGGAAGCCTGTGGCGAATCCACGCTCAAGGTCATCCTCGAAACCAGCGAACTCGAAACCTATGACAACATCCGCGCCGCTTCGTTTCTAGCAATGCGCGTCCTGCGCCCCGGCGATTTCATCAAGACCTCCACCGGCAAAACCAATCTGAATGCCACGCTCGGCAACAACCAGGTCATGTTGGAAGCGATCCGCGACCACTTCTTCGAAACCGGCATCGAAATCGCCATGAAGCCCGCGGGCGGCATCCGCACCGCCAAACAGGCGCTTCATTTCCTTGTCGCCGTGAAGGAAACGCTCGGTGACGCCTGGCTCACTAACAGCCGCTACCGCTTCGGTGCCTCCGCCCTGCTCAACGATCTCGTCCGCCAATTGGTGAAGGAAAAGACCGGCCACTATCAAGCGCCCTACACCTTCTCCGAATCTTCTTCCGCTTACTAACATCCGGTCCCATGCCCGCCAAGAAATCCACCCGCTCCGCAGCCCGCGAACTCCTCTTCGGCGATCTCTGGGAGTACGATCCCGCGCCGGAATCCGCCAAGGCCTTCATCGACGAACGCTACGGCCTGTTCATCAACGGCAAGTTCGTCGCGCCCAAGACCAAGAAATACTTCGACTCCATCAGCCCGCGCAACGAGGAGAAGCTTTCGGAAATAGCACTAGCCGGAGCCGCCGATGTGGATGCCGCCTATCAGGCCGCTGCGGCGGCATTCGTGTCCTGGAGCAAGCTCCCCGGCACCGAGCGCGCGAAATACCTGTTCCGCATCGCCCGCCTCTTGCAGGACCGTTCCCGTGAATTCGCCGTCGCGGAAACCCTCGATGGCGGCAAGCCGATCAAGGAATCCCGCGACTTCGACGTGCCGATGGCCGCCGCGCACTTTTTCTATCATGCCGGCTGGGCGGACAAGCTCGGCTACGTCACCCCGGGCCGCACGCTTGAACCGTTAGGTGTGATCGGCCAGGTGATTCCTTGGAATTTCCCGCTGCTCATGCTCGCGTGGAAAATCGCCCCGGCCCTAGCGACCGGCAACACCGTCGTCCTCAAGCCAGCGGAAACGACTTCCGTCACCGCGCTCAAGTTCGCCTCCATCCTCCAGGACGCGGGAGTGCCACCCGGTGTCGTCAACTTCGTCACCGGCGCGGGTGAAACCGGATCTGCCGTCGTCAATCACCCGCTCGCCGCGAAAATTGCCTTCACCGGTTCCACTCCCGTCGGCAAAGCGATCCAACGCGCCCTCGCCGGCACCGGCAAACGCCTCACCCTGGAACTCGGCGGCAAGGCGGCTAACATTGTCTTCGAAGACGCGCCGCTCGACCAGGCGGTCGAAGGCATCATCAACGGCATCTTCTTCAACCAAGGCCACGTCTGCTGCGCCGGATCTCGTCTGTTAGTCCAGGAATCCGTCGCCGACAAAGTCCTCTCCAAACTCAAGGTCCGCCTCAACTCCCTCCGCACCGGCGACCCGCTCGACAAGAACACCGACATTGGCGCCATCAACTCGAAGGCCCAGCTCACGCGCATCCAGGATCTCGTCGCATCCGGCGTCACCGAAGGCGCGGAGATCTATCAGCAAGCGTGCGACCTTCCGAAAAAAGGCTATTACTTCCCCCCCACCCTGTTCTCCAATGTCTCGCAAAGCCACCGCGTCGCCCGCGAGGAAATCTTCGGTCCGGTGCTCGCCATCCTCACCTTCCGCACGCCCGAGGAAGCCGTCGAGAAAGCCAACAACACCCGCTACGGCCTCAGCGCCGGCGTCTGGACCGACAAGGGCTCGCGCATCTTGAAAATGTCCACTGAGCTCAAGGCAGGAGTCGTCTGGGCCAACACGTTTAACAAATTCGACCCGGCCTCGCCCTTCGGCGGCTACAAGGAATCCGGCTTCGGCCGCGAGGGCGGGAAACAGGGTCTGCTCGATTACGCGCAACTGGTGTGAATCCATCCATCACCAACATCCACCCATGTCCTCACCTAACAATAAAGCCTCGCTGGGTTGTGGAACGCTTATTCTCATTGCCCTGATCGTGATGATCTTTGGCAATTCGAATCGCCACGGCACTGGAAGGGTCGAGCACCAGCTCGACGAACTGCGATCCGAGATCAACAACCTGAAAGCCGAAGTCGGAAGCCAAGCCGCCACCCTCGCCCAAATCAAGCAGTCGCTCGACGAAATCAACAATCGGGCGATCCAACCCCGCCCACGGGTCGTGACGCCCGCTCCTCCTCAAGCTACTCCCGAACTCGAGAGCCCTCAGCCGCTTCCTGAAAACTGAAAACTTCCAACTGAAAACTTCCATGCGCCTTCCCATCACCAAAACCCCGAAGTGCTACGTCGGCGGCAGTTTCATCCGCTCCGAGAGCGGCCGCGTCTATCCGCTGAACGATGCCACCGGCGCGTTCTTCGCGAACATCCCGCTGTGCACGCGCAAGGACCTGCGCAATGCGGTGGAAGCCGCCGCCAAGGCAGGTCCCGGCTGGGCCGCCCGCAGTGCCTACAACCGCGGCCAGATTCTCTATCGGCTCGCGGAAATGTTGGAGGCGCGTGCCGCGGAAATGTGCGGAGCGCTCGCCCTCACCGCCGGCGACGGCAAAGCTATCGCCAACGAAGTCCGCGCCGCCATCGAGCGCATCGTCCACTACGCCGGTTGGACCGACAAGTACCAGGCCCTGCTCGGCAGCGTGAACCCGGTCTCATCACCGCATTTCAATTTCACCGTTACCGAGCCAATGGGCATCATCGGCATCGTAGCGCCGGACGAGGCTCCGTTGTTAGGACTGCTTTCGCTGGTGCTGCCCGCCATCACCAGCGGCAACACGGTGGTCGCGCTTGCCTCCACCTCCCAACCCTATCCGTCGATCCTGCTGGGCGAAATGCTCGCCACCAGCGACCTCCCCGGCGGAGTCGTCAATATTCTAACCGGCCAACGCGCTGAACTCATCCCGACCTTCGCCACCCACGCGCATTTGCGCGGGCTGGCCGCCGTCGCGAATCTGGAGGAGCGCAAGACCCTGCAAACCGGCGCGGCAGCCAGCGTCAAGCGGCTGAAATTGATCGGCGCGGAAACTCCCACGGATTGGTATTCGGAGAAAGCCCAAGGCCTTTATGAAATCCGCGATCATGTGGAGTCGAAGACCACCTGGCATCCAATCGGCGCGTGAAGGCCAGTTAGCGATTCTCCCTCATTCCCCGGTAGCGCCAGGGCGCGTAGCCTTCCTTGAGCAGCCTGTCCTGATAGAGTTCGCGGGCGCTGACTTTCCACACGGGAAACGACCCGGCCTCGTAAGCGGCGAACTCCTTGCCGGGCACCGTCCATTTTACGAACAACACGACGTGCTTGTGATTGAGCAGGATGTCGCCGGGCCGCAAGTCCTCCCAGGAGGCGAGCGGATCACAAATCTTGTGAAACTCGCGGGTGGAACAAGGCCGTTTGAGATTCCAACAGCGCGAGATGAAGCCGGAGCAATCGATGCCGCAGGATTCTGCGCTGGCTCCAGCGTCGCCGAGTTTGCGTTTGGCCATGTCCGCGATATCGCCAGCCTTGTTTCCGGCGGCGATTTTTTCCAGGAACGACTCCGGCGTGTCGAAGCCGCCCCACTGATAGGGCAGGCTCTTCGCGGGTACGCCGGGCTCCCACCAGCCACGTGTCGCGAGCGTCCGGTCCGGCGTGTGCACCGCGATTCCCCGCGAATCGGGGCCGTGGCGGACGTGCCTTGCCTCCGGCATCCATTGGACCTGGATGTAGCGGTAAGCCGTGGCGACCGCTTCGTCCCGGGTGACACGCGTGGCACAGGAGGTCAGCAGGATGGAAAGTGCAAGCAGAGGGTATGTATTCACGCGCCGAACAGCTATCCCTATCAATCAGGTGGTCGAGCGATCACGGATCGCATCGTAAACATACCAGTCCTCCAACTTTTTCCGCGCCCACGGAGTCTTGCGCAGAAAGGTTAGGCTGGACTTGATGGTGGGATCGAACATGAAGCAACGGATCGGAATGTGATCCGCCATCCGCTCCCAGCCGTGGCGGTCCACCACCGACCGCAACACCGTTTCCAAGGTCACGCCATGCAGGGGATCGTTCGGGTGGGATGAAGGTGATGCCATGAGGGTGGGATTACTGGCAAATCGACGTGGGTGAGTCCAGAAAATCAATGATGCGCGCTCCGGAGTGCGATTCGTTCCGCTCGTTTGAAGTCTAACTGTTTTGGCTGTCTTCCGGGCGGTCTGAAGACACCCTGACAGGTGGAGTTCCATACGACTCCATCCACCACAGCCAGCCCAGCGTGACGAAATACCCCGCGAACTCCACAGCCTTGTGCCAGTATTGGATCGGCGCGTCGCCGCCGTGGCAACCACAGGAAATGTCCAAGCCTTTGGACCAAGCCCAGCCGACGGAAACGGAGAACACAATGACCAGCCCGGCGATCGTCAGAATCGCCCCGCGCCGCAGGATTCCGAGCATCAGGCAAAGTCCGGCGATGAGTTCCAACCATGGCACGGTGTAGGCGGCGACCGCGTCCCACGGCGGTTTGACGAGCTGATAGTTCGCCACATCCTGGGTGAACCGGTCCAGCCCGGCACCGAAAATCTTAAAGCCGCCGCTGTAAACGAACCACACGCCTAACAAGACGCGCGCCACCAAGGCCGCCACTTGGAATTTGCGGTTCACGCCGGCTGGAGAAACCGCCGTTGCGCTTCCTCCTCGGGATTGTGCGGCAACGCCTCGTTGGTGGACTTGGTGTCGGCCAGCAGCTCATCGCGGAATTTCCCGATGATCGCTTCCACCGGCCATGACGACGCTTCGCCGAAGGCGCAAATCGTGCGACCGTCGATCTGATAGGCCACGCTCTCCAGCGTGTCGATGTCGGACGGGCTGGCCGTGCCATCGACGAGTCGATCGGAAATTTTCTTCATCCACGTCGAGCCTTCGCGGCACGGCGTGCACTGGCCGCACGACTCGTGGGCGTAGAACGCGTTCAGGTTGTTGAGCACCCACGACATCTTGCGGGTGTCGTCGAGCACGATCACGCCGCCGGAGCCGGCCATCGAGCCGCAGGCGGCCAGCGTGTCGAAGTCCATTTGGATGTCCCAAAAATCGAGGTCCTTGGTCGTGCCGTCCGGGTTCTTCAGTTTGAAAACCTCGTTGCACTTGAGGATCTTGGAGGACGAGCCACCGGGAATGACCGCCTTGAATTCGCGGCCATCTTTCGGTCCGCCGCACATGTCGTAGAGCAGTTCGCGCATCGTGACTTTGCCGACTTCAACCTCGAAATAGCCGGGATTTTTCACATCCCCCGAGACGCAGAGAATGCGGGTGCCCGTATTTCTAGCAACTCCGAGTTTCGCATACTCATCGCCACCCATGCGGATGATGTGCTTCACGTGACAGAGCGATTCCACGTTGTTGACGATCGTCGGGCACATGTAGAGGCCGAGCGCGGCCGGGAAATACGGCGGCTTGATCCGGGGATACGGCCGCTTGCCTTCAAGGGATTCGATGAGCCCGGTTTCCTCGCCGCAGATGTAGGCACCCGCGCCGCGATGGACGTAGATTTCCACGTCGAAGCCGGAGCCTAGCACGTTTTTCCCAAGGAAATTCTTCGCACGCGCCTCTTCGATCGCCCGCTCGACGATGAGCGCCGCTTCCGGGAATTCCTCGCGGATGTAGATGTAGGCGGTGTGCGCTCCGACAGCAAAAGAGGAAATGACCATGCCCTCGACGAGCTGGTGCGGGTCCTGATGGAGAATGTAGCGGTCCTTGAAAGTGCCGGGCTCGGATTCGTCGCCGTTGCAGATCAGATAGACCGGCTTGGTGTTGTTAGGCGGAATGAACGTCCATTTCATCCCGGTCGGGAAACCCGCTCCACCGCGGCCGCGCAAGCCGGACTTCTTCACTTCCTCGGTGACTTCCTTAGGTTGCATCGCAAAGGCCTTCTTCAAATCCTCGTAGCCGCCGTCCCGCAGATAGCACTCCATGGACGGATCCCAGCCTTCCCGATCCACATTCTTGAAGATAAGCCGGTATTCGCGGGCGTGAGGCTGCTTGGTGTAGTTGATCATGCGAAGAATTTCCGGCGCAGTATTGGCAGGGAAACGCCCCGGGCAAAACCCAATTTTTGGCAAAATTCGCGGCCGATTTCAGGAAAAAATCCTAAGGTCGTTCCGCCACGACACGCAAAAACCCCCGCGGTTGCGCATTCGCGCCCGTTGCCGGGATGGTTCCAAGCACATTCACGAACTCGGTGCCGTCTCCCATGTTCTGCGGAGTGCCGATGATTTGCTGCGGCAGACTCAGGTCATCCCAAGCTCCCAAATCGGCCGACTCCTGGACGCGGAACGACAAGGACGAGTCTCCCAGCCGCCGATGAAACCCGAGGCTCAAGAACGTCTTCTCATTTGACTCGACCTGTCCGGCTTGAACTCCCCGCTCGAACGCGTCGGCGATGGTGGGATTTCCACCAAACGCGTATTCGAGAAAATTGCTTAGGCCGTCGTGTTCGGAATCCAATTGGGCATTGGCGGAAAAAAGACTCAACCCGTGCTGTTCCTCCCACCAGTCAGGCAGGCCGTTGTGGGCGTTGTCGATGTTCTGTTGGGCGGACACGGCGACCTGCCCGTTTTTGGTCACGAGCGTGTCTTTCTGGCGGAGGTCGATCACGCCCGTGCTGTCTGATAGACTGAGATTCGCGATCGCCAGTTCCGAAAACAAGTCGGTCACCGCGCCGGGATTGACGCGGAACTTGAGCACGGCCATGCGTCCGCTCCCGCTCGCCAATGACTCCGCGCGGGCGAACACCATTTGCACAAAGCCCTCTCCGCTCCCCTCGCTCAACTCAAACGCCCCGCCTAACGGGCCCGCCGTCACCGCTTGAAGTTCCAGCACCGCCGGATCGAAATTGATTTGCACGCGCATGGCTGCCAATCCTGCCGCATTGTCCAACGACAACGGCACTTCCAAAATATTTCCCGGATTGGCCAGATATCCCGGCAACGAAAAGGTTCTGGAATCCGCCAACGCAGCCCCTGAAACCGCCAAGGCGAGCATCACCATCCCGGCGGCGCGCGTATAAATGTTAGGGTGGGATTTCATGGGGGATTGTCGAGAGAGAGTCCACTAAGCAAACGCATGAGGAGCACGAGGTCCTTTTCATCGAGCTTGCCGTCGCCGTTAAGATCGCCCGCCATCAACTCGTTCGCCGTCGGCGGGCGCGACTTGGGTTTGATTAGATCTTTGAGCAGGTTCTTGTCGGCAGTCGTCACCAATCCGTCGCCGTCGAGATCACCTTCCGTGAAGGTATCACCGCTCTCAGGCTGGTCCTCGGGAAGTATCTCCACGGCGAGAGCATTGCCGTTGAGATCGCGCATCGTGGCCTGCGTGATGACGGCCCCGAGCACGGAACCGTTAGGCACGCCCGCGGCCACCTTGAATTGCAGCGTAAATAGCTTGCCTGATCCCGGCTCCAACGAACCGGCGCTGCCGTTGATGACCAGCTCGCCCGCCGCGATCGCACCGTTATCAGTGAATGTTAGATTCTTGCTCAAGCCGGTGAAAAGCACCGAGTCCTGACCCGGCTGAGCCTGCGCCAACGGCTGGAGCTTGCTAGTATCATAGGCCACCCGGATTTGCATCCCGACGCCGGAAACCCCAGTCGCGTTCTCGATCGAGAGTTTGATCTTCACCGTTTGCCCCGGATTGCCATGCACAGGTCTCACCGAAAGGATCACTTTCCCTGCCGCAGTGCTCGCGAGGTCCGAGGGTAAACTCTCGACCACTCTAGGCTCCGAGTTTCCGGGGAGGAAAAAGTAGCTCACGCCGCTGACATAATAGTAATTCAGCACCGCTGGATTCACTGCCGTATCGAGATAGCCCGGCAGCGGCACATAGTCGGGAATCACCTTACCGAAGGGTCCTTCCGCGGCAAGCGCCCGATAGACATAGTAGCCGCGGATGCGCGACTGCCAGTTCGCATCCCAATCGAGTTGGATGGAGTTCGCTCCGGGTGTTGCGATCAAGCCGGTCGGACGTCCGACGCCGGGATCACGCAACGCGATCACACCGCCGTTGGCCAGTCCGCCTATCAGGTCGAGATCGCCATCCCCTTCCAAGTCCGCGGCGGCCAGGGTCAGGCCCGTGGCGAATCCGGCATAACTGCCGCCCCACACCTTGCTCTGGAGGGTGAAGCCACCGCCGCTGGTTTTGAGAAACTCCCAGATCCTTCCTTCGGTATCGGCCAGCAGCACATCCGGCAGACCATCCTGGTTGATGTCGCCCGTCGCGATGCTGGTTCCCGCCGGTGCAGCCACTCCGAGAAAATTGTCGGTGCCGGGACCGTCGAAGGGCATCGCCGAGCCGTTGTTCAAATAGAGTCGCACGGTTCCATCAGCCAACAGCACCAGCAGGTCGGCTTTGCCGTCGCCGTTCATGTCGCACAGCGCCGGACGGGCATTCGCCGAGCCCACGACAAGATCCGCCCCGTTCGAATTGGAATTGAAAGTGCCGCCCGATGCGATCAACCGCAGCGTTCCCGTATTGCCGCCGATGATCAAATCGCCCAGACCATCGCCGCTCCAATCCCCACCAGTTAGACTGGGGCGATCAATGGACGTCACGTAGGCCGCCAACGCCGCAAACCCGCTGGTGATCTCCTCGAAGTTGGGATTATGCGCGGTGCCGATGTTGCGGAACACGCGCAAGCCGCTCTCATGCGCCACGAACAAATCGAGGTCACTATCGCCATCCCAATCCGTCACCGCGGTGGCCGACCAGGTGCCTGCCTGGATGCCCGTCACCACGCCGGGATCGGGCGAGAAGAAATTGGTCAGCACGCCGCCGATCAAGTTTTTCCCGAGGCGCTCATACGCCTGGAGGTTGCCCACCACCGTTCCTGAATCGGCCCACGCCACGCCGCCTTCCTGGGAAAAATTGCCGTAAAGCGGATTCGAACCGCCGGTGAACTCTGATAACAGCGAGATGCCATCGCCATCGGTGTCGGAGGCAGAACCGTTGGCCAACGTGCCGTAGTGGAATTGTTCGAAGCCATCGTTGATGCCATCCATGTCGCTGTCACCGGTGAACAGATGGGCCACGGCTGCGCGGTCTGCCCCATTCACGGTGAAAGCAAATTGCCGCAATGCCAAGCCCCACGAATCTTGCTGGCGCACTCCTTCGAGAGTCCAATACCCAAAGGTGGCCTGTGCCATGTGGGGAGTGGTGATAGTTGTGCCATCTGGCACAATGGCAGTCTGATCAATCGTTCCCGCCGGCACGCTGCTGAGGGTGTAGCGGGAGTATCCGGCCAGGTTCACGGTGACCGTCCCCGAATCCGCCCAAGCCACTCCGCCTTCTTGATAGGCATTCCGGTATAGTGGGCTTGTCCCGCCATTGCGTTCCGCCAACAGCGGAATGCCGTCGCCATCCGTATCCGAAGCAGCCCCGTTGGCCAACGTCCCGTAGTTAGATTGCTCGTAGGCATCCGGCACTCCGTCACCATCGCTGTCTCCCGCGAACAAATACGCCACCGCCTCGCGATCGGTAGCTGCCATGGTAAAGCTAACCATTGGGACCGATCTCCCCCACGCATCTTGCTGGCGCAATCCATCCAGTGCCCAATAACCGAAGCTAATATTCGTGGAAAAATCGGGAGTGAGGATGATAGCTCCGGGGACCGCTGAGCCACTCTGGTCAACTGTGCCAGCGGGGAGGCTGCGCAAGGTGTAGCGGGCATACCCCGCGAGGTTGACCGAAATCATGGAGGAGTGCGAATAAGCCACGCCTCCGGCGAGAGCCAGGTTGGGGTAAAGCGGGTGGCTGCCTGCCTGGCTTTCCTGAAGAAGAGTGAAACCGTCGCCATCCGTGTCGGAAGCCGCGGCATTGCCGAGGGTCCCGTAGTATTCCATCTCCCACCAATCCGGCACTCCATCCGTATCGGTGTTCAAGGTGGCGGGCAGGTAATGGGCGGTGGCCGTGGTGTTCTCCAGCAGCAGGAACGAAATCGGATTCATCGAGCGCCCCCAGGCGTCCCGATAGCTGGTCGTAGGGTAGCTGGAACTGGTCCAGTGGGTGAAGCGGAACGTGCTGTAAATCGCTGGAGCGCTGAGGGTGGAATAGGAGATTCCAGTCTCTTTGAACGTATTGGATAAAACCGCTGCGATGACCGCAGCGGTCGAGTCATTCCGTGATTCCTGGACAAAGTTCACCGTCGCTGCCCGTGCTCCGGCGACGAGCAGACTGGCTAAGAACGTGAACCATAAGGTTTTCATGAAGGGTCAGCGAACGGGTTCCACAGGGCTAAGCGACTAACGTTCTCTCTCCCTGAGTCAGGGCAACTCCGGCTTGAGCGCGAGAACATGCGAGTAGCCCACAGAGATGGTCGTCACCCCGGACAAACCGACAGGAACGGTGGCTTGACCACTTGGGTTATAGCCCCAAGCGACAACCGTGCCGTCACTTTTAAGCGCGACGCTGAATCCTGCGCCCGCCCCGATCGCGGTCACCCCGGACAAGCCTGCCGGAATATTCAACTGGCCTCCCCAATTTTCGCCCCAGGCGACGATTGTGCCGTTGGTTTTGCGGGCGAGAAAATGATCGGCGCCCGCGGCTATCGCCGTAACTCCGGACAAGCCTGCCGGAACCGCATAGCCCCACCAACTGACAACCGTGCCGTCGCTCTTCAAGGCGAGGCTGCCTCCTTGGGATGCGGCGATCGCTGTCACTCCCGTCAGTCCGGCAGGAACCGGAAGGACACCCATATCGGTGCCGCCCCAACTCACCACTGTCCCGTCACTTTTCAAGGCAAGGCTGTGGAAAGCCCCAGCCTCAATCGCGGCGACTCCGGTGAGTCCTGCCGGGATCGCGGTTTGACCCTGCATATTCTCTCCCCAAGCCACCACCGTTCCGTCGTTCTTGAGCGCGAGACTGAAATCTGAGCCTGCCGAGATCGCCGTAACGCCGCTTAGCCCCACCGGGATCGCGTTGACTTGGGGATTTAGGTAACTTCCCCAAACGACAACGGTGCCACCGCTCATGAGCGCCAGGCTGTGGGAATTCCCGGCCGAGACAGCAGAAATTCCCGACAATCCCACCGGCGGCGTCATGTTCGTGTTGCCCCAGGCAACAACGAGGGGAAGCCCGTTGTAGTTGCGGTTGGTCGCGTGCCAACCTCCAGTGTTTAGCAGTCCGGCACGAGCTGGCACGGAAGCGTAATTCACCTCCGAGGAAAGGGCCGGATCCAGATTCATGCGTTTGAACAGGAAAGTGGCCGCGTAGGTATCCAGCGTGGCGCCCGTCGCCAGATTGATCCCGGCGAAGTTTCCGCTTGTGGAACTACCACGCAGCTTGCCGTCCGCCAGCGTCAAACCGGCATCGCCGTCCGCGTATTGCCAGAGTAGGGCATTCAGCACCGAAGCGTCCGAAGGAGTATCCTTGCTGATCGTCAGCGCAGGAATTCCTCCCGCGGCTGGAATGGAGATCCAATCGATTGCCAACAACCCGCGGGCGTCCCGACAAAGTACTTCGAACTTCACCTGACCAAGATCCACTTCCCAATCGGCCGCCACGTCCCAGGTGAGCGTGTGATTCGTATTGCTGAGGATCGAATCTCCCAGTTTGGCCGCCGTGCCTTCGACGAAGGTGACCGGCCGGATGACCTTTGCACACGACCGCACGCCATCGACGAAGGCCAGCGCGCGGGTCTTC
>JAZKGW010000039.1:50460-79718 GCA_040385685.1 Verrucomicrobiota bacterium | reverse complement strand
TTCACGGTGGCATCATCCGGATCATTCACCCGATACACCACATCCATCAGCGTGGTGCCGGAACGCATGGCGGCGGACTGGATGACGACCGTCGGCGCAACGTTGGCGCAAGCGACCGTAAGTGACGTCGCCCATACGAGGGGTGGAAGCAGGGATCTCACAGGCATATTGATAGGTTGCCCTGTGATCCGGCCGTCACACAAGGATTTTTGTTAGGATGAGCCGGTTGCGACTCATTCTTCTGGAGCCATTAAGCTACCTCAAAACCAAAATCACGCCTTGGCCGCGTATTTCGCCAGAAGTTCCTCCGCTTTGCCGGGGGCGACGGCTTCGTGGAAATCGTCGTTGACCATGCACACCGGGGCGCTGCCGCAGGAGGCAAGGCACTCGGCGAACTCGACAGAGAATTTCCCGCACGGCGAAACAGTGACCGGGTGGTGATGCGAATCGCTGGCGGAGCGGTCGATGCCTGTTAGCTCGCAAAGGCGTTCCATCAGTTCGTAGCTGCCACCCATCGCGCAGGACAAGGTGCGGCAGACGCGGATGTGGAATTTTCCAGGAGCGGACTGGCGGAAGCCCGGATAGAATGTGACGACTTCGAGCACCTTGATCGGCTCGATGGAAAGCTTGTTAGCCACCCATTCGATGGAGGGCGCCGAGATGAACCCGAACTTGTGCTGGACGATGTGGAGCAGCGGCAGGACCGCCGCGCGCTTGCTCTCCGGATAGTGGGAGATGCGCATGTCCGCCTCGGCTTCGAGCTCGGGCGACACGGCGAACGGCTGATAGAATTTGCTGCCAGGGGTCTCGTGAGACGCGACGGATTCTTCGAGCGTGGATGAGGACATGGAACGGGATGGAAAGCGGTTACTTCTTCAACAAGGTGCCCAGATGATTCATGACCACGGTGGGACCGATATACTTCCCGTCTTCATAGCTGCCCTTGATGAGTTTGCCCTGAAGATCCGTTATCACAAGATTCGGGATTCCAGTGCCGGGGTATGGGAAATCCTCCTTGAATTTGTCCGCCTTGGGCAGCTTCAACTGCGGCCACGGCATCTTCATCTCGGCGGCATATTCCTCCATGGCCTTCTCGTCATCGTCGCTGGTGATCAGGACCAGTTCGAATTCGGCGTTCTTGTTTTTGTTATAAAACTCGACGAGCGACGGGGTGAACTTGTGGCAAGGGCCGCACCACGAGGCGGTGTAGTAAAACAGATAGTATTTCGTGGGCTTGGTCGCGTCCTTGCAGCTTTTGAGCGACTTGCCGGACAATCTCTCGAGGTTGTTGTCCAGCAGCTTGTCAAAGACGCTGGGCCCGCCCGCTGCCGAAGCGGCGGGCGTGGCGGAAGCTGTGGGAGCAGCGGCTGCCGAGGGTGTCCACCCGTTCAGAAGCAACGCGTCGGCTGCGGACATGGTGCTCACCGGCAACGTGACGGTTTGGCCGCTGCGGGTCGTGAATTGACCGGATTTCGCGCCGCCGGTTCCGGCGACCGAGACCAGATCGAGCTCGGCGGTTTTGCCGTCGGCACGCGTCCAGACGCGGAATTCGGCGCTGGCGGAAGCCGCGAACAAAATACCCAGCAGGAGTTGGAGCGATGTTTTCATAAGTGGAGGGGCAAATTCGTTAACGGTCGCACTCGCCCATCACGAAATCGAGCGAGCCGAGGATGGCCGGGATGTCGGACACCATGTGGCCGGGAAGCAGTTTCGAAGTGATGGAAAGATTGCAGAACGAAGGGCTGCGGATTTTCAGGCGATACGGGACGCCGCCGCCTTTGGAATGGATGTAGAAACCCAGCTCGCCCTTGGGATTTTCCGCAGCGAAATAAACTTCGCCAGCCGGGGCGTTGATGCCCTGGGTGGAGACGATGAAATGGTGGATGAGTTCCTCCATCGACATCAGGACGCGCTCCTTGTCGGGCAGCATGCTCTTGGAATCCGCCAGGTTGACCGGGCCATCTGGCATCGTGTCGAGGACCTGCCGGCAAATGAGGATGGACTGGCGCATTTCCTCCATCCGCACCTGATAGCGTGCGTAGCAATCACCTTCCTCGGCGATGGGCACGTCGAACTGATATTTCTCGTAGCCGAGGTACGGGCTGTCCTTGCGGAGGTCGCGGGCGACGCCGGAGGCACGGAGGTTCGGACCGGTCATGCCCCAGGCGATCGCGGATTCGCGGCTGATCACGCCGACATCGACCATGCGGTCGATGAAAATCTTGTTTTTGTCCAACAGCTTGCCGATCTCACCGATGGTGACGAGGCACTCGTCGAGGAAGGTGCGGACGCTCGCCTCGAAGCCCGGTGGCATGTCGCGGAGCTGGCCGCCGACGCGGGTGTAGGAGGTGGTGAAGCGTGCACCTGTTAGCTGTTCGCAGAGGTTGTAAACTTTTTCCCGCTCGGTGAAGGTGTAGAGGAAGACAGTCATCGCGCCAACGTCCATGGCGCAGACACCCACGCCTAACATGTGCGAGGAAAGGCGGGCGAGTTCGCAACACAGCACGCGCAGGGCCTGTCCACGCGGTGGCAGCGTCCAACCCATCAGTTTTTCGACGGCGCAGGCGTAGGCGACATTGTTAGCTAGCGGCGCCAAATAGTCCAAGCGGTCCGTGTAGGGCACGAACTGGTTGTAATGCATGTTTTCCGCGATCTTCTCATCGCCGCGGTGGAGGAAACCGACGTCCGGGTCGGCGGATTCGATCACCTCGCCGTTGAGCTCGAGGATAAGGCGCAGCACGCCGTGGGTCGCCGGGTGGGATGGGCCCATGTTGAGGACCATCCGCTCGCCGACGAGGTCATCCGTTTCCGAATGGTAGTGGTCGGCGGCGCGCGCGGCGCGGGCGTTTGCGTCGGGGGCCTCGATTTCTTGAAT
This sequence comes from Verrucomicrobiota bacterium, assembly GCA_040385685.1. Taxonomy (GTDB): domain Bacteria; phylum Verrucomicrobiota; class Verrucomicrobiia; order Verrucomicrobiales; family Akkermansiaceae; genus Luteolibacter. The sequence goes on along the minus strand of JAZKGW010000039.1, from coordinate 76,843 downwards.
AGTGGTGCTCATGCCTGATTTGCCGCGGACAGAAACGCCCAAACCGGCCCTTTTCGCAAGGGGTTTGTGAAAATTTTCACAAGCTCCCGCGACCGTAACGGTCGCGGAATTGGCGGAGAAGATTTTCGACCCGGTCGGTGTCGGCGGTCGTGGGAGGCGGTGGCGCTTCGGTTGGCTGGACAGGCGGGTTGAAAATCGGCTGCGGGTTGGCTGGGATAGCCGGGGGCTGCTCCATGCGAAGGGGCGCGGAAGCGTATTCCTGATACGGGTCTTGTTGCGGCGGCTCGACCGGCGGGGGTTGTGACCATCCCACGGGCGTGAAGGCATCCGGCACTCCTGCTTCGGCGCTCACTGGAGCAGCGGGCATTTGAAACGGCGAATCCAACTCGGCTTGATCTGCTGCGGGCGTTGAAACGAAAGGCTCCTGCGGCTCGGGAGCTGCGAAATTGGAAGCGGTTTGCTGCCAGTCCGGAGTAGCGAACGAACTGGCCGGCGGCTCCAAAATGGACGACCGGGTGTCCGCGTGCGACGGCGAGTCAGCCGGTGGGTAGAAAGGCGGGGAATTCATCCAATCCGATTCCGCAGAAGACGACAGTGGCGGCGGGGGTGCGATCTCGGGTGACGGCCATGCGGGAGGGGCTTCCTCCTCAGCCCGCACGACATCGGGAACATAGGCAAAGGCGGGGACCTCAACCTCGGGAGGCGTATCGAAAACAGGCGCGACGAACTCCGTCACCGGCGCTTGCTCCGCGACTCGAAGCTCCTGCAAAACCACAGGCTCGGATGGGGGTGGTGGCTGAGTCGACACGCCGGGTTGCGGCTGCTCCGCCACGGGAGCGGGCGTGATCTCCGGGGCGGCCACCGGTGCCGGCGCGGAATCCAACGCGGTCGCCTGGAGCCAAGCCAGGCCTGCCGCCCGAATGAGTCCGCGGGCGTGAGTGCCGGCAGAGTCGCGATCGATGTGCTCAAGCACCCGGACACCCAGACCGGGGACCCGGGAATCGAGCAGAGCGACCATGTCCGCTTCAGTTAGAGGTTCCAATTCCACCACCACTTCCGACAGGCGATCTGCCAATCCTCCGCTCAGGCGGGGCAGAAACGCGCTTTGCCAGACGTCCTGGTTGAGCGAAAGAATAACGTCGAGGCGCTCCACCGACTGCCGGAGCGCGCCAAGGAAAGCGGCCAGCTTGAGGGCGGCGCTGTCATCGGTGGAAAATCCTTCCAGATCATCGGCCACCAGCACCACGCGCATCAGCAGGGTGAGCAGGCCGAGCAACGCTTGCAGGCGTTCCATCGATTCTCCGCTCGCACCGAGCACCCCGTCCGCCAGCACTCTAACACGACCTGGATTTTCCAACGGCGCAGCGGCGAAACGGAACAGGAGATCGATCCAAAACGCCACGTCGCTCACCGGCAGATCCGCGCGCAGTGCGAGTTCGAGGCTGAGGCGCTGGCCGAGGACTTCGAAGTTCTCGCGCGCCCAGTTCGCGGTGGCCGCGTTCGGGTGATGAAAATCGAAGGTTTCGATCGGCCGGGAACGCAGGGCGGTTAGAGCCCCTTCCCGATCCTGGCATGGCACCTCGCCTGAGGCCACCAGCGGTTGCAGCGCGGAGGCAAACAGCCGGCGGGTCACCAGATCGAGCACGGTCAGTCCGCCCGATGCGGGCAATTGCCGGACGAGCCGCCGCAGCGTGTCATCGGTCACCGAGGCCGCGTCAATCCTGCAACCCGACGGGGCGTGCAAAGGGATGAACTCCGTGGACGCCCCCAATTGGTGCTGGATGCGGGACAACAGATGGGTTTTGCCATGCCCGGCGCGGGGGGCCCGCAGCAAAATGCACCGGCCGGATTTCTCGATCGGCACCGATAGGATATCGGCTAAAACCTCATAAGCCTGGCGGTTCACCGATTCCGCGTGGGCGGCAGGAACACGGCCGAGAGTCTCGAAAAGTAGTTGGAAAGGGTGATCGCTGGCCATGGGAAAAATCATTCGACTCGGGCGCATCGTGAAGTCGTTTCCCACCTTTCACAAGACCGGAGGGAAGAAAATCCACCGCGCCGGGACTTGGCTAACTGAGGAAAGTCTTTGGCATTTCGTCCGCGCTCTGCTTTTTTCAAGCCATGAATTGCTATCTCATCATGACGGTATTGGGCAACGACCGCCCCGGACTTGTTAGCACGCTCGCGGACACGGTGGCAAGCCACGGCGGCAATTGGCTCGAAAGCCGGATGGCGCGGCTCGCCGGACAATTCGCCGGCATCGCCCGCATCGAATGCCCCGCCGAAACCGTGGACGCGCTGATCGCCGAGTTGCAATCTCCCGGACACTCCGGCGGACTCACGGTGCTGGCGGTGCGCGAGGATGTGGTGGAGCCCGCCGCACGCCGCACGCTGATCGTGGACGTCGTCGGCAATGACCGCCCCGGCATCGTCCGCGAGCTGTCCGCCGCGGTCGCCAAGGCTGGCGGAAACATCGAGGAACTCACGACCGGTCTCGAAAGCGCACCGATGAGCGGCCATCCGATGTTCCGCGCGCATGGAGTCGTTTCGATTCCCGAGGACACCGAAACCGAAGTCCTCATCGCCGCCATCGAATCGCTCGGCGGCGATCTAACCGTCGACCTCTCGGTGTGACGTCATGCTCCGCCCGCGCATTTCCACCAATCTGGCCATCTCGGCGGATGGGAAAATCTCCCCCACCCCGCCGCAGCCGTCAGGGTGGACTTCCCGCGAAGATCACGCCCGGCTGTTAAAACTGAGGGCAAGCGCCGATGCAATTCTGGTCGGCCGCGGCACCCTGGAATCCGACCGAATGACCCTAACGGTTCCTAACCAGCCGAAGCAGCCATTGCGATGCATCGTTTCGACAAACGGGAAAATCGACCCCGAGCATCCGGTTTTTCGGACTCCGGGCGGCGACATCCATTTGCTCGTCACCGGCGAATTCGCCGGGGCCGTGAGTTCAAACGTCACTCTCCACCGACATACACTTCTGGAATTTCTCCACGAACTCGCCGCGAAATTCCACGTCCATCAGCTCCACTGCGAAGGTGGAGGCCAATTGATCCGGACACTGGCGGAACTTGACGTGATCGACGAATTTCACCTCACGCTCGCCGGCCACATCCTGTTCGGCGGCTTCGATGCCCAAACGGCCACCGGGATTCCCGCGGAATATTTGCCGCAGACGCGGGCTTTCGAGATCACCCGCTTCGAGCCGGTGGCCGGGGAATGTTTCCTCAGCTACACCCGCTGCCGTTAGAAGTTCGCGTCCTCAATGCCCTTTCGTCTCGCCATGGGGCGCCTTTTCCTCGCCATGGGCCGCCGGGGTTTCACCATGGACCGCATGAGTTTCTCCTGCTGCTTCGTGCCCGCCGGCGGCGTGACTTTCGCTAAGTTGCTTGGTGCCGTTGGGGCCGTCGAACTCATGACGTTCGCAGGAAACGGCAAACACGGAAACGGCCACAAGAAGGATGGAGAATAATTTCATCGCGCCGCTTCAATAACCAGTCACCACCGAAAGGCAACCCCCAAGGGGATCGAAATTCACCCGCCGGGTTGACACGCCGATGCCGACGGCGGCGGCTGTGCGATCTCACGGGGTCAGGTTTCCCGTAAGCGCACCGCTGACGGTCATGCTGCCGGCCTTGCAGAATGCGACCACCGCGGTCGTGGCAACCAGGTCGGTGCCCAAATTGCTGCGGGCGGTGGAATTGGTGACACTGCCCGAGCTGGCGAAGATGCCGTTGACTCCATTTTGGGTCGCGGTGGAATGGGTGACACTGCCGCCTTCGGCAAAGATCCCGGTGTTGGCATTGGTCTTGGCGGTGGAATTGGTCACACTGCCGGAGTTGGCAAAGATGCCGTAGTGCCCGTTGGAAGTCGCGGTCGAGTTGGTAATGCTGCCCGAGAAGGCGTAAATTCCGGCATTGCCATTGGAGGAGGCGGTGGTAGTGGTGACGCCGCCCGAAAAGGCATAGATACCGATGGTGCCATTGGCCGTGGCGACGCAGTTCGAGATGCTGCTGAATTCGGATGAAATGCCGTATTGGCCATTGGTGGAGACGGAAACCTTGTCGATGACAGTGTTTCCTCCTCCAGTGGCGAGGAGCCCAAAAGTCCGGCAGCCCCGGATGCCGAGATTGTGATAATGGGAGGCACTGGAGAAATCGGCGATTCCAATTTCAAATCCCGCCGGGGTGACGGTCCACATTTGGTTAGGAGCCGTGCCGCTGACGACAACCGTGGTATTTCCGACGATGTAGCCGTTTTTCACGGTCAGGCTGTGACCCGCGCCGCTGTCGATCGCCCTGCCCGTCACCGCAGGGATCGAGCTGAGAGTGAAACCACCGAGATCCAAGGTCACGTTGCTGGCATTGATGGTGATGGCACTCCCGCTGGTGGCGGTGAATTGGAGGTTCTGCGTGAAGTAGTAGCTGCCCGGCGAATGGATCGCAAAAGGCAGGCTGCTGATGGGGATCCTGGGCTCTATCTGGTCGAGCGATTTCATCAGCGGGCCGGGAGCAGCCGGCGGGGCGAGCGGGCCTTGGGCAAAGAGGCTCGGAATCGTGAGAACGGCGGCCGCCAAATTGGTGGTTAGGAATTTCATCATGGATGGGTGGCGGTGAACTTGCGGCAGCGGGCGGATGGGCGATCCGTTGGGATCATGGGAGTGGAACCGTGAACTCGCAGGCACATTCAGGATCAAAACGCAACAACCGCCTTTGGATTGCAGATACCTGAGAGCTGTCCGCGGTTTTGACAAGCCCCCAGACTCGAAATCGCGCGAAGGCTTTCCGCGAATCCCCGTGATCAAAGCCCCTTTTCACACGGGGAGGTAGGTACCCAACTATCGCCGCCTCGCATCGGAAATCCCGCCGATGGATTTTCCATTGCGTCACGGGCGTTCTGGCCCGAATCTTCCCGGCGGTTCATCCGTGCCCCCTACCCCTAACATCATGATTCAAGCCCGCCCATTTTTATTGTCGCTGCTGTTAGCGGCCGGGCTCGGCAGTTGTGCCGCACCGGCATCGCGTGAACCCGGAAATCTATCCGTTGCGAAGAACGAGGTGAAAGCCTACGTCGATTCCGGTGCTTATGAAGACGATCTCGCCGAAGCTGCCAAGCCGGCCAAGGACTGGATCGTCCGACGGGCCACTACTGGAGTCACGAAACCAGCCGTGGTCTTCGACATCGATGAGACCACCCTGTCCAATCTCGACCACATGACCAAGACAGATTGGGGCTATCAGCCCGAATTCTGGAGCAAGTGGGTCATGGAAAGCAAGGCGCGGGCGATTGTTCCGGCCCGGGAGGTTTTCCTAACTGCCCGCGCCCATCACGTCACCGTCTTCTTCATCACCGGTCGCCGGGAAAGCGAAAAAGCCGCCACCGCCCGCAATCTCCGCACCCAGGGTATGGGCGACTTCGCGGGACTGTTAGTTCGATCCGACACTTCGAAGACCCCTGTCAAAGATTTCAAAACCTCAGAGCGCAAACGCATCACCGATCAAGGCTACACGATCATCGCCAATCTCGGCGATCAACAGTCCGACCTCGACGGAGGCTACGCCGAGCGCACCTTCAAGCTGCCCAATCCGTTTTATTTCATCCCGTAAGCCGGGGCGGCTCATCGACCTCCCTTGCCCGCTGTCGATTTTTCGTAGGTCGAAATCAGGTCGTTGAATTTCTCACCCTGAATGCTGATGTGACTGCGAAGCGCATCGGCCGCCGCAGTTTGATCCCCCTTCTGCAGCGCCGCCAGAATGATGGTATGCTCTTTCATCGACTGCTCCAGGCGGCCGCGGGCGCGGAGCTGCATCCGGCGGAACGGGCGGATGCGCCTTTGTAGCCGGAGCGCCTCGGAGGCGAGGAAACTGTTGCCGCTGGCTTTGTAGATCAGGAGGTGGAAATCCTCGTTGTCATGGTAGTAGGAATCCGGATCCTGCTTCGCGAGGGAGCGTTCGCAGGCTTGTGCCGCCCGGGTGAGTTCCGCCAATTCTCCCACTGACATCCGCCGCGCGGCCAAGCGCCCGCAGAGGGCTTCCAGCTCGGCCATGACTTCGAACATTTCAATCAACTCAACGATCCCCGGATGCCGGACATACGCTCCGCGGCGCGGGATGAGCTCGACAAGGCCGGAGCCCGCGAGCATTTGCAACGCCTCCCTCAGAGGGGTGCGCGAAACGCCAAAGCTCGTCGCCAGACGCACCTCGTCCAGCCGTTCCCCATCGTCGAACTCGCGGGTGATAATGCGCTGTTCGAGACTTTCCCGGATCCTATCGGCGGTGCGACTTTCCATATCCGGGGGATTCTGGGACAAGCCGGAACAAGATCCAGCCTAAGAATCCATTATTTTGTATACAAAAACTTGCGCGGTCGGTGAATTTGACCAATCTCGCCCCACTAAACCCAAGGTTCATGGCGATTTACGGCACCGCAATTTTATCAATCTGCCTGATTTCAGGACTCTTCATTGGGAGGTCCTTGGGGTGGGCATTGGGGCTGAATACCGACGTCGGTGGCGTGGGCATCGCGATGCTGCTCTTGATTCTGGTGACTGATCGACTTCGCAAGTCCGACAGTCTGAAGGAAGCAACCGAAGGGGGCATTCAGTTCTGGAGCGCTTTGTATGTTCCCATCATCGTTGCGATGGCGGCTGGCTTGAATGTCCGGGCCGCAGTCAGCTCCGGCCCGGCAGCCATTCTCGCGGGCACCTTGGCGGTCATCGCCTGCCTGGCGTTGGTGCCGGTGATCGACCGCATCGGCAAATCCTCAGGATCTAACGAGAAATAATGCCGCAGCCGGAATGATCGACGCTCTCCAACAGATCCTGATCAAATACTCGCTGGTAGGTGCCTTCGCGGTGATCGGCCTCACGGTTGCCCTTTCGTATTTTCTATCCGCCAAACTGACCCGCGGGCGTTTGCATGGCTCCGCCATCGCGATTTTCATCGGCCTCGTGCTGGCCTACATCGGCGGCCAGGTCACCGGCGGACAAAACGGGCTTGCTGACATCAAGATGTTCGCCGGAGTCGGGTTGATGGGCGGCGCGATGCTGCGGGATCTGGCGATCGTGGCCACGGCGTTCGGCGTTCGGCTGGAGGAATTCCGCAAAACCGGCATCACGGGAATCATCTCGCTGATGTTAGGGATATTCGTCTCATTCTTTGTCGGCGCGGTGGTGGCCTATGGATTCGGTTACCGGGATGCGGTGAGCCTGACCACGATCGGCGCGGGTGCCGCCACTTTCATCGTCGGGCCGGTGACGGGATCCGCCTTGGGAGCCAGCTCGGGGGTGATCGCGATCAGCGTGGCGGCGGGGGTGGTCAAAGCGATCCTTGTCATGATTTTCACGCCGTTTGTGGCCAAGTACATCGGCCTCGACAATCCCCGCACGGCCCTCATTTTCGGCGGCCTGATGGGAACCACCAGCGGGGTCGCCGCAGGTCTCGCAGCCACCGATCCGCGACTCGTGCCTTACGGCGCCATGACGGCGACATTCTATACCGGCCTGGGTTGTCTGCTAGGTCCGTCAGTCATCTTTTTCATCGTGAAATGCATTGCCTAACGAGCATTGCCCCTCTCACAGATCATCATGCAAGAACTTCCCCTCATCGCCCGTGCTCAATCCCACGGACATCGAATCGCGGTCCGGGCGGGAGACCGGGAGTATACCTACGCCGAGCTGTTGGACGCTTCGGCCGCGGTGGCCGCGGCCCTGCTAGGTGCTGGCAAAGATCTTGCGGAGGCCTGCATCGCCTTCCTCGCACCCGGTGGTTTCGAATATCTCGCCATCCAGTGGGGAATCTGGCGGGCGGGTGGCGTTGTCGTTCCTCTCAGCGTTTCAGCCACAAAATCCGAACTCGAGCATGCGCTTGGCGATTCCGGTGCCAGCCATGTCGTGGTCCTGCGGGCGCACGCGGAAAAGCTCGAATCGTTGCCCGGTGAGTCTGACCGCCAGTTGCTCATTTTCGAAGACATTGCTCTAACGGCGAATTGCCTCCTGCCAGAAATAGATCCAACGCGGCGGGCAATGATTCTCTTCACGAGCGGCACCACCAGCACCCCAAAAGGAGTGGTGACCACCCATGAGAATATCCGGGCGCAGATCGAAAGTCTGGTGGAAGCCTGGGAATGGGAAAACTCCGATTGCATTCCGCTCTTCCTGCCGATGCATCACATCCATGGCATCATCAACATAGCCTGCTGCGCGCTGTGGGCGGGTGCCACTGTCGAGTGCTTCCCGAAATTTGAAGCGGGCAGGATTCTAGGGCGGGTCGGTGCCGGAGCCTACACGCTTTTCATGGCCGTGCCGACCATCTACGTCGTGCTGATCGATCTTCTCGAATCACAGCGGTATACCGGGGAGGTTCGCGAGCGTATTTTGAGCGGGTTTGCGAATATGCGGTTGATGGTCTCGGGCTCGGCTGCCTTGCCATCCACCGTCCACGAAAAGTGGACCGCGCTCACGGGCCAAAGTTTGTTAGAGCGTTACGGTATGACCGAAACCGGCATGAACCTGTCCAATCCGCTCCACGGCGAGCGCCGCCCCGGCGCGGTCGGCAAGCCGCTGCCGCTGGTGGAAGTGCGGCGCAAATCCGAAAGCGGCGACCTGATCACTGTTGAGGGGGAGCCGGGCGAAATTCAAGTTAGAGGACCCGTGGTGTTTCGGGAATACTGGAATCGTCCCGAGGCCACGTCGGAGGCTTTCGATGACGGATGGTTCCGCACCGGCGATGTGGCGGTGCTGGAGAACGGCTACTATCGAATCATGGGCCGGATGAGCATCGACATCATCAAGAGCGGTGGTTACAAGCTGTCGGCGTTAGAAATTGAGTCCGTGCTGCTCAATCATCCCGCGATCCGGGAATGTGCCGTGGTGGGAGTGAAAGACGACACGTGGTCCGAACTGGTGGGCGTCGTCGCCGTGCTCAAGGACGGAGCTTCGGATCTCAGCATCGAGGATCTCCGGGCATGGTGCAAGGAATGGCTTTCCCCATACAAGGTTCCGCGACGGCTGCTGGTGGTCGATGATCTTCCCCGCAATGCAATGGGCAAGGTCACCAAGACGGTGCTGGCGGATACCTTCGGTCGGTGAACCGAGGCGGGTGTGGCCCGAAAGCATTGGCCGCACAAATTGTATACAAAACGCGCGTTGCATTGAAATGCACCTTGACACATTTTCGGAAATCTTGATTCTGCCGAACAGATCGCAGGTATTCTATTTGTCTATTTGAGTATACCAAACCCGTTGTGTGTGCCCGAAAGGCAGATCCGGCGATCCCTTCTCACCTCCAGAACCCCATGAAACCCCGCTCATTCCTCGCATTCTCCATTTCTACCATCGTCCTGGGTGCCGCCGTCACCCAAGCCAATGCCACCGACCTCTATTGGGATACTAACGGATCGACAGCAGGCATCGGCGGAACGGGCAACTGGGAACCGCCGTTGACCAACTGGAGCACAGTTCCCGCCGGAAATGTCGTTGCCATTCCTTGGGATAACACCACTCCCAGCAGCAACACCGCCGTATTCGGGGGCACGGCGGCCACGGTCACCTTGGTCGGCAACGTCAATGTGGGCGGGATCAACTTCGCTCTAACCGGTTATACCCTGACGGGTGGAACCTTCAATATCGCTCCGGCCAGCAGTCCCTTCGTTTACACGACCAACGGTGGCACGAGCACCCTCAACAGCACCATCACTTCCGCAAACGGAACCCAAATCCGTAAAACGGGCCCCGGCACCCTCCTGCTTGGAAATGGCGGAGGCGGAGTTAGCGCGCCTGCCTTGTATACCGTAACCGGGGGCACGCTCAATACCGCCACCGGTATTTTCGACAGTATCTTCGCGATGCCGGCGGGAAACCGTTTGGGATTTCAGGCGGCATCTCCCACCACCGTGCTTACCCTGGATGCCGGAACCTTCCAAGTCACCTCGGCCACCGGTAACGCGCTCGCCATCAACCGGGCGGTCCTGGTGAATCCAGCGGGCGGTTCGATTGTGGATTTTGGCAACGGCAATTTCTATGAGCCCTCGATCGTCAACAATGCGGGTGTCGGCTCATCGCTCTACCTAACGAACGGCAGCGGCACGACCGATTTCCGCGGCGTCATCAGCGGCCCCGGAAGCGTGACCTGGAGCGGAGCTGCCGTGACGAATATCGTCAGCTTCAAGGCGGCTAACACCTATACCGGCGACACCGTCGTCAACACCGGCACGCTGAGACTCGATTTCACCAACACCAACACCGGAGCGTCGCGCTTGAGTTCCTCCACCGCCGTGAAGCTCAACGGTGCCACGTTTAGCGTGTTGGGGACTGCCACTGCGGCGCAAACCACGAGCCAAACCATCAATGGCCTGACGATTTCCGGAGCCTGCTTTGTCACCGACACAGTGGGTGCTGCCGGCCTGACCTCAACGCTGGCGCTGGGAAATATCACCCGCACCAACTTCGGAACACTCAGCTTCACCCTGCCCGCCACCGGCAACATCACATCTACCAAAATCAACACCGGCGGCATCATCGGCGGCTGGGCCACGGTCGGCGGCACCACCTGGGCCGCGACCACCAGTGACGGCATCACCCCGGCCAACATCACCGCCTACTCGTCCTACCTAACAACAACGGTTGCCGGAGACACTGCCGCCAATTATCTGACCACCAGCAATGTGGATGTCACCAGCACCCAGACTCTTTCCGATGCGGTCAGCATCAACACGCTCCGTTACAATTCGGCAGCAGCCAACACCCTGAACCTGACCGGGACCAACATCCTCGCCGCCGGAGGCATCCTCGCTACCACCAACGTCGGAGCCAATGCCTCGGCCATCAATGGTGGCACCCTGCAAGGCCCGGCCGGTGGCGATCTCATTGTGACCCAGAACAACACCCTGGGAGCTCTGACCATCGGTTCGCTGGTCGCCGACAACACCTCCGCCTCGTCTCTCACCAAGAGCGGTGCCGGCACCCTGATCCTCAACAACACCAATTCCTACACCGGAGGAACCACACTCGCCGCGGGAACCCTGGGCGTGGGACAAAACGGCGCCGTCGGATCCGGTGGCCTGAACTTCACCTCCAACGCCACCCTCCAGGCCTCCGGCGCAAATGTCAGCCTATCCAACGCCATCACGCTGGGCCTCACCAGCAATGTCTTCGACACCAACGGCAACACGCTCACGCTAACCGGCGACATCAGCAATTCCGGCGCGGTCAACAATCCGATCAAGGCCGCCGGCACCGGCACCCTGGTTCTGGCGGGCTCTCTGAATGTGACCGGCAGTGCCGGGAACACGGACAATCCCGCACTGATGTTAGGAAACCGCAACGGAGCGAACTTCAACCGCGGCACGGTCACGCTAACCGGCACCGGTAACATTTCCCGCATCAGCACGGCTTGGGACAGCACGGCCAACACCTTCAATTTCGCATCGACCGGCACGGTCACGATGGCGACTGATTTCGTGTCCGGCCAATCCGCCAACGGCGTGGGTGTTCTCAATTTCATGAGTGGCACTCTCAACCTCCAAAACCTGAACATGGCGAACTGGGACGGTTCCTACGGTGCGTTCACCATGACCGGCGGCACCATCAACACCGCGAATCTCCGCAACGGCGGCAACGGCAACGGCAATGGCCACAGTTACTCGCTGATGACCGGAGGCGTGGTTAATATTTCGACCACCGCCACCATCGGCCGCAACGGAAACGGCACCAATGTTCTTCAGATCAAGGGACCGGACGCGCAGTTCAACGTCGGCGGGGGCCGCCTCAACGTCGGCTTCAGCGGAGATTCGACAGGCGTTGTCACGGTTGACAGCGGCCTGCTAACAGTGAACAGCAACCTTTCCCTGGCCGAGGGCAATACGGCCTCGACCTTCGGCATCCTGAATCTCAACGGCGGCATCGTGAAGCCTAACAACATCGTCGCAGGCAGCGCCGGCGGCAACAGCATCGTCAACTTCAACGGCGGCACCCTGCAGGCCAGCTTCTCGACGGCGACCTTCATGGGTGGGCTCACCGGCGCTAACATTTTCTCCGGCGGCGCGGTGATCGACCCCAACGGGACTTCGATCACTATCAGCCAGGCGCTGAAGCCCGCGGCCGGAAATGGCGTCGACGGTATTACCCTGAGCACGGGGGGCGTCGGTTATCTGGGGGCACCGGTTGTTAAAATCACGGGTGGAAATGGCACGGGCGCCACGGCAGTGGCCGTCGTCAGCGGCGGTGTGGTCACGGACATCCTGATCACCAGCCGCGGCACAGGTTATACTTCGGCTCCCACGGTGACCTTGGTCGGTGGTGGAGCAACGACCGCCGCCACGGTCGGCACGGCATCGATCACCGCCAACGCCGCCGATGGCGGACTCACCAGATTGGGCTTTGGCGCGCTGACCCTCACCGGAGCCAGCACTTACACCGGAACAACGACCGTCACCGACGGAATGCTCGCCACCAACTTGCTGGCAGCTAACGGCGTCGCCTCCGGCATCGGTGCGGGAACCACCGTGGCGCTGGAAGGCGGCACTTTCCGCTACACCGGAGCTCCCAACAACAATGGCTTCAACCGCACGTTCACCATCGGTGCCAATGGCGGCACGCTCGACAACTCCGGTGGCGGATTTATCTTCCACGGCGGGAGTTTCACGGGCTCGGGCACACTCTATTTCATCGACTCGACGAACAACTCGAGACAATGGCTGATCACCGGCAGCAGTCCGGGATTCTCGGGCGACGTCTATGTCGGAAACGGCTCGCCGGGCAGCGGGATGATCCAATACCGCTCCAATAATCCCAACCCTTTCGGCACCGGAGTCATCACGGTCAACGGAGGCATCGTCTCAGCGGATGACGGCGCGACCATTCCCGCCACGCTGGGCAATAACTTCATCCTCAACGGCGGATTCCTGGGAACCCAGGTATCTAACATGACCTACACGGGCACCGTGGAGCTGATGTCTAACTCGTCCATCGGGCACCCTTTCACCAATACCCCGGGCACCGTCACCATGAGCGGTGTCATCTCCGGCGACAGCCTTGCCACACTGACCATCGCGACCGGGTCATCCGTGACACTATCCAATACTAACACCTATCAAGGTCCCACGGACGTTTTCTCCGGCAAACTGATCGTCAATGGAAGTCTCGCCGTTGAATCGGCAGTGACAGTCGCAGCGGCGGGCACTTTGGGAGGGACCGGCACCGTCAATGGGACGGTCACCACCGTGGACGCCACCAGCGTCATCGCACCAGGCGCTGGCGGCATCGGCACGCTCACCACAGGCACCACGACTCTAACTGGAATCCTCGCGGTAGAACTGGAAGCCGCCACCAGCGACAAGTTGAACGTCGTCGGAGATCTCGATGTCACCGGTGCGACGGCGGTCTTCACACCGCTCGCCACGCCTGCCGCCGCGAAGTATGTCATCGTCAAATACAGCGGCACCCTCTACGGAACCATGGTCTCATCCACGCTGCCCGCCGGCTACTCGCTCACCCACGACACTGCCGCCAAAGAAATCTATGTTTCCAACACCGGAGGCAATTTCAGCACCTACATGAACGGCTTCGCCGGACTCACGGCCGGTCAAAAACTCCCGGGAGCGGATCCCGACAACGACGGGATCAGCAACCTCCTCGAATACGCTCTCGCCGGCTTCAATCCGACCGTGCCTAACGTTTCGCCCGGCACGCTAACAGGCAATGTCTTGAGCTTCACCAAGAACCCGGTCGCGGTGAACAACAACGACATCACCTACGCCATTCAGGAATCCACCACTCTCGGAGTCGCGCCCAGCCCGTGGATCACTGTCACCCCGCTGCTCAACGACGGGACCACGATTTCCTACAGCCTGCTTCCGGGTCTGCCACGGGAATTCGCCAGGTTGAAGGTTTCCCAGAACTGACCGGACTTGAGATAGAACTCTCGTTTCAACTTTCGCCGCGGTGTCTAGCAGGCATCGCGGCGAAACTTTCTTTTTCATCACGCCCATCTTCCGACATGATCAACCTGTTCCGCAATTCTTCCGCCGCCCTCGGGCTAACAGCTATTGCGTTGTTCTCCGCCGCGGGTTCCGCATCCTCGGCCCAGCTCGCCTATGACGGCTTCGATTATGCCGCGGGAAGTTCGCTCACCGGCAAGACGGGGCCTGTGGGCTTCATCGCCGCTTATTCAGCCTTCGGCGCGGGACTCAATGTCACCTCGCCGGGTCTGACCTACACCGGACTCACCGTCACCGGCAACAAGCTGAACATCGCGGGCACCAACACCGGGGTCTACGGCGGTCTAACCAACTCACCGGAGACCGTCGGAAGCACCATCTATTTCAGCTACCTGATGCAGGTCACGTCCGGCATTGGCTACGCAGGTGTCTCCCTTTTCCAAGGCGCGACGGAAACGCTCTACACCGGAAACCGGAATGACGGTTTCTCGAATTTCCTGGGCATCGATCCCAAGGGCGGGACCGCCGTGAACTCAACCTCATCGTCCGCGAATCTCTCGCTGCTCGTTTACCGGGTCGATTTCGCGGCTTCCAGCGCAACGATCCGGCTGTATGTCAATCCCCCGCTGTCCGCCGAGCCGGCAATCGCGAGCGCAGTGGTGACCAAGACCTCCGCCCTCACCTATGACCGCATCCGCATCGCGTCCAACGGCAACACGGGATCGATTGACGAGTTCCGGCTCGGCCAGACCTTTGCCGATGTTGCGGGAACCCCGCCAGTCACACAGACTCAGGAAATCGTGGTCCTCGGTTCCTCCGTGGCGGCGGGCACCGGAGCCAATCCGAGCAGCCAGGCCTGGGCCTACAGGTTCGAGGATCTGATGGAGAACCACGCGCCAGTCGTCCCAGGTTCTAACACGGCCTGGCAAATCAGCAACGCCTCGGTGGGCGGCGACAACACCACGCGCGTGCTGGCACGCTATCAGGCGGACGTGGTCACCGCGCATCCGGGGACGGATTGCGTCATCATCGCGCTTTCGCTGGCCAATGAAGGCCTCGTCGGTGCCGGCAATCCGCAGGCGGTTTTCGACAGCTTCAAGAGTGGCCTGGCCCAGATCATCGCGAACTGTCGGAGCAATGGCTATTACCCGGTAATCAGCCTGGTCTATCCAAATGGCGATTACTCGTTGAACGAGTACAGCTATGTCCGGAAAATGAACGTCCTGCTTAACACCTGGAACGTGCCGAGTTTCAATTTCCTCGGGGCGATCGACGATGGGTCGGGCCGCTGGCCCGCCGGTTACGTAGCCGATTCCTATCACCCTAACAACGCGGGCCATGGCGAGTTGTATTATGCCGTGGTGCCCTCGCTCTTCGACGCCATCGCCGCGGGCAGGACGACGGGCCCGCAGATCCAGGGAACCAACCGCCACCTGCGCCTGCAGCGCGATGCCGCGGAGCCCGCGCCGATCCGTTACACTCCAGCGAACCCGATGCATTCCTTCACGATGTCCTTCCGCGTGCGCAGCACCGATGTGGGAACCGTCGCCGCCGTGGGCGCGGGTGCGACCCGCTCGACAATTGAAATCCGCGACAATTCACTGGTTTACATCGGCCCCACCGGCGCGGAAATGAGCACGCCGCTGGATGCCAATAACGGCCGCTGGTATGATATCGCCCTTTCCCACCGCTACGCGACAGGGCAATCGCTGTTATTTGTCGATGGCATCCTCAAGGGCACCGTGAGCGACCAATACGTCCCCGACCTTTTCGTGCTGGATGGCGCGGCGGGCGCGTCTGGCAGGGCGCTTGCCCCGCAGCAGGCGGATTTCCAGGACCTCTGCATCTATCGAGCCGCATGGACCCAGGATGAGGCGATGGCGCAGCACAACGGCGGCTTGCAGCAAGCCAGCTTGGAAATTTGCGCGCCGCTGGCGGATGCCGCCCCGGTTCTCGGAGCCGCACTTGAAAACCGGGCGCAGAGCTTTTCCCAGGTCACACTCAACACCGCCAACTTCACGCCGCAACTCGCGTCCATCACCCCCGACAATCTAACTGCAGCTTCGTACGCCGTGAACACCGCAAGCCTGGTGTGGACGAGCCATGGCTCAGCCGGCTTCACCATCGAGCGCCGCCGCACCGGCGTGGCGGAGGCATGGTCGGTCGTCGGGACTAGTCCGGGAACCGCGCCATATTACGAGGATAACGGGCTGCTGACTGGCGTGAGTTACGATTACCGCGTCTCCACCCAGGACGGCGGTTTGCAAAGTGACTACACCAACGTGGCATCCATCATTCCCGGCGGACAGTCCGCGCGTTCCTATCAGCAATGGATTGCGGATTACTTCACCCCGAACACCGCGACCTATCTGATCGACTTCAACACCAACGCCAGTCCCGCCTACGGCACCGTGAAATGGAACACGGTCAGCAGCCTCAACAGCGCCACTCCATATACGCTCAAGGACACCACTAACAGCACTGCCGCCGGTTACACCATCGCGGTCAGCGATTCTTTCGACCAGTTCCGCGCGGACAATGGATCACCGCTGGCGGATTACCCGGCGGATGCGCAGATTACCTGCTTTGCACTGCGGGATGATGTGCCCTTGACTGGCAGTTTCACCTTTGCCCATCTCGATCCAGCGGCGACCTATGACTTCACGTTTTTTGCGCGTCGCGGTGCCTTGGTGGCAGGCTTTGATTACAGCGGCACTTATACCTTTACCGGTAACGCCGCACCCGTTGTCGTGACGGTGAACGCAGCGACCAACACCACTCTAACCAACGTGCCCGGAATCGTTCCCAATGCGGCCGGAGTGATCACCCTGAAGATTTCCACCGGCCCCGGAGCGGGAACCGACTTTCCCGTGATCAATTTCCTTAAAATGTCCCGAGTCACCGCCGATACCGGCTACATCCAGAACATCAAACCAACGAGCGATCCCGATGGCGACAAATTCCCCAATCTTGAGGAATACGCGCGCGGCCTCAACCCCACCCAGGTCAACTCCACGCCTCTAACACTCACTAACGTCGGCGACAACGCCCCCGGCACACAGGTCCACCTGATAGTCACCCGGGACCGTCGGGCGCGGGAAATCAGTTACTTGCTTGAGAAATCGGCGGACCTCACTTCGTGGCAAGTCAACACTCAAGCGACTTCCTCCGTCATCAGCCGTGCGGGTTCGTTTGAAACCCTGGATTTCAGCACCCCGGGTAACGGGACCAACCGATTCTTCAGAATCCGGATGGTGCTGACGCCAGGAGTTTGAGGATTGCCGCAGTCGGGCGGGATGAATCCCGCGGTCCATTGGGAATCACTGCGTGGCCACCTTGACGAGCAGGCCGGTTTTGCGGACGTAGCGAAGATTCGCAGCGAAGAAGAGGGCGGCGAGAGTGCCCCAGACGAGGTTGAGCAGGAGGGCGTGCTGGACGTTGCCCCAAGGAACAGGTTGGCCGGAGAGGACGGTGCGCATGCCTTCGAACACGGGCGTGCAAGGCAACGACATGGCGGCGGGCTGAAGCCAGGATGGAAGCACGGAGACTGGATAGAAAACCGCGGCAAGCGGCTGAATGAAGAACGGCACGGCCCACGCGAGGCTTTCCGCGGCCTGGCCGAAACGCATGATCAGGGCGGTGGAAATCATCCCGAGAAACCAGCCGAACAGAATCAGATTTCCCAAAAACGGCAGCAGCCCAAGACCGAGGCTGGAGAGCTTGAATTGATAGGCGAGAGCGGCGACGATGGTCAGGAGCACGAGCGTGACGCCGACCCGCAAAAGTCCGACGACACAGGTGGCTCCGACATATTCGGCGGTGCGGACCGGGGCGACGAAGACGTTGAGCAAATTGCGCGTCCACACGTCTTCGAGGAACGAGATGGCGACACCTTGCTGCGAGCGAAAGAGCACATCCCACAGGATCATGCCGCCGATTAGAAAGCTGATGGACGAAGGAAACTCCCCTGCCCCGTGGCGTTGCAGGTAGGTCGTTAGAAAGCCCCAGACCAGCAGGTCGACCAGCGGCCAGAAGACGAGTTCCACCAGCCTGACCGGATGGCGGGTGTAGAGATAGAAGTAGCGGAGGACGAGCGCGTGGACGGTGTTGAGGGAGAAGGGCATGAGGGCTGATTCTAACTACGCGATTTGAAGAGAAACCACGAAAGGCACGAAGACGCACGAAAAACGAGATGGAATTGGACTTGTTTCCAAATGAATCGGACCACTCGTCGCATTCCCGGGCTTTCGTGTTCTTTCGTGCATTTCGTGGTTCTCTTTCCAGCTTCGAAATTATTTCAACCCGATCGCTTCCACCTCGCCGCGGGCGACTCCGATGAACAGGTCTTCGAGCGACGTGCGGTTGAACTTTTCGTGGATTTCGCCCGGCGTGCCTTCCGCGAGGACCTTGCCGCCGTGGAGGAAGATGAGGCGGTCGCAGACCTCGTGGATGTCGCGCATGTTGTGCGAGGTGTAGAGGATGGAGAGGCCGTTCTCGTGCTGGAGCTTGCGGAGCAGCTTGCGCACGCGGTCGGCGATGTCGGGATCGAGCGAGGCGGTGGGTTCGTCGAGCAGCAGCAGGCGTGGTTTGTTGAGGAGCGCTTTCGCGAGATTGACGCGGGTGGACTCGCCGGCGGAAAGCGTGCCGTTGACGGATTTCCGCAAATGGGTGATGTCGAGTAGTTCGAGCAATTCCTCGATCCGTTGCTTCGGGCGGGCAATACCGTAAAGCTTGGCAAACACGGTTAGATTCTGCCAGACGAGGAGATTCGAGGGCAGCGCGGTGTAGGCGGAGGTGAAATTCACCTGTCGCAGGATTTCGATGCGGTGCTTCCAGAGATCGAGCCCGAAGATGCGGATCGAGCCGGAGGTCGGCGTGGTGAGCCCAAGGAGCAGGTTCATTGCGGTCGTTTTTCCTGCTCCGTTGACGCCGAGCAGGCCCAGCGATTCGCCCTCCGCCAAGGTGAATGAAAGCCCGTCGAGCGCCGTGGAGGTTCCGAAGGTTTTGACGAGGAGGTCCGCTTCGAGGATGGGGGTGGCGTAGGGCATCGCCGCAAGCTGGCACTGTCGGGCCATTTTTCCAACCCGTATTGCCGTTCGAAATAGGGTAAAACGAATCGGTTGCCAGCACGGCGGATCTCGGTATGCTCCGCGCCCCGGCAAATGACGCCGGTTCCTCAAAATGAATCATCCCCATGTAGCGATTGTTGGTGCCACGGGTGCCGTCGGCGTTGAAATGCTCCTTTGCCTCGAACAGCGGAATTTCCCGCTCAGCAAACTCAAGCTGCTCGCTTCGGCGCGTTCCGCCGGGAAAAAAATGACCTTCCGTGGGGAAGAAATCACCGTGGAGGAGCTCACCCACGATTCGTTTTCCGACGTCGACATCGCCCTTTTCAGCGCGGGTGGCGGGATTTCCCTGGAATACGGCCCGTCCGCCGCAGCGGCTGGCGCGGTGGTGATCGACAACTCGTCCGCCTTCCGGATGGACGCCGATGTGCCTCTCGTCGTGCCTGAAATCAACCCGGAAGCCGCGAAGAACCGCCCGCGAGGAATCATCGCCAACCCGAATTGCACGACGATCATCTCGCTGATGGCGCTCAAGCCGCTGCACGACGCGTTCGGGCTGCGCTCGATCATCGCTTCGACCTATCAGGCGGTTTCCGGATCGGGTGCGCAGGGCATCGTCGAGCTGGAAGAGCAAATGAAGTCGATCCATGCCGGCGAGCCGGTGACGCTCAAAGTCTATCCGCGGCAGATCGCGTTCAACGTCATTCCCCAAGTGGATTCGTTCACGGACAACGGCTACACCAAGGAAGAGATGAAGATGCTCAACGAGGGTCGGAAAATCATGAACCTGCCGGACCTCCGGGTCTCCTGCACCTGCGTGCGGGTACCCGTCTATCGTTCGCACTCGGTTTCCATCACCGCGCAATTCGAGCGTCCGGTGGATGCCGATGCCGCGCGCGCCGCCTATGCTAACAAGCCGGGCGTGCAGGTGGTGGATGACATTTCCAACAAGGTTTTCCCGGTGCCGCTCGACACGACCGGCAAGGACGATTGCCTCGTCGGCCGCATCCGCAAGAACCTGGTGTTCGACAACGCCCTCGATCTTTGGGTGGTCGGCGATCAGGTCCGCAAGGGTGCTGCGCTCAACGCCGTGCAGATCGCGGAGATTCTGTGAGAGAATTTGAATCGCCAAGACGCCAAGGACGCCAAGTTTTGAAATTCCATCAATATTCCTTGGCGCTCTTGGCGTCTTGGCGGTGAAAAAATTTTAGAATGAACCTAAAAACCTACCTCACCGCCCGCGCCGCAGAAGTGGATGCGGCGATGGATGCGTTCCTGCCAAAAGCCAAGGAACGACCAGCGACGATCCATGCGGCGATGCGCTACAGCGTTTTCGCGGGCGGCAAACGCCTGCGGCCCGTGCTTTGCCTCGCCGCGGCAGAAGCGTGTGGTGGGGAGATTTCCAACGCCCTCGCGCCAGCTTGCGCGGTGGAATTGATGCACACCTATTCGCTGGTCCACGACGATTTGCCGGCGATGGATGACGACGATCTCCGCCGCGGCCGGCCAACCTGTCACAAGGTTTACGGCGAAGGCATGGCCGTGCTCTGCGGCGACGCATTACTAACCGAATCGTTCCTCATACTCGCGAAAACTCCGGCGACCAAACGTTACGGCACCCGCGACTACATTTCCGAACTCGCTGAAACCGGTGGCAGCCGAAAACTCATCGGCGGTCAGGTGATGGATCTCGAAGGCGAAGGGAAGAAGCTCACCAAGCGCGATCTCGTCCGCATCCATGAAGCCAAGACCGCCGCGCTGCTCACCACTTCACTGCGGCTCGGCGCGATGACCGCCAACGCCACGCCCGCGAAGCTGGAAGCACTGACGAAATTTGGCCGCGCACTCGGTTTGGCGTTCCAAGTCATCGACGACATCCTCGACGTCACCCAAAGCACCGAGGTGTTAGGCAAGACCGCGGGCAAGGACCAGGCCGTGGAGAAATCCACTTATCCAGCGATCCTCGGACTCGAAGCCTCACGCAAGGAAGCGGCGAAGTTAACGAAGGCGGCGATGGACGCGCTCAAGCCGTTCGGAACGAAGGCCGCCCGCCTGCAGGAAATCGCGACGCATCTGTTGAAGCGGGAATACTAGACCGGTTGGTATGGCCGGTGCTAGATCGGGAATGGAAACCCGGATCGGAGCTTGAACCCCCGTGGGCTTTTCACCAGCTTGCGTATTGACGCGCGATGGAACCATCGCCGGCAAACCCACCCTTCACCCACCCGACCTTTTCCATGGGAATCAAATTCCGGCTCCTCGTCATGAGCTTCCTGCAGTTTTTCGTCTGGGGAGCTTGGTTGATCACCATCAGCAATTACTGGTTCATCACCAAAAAGTGGGGCGGCGAGGAGTTCGGCGCCATCTTCTCCACCTTGGGCATTGCCTCGCTCATCATGCCCGCGATCACCGGGATCATCGCCGACCGCTGGGTCAACGCGGAACGGTTGTACGGAATCCTCCACATCCTGGGCGGGTTCGCTCTCGCATGCATCCCGATGGTGAATCACCCCGGCACGTTCTTCTGGGTCATCTTCGCCGCGATGCTCTGTTATATGCCGACCATTTCCCTCTCCAATTCGGTCGCCTACAACATTCTCAAGACAAACCATTTTGATGTGATCAAGGTCTTCCCTCCCATCCGAGTGTGGGGAACCATCGGCTTCATCGTCGCCATGTGGGTCACCAATCTAACTGGCAACAAGGCTTCCGCGAACCAGTTCTACATCGCCGCGGTGGTCGCGGTCGTGCTCGGAGTCTATTCGTTCTCATTGCCGAAATGCCCGCCGCTGAAATTGACCGCCAAGGACGCGCCGCTGGTCGAATTGTTAGGATTGAGTGCCTTCAAGCTCTTCGGAAACCTCAAGCTCGCCCTGTTCTTCATCTTCTCCATGTTTCTCGGCGGAGCGCTGCAACTGACGAACATGTATGGCGATGTCTTCATCTCCGAGTTCGCTGAGATCCCGCAATACCGAGACTCGCTGGTGGTGAAATACTCGACACTCATCATGTCCATCTCGCAGGTTTCCGAAACCTTGTTCATCCTCGCGATTCCTTTCTTCCTGAAACGCTTCGGAATCAAAACCGTCATGTTGATCAGCATGTTTGCGTGGGTGCTGAGGTTCGCCTTTTTTGCCTATGGCGATCCCGGAACCGGGCTCTGGATGATCGTCCTCTCCTGCATCGTCTATGGCATGGCGTTTGATTTCTTCAACATTTCCGGCTCGTTGTTCATCGAGACCACCACCGATTCCAGAATCCGTTCCAGCGCGCAGGGATTGTTCATGATGATGACCAACGGCTTCGGCGCGATCTTCGGCAGCCTCGCCAGCGGCTATGTGATTCAAAAATATTTCACCATCAACGGCAAGACCGACTGGCACAACGTATGGCTTTCATTCGCGCTTTACGCATTGGTGATAGCGATCGGTTTCGCGTTTCTGTTCAAGCATCAGCACGATCCTGAAGCGGTGGTGGACGTCAGGCACTGAACGTAGTGCGGGACTTCAGTCCGCTCCTTGTCCGCCGATGGGCGCGCTTCGCGCGAAGTCGTTCCACGACAACTCAAGGATGACTCTTGTCGTTCAAGCCCCCGCTCGATAGAAAGCAACCATGAAGCCCCTCCTCTGCGCCGCCTCCGCCATTCTGCTGCTCGCCTGTGCTTCAACGCCGCCCGATGGCGAGACGATCTATGCAGGCCGCAACATCCTTTCGCCGGATGAGATCATCGCGGCGAAGCAGAAGCCGGTGTTTGGGCCGCACATCAAGCCGATCCTCGAAACGCGCTGCGGGGTTTGCCACAACGCCAAAGCGCTGCCGGGCCGGATGAGTTTGGAGAACCGGAAGGTGGCGATGGCCAGCGGTATGATCGTTCCCGGTCACCCCGAGCAGAGCCAACTGGTGCATAACATCAAGTCCACGCACGCGGGTGTGAACTCGATGCCGCCGGTCGGCGAGCGCATTACCACGGATGAGGTGGCGATCCTGACAACGTGGATCAAGCAGGGCGCGGAGTGGCCGGAGGGACGGGCCGGACAGCTTGATCCGAATGCCAATCGCTAGCGGCTGATCAGCCGTGGCGGTATCGGCGATACCGGGCAGGCCATTCAAATCCTCGAGGAGCCCGTTCACGCGGATGGTCACGCGAGTGCATTTTATCCCCTTTCCGATTCGGCTCGGATCGTGCTTGGATCGCGCGCGCATGACTGACCCGGCAATCAACCCGACACGCGAGCAGCTCCGGCTGGAAGGATTTGATCTCATCGACGAGCGGCTCCGCTACCTGCTCGGCTGTCTGGAGGAGGCGCTGGTGAGCACGGGCGACAAGGAATTGCTGCCATTTTTGCCATGGTCCGGCCGCGAGCCGGAAATCGGTGCCGCGCCGGAAGGCTTGCCGCAGCTTTACTCGATCGGCTTCCAGCTCCTTAACATGGTCGAGGAACGCGTCGCTGCGGAGATCCGCCGCGAGCGGGAAAAAGCGCTCGGCGCGGAGTCGATCCGCGGCTTGTGGCCGCAGGCGTTGCGCGACTTGCGGGCGATCGGCCTGACGCCCGAACAAATTCTCGAAGTGCTCAAGGATGTGCAAGTGGAGCCCGTCCTGACCGCCCACCCGACCGAGGCCAAGCGTTCCAGCATCCGCGAGCGCCACCGTGCGCTCTATGCGGAAATGGTCCGCAACGAGTATCCGAAATACACCGAACGCGAACGCCGCCGGATCCGCGAGCGGGTCGTCACGACCTTGGAAACGCTGTGGCGCACGGCGGAAATTCACCTCGTCCGGCCGGACATCACCAGCGAGCTGCGGAATGCCACGCACTACCTGCGCGACCTTTTCCCGTCGGCGATCAACCGACTCGACCTCCATTTCACCGAAGCTTGGCGCGACGCCGGGCTGCCCTTGGAACTGCTCCGCTCCGCGGGAAATATCCCGCGCCTGATCTTCGGCACCTGGATCGGCGGCGACCGCGACGGGCATCCGCTGGTGACGCCTCCGGTCACGGAAAAAACCTTGGAGACGCTCCGCCACTCCGCTTTCAAACTGCTCGAACGCGAGCTGTTGGAGTTGTCGGCGCAACTTACACTGTCCCGCTACCTCACACCCGTCCCGGAGGAACTCCAGGTGCGCATCGACTACCTGGCCAAGACCGTGGACGCGCCCGAGGGTGTTAGGGAAATTCTCTATCGACATGAGGAGGAACCGTGGCGGCAACTCGCCATGCTGATGGCGTTGCGCCTGCGTGAACAGATCAAAGGCAAACCCGGCTACAAGAATACCGCGTGCCTAGTGGATGATCTGAATTTGCTCTCGCGCACGCTCGCCGCCTCCGGCTGCCACATGCTTGAGGAAGCGGCCATCCGCCCGCTGCGGCACAAGCTGGAGATGTTCGGCTTCCACCTGGCGACGCTCGATGTCCGCCAGAACTCCGAGTTCCACGACAAGGCGATCAGCCAGTTGTTAGCCGCCGCCGGAGTGGCGGACGGAGGAAACTACGGGTCATGGCCGGAAGCCAAGCGGCTGGATTTCCTCAACGCGGAACTCACCTCGACCCGGCCGTTTCTCCACGACGAACTCCGCGTCGGCACCGAGACCGACGACGTGCTGGACACCTATCGCGTGCTGGTCCGCCACCGCCGCGACTGGGGCACCGCCGGACTCGGCGCGCTCATCGTCTCGATGACGCGGCAGCTATCGGATCTGCTCGGCGTTTATCTGCTCGCCCGCGAGGCCGGGCTGATGGACCTCACCGACGACGGACTCGTCTGCCCGCTGCAAGTCGTGCCGTTGTTCGAAACCATGGACGATCTCGACCGCTCGCCCGGTATCTTGGAAGCCTTCTTGCAGCATCCCCTCACCCGCCGCTCGCAGGCGAATTTCGAAAGCCAGCAGGTGATGTTAGGCTACTCGGATTCCAACAAGGACTGCGGCATCCTCGCTGCGCAGTTCGCCCTGCAGCGCGCGCAAACGGCGCTCACCCAGGTCGGCCGCGACAACGGCGTGAACCTCTGTTTCTTCCACGGCCGCGGCGGCACGATTTCCCGCGGCGCGGGCCCGACGCACTGGTTCATGGCCGCCCTGCCTAACGGCGCGATGAGCGGCGGCTTCCGCATGACCGAGCAGGGCGAAACGATCGCCCAGAAGTACGCGAATCTCGCCAACGCCACCTACAACCTCGAACTCCTTCTAGCAGGAGCCGCTGTCACCACCGCCCGCCACCGCCACTTGCCGCCGGCCGCCGACCCGTGCGAAGCATTTCTCGCCCGACTCGGCGAAACCAGCCAGGCCGCCTATCAGAAGTTTCTCAAGGCGGACGGGTTCATCGAATTCTATCGCCAGGCCACTCCCATCGACGCGCTGGAAAACTCGCGCATCGGCTCGCGTCCGGCACGGCGGACCGGCAAGAAAGGATTTTCCATCAGCGACCTCCGCGCCATTCCGTGGGTCTTCTCGTGGACCCAGGCGCGGTATTACCTGCCCGGCTGGTTCGGTGTCGGCTCCGCGCTGGAATCGCTCAAGACCGAAGACCCCGCCGGCTTCGCGAAATTGAAGGAAGTCCTGCCGCAGTCCACCTTCCTCAGCTACGTCCTCACCAACGTCGAAACCAACCTGGCCTCCGCCAATCTGGATCTGATGCGAGACTACGCCGACCTCGTCGAGGACGCCGCCCTACGTGACCAATCCTTCGGCGAGATCCGCAGCGAGTTCGAGCGCACCCGCTCACTCCTAGCCGAACTCTTCGATGGCGAAATGCGCAACCGCCGCCCGCGGATGGCCAAGACGCTGGAAATCCGCGAAGCCCCGCTGAAGATTCTCCACCAGCAGCAGATCGCCCTCCTCCGCGTCTGGCGCGCCCACGTCGCCAACGAGGAAACCGTCCAAGCCGACGCCCTCCTGCCCAAGCTCCTGCTCTCCATCAACGCCATCGCCTCGGGGCTGAGGACGACGGGATGATCGCGGGGTCTAACAAAGTGCGTAAATCCATAGCCTGCGATAGCAGGTTCACATGGTGGCGAAGTCCTCACCGACTGGCCCTCACAGGCAAATTCATCCCGGCGCTACCACTCCATTTATTGTTCATATGAATCCGCGAGAACCGCCCCAATTCATGCCTAATTACGGGTAATTTTAGCCCACTTTTTTGGTTCTCGGAACATTAACGGCCATTCGGGTTTTGGAATACCAAGCGCCACCAAACATTCTAGCAATTGTGAATCGTATTTGAAATTGTCATTAAAATTGATTCTTTTCAGCGTTTTAATGGCAGCGATTTCCCGAACGATCCCATCCGCAATAATGGTTCCCAAGAAGGAAATTTCTACTAGATTTTCAAGGGCGAGAAGCGGCTTCAAGGACTCCAAAACTCCACAATCAT
>JAZKGW010000039.1:0-50432 GCA_040385685.1 Verrucomicrobiota bacterium | reverse complement strand
GTGAATTTTTGGACACCTGATATTGATCCGAGGTTCCTGCATGCCGTAATACACAAAT
The DNA here is from genome assembly GCA_040385685.1 of Verrucomicrobiota bacterium. Lineage (GTDB taxonomy): Bacteria > Verrucomicrobiota > Verrucomicrobiia > Verrucomicrobiales > Akkermansiaceae > Luteolibacter. Next base: position 50,374 of record JAZKGW010000039.1, on the reverse strand, counting down.
CTTCGACCTGTGACAGATCCGAGTCCGATTCAAGACTAGAAAGCCTACAGTTGTGATGAATCGAAATTGATCGCAGGCGATGGGAATTCAATCCCTTAAAGTCAGTGCAGCCCTCCCCGATGAGCTCAATTGTTGCGAGCTTAATCATCCGTGAAACATTACTCCAATCTTTCTCACTACAGTTTGAAATAGCTAAATCCTCCAAGTGCTGGAGAAACCAGATCGATTCATCGACAAAGCATCCTTGACAATATACCTTTTCCAAATCTTGGAAATTCTCCCAATCAACTTTGCATTTTGATTTGAAGCCAAGAGAAAGCGACTTCAGATGTATTTGTGAAGCGAGACCAGATAAACTTTGAAGATCCAATCCAAATCCAATACTATATGTTGATAATTGCGGCAAATATTCTAAATAGCCCAGATTCTCCCAGTGTTCGTAACAGGAACGAACATCGATTCCAACAGAACCAGTACCTCTCAACAAAAGGCGGAGCCAAGCTGGACGACGCGAGCTACTTATTATTGATTTTCCGAATTTTGTAGGCTGAAAAATCATATAATTTCAATTATTGTAGGGTCTATCCTCGCGGATTAACATTAATTAAATTTATTGGGTAGATTTTTTCATTGGGGACCAGAATTTCCGCCAAATCCGCCAGTAGGTCCATGGGTCCCACTTCATCCAGATGGATCAATGGCCCGGCATCGCACACCACCACGGGCGGAGCTGGGTCAATCGTTCCCATGGAGACCCCATTGCACGTCATTCATCGCAAATGTCTCGGTCGCTCGCGCCGAGTGGGATTCTAAGAAACGCCGCAGGGCATCCGCGAGCAATTCATTCAAATCCGCCGCCAAGCCCTCTTCCACGTAGGAACGTGCCCGCGCGGTCAACTCGGGCGGCAGCTCCGCTTGAATCACGGTTTTCTTCATGGCTGGAAGTTAGCACTCGGAATGTTCGCATGGAAGGAGGAATCCTCGCCGGCGGTCACAGGCTCATGTCGAAGAAGGCAGTCCCCGCGCCTTGAATGTGCATGCGGGCGAGACGCCCGCGCCCCTTATGAATTCCTCGATGTCATAGCGCCATGGCCATTACGCTGGACCTCTCCCCGTCCCGACGGGACGAATCATCGTAGCCCGGCACGCAGTGCCGGGTTGGAATCCCCCTGGAATCTGCGCGTCCTGAAAGGACGCTTCATGCAGAGGGCACTTTCTGTTACCACCTCTGCATGTCTCAATCCCTCTCGCGGATCCTGCTTCATCTGGTGTTTTCCACCAAGAACCGTGAGCCATGGCTGGACTCCGACCTTCGACCTCGTGCGTTCGCCTATCTGGCGGAGATTGGCCGCGACATGGGCTGCACGGTTTATCGCGTGGGTGGGATGGCGGACCACATCCACATGGCCATGGAATTACCCCGCACGCTGACGGTCGCGGACTTCGTGAAGAAGGTGAAGGCGGCATCCTCCGTCTGGATCAAGGATCATGGGCGGCATCTCGCGGGATTTTCATGGCAGGCGGGCTACGGTGTGTTTTCGCTGGGGGCATCGCAGCTTCAGGCATTGACCGATTACATCGACCGGCAGGAAGAACACCATCGGATGAAGGGTTTCCAGGAAGAGTATCTGGAATTCCTCGGCAAATACGGCGTGGCGTATGACGAACGCTATCTGTGGGAATGATTCCACCCCGCATGAGGCGTCCTTTCAGGACGCGACGAATCGCCATGGCCGGAAACCCGGCACTGCGTGCCGGGCTATGATGAATCGTCCCGTTGGGACGAGACGGGCGAGACGCCCGCGCTCCTTGACTCACTTTCCCAGCAAGTAAGCCAGCAGGTCCTTAAGCTCATCCGGATTGAGCCGGTTGATCAGGCCGGGGGGCATCGGAGAGACCGGGGAATGCTTCATGCCCTTGATGGCGTTGCGCTCGATCTCAGTGGTCTGGGTGAAATCGAAGGGGCTGGTGGCGATGATCCACTTCTCGTCCTTTTCCTCGATGATTTTGCCGGTTACTTCCGTGCCGTCCTGACGGGTGATGAGATCGAAGGCGAATTGGTCGGAGACTACCTTGCTGGGATCGAGGATGGCCTCGGCGAGGTCGCGCACGACAAAGCGTCCGGCGAGTGACGTTAGATCGGGACCGGCAGCTCCGCCTTCGTTGCCGAAGCGGTGGCAGGCGGCGCAGAGCGAGGCACGAAACATGTCCTTGCCGTGCTCCTTGTTGCGGCCATCGAGTCCGCTATCCGCCAGTTTCACGACCTCGTCGATGGTCCACTCGCGGCCGGGACCTTTGATTGGCGGCAGGTTGGCAAATGGATTGGGAGGCGCTCCGGTCGGGAGCTTTTCCACCCACTCGCGTTCCTCGGGGGTGCAAGTGGCGAGGGTTTCCTTGCGCAGGTCGAGGATGAAGCCGGCGTAGCTTTCGCCGCCGCTGTTAGCTGATAGTTTTGCCAGCCACGCGAAGAAGCGCTTGCGTTCGTCGCCATGCCACGGGCCTTTGACGATCCGCAGGCAATACACGTAATGGATCACCTGCGCGGGCGGGAGGTTGGCGATCATCGCCTCGACGGTCTTGCCGTATTTGTCGTTGCGCTTGGCCAGCGCCAACCAATCGGGGGCGGGCGATGGCCCGGCGGAGTCCATCAGTGTTAGAGTGCGGGCGACGATTCCGGGTGTCTGGAGGTAGGAGAGCATCCGGCACAGCTCACGATTCAGGAAATCGTCCTTGGCCGGAAAGCTGGCGTCGATCTTCGCGAGAACTTTCTGGCGGGTCGCTTCGTCCGGCGGGCCGTGGCGGGCGAAGATGAGACCGGCGGCGCGCAGCCAGTTGAGCTGTTGTTGCTGGTCGAGTTTTGCCCATTCGAGTCGATCCAGGGCATTCAACACGACAGCGGATTGCTCTTTGCTTCCGACGCGCGCAACGGCAATGGCAGTGGTGATGACCCGCCACGGGTCGCTTTCCTGATCCAATCGGGAAACCCAGGATTCAGCGGGGATTTGTTCGAGGACCAGACGTGCACTGTAGCGTTGGAGACGGTCGATGGAACCGATCTGCGACCAGAGCAGTTCGATGGTCTCCTTCGAGGAATACCCGGCGACGGCGGATTGAAGGAGCGTCCGGTCGATGTCCACGCCGCGGGCAATTTCCCCGGAAAGAGCCGCAGGTTCTGCCGGAGCCGTCGATTCGCTACCGGTGTAGGTTACCCGCCAGAGGGCCGAGTCGGTGCGGCGACCGCCGTTTAGAAAATACATCGCGCCGTCCTTACCGATGGTGGCATCGGTTAGTGGCAGACCGGTGCCCGAAATAAACTCCTCGCGCTCGGCATGATATTCACCGTTTTCGCGACGAGTCAGATGGATCGCGTAGAGGGTGGCGAATGTCCAATCCATGGCGAAGATCGCGCGCTGGAATCTCGCCGGAAATTTCGCCCCGGCTCCGGAAACCATTCCAGTGGGGGAACCCGGACCGATCTCCAACGTTGGGGCCATGCTATCTTCATAGTACGGCGGCCAAGGGCCGGAACCATTCCGCCAGCCGAACTCGGCGCCAGGCACGACATGGCAGATGCGGGTGGGCCGGTACCACGGAGTGCCGAGATCCCACTCCATGTCGGAGTCGTAGGTGAACAAGTCGCCCTGGTCGTTGAAAGCGATGTCATACGCGTTGCGGAAGCCGCTGGCGAAAAGTTGGAAGTTCTTGCCGTTAGTGTCGAAGCGGGCGATCCAGCCGCCGGGGGCAAACCGGTCGCGGGCGTGGCCGCGGGCATCGGGCCGGCGGGGCAGCAATTGATCCTCAGCCCAGCTTTTCGAGACGAGCGAGCTGTCCATTTCCGCTAGGTCGGTGAAATTTCCAGATGTGACGTAGATCGACTTGCCATCGGGTGAGGCGACCAACCCGTGGGGGCCATGCTCGCCGCGGCCCTTGAAGGCTTTGACCAACTCGGGCTTGTCGGGTTCGCGATCGCCATTGCTATCCGTCACCCGCCAGATACCGCTTTGGTCGGAACCTTCGTTGACGGCAACCCAAAGGACGCCCTCGTGCCAGAGCAAGCCATGGGCTCCTTGGAGGGGAATGGCGAGCGGCTCCACGATGCTCGCGCCTTGCTCGCCTGCGGGAAGAGTGACTCGATAGATTTTCCCGTATTGATCTGAACAAAGAAGCCGGCCCTTGTCGTCCACCGTCATCGCCACCCACGATCCCTTGTCCGCGGGAACCCGATAGATGCGCTCCAACTTGAATCCCGGAACGACCTGATAGGCGCTGGTCAGATCCTCGATGGCGCCTCCTTCGGCGGAGTCCGGTGGCAGAATCTGCCCCCACGGGGCGTCGCCCATTTTCGCGATCACCACGGCTTTCGGCCATGAGGCGGCTGCGGGAAAATCGAGGTTTTGCCAACCTTCGGGCGCTTCGTTGGCGCATTGCCAGTTGGCATCTGAGACGACATGAAGCTTTTTGCCATCCTTGAGCTTGGCGCGGAAACGCAGCGCCATCCCGGCAGCCCCGCCGGTGTTGCGGCCTTCGACGGCGATGACATTGCGCCCGCCCGGATTGAGAGCGGCCAGCACGTCATAGGTCCGTGAATTCGCCCATTCGCCCGCCATGCCCAGTTCGCGACCATTCACTAACAGGCGATTCCAGTCGTCACAGGCGACGGTGACCGAAGCCTTGGTGACCTCGGGCGGCAGTTCGAATTCGCGCCGAAAGAACACTTTTTCCTTCTCGCCGGGAGTCACGCTTTTCCAAATCCATGCAGCGGTCGTCTGGTGAGCAGGGTCCGCCTTTGTCTCACGCGGGATCACCGGCGTGGCGGCGGGTTCGGCCCGCGACGGCATGATCGCCAGGATCAGACAAATCGGGATAAAAAAACGCAGCATGAGGCGCTTGAATACGAGCCGCTGCTGGATGGATTATCAGAAATCCCTCCGTGTTAGCTCGCTGTCGTGCTCACGGAAGTTCTTTGAGCGCCTGCTGGGCGAGTTTCCGCGCGGTGGGCTGGTTGAACTTGGAACTTGCGGCATTGATGAAGTCGGCCTTGGCCTCCTCCGTGTGACCGAGGGCGAGCTGGGCGCGGCCGCGGTTGACGACCGGATAGGCGTCAGTCGGCGCGAGCTCGACAGCCTCGTTGTAAGCCGGCAGGGCATCGGCGGGTTTCCCTAGCAACATGTAACAGTCGCCTTGGCGGTTGCGGGCCTTGGCGGTGAGTTCCGAGTGGCGCGGATGATCCGTAGGCAGGCAGTTGCGGATCGCTTCGAGCGCGAGCTTGCAGGTGTTCATGTTGGTGTCCACCTGCGGCGATGGACCGGTGAGGCCCTTGAGCTGCTCCTTGGCGTTTTCCAGCAATGCGTCGATCGGTGCGGCGGCGTAATTTCCCGGCCCGTTGGCGGCGGCAGTCAGGCGGAGGGCTTCCGCGCATTCCCCGGCCTTACCTGCGGCGGCGAGCTTGAGGATGGCGGCGGGCGTGGGGATGGTCACGGATTCCGCTTTCGGCACGACGGGTGCCGGCGGCTGGGCGGCGGCTGGGCCTGCTAGAAAGATATCATCGCCGACGAGACGGGAGTATTCGGCGGGAACCTGCGCGCCGTCCGATTGCTTCATCACTTCAGCGCGGGTGCGTTTGAAAACCTGCTCGATGGTGAGGCCGGGAGTTTGCAGGTGTTTGACGAGCTCGCCGGTGTAGAGGCCGTTGGTGCCCGAGCCGTCGCCGGCGGTTTGCCCGGCATCGGTGGCGAAGGCGATGAGCGATCCGGCAGGCGGTTTCATTTCCGCAAGACCGCCGCCGCGTGTCACATCGCGCGTGCTTGGATCGCGAGCGACGGGCGTGTTGCGGCAGGCGTCGAGGATGACGAGATTGCAATGCCCGCCGGCGGCACTCATCTCGGCGACGACTTGCTCGGCGTTGAACAGCTTGGTTTCCGCCAGCATGCGCATGGCGGTGGCATCCGCACCGGCGGGCTGATAGCCGGATTTGACTGGAAGCAGATAATTCGATCCCGCGACGGAAATGCCGTGGCCGGCGTAGTAGAAGAGGGCGACTTCGGAGTCTTTGATTTTGCCGCGGAACTGGGAAACGGCTTTCAGCAGTTCGTCGCGCGAGACGTTGTGTTCCTCGATGACGGTGAAACCGAGACCGCGGAGGGTTTTGGAAACCGCCTTGGCGTCGTTGACGGAGTTGCGCAGCGGGCCGACGGCGGTTTCGTATTTCGCATTGCCGATGACGAGCGCGACCCTGGGGCTGGCTTTGGTTTCAGCCACCGCGAATGCCGCCGCCATCAGCCAGAGGGCGGGAATCATGAGTTGAAGGCGGTTGGCCATGGCCAAGTTTGTGCAATCGCGAGTCCGCCGGGTCAATCCCAATGGCGTGACGCAGGATTTGACGTCCGGCTTGAAACCATCAATCTGCCGCTGTGAAACGGATCATCGCCCTCATCGGATTGTTAGCCTGCAGTTGTACCGTCACCCCCGAGAAGCCCGCGGAGCCGCCACTGGAAGCCGGCGATCCGAACGCGCCGTCGCAGGTGACGCCTGCGGAGTCGATGGCGATCGCGCACCAGCTTTCCACCCATCCCTGGCGGCCGTTTGCGAAAAACATCCTCCACGGCAAGGACAACAAGGGCGTGCTGGTCAATACGCCGGACATCGGTCATGAACCGCAGCTTCCGCGCAAGGGCTGGTGGATGCCGGGCGAGATGAACGAGGGCATCCCCTACAAGTGGGGCGGCTTTGATGATCCACAGTCCTTCGACACCGCCATCTCTAACGGCCACGCGGCGGGCGATGTCTCGTCACAGATGAAGCGCGCCGCCGACAACGCGGCCGTCAGCCTGCACGCGGCGGGAGTGGATTGCTCGGGTTTCGTTTCACGCTGCCTCAAGCTGCCTACCGTGTATGACACGAACAAGCTGCCGTCCGTCTGCGACGAACTGTCCAACAGCGCCGATCTGCGGCCCGGCGATTTGTTGAACATCCCGCGGCGCCACGTCATCTTGTGCGGTGGATGGTCGAATCCGGAAAAGACCTGGATCTATTACTACGAAACCGGCGGCAGCCCGCAGTATTGGAAGCCGGGACTCAAACAAGCACCCTTGGCCGCGCTGCTGGCACTCGGCTACAAACCCCTGCGCTACCGCGGCATGGCCCATCCGCCAATCAAGCCGGGTGCGAGCGCGAAGGAAGTGCTCACCCGTTCCGTGAAAGCCACGGCTCTCAGCGTGCCGAATCCGACGGTGGGCGAGCCGTGAACCTGATGAAGGGAAGAGGCGTCCCGGCGCAGGCCTCACCCTTCGGCGAGCAGCTTGCGGAAGTAACCGATGGTGGCATCCAATCCCTGATCTAGGGAAACCGTCGGCTGCCACCCCAACTCGCTTTTTGCCAGCGTGATGTCCGGCTGACGTTGTTTCGGATCATCGCCGGGCAGCGGGAGGAAGGTGATTTTCGAAGGACCGCCGACTTTTTTCATCACGAGTTCCGCCAGCTGGAGCATGGTGAACTCGCCGGGATTGCCGATGTTGACGGGACCGGTAAGCGTGGGGTGGTTCATGAGGCGGATGAAGCCATCGATCAGGTCGTCCACATAACAGAACGAGCGGGTCTGGCTGCCATCGCCGTAGATCGTGATGTCCTTGCCTTGCAGCGCCTGAACGATGAAGTTAGAGACCACCCGGCCATCGTCCGGCAACATACGGGGGCCGTAGGTGTTGAAAATGCGGACCACGCGAATGTCGACGTTGTTTTGGCGATGATAGTCGAAGAACAAAGTTTCCGCGCAGCGTTTGCCCTCGTCGTAACAGGCGCGGATGCCGATGGGATTGACGTTGCCATGATACGACTCCGGCTGCGGATGAATGTCGGGATCTCCGTAAACTTCCGAAGTAGAGGCTTGGAAAACCCGAGCCTTGGTGCGTTTCGCAAGGCCGAGGCAGTGGATCGCGCCCATGACCGAGGTCTTGGTGGTCTTGATCGGGTTGTGCTGATAGTGCGGCGGCGAGGCGGGGCAGGCCAAGTTGTAGATCTGATCGACCTCGTATTTGAATGGCTCGGTCACATCGTGACGGACAAGTTCGAAATAGGGATTGCCCATCAGGTGGGCGATGTTGCGCTTCCGGCCGGTGAAAAAATTGTCGAGGCAGATGATTTCGTTTCCCTCGTTGAGAAGTCGCTCGCAGAGATGAGAACCCAGAAAGCCGGCTCCGCCGGTGATCAAAATGCGCATGGCAGGGAACCCATCAGCATCCTCCGACCATGGCAAGGATGGATCGTTCCCCTTCTCAAATCGTTGCATTGACCTGCCACGCCTCCTGCCAATCCCGGCCACATTGTTCATTTTTGTTTGAACTAACTGGGTTTTTTCCTACGTTGCGGCACATGGACGATCTACTGCAAGCAGATCAACACGAACTGGACCCCTTGGAACTTCAAGTGGTGTCCTTTTTCGTGGACGGGGTGCGGGTCTTGGGACTGCCCCGTTCAATTGGCGAAATTTACGGCCTGCTGTTCATTTCACAGACCCCGCTTTCCTTGGACGATCTGGTGCAACGCCTCCACATCAGCAAAGGTTCCGCCAGCCAGGGCCTGCGGATGCTCAAGAGCTTGGGTGCCGTCCGTGAAGCGGAAGGGGGTGCCGAACGCCGCACTTACTATGAACCCGCCATCGAACTCAAGCGGCTGGCCGGCGGCTTCATCCGCGAGCAAATCCGCCCCCACCTGGAAAGCGGGAAAACCAAGATCAACCGGCTCGCAGAGACGACCCGCGACATCGATGACCCCGCGCGGAGAAAATTCCTGAGCGAGCGCGTCGAACGGCTCGAAACGTGGATGCGAAGCGGTGGCAGAGTCCTCCCGGTTCTCCAGAAACTTCTTGGCCAATGAATCAGCCCCCCTCAAATCTTCCTGAATGGTTCTGTGTCCGATGCCAGACGAAGCGCGAGCACATTGCCGCCCTTCATCTTCGTGAGATCGAAGGCATCGAGGTTTTTTGCCCGCGCCTGCGCTACCGCAAAGCCACCCGCCGCGGAAAAATCTGGTGGGTCGAACCGATGTTCCCCGGCTATGTGCTCGCGAAATTCAAAATCGCCGAGATGGAGCGTGCGGTCACATTTTGCCAAGGGGTGCGAGGCCTGGTGCGTTTCGGTGCGGGAATTCCCCCCGTGCCCGAGTCCTTCGTGGAAGCCATGAAACACGAAATTCTCGAGCGCAATGGCGCCGAGGAATCCGAGCTGATTACCCTCAGCCCGAGCCTTGAAATCGGCGACGAAGTGGAAGTCGCCCACGGCCCGTTCCAAGGCATGCATGGAACCGTCGTCGGCGTCCCGACATCTACCGAGCGAGTGAAAATCCTGCTCGAATTCCTCGGAAACCCGCAGGCAGTGAATATGGATTTGTTTTCGCTCATTCTTCCGCGGCGGCCCACGCCTTGAACCGCAAGTGTTACCCACGTGATCACGTCACTCACTTTGTCCGCATTCCGTTGAACAATCTCCGCCGTCACTGGCGCGGGATCTCTCGCCAAGATGACAGCTCCATCCAGCATCCTATTCCTTCAGCCGGGTTTCCCTCCATCGCGGAGAGATCGACCAAGGGCGGCAGCGTGGCAGGGCCGGATCCATCATTCATCGTCCATTGGAACCTGATCGATCCACCGACTTCCTGATCATCGGTGCAGGATTTTCCGGACTGGTGATTGCCGAGCGTATGTCCGCCGCCGGATGGAAATGCGTGGTGGTGGACCGCCGCAACCACCTCGGGGGAAATGCCTATGACGGCATCGATCCCGCCGGAGTTCTCATCCATCATTACGGCCCGCATTATTTCCGCACCAACTCGCCGCGGATCGTCGATTATCTATCAGCATTCACCGACTGGCACCAAGTCAGCTATACAATTAAAAGCCACGCCCGCGGACGCTACTGGAGTTTCCCTATCAATCTCAATACTTTTGAGGAATATCTCGAGCGTCCATCGACCACTGAAGAATTCACGGCTTGGTTAGAACGGAACCGGATCGACATCGCCGATCCGAAAAACTCCGAGGAAGTGATCATCTCGCAGGTCGGCCGCGAACTCTACGAATTGTTTTTTGAAGGCTACACGCTCAAGCAATGGAACCGCCACCCGCGGGAACTCGACGCCTCCGTCTGCGGCCGCATCCCCATCCGCACCAACCGCGACGACCGCTATCTATCCGAATCGTTTCAGGCACTGCCGAAGCGCGGCTACACCGCTCTCTTTGAAACAATGCTCAACGCGTCGCCAGGTGTCGAACTGCACCTCGGCGTGGATTTCCACGAAGCCCGCGCCCGCTGGAACTACAAGCATCTCATCTTCACCGGCGCGATCGACGAGTTCTATGACAGGCGCTTCGGTCCCCTGCCCTACCGCTCGCTGCGTTTCGAACCTGAATCATTCTCTGCCGAGCAACTGATAGATCGCGAATCGATTTCCGGGAAACCCGGATTCTGGCAACCCGCCCTGCAAGTGAACTACCCGGGCGCGGAAGTGCCGTTCACCCGCATCGTGGAAATGAAACACGCGACCGGCCAGCAGATCGGCGCGACCACCATCATCCGCGAGTTTCCGAAGAACTGGGCACCCGGCGACGAACCGTTCTATCCCGTTCCGGCCCCGGAAGCCCGCGCCGCCTATCAGCGGTATTCCGAGCTCGCCGCCGCCGAACCGGCCACCAGCTTCATAGGCCGCCTCGCCACCTACCGCTATTTCAACATGGACCAAGTCACCGGCATGGCCCTCGCGGAAGCGGACAAACTCATTTCCCGCTACGGATCGAATCTATGAAAAAACTATTCATCGCGGGCCACCGCGGCATGGTCGGCAAAGCCCTCGTCCGCGAGGCTGAAAAACTCGGCGGCTTCCAAATCATCACCGCAGCTCGCGACGAACTCGACCTATGCAATCAGAGCGCCGTCTTTGATTTTCTAGCAGCGGAAAAACCGGACATCGTGATCATCGCCGCCGCCAAGGTCGGTGGCATCCACGCGAACTCGACCTACCCGGCGGATTTCATTTACGAAAATCTAACGATCGCCGCGAACTTGGTGGAAGGGAGCCGCCGCGCCGCCGTGCCACGCGTGTTGTTCCTCGGCTCGTCCTGCATCTATCCGAAAATGGCTCCCCAGCCGATGCCGGAAGACTGCCTGCTAACAAGCCCGCTCGAAATCACCAACGAGGCCTATTCCATCGCAAAGATCGCAGGCCTCAAGCTCTGCCAGCACTACCGCGCCCAGCACGGCCTGATGTACCACAGCGCGATGCCCACCAATCTCTATGGCCCGGGCGACAACTACCATCCGGAAAACTCCCACGTCATCCCGGGCATGATCCGCCGCTTCCACGAAGCCAAGGAACGTGGCGACACCACCGTCACCATCTGGGGCACCGGCACGCCGCGCCGCGAGTTCCTTCACGTCCACGACCTCGCCGCCGCCTGTTTCCATCTCCTTGCACTCGACTCCCCGCCCGACTGGGTGAATGTCGGCGTCGGCGATGATGTCACGATTCTCGAGCTCGCCTCGCTCGTCGCAAAAACCACCGGCTTCAGCGGCGAGATTCTAACCGACCCGTCCAAGCCCGACGGCACCCCGCGCAAGCTGCTGGATATTTCGAAGATAAAAAGCACCGGTTGGTCGCCCGTCGTTTCCTTCGAAGAGGGCCTCGCCGCCGCCTATCAGGACTTCCTCTCCACCCTGGCCACCGGAGCCGCCAGGCTCTAACTTCCAAAAATTTCCTTTTCATGAAACGCGCTCTCATCACCGGCATCACCGGACAAGACGGATCCTATCTCGCGGAATTCCTCCTCGAAAAAGGCTATGAAGTTCACGGCATCAAACGCCGCGCCTCGTTGTTCAACACCCAGCGGATCGATCACATCTATGAGGATCCACATGTTGAGAACTCGCGCTTCCGCCTGCATTACGGCGACCTAACGGACTCTTCCAACCTCACCCGCATCCTCAGCGAGGTCCAACCGGACGAAGTTTACAATCTGGGCGCGCAATCCCATGTCGCCGTTTCCTTCGAAGCTCCGGAATACACCGCGGATGTCGATGCCATCGGCACCTTGCGCCTGCTGGAGGCGATTCGCTTCCTCGGCATGGAAAAGAAAACCCGGTTCTATCAGGCATCCACTTCCGAGCTCTACGGACTCGTCCAGGAAATCCCGCAGAGTGAAACCACACCGTTCCACCCTCGCTCGCCGTATGCCGTTGCCAAGATGTATGCCTACTGGATCACCGTGAACTATCGCGAGGCCTACGGCATGTATGCCTGCAATGGCATCCTCTTCAACCACGAGTCCCCGCGCCGCGGCGAGACTTTCGTCACCCGCAAGATCACCCGCGCTCTCGCGAACATCGCCCAAGGACTTGAAGCCTGCCTGTTCCTCGGCAACATCGACTCGCTCCGCGACTGGGGCCACGCCAAGGACTACGTCCGCATGCAATGGATGATGCTCCAACAAGAGACCGCCGACGATTTCGTCATCGCCACCGGCAAGCAGATTTCCGTGCGCGAGTTCGTTAGAATGTCCGCCCGCGAGGCCGGCATCGAACTCACTTTCTCCGGCGAGGGCGTGAGCGAAATCGCCACCGTGACTGCGGTCGATCCAGCAATCGCCCCGGCCGTGGCCATCGGCGACATCATCGTGAAAGTCGATCCCCGCTATTTCCGCCCGGCGGAAGTGGAGACGCTGCTAGGTGACCCTACGAAAGCCAAGGAAAAGCTCGGCTGGGTCCCGGAAATCACCGTAGAGGAAATGTGCAAGGAGATGGTCGCCCACGATCTCGACGTCGCCCGCCGCCACTCATTGCTCAAGTCACACGGGCATCACGTTTCGGTCTCGAAGGAGTAATTGCCAGCGAGGCCTGGCAATCCTGCTCTCCACCACGACAAGATGAAAAAAGTCTTCGTTTCCGGCTGCTACGACATCCTTCATGCCGGGCATCTCCAATTCTTCGAGGAAGCCCGCGCGCTTGGCGACTATCTGATAGTTTCGTTCGCATCGGCCGAAGTTTTGTGGCACCACAAGCGCCGTAAGCCATCCATCCCGGACGATCACAAGCGGGTCCTGTTGCAAGGCCTGCGGATGATCGACGAAGTCGTCATCACCGGCGGCCACAAGGAAGGACTCGATTTTGAAGAGGACTTTCTGCGCCTCCGCCCGGATTTCCTGATCGTCACCGAGGATGACAAATACGGTGAACTGAAACGCGAGCTCTGCAAGCAGGTGGGTGCCCATTACACCATCCTGCCGAAAACTCCGCCACGCTTCGAACCGGTCTCTACCAGCTCAATCGTCCGCTGGGTCCAAGCACCGACCGAAGCGCCTTTGCGCGTTGATTTCGCGGGCGGTTGGCTCGACGTCCCGCGCTTTGCACGGCCCGGAGAGTTCATCGTCAACTGCACCATCTCACCGTTAGTTTCACTTCGCGAGTGGCCTTACGAAAAGCAAGCCGGCCTCGGCGGCAGCGGCGCGTGGGCGCTCTTGAACGGACGCGACGGATTCGAGTCGGAGAATGATCTTGGCGTTGGCTGGCAGGACCCGGCGGTGATCCGCGAAACCGGCCTCTGCGTCTGGCGCTCGGGACAATCCGCGGTGCTCGACTTCAAACGCAACGGCGACTTCCTAACGGGCTGCCTCGCGATCCTCTGGACCGGCATTCCGCATGACACACCCGGAGTCGCCAACCTTGACCGCAACTACGACGCCATCGCCCGCAGTGGCCGTGTTGCGCGTGACGGAGCGCTTCATGCCGATCTGCATCGCCTTGCGGAAGGTATCACCCTTTACCACGCCACCCAACTCGCAGAAGGCATGACACCCTTGCCTGAGATTCCCGGCTCGCTCGCCCGGAAATATTGCGGCGGTGGCCACGGCGGCTACGCGCTCTATCTGTTTGAAAGCGCCCCGACCCGCGGGCAAGCCATCGCCGCCACGCCGGGACTGCGTGCCGTCGAACCCTATTGCAAGGTCTAGCAGCCCCTTTTCCTGCCGCACGCTTGAAACGCATTTCAATCATCGGTCTCCCCGTCGCTGCGACCACCTACGCCGGGGCGGTGGAATGGATACTTGAGCATGCACTGGAAAGAACCCGGACCTACGCAGTGGAGGCGGCTAACACCCACGTCGCCGCGCTGGCGCGCACGGATCAGGAGTTCGGCGGGGCGATGGGGAAGTTCGATTTAATCTGCCCCGATGGCATGCCGCTCGTCTGGGCGCTCAATTCACAGCTCGGCGCGGAAGAGAAACTAACCGACCGGGTCTATGGGCCGACCTTGATGTTGGAAACACTCAAGGCAACCAACGGCCGGGAATCCGATTTCAAACATTTCCTGCTAGGCGGCAAACCAAGCACACTGGAGAAACTCACACGGATTTTCGCCGGACAATTTCCGGGTGTCGATATCGCGGGAATCCACTCCCCGCCATTCGGCGAGTGGCCGGAGAATGAATTCGAGGTCATCGCGGAAAAGATCAAATCATCGGGAGCCAACCTCATTTGGGTGGGCCTCGGGTGCCCGAAACAAGAGCACTGGATCTCGGCTAACAAGCACCGCCTGCCGCCGGGAGTTTATTTCGGCATCGGCGCGGCCTTCGCATTCCACGCCGGGGAAGTCCGCCAAGCCCCGCCGCTGGTCCAGCGTTTCGGCTTGGAATGGGCCTACCGCGTGGCTATGGAGCCACGCCGGCTTTTCAGAAGATACTTCACTTACAATTCGCTGTTCATCTATCACCTGGTCCGCGACCGACTTTTCAAAATCACCGACAACCAACCACCCATATAATGTCTATCAAATCCATCTGCTGCCTCGGCGCCGGCTATGTCGGCGGTCCTACCATGGCCATGATCGCCGCCAAATGCCCTGACATCCAGGTCACCGTGGCGGACATGAACGAACGCCGGATCGCCGCGTGGAATTCGGACACCCTTCCCGTTTACGAGCCCGGTCTCGATGAGGTTGTTGCTTCCGCGATCGGCCGGAACCTTCATTTCACCACCGACATCCGGTCGGCCATCGCGGCGGCGGATCTGATTTTCGTCTCGGTCGGCACTCCGACAAAATCCTACGGC
Source organism: Verrucomicrobiota bacterium (assembly GCA_040385685.1). Classification (GTDB taxonomy): domain Bacteria; phylum Verrucomicrobiota; class Verrucomicrobiia; order Verrucomicrobiales; family Akkermansiaceae; genus Luteolibacter. The sequence continues at coordinate 35,288 of JAZKGW010000039.1, read as the reverse complement.
ATCGGCGCCGGTCGCGCGGCCGACCTACGCTACATCGAATCCGCCGCCCGGCTGATCGCGGAAGTTTCCGAAGGGCATAAAATCATCGTCGAAAAGAGCACGATCCCCGTCAAAACCGCGACCGCCATCAAGTCCATCCTCGCGGCGAATTCCCCGAACGGCGCCACCTTCCAAGTTCTTTCCAACCCGGAGTTCCTCGCAGAAGGCACCGCTGTCGAGGACATGCAATCGCCCGACCGGATTCTCATCGGCGGTGATTCCACGCCCGAGGGCATCGCGGCGGTCGAAGCACTTGTCTCGGTCTATGCCAACTGGATTCCCCGCGAAAAAATCCTCACCACCAATCTGTGGTCGTCCGAGCTTTCCAAACTGGTCGCCAACGCCTTCCTGGCGCAGCGGATTTCCTCGATCAACTCCATTTCCGCGCTCTGCGAAGCGACCGGGGCCGACGTGGATGAAGTCGCCCGCGCCATCGGCATGGACTCGCGGATCGGGCCGAAATTCCTGAAAGCCTCCGTCGGTTTCGGCGGCTCATGTTTTCAGAAAGACATCCTCAATCTCGTCTATCTGTGCGATTCCTTCAACCTTCCGCATGTTGCGGAGTACTGGCGTCAAGTGGTGCATCTCAACGATTGGCAGAAGAGCCGCTTCGTGGAGAAAATCGTCCGCACTCTTTACAACACGGTCAACGGCAAGCGAATTGGCATCCTCGGTTTTGCCTTCAAGAAGGACACCAACGACACCCGCGAATCCGCCGCGATCCACGTTTGCCGGGATCTTCTTCACGAACGTGCCCACCTCGCCATTTACGATCCGCGGGTCAGTCCGGAGACGATCCATCAGGATCTAACTGCCGCGGGAGTGTCGGAGGAGTTGATCGCGTCGAACGTCGAGATCTGCACGGATCCCTACACGGCCGCCACCGGAGCCCACGCCCTCGCCACGCTCACCGAGTGGGATGAGTTCCGCACGCTCGATCTGCCGCGCATTTACGACCTGATGCTCAAACCCGCATTTGTGTTCGACGGCCGCGCGGTTCTCTCGGCGGACGTGTTGGTCGCCCATGGCTTCGACGCCTTTGTGATTGGCAAAGGGGCGTGAAATCCGAGCCGCCAAATGAATTGTCGAGGCGCTGAATTTTCAATCAGTGCTTCACATTTCATTTTCGGAGTCTCAGTTTTTAGTTTTCAGCAGATACCCCATGAACATCCATCCCGAGTTCCACCGCTTCCTTCATCGTCAGGACAAAGAGAACCTGCTCGGCCAGCGGGGAATCGTCGTTTGGCTCTGCGGCTTGTCGGGGTCGGGTAAATCCACGATCGCCAACGCGGCCGAGCGCGTGCTTCACCAGCAAGGCCGCTTCACCGCCATTCTCGATGGCGACAATCTTAGAACCGGGCTGAACTCGAACCTCGGATTCACCGATCAGGACCGGTTGGAAAACATCCGCCGTATTTCGGAAGTCGCCAAAGTCTTCGTTTCCCAAGGCATCATCACCTTCGTCTCCGCGATCACCCCGCGCGGAGAATTGCGCGACCTAGCCCGCGGCATTCTCGGCAAGGACCTGTTCGAAGTTTACATCAAGGCAAGCTACGAAGCCTGTGAAAAGCGTGATGTGAAAGGCCTCTATGCCAAGGCTGCCCGTGGCGAAATCGCCCATTTCACCGGAAAAGACGGCTCATTTGAACCGCCGCACAACCCGGATCTCGTTCTCGATACCGAATCCACCTCGATCGAGGACGCTGCTTTCGAACTCCTCGAAGCGATCCGCGCGAAGATCGCGGTGCATCTGCCGTTGTGAGGGCCAGTTTTTCTTGCCGCTGCGAATCCGAGCCGAAGTCCATGGGCTTCGGCTTTTTTGTCGAATGTTGATGGCAAGCCCGGACAAAACATTACCATTCCACCCAAGATAATTATTAATTCTTGACCCTATGGGTGTTGAATCCTATTCCACCCGCGTTCCGCGCTCTTTCGGCGTCCAGCAATTACCTTCCCATGCCCAATTACCATCTCAGCCACCTCGACCAACTCGAAGCCGAAGCCATTTTCATCCTACGCGAAACCGCGGCACAATTTGAAAACCCCGCCCTGCTATTCTCAGGCGGGAAGGATTCGATCGTCATGGCATGGCTCGCCCGCAAGGCCTTCTGGCCGGCCCGCATGCCCTTCCCGCTGGTGCACATCGACACCGGGCACAATTTCGAGGAAACCATGACCTATCGCGATGAATTCGTGGAGCTCATCCGCGCGACTCTCGTGGTTGGCTCGGTGCAGGATTCCATCGACAGCGGCCGGGTCATCGAGGAAAAAGGTCCCAACGCCTCGCGCAACAAACTCCAGACCGTCACCTTGCTCGACACCATCGAGAACAACCAGTACGACGCCTGCCTCGGTGGTGGCCGCCGCGACGAGGAAAAGGCCCGCGCCAAGGAACGGTTCTTCTCCCACCGCGATGACTTCGGCCAATGGGATCCGAAGAACCAGCGCCCGGAACTTTGGAATCTGTTCAACGGCCGCAAGAACCCCGGCGAACACTTCCGCGTCTTCCCGCTCTCCAATTTTACCGAGATGGACATCTGGATGTATATCCAACGCGAAAACATCCCGCTGCCATCGATCTATTTCTCCCATGAGCGAGAAGTTTTCGAGCGCAATGGCTCGCTGCTCGCCGTGACTAAGTTCCTCACCGCCCAGGACCACGAACCGGTCGAGCGCAGGATCGTCCGCTTCCGCACCATCGGCGATGCCACTTGCACCGGTGCCGTCGAATCCCCGGCATCCAACCTCGACGAAGTCATCGCAGAAGTCGCCGCCGCCCGCCAGACCGAACGCGGCACCCGCTCCGACGACAAGCGCTCGGAGACCGCCATGGAAGACAGGAAGAAGGAAGGATACTTCTGACGAAAAAGCTGAAACCTGAAATGCTGAAACGCTGAAATAACAATCAGTGCTTCGCAGGTCGGGATTCAGCGCTTCCTCCTCTTCATTTCCGCATTTCAGTTTTCAGAATTTCAGCTTTTACCTAAAAATGGACTTACTTCGCTTCTCCACTGCCGGCTCCGTAGACGACGGCAAATCCACTCTCATCGGCCGCCTCCTTTACGATTCAAAATCCATCTTCGAGGACCAACTCGAGGCCATGGAAGAATCATCCCGCCGTCGCGGTGATGAAAACGTCAACCTCGCCCTCCTAACCGACGGACTCAAGGCCGAGCGGGAGCAAGGCATCACCATCGATGTCGCTTACCGCTATTTCGCCACTCCCAAGCGCAAGTTCATCATCGCCGACACTCCGGGCCACATCCAATACACCCGCAACATGGTGACCGGAGCTTCCACCGCGAACCTTGCCATCATCCTCATCGACGCGCGCAAGGGCGTGATCGAGCAGACCAAGCGCCACAGCTTCATCGCCAACCTGCTGCGCATCCAACACCTCGTGGTCGCCGTCAACAAGATGGACCTCGTCGATTATTCGGAGGAGGTCTATAGCAAGATCGTCCAGGACTTCCGCGACTTCGCCTCGCGCCTCGACAATATCGTTGAGATCACCGACATCCCGATCTCCGCGCTCAACGGTGACAACGTCGTGGATAAGTCCGAGAACATGCCTTGGTATCAAGGCCCGACTTTTCTCTATCACCTCGAGAATGTTTACGTCGGCGGCGAGGAAAACCATGTCGATGCCCGCTTCCCCGTTCAATGGGTGATCCGCCCGATGAGCGACGAATGGCACGACTTCCGCGGCTACGCCGGTCGTGTCGCCGGTGGCGTGTTCAAGCCCGGCGACGAAGTGACCGTGCTTCCCTCCGGTTTCACCACCCGAGTCAAGGCCATTCACAGTCCGGACGGCGAACTCGAGGAAGCTTTCGCGCCGCAGTCGGTCTGCATCACTTTGACCGAGGAAATCGACATCTCGCGCGGCGACACCTTGGTGAAAACCAACAACCCGCCGAAAGTCGAGCAGGACATCGAGGCTATGATCTGCTGGTTTTCCAACAAGCCGATGCCTCCCAAGGCCAAGCTGGTGCTCCGTCACACCACCCAGGAAACCAAGGCGATCATTCAAGACGTGAAATACCACGTCGATATCAACACCCTTCACAAAATCGAGGGAGTGAGCGGGTTCACCATGAACGACATCGGGCGCATTTCGCTGCGCACCGCCGTCCCGCTGATCCACGATTCCTATCGCCGCAACCGCATCACCGGCTCGTTCATTCTAATCGATCCCGGTACCAACGAAACCGTGGCCGCGGGAATGATAATTTGATGGCAAACGCTAAAACTGAAATGCTGAAAAGCTGAAATTGGAGCCAGCGCTTCGCCTGATCTCTTTAGCCTTTCAGCGTTTCAGTCTTTAAACCGTTCAGTTTCCGCTTCGCCAGCCAGCCGCGGATCAGGTGGGTGAACACACCGCCTAACACAATCAGCGACACCCCGGTGATCGCCCATTTCAATTTCCCATCCGCGAGTCCCGCACCACTCAGGACGACTCCGGTGGCGATGATCCCGGTGCACAACATCGAGACCGGCAGATAGAGGTGAAACGGCGCGCGCAAAACACCCAACAGATAGTTCTGGAAAAACAGCGGAATGCCCGGCGTCAGCCTCAGCACCAGGATCAGTTTCAAGTGATCCGCGCGCGGCAGATCGGGAACTTGAATCGAGATGGCCGCGAGTATTTTCTCCACCAACCGCCTCGCGGGCCCGGCCGCCAACCAATAGGTCCAAGAGAAATTCAACGCGAGCGCCACCAGGCACAAGGAGCAAGCCATCAGCGGCTGCTCGCGCCAGACCACTCCCGCCGTCAGCATCAGGACACTCGTCGGGATCGGCAGACCGGGGAGGATCACCAGCGCAAGGAACAACGCCCACGGATTCTGCTTCAAATACACTTCCGTGACAGTCCACATCTCTTTCAGGCTGGCTAAATCCATTCCCATTTTCCAAGCAATCACCCCACCGGCGATTCCCACACCGGCCAGACAACCCAGCGCGATCTTCACCTGCCGGATCGCCAAAAGTTTACGCAGCAATTCCATTTCGCCGCGGAAACTCCCTTTTGCATGACCGCTTGGCAAGGCCGCATGTGGTCCCGCGTCGGGTTCCCATTTCACTCCGCGCGAATCGGTCGTCAGCAGCCACTTTCATTGTTCATTTTTTCTTGAACAATGCATTGCCCATACCAAACTCGGCATGCGGGAACCTCTGCGTTCTCATTTCGAGCACCTGCAAATCAAACCCAAGGTTTACCGGCTGGAACAGCCGCTACCAAGGGCGGCAGCGTGTCACAGGGAGATGCGGCGAAGAGCCCAAGGCTGTCCGCAGTAGCGAGTTTCCGGAGTGCCCCCTTGCCCGCTTCGACCCAGCCCGGATAGCCGGTTTCCACAATTTTCCCCATGTCCAGAACTCTCGCCATCATCCTGCCCGCCTATAACGAGGAATTGACGATCGTTGATACGATGAAGGATTTCTTCAGCGTTTGTCCCGAAGCGGAAATCTACGTCATCGACAATGCCTCGAAGGACCGCACCAACGAACTTGCCCGGGCCGCCTATCAGGAATTGGGCTGCAAGGGGCGTCTGCTGGAGGAGCCGCGCAAGGGCAAGGCGGCCGCCGTGCGCAAGGCGTTCATGGAAATCGACGCCGACGTGTATGTCATGGCCGATGCGGACATGACCTACCCCGCCAGCGATTTGCCGGCGCTGCTCGCGCCGGTGTTCGACGGGCGTGCCGACATCGTCTGTGGAAACCGCCACAGTTCGGGCGTTTACAGCCGCGAAAACAAGCGCCCGCTGCACGATTTCGGGAACAATCTCGTCCGCCGACTGATCAACGCACTCTTCAAAGGCTCGCTCGAGGACATCCTCACGGGCTACCGGATCATGTCGAAGCGGTTCGTGAAAAACTATCCGATTCTATCGGATGGATTCGAGCTTGAGACCGAAATGAGCATCCACGCCCTCGACAAGGGATACTCCGTCATCGAATTGCCAACCGATTACCGCGACCGCCCTGAAGGCTCATTTTCGAAACTCAATACCCTCACGGACGGGGTTCTCGTGCTCAAGACGATCTTTGCCATCTTCGTGAAATACCGGCCGCTGCTGTTTTTCAGTCTCTGCTCACTGGCCTTTGCCACAGCCGCCCTCGCGGCGGGCGCGTTTCCGATCATGGAATACATCCACACCGGCAAGATCCTGCACATCCCGCTGGCGATCCTGGCCTCGGGCTTGTCGATTCTCGCGATGCTCAGTTTTTCCGTGGCGGTGATTCTCGACGGATTGGCTGCGGGACAACGCTTCAATCACGCGCTGCAATTGCTCCACTGGGGCGACCGGTGATCCCGATCATCGGAATCCCCTTTCATGAATCCTTCCCGAACATCCCAGCTCTCGCCGGTCGCCGGGTGGGTGCTGGTCTGCGCCCTCCTGAACGCCACCGGTTGGTTGCTTTCAGCGATGGGTCGGTTGGACGGTTTGGGCTACGGCGTGGTATTGATTCTCGCCGTCGCGGGGACCGGATGGTGGTGGCAGCGAGCGCGCCCGGAGTTTCGAACCGGTTTTCGCAAGCGACGTTTCAAGCAGGCCTTTCCACTGGCGTTTGCCGTGATGGCCGCGCTGGCCGTGGCCGGTGGAATCCTGCACGCCCCCAGCAACTACGACGCCCTCGCCTATCGCACGCCGCGCATCCTGCATTGGCTGGCCGAACGCCAGTGGCACTGGATTCACACGGATTTCCAACGGCTCAACACCCGCGGCTGCGGCATCGAATGGGTTACCGCTCCTCTGTTATTATTGACCGGCTCCGACCGGTTTTTCTTCCTGATCAATGCCGTGTCCTTCCTGTTACTGCCCGGTCTATGCTACCGCGTGCTGACCGGCTTGGGAGTGCAGCGGAAAGTCGCGTGGCATTGGATGTGGGTGCTGCCCGCCGGTTACTGTTACGTGTTGCAAGCCGGCAGCATCGCCAACGACCTGTTCGGCGCAACCTTGACGCTGGCGGCGGTTGATTTCGCCTTGCGGGCCGCACGCGAGCGCAGCGCCACCGCTGCCTGGCTGGCCATTCTCGCCGCCGCCCTGATGACCGCGGGCAAAGGCTTCAATCTTCTTCTTCTGCTGCCTTGGGGACTCGCCTTGTTGCCAGCCACCGGCACCCTGCTCCGCCGCCCGCTGGCGACTTTGGGCGTGGGGGTCCTGGCCCTCCTAATCTCATTGGTGCCAACCGCGCTGCTCAACGCCCGCTACTGCGGCGATTGGAAAGGCCTGAAGGCTGAAGCCGTAAACCTATCCACCGGTGAACCGGTTTTCCACCTCGGGGTCAACAGTGCTCTCGTGATTCTCCAGAATCTCAACCCGACTTTCAATCCCTTAACAGGTGTCTTGAACGGGCAGATCAACCGGGCGATCCCCGCCGACTTGAAGCTCAAACTCGAACAGCATTTCGAAGGCGGCGGCGCGCCGTTCAACTTCGCGGAAATGGAAATGGAAGAAAGAGCCGGCCTTGGCTTTGGCGTCAGTCTCCTGCTGATCCCGGTATTGCTCAGCCGGATCCGCCCACGATGGCTGGCGCGAAACGAGTGGTTGGCCGCGCTGATGAGTCCGGCCTGGCTCGTGCCGGCCTCGGCTTGGCTGGTGACACTTTATTTTTTCACCCAAGCGGGACTGGGATGTCCCGCGCGCTACCTCGCGCCGTCTTATGTGTTGTTAGTTGCGCCCCTGTTGCGCCTGCCGCGCGCCGGCGAACTCATCGGCCGCCGATGGTGGCGGGGTTTGGCCTATCTCGGATTCGCCCTTGCCGCGCTGTTGCTGATCGCCACACCTCCACGCCCGTTATGGCCCGCCCGGACCCTGCTTCGGGCGATGCACGCCGACACTTCCACTTCGTCACTGCTCCGGCGGGTTTGGACGGTGTATTCGGTTTATGGAGCGCGGGCGGATGGGTTCTCGCCGGTGCGGGCCATTCTCCCGCCCGAAGTGAAAGTCCTCGGGCTGGTGACTTTCGACGACCCGGAAACCTCCCTCTGGAGACCTTTTGGCCCCCGCCGCATCGTCCATGTCACTCTTGGCGACGACGCTCAATCCCTCCGGCGTCAAGGCATCGAGCAGGTGCTGGTGAGCGAGTATATTGTGACCAACCACCAAAATTTGACACTCCCGGAATGGCTCGCCCGTTTCGATTCTGAAGTCGTCACCAGCCTTGATCTCACGCTCCGCGCCACCCGTGGATCGAGCCGGTGGCACTTGGTCCGCTTGCGCCCCTCAAAAGGAGCGGAATAAGCCCGCCCATTTCCCCATTTGCCATGCTTGAATTCCTCAAGGAACCGTCTATCCACGGGCTTGTCGTCGGCTCGCCCGAATTCTTCGCACGCCAAAAGGAACTCATTCAGCGGCGCCCCTTGCTCAAACGTTGTTATGACGACTGGTATGCCCGCTTGCTCGCCGATGTCCGCTCGGTCCCGGCGCAGGGCCTGCTGTTGGAACTGGGTAGCGGCGGCAGCTGCCTGAAAGAGATCGAACCCGCGTTCATCACCTCCGATGTCGTCCCGGACGTGGCCGAGCGTCTGATAGACGCCTGCGAACTCCCATTCGACGACAGCTCGCTCCAGGCCATCGCATCGACCCATGTATTGCATCACGTCCCCGACTTGGAAGCTTTTTTCCGCGAAGCAGAGCGCACACTCATCCTGGGTGGAGTTATCACCATGATCGAAGTCGCGCATACTCCGTTCGCCCGTTTCTTCTTCAAGAACTTCCACCCGGAACCCTACGACGATACCCGCCCCGAGTGGAGCTTCGGGCAGCAGGATTCAATGATGGACTCCAACCAGGCATTGTCTTGGATGGTTTTCGTCCGAGACCGCGAGCGCTTCGAAAAACTCTATCCGGGACTGGTCATCGAAGCCTTCGATTTCACCCCGTGGTTTGCCTATTTGCTCTCCGGTGGGGTCACCAAGCGCTATTTGTTTCCTCATTTCCTCGATCCGCTGATTTTTGGCATGGAATGGCTGCTCACGCCGCTGCGGCCGTTGTGCGCCCTCCATTGGCACATCCGCATCCGCCGCAAAGCCTAGGTGAAAGCGCGTGCCGTTCTATCAGTCGCAAAATCTCGTGTCGTCCACTGCTCAGAAAAAGTTCCGTCTCTCATGGACGTTGAACTGCACTGCGATCTGGATCCTGCTGTCAGCATGGTTTGTCGCAGGAGGGATCATGCTATGCGCTCTCGGGCAACTCAACCGCCAGGGCAACGCCATCCTATTAGCCACTGGACTGGCGGGTTCCGTTTACGGTTACTGGAAACTGAACGGCAGCCAGTGGCCCATGAAGCAGCCGAGGTGGCGCAGGTATCGCAAGCCATTCCCACTGCTTTATCTGTTTTGTGCCGCCGCCGCACTGCTTGGCGGCGCACTGCATGCGCCGACGAATTATGACGCTTTCACCTATCGGATTCCCAGATTGTTGCACTGGCTCTCCGTGGAACGCTGGCACTGGATCGGCGGCCAGGATCCACGGATGGATTTCAGCGCCGCCGGCTTCGAGTGGTTGATGCTCCCCGCATTCGCGGCGCTTCACACCCTCAGATTCGCATTCCTGATCAATGTCATCTCCTATCTCCTTCTGCCGGGCTTGGTTTTTTCGGTCTTCACCGCGCTCGGGGTAAAGCGATCCATTGCCGCCACCTGGATGTGGATTCTCCCCTGCGCGTCATGTTTTGTCATGGAAGCGGGAAGCATCGGCAACGATCTAATTGCCACCGTTTATGTATTGGCAGCCCTGCTGTTCGCATTGAGGGCCATCCAATCCGGCAAGTTACTAGATGTCATCCTCTCGGTGTTTTCCGCGGCGTTGATGACCGGCACCAAAGCCAGCAATCTTCCACTCCTGCTTCCGGTTTCAATTTGCCTGCTGGTGGTGTTATGCAAACATCCGAAATTGATCGTCACCGCCGCGCTCGCCAGCAGTGTTGCCAGCTTGATTTCGTTTGCACCACTCGCTCTTGTCAATTTCCGCCATACCGGTGATTGGGCGGGTGCCCCGGACAGTCTGCTCAAAATCGAAAAATCCGCGATCGGATTGGCCGGAAATACCTTGCTGCTGGCAAGTGCCAGCCTTGCCCCGGCCGTGTTCCCCCCGGCTGACAATGTGAACCAGTGGTTCAATGGCAAACTCGTCCACCCGCCGTTGAGCCAGATCAAAGTCGGCTTTGCGGATTTCAGATTCACCCATCCACAACTGGCATCCGAGGAGAGTTCCGGCTTGGGCCTGGGGGTTGGCGGCGCGGTCATGTTAGGGCTCGCCGGAGCAATCAAACACCTCCGGACCAAACAATTCTTCACCCTAGGCGGCGCGGTCTGTGCCGGGTTTTGGGTCGCCTTGTTGGTTTATATGATAAAACTCGGGAACTGCGGCGCGCCGCGGTTGATCGCTCCCTACTATATCGGCCTCATCGGCCTGCCTTTGCTCCTGATCCAATCTGGGAAAACCTTCACCCGCCCTTGGTGGCGCTGGTGCAGTTTTCTACTTCTGGCACTTATCATTCCGGCGCTGCTCCTAAACCCCGCGCGCCCCCTGCTGCCGATGACAGGAATCATCAACAAGTTGAAAACCAGCGGGGTCAGCAACGGGATCCTGAGCCGTATGGAGGTCGTTTACAACGTGTATGAGAATCGATCCGACGCCCATCGGGTGGTCCGCGAATTCCTACCGGAGAATGCCAAGCTGATTGGATTCGCCGGGACCGGTGATGAATCGCAATATTCTTTCTGGCTCCCGATGGGGAAGCGGCAGGTTAAAGATATGGAGTCTGTTTCCAACGGCACACCCGATATCAGCGGCTTGGACGCGATTGTCACCTCGGACTGGGGCTGCAATGATCGGTTCAAACTAACACCTGGGCAATTGGCAGCGAATCTCGGGTGGCAAACCGTCGGAACCGCGAAGGTGCGGAATTACGCTTCCCGTGAGGCAGCCACTTGGACCGTTCTCTGCCCTCCAAAGCCAATGGAGAATCCATGATCACAATCCGCCGGTTATGATCGTTGTTATTGGATCCGGCCCGGCGGCGATTGCCGCCACCATGGCACTTGTCCACCAGGGCCACCATGTGACGATTTTGGACGTTGGAACCCGCTTGGAAACCGACCGACAGGAAATCGTGGATCGTATGTCCACGCAGGAACCCGACTCGTGGGCCAAGGAGGATTTGGATGCCATCGTCGGCGAAAGGCTCGCCACCAAAGAAGCCGTCCATTCCAAACTATCCTATGGGTCTTCCTACAGTTTTGACACCCGTTCCGCCGCGGTTGACGTTAGATGGGGAGAGCCCGCGGGATTCAACCATTCGTTGTCCCGGGGTGGACTCAGCAACGTCTGGGGATCCTCGCTCCTGCCCTACCGGCATGAAGATATCACGGATTGGCCGATCACCGTGGATGAGTTGCGACCGCACTATCAGGCGGTCATGGATTTCGTGCCAGGAACCTCCGTGAGGGATGACCTTGAGGAAATCCTGCCATCCTATTCCACCAGAAGCCATCACCTTGAACCTTCAAGCCAAGGATATGCCCTGCTCAAAGATCTGAAACAGCGCAAATTGCCACTGCGCAAATCCGGAATTCTTTTCGGACGCAGCCGCTTGGCTATCCGCGCCTCGGGCGACGAAACACACCGCGAATGTGCCCGATGTGCGCTCTGTCTTTCGGGGTGTCCTTACGGCCTGATCTACTCATCCGCGCAAACTCTGGAGGATCTGATTCAAAATGGCAGCGTCACTTATCTTCGGGATCACCTGGTCGAGAAGATCGAGCAAGTCGGGGCGGAAGTCATCGTCACCGGACGGGATTTGGCAAAAGACATTTCATTTTCCCACCGGGCCAAGCGTGCGTTTGTCGCTGGGGGTGTATTGCCAACAGCAAAGATTGTCCTCAACTCGTTGCACGCTTTCGACAAGCCCATCCGGCTTCGCGACAGCCAATACTTCATCTATCCCTTGCTTCGCTTCGCCCTGACCGATGGTGTGGAGTCCGAGCGAATGCATACCTCCTCGCAAGTGTTCATGGAAATCGATGACAACCGTATCAGCGAACACTTGGTTCACCTTCAAATCTACGGCTACAGTTCATTCCTTCACCATGAGCTCAACCGAACCTTTCTAGGCTGGCCGTTGCGGTTGCCTTCATTTCGCCGTCAGTTTCTCGGCCGTCTGTTAGTTGCGCAGGGGTTCATCCACTCGAGGGAATCAGGCTCCGTGGAATTAACTTTGAAAAAAGCCGCCGATGGAAAAGTTTTTCTCGATGCCACGATTCAACATTCCCGCAAGGCTCTGGCCACAACCCTGAAAGTGGGCTGGAAGCTGGTGAAACAGGCTTTCAACCTCCGCGCCATCCCATTGCTACCCGGCTTGCAATTTCCCAACCCCGGCAGCGGTTACCACAGTGGCGGGACCTTTCCGATGCGCCGGAATCCGCAAGAGCTGGAAACAGATACCCTCGGCAGGCTTCCGTCGATGGATCGCGTCCATCTGGTGGACGCATCCGTATTGCCAAGCATCCCCGCGACTTCCATCACCTTCAGCGTCATGGCCAATGCTCACCGCATCGCCAGTCTCACCGGCCAACTCGATCTGCCATGAGAGTCGCGATCACTGGAGCTTCCGGCTATGTGGGGACCTGCATCTCCAATGCCTTCCGGACTCACGGTCACGAGGTGTTGGCGTTGAGCCGCCGTCCCTGCGCCGCACCATGGACTTCCTACGCCTTGGGTAATGATCCACTGCTTCTGCCATGGGAGAATGTGGATGTTCTGGTTCACGCCGCATACGACTTCAGTCCTCGCACCTGGCAGGAAATCGTCGATGGCAATGTAACGCCGAGTGTGGGGCTGTTGAAAGCCGCCAAAGAAGCAAAAGTCGGACGCTTGGTCTTCATCAGCTCCATGAGTTCGTTCGAAGGCTGCCGCTCAAACTATGGCAAGGCCAAGCTAATGATAGAAGGGGAAGCCCGACAACTCGGAGCCGTGATCATCCGCCCGGGCTTGGTTTGGAGCGAACCCTCCGGAGGAGTTATGGGAACGCTGGAAAAACTGGTGGCAAAATTGCCAATGATTCCATATCTAATTGGTGGGACAAATCTCAACCAATTCCTGATCCATGAAGCGGACTTGTCGGAAGGCATCGTCGCCATTGCGGAAGCTCTGCCTGCAGGAGCCGGCACACTTCACTCGGTAACTCATCCCGATCCCGTGTCGCTCCTGGCAATACTCAAATCCATCGCCAAACGATCGAATCGCCGCCGCCTTTATGTCCCTATCCCCTGGCAATTTGTCATGACGGCATTAAAATCCATTGAAGCACTCGGTATCCCTTCCCTGTTCCGCAGCGACAGCCTGGTCGGACTGGTTCACGGCAATCCACATTTTGAAATCAGCTCCCCGCCCGCCGGGATTTTTTACAGGCCGTTTCGCTAAGCAGACGCGAATGCTCACACCTTCCCCCGCGCACCTCTTCATAAGTTTCTCTCATGGTTAACTCACGCTCCATCCAAGGCATACTGGTCTTGATCGTTGCCACGTTTCTCGCCGTTTGGCTGGGACTCAGCATTGTCACCAACCAAATTGAAACCATCCTGCAGGTGATGGCGGCGGCGGTTTTGATCCTCTGTCTCTTTTTGGGCCGCAGGATCTGGTTGTTGATTCCGTTCATGGCGGCTTTGGATCTGTCATTGCGAATTCCCGGCCAACCCAGCAGCTTGCTGCTCGGCCAGCTGCTCGTTCTCGGATTTTGCACTCTGCTGTTCATGATGCGGAAGTTGCCATTCAAACTCGAAGTGTCGGAACTTGAGATCTGGGTGATGATTCTAACTTTCTTTGTGGTTCAGGTTTACTTGCGAAATCCGGTCGGAGTAAACATTTTCGGCGGCGATACCGTGGGCGGAAAGGGGTACGCCCTTTATGCGATCGCCGTCGCCAGCGCGCTTCTGCTCTCAGGCTTGCGCGTCCCCGCCAGCGAACTGAAATGGATCCTGCGCGTGTCGATTGTGGGCGGATTGCTCAACGGGGCGATTTCTGTTCTAGGCAGCTATGTCTCCATCATCGGCTACTATACGGGTGCGGAGTTCGAGGATCCTGCGGACGCAGGTTTTGAGGGCGAGGTGGTCGATGCGAGAGCCGCCACCCGGGTAGGTTTTCTGCTAGGCCTTGGCAACAACCTATCACTCTGGATTTCATCCTATATCTCCCCGCTGCGGGCTTGTGTCCGGCCGATGTGGGCCGTTTTGGTTCTGATGGCCCTTGTCGCCGCAACGATGTCTGGATTCAGAAATGGCATTATCACCGTGGGCCTGACGTTCCTGATCGGGATCGCTTATCGTGGCGGACTCTCCGGGGTGGCCATTTCCGTTTTTGGATTGGTCGGCGGATTGTCCTTGCTGGCGGTGGTGAACTCGATGAGTCCGCTGCCTCCCAATATCCAGCGCTCCCTCACCTTCCTCCCGGGGACCTGGGAAAGGCGCTACAAGGAAGACGCCGCGGGTTCCAGCGAGTGGCGCCTCGAGATCTGGCGCGAGGTGCTGTTGACTGACCGCTGGATTCAAAACAAGTGGATCGGAGATGGCCTTGGTTTCAGCGCGGCCGAACTGGCCGGTCAAATGAACACTCGCAAAGGGGCCCGCTCTGGAATTTCCGGTTTCGATCCGCACCGCGAAGCGATCCTTGCGAGCGGAGATTACCACAGCGGCCCGGTGTCCACCATCCGGGTGATCGGCTATGTCGGACTCGCCTTTTTCCTGCTGGCGCAAATTCGCTTGGCAGTCCACGCGCATCGCCAAATTCGCCGCTGCCTCGGGACAGAGTGGCTTCCCCTCGCCTTGATCGTTGGCATCCCGGTGATCATGGCTCCCATTGTCTACGTTTTCATCTTCGGGGATTTTAAAACGAACACCGCGCTCTATCTCATGTCGTTGGGGATGATCCGCTTGCTGCAAAAGAATCTCCCGCTGCCAGTTTACGCAAGTCATCGGCGCGCGCCCTTCGTCCTCGGGACAGCTAACCGGCTTCGAGAGGTGGCTCAGCCGGCTGGAAGTAACAGACAGCGTGCCTGAGCGAGCGCCATCGCGGCTGAAATATTGCACCTGGTCCACTGACGATCACCCATCCCGGCCCGCTTCCCGCCATGCCTCGATCCAAACGTTTCGTCATCAGCCTCTTGTCCAGCTACGCGTCCATCGGAGTCAACGTTCTCTACACGTTCGCCTCGGTCCCACTGGCTCTTCACTATCTGGACAAGGAGGCATTCGGACTGTGGGCATTGGTCACCCAACTCTCCGGCTATTTGATGCTGTTGGAGTTCGGAATGAATGGCTCGGTGGCCCGCTCCCTGTCCGACCACAAGGACCATGTTGAAGATGGTATCTACGGCAGCATCCTCCGCACGGGCGCGAGAGTCTTCGCCGTCCAAGGCGCGCTGGTCGTTCTGCTAGGATTGGCCATCGGCTGGGCCACCGCTTCCCTGCTGGGCTTGCCCCCTCGCTTGCACCAATCCTTCTTCATCCTGATGGCGGCCCAAGCCTTGCTCAGTGGTATCAAATTGGCATCAGGTTCCCTCGCGTCTCCACTCTGGTGTCACCAGCGTCTCGACCTGAGCAATCTGGCAAGCAGCCTGTCCCTGACCGCAACTCTCGTCGTCCTTTGGCTGGGATTCCATCTGGGCTGGAATCTCTACAGTCTTCCAATCTCGACGGCAGCGGGATTTCTTGTGGGAATAATCGTTACAGTCTATTCCTGTTGTACCTTGAAACTATATCCCCCACGGGAGCACCGGGGTCATTTCGACGCCCGCATATTCCGTGAATTGCTCCACTTCGGCGGGGGCTTGTTCCTGATGAACCTCGGAGCCCAGCTTGCCTCTGCCAGCCAGGTCATTGTCGTCAGCCGTCTGCTCGGGATCGAATCCGCCGCTGTTTGGGCGATCGCTACCAAGATTTTCAACCTGGCCCAACAATTCGTGGCTAGAATTATCGACGCATCGGCCGGTGGGCTGGCAGAAATGGTCGTCCGCGGGGAAACCCCGCTGCTGCAAAAGCGTTTCAGAGACTTGGTTGCCATTTCCGCGGTAATGGCCGTGGCAGCGAGTGCAGGTCTAGCTCTAACCAATGGGGCATTCATCGAAGTCTGGACCTCCGGGCGAGTAACTTGGGAGCCTTGGAACAATTTCCTCCTCGGTTGCGTCCTGTTCAGCACGGCCATCACCCGGTGCCACACTGGCCTGGTAGGCATCTCCAAACAAATCCGCGGTATGAAATACATCTACCTCTTTGAGGGGCTGGTCTTCGTGACTCTATCCATTCTGCTTGGCCGCTGGATCGGCTTCACCGGATTGCTGGGTGCTGCGCTGGTTTCCAACATCGCGATCACGGGAAGTTACGGGATAGTCCGCACTGCCAGTTATTTTTGCATCCCAGCCTATCAGGTGATCGGTTGGGTGGCACGTCCCGCTGGAATCGTTTTGGTCGCGGCTACGCTCTTCGCGCTCACCCGCCTTCCCGCCCTAGCGGACCTCAGCGCCCTTCCCCGCCTTTGCATCGGAATTGCGGCTTTCGGCACAATTGTCACCCCGTCCATCTGGTATTTCGGAATGAGCCCCGTGCTGCGCTCCGAGTTCACGGGCTTGTTAGGTAAAATCTTTGGCAAAGCCAAGTCGAAGTTGCGCATGGCCTGAGCTTTCATCCCGTTTCCAAATCTACCTGTTTCAACATCCGATGATCGACAAACTGCTACAACTCGGAGGGCGCGTCCTTCACATCGCCACTCACCAGCCACGTGATCTGCACCACTTGCTGGGCATCACCAACTGGGCCGCGGGGGAAATCATGGATCCAGTGGCCGACGTTCGCCCGATTCCAACCATCGACGTTCTGGACATTTGCCCGGGCACCCAACGTTGGACCCTGCAATCATTCCCCAGTGCCGGAGCTTCGGTTTCCCCGATGGAATGTGCAGCTCTCGCCGCCTTGTCCCGCCTCATCGGAGCCAGTCGGGTCTTCGAGTTCGGAACGTACAAGGGGGTATCCACCACCCAACTCGCTCTCAACGTGGGCGATGGCGGGATGGTCTTCACCTTGGATCTTCCCGAGGATCATCCCGCCTACAGCCTGCCGATTCCCAAACCCGAAGAACGGGCGATCGCTGCCGAAGGAGGCAAAGGCATTCTCATCCCGCGCGATCTGGTGGACCGGGTCACCTTTCTCAGTTCCGATTCTGCCACTTTCGACGAAAGCCCCTACCACGCAACCATCGACCTCGTGTTCGTGGATGGCGCGCACAGCTTTGAATACGTGAAAAGCGATTCTGAAAAGGGATGGAAGATGCTTCGGCCCGGTGGGATCCTCGCCTGGCACGACTGCACCCCCAGTCATGCCGACGTAGTTAGATACATCAAGGAATCCCACCTGGGCGCACAACGGGTATCCGGCACCGCGCTTGCCTTTATCACCAAGCCATAGCGAACGGATCAACTAAGACCTTTCCTTCCGCAAAATACCCTACCGCATATGCATCTATTCACTTTTACCAAACGAATTCTCGAACGCATCGGCATCCGTGCCTACCGTACCTCCAATCTTCCGCGCAACATTGATCTTTTCCACGACCTGAAGCACATTAGTTTCCAGCCGAAAGTCATCTTCGACGTGGGAGCGAACGTGGGAGTGTTTGCCCAAAGCGCGATCTCCGCGTTTCCGCAAGCTTCAATCCATTCATTTGAGCCGGTCTCGACAACATTCGCGAGCTTGAAGCAAGTCGCCAATCGCCATTCGAATTTACAGATCCACAATCTCGCGTTCGGCGCGGAGCCTGGTGAATCCATCATCCATCTCCGTGAAAAATCCGTTTGGAACAGCCTCTTGCCGTTCAACAATGACACTCGCAATTCTTCTGGAAAATCCGAGACTATTCAGATTTCTACGATTGATTCATTCTGCGCCGACAATCACATTCTAAGAATCGACTTGCTCAAGACGGATACCGAAGGATTCGACACGAAAGTCCTAGCCGGTGCAGATCAAATGTTTAGAGAACTGCGGGTGGGCGCAGTCTTTACCGAAGTCACCTTTTTGAAAAACGATCTCACCCATACTCCGTTTCTCGAAATCTTTGAGTTTCTCGGTGCCCATGGCTTTATTCTCTATGGGATTTACGAATTTGCAGGTGACTTCGAAACGATGCATGCGAACGCACTATTCATCCACAATCCGCGACAATCCAAGTCTATCTATCAATGAGGATGAAACGAGAAGTCGCGAAATCATATGGCGGCATTTTTCGATCAAAATATCTACGTTTATGGGATTAAATATCAGTGGCGCCAGATTTCTACTTGGTGAGAAGTTGAGAAATGTTCGATTTGGACGCACTCTCACGCTAGGTAGGCAGGGAATTTATATGGGTGAAAACTCATATCTTACGTTTCTGGATTTAGTTGGCGCAAAGGTAACCACCACCGAGTTCGCGGATGATTTTTTCCGCGGCCTTGGCGCGGAGCCTTTGATTGCCATGGACGCCTCAGCCTATGAAGCCGCCGCAATCATCCACAACATGAATGAACCGGTGGATCAGCAGTACCATTCAACATTTGACACAGTCATCGATGGCGGAACTCTGGAACACGTTTTCAACTTTCCAGTCGCGATACGAAATTGCATGGAAATGGTGAAACCCGGAGGACAACTTATTCTCATGACACCGTGGCACAATTATCCCGGCCATGGGTTCTTTGAGTTCAGTCCGGAGCTCATCTACAATACACTCTCCGAGGAGAATGGTTTCCGTGTCGAACGAATGCTGATTGACGCCGAAGGCAGCTGGTATTCGGTCAAAAACCCCATCGATCTGGAACATCGGATTGAAATTTCGACGCGAGACCAAATCCTACTTTATATCACCGCGCGAAAAGTAGCGTCCTGCCCGTTGTTTTCGAAATGGCCCCAGCAATCCGACTACAGTGCTGCGTGGAAGCGCGGTGCCTATGCAAGTCCTCAGGAAGCGCGTGTGCTTTCGATGAAGCACCATCTCGCAAAGCGAATCCCTGCTTTGGAAAAATGGCTCAACCGGTGGCGCACTTACAGACTGTTGAAGTCATTTTCTCCCGTCCGAAATCCAGGAATGGTTCGAATTTGCCGGAGTGACGATATCCCAGTTTGAACTCGGAGAAGTTACCCAATCCATGAGAATCCTAGTCACCACATTCACTTACCCGCCTAACAAGGACGGTGTAGCCGAAGCGAGCCGGGTAATGGCGGAGGGCTTGGCGGAGCACGGGTGGGAAGTCAGCGTGGCCACGGGCTATCCAACCGACGGGAGCGAAGCAAGCGCTTTTCAGCCCGGGGCGGCGGGCGGGGTGAAGGTTGAACGGTTTGATTTGGGCCACCACAACTCGGAGGATCCGGAGATGGTGCAGGAGGTGCGCCGATTTCTTGATTTCGTTTTGGATGGAGCCTTCGACGTGATTGTGAATCAGTGCTGGGATGTCTGGCCTACGACCTTGATGCAACCGATCCTGAGCAAATTGACAAGTGCGAAGGTATTGGTCAGCCACGGCTACAGCCAACATGTCTATCAATGGGCAGCGACGCCAGCGATGGGTCTGGGAGTGTGGCTGAGAGGATTGCAATGGACGTTTGCCCGACTTCCGAAAATGGCCCGCGAATACGACCGGCTGATTTTCTTGAGCGAGAAGCAAGGTTGGGGAAGGTTCTTCGACCATACCGTGGCTATCTGGCTCAAGCATCCCGGAATCGAGGTGGTTCCTAACGGCACTGATCCCGATCTGACGCTACCGGATGACGGCGGCTTCCGTACCCGGCACGGCATCGGTCCCGGACCGATGGCTCTGTGTGTGGCAAACTACTGCCTGCGGAAGAATCAACAGCTCGCGGTGCGGGTGTTCCGGGAGGCCCGGGTTCCCGGTTCGACTTTGGTCTTCATCGGTAGCGAGCTGAATGATTATGCGAGGGAAGCCCGGGAACTCGACGAGCAATTGCGAGGTCCCGCCCACTGCTGCCAGGTGGTTTTCCTGGAGAAACTCACCCGCGCGGAAACATTCGCTGCTTTCAAAGCCACTGATCTGGTGATTCTAACCGCCAAGACGGAAACCCAGCCGATCGTGCTCATCGAAGCTATGGCGGCGGGCAAGCCTTGGATTTCCACGGATACCGGCTGCGTTGACCGAATGGAAGGCGGCATCGTTTGTCGCAACGCGGCATCAATGAGGGCGGCATTGATCAACTTGCTCACCGATCCCGAACTCAGGACCTCCCTCAGTGTGGAGGGGCGGAAGGCCGCCCGTTCCCGCTACAGTTCCAGCAACTGTGTCATGAAGTACGACAGCATATTCAGGAGTCTGGTAGAACACTGATCCCACCATGCCCGCAGATTCCCAATTACCTGATCCCCGGTATCGGCATCGGATCGCCCTAATTGCCTGTTATTTTGGCAAACTGCCGCCCTATGCATCGTTGGTGTTTCAATCGGCGGCCTACAATTCATCCATCGACTGGCTGATCATAGGCGATCAAGAGCCGGAATTGCAACTTCCGCCCAATGTCCGGTTCATCCGTTCCGACATCAAGGAGGTCGAGCGGGAAATCCAGAGAACTTGTGAAACCCCGGTGGACATTCATCGCGTTTACGACCTCACGAGATTAAAGCCCACTTATGGTTTGTGTTTTGAGAAGTATCTGACGACCTACGATTTCTGGGGCCATGTCGATCTGGATATGATCTATGGAGACCTGCGGGCATTTCTACCGGAAGAAGTTTTGGAATCCCACTCAAGAATTTACTGTCGAGGGCATCTCTCACTTTTCAGAAACACTCCGGAAGTCAACCGCCTGTTCATGCTCAGTGCCCCGGGAGCACCATGCTACAAGCAGGTGCTTGCCAACCTCGATCATCATCAGTTCGACGAATGGGATGGAATCTGGAAAATTTTCCGCTACCACCGCATCAGACAATATCATGCGGAAGTAATCGCTGACATCCATCCACCGACGCCCTACAGAATCCTGCGCTTCGATGCCACGGAACTGGAGAACTACCAGCGACAGGTCTTCTATTGGCACCAGGGAAAAACCTATCAGGCATACTATCATCGGGAAGGTGGGTTGTTCGACCGCGAGGTCGCCTATGTGCATTTTCAAAAGCGCAAGCTTCCCGCACCGGCATTCGATCCCTCGAAGGTCAATGGCTTCACCATCGGTCCCTTGGGTTTCGCTCCCTACGACCGGGAGAACCTGACCATGACCGAAATGGAATCTCTGAATCCGGCAAGGTGGAAGCCCCTAGCGGAAATCCGGCAACATTGGTTGATGCGTATCCAGCGCAAGGCCAAGAAAATTGGAGCGGTCCTGGGAGTGTGCAAACAAGGCTGAACCCCTACCCCACAATTTCATGAACCCGCTCAAATGGATCAAAGGAAGATATCTCAGACGAATTGCCAATCATGCCACCGCACGCCTGAAATCACAGGAACTGATTGAGACCGTCGACGCTGCAAACTTCGCGGACAGCCTGCGTGATCCGGATGCCTACTACCGCCGGGCGTTCCAGGACTTCCACCGCACAATCCCCGCGGAACTGCGAGCCCACCGGGCCTATTACGGGATCGACCGGCGGGGCTTCGGCGAGGATGCGTTTCACACGATGTGGTGGCGGCTGGTCCGCGAGTTCAAACCGGAGAGCTTCCTTGAAATCGGAGTCTATCGAGGACAGGTGGTGAGCCTGATTGGCCTGCTCGCCAAGCTCGAAGGGATTCACTGCGAGATCACGGGCATCTCCCCGTTCAGCTCATCGGGCGATTCAGTATCACGCTATCGGAGCGATTTGAACTACCTCGAAGACACGCTCACCCATTTCAAGCACTTTGGACTGCCGGCGCCTGATTTGGTCAATGCTTTCTCGACCGATCCCGAGGCACTCCAAGTCATCGCCTCGCGGCACTGGGACATGATCTACATCGACGGCAATCACGACTATGACGTGGTGGTCAAGGACTGGGAAGCATGCTCGAACGCGATCAAACCCGGCGGCATCATCATCCTCGACGATTCGGGACTCACCACCGCCTATCACCCGCCGGCGTTTTCCACCGCCGGGCATCCCGGGCCATCTCGCCTTGCGTCCGAAATCGGCTCGAAGCGCTTCAAGGAAATCCTTCAGGTCGGCCACAACCGGGTGTTCCAAAGATTAAGTTGATTGAGCATGCGAATCGTCCAGATCACCACCGACAGCCGCGAGCACTACAAGGACTATCAGCGGCCGGAGCCCTATTTCGGAACGGCGCCCCAAGGATTGCTGGATGGCTTCACGGAATGGCCCGACGCCGAGATTCATGTGATTTCTTGTTCCCATGTTGCGGCGCGGTCACCGGAAAAGCTGGCACCTAACATCTGGTTCCACCAACCGCTGGTGGGTGAATGGGGATGGGGCCGCACGCTCTTCGCAGGCTCGATCAAAGCGGTCCGCGGTTTGGTCCGGGAGATCCAGCCGGACATTGTTCACGGCCAGGGCACCGAGCGCGATTGCGCAATGGCGGCGGTTCTTTCCGGCCATCCGAACGTCCTGACAATCCATGGCAACATGCGGGTCCATGCCAAGCGCGAGGAAAATCGCGGTGCCGCTTACTACAAACTCGCCGCGGCCCTCGAGGGATTCTGCTTGAAGCGGACGAACGGAGTGGTGGCAATCTCCCGATATACGGAGGAGTTGGTGAAAGGTCTCGCTCCGCAGACGTGGTTCCTGCCCAACGCCGTGGACCGCCGCTACTTCGAGGTAAAACCAACACCCGCAGCCCGTCCGCGGATCTTGTTCGTTGGCTCCATTTGCGAGCGCAAGAATCCGATCGGCTTGATCAAGGCCTGCGAGCCGATGCTACGGTCCGGTGAGTGCACAATCGCCTTCGCGGGCGACGGCGACCGGCATGGAACCTATCGGAAGGAGTTCGAATACCTGCTGGAAACCCTCCCCGGTCTGGAGCTGCTAGGATTTCTGGGCCGCGACGCGCTCGGTGAGGAATTCAGCCGAACTTCAATCCTCGTTCTGCCAACGTTTGAAGACAATTGCCCGATGGTGGTGTTGGAAGGAATGGCCGCCGGACTACCGGTCGCCGCCTCCCGCGTCGGCGGCGTTCCCGATTTGATTACCCATGACTTTGACGGTGTGATGTTCGATCCTCACGATCTGGAGAACATGCGATCCTGTCTCGAACAACTGGTTCGCGATCCTGCAAAGCTTAACCGCCTCGGCACACAGGGCCGGATCAGCGCATGGAAGCAATTCCATCCGAAGGTCGTTGCGGGAGGGCATTTGGAAATCTATCGGAATGTTCTTGGCAAGTAGGATGAGTCCATTGTCCCTACCCAACGTTCGAGAGTTGGTTTGCGCATTGTTGATCAGTGCCTTTCTCCTTGTCATCGATCTCTCGACGTTTCATTTGTTTCCAACCCCGTGGCCCGATGACATATCCTTTTCGGAACCAGCCATCAATCTTGCGACGCGAGGAGCGCTCGATACATTCGTGTGGCCCGCACAGCCAAGCGGCACCTTCTGGACCGCAAACACGCCATTATACCCGCTAATCCTTTCAGGCTGGATAGAAGTGGCCGGCTTCTCGCTATTCGCAATTCGTTCATTCAACTATCTCCTCATATCCATCGCGTGCATCGGAGTTTGGATGCTGGCGCTCCGCTTCGGGATTTGCAGGAGCATGTGGGCGCGGCTTTCACTGATTCCGATGATTCACCTCGGCTATGGTGTCAGTTTCGCCTACCGCAGTTCCAGGCCAGACATCCTCGGTCTGCTGATTCTTCTGCTGTATGTTTACTCTTTGACAATCACGCGCACGACCCGACGCCGGACCCTATGCACCGCCTGTGCCATAGCCGCGGTCTGGACTGGCCCCCAACTGGGAATCCTGATCGGTGCCGGAGCGCTGTTGGCACTCACCTTGGGATGGATCGCCCGCACGGACGTTGTGGCGACCATCATTGGTGGATCACTCGGCGCCGTCTCGTTTTTTCTAACGCTTCTAGCCTTCGATGCGGTTCCCAATTTCATGGCGTCCGTTGCGCTTGGACGAACGGGAGGAATCGGCATCGAGATTCCAGTTCTGATGAAACTTCGCAAATGCCTGGTCGCCTACGTCTCCGACTACAGTTTCGTCCCCATTTTCTCCGCGGCTGTTTGTCTCGCGGCGGCAGGATGGCCCGCCTTCGACAGGCAAGTGCGAAAACAACTGGTATTTCTAGCCTCGTGGATTTCCATGATTCCATGGCTCTTGAACTTCACGTCCAATTACGGCTATTATTACTCCTACATGCTGCATGTCCCGGCATGCTGGTCTCTTGTCCTGGTTTTTGACCGGGTGCGCTTTGCCACCCGGAGGCCGAAGGCACTCGTCGGGGCTTTCATCGGGGCCATCCTGGTTGGAACAGCTGTGGGCCTTCCCTTGCGACTGGCGATCGCGCTGCACGAAGTCGATTTCATGCCTCGAGCAGCCATTGCGACAACCCTACAAAATCATCTGCGGGCCACGGATACCGTACTTTCGGACAATGCCACTTTCTTCGAAGTGAAGGCTATCGCGCCGTTGGTGTTTGGAGAATACTACCATCGGCTTGGTGGGATGAATGTCTCGGAGAAAGCATCGTTGACCGCACTGGTGTTGTATCCAAAAGACTTTGAGTCGGTTTCATCCAGTGTTGGCGGAGAATGGGAGGCAGTGGGAGACACATTCGGCGATGTGCGTTTGCCCGACGCGGGCTCAACCCCACCGATGCTCACCAAGCTGTTGGATCGATATTTTTCCTCTCCGCAAATGATCCGGGCACCGTTGCAGGTTTATCGGAGAACTGTTCGTTAGAATTTTCGCCTGAGCACCTCCATCCGGAGTTTGATAGGCCACAATTGGCTATCCACCACCCCAAAGAATAACGACGGCAATTTCCCTGCACTTCCCCATGCCCCGCATTCACCTGGTCACCTACGCAACGCCTCGCTTCCGACTGCGGCAGTTGATTCTAGGAGCGTCCGCCCGGGTCAACGGCGTGGTTGATACCGTGACCTCATGGACTCCGGAAATGTTGCTCAAGGCCGGCTTTGAGCAGCGTTGCAAAGGCATCAAATTGTCAGAACGCGGATCCGGATTCTGGGCATGGAAGCCATTCGTGATTGACGCCAAGCTGCTAGAGATACCGGATGGGGACTTGGTATTCTACTGCGATGTCGGGCGGCTTTACCCTTTCAAATTGCTTGAGCAGTCGGCAACTCCATTCGTCAAGTGGATGAACTTGCGAGGTCAGGATATGATGCCCGGTGTCGAGATCCCGTGGGATGGACCCAACGCCTTGTGGACCAAGCGGGAGGCGCTCGTGGCCACCGGCATGGATCATCGTGAAGTTCGTGAGGCAAGTCCGATACAAGCCAGCTTTTCCTTATGGAAGGCATCTCAAAGCAGCAGGGCGTTTGTCACCCGCTGGCTGGATTGGTGTTCACAGCGCGGCTTGGTGAGTGACGATCCAAGCCAACGTGGGCTCGAAGAATTACCGGGGTTCCGCGAGCACCGACATGACCAGGCTTTGTTGACCCTTTGCTGTCTCAAGGAGGGAATCTCGGCATTGAATATCGGCTCAGCGCGTCCGGAGATCGATACCCGCCATCCATGCCAGGTTTCCCGCTTGCTGGCCGGAGAAGTTCCGGCGGCGCAATCTGTGCGCGGAGCCGTGGTGCGCTTGATTGCGTGGCCGATGTGGCAAATCGAAAAGAGAATTCGCCATCTAGTTAAATTTGGAGAACCTATCAACAAATAGGTTTTCTCACGGCGGAAATCACCGGAACGCCGCCGGATAAACATCCTCTGAAAGCTTTAATATGGGACTCGATAGCAACGCCTGCCGCCTCCTGCTCCTGGCAAAACGCCAAGGAGCGGACTTTTCACGAACCCTCTGCCTGGGCCGGTTGAATCTGGCCTTGAGCCGGACGATGATGAAGCGCGCGCTGGGCGAGTTTGATGTATTCGAAGGTGAACCGCAGATTGAGCAAATCTTTTCCGATCCCAAGGGATTCTTCGAACCATTTTTAAAGGAATTGGGGGCGAAACTCACAGATTCGGTCGATGCGACCGACTACGAGGGAGCGACCCACACCGCCGATTTGAACGAGGGCCTGCCGCAATCGATGCGAGAGCAATACGATGCTGTCATCGACGGGGGAACGCTTGAGCACGTCTTCAATTTCCCGGTTGCACTCAGAAGTTCGATGGAGGCGGTAAAGGTAGGCGGCAGGATGTATATCATGACCCAGTGCAACAACGCCATGGGTCACGGATTCTATCAATTCAGCCCGGAACTCTACCACCGGGTTTTCAGTTCGGAGAACGGATTCGCCGTCGAACAAATGTTTATTGCGGAGGGATCCTTCGGAAAGGTTCCCTGGCATGCGGTGGCGGATCCAAAGGAGATCCGGCAGAGGGTCGAATTGGTAAATGACGTGCAGACCTATCTTCTGGTGATCGCCAGGCGGGTGGCGGCCGTCCCGATTTTCGCCTCATGGCCACAGCAATCGGATTACTCACTCGCCTGGCAGGAAGGGACGCCGGACATGAATTTCAAACCCATCGTGGAATCGAGACTCGATTTGCGGGACCACCTTCCCCAGCCACTGAAACGGTTGGTCCGGCTGGCACGACTGGTCCTGCGTCCGAGGTTTGCGCCGCCTTGCTATCAACCGGTTGATCCGACGGCGTTGGAACGCAAGTCGCCCCCCGGCACTCCGTGATCCACCAAGGCCACCCGGCAGGTCCGAGCGGGCGACGCAAGCAGAGAAATATTTCATCCCGCCAGGCCATGGTTAAGAAAATCCATTACTGCTGGTTTGGCGGCATGCCTCCCGCCAGCGTCGCGGCGAACGTTGCCGAATGGAAACGCCTCAATCCAGATTTTGAATTCCACGAGTGGAACAATGACAACATCGACATGTCGGAGTATGCTTTCGGCAGGAAGGCGATCCGTGACAAGCGATGGGGTTTCCTGGTCGATATCATTCGCCCGTTGAAGCTTTTCACGGAGGGCGGATTCTACATTGACGCGGATGTCGAGATCATCCGGCCGCTGAATCTTCTGGAGTTCGAAGGCGACCACCTCATCATCGGCTACATGTATGCCTGCGCTCTCGGAACCGCCGTGGTTTACAGTCCGGCCGGACATCCACTGATGGGCGGGATCCTATCCGAATATCACAAGGTCAGGGAGGACGCGTGGCCGGTAAGCAACTCGGTCTTCACGGACTACTTCATCAATCATGTGGCCGGCTTCCTTCTGGATGGAAAGCGTTGGGTCGATCCGGAACAACAGATTTCTGTTTACCCGAAGGAAATGTTCGAGCAACCCGCCTTTCGGAAGGAGGCGGGAATGACTCTCCATCACTGCTGCGGTTCGTGGATGCCGGAGAACGCCAACACCGACTACAAGGTCACCACTGGAACCTCGTCGCACCGGAGCAAATGGCTCAGGCGAAAAATCCGCACTTTCATTTCCTTGCTCCGGTCCGAGTATCTGCCTGCTTACGTTCGCGCCAGGCGTGGTAAAGGATCGACCATGAGTTCCCCGTGGAAAATGCATTGAGCGGTCCGCAGAAAGACTGCATGAAGCGCTGCAGGCGCGGCGCGGGAACAGCCAAACATTCATCATCATGAGAAAGGTAAAATATCTGATTCTGGGCGCCGGACCAAGTGGTTTGGCATTGGCACACACGCTCCATGACCAAGGAGTGTCGCTTTCCGAGATCCTGGTCCTCGAAAAAGAGGAGATCGCCGGTGGTCTCTGCAGAAGCGCGACGGTGGACGACGCGCCGCTCGATCTCGGCGGCGGCCACTTTCTCGACATCAAGCACCAGGAGGTTCTCGATCTTGTATTCCGGTTTCTCCCCGAGAGCGAATGGAACCGCCACAACAGGGTCTCCAAGATCAACATGTTTTCGAGGTTGGTGGATCATCCCTACGAGGCAAATCTCTGGCAACTGGACATCGAGCAGCAGCTCGATTACATCGAATCGATCGCCCAGGCAGGATGCGTCCGCGATCTCCCGATGCCTGAGTCGTTCGCCTCGTGGATCAAGTGGAAGTTCGGCGAGCGCATTGCGGACGATTACATGCTGCCCTACAATCGGAAAATCTGGTCGATGGACCCGGATCTGTTGGGAACCTATTGGCTCTACAAGCTCCCGAACGTTTCGTTCCGCGAAACGGTCGCAAGCTGCTTGCAAGGAAAGCCGTTCGGTAGCCTGCCCGCACACGGGGTTTTTCTCTATCCGAAGAGTTATGGCTATGGTGAGGTGTGGAAACGCATGGGAGAAGCCTTGGGCGATTCTCTCGTCACCGGAGTCGATATTACCTCGGTAAACCTTCAGCAACTTTCCATCAACGACACCTGGCAGGCGGATGTGATCTTCAATTCCGTGCCTTGGCATCACTGGCAGAAGTGGACCGATGTGGACACGAGCGTCAGCGAGGACATCACTGCACTTCTCAATGTAAGCATCGACGTGGACTACGTTCCGGAAACGCTGCCAAGCGACGCTCACTGGATCTACGAGCCGGACGAATCCCAAGGGCACCATCGCAAACTCCTGCGCTCCAATTTCTCACCCGGATCACGAGGCTATTGGACTGAAACCAACACCAGACGTTCAGACACGACGACTTCCTGGCGCCACACCAATGAGTATGCCTATCCGGTCAACACAATCGGGAAGCCTCAGCAGATTTCACGGATTTTGGATTGGGCGAAGGCTAACGGTGTGATCGGATTCGGACGGTGGGGAACCTGGGAACACATGAACTCCGATATCGCTGTGAAGAACGCCATCCGACTCGGCATTGATACCTTGGAGAATACCCGTTCGAAATGAAGCTGGGCGTCTATTCCGGATTGGATCCCAGGCTGGCCACGACGTGGAGCGGAACGCCTGCGAACTTGATTGGAGCGCTGGAAAAAGATGGAGATCCGCTGCCCTGTTATCACGCAGAGCCGGCGGCAGGAAGAGGGCTGCCAGCGACAATACTGAACAAAGTATCCCCGGCTTCCGCATTGTTTTCCAAAGTCGGCTCGCGCCACTTGGTGGACAATCTGGCCCGTCATTTCCACCGGCAGGGATGTGACACGGTATTGCATATTTCCGGAGAGCATCTTCCTCATCCCGGTTGCAATACAGGGCTGAGACATTTGGTCTTCACCGACTCAACCTTTGAGCAATTCCTGATGCCTTGGTTCAGGGAGAGATACGGAGACCGTTCCCGGACGGCCAATGTTCTGCTAGACATTGAAATGCGGCGTCGCAACCGCTATTATCGAAATTCACTTTCGTCCATCGAACATTTTTTTGTGACAACGGACTGGGTTAAACATAGCCTAGTCAACCGTTACGGCGTTGCCGGGAATCGGATAACCACCTGCTACACTGGAACCGGAGCAATCTCCCGCATGGAGACGGCCCGGGATTTCTCCCACCCGAAAATCTTGTTCGTCGCCAGACATAACTATATCAACAAAGGCGCTGGCATTCTTCTTGAAGCCTTCCGAATGATTCGCGAAAAGCATCCACACGCGGAGCTGATCCTGGTTGGCCCTGATCGCGCGGGTTTGGAAATGCTGGAATCAGAAGAGAAAGTGACCATCCACAGTTTTCTCGATTGGCAGGAACTCGAGCGATTGTTCAATCGTGCCACACTTTTCGCGATGCCGTCGCTCTACGAACCCTACGGTCTTGTCTATTTGGAAGCGATGAAGTGCGGCACGCCAGTCGTGTGTTCCTCCACCGGCGGCATGTCGTCCATCGTCAGCGCCCAGAACTGCGGATGGATCCTCGAAGACCGCCATCCAAGGGTCCTCGCAAACATCCTGGACACGGTCCTATCCTCCCCCGACGACTGCGAGTCCAAGGGGCGCAACGGACAGAACTTTGTGGAGGCCAATTGCTCCTGGACGAAGTGCGCAAAGGTCATCAACAACTATTTGACGGTTTGCTGATGGTCGCGCAGGCCGATGAAAGTCCTGCCTTGTGCTACAAGAGTTTCGCAGACCCGGGTTACCCAGGAACTCGGACCCCGGCGGAAACTCAGTTAGTTGGCCGTTCCAAACACCAACGTTTTCGATGACTATCCAATCGAAGTCCGATTCCTTGAGCGCCCGCCATCGTCCCGTTGGACCAACTCGCGTTTCGGTCGTCACTCCAAGCTTCAAGCAAGTGAACTATCTCATATGCTGCGCGGCCAGCGTCCGGGATCAGACCGGTGATTTCACGGTCGAGCATCTGATTCATGACGGTGGCAGCGGCGGAGATTTCGATCATTGGGCATTAGAACAGGCAAGCGCCACCTGCGTGTCCGAAAAGGACGACGGGATGTATGACGCGATCAACCGCGGCTTCCGGAAGGCAAGCGGTGAAATTATCGCGTGGTTGAATTGTGACGAGCAGTATTTGCCAGGCACCTTGCAGCGGGTGGCTCGGTTCTTTGACGAGCATCCAGGAACAGATATTCTGTTTGGTGATATTATTCTGGTCGACGATGCGATGGCTCCCCTCGCCTACCGAAGGGCGGTCATGCCGACGTTGGGACATATCCGCTACAGTCATCTGAGCACCTTCTCAGCCGCCACATTCGTGCGAAGGCGGGTGCTGGACGAGGGCCATTTTCTGGATACGCGTTGGAAAACCATCGCGGACGCGGTTTGGATCGGAGAGCTGCTGGAAGCTGGTTACCGGGCGGCGACCCTGCATCAGCCGCTTTCCGTTTTTTGCATGCTGGGTACGAACCTCGGTCAATCCGCGCTGCTGTTCGCGGAGCGACGCGAATGGGAACGGGAAACCGGGGCCACCGGCAAGTGGCGGAAGTTATGGTATATCATGCAGTATCGCTTGGAGCGTTTGCGAGTTGGAGCTTATTGGACCCGCAAGGTCATGGTGAGCGCCTATCGCCCTGGATTTCCTGACCGGGTGACGACGGAACGCTGGGTCTCGGGGCGATGGAGCGTGGCACGAGACAAAGCAGCGAACCTGCGTTCACGAAGAAACGTAGTTTCCTGAACCCGCAGAGAATTGGAGATCAAGACGCTAATGAGTCAGGAAATTGCAAAGCCAGAGATCCTGCTGATGGGTCAGACTCCGCCGCCTTGGCATGGCCAGGCGGTGGCGACGCAGATTCTGTTTGATCACGATTGGCCGGACTTCGACGTGCACCGACTGCGCATGGAGTTCAGCGAGGAAATGCAGGAGGTCGGCCGTTTCCAATGGAAGAAGATCGGGCATCTCTTCCAGTTGATTGTGAGCGCGAGGAAAATCCTCAAGCGGAATCCCGGGTGCATTTTGTTCTATCCGCCCGCGAGCGCGAAGTGGATTCCGTTTCTGAGGGATGTCGTGTTTCTATCCAGCGTCCGCTATCTGGCGGGATCCACAATCTTCATCTATCACGCGAGCGGCCTTCCCGTTTTCGTGGGTGATTCAGCCCTCCGGCGGTTGCTCGGCTCGCTCGTCTATCGAACGGCCGACGTGTCATTGGAGGTTGCTCAGGAAGCAGTCCCACCTCATGAGATTTTCGCTGCAAAATCGTGGCAGTGGTGCCCATGCGGGATCGACGTGCCGGAACTAACGCGGGGCGAGCGTCCAGCTAACCAAGCGCTGACCGTCTTGTTCGTCGGCAGCTTGCAAGAGGGCAAGGGCGTGTTGGAAATCCTGAGGACGGCTTCCCTGCTCAAGCAACAGGGACGGGAACGGGATTTCAAATTCAGGTTGGTGGGAAAATGGTTTTCCAAGGAATTCGAAAATGAAGTGCACCGGTTGCGGTCGGAAACGGAGCTGGAGTCGATGGTGGAATTCGCCGGCCAGTTGATCGCGGAAGAAAAGTGGTGCGCCTACGCCGCGGCGGATGTGTTCTTCTTTCCGACCCATTACTCGTCCGAGGCGACACCCATCGTTCTGATGGAGGCATTGGGTGCGGGCCTGCCGATCATTTCCACCCGCTGGGCCGGGATCCCCGCGATGCTGGAAGGCTGTGAAACGGCGTGTTTGTTGCCTATCGAATCCCCGAACCAATACGCCACCGCATTGACCGATCTGTATTCCCGCGGCAGGGGGAACGAGGCAACCGCAGAAGCTTCCCGCAGATTCTACCAGAAACACTTCCTGCCCCGCCGGTTTGTCGAGCGGGTGGAAAAGGCATTCCATGGGGCGGCGGATATCGGTCGGGAATCGCACCGACCGGCGGCCGGGATTGATATATCCAACGCGCCAGCAGAAGACGCGGCAAATGCCATCGTCCCTCTGCAGATCACGGCTTATTTGGCAGACCAGAATCCGGGTCACGACCGGAGTTTCGGGATCTCGCGGATGTCCCAAGTCGTGCTCAACGCGCTTCAGATCAGTGGTCAGGCAAGCATCAGAACCATTGCCTCCCGGACGTCCCAGCACGCACCTGCCAGCGTGAAATTCAACACGATCCTCCCTTGGGGAACCCGTCGCAAATGGGTGAGGCTGCTGACGGACCACTTTCATCCCCTCTTCAAGAGCCGCAGGCATGAACCTGATCTATATTATTTTCCCAAGGGCTACCTCCCACTGATGAGTTCGTTTTGCCGGCCTTCCGTAGTGACGATTCATGACACGATCATCCAATACGACGAGGATCACTATCCCGATTGGCGTAGTCGCTGGGAATATGGTTACTGGGCGATCATGCTCAAACATACGCTGAGACGGGCTGACCGCATTTTCACGGTTTCCGAGTCTTCAAAAAGACAAATTCGGGAATTCATGAAGCGCCATGGCATTCCTACAAAGGAAATAACAGTGACCCACGAGCCCTGTCTCTATGAAGAGATTCCTCAACCCATCCTTCCCTCGAAGGAGAACTATGTGATTCACTTGTCATCCTGTGAACCTCACAAACGCACGGCTCACCTTGTCCGCTGGTGGCACGAGGCGGAATCCTCGGGGATTCGTTTGCCGATGTTGCACTTGATCGGCGCCATCCCTCCCGAAGTGGCTCCCTTTCTGGCAGAATCGCGTTCGATCATGAAGCGGCCGTTTCTCGAAGACAGCGAGCTGCAAGCCGCCTATCTGGCTGCACGCGCACTCATTTTGCCCTCTGAAATCGAAGGCTTCGGCCTGCCCGCGCTGGAAGCGTATTATCTGGGCACTCCGGTTTGTTTTGTCGCAGGAACCTCGGTGGAAGAAGTCCTTGGCGTGGCGACTCACAAGGGAGCATTCTCGCTGGACTCCCGGGAATCGCTTTTCTCGGCGCTTGAGGAAGTCATGACGATGAGCCCGGACGAAGTCCACGAGTGCGGTCTGAAGCTGAGGGAAGGTTATGCGACCCGGATCGTGACGGATAAAATGCTCATGGCGTTCCGCAGCCTCGATGCTAACGGAAACTGATCCCGCGCGATTCCGTTGGTTTTTCTCTGATCATTTCAAATGCCTCCCCTCCTCCACTCCCTGCGGATTTTCGGTTTGGACCTCCAACGTTTGTTCCACGCGCCGGGCGCCATCGGCCGCTATCTCAAGGACCTCCGCGAATTCAGGGCCCGGATGGACGGCGACTTCCGCTGGGGCCGCCAGCTTCCCATGCTGGACGAATGGGAAGCTTCCAGCGGGAACTTGGGGGCCTACTTTCATCAGGACCTGCTG
This sequence comes from Verrucomicrobiota bacterium, assembly GCA_040385685.1. Classification (GTDB taxonomy): domain Bacteria; phylum Verrucomicrobiota; class Verrucomicrobiia; order Verrucomicrobiales; family Akkermansiaceae; genus Luteolibacter. Next base: position 1,563 of record JAZKGW010000039.1, on the reverse strand, counting down.
GTAGCGGACTGGATCTATCGAAACAAACCTGTGCGGCACGTGGACGTCGGTTCGAGGATCGACGGTTTCATCGGCCACCTTGCAGTTTTCCGGGAAGTGGAGGTTCTGGATATTCGCCCGCAACCTAGGGCGATCCGCAACATCGTGTTCCATCAGCTCGATCTGATGGCGGAGCTGCCGGATGCCTGGGTCCAGTGCACGGATTCCTTGTCGTGCCTTCATACGATCGAACATTTCGGTTTGGGACGCTATGGGGATACCATCGATCCCCTAGGTCACGAAAAGGGTCTGAAGCAATTGAAGCGTATGGTTAAACCGGGAGGGATGCTCTATCTGACCACGCCCATCGGACCGCAGCGGATCGAGTTCAACGCCCACCGGATTTTCGCGGCGGAAACCCTGGTGGGTTGGTTCGACGACGGTTGGGAAATCGAACACTTCGCCTATCTCGATGACTCCGAGGTGATGCACGATGACATCGATTGGAGAACGGCTGATATCAAGAATCATTTTGGCTGCCATACCGGCTTGGGAATTGTCGCTGCGAGGAAGACCACCCGGCCATGATCCGCGTCGTCATGTTAGGCCGCCTTGGCAACAACATGTTCCAATACTCGTTGGGGCGGATTTTGTCCCGGAAGCATGGCGTTCCGCTGGTCATGGACGGGTCCTGGTTCAACCGGGAAGGCTGGGGACAAGTGAAGTGTTTGAAACGCCTGCCCGGACCGGCGGCGGGAAAGGCAAGAATCGTTAGACGCGTTTCGCTTGGAACCCGCGCGCTGCTGAAAGCCACCGGTAAACATTACTGGGAATACCGCGGAGTTCCGGTCCTGCGGGAGAGTGAACGGGATCAATCATACGACCCACGCTTCCTGGATGCTCCAAACGATTGCATGTTGTTTGGTTACTTCCAGACTCCAATCTATTTCCAAGGTCACGAACAGATGCTGCGGGAGGAACTGTCAACCGCAGATCTCGGATTGGAATTGGGTTGCGAGGCGTTGGCCGCGAGATTGCGCGAAAAGGGAGCCGTAGCCGTGCATGTCCGCAGGACTGACTACGCGGGGAACCCGCAACTCGATCTATGCGGTCCGGAATACTATCGCGCTGCCATGGAGCGGATGCGCGACGATTCAAGCAATGTGCGATTCTTCATATTTTCGGATGATCCCGTTTGGTGCGCCCGCCACATGTCCGGACGCGATGTCGAGGTTGTCCAACACGACAAACCATACTGCGCTTTGACTGACATGCATCTCATGGGTTTGGCGAATGACCACATCATCGCCAATAGCAGCTATTCGTGGTGGGCGGCGTGGCTGGGAAAAAAACCAGGCCAGCGGGTCATGATGCCCGCAAGATGGTTTGGTTCCATCAATGCCCCAATCGACCAAAAGCATTGCGACGGCTGGGAGATTATAACCCCGCCCCGGCCGTCATCCATCTGATAGCAATGTTTGGAAACCGCTGGATGGTATCATGGTGTGTTATTCTGGCGATTTTCGGAGCCAGGCTGGTGACCTTGGGTATGGGGAAGAGCTTCGTCTATTTGGGGATTGCCAC
>JAZKGW010000038.1:36556-54434 GCA_040385685.1 Verrucomicrobiota bacterium | reverse complement strand
GGGCTTGGCGGTGGCGGCAAGCTCGGTGGTGGCGGCAAGATAGGTGGCGGTGGCTCGAAAAAAGGCGTCCGCTCGCGAAAGAACACCGAGGCGATGATTGAGAACTTCGTTCACATCCGCTGCGGCGCTCCGGTCAGCGGCAGTCTCAAGCTGAATCTGACCCAGACCCATGATGACCAGGGCCAGATGCTCCCGGTCGAGAAGAAAACTTGGAAGGCGATCACCGATGGGACGGATTGGACACCGGAGGACTGGCAGCAATGCACCCCGTCGCGAGGCACGGGATCAGGTCATGGCGACATCGGCTGGTGGATGAGCACGGATGATGATTCTCCCGAATCGGCCTCCGTCACGATCGACAGGGGCGAGATTTCGGACGGCTGTTTCGTAAACTTCGACGTTCCAAGTCCTAACGGCATGCTGATTTCCACCCACAAGGACTCCCGCGCCAGCTCGCATGGCATGAGCGACATTCTCGACATCAAGCCCAGCGTCGATGCCGCGACCGTCTTCGTGAAGCCGTTCACCCTGACGTTCTGAGCTGACACGGCGCGTAGTGCATGACCAAACCAATCGGCTTCGACAACTGGCTTTCCCATAACTTCATCTTCGACTCCACCGGGCGCGATTTCACCATCATCGGCTCGTTCATCTTCAACGATTCCGGCACCTATCGGTTGTTCCGTGGACCGTCCATCACCGCTACCACGGCGGCGAGTCCGTGCGTTGTCACCACTGGCGAGGCCCACGGCTTCCACACGGGTCAGACGGTGCGGCTGCGCGGGCTTCCCGGGGCGCTCGGCGGCATTCTGGATGGCGAGCATGACATCAACGTGCTGTCCGCGACGACCTTCAGCGTGCCGGTGAGCACCGTCGGATCCGGCGCCTCCGGAGCGGTCGGTGCGATCGCGGGTGTGGACTGCGACTTCCGGATCCCCGCCGCCGGCTGCGCCTACATACCTGGCAAAAACTGTGTGGCGGCTCACGGGGATGCGTGGGACCGCGCATGGATCGGCTAAACGACAACGTCCGCGCTGGATAAACCAGCGCGGACGTAGGTTGGAGATTGCACGGGGCGTGGCGGTTTATTCCGTCGCGGCCCGGTCGCGTTCATCATCTGGGGCGAGTGGCCACGGCCGATGAAGTGCTCTTAGCGGCTAGACCCTAGTGCTAGGGTGGGCTTCCGGGAGGGGTCCTTTGGGAGAATTCTCTCGCAATGAAATGTACGATAAGTCATCAAAATGGAAACGAGCATCCACATCGCCTCGTGTCCGCATCGCGCAATCGTGCGTTTTTCGAATCCGCTGGCCAAAGAATCCATTTTTAAGGATCGTAGCCCGGAACGAATGACAACGTTCGTCAGAGAATTTGAAGGCATATGCAAGACCACATTCCCATGATCGGCACCGGTGAAGCCTTCTACGGCTACATCGTTGGACTTCAGCTTGAGCGCGGGGACTTGCCTGATTCGCCCGATGTGCCATCCCGCATGTTTGCACGATTTGAGTATAGCGGCAGAACTGCGGTTTGGGAAGTTCCAGACCACCACCTTTTCCGGGAGTTGGCCAAGCATCTATGCGACAACGCACAGATGAGAGATGAACATGAGGATTGGGGCTACTCTAAGTTGGTGATTGAGAAGAAGGAAGGAGAGTGGATCGTTGATCTTCCGTGATCCATTCGTAGGTAGTTCGCACAGTCGATCGGGGGGCTCTACGGTTTATCCGTGTTCCGGCGGCTTTTTTTGCATCATGAAGTTCCATGTGCCGGCTGAGAGTATCGCCAGTTTCTTTACATACCACAGCACTTGAGACTCGCCAAGAATATGAAGCAACTAGCCTTTACAGAAGCGGACTCAGTTGATCCGCGTTTTGAAGAACTGAATCGTTGGACTTTCCTGATGATGCAGGTGTTCGAGGCTCGCACATTCTTGGATCTGGCGGAATCGACCCATCATGTTCATCCTCTATCATCACTCTCGGAGGTCCTGACCCAGCAAGCTCTCTTCAGGAGTTTCATTCTTTCTTACGGCAAGTGTTTTGTCTCCAGCGGAACAGGGCGGTCATCTCTGGATCCGAAGAAGATTTACCTATCCTTATCCGCCAAGTTGGATACTCACCAAAGGCTCCTTGAGCTGCGCCACAAGTTTGCTGCACACAATGATTGTTCCGGTCTTGATGAGGCTGTAATTGAAGTTGTTGAGAGCCCATCGGAATTCGAGGTTTCCCATCTTTATTCAGTAGCGAACCCGCTGCATGAGTATCCTTCCTATCGCGAACTTCTTCAGACCTTGGAGGACTACATCGTTGTTGGGACCAATAAGCACTTGGATTCATTACAAAGGAGACTTGGTAAGACCGTTCTTGTGAAGAAATAACCAGCCGAACAAGGGCTGAAACTAACCACTAGCCAAAGAAATACATGAGCCTCTTTCAACGAATTTTTGGTAGCCCGAAGTCTTTTCCGCCCCCGCTGCCTCAACGAGCCGCGCCGAAGGTTGGCAATATCTACATTACCCGCGGCAATAGGAATGTAGCAGCGGACGAAGTCTTTCTGGCGTGGAGTTCAGACTGTCTCCCACGGATGGAAGCCGCCACAAAGTTTTCAACCAATCCCGTTGATAGGCATTTCTTACTTCTGAACCTGGTCGGACATACTTACAAGAGGCGCAAAGACCGCAACATGCGACAGTTGTGCATCAACTACGGCATTCTTCACACTCAAGAGTTTCCCAGGCTCAAGCCACACCTAGTCAAAGAGATGGATGGCGTGTTGCCGAGGGTTTCTACTTACCAATACCTCGCCACCATTTTTACCGAAGACAATCGGTTTTCTGATGCAATATCAATTTGTCAGCAAGCCATGAATTTAGGATTAGAAGATGGCACGAGTTCAGGATTTGAAGGACGCATCGCGAGAATCCAAAAAAAAGTTTGAGCAAGTCGCGGCTCGGCAACCGCCACCCTGTCATCATGATCTCACGTAGTTACGGCAACCCCTGTTCCAACGCTGGCCACCGCTAGGGGCGGTGGCCAGCGCTCAGGACGTTCTGCCAAAAACTTTGCACTCCTCTCTTCGTTCCCGGATGCAATGTCCTCCCTGACTCACTCAGTTGAGATTGTGGTCGATTCGAGCGGCGGCGGCAGCGGTTCTGCGCCAGATTTCCACGGTGTCAGTCTTGTGGGGCATGGCCTTGAGCTCGTCCCAGGTGGGATGTGTGCTGCCGTAGGTTTCCTCGAAGGCGGTGCAGTATGCCTCGTAGCAGTGCTTCGCCTGTTCGTCGGGATCGACGAAGAAACGGTCGAGCGCTTTCACGGAGGGCATGGCCTCGGCCAGTGCGACCATGTCGCCTTGGATGCTCGGCGGGCCGCTGTTCGGAGCGTGGGAGCTGCGGGCGACGGTGTTGCCGAATTGGTCGAAGACTTCGAGTTTCCAGAGTGGGTTATTGGGGTATGACATGATGTGTGTTAGTTTGGGTTGGAAGGGGTGATTTCAGGGTTGGTGAGTTCCAGCTCGATGCCGGGTTCCCACCATTCGCCGTCGTCGCTGACCTTGACGAAGAATTCTCGGCAGGGCGGATCGGTGCAGGGCGGGGGCGACTGGCGTGACGGGCGATAATCCGGACGGATCGCTTCCTTCGCCGGGTCTAGCGGAAGGATGATCTGGACGCGGGTGAAATGGTGGCGTGACTCGAAGACGAGCGCCTCGCCTTCCGGGAATCCGCGCAACGGTTTGCACTCGCCCAGGCCGAAGTGGTGGCCGGTGGTGTCGATTATGCGGCGGATCCGGCGGCGGCGTTTGCCCGTCAGGGAATCGGTCACGGGTGGGTGGAGAGGGTGATGGGGTTGAGGAAAAACCGCTTGTGGCGTCCGCCGAATTTGCTGAAGAAGCGGACTTTGACGGGTGTGCCGCTCGCGTCGTTGAAGGAATGGACGCTGCCGCGCTCTGTGCTGTGGCGCTTGAGCAGCACGCCCATCCGGGAGTTGCACTTGTCGTTGAGGAGCAGCGTGAGCAGGGCGGGAGCGCCTTGGTCGGGCCGTAGCGGGCGCATGTCCTCCCGGCCTTGCAGCAACCATGAGAAGAGGCCGTGGTCCCAGCAGAAGTGAACAATCTCCTGATAGGTATAGTCGGGCCGGTCTGCGGCGTGGAGTAGCTTGATGAGCGAAACCATGTCCTCTGCCTCCGAGTCACCTGCGTTTTCGAGGACGGGGCGCTCCAGCATGTCGCCGAACATCGCGAACTCGACCATGCCGCCGATGAGCTTGCCCCACGTGTCGAAGCCTTGGCGCGTGCGCCCTAGCGCTATGGGCCTGCCCGCGTGATCCCAATGCCGGACGATTGACCATAGAGCGCTCAGGATCTCCCGGCGGTTCTTCGGGTCGGCCAGCCATACGTCGTCGATAATGGAGCCTTCGATGTCGCGGGATTGCGCGTCGCCCTCGTCCACGTGGAGTGATGAGTAGAGGCATCGGTGCTGGATGTCGGTGCCGGCATTGACGTTGTTGCCGGTGATGAAGATGCAGGTGTTGTTCTCCGCCACGAACTTCTCGGTGCGGCCGAGGATCCGCCCCGTCCAGATCGGCGAGGTGAAGAGTCCTTCCAAGACCTGCGACTGCACCATGCCGCGCACGTTGTCGAAGCAGATGTAGGGTGATGCCGCTAGAATCTCGGCGTCGAGGCTCTTCACCATGCTTTCCTCGTCCTCCCGCCAGCTCTGCGCCTTGAATCCGCCATAGACCGGAGCGGTGGCGATCTTCACCAGCAGCGTCTTGCCGGACCTCTGCTGGTTGGCGTTGTAGATGAAGCCCATCCTTGACGCGGCCTGCGGCACGCAGTTCGCCGCGAAGAGCGAGAGCATCGCGCCGATCTGCACTGCGAGGGAGCGGGACATCCGGTATTTCCGAACCTCGCCCTTGTCGTCGAGGCGATAGAGCGGGTCGGAATCGCCGGGGGTGATCCAGTCGCTCCAGTCGGCGAACGGGAAATTACTATGAAGGTCGTAGAGCTGCCAGAAGGCGTCGGCAGGACTAACGGAATCGTCGAAGTAGTTGTCCGAGCTGACCGGGCCTGTCAGCGGCGGGCGGTTGGGGTCCGGATCCTGCGGGACGATCTTGCCGTCGAAGACATAGGTTCCGGTGGACGGATCGTAGCCGGGGGTGCAGAGGATGAGAGCCCCTTGTTCGGTAATCATGGGGACGGGCGATGGATAGATGCGGTTTATCATGGGTATGGAGGAAACAAATTCAGGGGAGGCGAGGCACAGCTTCGCGGTGGATTCGGTCATGTCCCGAAGCACCTGATAGGGATTGCCGTCCTTGTCCGTTTTCAGCTTGTAGCCGACGAAATACTTCTGGGACCACGACACGAACGAGTCGGCCCGCATCTCGCGAAGCTCGCCCTCGAAGGGGTGCATGAGGACCGTGGATCTCCGATAGAGGGACGAGCCTTGGAGGACGTGGGCGACATCGGTGTTGAAAGAGCGTTGGAGTTCATTGTCGGCGGGCAGGGCGATCATCGGGAGGCTCCCGTAACGGGCGGCCGATGTGCCGGTGAGTTTTTTCAGCAGGGGTGGCTTTTTGCTGCGTGGCATGGGTGGGTGAGTGGCGTGAAGTCGTGGAGGGTGTCATTTGCAATCCTCCCGATAGCGGAGCCATGCGAGCACCAGGTCGGCGTGCTTCGGCTCGGGAACTCCGGTGCGTTCCCAGTGGCGCTCCCAGTCCTTCAAGGGTCGGCGGCCTTTGGGTTTGAGCTTGTCTTGGTGAATGTAGGTGGCGGCCTGGCCGTGCTCCTCGTCTCCACACTTGGCCTTGCACCATTGCGCGAAGGTCGGGCCGCGCTTGGCGGTCTTCGGGTTCACCATGAGCGGTTGCAGGTATCCGAGCAGCAGCGGGCGGGTGATCTCCCCGGATTTGACGAGGTCGTTCAGGTCGGCCTTGCGGGTCGTTGGCCAGAATGCGGCCACGGTGCGGCAGCGATCGTGCAGCTTGGTGAGAAGCCCGTCCTCGCGGACTTCCACCTCCTTGCCTTTCACCTCGACCATGTCGCCCTTGTTCACGAACCAGCGGGCTCCGGCGCCGTCCGCGTCCGCGATGGCGAACAGCGTGGCTGTGGGGTTGATTTCATGTTTCAGCAGCAGCGCGCCGGATGAGGATCCGCGCAAGCCGACGACGGCCACCTTCGGCCATGTCTCGCGTTCGTGCCAGCCCATCAGGCTGACCAGCGCCAGCGCGTCCCACTGGCCTTCACACAGGAAAATGTAGTCGGCGGAGGTGAGGTCGCCGATGATGAACGGCCATGCCCCGCACCCTTTCGGGTTGAAGTTCCACGACGCTTTCCTGTCCGTCGGGTTGCCCTTGGTTCCCGCTGCGAGGCGGATGTGGACGGCGACAGGCACGGGGGAGAGGGCGGTCGGCATTTCGACAAGGAAGGCTTCCCGCGGCGAGTCCCACCACACGTAGGTTCCCATCAGGCCGCGCCGGGCCGCCCAGCGGATGCAGCCCGGCTCGATGCCGCGCCATGCGGCGATCCGCTCGATCTCACGCCCGTCGTTGGCCAGTCGCTCGCACGCCGTTTTCCAGCGCTCTAACGCGTCAGCTTCTAGCGGCTCGGGCGGCTTCTCCTCGACCTTCGGCTTCACTACCGGAGCGGCCCGGCGTGGCGTGTATTCCGTTTCCGGACCGATCCCCGCCATGCCCGCCAGTTGCTCCAGCGTGTCATGGAAGCTCAGGCCCGTGGCCTTCTGCCAGTAATCGAAAATATCGCCGCCGGCTCCGCACCCGAAGCAGTGGAATTTCCCGGTCCGGTCATCGACCTGGCAAGACGGGGTGTTTTCCTCATGGAAGGGGCAGCACGTGAAGATCGCCGATCCTTGCTTCCGCAGTTCGTGACCGTCGCGGGACAGCATCTCCGAAAGCGCCGGGAGCTTGTCCTTGATCCGGGGGATGTCGTAGCCCTTCCCGCTCATGACCCTTGCGCCAGGGTTTCAAGGTGAGCTCCGGCCGCACGCTCCCGGCCCGAAAGCGTTGGGGGTTTCCGCTGGAGCGCGAATTCCATCGACGCGGCGAGCCCGTCATCGACGCCGCGCTTGGTGCCTGCGATCACATCGCACCAATCGAGCATCCAGCGCACCCGCATGTCGTCCAGCGGCTCGTAAGTCTTGCCCGACAGATGAAGCGCGTCGGCCTCATCGGCAGCGGCCTCCCATACCTTCGACCGAAGCCGGGCATGATCCCGTGGCTTGTAATTGGCGCGGAATATGCCATCACTTTCCCCCATGCGGAGAAAGAACGGCAAGGTGGTGTTTACTGGCGAATCAGAGGCCTCCACGGTGGCCTCCTTTCCCGAAAAACGTCCGCTCAACCGGGAGTATGCTACTCCGGTTTGCTACTCGTCCTCTGGGAGGCTTGTAAAATAAGGGATGGCGAGCCTTCGGAAACCGATTTGTAATCAGTAGGTCATCAGTTCGACTCTGATAGCCGGCTCCATCGAAAATCCTTGTCATCAACCGCGTTTCAGTTGGTTTTGAAGGATTCGTTGTTTTTGGAGTTGTTCGGGGGGGCACTGGAATCCGAAAAAACGGAGCAATATGGGCAACAATTAGCCGGTTCTTTGATCCGCCCCTGGGCTTTTACCCAACTGCGCAGCTTGGGCATCGCGATGAACAGCTATGCCGGCGATCACTCGTCACGCTTTCCGGGAATGGGACACTACCCGGGACAGACCGCCCCGGACGGCACGGCTTACGAAGATGATCTGTCGTGGGATGGCGAGCTCGAGGACTACTTGGGCTTGAGCGGCGTCATCGTCAAAACCACTCCACCCGTCGTCCCCAAGGCACACGAAGGGATTTTCCTCCACGGCAATGACAAACTAACCGGTGACAACAAGGGCAAGAAGTTTGCTTACGCGCTCCGCTCGTTTGCGATGTTCAGCAGTTGGGGCGCGGGCTTGCCGGTGGCCAGGGCGAGCGATCCCAGTCGCACCGGTTTGCTTTCGGAGCGGCCCTGGACGGGTGGCCGGGCCGCGTTCAAATCGGCGGCCGACCTGAGCAACACCGCACAGTGGAAAAAGAATCTCGATACCGGTGAGGAACTTAACAGCGGCGGGAAATACCATGTGTTGTTCGTCGATGGCCATATCGAAACTCTCGCCCCCAAGGAAACTGTCGGCACGGGTTCGTTGGGGAAGCCACTTGGGCCGTGGACCTTGGATGCCAATGACTGATTTCTGAGTCCTGAATCCGCATCAACCGTCCACCTGCGAGTGTCTCGCTGGTGGACTTGTTTATGGATGGATTGCCGGAAATCAGGCGAGTGAGATACTCGTGTTAGGTGGTGAGGGTCGTATTCGCGGGTGCTCATCAATCGCGGGCTTTTACTATCGATCCTTGGCGATCCCATCTAACACACAAGGCATCAGCGGAAAGGTGAACTGTAGCCGCGCACCCCGAGCGCCGATGTGATCGCAAGGCACCCTGGACTCCCCAATGACATCGACGCTCGCAGAGCGCCGCTACATGGCGTGATGACGCCACGGTTTAGGTCCGAACACAAAGCCGCCGCAGTGGAACTCAAACCACTGCGGCGGCTATTGTTATTTTCCCCCCGGGGAAAGAATGCAGAGCCCGGCGGTGGAGATGATCCACGCCGGGCCGTGGGGATCATTTGACCGCGTCGAGTCGGCCGAACAGCTTGCCACCCACCGCATGTGGCACGGTAACGGTGATTACGTCGGGAAGGGTGATGGGGCTTCCTTCGTTCACATTCACGATGACTCCGTTTCCATCAGCAGGCGCGCTTCCTAGGCCGATCGCCACATTGGTCCAACTGGCCAGCGTCGGGCCGAATTGGAACTTCAGGGCGATTTCCGACTCGGATTCATCGGCACGCTTGAAGGTGAAGATGAAATTCGCGGGGCTGAGCGTTTGCACGGGCAGGATCGAGGTGTCGGATGCCAGCGGGTTTCCGCCGAGGACGAATTCAAGCATGTTTTTGATGCCGTCGTGGTCTGGATCCACAGTGGCACCATTGTTAGATGCGGTCAGGCCTTTAGAGTCCGCCCAGGAATCATACTCGCTCGGACCGTGGGTGACGGTGAGCGTGCCGGTGCCGGAGAAATGGACGTCATCGGGGTTGGCCGCTCCTGATAGGGTTGATCCGTAGACACCGGGTAGCAACTGGGTGGTTCCGATAACCAGGGACTTGACCGTGTCGGTTCCGACGAAATTCAAATCCAGGATGGCGCCGTCGCGGACGGTCACCTTGGAGGGATCCGCCAGATAGGGCTGGCTGTTGCTCAGACCACCCGCACTGACCGTGGTGTTACCCGTGTAGGTATTCAATCCCGTGAAGCTTTGTGTTCCCAAGCCGGTCTTGATCACCGATCCGTCACCGGAAATGACACCTGCATAAGACGTGATGCCATCGTTTCCTCCGGTGGTGAGAGTGGCCGGGCCGAGGAGCACCCGGCTGTTGGCATTGCCCGACAGCGACCCGATGGTGTTCGAGAAACCATTCAAATCCAGCCTACTGTTCGAGCTGTTGCTCAGCGAGTAGGCCGAAATCGGCGAGAGCGCCGTGGCGGAACCCGCCTGGATGGTGTTGTCCGTGATGTTGGTCGGACCGCTGTAGGTGCAGGTTCCGGTGAGAACGTTGGTTTGGCCGAATCCACCGTTACCCCCGTTGGCAATGGTTAGAGACACCGTGCCGCCGTTCACTCCATCCTCGATGTTGCCACCCCAAGTCCAGGTCGCGATGGCATCGCGGTTGGCGAAAATCATGAGTGCCGGTCCGGTGCCGCTGTTGGTGATCAGGCCGCCCGTGCCGGTGATGTGCTTGCATCGGTTGTTCACTCCTTCGGTGTCGTTCAGGTCGAGGGTTCCGCCGGTGTTGATGACCAGGGTATTGCCGATTTGTCCCTGCCAGATGGCGGTCGCGGTGCTGATATGGCCCGGGTCCATCCTGACGGTAGCACCATTGTTGATCGTCAAGTCGGTGCAGAGCGACGCGATCCCCCTAACACCCGGGACCAAGGTGCCCTCATTGACGACGATCGCTCCATTGCCGCCCGTATCGAGCGGAGGCGTCAGAACAAGGCTCCCTGCCCCCGACTTGGTAATAGTTCCGCCGGAGAGAGTTCCCTCGATGGTGATGTCACCGGTGGTGACGACCGCGGTATTTCCTCCAAACACGACGTTGCCAGTGATGATCGACGCGGTGGCACTGCTATTGATCAATGCTCCCGCACTGCCCGCACCGTTTCCAACCACCGACAGGTTGTCATAGACCGAAAAGCCGTTCACATCGAGCGTGGCGTTGTTGGCAACTGTCGTGCCGCCCGCCGTGGTTCCCAGCGCGTATTCATTGGCCGCCAACAAAACTCCGGCATTGATCGTGGTGGTCCCCATGTAGGAGTTTTCTCCGGTGAGCGCCAACGTGCCCGATCCGTTTTTCACCAACGTGATCGAGTGCGAACCATCGTCGGAGATGTCGCCCGAAAAAGCCACGAGGCCGTCGGCAGTCGCGGCGAGGGTGGCATTGGTGGCGCCGGTGTTGGTGATGTCCCCGGCACTGTCATAGAAAATCGAGGAGATCGACGTGCCTTTTAGGTCGAGGGGCGAGTTGACTGTTAGCGAACTGACAGTGAACGAACTGCCACCAAGCGCGACCGGTCCGGAGCCTTCGAGGGCTAGGTCCATTCCCGCTCCGCTGACCGCGGCGGAAACGGTGAGCGGATTGACGCTGTTGCTAGTCCAGACTTGGCTCGCACCGAGGACAAGCGTGGACATGCCGAGGGTCGCGCCGCCGTTGCCGCTTTCCAGCGTGATGCCGCCTCCTTCGAGGGTCAGTTGGTTTGCGCCGGTGGTGGTGACGGCCGCGGAAACTCCGCGGTAGGTGAGACTGTTGATGTCAAACGACGCCCCGAGCGTGTGCGTTAGATTGGTCGGCGAGGTCTTGCTGAAGAACACATCCGTGGTCGCGCCGGGACCGGAAGCGACGGGACCGCCCGTCGCGGAAACAGTGAAATTGGGCACCCCCGAGAGCACCGAATTCCACGCGCTGCCGCTCGAACCGGACCAATAGGCCACGGCTGGAGGTGGGGCTCCCGTCGTGACAAGGTCGATGCCGGTTGAGGTGACGACGAGCGATCCGTTGATTCCGAAGGCGATGTTAGGGTTAGTGAGGGTGATCTGGCCGACGGTGGTGCCGCTGCCGGTGGCGAATCCGGCACCCGTTCCTTCGGAAAAGGTCGCGAGCGTGTAGGTATGGCCGCCAAGGACCCCGATGTCGGTGACGGTGATGTTGACGCCACCCGCATTGACGTTCAGCGGTCCGCTGATGCTCAGATTGTCGGATGACGCGCCGAGTTCGAGATTGAGGGCCGAGCGCTCCCCGGCAACGGCTCCACCCAGGCTGACGCCGGCGGTGCCGAAGACACTCATCGTCCCTGCCAGACCGTTTTGCATGCTCAGGCTTCCCCGCATGGGGGCCGTGGTGCCGCCCGCGACGACCACGCCGTTAGTGGGGTCTGAAACACTAACACTGCTGCCGACATAGGATCCACCGGCATTGACGGTGAGTGAGCCGATCGACGTGAAGGCCGCGTTCAGGATGTTGAGCGTGGCACCCGCATTGACCGCGCAGGCAGTGGACGAGGAAAGCGAACCCGTCACGTTGAGCGTGCCACTGTCAACCGTGGTGGAGCCGGTGTAGGTGTTGTTTCCGGAAAGTGTCCAGACACCGCTGCCGACTTTTTTCACGGCGGCCACCGAGGTGCCGTTAGATGCAATCACGCCTTTGAACGTGCTGCTGGCATTGAGGGCTCCGACCTCGAAGGTCGTGGTGCCGACGGTGGCGTTGCGCAAGGTGATCGTCGCGGGGAGCGTGGGCTCACTGCCGGTGGTATTGAGGTCACCAAAGGGAACGCTCTGGTTTGCGATGCCGTTCCACTGGAGAGCCACGTTGCCGGTGTTGGTTGTCGCGATCGCCTTCATCGTGATCGGCGCGAGAGGCGAACCCGCCACGTGCTGAATATTGACCGTGTGGGTGTTGGCGGCGTTGTTGCCGGCCATGATCTCGTAGGTCCCCGTGAAGCCGGAAAGATTGCCGGTCAGTGTGGTGGTCGTGCTGAAGCCATCGCTGCGGATCTGGCAGATTCCCGATCCGGTGATCGAGCCGCCCCAGAACTCGTTGCTGCCATTGAAGCCATTCCAAAGCGCGCCGGTGATCCCGGGGTTGACGATGATGTTGTTAGGAATGGTCCCGTTGAGGAAACCATTGCTGGGTTGAAAAATACGGGTGACGCCACCGTTGTTAGCGGTTGTCGAATTTCCGGCAAAAGTCACGGTGCCGGTGCCGAGCGACTGGAAATTCTGGATGCGCAGCGAGCCGTCGTTGAGCGTCAGGCCGCCACTGAAGGTGTTCGCATTGTTGATTTGGATCTGGGCGTTGCCATCCTTGGTGACGGACACCGTTCCAGCGCCGGCCGTGTTGTCGCGGACCAGCACGTTCGTGCCCACGTTGCTGTTGTTATTGCCAATCGAGAGGTTCGCCGTTCCGGAGCCACTGTTGTTGACGACCTGGCCAAACGGGCCGATTCCGCCTCCCGACGCGGGCAGACCCGCAACCCGGAGATTGAACCCGTTAAGATCAACCGTGGCTCCCGAGCTGACCTGAAGATTTCCAACGCCCGTCCCGAGCGGGCCGGAAACGCCTTGGTTCGTGGATGCGCCAATCCTGAGCGTGCCTGCGGCCGCGGAGGTCGCACCAGTGAAGGTGCTCGCCCCGGAGACATGCAGAATTCCGGAGCCACCCTTGGTCAAGGATGCGGATCCACTGCCGATGGTGGCACTAATCGTGGTGATGCCGGTGCCGACGGTGCCGACCACCGTCTCGACAGCAGCCGCACCGAGCTGGCCGTTCTGGACGGTGAAGTTGTTAGCGCCGGTGAAGAGAATGCCCCGGGCGGTTAGAGTCAGGACGTTGGCCGCGCCACCGAGATCCAGCGTGCCGCTGTTCGACGTGGTGTCCACGGCGAGTGTGTTGGCAAGCCGGCTGCCGGTGAAGCTGAAGGTTGAGCCGTTGGCCAGGTAGGCGTAGTTGATCGTTGCGTCATCGACATCCGCCAGCGGAGTTCCAAGGGTGTAACGGACCACGTTGCCGCCTGACAACGCCGCAAAACCGGTGCCTCCGGCGTCTTTCATGGTGATCGCGGCAGTGCCGCCCGAACCGACGACAATCCCATTTGCAACCGCAGGCGCAGAAGTGATGGAGCCACCCAGCGACGTGTCGATGGCAAGCGTGCTGCCGCCATTGCGGGTCCAGGTATTGCCGAGGGTCAGCGTCGTTCCCACACCGCCGTTGGCATTGACCGAAATGGAGTTTCCGCTGGAACCGCCCAAGACGATGGTCCCGAGGGTTTGGGCCGTGGCATTGACACCGGCCGCCTTGCCCAGCACGCCGAGCGACGCGCCGTTGAGAGTGGTGGTCCCGGTGGTCGGGAGCAAATTCGTCGGGGTTGCTAGATTTGCAAAGTCGAGAACCAGCGCCCCTGTGACGGTGGTGCCGCCAGTGTAGCTGCTGCCGGTCGCACTGTTCAGCTTGAGGCTGCCGGTCCCGCCCTTGGTGAGGGCAAACCCACCGCTAACAGGACCACCGGCCGTCAGGCTCGCGGTTTGTCCGACCACGTCGATCGTGCGGGCGGCGCTCATGATGAGCGCGGTATTGAGGACCTGTGCGGTGGCCGACTCGTTGTTAGTGATGTTTCCTCCCAGCGTGACGGAGTTTCCGCTTATCGAGTAGGCGCTGGCACCGCTGTTGAAGGTGATCCCGTTCAGGATAAATGCGGCTGCCAGATCGTTGTTCAGCACCGTGGTCGCGGAGGTGCCGAAGAACAGCGCGTCCGTCGATGCCACGGCCGTGCCCCAGTTGGTGCCGGTGGACCAGTTGGCGTCAGTCGGAACAGCGACCCAGGTTCTGTTAGCTGCGAAGGTGTAAGGAGCGAGGATCACCGGGCTCAGGGCCAGGGCGATGAGTCGGGCTTGAGACGAGCGGATATGGCGGGGTTTCATGAATGTTTCTGTTTGGGCTTTGACCGATCCTTCGCGAGAGAACTCTCCGCGGCGGACGCCTTTCAACAATTGCAGCCAAAGCAAAACCCGCTTTCGGCGCTAGACACACCTGAGTTACACTGGTATGCACGGCAGTCGTTAGAGAAAACCCCAGATGGAACCCGATCCCTCTTCCGCCCGACTGAGCCTTCGCGACATT
Organism: Verrucomicrobiota bacterium; assembly: GCA_040385685.1. Lineage (GTDB taxonomy): Bacteria > Verrucomicrobiota > Verrucomicrobiia > Verrucomicrobiales > Akkermansiaceae > Luteolibacter. The sequence goes on along the minus strand of JAZKGW010000038.1, from coordinate 40,167 downwards.
GGGAAGCTGCTAGGCGTGAGTCACGTCACCGTGTCCCTGGCGCTGCGCAACAGCCCGCGCATTTCCAACGAACTCCGCGACAAGATCCAACAAACCGCGCTCGAGCTCGGTTACACGCCGGACCCGATGCTTTCCGCGCTGGCGCAATACCGGAAAGGCAAATCCACCGCCGCCATCACCGCCGCCATCGCCTGGATCAATGCGTGGAATCCGCCGGAAAAACTCCACAGCTATAAGGAATTCGACGCCTACTGGGTCGGCGCGAGCAAGGCCGCCGGCAAGTTCGGCTACCGGCTCGAGGAGTTCCGGCTCGGCGACGGTCTCACCCCGGAGCGACTCCATCAGATTCTAACCGCCCGCGGGATCAACGGCATCCTTCTTCCTCCGCAGAGGCCCCATCCGAAATGGGGCGGCTTCCCATGGCAGAACTACTCGGTCGTGCGCTTCGGCCGCTCGTTGAAACAACCGGAAACCCACGTCGTCACCGCGGACCAGGTCGCCAACACCATGCTCGCCTTCCAGAAAATCCAGGAACGCGGCTACCAGCGGATCGGTTTCGTCACCCACGAGGCGGACATCTTTCGGAGCGGGCATTTGTTCGAGGCTGGCTTCCTGATGGCCCAGCGATTCGTCCCGGAAAAGCAGCGCGTGCCCGTCTGCGTGATCGGCGGCGGCCCGCGCACCGGGCGGCTTGAGGCCGTGCTCGCCTGGTGCAAGAAATACAAGCCGGACGCCATTTTTACCGACATATCCGACGTCGCGGATATTCTGAAACGGGGGGGCATCCGCGTGCCCGATGACATTGGTCTTGCCGTCACCACCACTCTCGACAGCGCCGCGGATTCGGGCATCGACCAGCACCCCGAGGAAATCGGGCGCGTCGGCTTCCTCATGCTCAATTCGCTCATCAACGACGGCGCCCGCGGGATCCCCGGAATCTTCCGCCAGAATCTCGTCGAAGGCAGTTGGGTGGACGGCTCCTCGCTCCCCCGAAAAGTTTAGCCACACACGCATTGGCAAGATGCGCGACGCCGGAAAAGCCGGGATCTCGGGAATGTTTCCATGGAAACTTATTTCCGGTGCACGAATGGCAGACAGATCGCGTTCTAATTCGCGCCCTACGCGGCACCCACCGGAGAACCCATGAATCGCACTTTCTTATCACTGCTCATTTCACTCGTCCCGTTGCTGCCGGGATTTCTAACTGCGGAAATCCTCGATACGCTTTCGTTTGGAAACGATGCCTCGGAATCCCTCCACGAGCTTTCCGCCACTCATTCCGACTTCACGTCCGGCGGTCTCGGCCAGCCGGCGGGGCGCCTGTTGCCCGGCGGCGAGCCTTCATGGCAAGGCGGGGTGATGAAATTCATCGTGCGGGTGGATCCTGCCAAACAGAACTACATCACCATCCGTCTATGGGGTGAGGACGTGAACCACAACCAGATGACCCTCCACGTCGATGGCAAGCAGGTGGGTTATCGTCATCTCGGTGACATCGAAGCGCTCGAAACCGGTGCGGACGCGCCTGCTTACCCGGGGCGTTTCATCTACCGCACCTGCCCGCTGCCATTCGATCTAACGAAAGGTAACGACCGCGTGAACTGCGAGATTCGCGCCACCGGGCCCATCTGGGGCTACGGCAAGAACTTCGAGCAATATCAGAAGCCGATGACCGAGGCGACCCGCGGCCTCTACCGCGCCTACATCCACACGGACGGTTGTTTCACTCCACCGGCGGACGAAAAGCAGGGCGTCTATCCGGAGAGTGCTCCGGTCCGCTCTGGTCCGGGCGCTGAGGTCATTGAGTCCGTGAAATCGCGGGTCAATGGCGAGATCGACGGGTTGTTGAAAGATCCGAAGCGCCCTTGCAACCAGATGCAGACGCTGTTTCTCGCCAAGGCTTATCACACGAAGTGGACGAACGCCGCCGGCAAGCCGGAGACGATCGCGAAGATCCAAACCAGTCTCGACGCGCTTTACCGCGCCTATGTCGCCAAGCCCGAACTCGCCGAAGCGGAGCCCTCCACCTACAATCCCGACTGGTTCGGCCTCGGACCATCGGGCGCGGTCATCAGTTTGTTGGAAAACGAACTGAGGTCTGCGCTCGACCAATCCATCGACAACGGAAACGGCAAGCAGGTGAAGCGCAGCACCGCCTTCAAGGACATGCTAATCGCCTGTCGCGATTGGCACCGCGAACACCGCCGCCAGTATACAAACCAGACGATGATCAACGACCTCTACGGAATCTATCTGGCCAACCGCGGGATCGCCGCCATTGCTCCCGCGAGCGCCCTTCCGGAAAAGCAGGCCCTTGCTTACCTTCACGAATCCGTCGGCCTCGTGCCATGGCTGGGCAGCGAGAAAAACGGCAAACCGACCCGCCCGCTCGGCGATTCCTTCTATCAGATTACAGCGAAAGGCCTGACGAGGGAATTGGGGTTTGTCGGAAATTACGGTGAAGTCCTCGACTGGGTCGCCGAAATTTACGAAGCCACCAAGCCGTCGCCGGACAAGCCGGGCGACCCGAAGATCAAGGCGCAGATGGTGAAAATCGCCTTGGCCCGCGCTCCCTTCCGCTACCCGATGCTCGATCAGGACGGCAATCGCGCAATGGTCCAGGAAACAATCGTAGGCTGGCGCGACACGCACTATCCTGGCGACGTCACTTATGACCAGCGTCCGTCATGGGACGGATCGCCCGGCCAAGTCGCAGCCGCGACTCTCGATCCCAAGCTTGTGAGCTATGCCCAACAGATGCTCGCCGACAACCAGTTCTTCTCGTCCATTTTCAAAACGATGGAAAACAAAAGTTTCCGGACCACCTTCGGCCTGATGGCGGTGCCGGAACGCTATGAAGTGATCAAGACCCAACCGACCGCCACCAGCCGCTTGCCCATGTCCTGGGACCAGCCGGACTTTGTTTTCTCGGATGAGGAAGATGGGGTTGTTGCCATCAAGAACGGCAAGGAAATCCTATACGCGTCCCTCTACTGGCGCGCCCGCAATGCGGTGAATTTCCTCGGCCGCGTCCACTACATCACGCCGGCCTACGACCGCATCGCCACGGTTAGAGAGGAGATCCAATACACGCCGTCCGGGATGGAATACGTGCGTCCGGATTGGACGAACTTTGGCTTTGGAAACGGCGGACACAAGTATCCCGCCAGCTTCAGTTCCGCCCATGCCGGCGAGAAGCTGCCCATCGCGAAAATCCCTGACGGCATTGATTTCAAGATCGGAAACGAGAACATCTTCGCCGGCCGTGGTGATTTCTATCAACTCCACTACGGTCCATACTTGATCGCCATGAACATGAGCGCGGACAAGACCTTCGAACTGAAAGTCCCCGAATCTGCGGGGAAGCTGATCAACCTGGTTTCCCGAACGCTCGTGCAATCCGGCAGTGTGTCGAAGGTCGCGCCGCGCACAACTGTTGTTATTTTCCAAGAGTGATCGATTTCCGAAAACCCAGATGAGCGAACCCCTTGCAGCACAGAAGGCCTACACCGCACCTAACCGGGAAGTCTATGGCTGGGCCATCGGCGGCATCGCCACCCATGCGCTGATCTGCACTTACGGCCAGGCGATGATCATTTTCAACGTCGGCT
>JAZKGW010000038.1:0-36546 GCA_040385685.1 Verrucomicrobiota bacterium | reverse complement strand
AAGCCACGGTGGTCGCGTGGGCGATGATGCTGCCTCGCGTTTTCGACGCGCTCATCGACCCGATGATGGGGCATTACTCCGACAATCTCCACACCCGTTGGGGACGCAGGAAGCCCTTTCTCGTTGTCGGCTCGGTGCTTGCCGGATTGTTTGTCGTTCTTCTGTGGTGGGGCAGCCGGGAATGGGGTGATGCCGCGCAGTTGATCTATCTGACCGTGGTCGGCACGCTGTTCTACTGCAGTTGGGGGCTCTACTCGATGGCGTGGAACTCCCTCGGCTACGAACTGACTGATGACTACAACCAGCGCTCGCGGGTCGCGGCGATCGGCGGCTTGTTCGCGACCGGCGTGCTCGCTTTGAACGGTTGGACCTACTGGTTCGCGTTGCGGCCTTTCTTTGGCGGCGAAATCTACGGGATCCGCTGGATTTCCGGTGGGGTCGCGATCGTCGCCATCAGCGCAGCCTTCTATGCGGCCTACAACTGCAAGGAGCGCTTCGCGAAGGCTAACAAGGAACACGTCCCGATCGGACTGGCCTTGAAAACGACGCTTAAGAACCAGCCTTTCGTCATCCTGCTGCTTTACAAGTTCTGCCAAATCCTCGGGGAGCGGGTTTTCACCGGGCTACTCGCCTATTTGGGGATCTACTATGTTTGCCATGGAGACAAGAGTTTCGCCACCAGTATCACGGGCCTGGGTTCCTCCATCGGCAGCGTCCTCGGGTTTGTGATCCTGCCCGTGATCCCGCTGCTGAGTCGCAAGCTGGGCAAGCGGGCGGGTCTAACGATTCCTGCGGGCGTGGCCTTCGCGATGGCGCTTTCGCTTCCCGTGATTCTCACACCCGCGGTGCCGTATTTGCTGCTGCTGCCGATCCTGTTGCTGCTGACCCTCTCGATCATCGCCAATACGATGACCAATGCAATTCTGCCGGACATCTGCGACCTTGATGAACTCGATAACGGCGAGCGCCGCGAAGGCCTCTACACCGCGGTAGTCGCCTTTGTCAGCAAGCTGGAAATTTCTCTCACCATGCTGGTGGTCGGCTATCTCGTCGATCTTTCGGGATTCAATCAACTGCTTCCCAGGCAGCCGGCCGAAGTGATGAGCAAGATGCTTTGGATGGCGATCATTCTAACTGGCTTCTTCACTTTCTGTGGCCTTCTCCTCGCTCTGCGGTTTAGGATGACCGAGGAATCGATGAATTCGATCCGCCTGCAACTGGCCCAGCGACGGGCCGCGAAGACCCTGCTCGAACCCTCCTGAAAGCGATGATTGAGAATCCCATCCTGCCGGGCTTCCACCCGGACCCTTCGATCTGCCGCGTCGGCAATGACTACTACATCGTGAACTCGACTTTCGAGTGGTTTCCGGGCGTGCCGGTCCACCATTCGAAGGATTTGAAAAACTGGCATCTCATCGGCCATGTCCTGACTCGCCACAGCCAGCTCGACCTGCGCGGCGTGGTGGATTCCGCCGGAGTGTGGGCACCGTCGATCAGTTATGCGGATGGCAAGTTCTGGTTGATCTATACCAACATCCGAAACACCGGATTCGGCAGACCCTTCAAGGATATCAAAATCTTTCTAACTACAGCGGACGACATTCTCGGACCGTGGAGTGATCCGGTCGAACTGGACTCCATCGGCTTCGACCCCTCGCTGTTTCACGATGACGACGGCAGGAAATATCTTATCAACATGGAGTGGGACTTCCGCAAGGGACGCTATCGATCCGCCGGCATTGTCGTGCAGGAGTTCAATTCGGCGGCGGGAAAGTTGGTGGGAAGCAGGACAATGGTCATGCAGAAGGACAAGCTCAGCGAAGGACCTAACATTTACAAGCGGGACGGCTGGTATTACCTGATGCTGGCAGAAGGCGGCACCGGTTGGAACCACGGCATCGCCATGGCGCGTAGCCGTTCGATTCTCGGGCCGTATGAACTGGATCCGCAGGACTCGGTGATGACCACCCGCGACAACTACGGCCACCCGTTGCAGAAAGCCGGTCATGGTGAGTTGGTGCAAACGCAGGCGCATGAGTGGTACCTCGCGCACCTGACCGCCCGTCCGGTTCACTTCGATCGACGTTGCATCCTCGGCCGCGAGACGTGCCTTCAACGGGTCGACTGGTCCGAGGACGGCTGGTTGAGGTTGGAGCACGACGGCTGTCTTCCGTTGGTCGAGGTGGCGATGCCCGGCGGGCTGCCGGAGCGCCCGTGGCCGTCACCGGCGACGCGCGACGATTTCAACTCTGGAAAGTTAGACGCAAGCTGGAGCTCCCTGCGCGTGCCCATGGATGATTCGTGGCTCTCCCTATCAGCGCGTCCCGGCTGGCTGCGGCTGACCGGGCGGGACTCGCTGCATTCGTTTTTCGATCAAAGCCTCGTGGCAAAGCGCCTGCAGTCCTTCGACGTCATCGCGGAGACCTGCCTCGAAATCGAGCCGGAGCATTTTACCCAGATGGCGGGACTGATCTGCCACTACAACACCCGGATGCACTACTATCTCCGCGTCGCCTTCGACGAGAGCGAAGGGAAGGTGCTCGGCATCGTTCTCACCGACAACGGAAACTACGACGAACTCGGCGGCCATCTCATCATCAATGACTGGTCCAAGGTTTTTCTGCGGGCGGAAATTCACCGCGAGCGGCTGCAGTTCTGCGCCTCGCCGGACGGCGTGGTTTGGACGAACGTCGGCCCCGTGCTGGACGCGTCGAAACTCTCCGATGACTATGCCCAGGGGTTCACCGGCACAATGATCGGGCTCTGCGCGCAAGATCTATCCGGAAATCGCATTCACGCGGATTTCGACTACTTTTCCTTACAGCCTCTATGAAACCCTCCATCCTGATTTTTCTAACGATGGCATTCTTCGCACTCGTTGTTGGTGCGCTGGCGCAGGACAAGTCCGTCACCGTATCCTCCCTGGCCGAGCTTGCCGCCGCTGCCGCTGGCGATGGGCGGCAGGTCACGATGACTCCGGGCGTCTATCGAATGGTGGACTATCTCACCGCCGAGGTGCTGGAGAAAATCGGCAAAGAAGTGGACCGCAGCCTCCCACGCCCGCCAGTGCCGATGTTCGTGTTCGCAGGCAAGGACAACCGCTTCGATCTCCGGAATGTCATCATTGAAATCGACACCTCGCTCTATGCGAAACTTCCGCAACGTGGCTACACGCGCTGCCTCATCGTCCAGGGCGGCGGCAATTCCATCGATGGGCTCACCCTGCGCAACACCGGCCCTAACCAAGGTAGCGGCGGTAACATCCTGTCAGTCGCGGGAGAGGGGAACACCTTGGAAAACATCACGCTTCAGGTTCACGGCTCGTCTCCCTGGGGATACGGCGATCTTCTCGGCAAGGGCGGTCCGAATCTCGTCAACCTGCAGAAGCAAAGTGGCATCCAAGTGCTGGGGAGCCGCACGCTGCTGCGCCGTTGCAAGGTTTTCAGCAGGGCCTTCGGTCACTGCTTTTACATCCAGGCGGGCGATGACATCCGCATCGAGGATTGCCATGCGGAGGGCGTGATGCGATCGACGACCGAGATGCTAACGGACACGTCCGGTCCGGCCGCGGATCTCGGATTCAAGTCGGTCTATGTGAATCGAGACGGGCGCTATCAGATCCAGCCCGGCTACACCAAGAGTCTCGTCGAGGACGGGTTCCGCACCTACAGCGGTGCCGGAAACATCACACTGGTCAATTGCACCGCGATCCATACCCGGTCCGGATTTGAGATTGGCGCGAAGAACGACAGCCCGAAGAAGACCTACATCGAGAACTGCCTGGCCAAGGGCTGCGAGCGCGGATACCTGCTAGGATCCAACGTGATCGTACGCCGCAGCCGTGGCGATATCAGTCACGGTCCCTTGCTCTATCTGCGCGGCGGCTTGAATTCAGACATCGAGCTCGAGCTGGCGGGCGCGCCGCCGGAATCCACCGTCCATGCCATCGCCACGGTTGCCGGCAACGGCCACCGCGTGCGGCTCACCTGTCAGCCGCAGGATGCCGGTTTCCCCCGGCTGCCGCTGATGCTCGGCTTCGGCATGCCGACCCACGCCGAGATGGCCAGCCCGATCCTTCCGGACGCCGCCACGGGCATCACCCTCGTCTCAGAGCTTCCTGGCGTGCCTGTCCTTACTAGCAGCGCAGCCAAAGACTGCCGTGTCGAGGCGGCGGGAAAGATGCTGTCCGATGATGAACTGAGGAAATCTCCGGGTGATTGGGGCGGGACCGCGATCAAATAAGAAGCCTTCCCAATGCAACTGAGATTCCACGTATTCTGGGCGATCAATGATCGTTTGAGCGAAGCCGGACTGTGCCGCCAGCTTGATGAAATGAAACGATCCGGATTCGACGGAGTGGTCTGGCAGCCGCGTTTCTATCCGGGCGAACCGGAGTATCCGGGAGTAAGCTATTTCGCGAAGAACTTTGCGAATCGTCCCGACGCTCCGGAAAGCACCCGCGTGGAAGCATGTCATTTCAAGCCGTGGGGAGTTCTTCCTATTTTCCACAAGTGTAGATCAAACAACGAATCTCATGTTTAGACCGGGAGAAGTTTGGAAGGATACGAATGGCGTGGTTATTAATGCGCACGGCGGGGGCGTTCTTTTTCACGAAGCAACCTATTGGTGGTTCGGCGAGCATAAGATCGCTGGTAATGAGGGCAACCGCGCGCATGTGGGTGTCCATGTTTACGCGTCGGAGAATCTGTTGGACTGGCGCGATGAAGGGATCGCGCTGGCCGTGGACGATTCCCCGGGCAGCGAAATCCCGAGCGGTTGCGTGCTGGAGCGGCCGAAAGTGATCTTCAATCCGTTGACGCGGAAGTTTGTGATGTGGTTTCACCTTGAGCCGAAAGGACAGGGGTATGCTGGAGCGGTCAGCGGCGTGGCCATCGCTGACAGGCCGGCCGGTCCCTATCAGTTCGTCCACGCCAAGCGTCCGAACGCGGGAGTCTGGCCGGACAATGTTCCTGATGACTGGAAACGTCCGCTCGATGCCAGGGAAGAAGCGGACCTTGCCTCGCTCGGGCTCGGAGGCGCTCCCTACCCGTGGTATCCGAAAAACATCTGCTTTCGCCGCGATTTCGACGCCGGCCAGATGGCACGCGACATGACGCTTTTCGTCGATGACGACGGCAGCGCCTATCACATCCACGCGTCGGAGAACAATGGGACGCTGCACATTTCCGCGCTGGATGAGAGTTTCACGAACCCTGCGGGCCGATACATTCGGATTTTTCCAGGTCGTTTCCACGAAGCGCCCGCGATCATGAAATGGAACGGCCGTTACTGGTTGTTTTCCTCCGATTGCACCGGCTGGGCTCCTAACACGGCGCGTCTCAGTTCCGCTCCTTCCATCTGGGGGCCGTGGGAGGAACATGGGAATCCCTGCCTTGGCATCGGCGCGCTGATCGCGAACTGCTTTGAGTCCCAGCCGACCTTCATCCTGCCGGTGCAAGGCCGGAAGGATGCGTTCATTTTCATGGCCGACCGCTGGCGTCCCCGTAACCCGATCGACGGCCGCTACATCTGGCTGCCCGTCGAATTCCGCCACGGCGTGCCGGTCGTCCAGTGGCACGATTGCTGGGATCTTTCCCGGTGGCCGCAGGGTTGAATCGATTGACTAACGAAAACAAGCAGCATGTCCAAACTTCCATTCCAGCGTCGTTCGAACCCCGCGAAACTCTTGCCTTGGGGGAAACCGAGCCGTTGGAAATCGAACTCACCGGTCTTCTGGCCGGAGCGTCTTTCATCATTGAAACCCTCAACAAGTCGCAGGGCAACGCGATGGCCGTCTGGGAATCGCTCGACTGTCCCGAGGATCCGACGCGCGAGCAAACCCGCTTGTTGCGGCAATCTTCCATGGAAACTATCAAACAAAGTGCGGTCGCCGACGCTTCTGGCAGGCTGTCGCTTCATTTGCAAATCGAGCCTTGGTCGGTGATCTCCGTCCGTGGCCTGTAATGACCTCATATAGCCAATTTTTTCATCCCAATGACTCCCGCCACTGCAATTACGGCCGATCCGAAGACCCACCACCTTCGCCGGGCGCTCGATCTCTGCGTGAGAAAGACTCGCGTCAATATCGCTGACATGGTGAGGCAGCCGACCACTTGGGCCATTGCCGTGGACGGGGATTATTCGAAGTGGAACGAAGGATTCTTTGAAATCGGCAACTGGACATCCGGCTTTTTCACCGGCATGGCGCTCCTTGCATGGAAGCAAACCGGCGATGACTCTTTCCTCACGCAACTCGACGCTTTGGAACCGATGTTCCGGTCCAAGCTCGAAGGGGAAAACGCCATCAACACGATGCATGATCTTGGCTTCCTCTACTCGCCATACGCGGTTGCCCTCTACACGCAAACGGGCGATCTTCGCTACCGCGACCTCGCGTTGAAAGCGGCTGATGTCTTGTCGAAGCGATTCATCCCTGAGGGAAACTATTTCCGCGCCTGGGGCCGGATGGATGAAATCGGAACCCATTATGACGGCCTTGCCATCATCGACAGCCTGATGAACATGCCACTGCTTTATTGGGCATCCGAGGCGTCTGGCGATCCACAATACCGGGACATCGCCACCCGCCACACGGAAACGACGCTGACTCATTTCATCCGCGAGGACGATTCGGTATTTCACTCCTACCGCTTCCATCCCAGCGGAGAACCGGCTGCGGCTGACAACTATTGCGGCCGCGACGTGGACACCCAGTGGGCACGGGGCACGGCCTGGGCGATGTATGGATTCGCGCTCGGCTACCGCCACACCGGCGATGAGCGGTTCCTTGATGCGTCCCTGCGCGTGACCCGCAAATTCATCTCCCTGCTCGATGATGAAATCGTGCCAATGTGGGACTTCCAGCTCGACGAGATCGGCCCGCACATCCGCGACTCCTCCGCAGCTTCCGTGGCAGTTTGCGCGCTTCAGGAACTTGAAAAACTTGGCAAGGCGGACAAGTCCATGACCGCGGCCAAGAATGCTCTTCTCGGCCGGATCTGCTCCGATGACTACCTCGAAACGTCTCCCGCCATCCGCGGCATTCAGAAGATGGGCGAAGTCGGCGACGGTGTCGGCAAAGCCAAATATGCGTTCACCAGTTGGGGCGATTACTATCTGATGGAAGGCGTGGCCCGCGAACTCGGTCAGGAGATTAACTGGTGGTGAAAAAGCCGCCGCCGGGCCGGTGCTCATCCTCAGGTGAGCAGAGCCTCTTTAACCAACCATGCGCGAAATCCTCTCTTCCCACACCCTCGGGGATACCCTTGTCCGTTATATCCTCGATCCTGAAACACGCATTGTCGGGTTGGAACTGCTTCCCGCGTCGATGGAGTCAAAGCTGGCCGTCCTACGCGAATCGCTCCGCGGAGAGGTCTTCATGGATGTCTTGCCCAGCGACGATCCGTGGCCGGCGCGCCCGGTGGAATCGCTGCTTCAGTTCAAGCTCGTTGGCGATCCCTATCCAGGAGCTTTTGCCCAAGGCCACACGCTGCGGAATTCCGAAACCCAGCGGCGGTTCGCGTTTTCCACCCAGGAGGTCTCCGATGAAGACGAGGTCACCACGATTCGCACCACGCTCGCAAGCGATGACGGCTGCCTCGCCGTACATCAGCTAACATGGAAAAGGGGCGATGCGGCCTTCACGTTTGCCAGCACTTTCACTAATGGCTCAGGTCAGCCGGTGAGCTTGGAAATGCTTTCCAGTTTCTCGCTCTCGGGCATCTCGCCGTTCGATGCGACTGACTCGGCAAACCGCCTTCATGTTCACCGTTTCCGCTCGGTCTGGAGTGCGGAGGGCCGCCACGAATGCCGCAGCATCGAGGAACTCCACCTCGAACGTTCATGGAGCGGGGCAGGCGCTTTCAGCGAACGCTTCGGCCAGCTCGGCACCATGCCCGTTAGGAAATGGTTTCCATTCCTCGCGGTCGAGGATCACATCGCAGGCGTCGTCTGGGGCGCGCAGCTCGCGTGGGCCGGATCGTGGCAGATGGAAATCTACCGCCAGCACGATGACGTCTGTCTATCAGGCGGACTCGCCGACCGCGAGTTCGGGCACTGGATGAAAACGCTCCAGCCGGGTGAAACGCTGGTCTCGCCACCTGCAACAGTTGCCTGTGTTCGCGGTTCGCTCGACGACCTTTGCGACCGGCTGACGGCGATGCAGGACGTCGCCGTGAACTCGCAGCCCGAGGTCGAGCAGGACCTTCCCGTGATCTTCAACGAATGGTGCACCACTTGGGGCGATCCCACCGAGGAGAAGCTGCTTGCCATCGCCGACCGCATCCAAGGCTCCGGCATCCGCTACCTGGTCATCGACGCCGGGTGGTACAAACAGGGCGATGCCGACTGGAGCAGCGGGCACGGCGATTGGAACCCGAGCCGCGAACTGTTTCCTAACGGGCTCAAGGCCGCTGCCGAAGCGATCCGCGAAAGGGGACTGGTTCCCGGACTTTGGTTTGAAATGGAAACCGCCGGTTCGCAGAGCGCGGCCTTCAAGCTCGGCGAACATTTCATCGTGCGCGACGGCATCCCTGTCACGGTTAGGGAACGCCGCTTCTGGGACCTCAACGATCCGGTGGCGCTCGAATACCTGACGGAGAAAGTCATCGACCTGCTGGAAAGCTGCGGTTTCGGCTACCTGAAAGTCGATTACAACGAGACCGCCGGCCTCGGCTGCGATCATCCGGACTCTCAGGGTGAGGGATTGCGCCGGCAGATCGAAGGCACCTATCGTTTCTTCGAAGAAATCCGCGAGCGACTGCCGGACCTCGTCATCGAAAACTGTTCCTCCGGCGGCCACCGGCTGGAGCCGTCGATGCTCGCCCGCACGGCGATGTCATCGTTTTCCGATGCCCATGAGCTCGTGGAAATCCCGCTCATCGCCGCGAATCTCCACCGCCTTCTGCTGCCGCGCCAGAACCAGATCTGGGCCGTGCTGCATGCTCAGGATTCGCCCCAACGCATCGCCTACAGCCTTGCCGCCACCTTCCTCGGCCGCATGTGCATTTCCGGAGGGATCGAGAAACTGCCCGAGGCATCGTGGCTGCTCACCCGCGAGGCGATCGCGTTCTATCAGAAGTGTGCGCCCGTCATCAAATACGGAACGAGCCGCAGGTTCGGCGTGTTAGGAAAGAGCTGGCGTCATCCGCAAGGTTGGCAGGCAGTCGTCCGCAGCTCCGCGGATCAGGTGCTCGTGGTTCTCCACATCTTCGCCAACGCGCCCCATGAAGTCTCCATCCCGCTGCCCGCCGCGGCGGAATTGCTGGGAAGCTTTCCCAACTCCGCGGTCACGGTGGACGGCGATCAACTGCTGTTAAAAACCGGCGGCGACTTCACCGGAGCCGTTTTCCTCCTCAAGCCGCAATGACCGAGACGGCGCGATATCGTTTCACCATGTCTCTCCCTTCATCCTCCATCCGCCACGAGTTCCTCGCCATCGACGAGGGTCTCGTCCAGTTGCTGCACATCCATGAAAGCGATTCGTCGAAAGAGTGGATCGTCCCCATCGGCCATCCGCAGGCGCGGGACATGCAGCTCATCGGCAACGGCCGGGTGCTGATCGGGCATCATCACGGTTGGTCCGAGTTTGAAATCGCAACTGGCAGGTTGCTATCCGAGTTCACCGCCTACGAGGGCGTCACCGCGGTTCGCCGCCAACCGGACGGCCACACGATACTAGCAGGTGTGGACATCGCGGGCGTTACCGGCGTGGTGATTCTGGAATTGGATGAAACGAACACCGAGATTCACCGTGCGATCTATCCGGGTGACTACGTGCGCCTGATCCGCCAAACGACACAGGGGACGTTCCTGATGTCCTGCAACGACCGCATCCGAGAGGGTGACCGCCATGGAAACTACCTGCGCGAGTATCCGGTGGACGGTTTCTATCACGTCTGGAAATCGCTGCGGCTGCCGAATGGCAATCTAATCATCTCCGCAGGTTATGGCGCGTTCATGGTGGAGATCGATCCCACGGGTGAAATTGTCCGCAAGTTCGGCGGCAAGGATCAGGTGCCGGTGGAAGTGAATCCGTTCTTCTACGCGATGTTCCAACTGCTGCCCAACAAGCACCTCGTGCTGGCTAACTGGCAGGGCCACGGCGAGGGCTTTGGAGAGTCCGGTGTGCAACTGCTGGAGTTCGATGTTGCCGGGGAAATCGTCTGGCACTGGAGCGATTCCAGCCGGATCTCCTCGCTGCAAGGCGTGCTGGTGCTGGACGGCTTGGACACCGCACTGCTGAACGACGAGCGTTGCGGCGTGATGTCCACGATTTGAAGGGTGAGAAGCTCAATACTCCGAGGGTGATTCGGTAAGTAGAGCCCCGGCCTCCTGGGGGGCTCACGAAAAGGGGCGGGCCGTCCGTTTGGACGACCCGCCGCGGGATGCCGATGTTAGGATTAGTTGGCTGTGACGACCAGGCGTGCGAAGACCGTGCCGGCTCCTATTGGCAGAGTGTATTTGAGCGAGCTGTTCGTATTGGTGGTCAGGCGCCCAGCAGGAACGTTTGTCCACGTCAGGAGATTCGGGGACGTCTGGACGACGAACTGGGTGCCGTAGGCGGAACTCGGGATGTTGCCGCCGTTGGTCCATGTGACGCTGTTGCTAACCAATGCGGGGTTGGCGGTGAATCCGGCCGGAGCGTTCATGAAATACTCCACACCGTTGGACATGCCGTCTTTGTCGAAGTCCTGGCTGGGTGTCTGGCCGCCTGCGTTGCTTGAGGCCCAGCTCGCGTATCCAGCGAGGGGAACGACCAGCAGTTTGCCGTTGCCGCTGAAGTGGACGTCATCGGGGAAGGTGGCCCCCGAAGCGGTGGTGCCGTAGGTGCCCGGAGCCTTGACATCGACGCCGATGGTGAGGGCGGCGGGACTACCGTCAACGGTTCGTTTTCCGTCAGTGGCAGTACCCTCACTTGGTCCGCCGTCCCGGAGCCGACCTCGGCGTTGGCCGGTCTTCTAATCGGCGTGGGACTGCTGCGCCGCCGTCGGATCTGATTTTCTCCGACCAGATAAACAAAAAAGATCGCCGCAGGGATGATGGGTTTTCTTCTGCGGCGGTCCGATTTGTTCCATCGATTGATAAAACCCATCCCTAACGTCCCACCATGAATCAAACCCAAAGTCGGATTGTATCAATCGCAGCATGGTTGCTCATTGGCTTCCTGTTCGTCCAGTCCGCGCGGGCATTCCTCTGACCACGAACGATCTTGATTACGTCAAGATGCAGTTGACCGTGGAGCCTTGGAAATCGGGATGGGAGGCGCTTCAGGCCGACCCGCGCGCCTATAGTGGAGACGTGGCCTATGCGGTCAATGGTGCGCGGCGTTCTTCCAGCGCGCAAGCGGTGTCTTGAGATTTCTCTGAATGAAGTGCCGGAAGCAGGAAAAAGGAAATTTTTAATCGGATATATCTCCGCCATCACTCACCTCCCGCTGGAAACTCCCTGGAAGATTATAAATGACGATAATTACACCCGCCACGTAGAAACCATTCCGTTCTAACCTGCTGCCTCGACATGAAGTCATGTGATTTTTTCGTTGCTTTGCCGGCTTCGCATCAGCACTGCGGAAATCGCTAACAATCGAGGCGCAGGCCGACGCAATGCTACCCTCCAACCATCATCGACATGTTACGTTCCTTCATTCCCGTTCTCCTCCTCGGCCTGATGCTTCCCGCGTTCTGCGACACTCGACCTTGGAAAAGCGCCGACGGCACCAAAACCGTCCAAGCCGAATTCATCAAGTGGGACGCCTCCACGGTCACCATCCGCACCGATGGCGGGAAAGAATTCACGATCGAGCTTTCCAAGCTCCACCCCGACGAGCGGAAGTGGCTGGACACCTACCACTCCCTGGCTGCGCCAGCGCCGGATCCCACCGCCTTTTTTGAGAACCTGACGTTCCACGACACCCGCGAGACTACGCTGGCAAAGCTCAAGGCGAGCAAAACCGTGGAAATGACCGTGGACGAGACGTTCATCGGTCGCTCCGGCTTGAACGGGGTTTTCCGCACCCGCCTGAAAATCGGAACCCTCACCGGTTCTCTCTATTTCGATTGGGCGGAGTCCGGAAAGCTCAAGGAACTGAACCTCCAAACAGAAACGCGCCCAGCGAACTGTTACAAATCCGAATTGGAGCCGAGTTGGAAACAACTCATCGATCTCCTTGAGGCACTCTACGGAAAGCCTGAGGTCAAGGGATCGCTACCCGCGATTGCCTCCGTGGCCGACGGTTCATTCGTGCCTTCCCATTTCTGGAAGCTTCCGACGGGTGGGTCCACGCTTTTGGGAACCGCCCGCGATGGCCAGAACTATCAAGTGGTGGTCCGCTTCACCCAGAAGAACCCGGAAGTAGTCGCAATCCCCTAAGTAGTTCAAACGATCTAACCGCTGGCGCCCGGCGGGTCTTTCACTCCCTCACTCCGGGCACCGTCCGCTTCTCCAAACCGTCTGAAATCCGCCACGCTTGCGGTGGATTCATACGAAACTCTAACCGCGGCCGAGATACTTGACGACTGCTTCGGTGCGGGTGCGGACGTGGAGTTTGCCGTAGATCTTGTGGAGGTGGGTGCGCACGGTTTCGACACCGATTCCGAGGTCCCAGGAAATCTCCTTGTAAAGCGAGCCCTTCGCCAGCAGGTCGAGGATTTGAGTCTCCCTGGGGGTGAGGTTCAGATCCTCGTTCTTGTGCGGCGATTCCTTCTTGAAATGCCGCACCACCTTGCGGGCGATGGCGCTGGACATCGGGGATCCTCCCGCAACGAGATCGTCGAGTGCGCCAAGGAGCTTGGTGGGGATATCGCGCTTGAGCAGATAGCCGGAGGCACCGGCGGCCAGAGCGTCGTAGATGCGGTCGTTGTTGTCATAGACCGTCACCATCAGGACCTGCATGTCGGGTTGGCTGGCGGCGAGTTTTTCGACACACTCGATGCCTGACATTCCCGGCAACTGGATGTCCATGAGGACGACGCTGGCAGGTGACTTGGAAAGCACTTCAACCGCGGATTCCCCATCAGGAAACGCGGCTACGAATTTCCACCGCGGGGAAGTTTCGATGATGTCGACCAGACTGTCGCGGAGGGCGTCGTCGTCTTCCACAATGGCGATTGTTAGGGGATTTTCGATCATGGCGGATAGAGTTTGGAGTCTTTCGGAACCGGACAACGCAATCTAACCATGGTTCCGTTGTCAGGTGAGGATGTGATTTCACAGGTGCCGCCGATGTCGGCAAGTCTGCCTTTGAGGTTTCCGAGTCCGTGACCTTCTGCCGTGGAACCGGAGGTGAAGCCCCGGCCGTTGTCCCGGATGTCGATGCTCAACATTCCCCCCTCAAAGCGGACTGTCAAAGTGACCTCGCAGGGACCGGCGTGTTTGAGGATGTTGTTGAGGGCCTCGCGCACGGACATCGAGACGTTGTGGCGGAAATCCGAACTGATGCGGCGGGTCGGAAGCGAGGATGGAATGTCGAAACGGCAGCGGATCTCGCTTTCCTCGAAGAATTCCTCGGCATGCCGGGTGAGCCGCAGGGCAAGTTCGTCGAGATTGTCCCGTGATGGATCGACGGCCCAGACCAGCTCATCCATCGCAACCACGAGTTCCCTGGCGGCGGAAGACATCTTGTTGAGTTGCTTGCGGGCCTTGTTAGGATCGTGATCCATTGCTTTGTCGGCGAGGGATGCGGCGATGTTCAGGACAGTGATGCGGGTACCGAGATCGTCATGCATGTCGCGCGCGATACGGGTGCGGTCCCGTTCCAGAGCGGTTTGGAATGCGAGTTCGCGGAGCCGCCGCCGGTTGCGCCGGTTGCGTTGGCGGACCACCGCGACGGCGATGAGCGAGATGATGCAGGCCGTGATAGAGGGCCAGAACCATCCGCGCTGCCAGAAATGGGGACGCACGACGATTCTCGCCGAAAGACCTGCCGATTCCGGATGTTTTTCCTCAGTCATTCCGATGGCGCGGAACACATAGTCGCCAGGAGGGACATTCAGGAAGGTGGCGCGTTGCTGGTTTCCCGTGATCACGTTGTAAGCCTCGCGCCAGGTGACGATCAATGTCCGTCCTCCGACTTTACCGGCGTCGATTGGTTGGACCGCCGTCCACTTTCCGCCCATGGATTGGTCGCCGTCGATCAAGCTGAGGATTGCCGATCCCTCGCGTCTGGAGATCAGGGCGAAGGCGGGCTCGGTGCCTCCCCGCGTCCAGCCGGTGGGAGCCCGCATCGGGAAGAGCACGTCCGAGCCTTTTTCAAAATTTGCGTTAGGCCAGAGCGGGGTATCGGGCTTGTCGGGGAGGATCACGTTGAGGTCGTCGATACCCATGCACCCACTGGTATCCGGCGCGCCGGAGCTCAAGGTCACGCGGAGATAAGCGGCGTTTTCAGGAGCATAGAGGATCTCCCGCCGTGGAGTGGGAATGGAATCGGTCAGGCCCGTTGCCCATCCGGGACTGCTGCCGGTCATGTTGAATTCTGCCTGCGAGATCGGCTTTGACTGCGGGTCGAGAAATTCGAAGGTCAGGCTCATCCCGAGCACACTTTCCTGCCAGTGCTCGTCGAACCCCGCCAGTTGGCAGCGCAACTGGACCGGTCGCTCGAAAAAGTTAGATCCCGCGCCGATGTCGAAATCCAGCCGGTGCAGTCCCGGCTTCAGAGTGAGTGGAGTCCCGGGTGCAGGGATCGCCTGGATCGCTTCCCCGTCGACACCGATTCCAGTTAGGCGCAGTTGGAAGGGACTTTTGCGGGAGCCGGCATCCTTGGATCCGTAATCCGCAGCGCGGGACCCTGGAGGGACGAAGAGAAAATCGGTGGGGTGCCTCGCCACCGAGCTGAGGCGGACCTCGTCGATCAAGCCGGGAAAAGGCTCCGCTTCGGCATTTCCCTGGATGTGGTTTCTCGCCTCGTTGCCCACCGCGAAATCGCCCGAAATCGGGGCGAGATTCTGCGAGAGCATGCCAACGCCGATCCGATTGGCGGATTCCCTGCCGCTGTCGAGCCGGGTCCAATAGAGCTGGAGCGCGCCCGGCACCCCGGCGCGGCCATCATATGAGACTGCCACATGAAACCAGTCCTTTGTATTGATCGCATGCGGGCCGTTCGTCGGGATCGAGGCGATGGCTCCGCCCACCGCACCGCTATCCGGCAGCGGGGAGAACGAGAGGAACCCCTCGCGCTCGACGCGGAAACTGAACACCCGCTCATTGTACTCACCGTCCAGGGTGATGATGGCAAGCGCGACCGATGATGCCTCGGAGGGCAATCGGTCGAATTTCACCATGGCTTCGCAAGTGAACGCGCCGTCCGCCCCTTGGAACAGGAAACCCTTTGGAGCATTGTCCTCGGGCCCGTTGGCAAGGCCGGGTGCCAAGGTCACAATCCCGCCCGCCAGGGTCGGTAAGCCCGGAGTTCCCCCCTTGTGATGGTTGAAGGAAACGGCTCGCCCCAGATAGGGAAAGCCCTGCTCGCCGGCCATCGCCCCGTTACGCATGCCGCGCAGCGAGATTCCATCTTTCACGGAATTCTTGAACGGCGGCGCGCCTTCGTCGAGATGCCAGAGTTGCAGGGTGAATTCATCCGCCTCGTAGGGTTGGACTTCCCCATCCGCCGCGAGCATTCCGCTCAGAAGCAGCGAAAATGTTAGCGCGAACGAAGGCATCTGCGAACTGATCCAAATCGCCGGAGCTCCTGCGAGGCAAATCCGACGCGTATCACACGAAAGGGGGATGGCCGTTAGGAACTGGCATCCCCGTTTCGTGTGAGCACGCCGCATTTCATTGAATGTTGTGGGACCTTGCCCCCAGTTTGCATCGATTCCGGATCTAACATCGATTCCGGGATCGCGGAAGCCGGCGATTTCCCCATACGCAGGCATCGCGCCCAACTCGAGATCCTAAAATCCATCTGAAATGAAAATCCAAAGAAATCCCTTCCTGGCCGTAGCACTCGGTTCCGGCTTGTTCGTCCCCACGCTCCACGCGGAGGTCGCTCCGTATGCGTCGGCCGATGCCAACACCAGCTACCTCTACCATTTCAACGAGGCCGCGGGCGGAAGCAGCGCCGCCAACGTCGGATCGACCGGTGACGCGGCGTTCTCGGTGGACGGCAATCCCTACGCTGGAGACGGCGTGAACCAGCCGCTGATCACCACCGTCCTCGGCGCCACCGGCTTCAGCGGCTTCGGCAATGCGGCCAATGTCACCGCCGACGCCTGCCTCGGAGTGGATGCCGATGGCAATGGTGGTTTCCAGCCCGGCGACTTTGCGCCAGTCGGTCTCGACCAGATGCCGAACCACAGCACCATCTTCGGAACGAGCAACGCCTTTACCTTGGAGGCGATGATCAACGTCCCCTCGATCACCAGTGGCACCCGCGAGATCATCTGCACTGACAACAACAACGCCGCAGTGGCCGAACGCGGTATCCAATTCCGCATCACCGCCGCCGGCGTCCTGGAGTTCAATTTCCTCGGCACCACCCCCGCGGCCTTCACCGCAGCGATTCCCACCACGGGTCCCCACGCTTTTGCCGCAAACCAATGGTTCCACGTGGCGCTGACCTATGACGGCTCCACCATGACCTACTACGGGACCCGGGTGGATTCCGGGGCCGTCCACGCCAATCCGATCGCCACCAACACGGTCGAGACCGTCGATCTGGTCGACGACGCCGTGCTGGTGATCGGCAACGAAGGCCGCTCCACGGGCGGGCTCGGCGCCGAGCCGATCGGCGGCCTCATCGACGAGGTCCGGATCAGCGAGGTCGCGCGCCAAGCCACCCAGTTCATCTTCTCGGACGGCGACGATCTCCGCGACGACTGGGAGGTGACCTATTTCCGCGCGAACGAATCGGAGACCATCGTGGATATCCTCGCCAAATTCACCGGCAGCGACGACCCGGACCTCGACACCTTCAACAATCTCGCCGAGCAGGCCGCCGGTTCGAACCCCACCGATCCGGTCTCTGTTCCCGGCAACGCCGATGGCGACGGCATGGACGACGCTTGGGAAATGCTCCATTTCGGCGATCTGGATGAAAATGGCTCCGGCGATCCGGACGGCGACCTCGCCACCAACGAGGAGGAGGAAACCGCAGGGACCGATCCCTCGGGAGCCGATGGTTTCACTAGCTTCCCCGACACCGAGAACGGTACCGGCGACGGCCTGAGCGACGCCTGGGAATTGTCCGTTTTCGGCGTTCTCACCCAGACCGCCAGCGGCGACCCGGACCTCGACCTCTACACCAATACCGAGGAATACACGCTGCTCAAGAATCCGACCGATCAACTGTCGGCACCCGACGGCGATACCGACGGCCTGAACGACGGCTGGGAAGCGCTTTATTTCTTCGTCAGCGGCGACGATCGCCCCACCCTGCTCGCCCGCGAAAGCGGGGCCTCCGACGCGGACAGCGACGGCTACTCGAACGACGCCGAAGAAACCGCAGGCACCAATCCGACCACCTCGCAAAAACCGACGGACACCGATGCTGACGGTCTAATCGATACTTGGGAGATCGCCCACTTCGAAAACCTCGATTCCCTGCCCGGCGATCTCACTGGCGATGGCGACGCTTTCACCAACCTTCAGGAGCAGAACGCCGGCTCCGACCCGGAGGACACCGCCTCCACGCCCGGCGACATCGATGGCGACGCTACCGCCGACACCGCGGAAGCGTTCCAGCCCTACACGGTGGATTCCAACACCCTCCACCTGTGGCACCTCGATGAAGTGGACCAACCGGCCAGTGACGTGGGGAACACGCCCGTTACGATGACGACGATCAACGCGAACGGCCAACTCTGGCAGCCATCGCTCGCGGGCTTTGCCACGGGCCTCAACACGTCCCAAGGCCGCGGCACTCTCAGCGGTGGTGTTCTCTCCGCCGTCCCGCTTTCCGCCACGACCAGCGACGACACCACCATCACCTATGCCGGTGCGGACGGCGGGTTCACCTTTGAAGGCATCGTGCGAATCGATTTCGATCCCACCGTCGCTCCGGGATCCACGAACCCGATGCAGATCGTGACTGGCGAAGCGGATGTCGATGCCACCCGCGTGTGGCAGTTCCGCCTCGTCCCGATAGGAGGACCCGGCAATGTCGGTGGCACTACGCCGAAGCTGGAGTTCATCAACATTCACGGTGGGGCTCCCGTTCAGGCAGTTGCCGCCGCGTTGCCGACGAGCGGCGACCCGGACGCCATTGTTCAGGGCAGTTGGTACCACGTCGCCGTCACCTACAACGGCAGCGAAGCCACGCCGGACAACCTGAAGCTCTATTGGACTCTGCTCGATCCATCGCGCACCGCGGCTAACGAGGTTCTCTCCGGACAAATGACCAATGACCTGATCACCAGCACCCCGGACTTTACCATCGGCAATGAAGGCCGCGATGGCGCCACCGGCACCGGCAGCACCGATGGCTTCGTGGGCGTGATCGATGAAATCCGCATCAGCGACATCGCCCGCACCGCGGCGCAGTTTCTATTCATATCACCCGGCGATTCGGATGGCGACGGCCTCCCAGACGCTTGGGAAACGACCCACTTCGGCGACCTGAGCCAAACCGCGGCCGACGACTTCGATCACGATGGCACCAGCAACGGGGTCGAATATCGTCTCGGTCTGACTCCGAATAGCGGAAGCTCCCGCTTTGCAGCAGCCCGCAGTGCCGCCGGCGTGATCCAGTGGCCGAGCGTCACCGGCGTGACCTTCACCATCGAGCGAAGCACGACCTTGGCCGCCGGTTCGTGGACGGTGCTTGACGCTGCCATCCCTGGCACCGCCGGAACGGCCAGCTACACCGACCCCTCGCCACCGGCTGGCAAGGCGTTCTACAAGGTTACGCTCAATCCCTGATTGTAAGGACTGTCGGTTAGCTCACACAGCCGGGAACTGCCACGCGCGGTTCCCGGCTTTTGTTTGACCAGGGATCCATCTCTGAGTCTCCTCCCGTTCTGGTAGAGCCCCCTGCAACACCACCACCCTTATCTCACGGAAGCTCCACACGCGCCCGGTAAAAAGCTTTCGGTGTCGGAGGCGATGGGTCATTCAAGACTAGGTCTCCTTGCTGAGAGAGAATGGATGGCGTGTCGATTGTGGACCATGAGAACGCCTCCAGGTTGGTGGTACGCTCGAGCAAATAACGCCGTCCCGGTTTCCCCGGAATCGTCATGCTGAAGGGAGAGCCCGGACCAGTCGTCGCATACTGTTTCATCACGAACCGATCGTTTTGATCAAGGGGATCGGTGTTGGCGATGAATTCTTCGCCAGTCGTCACGCCATCTCCGTCCGGGTCGAGGTGGTCGTCCGCGATCGCGGGATTGGAGGCAGCCCCGAACATCGCGGCCTTCCAATTCCCCCGCAACGCGGCTTCATCCGGCGCTGGTGTGCCGCTTAGCCAGATGGAGTGTTTTCCTCCGCGCAAATTCTCCAGCACCAGATAACCGTTCTCGATGGGTGCGGCGACACTGGTTCCGTCAACCAGGAGGCGTGGATTCGCCAGTCCCTTGGTGGGAACCAGCAAGCGGACTAACATGTTGCCGGGAATGTTCAACGCGAGGCGGAATTGATCGGGTGAGTTGTCCACCTTGATCTCCACCGGCCCGCGGATGGTGGGGACGATTCCTGCTACTTTAGTTAGGCCGCTGTTGCCGTCGCCGGTGCCAAGCTGGGGCTTGATCTGTGCGGTCGCGAATCCCGGTGTGAGTGGTTTAAGGCCGAGAACGTAGCGGGGCACGATATTCGCGGGAGCGGCTCCCCACGCATGGTTCCAGTCCTGGTTGGACTTGTAGTTGTTTCCCCACGCTTCCATCGCGATGGTGGATCCCTTCGCGATCATATTCCACCAATGGCGGTCGTAGCTCGTGGAGTTGTCCTTCATCAGGCCGATGGCCTGGTCGGCCTCACCTCCTTCGAACAAGGCTTCCAGCAGGTATTGCGCTCCATAGACACTGCACGGCATCTTCTTGGTTTTGAGGAAATCGAGAACGGCTTGTTTGTTAGGCGGCTCAATCCCCATCGCGATGGGGAAGAAATTGGCGTGCGCCGAGACGTGGCTGGTCGAACCGCCGTCCTTGTAAAGACTGCCGTTCCAGAACACGGAGTTGAAATTCGATTTCAACAGATCCGCGCGGCTGCTGAATGTGGCTTGATCGGCGCTATTTCCTAACACTCCTGCGATGTCTGCCAGAATTTTCCAGGACTTGTAATAGAAGGCGTTCACCACGGTGTTTTCCGAAGTGAGAACGTAGCCATCCCGCTCGGCGGCCGGCCAATCGACGATGTTGTCGGTCGAGTGGGAAAGAATTCCGTCGGCACGGACCTCCGGTTGATACTGTGCGATGTGGCTGACGATCTTGCTATAATTCGCGGCCAAGGCTTCGGTGTTGCCCGTGTACATGTAGTCCGCCCATGCCATCAGTGGAAAATGCAGTTTCCATTCGGTTGGCCAGGTCGAGTGATCGAGCAGCCATTCGTAAGAGTAGCGCGCGGTGGTGAACTCGCGGTCCACGCCATAGTGCCCGAGCTGGTTGATGTAGGCGTCCGCCTCGTAGGGAAGGCGTTCCCGGTCGCCATCGACATAAGCGCCCGCGAAGCTGGTGGCCTTCATCGAGTAACGGCACATTTCCCACACCGCATCCAGTGTGGTGTCGGACGAGCTGAAGCTCGCGGCCTTGTCTGAGAAGGGAACATGCAGCACCTGTTGTCTAACGTCCGCCGCCGTCACAACACCGGGGCAGTTCACCAGCTCGACATAGCGGAAAGGCGTAACCACTCCGCCGGCAAAGCCGTCCACGTTGATGCCGCCGCCGCTCACGTCAGGGGTGCGGATTTTGTATGTCACGTCCCCGTTCTGCAGCGCAACGGCTGACTGGGTGGTGTTAGGATTGGTGGTGCTGCCACCCGCATCGATCACCGAATTGCCGCTGGCGTGTTCGCTGAAATTCACCGTCATCGTTTGGCCGGCGAAGGAGCCGTTGAGGCGCACGGTGAGATAGCCGAAACCGTCGCGGCCGAAGTCGATGAAGTAGTTGCCACTTCCTTTGGCGATGAGGATGGTAGGAGGGACGATGCTCCCGAACGAGGGCATGTATCGGCCCGCCCAATCGTAACCCGTGCCATCGTTGGCGGATGCCTTGTGGATCGTCCGCGCTCCGGGTTGAGGGGCGGTTGATTCGATGGTGAACATCTGGATCGCCGACCACGAGCTGTCCTTGCCATCGGCATCCCAGGTGCGGACCCGCCACCAATAGCTTGCGCCAGCCGTCAGCGCGGGGCCGGCGTATTCGATGTTCACGGAATCACCGGATGTTGTTTTACCGCTGTCCCACACGTTCCCCGTCCCGGCGCCGGCAAGCAGCGGGGCCGATGCGACGATGATTTGATAGGCGCTCTGCGAATCACCACGTCGCGACGGATGATAGATCCAAGTGAATTCCGGCGACTTGTCGGGAATGGTGGTGCGGTGGGGCTGGGCGAGAAGATCGACCATCAGGCCGTCCGGTTTGTTAGGATCGGGCGGGACATCGGGATGGGAGGAAGGATCGTTGGGGCCGGTACCGGCACTCCGCTCGGCGGCGTTGCTGGCCCCGTCGCCGTCCGGATCGTTTCCGGCGTTCTGTGAGAGGTTTCCGAAGTTCGCCAGTTCCCAATCATCGGAGAGACCGTCGGAGTCGCTGTCGCCCGGGAGTGAACCGGCATTGTCGGGCGCGGTGCCAGCGGCGTATTCCTCGAAGTTGCTGGCACCATCGCTATCGAAGTCGTCCTCCGGAATGACCTGCTGGATGGTGGTGATGGAATCGGCGCCATCCGCATCCACGATCCGTCGCTCCCAGTCGTCGGGAAGCCCGTCCTTGTCGATGTCGTTAGGGTCGTCATAGACCGTCGGGTGGGTTCCGAGGGATTTCTCCTGCTCGTTGGTGAAGCCGTCGCCATCAGGATTGTCATTCCCGTTGTATGAGGAAATCGATGGGAAATAGGTTTTCTCCCAGATGTCCGACAAGCCGTCTCCGTCGATATCCGCCGGGTCGTTCGCCACCGTGGGATCCGTCCGGAGCTGATACTCTTCCAGATTTATCAGGGTGTCTTCGTCGAAGTCGTCTCCCGGCAGGACATTCCCGATGTTCACAATGCCATCGCCGGTGTTCGCGTCGATGATCTGTTGTTCCCATGTGTCCGGTAGCCCGTCTAGATCGGTGTCGGGCGAGTGGCTGAAGATATAGGCGTCCGGACTCTTGGCGCCCTCGGAGATCGCCACTTCGTCAATGAATCCCTGGAGTCCTTCGGAAGACCCGCCGAGGTCGCGGCGCTCATTTCCGATCGCGAAGTCGCCCGCTCCATTCGAGACATCCACGGTCATGCTGAAGGTGCCGATCAGGTTGGCTTCCGTCGCCCCACTGTCGGCCCGGGTCCAGTAGATCTCGAGGTTGTTAGGAGAACTTTCGTTTCCGGTATAGCTGACAGCGACGTGAAACCATTGCCCCGCGAGAAACGCGTGCGGACCGGCTAAAGGAATCGTGGCGTCGCGCGCGATGCCATCGCCGTTGATCGAATGGAACCGCAGGACCGTGCCGTTGTTGGACAACACGAACTGGAACGGGCGGTCTCCCGTTTCGTCGTCCATGCTGACGATTTCCCGCTGGCCGCCGCTGACCGAGTTGAAATTGACGAGCGCCTCGATCGTCCAGCCATTCGACGTGTGCAAGGGCCCGAGGATGGTGGTGACGGCGGTGTCTTCAGGGCCGCCGGAGAAGCCGTCGAACGAACCGGGGATCGAGGCTGAGGTGTTGAAATTGGTAAGGCTCGTGGCGTTGGCGGAGGGCCAACCGATCTTTGTGAGATCGATGGGAGTGCCGGCCCCTGTATCCGCATGGGGAGCCGAGGATTCATCCAAGTGCCAGAGGTGCAGAGCGCTGCCGTTGGGGTAGGGGGCCGGGATCTGAGCGTGGGCCAGCGCGCCTCCTGATGCTAGGGCGAGGATGGTCCACTTGTAGGAAAAGTTGCTGGGCATTTTTGAATGAAGGTCGCTTACTGGGTCGACACCGCTTCCGGGATGTCCACACGCCCGTATCAACCTTGACTGACCGGGCCGCGATAGAATTCTTCGTTCTACAACGAAACGGGGATGGCGAGCTTTCGCAGTACTTCTGAAGTCTTGCCTGGAGCGATTGAACGGCCTGCATTCCGATCAGGCCGCTTACATCAGGGTTTTGTTAGGCAGGGAAAGGAGCCGTTCCCATTCGGACTGAACACTACGTCATCACGGACTTGATTTTCAATCGGAACTGCGCGACTGTTCGTGCGGTATTCTCCCCCAACCCCCAATTCCATGTTAGCCCCCATTGTCATCCATGGTCAGGAAATCATCGATCTTGTTTCCGCCTACCCGGATGGGATCAGACTGAGCCGGTTAGTCGAAACTGTCGCCGAGCGCTTCGGGTCCTTGGCCGCCTTTCACACCAGTTCCAGGGTGGGACTCGATATCGACGGGCTGCTGGTGTCGCTGGAAGCTCGGAACAAAGTGCGGATTGTCAGAGGCGTCGTGTATCCGGGCTGAGCGCCTTGCTGAAATTCCAAATACCCGCCGGATCACACAGACCCGGCGAGCTTGATTTCGGACTGGATGATAGTGCCGCGATCATGCGGGGGCTCGGGAGATTCAATCATTCGGACGGTTAGATCACGTTCGCGCGGAATGAAAGCGGAGTTTGTCGTAGAGTGGACGGAGTGCTGCCGTCCACGATTTGCAATTGTTTCCACGGATTTCCTGGTTGTTTCGCATCACTTCCAGCGATTATTGATTCCCATGCGTTGTTTGCTCACGCTGCTGCTGTTTCCGGTTCTGCTGCCGGCGGATGTTCCGGCCCAGGAGATTCCGCCTGTGAAAGTGATACTTGAGACTCCCGCCACCGAGAACGGCCGGAACGCATGGATGACCCCGCGATTCCGAATTGATGCCGATACCAGCATCGGAGTGGAGACCGTGAGGAAACTCGCGATACTTGGCGAATCCACCGCCGCCGTCCTGAGCGCGTATCCGTTGCCCCTATCCGCGCCTCCCGAGAAATCCAAGTTGCGGATTTCCCTGTACGCCGATGCGCTGGCTTACGAAAACGCCGGTGCCGCGAAAGGCAGCGCTGGCTACTACTCCGGCAAAGGGGATCCGCGGGTCATGATTCGCGCCGACTATTTTCTCAGTGCGGTCGTGGTCGAACGGAGTCGCCTCACACCGGATATGGACGAGGATCTCGCCGTTCATGAATTGGTCCACCTCTGCATGCACCGGAAGTTCACGGGGCTTCCGCAATGGTTCGCAGAGGGCATCGCGGAATATTTCAGCTGCGCCCACCGCGGCGGCGGACGCTTTTCCTTTTCCCGGATGGATGATGCGGTGCGCGATCATCTGCGGGTAAAACTGAGCCCGCGCAATCCCGCGATCCGCCTGCTTCCGGTCGCATCGATCTCCGCACTCGACGACAAAGAATGGCTGGAGTTGATGAAATCCCTACCGGCGGAAGAGCGTTTTCTCGCCTACGGCACGGCGTTGTTGCTAACGCACTACCATCTGCACGGCGGACCCGAGCGGCTGGATCGGGTGCGTGTGATGTTGGAAAAGGCCGACCGCCAGAGAAAACCCGAGCCCTTCCTGGGCCAGGACGGTGGTCCGGTCATTGAGGCCGCGCTGATCCGATTCTGGCAGACGAAAGGGCTCACCCTCCGTTTCGCCAATGCTTCGCCGCGAGCAATCACCCGTTGAGGGTGCGATTCGTTCTTGTTGGCGCGGGTTGTGGGAAATGTTTTCGTTTCGGCCAACCGATCTGCCATGCAACTTCTACTCAACGAAGCCATCTACCAGAAAATCATCGTTGAACTGCTGCCGCAGACGCAAAAATTCCTGTGGATCGTCACGGCGGATATCAAAGACCTGCATGTTCCCAAGGGCCGACGCTTTGTTCCACTGTTGGAGATTCTCTCCGATCTCGTCGAAGTCGGCGTGAGCGTGCGCCTGATGCATGCCAAGGAACCGGGTCCTCGATTCCGGGAGGATTTCGACAAGTATCCCAACCTCATTTCAAGCGATCTGTTCGAGCGCATTCTCTGCCCCCGCATCCATACCAAGGCAATCATCATGGATGGACGGCAAGCCTTCATCGGATCCGCCAACCTGACTGGCGCGGGCCTCGGGGCGAAAGGGGCTCACAAGCGAAACTTCGAAGCAGGTTTCCTCACCTCGGATGCCGCTCATCTGCGGGAGATCATGGACTGGATCGATCAGCTCTACCTGGGCGAGTTCTGCCTCAAGTGCCAACGGCGTTCGGTTTGCCCGGACCCGATTGCGTGAGTCCCGCCACTCAAGCAGCCTGCCATCGTCGGGCAATTTCCTCCAGTGCTGCGGGATCCTGCTCCGCGTCATCGCGACCAAAGTGGCGGGCTTCGAGCGCATTGATTTCTCCCTCGATGGATTCGATTTGAGTGGCTGAGATTCCTTCGCGCTCCTGCAAGCGGCGCAGATAACCGATCACGCTGATGGCGTTGATCTGGGTCGGCAGGGGCATCAGGTCGGGTCCCTCGGGACCGGCGCCTTTCCTCCTGCTGGAAACAAACAGTCCGCCCGCCACCAGTGCTAACAGCCCTGCGATGCCGCCCGCGATCCACGGCATCATGCGCTTTTCCGCGCCGCCAAGCGCGAGGTCGGGACCCGTCGGAACCAGATCGACATCGACATAGCGCTGCCTAACCAAGCCGTCCTCCTTCGCGAGTTCCGGCTTCACCGCCGGGAAATGGAAATTGGCCGGGAGTGTGCCGCCCTTGGGTTTCAGTTCGATCCGCCATTCGTGCTCGGACACCGGCGAGAGATCTTCCGCAGCGGCGTCGAGTTCCACCACCCGCAGGCTGCGGTCTTCGATTTTGCCGCTTTCGAAGCCATCGACGGTTAGGTCTAGCAGATCATTCAGCGGGGGCACCAGGCCGTGTGCGGTTGCCTTCACTTCGAGGAACAGGCTGCCCTTTTCCTTGTGGCTGCGTTCGTCGATGGTCTGGGTCACGCGCAAGTCGCGGAACGGGCGGGGCTCGGCTTTTCCCGCATCGATCGGCACTTCCGCCGAAGTGATGGGCAGCACGACGTAGCCCGAAGTGTCGTTGAAATCTAGGTCAATCTTCAGCGGTGGCACCTTGTCGATTTGCGGGCCTTTCGGCTTCAGAAGGAAATAGGCATAGGGCGTCAAGCGCCAGCCGTGCTGCGGATCGGTGAGGGACTCGACCTTGTCCGAGTGATAGGTTAGAGAAACGACCTCGAAGTGTTCCTGCAACGCGGCGCGCGCGGCCTTCTCAAACTTGTCGCGGTAATCTTCCGGCGGACGGCCGTAGTTGAATCCGTAGGGCGAAGCGGTTTGGTTCTGGAGATACTTTTGGAATCCACCGGACTCGCGCTCGATCTCGCGGGTGTGGCGGAGATTCACTTTCAGGCCGAACGGGCTGCCGGTGCCGACGCGGTCCGGCCCGTCGATGGATGCGTCGAGTTGTATCTCCGTGGTTAGATCGCGGTAGTAGGCGAGCACGTCCGCCGCATCTGCCAGTGCCTCGTGTTTGCCAGCGATTGCGGTGGCGCCTTCCAGATAGCGCAGCTTGAGATCGGGCGCGACGTTGGCGAGGCGGGTGTTGAGCGTGGTGGCGAAACTCTTGAGGATCCGCTCTTTGCTGTCGGCGGGCAGGGATTCGAGCGCGCTTTTGATTTTCGCATATTCGCCCGGAGTGCCGACGTGATGGCTCTTCAATGCCTCTAACGACGGCGAACCGAGCGATGCGTAAAACCACGTTTCGAAAACCGAGCTCGTTTCCTTCGTCGGATCTTCCAACGGCAGGGTGGCGATGTAATCCTTGGCCGCGGCGGCCAGCGAATCGAGCGCCGCGCGTTTGATCGCCGAGTGCTGGTGATCCGGGGCGATGCTGCTGCGGTAGTTGCTTTCCTCAAAGCGCAGGGCGGCGAGCTGTTCGTCGAGACGCCAGGACTCGGCGGGCTTTTTCGGCAGGGCGCGTTCGAGCACGCCCTGCGCGGCCTGATAGCCATAGAGGATCTGTTCCTGAAGCTCCTTGTCCTTGCGCTTCGTCTGATAGGTCTGCTGGAGTTTGGGATTCGGCCAGAGTCCGGCGAGGTTCAGGCGCATGCGGCCGACGAGTGTCGCCAGCGTCGGTGAGTCCAACGTGTCGGTGGTGCCGAAGACTGACTCGATGGCATCCACGCGCCAGACTTCGGCCTTGCTGTGGCAGGAAATGAATGCGTCCGCGAGTTCGCTGTGGAACGACTCGCCGAGATCGAGCCCGCGGATGCCTTTCACGAGGGTGGCAAGCTCGACGAGATTCCGCTCCTGCTTGGAACGGGTTAGGGGAATGGCACCAGACTGGTTGTTGAACCCGTAAAAGTAGAAATAGCGCGAGCGGTAGTCCTGCTCTTCGTTCGGATTGTGGTTCTGGGTCCACACGCGGATCATCTCGCGGATCAGCGATTTAGCCTCATCCTTGTCGGTGGCCGCCAAGATCTTGATCACCGGCAGCGCCTTGTTTTCCTCCTTCACTTTGAGGAAAAGCCGGGAGGAGGAAAGCAGGCACTCGTTCCGTGTCGCGGCTTCGACCGAGGCGAGCCACGTTTCATCCGGTTGGCATTCCAACAGTTCGCCGGCACTGATTGGGCGCGTGCCCGGCCCCTGATAGCCGGTGCTGCCGCGGGTGAAAAACATGTTTCCCCATTCGTCGTACTGCGGGGTCATGCGGCGTGAGTTGCTTTGATCCTTCTCCCGCGTGACGCCCGCCTCGTAAGTCCATTGGCGAGCAAACAACGTGAATATGCCCGACCACGCGGCGGGATCGACTCCTTGCGTCGTGAGCAATGTTTTCACCGCCGCGTGCTGGAGCTTGAGCTGTTCGAGGCGCAGCTTGTCATCGGGATTCTCGCGGCTCTGTGCGGTGAGCGTGCCGAGCGAGGCGAGCAGTTCCAGCCCTTCGCCCTCCGGGTCCTTGAACGTTTTTTCCAACCATTGTTTGCCCGTTTCGTCGCCGAGCTCGGGGATCAAGGTGAGCGCACGGAACAACGCCTCGGCGCGCGCTTCCGGCGGAGCCTTGGTGTCGGTTAGAAATGAGGTGGACAGCTCCCAGGCCAGCGGCAGCGCGTCCTTGCCGGCCTCCTTCTTGTCGAGGCGCGACAGCTCCACGCGATGACGGGCGATGAGGTTCATCGCGGTGTAATCTTTCTTCTCCCGGGCTTCCGCCAGATCGGGCAGGAAATCTCCGGCATCCTTCACGAATCCGGCCTCTAACAGAAACTCGGCGGCCCGGCGCCGGTTCGCGGGTTCCTGGCCACCGAAATGTTCGATGCCCGCTTGCAGGCTCTTGAAAAACTCCCCAGGCGGACGGGGATCCCTGGTCAGTAGCCTTGCCAACGCCTGGATCTGCTTCTTCTGCGGCGGCACTGGCGCGGCCGAAGACAGTCCTAACAAATCCACGGGCGGCAGGAACGGCGGCTGGCTGTGGGGCTTGGATCCCTGCGCCATCAGTTCCGGCGGCAGTTCGACCTGTGCCGGAGCCGATAGCTTGCCGACGATCATTTCATAAATTTCGCCCGATTTTTCCTTGGGCAGAGCTGCCAGAAAGCTTCTCACCCTGTCCCAGCGCCCCAGCACGACATCCCTGCGGAAAACCATCGCGTCCTTCTTGAACTGCTCGATCAACTGCTGTGGCGTGGGTTTCTCCACCGGCGGCTGCGCGGGAGTTTCCTTCATCCGCGCTTCTTCCAGCCGGGTGGCGAGGATGCCGGCCGTGCTGCGGTCGAATTTCAGTTCTTGAATAATCGCCGCCTTCTGTTGGTCAGGTGTTGGAGGCGGGCGCTTCTTGCTCTCCTCGATGAGCTGGCGGAGGCGGTTGAAATCGAGATCTCCGGCAGGACCTTGCGCTTGGGAAGGTGGCATTCCCGCCGCGTTGCTTGGATTCGGTGGCGCTCCACCCGACTGGATGACACGAACCTCCGCGAACGGATCCTGGGCCGAGGCGGGAACGGCCAGCGAGGAAATGGCTAACAAAATCGAACGCGGATGCATCGTGGGAACAGTGGGTGTTAGGAGAGTTCTATCAAAAAGGCAGGCTCGGCCGCGTCATGCGTCCGTCCGGAAAGTCGTGGCGATCCGAGACTCAGGAACCTTCGCCATCCATCGGTGCGCCGGCACCGGCTCCGCGGCCGTCCTTGGGTTTTTGACCCGGCTTGGCGGAGGGCTTGTTGCCCGCGCACTTGCCGGAGCAGCAGCCGCTGCATTGCTTGGGAATCGCCTTTCCGTAGAGTTCTTCCGGCTCCATGCGGGCGAGGCGGATTGACGATTCCAGATCGTCCGCGTGTTTCTTGGCGGCCACGGTGTCGCCCGCATCGGTGGCGCGTCGGACTAACAATTTCTGTTCCTGACGGGCAGCCTCGATTTCCGGCTCCCATTCGCTGTCGGGAAGGCCTTCGAGTTTCATCAGATAGGTCATGTAAAAGCGCGAGCTGGCCAGCGTGGCGAGCGTTTCATCGCGCAGCTTCGGATCGGCGCTGGGATCTTCTGCCAGCTCGCTGGCCAGCGCGGCCAGTTCCCCGCGCGCTTTCGGAAGCTCGGCGATTTCCATGCGGGCCTTTGCCAGCTCCAGCCGGATGCGGCGCGCTTCGGAAATGCGGTCCTTCGGCAGCTTCGCGAGGCTTTCCTCGTAGGCGGCGATGGCGGCGGGCCAATCGTTGGAAGCCGTCTTGGCCTCCGCCTGTTCGAGCACCGCGGCGGTGGCGTCGAGCGTCATCATTTCACGGCCGGGGCCGTAGTGATAGGCGAGCAGTCCGAGCGGAACCAAACACCACAGCGTGAGAATGAGAATTTTCATGGCGATAAGTTAAGTCGTAGGTTGGGCAAATTTGTCGGTGATGGGAAGCTTCGAGTTCAGCGGGCCGGGGTTCCATCTGGATCCGGCGAAATGCAGCAGCAGCGGAAGCCCGGCCAGCAGGGCGGCTCCGAAGGTGGTGAGGAAAATGGCGAGTTCGCGTTGGCCGGGCAGGCGCGCGCTGTTGTCCGTCGCAAGTGTGCCGAGGCGCTGGAGCATCGCGGTGGGCACCAGTTTCATGTTGCCGTCGTGGTACTCGCCGCCGAGCCGGGTGGCGATCTGGCGAAGGGTCGAGCCGTCCTGCCGCGAGTGGTGGCCGTCGATGAAACTGCCTTTCAAGGGATCGCCCACACCCGCGACGAGCACGCCGCCGATGGAGGGCGGCATCCTTGGCATACCGGTGGTCGGGACCGAATCGCCATCGCTGATCATCACCAGCGTCGCCGAATCGCGCGGCCACTTCGTGGCGACGGTAACGGCCTCGGTTAGGCCGTCCAGCAGTTTGGTTTTGCCAGAAGGAAACGCCTGGTGCATCGGCAGATCGTCCATCAGATTGTGGAGGATTTCCAAATCGCGGGTTTCCAGCACCACGGCTTTCGCGCCGTTGTAAACGGCGATGACCGTGGTATGCAGCTTGTCGTTCGCGGTGCGGGCGATGATCGATTCCACGATGGCGCGTGCCCGGGCCATCCGGCTTTCCTTGCCGCCGGGGCCGGCGTCGCGGAGGCGCATGCTGGGTGAAACATCGAGAACTAACAGGAGGTGCTGGCGTTCCTTTGCCTCGACCTCTTTCACCGTCGAACGATGCGCGGCGGGCGGAAGCAGGAGCAATGTCGCCGCACCCCAAACCATCGCGGCCAAGCCGACGATGCGGATGAACGGAGCAAGTTTTCCCGCGAGCGAGGATTTCCTGCCCGGGCCGAATGCCAGCGCCGCCACATTGCGCACGCGGCCGAGATGCAACCACTCCGCCCCCGTGGCGAGCACGAGCGCGGCCAGGGCTAACAGCAGCGGGGTGGTTACCATGGCGTGTGGCGCAGGCCGAAAAGGGTGAACAGATAGAACCCGCCGATGCACAGGCCGGCGATGGCGAAGGGCTCGAAGAAATCGATGGGATCCGGCGTCACCCGCTTGAGCGGGGCCTTCTGCATTTCATCGATGCGCGAGAAAACCGCTTTAAGCGCCGACGGGTCGCCTGCGGAAAAAACCTCGCCGCCGGTCATGGAGGCGATCACGGCGATGGAATCCGGCACGCCGCCGTCGGCGACGTGGACATCGTAAACCTTGATGCCGTTAGCCTTCAGGCTTTGCGCGATGACCACGTCCTGGCCGTTGTTGAGATCGTAGCTTTCGCCATCGGTGAAAAGCACGATCATCCGATCGCCCGTGTTCCCGGCGAGCATCGTCTTTTCCGCCGCCCGCAGCGCCATGCCGATCATCGTGCCGCCAAACCACGGTGGCAGGGTTTCCGGACGGAGAAACGGCGGCGCGCACTTGAAGGCGGATACGTCGTTGGTCAGGGGCACCCAGTTGAGCACGCTGCTGCCGAAAACCGTTAGTCCGAACGCGTCGCCCTTGCGGAAGGAAATGAAATCGTTCACCGCGCCCATCGCAGCGTCGTAGCGGGTCGCGGATCCGAACGGCGCGGTCATCGAACCGGACACGTCGAGGCAGAAAAGGATGTTCGTCATCTCCCGCTCGCTGCGCGGTTGTTCGAAGCGCCTTGGTCCGGCGAGAATGGCGATGGCGATCATCAACAGCAGCACCGGCAACAGGTCCGCCGCCTTCAACAGAAACTCTAACAATCTGGCGCGTGGCAGCGGCTGGTGGTCGAAGGGCAGGGGAATCCGCCGCCCGCCGCGTTTCCAAAAGAACACCACCAGCCCGGCCGGGAGGACGAGCAAGGCAAGCAGCCATGGATGGGCGAAGGTCATCGATAGGGTGCTAACAATTGCTCGATCTCACCTGCGGCCATCGAGGGATTCCGTGCATGCAACCACCGCTCCAGTGCGAGGATGAGTGGCGAAGCCTGCGGATCGGCGCGGAGTTTCATCATCGCTTCGGCAGGTGATAGAGCGGCGATTTCCGGCAGCCGTTCGCGCCAGTGGCCGATCACGAGCCGCTCCAGTTTCGCACGATCGTCGGAGGAAAGCCCGCCCTTGGCGGCGCGGTCCACTAACGGATGCAGGCGCTCGGCCAGTGTCGGCGGGAGTTCCTGGTTGGCAGAATCGGGTGCGGTTTTCTTTTTCCGCCACAGCAGGATCGCGCCGAGTCCGACCAGCCAGATGGCTCCGAGGGTTAGCATCGTCGTGCGATAGCCGCCGAGTTGCGGAAGCTTGCCGGTGCCTATTTCATGCGGACGGACGAGACCGGGCTCCAGGGCGGTGGTGATTTCCAACGGAATTTCGGGAATCGTCGTCCCTTCCGGCGCATCGAGATAGTCTGCCAGATTGTGGGTGCCGGGTTCGAGCCCCTGCACTTCGAAATCATAACGATGGCCATCCTTCGCGGGCCTCACTTCGAGCACGCGCACGGCAAGCGGCGGCTTGCGGTCGCGGCGGGGCTTGGGTTTTACCTCGCCGCCGGGGATGTAAATTTCCCGGATTTCCAGTGGCTGGCCGACGCGTTGGGACGGTGCTGCTGATAGAATCGAGGAACCTAGCAGGAACACGATGGCGGTCCGGCGGGTCATTGGCGGTTGCGGCGGGATGCTCCACCGCGGGCGCGGAGGAAATGGCGGAGTCGCCCGAGAAACGGCGTTCCGGGGCGGATGACGAAGTGGTCGAGCGAGGCTTTTTTCAGGGACTCGGTTAGACTGTCGGTGGTCGATAGCAAGTGCTTGCCATGGGTGAGGATTTCCCGGCCGGTCTCGACTTCGCGGCCGCGGAACAAGCCGGCTCCGGCGAGTTGGTCCTCCGCGGGATCGCGGAAAACGAGGCAGATGCAATCATGTCGTGCGCCGACGAGTTTTAACGCGGCGAGCGCGTCGGGATCGTGAAAATCGCTGAGCACGATCAGGAGCGACCGTTGTGTTAGGGAGGGTTCCAAGGCCAGCAACCGCCGCCCGAGCGTGGTGGGTTCATCGAAGCGATAGGTTCGCAACGCGTGCAGCCATTGCAGCAGGACGTCTCTGGATAAACTTGGATGCACGATGAAATCCCGCCCGCCCGCGCCGAGCACGCCGACCGGGCTGACGCGGTCCAGGCAAGCCAGCGCGATGCCACCGGCGACCTGCACCGCGAGTCCATATTTTCCCGGCGGATGGGACGCGAGCGCCATGGAGGCTGAGGTGTCCACGACCAACCAGACGGGCATTTGTTTGGGCGTTTCGAACTGCTTCACATGCGCCTTGCCGGTGCGGGCGGTGACGCGCCAGTCCATCGATTTCACCGGATCGCCCGGTTCGTAGCGGCGGGATTGCACGTATTCGATGCCCTGCCCGAGGAACGGGCTGTGGTCGGTGCCGTAGCTCAGGCTGTCGGCCAGCCGCTTGACCGCGAGGAGAAACTGGCGGCTGTCCAGCGGTTCGCAGTGATGGAGCGTGTGTTCCATTTCAGGAAACGGATGCTTCGAGGACTTTCCGCAGCACACCCGAAGCGGTTTTCCCTTCTGCCAGAGCCTCGTAAGTTAGACGGATGCGGTGGAGCATCACGTCTTCAGCCAAAGCGAAAAGGTCTTCCGGCACGACGTAGTCGCGGCCTAGCAGGAGTGCCCGCGCGCGCGAGGCTTTGAGCAGGGAAATCCCGGCGCGTGGTGAGCAGCCGAGTTCCAGCTCCGGGTGCTTGCGCGTGCGCTCGACGACATCGACGACGTGTTTGAGAAAAACATCGCTGACGTGGATGTGGTTGGCGGCTTCCATCGCCGCGACCAGGTCGGCTTCGGTGCCGATGGCCTCGCCTTGGATCAGGTCGAACTCGGTGCGGGCGACGGCTCCGGTGCCTTCGCGTTTCACGCCGAGCTTCAAATTCCGCCGCAGGATTTCCTCCTCCTCGGCGGCGGTCGGATAGCCGAGCCGGTGGCAGAGCATGAAGCGGTCGAGCTGCGCTTCCGGCAGTTCGAAGGTGCCGCTTTGTTCGATCGGGTTCTGGGTTGCGATCACCAGGAACGGGACGGGCAGGGGAAACGACTGGTTGCCGATGGTGACCTTGCGCTCCTGCATCGCCTCTAGCAGCGCACCCTGCACCTTCGGCGCGGCGCGGTTGATTTCATCGGCCAGCAGCAAGTTGGTGAAGACCGGGCCCTGATGAACCCGGAAGCTGCCGTTGCGCTCGTCGAGGATTTCGGAGCCGATGATGTCGGATGGCAACAGGTCGATGGTGAACTGGATACGCCGGAAATGCAGGTGCATCGCCTGGGCGAGGGTGTTCACCAACAGCGTTTTCGCCAGACCGGGCATGCCTTCCAGCAGAAGATGGCCGCTTGTTAGCAAGGCGATCAACATCCGTTCCACGACCACATCCTGGCCGACGACGATGGTTGCGACCCGCTGCCGGATCGCCTGAAGATATTCCGCCGTTTCCGAGACAGGGGGGAGAGATGGGTTCATGTAGTTTTTAACGTGCGGATCACACTCTAACTAATTGCCACACAGCCCCTCGCTTGTCTGCAAAAACCGAAAAATATCTCCTGGAGTGCGATTCACTGGACCCACGGCAGTCAAGCTGATCGGCTCCCAACAGGTGTTCAACCATTTCTGGTAGCCCGCTTCCTAAGATCGCAGGAAACTTCCTAACCTTTCGTGGCTGCAATCAAAGGGGCGGTGAAATCCCGCACGGCGTTGGCCGCGTTTTGCGGGTGGAGTTCGACTTGCTTCACGATGGCTGAGCCCACGATCACCCCATCGGCGGATTTTGCAACTTCCGCGGCCTGCTCGGGCGTGGTGATGCCGAAGCCGACGCAGATCGGCGTGTCGCTGTGCTCGCGGATGGCGTTGACCTGGGCTGCGATGTTGGCGGAGGGCGCGCCGTGGGAACCGGTGACGCCGGTTCTTGATAGCAGATAGATGAAACCCTCCGACGATTGCGCGAGGATCTTCACGCGCTCTGGCGGCGTGGTGGGCGCGATCAGGCGGATGTGCTTCAGCCCGGCGCCGATGGCGAGGTCCTGATTGAGCGCTGCTTCGTCGGGAGGGAGGTCTAGCAGCAGAATCCCGTCGGCCCCGACGGCTGCGGCGTCGTGATGGAATTTCTCGAAGCCGTAGGTGAAGACGGGGTTCAGATAAGTGAAGAGGACAATGGGCGTCTGATGGGTTTCGCGGAAACGGCGGATCAACTCGATGGAACGGGCGGTGGTCATGCCTGCCTTGAGCGCACGCTCTGCGGCCATTTGGTTGACGATGCCGTCGGCTAACGGATCGGAGAACGGCAGGCCCAGTTCGATGATGTCGGCACCGGCATCTGCAAGGGCCTTGATGGTTTCCAGCGAGGATTCGAAGTTAGGATCACCTGCGGCGACGTAGGCGACGAAGGCCTTTTGATTGGATTCGCGAAGGCGGGCGAAAGTGGAGTCGATGCGATTTGACATGTAGGAAACGCGGAAGTTGGAATGCGGAGCTCGGAAATAGAGGGACGATGATCAGGCATCCTTTTTTGCGAGGGCTTCGCAGGATTTGATGTCGAGCTTGCCGGAGGCTAGGACGGGGATTTCTGTTACCGGGACGATGCGCTTCGGGCACCAGAGAGAGGACAACCCTTCGTCTAGCAGTTTGTAGCGGAGGTCGATGCACTCTTGTTCAAGAGCGGGGCCGGCGATGGTGGATAGAAGCAGGATCGCCTCGCCCTTTTGTTCGTCGGGGATGCCGACGACAGCGATGCGGCGCTCGGCTTCCGAGTCGAGGCCGAGAACCTTGTTGACGGCGGCTTCGACGGTTTCGTGGGGGACCATTTCCCCGGCGATCTTGGAAAAGCGGGAGATGCGGCCTTCGATGTAGAGGAAGCCATCGTCATCGACGCGGCCGACGTCGCCGGTGCGGAACCAGCCGTCTGATAGAACTTCCGCGGTTTTCTTGGGATCGTTCAGGTAGCCTTTGAAGACGTTGGAGCCTTTGAACCAGATGATGCCCTGTTGGTTGAGCGGGACTTCCTTGTCGGTGGCGGGATCGGTGATTTTGATGGCCATGCCGGGCAACATCTGGCCGACGGAGCCGGGCCGCGAGGAGGGCAGGGCGATGGAATCTCGCTCAGGCTCGAGGTCGGGCAGATTGACGTTGGTGGCGGGCGAGGTCTCCGTTAGACCGTAGCCTTCCTGGGGACGGACGCCGAATTTCTCCTCGAAGGCATTGGCCAGCGATTGGGGAAGTTTCTCCGCGCCGGTGACCACCAGCTTGAGCGAGGCGAACTGGGCGGGCTCGATGCGCTTCATGTAGCCCCGGAGGAAGGTGGGGGTGGAGAGGAAGATGTTGATCTGATGGAGGGCGATGAGCTCGGCGAGGCGCTTGGTTTCCAGCGGGCTCGGATAGGTGATCAGGTTGATGCCGTCGATAACCGGATACCAAAGCGTGACCGTGCAGCCGAAGGAGTGAAACAGCGGCAGGCAGCCGAGGATCGATGAGCCGTTAGGGAGATTCAACCTGCTGCCGAACTGGCAGACATTCGCGAGGACGTTGCGGTGGCTGAGCACGACGCCCTTGGGTTCGCCGGAGGAACCGGAGGTGAAGATCAGATAGGC
>JAZKGW010000037.1:0-26413 GCA_040385685.1 Verrucomicrobiota bacterium | reverse complement strand
TCCGGCGAAATCATCGAACGTCCGATCATTTCGAACTTCCGCGAAGGTCTCTCGGTGCTCGAGTATTTCATCTCCACTCACGGAGCCCGTAAGGGTCTCTCCGACACCGCTCTGAAAACCGCGGACTCCGGCTACATGACCCGTAAATTGGTCGACGTGGCGCAGGACGTGATCGTCTTCAAGCAGGATTGCGGAACCGCGAACGGAATCACCGTCGCCGCCATTTATGATGGTGACGAGGAGTCCGCCTCACTCGCGACCCGGATCTACGGCCGCGTGTCGTGCGAACAAATCAAGGACCCGGTCACCGGCAGCGTCCTGGTGGAAGTGGACGACGTCATCAACGAGGTCCAAGCTAACGGCATCGAGCGCATCGGTGTTCTCAAGCTGAAGATCCGTTCGGTTCTAACGTGCGAAGCCGAGCGCGGCTGCTGTGCGAACTGTTATGGCCTCAACCTCGCCACCGGCCTCCCCGTGAAAATCGGTGAAGCCGTCGGTATCATCGCCGCCCAATCGATCGGCGAGCCCGGCACCCAGCTTACCATGCGGACGTTCCACGTCGGTGGTGTGGCCGCCGCCACGTTCAAACAGCCGATCATCAAGGCCAAGAACACCGGCCGCATCGTTTACAAGGACATGCGCACGGTGCAGGACGTCGATGGCCACTGGGTTGTGCTCAACAAGAACAGCACCATCTCCATCCGCGACAAGGAAGGCCTCGAGTTGGAAAGCCACATGATCGTCATCGGCTCCGTCATTTCCGTGAAGGATGGCGAGGACGTGAAGAAGGGCGACACCGTGGTCACTTGGGATCCCTACAACGTGCCGATTCTAACCGAGAAAAATGGCAAGGTCGAACTCCGCGACATGATCTCCGGCATCACCGTGACTAACGAAACGGACAAGGAAACCGGCAAAAAGGGCATGGTCGTCACCGAGCACAAGGAAGACCTCCACCCGCAGGTTGTCATCATCGATGAGAAGACCAAGGAGATCAAAGCGAGCTACTCCATCCCGGTCGGCGCCCACCTTTCTGTCAAGGAAGGCCAGGTCATCACCGCTGGAACGCAGATCGCCAAGACTCCGCGGAAGGTTGCCCGCACCAAGGACATCACCGGTGGTCTGCCACGGGTGGCCGAGCTTTTCGAAGCCCGCAAGCCCAAGGATTCCTGCGTCATCGCCAAGATCGAAGGAGCCATCTCTTTCGGCGGCAACGTCCGCGGCAAGAAGAAGGTCATCGTCACTCATGCCGAGACCGGCGAGCAAGTCGATCACTTGGTCCCGATGGGCAAGCACGTGGTCGTCACCGAAGGCGACACCGTGAAGCGCGGCGACCAAATCACTGAAGGCCCCGTGTCGCCGGAAGATTTGCTCGAAGCTTGCGGAGCCCAGGAGCTGCAAGAGCACTTGGTCAACGAGGTCCAATCCGTCTATCGGGTGCAAGGCGTGGAAATCAACGACAAGCACATCGAGGTCATCGTTCGTCAAATGCTTCGCAAGGTGAAGATCACCGACCCGGGCGATGCCGACCAATACCTCTGGGGTGACCAAGTTGATCGTTCTAACTTCAAGCGCATCAACGCGGAAATCGTCGCCAACGGCGGCAAGCCCGCCGAAGGCGAGCCTGTCCTGCTAGGCATCACCAAGGCATCGCTGGAAACCGACTCGTTCATCTCCGCCGCTTCCTTCCAGGACACCACCCGTGTCCTCACCGAAGCTGCCACACTGGGACGCGTCGATTACCTCAGCGGCTTCAAGGAAAACGTCATCATGGGTCACCTGATCCCCGCCGGCACCGGATTCTATCACCACCGCGAGGCGGAGTTCGAATTCACCGTCGAGGAGCCCGAGCCGATCGTCGTGCCGAAGGAAACCTTCGAGGACGACGAGGACGCCGCCACCGCGTGATCCTCTGAAAAACCATCCAAAGCCCCGGCCCGCATCAGCGAGTCGGGGCTTTTTCTTTTGGACCGTGAATCCAGAGTCTGCGCCTAGCAGGCTTTGATAAAGGGGCGAAGCTCTAGTCGGCTGGCCCCATGGCAAATTTATTTCGCCTGTATCTCCACCTTTCCATTCCCCGCAGAAACAATCCACGCCACCCTCCCGTAGTCCCCATTCAACCATGAAATCCATCCTCCTCCTCACACTCCTCTCCACGCTCGCCCACGCCGCACCCAAGCCTCTCTTCAACGGCAAGACCCTCGCTGGCTGGAAAGGCAATCCGGATCTCTGGTCCGTCCAGGACGGCGTCATCACCGGCAAGACCACCGCGGAAAAGCCCACCGCCGGGAACACCTTCCTCATCTGGAAAGGCGGCGATGTCGCTGATTTCGAAATCACCTTCAAATACAAGATGACGCCCGGCGACGACAAGAAAACCGTCAATAGCGGCCTCCAGTTCCGCAGCAAGATTGTGGATGAGAAGAACTTCGTCGTCGCGGGCTATCAGGCGGACTTTGAGTACGGTTCCAAAT
Organism: Verrucomicrobiota bacterium; assembly: GCA_040385685.1. Lineage (GTDB taxonomy): Bacteria > Verrucomicrobiota > Verrucomicrobiia > Verrucomicrobiales > Akkermansiaceae > Luteolibacter. The sequence continues at coordinate 23,939 of JAZKGW010000037.1, read as the reverse complement.
ACAGCGGCATCCTTTACGAGGAAAAAGGCCGCGGCATCCTTGCCGAGCGCGGGCAGAAAGTGACCATCACCCAAGGTGATGAACCTTCGAAACCGAAAATCGAAGTCACTGGCGAAACCGGTAAGAGCGAGGACATCCAAGCCGGCATCGCCAAGGACGATTGGAACGAATACCGCGTCGTCGCCAAGGGTGGCCACATCCAGCAGTTCATCAACGGCAAGCTCACCGTCGATGTCACCGACAACACCGCCGAAGGTGCCAAGAAAGGCATCCTCGCCCTCCAGCTTCACGCCGGCCCGCCGATGCAGGTCCAGTTCAAGGATATCCTCCTCACCGAGCTCTAACCGCGATGCTGGACGCCCCGCTTCAGGCCATTGCCGGCGCGTCTTCACCCGCATCATCTTCCCCTGCGGATCATGAAACCCATCCTCCTCTCCTTCCTCGCGGCCACTCTAACTCAGGCTCAGGTTCCCACCGCTCCCGGTGCGGAACTCAAGCTTGTCGCCGATGGTTATAAATTCACCGAAGGCCCCGCGGTCGATCCCAAGGGGGATGTCTATTTCACCGACCAACCTAACGACCGCATCCTCAAGTGGACCGCAGCCACTAACAAGGTCGCAACCTTCATGCAGCCCGCCGGCCGCTCCAACGGCCTCTACTTCGACCGCGACGGCAAGCTCATCGCGTGTGCCGATGAAAAGAGCCAGCTCTGGCGGATCGACCCGGCAAGCAAGAAGACCGCTGTCCTGCTAGACAACTACGACAAGAAGCTTTTCAACGGCCCCAACGACGTCTGGGTCGATCCGGCTGGTGGCATGTATTTCACCGATCCCTTTTACAAACGCGACTACTGGCAGGGCCGCAGCAAGCCGGACCAGGAAAAGCAACGCGTCTTCTATCTGCCTAAAGGCGCGAAAGCCCCCGTCATCGCCGAGGACACCCTCGTGCAGCCCAACGGAATCATCGGCTCGCCCGATGGCAAGCTGCTGTTCGTCGCCGACATCGGTGCGAAGAAGACCTATCAGTATGAGATCGCCAAAGACGGCGTTCTAACCAAACGCAAACTCTTTTGTGAAATGGGCTCCGACGGCATGACCCGCGACAGCGCCGGCAATCTCTACCTGACCGGCAAGGGCGTCACCGTGTTCGATAAGGACGGCAAGAAGCTTGGCGAGATTCCAATCGCCAAACCCTGGACCGCCAACATCTGCTTCGGCGGCCCGGACCTGAAAACCCTCTTCATCACCGCTTCCGATTCCGTGTTCACACTGGAGATGGCGGTTGCCGGCACGCGGTGAGATTTCCCCGAAATCCGGGTTTGCCCTGCGGCGGGAGATGCCTTGAACTCAGGCCGTGCGCTACGAATCGATTTCACCCGAGTTTTTTGTCCGCAACCGCGATCACCTGCGCGGACTGCTGAAGCCCAACAGCATGGTCATCCTCCATGCCAATGACATCTATCCGACCAATGCCGACGGGACGATGCCGTTTAAACAGAACAGCGATCTGTTTTATCTGACCGGAGTCGATCAGGAGGAAACCACGCTCGTCCTCATGCCGGATGCGGTCGACCCGAAGGAGCGGGAAATCCTTTTCGTGAAGGAAACCAGCGAGCACATCGCGATCTGGGAGGGCGAGAAGCTCACCAAGGAGCAGGCGCGCGCGGCGACCGGCATCGAGCGCGTCGAGTGGGCGAATTCCTTCGACGGGTTCCTGCACCGCATGGTGCCGCAGGCCGATCACATCTATCTGACGACCAACGAGCACCTTCGCGCCAGCGTGGTGGTGGAAACCCGCAACGCGCGGTTCATCAAGGACTGCCAGGCGCGCTATCCGCTGCACCGCTACGAACGGCTCGCGCCCTTGCTGCACCGGCTGCGCATCACCAAGGACAAGGAGGAGCTCAAGATGCTCCAGCGCGCCTGCGACATCACCGAGGCCGGCTTCCGGCGCTTGTTAGGATTCATCAAACCGGGCGTCGGCGAGTGGGAGATCGAGGCTGAGTTGTTGCATGAGTTCGTCCGCCGCGGTTCGCGGGGATTCGCCTACGCGCCGATCATCGGCACCGGCAAGAACGCCTGCGTCCTGCACTACGTGGAAAATGACAAGGTCTGCCAGGATGGCGACATGGTTCTGATGGATGTGGCCGCCGAATATGCCGGCTGGGCTTCCGATCTAACGCGAACCGTGCCGGTGAATGGAAAATTCACCAAACGCCAGCGCGATGTTTACGACTCGGTCCTCCGCGTCTTCCACGGGGCTAACGGCATCCTGCGTCCCGGCAACACGCCGATGGAGTATCAGAAGCAAGTCATCGAGCTGATGGAACGCGAGCTCGTCCACCTCGGTCTCTTCACCGCCAAGGAAGCCCGCGAGCAGGGACCGGACAAGGCGCTCGTGAAAAAGTACTTCATGCATGGCACCTCGCACCACCTCGGGCTCGACGTCCACGACGTCAGCCCTCCGCACGAACCGTTTGCCGAAGGCATGGTCTTCACCATCGAGCCCGGCATCTACATCCGCGAGGAGTCGATGGGCGTGCGCTTGGAAAACGACGTGGTCATCGGCAAGGACAAGAATTTCGATCTGATGGGCAAGATCCCGATCGAAGCCGAGGATATCGAAGCGCTGATGCGCAAATAGGGAGCAGGGACCTTATTGTCCCTTCTTCATGCGAAGACGAAGAACGACAGTAAGGTCGTTACTCCTTAGCCTTTGCGGTTCCATCTTCCGCGCAAACTGTTACCATCACCCCATGATTGGAATCGTACTGGGATCGGGACTGGGGCCGTTGGCTGACACGGTGGTGGTGGAGCGCGAGGTTTCCTTCGGAGACGCGGGCTTGCCCGTTTCCTCGGTGCCGGGCCATGCGGGGAAATTCGTCTTTGGAAAACTCGGTGGCACGCCCGTGGTCCTGATGAAAGGCCGCGTCCATCTTTACGAGGGCCATGGACCTCGCCAAGTCACCGCGGGCGTGCGCTGGATGGCGGAGCAGGGAATTGAAAAGCTCATCCTCACCAACGCCGCCGGCACCCTGAATCCCAACTTCGCCCCTGGCACCTGGATGATGCTCAACGATCACCTCAACCTCACCGGCACCTCGCCGTTAGAAGGCGCGGATTTCATCGACATGTCCGTCGCCTACGACGCCGCTTGGCGGGCGGAATTCCGGACCGCGGCTGTCGTCTCCGGCATGATTCTCCATGAAGGTGTTTATGCCAGCCTGCGCGGCCCGCAATACGAGACGCCCGCCGAGATCCGCATGCTGCGCGCCATCGGTGCGGATGCCGTGGGGATGAGCACCGTGCTGGAAACCATCCAGGCCCGCTCGCTGAAACTTCCCGTGGTCGCCTTTTCCTGCCTCACCAACTGGGCCGCCGGCATCACCGGCGCGCACCTCGATCACCACGAGGTTTTGGAAACCGGCAAGCAAGCCGCGCAGGCGATGATCGGCCTGCTAACACAAGTGCTCGGCGAACACTAACTGGACCGCGAATCCAGAGTCTGCGCTAGCAGACCTGAAAAAATGGCGAAGCCCTGACTGGCTGGCCCCTAGGCAAATTCATCCCGCCCGGATCCAACCGGACCGTGAAATTCATTTCGCGTGAAAGCACTGTGAAAAGCGCGTGAAGGAATTGAATGGTCTCGCGATCCATGGGCTGCCGGGCTACTGCTTAGGGCCATGACCCGTCTCGCTGATTCTCCGCTGGATGAACCACCTCCACCGCGGTTGGAATTAGGATTCCCTTCTCGCCGGGGCTTGTTGATAGTTGGCTTCGCAATCATCGGTGTGATGGTCGTGGCGGGGGCAATCGCTCCCTTATTCATTAGGCAAAGCAAATGTCGCGATTGGGGACCTGCTGAGGTGACCAACCTGCGCCAGATCGGCCTCGCTTTATTCGAGTTCGAAAACGAATACGGCAAATACCCCGATGCGACCACCATCGATGCTGTAAGAAATAAGTCCGGAACCGATCTCTCGTTAGGAACAGGAACCTCCAATGATTTCTTCCGGCAACTCATCGCCGTTGGCATGACCCAGAGTGAATCCATATTTTATGCCAGGATCCGCGGGAGCAAGAAGCCGGACAATGTGATCGATGCCTCCCACTGCTTGGCCAAAGGCGAGGTCGGATTCGCCTATGTCATGGGTTCCACGAAGGACAGCAATCCTTCTCGGCCTTTGGCGATGGCACCCATAATTCCGGGAACTGATCGTTTTGATCCAAAGCCATTCAAGGGCAAGGCGATTGTGCTGAGACTGGATAACAGCGTCACGTCCTTGCCCATCGACAAGGACGGCCACGTCATCATCGTCGGCAAAAACCTGATGGATCCACACAATCTCATCTGGGGCAACGACCCTCCGCTGATCGCTTGGCCTGAACTCTAACCTGAGACCCATGACCATGCTCCCACAACCACCGCCAGACGCACCTGCCCCGCCACCGTCCGAGGCTGCGATTCTATCACAGAAAAAATTGAAGTGGCTGTGGGTTGCTGGCGTTGTTTCGATCATCATTATCGCCTTGGCAGGTTTGACTGCTCCTCTGGTAGCTAGGAAGAGAATAATTTGCGACCAAACCGAGCAAGTGTCTAACGCCCGCCAAATCGGCCTCGCGTTGTTTGAGTTTGAAAACCAATACGGCAGCTATCCGGACGCGGCCACGGCCACGAGAATTCGCAGTGAAACAAAGACAACCCTGAATCTGGGTACGAAGTCGTCCAACGACTTCTTCCGCCAGTTGTTGGCCGCAAACTTCACGCAAAGTGAGAAGATGTTTTATGCCAAGGGCTCCAGTGTCCACAAATCGGACGATGTGATTGCAGGAGCCAAAGCCTTGGAAAAAGGCGAATGCGCTTTCACTTACTTTCTTGGAGCTTCAAAACTCGACAATCCCTCGCGCCCCTTGGCGGCCGCGCCGATGATTCCCGGGACGGATCGGTTCGACCCGAAGCCATTTGAGGGAAAGGCGGTTATTCTGAGGATGGACAATAGCGTGAGCACGCTGCGGATTGACAAGATGGGGCATGTCAACGACGGCGGAAATCTGATGGACCCGCATCATCCGCTCTGGGACGGCCGTGCACCGGTGATTGCGTGGCCGGAGCTTTGAACCGAAAACCACGACCATGCAGCCCCAGCCACCGCCGAACGCACCCGCTCCGCCGCCGTCCGAAGCAGCGCTACTGTCACGGAAGAAATGGGAGTGGCTTTGGATGGTCGGCGTTGCTTCTATCATCATCCTCGCATTGGCGGGTTTGACACCTCCTCTCACCGCCGGAAGAGGAAGATCACCCGACCAAACCGAAGCTGTTAATCATGCCCGGCAGATCGGAATGGCACTGTGGGAGTTTCAAACGCACTACGGGTCGCGGCCCGATGGGAGCACGATTGAAGCGGTTCGTCAGGAGACCAGCACGAACTTAAAGTTAGGCACAAAGTCGTCGAACGACTTCTTCCGGCAATTGTTGGCGGTGGGGATCGTGAATGATGAATCGATGTTTTACGCGAAAATCACCGGGGCTCGCAAACCTGATAGTTTCCTCCCGGGAACCAAGGCTCTGGAAAAGGGCGAGTGCGCGTTCACTTATTTCGCAGGTGCCCCGAAAGACTGCAGTCCGCAGCGGCCAGTGGCGATCACTCCCGCGATCGCCGGCACGGACCGATTCGATCCAAAGCCATTCAAAGGCAAGGCCATCCTGCTCAGGATGGATAACAGCGTGACCACGCTCCCGATCCGTGAATCGAATGGACAGGTTTGGTTCGATGGGCAAAACCTGATGGATCCGTCTCACCCGATCTGGGAAGGCCATGCGCCGGCGATCGCGTGGCCGGAGCTATGAACCGAAAACCATGACCATGCTTCCACAGCCTCCACCTAACGCACCAGCCCCGCCCCCGTCCGAAGCCGCGCTTCTCTCTCAAAAGAAATGGAAGTGGCTGTGGGGTATCGGTCTTGTTTCGTTCCTCTTTGTAGCGCTGGTTTTGACCTCTCCACTTACCCTGCGCAGTCGGAAAAGAGCCGACCAGACGGAAGCCGTGAGCAATGCCCGGCAGATCGGCCTCGCGTTGTTCGAATTTCAGAACCAATACGGGGCATATCCGAATGCGGACACGGTCGTTGCGGTTCAGAAAGCCACCGGAACGAAATTGTCTCTTGGAACGAAGACTTCGAATGACTTTTTCCGCCAGCTCATCGGAGGCAATTTTACTTCAAGCGAGAAAATGTTTTACGCCGCGAAAATCCCAGGTGTGAGAAAGCCCGACGACAACATCACCGGAACCGAGGCGTTGAAAAAGGGCGAGTGCGGATTTGCTTACTTTCTCGGGACGAAGGCCACTGACAATCCCGAGCGTCCGTTGGCAGCCGCGCCGATGATCCCTGGAACCGACCGCTTCGATCCAAAGGCCTACGAGGGCAAGGCTGTCGTGCTGAGGCAGGATAACAGCGTCACCTCCTTCAACATCGATAAGGACGGACATATCCATATCGAGGGAAAGTTATTCATGGATCCTACCAACCCGATCTGGGATGGACACCCGCCGATGATTGTTTGGCCGGAGCTCTAACGAATCAAATGACCATGCTGCCTCAACCACCGCCCAACGCGCCTGCTCCGCCACCGTCTGAGGGGGCGCTTCTGTCTCAGAGGAAATGGAAGCGTCTTTTGATGGTGGGTCTTGTTTCGTTCGGCATTGTCATTGTGGCGATGATGGTTTTGACGGCTCCATTGACCCTCCGCAGTCTTAAAAAACCCGCCGACCGGACAGAAGCGGTGAGCAATGCCCGGCAGATGGCTCTCGTGTTGTTCGAATTTGAGAACGAATACGGGGCTTATCCGAATGCTGATACTGTCGTAGCGGTTCAGAAGGCGACAGCAACAAAGTTGAATCTCGGGACAAAGACTTCGAATGACTTTTTTCGCCAGCTCATCGCTGCCAATATGACCCAAAGTGAGAAAATATTTTACGCGAGAATCACAGGTGCGAGAAAACCTGACGACGACATCACGGGAACAGAAGCTCTGAAAAAGGGCGAGTGTTACTTCACTTACTTTCTCGGGGCGAAGGCCACTGACAATCCCAAGCGCCCTCTGGCAGCCACGCCGATGATCCCGGGGTCCGACCGCTTCGATCCGGAGCCCTTCGAGGGCAAAGCTGTTGTGCTGAGTGTAGACAACAGCGTCATCTCCATCCCCATCGACAAGGACGGGCATATCCATATCGAGGGAAAGTTATTCATGGATCCTACCAACCCGATCTGGGATGGACACCCGCCGGTGATTGTTTGGCCGGAGCTTTAAACTGAACCTACAACCATGTTGCCCCAACCGCCGCCGAATGCTGAAGCTCCATTGCCGTCTGAAGCGGCGCTTCGCTCCCATCGAATCTGGTTCTGGATTTGGATTACGGGCGTATTTTCCATCTTGGGATTATTGTTCGTGCTGGCTCCATTTATCATCCGGGTCGACAAAAGTTCCGACCAAACGGAAGCTGTGAGCAATGCCCGACAGATCGGTTTATGTTTGTTCGAGTTTGAGGACGAATACGGCGCCTACCCGGACGTGAGCACTATCTCACGAGTCAAAGAGAAGACGAAAACCGAATTGAGCCTAGGCGCCAAATCCTCCAATGACTTTTTCCGCCAACTGCTGGCGACAGGGCTAACGCAGAGCGAAAGGATGTTTTACTCCAAGATCGGAGGCACGAGAAAGGCCGACGACGACACCACAGGAGCCGAGGCGCTGAAAAAGAGCGAGTGCGGCTTTACCTACTTTCTCGGGGCCACTGAGCTGAGTAATCCCGGACGTCCTTTGGTCGTCACACCGATGATTCCGGGGACCGACCGCTTCGATCCTAAACCTTTCAAGGGCAAGGCGATCATTCTGAGAGCGAACTGCTCAGTCACCTCGATGAAGATCGACAAGGACGGTCATGTCATCATGGACGGCAGAAACCTGATGGATCCGCTTCACCCGATCTGGGAAGGCAATGCTCCGGTGATCGCTTGGCCGGAGCTCTAAACTGAATCAAACGACCATGCTGCCCCAACCGCCGCCTAACGCACCGGCTCCGCCGCCATCCGAAGCAGCGCTAAGATCCCATCGCTGGTGGGGGTGGATTTGGGGCGTCGGGTTGCTTTCAATCGTTGGGTTACTAATCTGGGGAACTCAGCCATTGGTAATTCGCAGCCACAGAAACTCGGATCAAACCGAGGCCGTAAGCAACGCCCGGCAAATCGGATTGGCGCTTTTTGAGTTTGATGCGAAATATGGGAAATTTCCCGATGCCACCACGATTTCAGCGGTGAGCAAGGACGCGGCCACGGATTTGTATCTCAGCAAGTTGAGCCTCGGGACGAAGTCCTCCAACGACTATTTCCGCCAGTTGCTGGCGGGTGGCTTCACACAGAGCGAGAGGATGTTTTACGCGAGAATCCATGGGGCGAAGAAGCCCGACGATAACATTAAAGGAGCCGAGGCGTTGAAAAAGGGAGAATGCGGATTCGCCTATCTGGCGGGACTTTCTTCCGAAGGCAACCCGTCGCGACCACTCATCGTCACCCCCTTGATTCCTGGTACCGATCGATTCGATCCCAAACGATTTGATGGGAAAGCGGTCATCCGGAGAATGGACAACAGCGTGATTTCCATGAATATCAACAGCTCAGGTCATGTGATGCTGGACGGCAAAAACCTGCTCGATCCCACGAATCCGGTTTGGGGGAAGAGTGACAAGTTCGTGATCGTCTGGCCGGAGTGAATGAATATGGAGTGGGGACTTTATTGTCCCGTCTTGGATGCGCGGGAATATGAAGAAACGACAATAAGGTCGTTGCTCCTTATACCAACTCCGCGGCGATGGGATCGACGAGGGCGCGGCCATGGTGGATGAGGATGATCCTCTCGCCCTCGATGCGGGCGAGGCCTTCGTCCGCGAGGTTTTTGGCGCGGGATTGGGCGTCCGGGCTGAGGAGATCGAGGGAAATGCCGTCGCGGGTGCGCAGGCCTAGGGCGATGCGTTCGAGGCGGCGGGCTTCGGCGTCGAGGGTTTCGGATTCGGTTAGAGCGTGGCCGATGGACTGGACTTGGGTGACATAGAGGGCGGTGTCGGGGACATTTTTCCAACGGATTCCATCGAGCGTGGAGACGGCGGAGGGGCCGAGGCCGAGGTAGTCCTCGCCGCGCCAGTAGCCTTGGTTGTGGGTGGAGTGGTGGCCGGGTTTGGCGTAGTTGGAGGTTTCGTAGTGGTCGAAGCCGGGGGCAGTTAGAAGATCGTCGGCGAGGTGGAAGAACTCGGCGTCGTGGTCCTCGTTCTCGCGCATTTCGCCGCGGCGGAGGGACTCGAAGAAGGCGGTGTCTTCCTCGTAGGTGAGGTTGTAGGCGGAGATGTGGTCGGGCTCCAACGAAATGGCGTGCTCCAACGTTTTCTGCCAGTCGTCCTTCGATTGGCCGGGGATGGAGAACATGAGGTCAATGTTGACCGAGCGAACGCCGGCCTCGCGGAGGATGCTAACGGACTCGCTGGCTTGCGCGACCGAGTGTTCGCGGCCGAGGATTTCCAATACGTGCGGTGCGAACGACTGGATGCCTAACGAAACGCGGCTGACTCCGAGCTCACGGAAGAGTTTTGCCTTTGAAGCATCGAAGGTGGCAGGGTTGGCTTCGAGAGTGACTTCGTCGAGTTTGGAAAAGTCGATGGCTTCATGAAGCGAGTTGAACAGCCGGGTGAGGTGGCCAGGCGAGAGCATGCTCGGAGTGCCGCCTCCCAGATAGATGGTGCGCGGAGCGGCGGTGATCCGGGATTTCGCTTCAGCGGCCAGCGCATCCACAAAACTGCCAATTGGCGTGGTGCCCGGGGTGTGCTTGTAAAACGAGCAGTAAGGGCAGACGCGGTGGCAAAAGGGGATGTGGAGGTAGAGGAGCATTCCTACCCTGCTTTTTTTATCCTCTTCCCTCGCTGGCGCTCATCGCCGGTGCTGAAAAAAGTATTCAAATATTCATCAGCGCTCAAATCACTCTCTCGCATGAGCGAAAATACCTCAACTCCATCCAAGTCCGTTTTTGAAATCATCCAGTAAGCTTGGGCCAAACCGGTATGGGTAAACGGATATGCCTCTGAATAGTCTTCGGCTTCCTTTACTGCCTTGTCGAGCGCTTCATCGATGTCAGCAGCACGCCAAACCGTGATTCGTTCTTCATAGAGAAATTCGAGTGTGTTGAAATCCTCTTTCGGAACTTCAAAAATACAGCGTACCGAGTAACTGTCCATGTGGCTATTGCGGCTGTATGGAATTCTGCACCCGCGCCACGTAGCGGGCCACCGCCTCGCGGGTGATCCCGGCGACATCCGCCTCGGGGATGGCGAAGGGTGGGACGAACCACGGATACGAACCGAGCAAATCGGTGACCACCGCGACTTCGCCGTCGCAGTTGCCGATTCCACAGCCGATGCCGATGGTGGGCACGGCCAGCGAGGAGGAAAGCAGTCGCGCGGTTTGCGGAACGATCGATTCGAAGACGATGGCGAACACCCCGGCTTCGACGAGCGCCTCGGCCCCTTTCCGGATCGCTTCGGTTTGCTCGGGGGTTTTGCCTTTTTTGCGGTAGCCCCCTTCTTCGACGACGCGTTGGGGAAGCATACCGAGGTGGCCCATCACCGGGATGCCAGCTTGGGTGATGACGCGGACTTTTTCGGCTTGGCCGACGCCGCCTTCGAGTTTCACGGCTTCCGCTCCGGCCGCGACGAGGCGACGGGCGTTTTCGAGAGCTTGCGCGGGTGTGTCGTAGGTGTGGATCGGCAGATCGCCGACGACGAGAGCCCGAGGCTTGGCGCGGGCAACGGCCGCGACGTGATGCAGCATGTGGTCGAGGGTGACCTGGGTGGTGTCGGGGAAGCCGAGGACGACCATGCCGAGCGAGTCGCCGACGAGCAGGATGTCCACGCCGCTTTCGTCGAGCAGGCGGGCGCTCGGGTAGTCGTATGCGGTGAGCGCGGCGAGCGGGCGGCCGCCTTTTCGCGAGCGGATGGAGTCGGCTTTTTGGAGGGCAGTCACTTGGGTGAAATGAATTTGCGACCGCTCCAGAAACCAAAAAGCCCCCGCTGGGCGGAGGCTGATTTAAATGGCGACCCGTAAGGGAGTCGAACCCTTCTTGCCAGGATGAAAACCTGGAGTCCTAACCGATAGACGAACGGGTCGTGTGTCGCGAAGCGGGCGGAAAAGAAACTTACCGGGCGATTCATTGCAAGGGTTTTTTGGGGAAAATTTTTCGGAGCGCGGGAATCATGCCGGAAATGAGCGGCATTCGCGTTCCATCAAGTGATTGTCGCGAATCCCCTCTTGTCAATCGGGGGAGGATTCCTAAGGGTTTGCGGCCTCCGTCCCTCCAAGAACCGCGCGGAGAAATCGATCTCATGAATACCAAAACGCTCGCTCAAGCCGCCAATGAAGCCCGTGGCCTCGCCATGGATGCCGTCCACGCCTGTAATTCCGGCCACCTGGGCCTTCCGCTTGGCTGTGCCGAGATCGGCGCCGTGTTGTTCGGCGAGTCCATGCGCTACTACCCGGACGCGCCGAAATGGCTGAACCGCGACCGCTTCGTGCTTTCTGCGGGCCACGGCTCGATGTTCCTCTACGGCTGGCTGCACCTCTCCGGCTACGCGGTTTCCCGCGACGATGTGAAGCACTTCCGCGCGCTGCACTCGATCACTCCCGGGCATCCCGAGTTTCATGAAACACCCGGCGTCGAGGCGACCACCGGCCCGCTTGGCCAGGGCGTGGGTAATGCCGTCGGTTACGCGCTCTCAGGCAAACGCGCCGCCGCCCGCTACAACACCGCCGAGCACACGATTTTTGACCAACACATTTTCTGCATCAACGGCGACGGCTGCCTCCAGGAGGGTGTCGCCAAGGAAGCCATCGCTTTCGCCGGCCACAACGGTCTCGATAACCTCATCCTCATCTATGATTCCAACGACGTGACGCTCGACGCCATGGCCGTGCTCACCCAGGGCGAGGATGCCGAGCAATATTTCACCTCCCAGCGTTGGGATGCGGTCACCATCGACGGCCAGAACATCTCCGCGATCGCCGCCGCCATCGAAACCGCCAAGGCGAACAAGAATGGCCGTCCGAAAGTCATCATCGCCCGCACCTTGATTGGCCTGGGCATTCCGGAAGTCGCCGGCACCGCCAAGGGGCATGGCGAAGGTGGGGCGAAATTCATCGATGCCGCCCGCGCCGGTCTCGGCCTTCCTGCCGACGAGCATTTCTTTGTTTCCGCGGAAACGCAGGACTTCTTCGCCAAGAAAAAGGCGGCTTCCAAGGTGGAGTTCGAAGCCTGGCAGAAAACCTACGACGCCTGGGCTGCGGCCAATCCCGAACTCGCCGCCGAACTCACCGGTGGTGTGGCGTTGTCCGTGCCGATCGATCTGACGGAAAAAATCCCGGCATTCGCCGCCGACTACAAGGACGCGACGCGTTCCGCCGGATCCACGGTGGTAAACGCGGTGGCCAAGGCGATCCCGCAGTTTCTAACCGGCAGTGCCGACCTCTTCGGCTCCACCAAGAACTACCTCAAGGACGGTGGCGATTTCTCCACCACCGACCCGTTAGGCCGCAACATCTGGTTCGGCATCCGCGAGCACGCGATGGGCGCGATCTGCAACGGCATCGCCTATGACGGCCTGTTCCGGGCGAGCGGCGCGACCTTCCTGGTCTTCGCCGACTACCTGCGGGGCTCGATCCGTTTGGCTGCCCTGTCCGGCCTCCCGGTGACTTACATTTTCACCCACGACTCCGTGGGTGTCGGCGAGGACGGCCCGACCCACCAACCGGTGGAAACCGTTAGCGGCCTGCGCGTCATCCCGAATCTGGACGTGATCCGCCCGGGCGACGCTGAGGAAACGGCCGGTGCCTTCGTCGCCGCGATGAGCCGCACCGACGGCCCGACGGCGCTGATTCTAACACGTCAGGCGATCCCGCTGATGAACGAGCTTTCCGTCGATGCCCGGCGCGATGGCGTCCTGCGCGGTGGCTACATCGCCCGCAAGGAAACCGACGCTCTAACGACGATCCTGCTCGGCAGCGGTTCCGAACTCCAGCACGCGATGGCTGCAGCCGCCGAACTCGGTGACGGTGTCCGCGTGGTTTCACTGCCGTGCTTCGAGCGCTTCGAGCGCCAGAGCGCGGAATACAAGGAGAGCGTGCTGCCGAAGTCCTGCACCAAGCGGATCTCGATCGAGGCCGGCGTCACCGACCTGTGGTGGAAGTACGTCGGCACCGAAGGCAAGCCGCTCGGAATCGACCGCTTCGGCATGAGTGCTCCGGGCGACGTGGTGATGAAGGAACTCGGCATGACCAAGGAGCACGTCGTGGCCGCCGCAAAGTGAGCTAACCGGAGCGCGAAATTCATTTCGCGCGAACTCCATGAGACAGGACGCGCGGAATAAAATTCCGCCGTCCCGTCGTCCCGGTGCTTGCGGGGCTGTCAGGGTTTGATAGGTAAATGCCGTGCCGCAGCAAAGTGACGTCCGGGAAGTCCTCCAATACATTCCCCAGTTCCGTGGGAAAATTTTCTTCGTGTTGATCGAAGCCGGGCTCTTGCCCGAGCCGGCGGTCGCGGAAACGCTGCTCGACCTGGCGGTGCTCGAAGACTTGGGCGTGAAGCTGGTGCTCGGCGTGCTCGGCGGCGACTTGAAGGATCTCTACGATTGGACACTCGAGTGCGAAATTCTCGCCGCCCGCGTTTCCCGGCCGATCACCGACCCGCTCGCGGTGCAGGAGGCTCTGGAAATCCTGGCCCGCGGGCAGTCGGCGATTATCGATGCCTCGGCGACCGGGCCGCTGGATTTTCCCGTCGTGGACTTCGCGCTGCGGATCGGCGTGGCGAAAATCATCACCTTGTTAGAGGAGGCGATCCTCATCGACGGCGCGCCGGCCCATGCGATCCGCGCGGCGGATGCCGCAGCGCTGGCACCTCGCTCGGACGAAGCGGGGGCGGCATTGTTGTTAGCGGCGGCGGCGGCCTGCAAGCGCGGCGTGCCGCGGGTGCACGTGCTCAACGGCCGCCAGCAGGGCGTGCTGGTGGACGAACTCTTCTCCAACGAAGGCGTAGGCACCATGGTTCACGCCGACAGCTACCGGGTGATCCGCGAGCTGCGCGAGGAGGACATCCCCGAGCTGCTAGGGATGATCGGCCGCTCGGTGCGGCGGACCAAACTGGTGGCGCGGACCTACGAGGACATCCAGTCGCGGATCGAGGACTACCGGGTGATGGCGATCGACGACAACGTCGTCGGCTGCGTGGCCTTGCACGAGTATCCCGCGGAAGACTGCGCGGAGGTGGCCTGTTTGTATGTGAAAATGGCGCACGAGGGACGGGGTTATGGCATCGAACTGGTGCACCACGCGGAGAAGCTCGCCCGCGAGCGGGGGATCGGGCGGGTCTTCGCGTTGAGCAACCGCGCCGCGGATTTTTTCACGACCAAGCTCGGCTATTCCCCGGCGACGGTCTTGGATCTACCAGAAAAACGTCGCGCGCAATTCGAAGCGAGCGGGCGTGACTCGCTGGTTTTCTCGCTGACGCTTGCGACGGAGTGATAGGGGGTAGACGCCTACTTTGGGAGATATCCTGAGATAGTCGATCGATTGAAATTTGGTCACCTCTTGCCGAGGGTTCCCGGTTATTCGACCTTCGACTCAAGTTCGCGAACCTTATTTTCCAAAGCTGCTTGGCGCGCGGCTGCCGCTCTAGCCGCTTTTGCAGCGAGATTATCATTGAATCCATCTACTGACTCTGGAGCATATTTCATCAATAACTTCATTGCTCGTGCTTCGTCAGTCTTATCTCCAGTGCGTATGGCCCTTTGCATCGCCCGCAGTGCGCTATCGCGATTCTTCGATGCGTCCTGTAAGTCTTGGCTCTCCGCTAGCTCCGCATCTTCTGCCGCGATTCTATTAGACTCCGACTTCACATGCTGAAGCATCTCTTGTACTGCCTTTCCCGCAGGTTCGAGCGTCCTTTTTCTAATCGAATCAGCAGCAGTTTTAAGAATCCCCTGGTCCTGTTTCGACAGTTTCGCCTTCACGGCTTCCGTGGATAAGCTATTCAACGTTATCTCCAGTTCCGAGCTCCTGTCGGTTACTATTTTCAACGCATTGGATCTCGTTTCCCTCGCAGCCTTAAATTTTGTGTCGGCGCCAATCTGGTTGATGGCCCCCAGCGCGTTGGGCTTCAGGTGATCGCGCCCTTGTTGATCTAGTTCATCCGCTCTTTTTGAATCGTCACCGATCTTTTGAGAAGCCTGCTGGAGATTGAACTCGGCAACAAATGTTCGTTTGATCGCACCGCTAAGAGACGCAGCAGGTTTGCTTTCAGGGTTGGCATTATCCATAGAAATTTGATCCAAGGCCTTTATCACTTCCTTCGCCGTAGCGATGTCGTTTTTCTCCAGTTGCCCAATTGCCCCGGATAAATCGCCGTTGGCCGTCTGGAGAAGTCCGATCAATGAGAAAAGCAGGAGCATTAGACGCTTCATGAAAAGCGTGTCTATCGAGGTCTTCGTCCTCCGTCGAGATGAATCCTCCCTCCTTGAATGCTGAGTGGAGTCCTCGATCATTAACATCGAGGCTATTTATCGGGGAAATTACTCTTCGGGGAGTAGGATTTGGGTCAGCGGGTTCTCTTCATTGCGATCAGTTTCCGCGCGCCCAGCGGAAAGCATGCGGTTCGCCGAGTCCGGCGTCCCATCTCAAGGCTGGTGGAGCGCGGAAGAGAAACGCCTCCCTGCGATCGTCCATCCGGAAAATGTTCTTACCGCCGCTCCAAAAAATCGGTTTCATCGGTGGAATCCGTGGTAAGTGTCTGCCGTCCGCTTCACCCAATTAAAAACCCATGAAACTGAAATTCTGCGGTGCCGCCGGCACCACCACCGGCTCGCAACATCTGTTGGAGATCAACGGCAAGCGCATCCTGCTGGATTGCGGGCTCTATCAGGGCTCGCGGAAGCACGCGTATGACGTGAACTGCTGCTTCCCTCACTACGACCCGAAGTCGATCGACGCGGTGATCCTGTCGCACGCGCACATCGATCACAGCGGCAACCTGCCGAATCTAACGAGCAAGGGCTACACCGGGAACATCTACGCCACCCATGCCACGCGGGACCTGTGCCAGATCATGCTAGCGGATTGCGCGCGGATCCAGGAGAGCGACATGGAGTGGCTGAACAAGCATCGGAAGAAGGAAGGATTGGAGCCGGCCACGCTGCTTTACACCGAGCAGGATGCGGAGCGATGCTTGCGGCAGTTCGTGACGGTCAGTTATGACCGCCCGCTGCCGGTTACCGACGGCGTGACCGTGACGTTCATCGACGCGGGCCACATCCTCGGCAGCGCGCAGGTGCTGTTGGAGGTAGACGACCATTCGGACGGAAAGAAGAAGCGATTCCTGTTCACCGGCGACGTCGGCCGCGGCTCTAACGAGGTGCTGCGTGATCCGGTGCCGGTGCCGGACATCGATTTCCTTCTGATGGAGAGCACCTACGGCGGCCGCGAGCACGAGGCACCGCCGGGAGTGGGCGATCATTTCGGCGAGATCATCCGGCAAGCGGTCCGGCGCGGCGGCAAGATCCTGATTCCGGCCTTTGCGGTCGAGCGGACGCAGCAACTGTTATACGTGCTCAACGAACTGTTCGTGGCGGGTGATATCCCGGCGATCCCGGTTTACGTGGACAGTCCGCTGGCGGTCAGCGCGACGGAAATCTACCGGTTGCATCCGGAATCCTTCAACCAGGAGGTCTATGATTCGTTGTTTGAAAGACAGAATCCGTTCGGTTTCGAAAATCTAACATTGGTGCGCTCGGTCAACGGCTCGAAGGCGCTCAACGACATCATCGGGGTGGCAATCATCATTTCTGCCTCGGGCATGTGCGAGGCGGGACGCATCCTGCACCATCTGAAGAACAACATCGGCGACGCGAAAACCACGGTGCTGTTCGTCGGTTATTGCGCGGACAACACGCTGGGCCGACGCATCCGGGATGGCGAGCGGGAGGTGCCGATCCTCGGCGGACGCTACAAGGTGCGGGCGAAAATCGAAATCATCGATTCATTCTCGGGCCATGCGGACCACTCGGAGCTGCTGGATTATTTCGAACGGATCACCGGCCCGAAGGAACGGGTGTGGCTGGTCCACGGTGAACCTGATAGTGCGCTGGCGCTGCGCGAGGGGTTGATGGCGGTGCACACCGGATCCATCGAAGTGGCGGAACTCGGCGGGGAGGTGGAGTTCTGATTCGGGCGACAGCCGGTCAAGACGAATTTTGCCAACCTTTCCGCTTGAAGCGGCGAAAAAGGCATCGCACCGTTTTTGCACATGGAAGTTTCGAATAAGAACACACCCACCCCGACGGAGTTGATTGATTGGCTGAATGACGAAGGCGTCTTGGAACTGGATTGGGATTTTCCCGAAGATGGAGACCTGTTCGCGGCCGGACTCGACTCGATGGCGGTGATGCAATTGGTCGTCGCCGTCGAGGATCGCTTCGGCGTCGAACTCGGACCGGAGGAGTTGACGAAGGCGAATCTCGCCACGCCGACGACCTTGGCGGCGTTGATCGCCAGCAAGACTTCATGAAGTCGCGCGAGTCCTTCGACGTGGCGGTCATCGGCGGAGGAAGCGCAGGTCTAGCAGCCGCCGTGAGCGCGGCGCGGGAGGGTGCCCGGACCATTTTGGTCGAGCGCCACGGGTATCTCGGTGGAATGGGCACCGCATCGCTGGTGCACACGTTTTGCGGGCTCTATCTGCTGCGGACGGAACCCGAAGCGGTGTTGGCGAATCCCGGATTTCCCGCGGAAATGGCCGCGCGAATGATCGCCGCGACGGGAATGGGACCCGTGCGGATGGGGCGGGTGGACGTGCTGCCACAGCATCCCGTCGAGTTCGTGGGGATCGCGGACGAGTTGGTTTCAGCCGAGCCATTGATCGACTTGCGGCTGCACACGGAAGTGATCGCGGTGGACCGCGGGGAGGATTGGGAAATCCAGCTGGCGGGTCGCGCGGGTGGACGATGGGTGAGTGCCAGCAGCCTTGTCGATGCATCGGGCGACGCGACGGTGGCCGCCTTGTTAGGAAGCGGTGCGGCGATGTCGGAAGCACCGCGCCTGCAACGGCCGGCGTATGTGTTCGGAGTCCACCATGTGGTCCCGCTGGATGACGAATTCCGCTTGCAGACCGCCGGCCTGATCGTGGAAGGGATTCGCGCCGGAGTGTTGTCGGAAGACGCGCTGGGCCTGGCATTCCGCAGCTCCGGGAGGCCCGGAGAAATTTTCGGCACGCTCGATCTAGCGGGCGGCGAGTCTGTGGCAGATTACGATCCGCTCGATGCGGCGTGTCTCACCGGGTTGGAAGTCCACGGGCGCGTCACCGCCGCGAAAGCCGTGGCGTGGCTGGCGGCGAAATCGGATTTTTGGAAAGGTGCGTACATCAGCCACTGGCCGGTGCGGGCGGGCGTGCGCGAGAGCCGCCGCTGGCTCGGCAAATACGTGCTAACGGGCGTTGAATTGCTAGCGGGCCGGCGCTTCGACGACGAGATCGCGTTGGCGACCTGGCCGATGGAATTCCGCGAGACCCCGCGCGGGCCGAAGCTGCGGTTTCCCGAGGGCGATCGTCCGACGGGGATTCCGTTGCGGTGTTTGCAGCCGGTTGGATTCGAGCGGCTGTTCGTGGCCGGACGCTGCATTTCCACGGACCACGACGCGCAGGCTTCAATCCGGGTGATGGGGACTTGCTTCGCGACGGGCGAGGCCGCCGGTCGCGCGGCTGCTAGTTTTCCGAGCCCATGACGCGGATGAACTTGCGGCTTCCCTCGACGGGGATGGTCGCTTGTTTGAGCGTGTAATTGGCAGGCACGCCGGTCTGGTCTGGAACGACCGGGACGATCGCACTGGGTGGCCACGAAGATTCAGTGAGCGTGGTGTTTTCCTGAAGCTGATAGGCCGCGCCGACATTGAGTTCCCGCCAGCGCAGGACCAGCGTGTTGCCGAATTGGCTGATTTGCGAGAGCGCCGCATCGGCTGCTTGCGCGGGTGTGCCGAAGAGGAACTCCTCGAGGTTGGAGAAACCATCGCCATCCGCGTCGTCATGGCGGCCTTGTTTGCCGCCGGGAAGCGTGCTGGCCCAGGACTCGAAGGCGGTGGGGAAGGTGTCGGTTAGGACCACCAGGCTGCCGGTTCCGGTTAGGCGTGGCGTTTGGATGCCGGGGGCGGCGCTGCCTTGTGGGACGTAGGTGCCACGCAGGACCTGAGTGCCGTTTAAAAACAGAGTGCCAACGGCATCCGGCCCGCCGTGGGAAAGCTTCAATCTCGCGCCGGCTGAAATGCGGATCGCGGAGTTATCATCGAGGAATGCGGAGCCGAGATCCAACTCGCCGCCCGTAACCTGGGTGTCGCCGTTGTAGGTGTTTGTCCCTGTTAAGGAGAGTGTTCCGGTGCCCGACTTGGTGAGGCCGCCGTCCTTCGCATTCGCGGCAGGCAGCACGCTGTGGGTGAGGGCTTGAGCGATGGTGACATTGAATCCGTTGGTATCGATCAGCGCGCCGCCGTTGTGAACGTTCGCGGTGTTCAGGCCTGTCATGAAAGCCGCGTTGTCCACGCGGGCCCTGAGCGTGCCGCCGTTGAAGTTGAAGATGGCGGATGCGCCGGCTCCGGTCGCGGGTTTGCTGATTTTCGGGGTGATCAAGGTGCCGCCGTTCAGATTGAAACTGCCGGCTCCGGTGCTCGCCCCGGTGGACCCGAAATTCACGCCCGTCGTGCCCGCGATGTCGATGGTGCCACCTGATAGAGTGACCGTCGCAGGGCCTGTGGCCGACACCACCAACCGCTGCCCGGTGATGCCCGTGACGTTCAGCGAGCCACCGGATACGTTAATGAAGCCTGGACAGAAATTGCCGACCACGATGTCGCCCACGGAATTCGTGCTGCCGCTGCTCACGTTGAGGGTGCCTTTGGTCCCGCTCGCACCGACGAGGATCGCGCCGCCATTGATCGCCTGCAAGATGCCGCCCTGGACGTTGACCGTGCCTTCGCCAAGATAGCCGATCTCGATTCGGTTGTTAGTCGAATCATGGGAAACAATGCCACCGGGGTTGATGTTGATGGTGGCGTTGTCCGCCGCGGTTGTCCCGATGCGCACGCTGTTGCTGCCGGTGCCGTTGCCCGTGCGCGAGAGAGTGCCGGAGACATTGACGATCGTTCCGTTTCCCGAGACCTGCAGGTTGTTAATCCCGGTTTTCGCGACGGTGCCGCCCGCCGCGATGTTCAAGGTGCCGCCGGAGTTGATGCTGAAGGTGGTGCTCGCCGTGCAGAGCACCGAGACGAGGTTGCCGATGGTCGCGCTTTTTCCACCGGCGACAGACAGGTTGCCGGTCAGGGTGATGTTCCTCGCACTGGTGGCTGATAGATTGTAACCGGAGTTGGTGAAGTTGAGATTCGTGGCGGTAATGGCGTCGGCGACGGTGACCGCGTAGCTGCCGTCCGCGCCGGCAAAGTTGGCTTGGATGCCGTTGATCCATGCGAAATTGGATGTGCCACCGTTCCATGGAATGTTAGGCGCAAGCGTGTTCCACAGTCCGCCAGCGGCATCGATGGTCGCGCCGTTGCCGGTGTTTCCGCTGTCCCACGTCAGGGCGGTCCCGGTGAAGCCCGGCGGGCCGTAGAATTTCACCTCGGCCACGTTACAAAAAGCACCTCCCGGAGTCAGGTAGCGGACGTACCGGAAAATGCCCGGATTGTTGATCGCGATGGTGGTGTACGATCCTTCCGGCGGCGTGATCGCGATGGTGGCGAGCAAAGTTACACCAGAGCTGAAATCGGCGACATTGGAACCTTCGAAGCGGCCTCCTAACAAGCGAGACGCCAGGGTGGAACGCGGGTAGAAACTAACGGCCCGGACCTCGCGCCCGTTCCCGGCACCGAGGTCGAGCCCGCACCACGCGGTGCTGGCATTGGCATCGAGCGAGTTGACGAAGGTGTTGACGTCGTTGTCGAAAGCCTTGTCGCGGGTGGATGTGCCGAGGCTGTTCCAATCTCCGCTGGTGCCGATGACGGTCGCACCGGTGAGCGGGGTGTAGGAGGTGATGAAGGGGCCTGTTAGCGGCGGGGTGGGCGGGACGGTGATATCCGCGCTAACGGCCGCGGCGGAGGTCCCGAAGGTGGAACTCACGGCCTCGACCTCGATCTTGAAGGTGGCTTCATTGTTGATGCGGCGGACGATTGGCAGGTAATAGACATTGTTCAAACAGGCTCCCACCCAGATCCGGGTGTTGTTGAGATGGCGGACGTAAACATTGTATTGGCGGACGGGATCGGTGGAGGCGGTCCATTTCAGCCGCAGGCTCATGGTGTTGACATCCAGGTTGCTCAGAGCCTCGACGAGCACATTGGCGGGAGCTGCCGGGACGACCGGCGCGCCGTCGAATACCGAGAGCCCTCCGAGCTTCATGCTGTAACCGGCGATCGTGCTGGCGTTGGCGAAACGCAGGGAAATCACGGCGATTTTTCTGCCAGCATAAGTTGCGAGCAGAAAACTGGTGGTGTTCCAGCCGATGGTGGCCGAGGTGCCCACATCCAGATAGGTAAATGTCGACGGCGTGTCTTCGAAGGCGATGCCGACCTGCATGGCGGTGGCACCGGTGGTTCCGCGTTTGTGGATGAGTTGGAGGCTGGTGTTGGCAGTGACGTCGAGGCTGGTCTGATAGAGCCGGATGTCATTGGTGGCATTCAGGTCGCCGGTGATCTTCAACGACGTGCCGCCGTAGTAGGGATCGGTGAAATCAAAGGCGGGAACGAGTTTCGTTCCGGTGCTCGTCACGTTCCATTTCCAAGTGGGAAGAACGTCCTGCGTGCTGAGGTTCGTCCAGGGTCCGGAGGCATTGAGCAGGCCATTGACCGCAGCCTGGGTGCCCTGGCCTAAGTTGAAGTGGGTGACGAATGGCTTCGCCATAATCGGGGAATTCGCGGGGATGAAATGGGCGATGCCCGGCCAGTTAGGTCGGGTGGATCCCGCGGGAATCGAAGTATTCGCCGGATCGCTGTTTTGGCCGCACCAGTAGCGGATTTCCCGGTTGATCGAGTCCGAAAGATCGGTGGAGCTGGAGTAATTGAACGTCCACTCCGGCCGATAGATGCCGAGCGAAGCGCGGTGGGCTTGGCCCTCGGGAAAGAGTTGTGTCCAATCGATCGGCGTGGATCCGCCGAAGGTATTCGTTCCGTTGTCACCCGCACCCTCGGTATCAATTCCGGCGTAGACGTCATACGGGCTGCGGCCGAGCGACTGCGCCAGGCTGGCCGAGCTGGTGATTGCGTTTCCCCCCTGCCAGTAGAAATCCAGGAAGAAGCTGTCGGAAACGCGGGTTCCCGCTTGGAAGAACATTTGGTTTGCGCTGTTCAGCCGCCGTTGCCAGGAAACGTTGCCGCTGCTGACCATCGAGTCGTACCAACTGATGTGCAGCGTCGGTGCCTGCGCCTTGCAATACTTGAGGAAAGCCTGCATGTCGCTGGCGGTTGTCGTGTTGCCACCACCGGTTTCCGGGTTGATGAACCAGCCGTCGAAGCCGTAGTACAGCGCGGCTTGGATCATCTTGTCGGCGACGGGGAAGGTTCCATCAGGACGCTTTGTTAGAAACTCGTTGACCCTGGCGATGTTTCCACCGTAGGCGACCGGAGCGAGGAAGACATTGCCGAGGACCGGCACGCCGTTGCGGTGGGCGGCATCGACCATGTGGGCGGGCGGGACCGAGATGCTCGCCACGGCACCGGCCCAGTATCCCATGACGTCCATGTATTGCCAGGCCGTCGGCGCGTAGAACCGGGAGCTTGCTGATCCTTGCGAGGGAGTTGAATCGAAGGCAATGAGGGGCAGCACGCGACCTTCCTTGGTCCGGGCGTGGGAGTTGATGTTCAACGCTGCGTTGAGGGCCGGATTTTGGGCCACGGTGGGCGGCGCGAAACGGGTGGCAAGCGGGACGAGGCTGCGGTTGTAGGGCGCGTCCGGATCGGTCGCCGGATCCCACGTGAGGATACTGGTGGGAGTCCAACTGGGGGCGTGCGGCTCGACGGCCTGGCCGTGAAGCAGGGACAATCCAGCCAAGGCAAGCGCGGCTTGCGCCATCATCGTCGTAACAGTCATGCGTCAGGGTTTTCTAAAGGCGAAGCCCTGAACCTCGCCGGGAACAGCGGATTTGGCTACCTAGACGTTTCTCTAGGCGGTTTATGGACGACGGGTGAGCTTCGGGTCATCGAGATCGAGCCGATAGAGAATCTGGTTGTAGTTGTAGCGCGGCGTCGGACGGGCGTGGTCGGCGAACTCGGCGGTGTAGGTGCCTTCGAAGAGGATGAACGGGGCGCTGTCAGGCGTTAGGTCGGTCTCGATGAGCGGGTTGTAGAACGTGTAGTTGTCGTGGCTCAGGACCTTCACCGCGCCGTTCCACGGGCCGAGCGGGGAGTCGGCTTCGGCATACCAGATTTCGCCGAAGGTCGAGGGCTTGCCGAAGTTCTGGGTGAAGATGGCGATCCATTTTTTGCGGAATGCGTTCCACGCGATCGAGCCGCGGTGTGGTTTCACTTCCGAGCCGTCCGCCGCGGACCGCGGGGCGGCGGGAGCGGTTAGTTTCTCCCAGGTGGCTGGGTTTTTCCATGAGTCGAAATCGTCGGGGCAGCGGGAGGTGGGAAAGGGATCGCCGAACAGCAGCCACTTTTTCCCGGCGGGATCCTGCCAGCGGACCGGGTGGCCTTTGAGCAGCAGCGGTTGCGGGCCGTCGGCCAGCTTCCAGATGACTTTTTCCGCGAGAAATTTTTGCGAGGCGGCGTTCCACAAACAGATCCCGACTTCGGATTCGGCGAGGTGCCCCTTGATCTTCGAGTAGGTGGCGACCA
>JAZKGW010000036.1:0-9457 GCA_040385685.1 Verrucomicrobiota bacterium | reverse complement strand
CAAAAGGACGAATGGGCGATCACCGCCGAGCTACAGATGCAATATGTGGACTCCTTGCGCCGGGTGTTCGTGATTTACGAGAAGACGCCTCAGGGAAAAGAACTGGAGGTGCGAATCCTCGTCGATCAGAAGCCGACAGGGAAGGTTAAAGCCCGTTGATGGGGTGGTTAGGCTGCCGATGAATTCGCCCAAATCACCGGGATCAGAGAGCCGGGAATTTTATTCCGGGATCTGGTATTTCCAGAATCCCCCCCGCACGGGGGGTTGCTGACAGGTAAGTGCGGCGTTAGAAACTCCCTCCCGCCCATTTGCCCTTATGAAACGTCCCTATTTTTCCGCCGAGCGCCTGATCTGGAAAAGCCTGCTTCTGGTGTCGCTCGCCGCGATGCCGGCGCGGGCGGAATGGCAGCCGGTCAAGGGCGGGATGATGACGGAGTGGGGCCGCGCGCTGAAGGCGAATGCCGCTTGGCAGGAATACCCGCGACCGCAGTTGGAGCGGGCGGATTGGACCAATCTCAACGGCGTGTGGGACTACGCGGTGGCCGGCAAGGAGGAATCGACGCCGGTGAAATGGGACGGACAGATCCTGGTGCCGTTTTGCCCGGAGTCGACCTTGTCGGGCGTGGGCCGGTTGATCCAGCCGACCGAAGCGCTGTGGTATAAGCGCCCGCTGCCCGGCTTGAAGACGGGGAAGCGTACGCTGCTCAACTTCGAGGCGGTCGATTACACGACCACGGTGTGGGTCAACGGCCAGCGGATCGGCAGCCACACCGGTGGCTTCACTCCGTTTTCCTATGACATCACCGCGGCGCTCAAGGCGGAAGGCAATGAGTTGTTAGTCCGGGTGGACGACGCGACCGAGGGTTTCCAACTCCACGGCAAGCAGAAGCTCAAGAACGACACCATCTGGTACACGCGGGTGACCGGCATCTGGCAGACGGTGTGGCTGGAGAATGTCAGTGAGCGATTCATCCGCGATCTGGATTTCACCTGCGACATCAAGACTGGCAGCGTGCTGGTCGATCCCAAGCTTTCCGGGCTCGCTGTTAGCGGCGAAAAAGTCCGCGTCAGCGCCTCCATCGGCGGCAAGGAAGTGGCGACGGGAAATGGTTCCGCGGCCATCACCTTGAAGATTCCGGTGCCGAAACTCTGGTCGCCCACGGAGCCGAATCTCTACGATCTGAAGGTCGAGTTGCTGGACGGCCAGGGCAAGGTCATCGACTCGGTGAAGTCCTACACCGCGTTGCGCGAGTTCGGCAAAGCGAAGGACGCTAACGGCAACTGGCGCTTCACCCTCAACGGCAAAAGCATCTTCCACTGGGGTCCGCTCGACCAGGGCTGGTGGCCGGACGGGCTCCTAACACCTCCGTCGGAGGCGGCGATGATTTCCGACATCGACTATTTGAAAGCCGCCGGATTCAACATGATCCGCAAGCACATCAAGATCGAGCCGCGCCGCTATTACGCGTATTGCGACAAGGTTGGGATGTTGATGTGGCAGGACCAGGTGAGCATGGGATACGGCCCGGGCACCGAGCCGAAAGGCTCGAATCCGCCATGGACGCGGATGGCTCCCAACCCCACCGAAGGCGTCTGGCCGAATGAAGCGCACGAGCAATTCGTCGTCGAATACAAGCGGATGGTCGATCACCTCCGTGATGTGCCGTGCATCGCCGTTTGGTCGCCATTCAACGAGGCGTGGGGCCAGCATCGGACGCTGGAGGTGGGCAAAATGGCGGTGGCTTACGACAAGACCCGCCCGATCAACATCGCGAGCGGTGGCAATTTCTGGCCGGTTGGCGACATCGCGGACGAGCACGCCTACCCTGACCCGGCCTTTCCGTTAGGCGACAAGCGATTCGACAACTACGTGAAAGTCGTCGGCGAGTTCGGCGGCCACGGAATGCCAATCGAAGGTCATCTTTGGAACAAGGACAGCCCGAACTGGGGTTACGGCGGCCTGCCCAAGGACCTGGCCGAGTGGAAACAGCGTTATGCCCGCTCGATCAGTGTATTGGCGGGACTCCGCAAGCGGGGCGTGTGCGCCGGAGTTTACACCCAGACGACCGATGTGGAGGTGGAAATCAACGGCCTGCGGACTTACGACCGGGTGAACAAAATCGAACCGTCATGGCTCAAGCCGATTTCCGAGATGTTGCTCAACACGCCGGATGCGGTGAAGGCGACGGTGCTGTTGCCGACCTCCGACAAGCAAGCTCAAGCCTGGCGTTTCACGACGGAAGCGCCGGCCGCCGGTTGGGAGAGCCCGGATTTCGCCGACGCCGGATGGACGCAAGGAAAGGGCGGCTTCGGCACCCGCGAAACGCCTAACACCCAAGTGGCCACCGAGTGGAAATCCTCCGACATCTGGCTCCGCCGCGAGTTCCAGCTTTCCAGTGCGCCCAAAGGCCAGCCGGTTCTGCGGCTGTTTCATGACGATGACGTGGAAGTCTTTCTCAACGGTGTGAAAATCGCAGAAGCGAAGGGTTTCACCAGTGGTTATGCCGACCTGCCGATCAGCCAGGCCGGACTCCTCAAGCCCGGGCGCAACGTGATCGCAATTCGCTGCCATCAGAACACGGGCGGGCAATTCATCGACGCCGGGATCGTGGAGGAATCGGCTAACTGAAACGGATTGCGGCTGTCTCAGCCGCACATTGTTCTGCATTCTTGTCTTAACCGGACCAGGCCAACGCATGGAGTGCCCCTCCTAGGAGGATCCATGCCACGCCGAGAGGGAATGCACCTTTACGCCAGTCTCGACTACTGCGGGTCCAGATTACAACGGCTAAAGTAAGCGCTATAGACGATGGAATTCCTATGATCAGCAGAGAGAGTGCTGTCATTCCCTCATCGTCCTTGCTCATAATCCACTCTTCTGCGGTCACTGATTCAGGGGCATCCGCTTCCCGTGCTTGAAGCTGCGCGTAGCGATGTGCCGATGCTGGACGAATGCTCAGCCAGCTGGACGCCAACGCGACGACGCCAAGCAAAAGAATCAGGCAACGCAGCATCGGAGGTTTCATGCAGACCATCGTAGATCGTTCCTGAACAGGGTCGCGAGAATGGCTCGTGTTGGCCAGCGAATTTCCCGAAGCGCGGACGGAAAACGTACCTCTGGCGGAGGAGGTTAGATCGACTGCTCGGGAAGGTGGCGGCGAGGAGGGCCGGATTTCAGCCGACCCGGATGGGCCGCAGTCCACCTTCCTTGGCTCGCCCGAAGATCGCCCCTCCTTCATTGAACTTGGCACTGGCAAATCCGGTGAACCCTCATTAGCGTGGCGGAGTGTTACAGATCGTTTTCAACGAAATCAGCGCGGCGGAACTCTCCCAGTTGGAGACGCTCGAACAACTCGAATTGATGGAGGAGTTCAAGGTGAGCAAGGAGGATCTGGATCACCTGAGCGGCGACCGGTTTGGCAGGATCGAGCGCGACGGGACGGTGCTGTATCGGTTCCGGGCGAAGGATTACCGGTTTTATTTCGAAGTGAAAGATGGTTCGGTGATCATCCACCGGGTGCTGCACAAAGGAACGTTTTCGGATTTTCTGTTCCGTTCGAAGATGCCGCTGGCGGAAGACGAAGCGCTGGCCCACTCGAAGCATTTCTGGAAGTTGATCGACGAAGGGCGCAACGCACGGCGGCTGTAACTTTCGATAGAATTTGCTTCCAGTCGACCTCCGGCTTGGGCCAACCTCGTGAATGATGAAATGGCTGATGTATTTGGTGCTGGCGGGTCTCGCGATCGGGAGCTGGGTCATGTTTTCAAGGACCGGCGCCAATATGAAGACGCTCCAGGCAGAAATCGTCCAGATTGAGGACGCGGGCGATCCGGAGAGCAAGGTCGCGGACATGAAGGCCAAGCTTGATTCGATGGATGGAGAGCGGACCATCGAGGGAATCCTGCTGACGTTCCTGAGCGCCGGACTGCTCGGGATTTTCTTCGTGGTTTACGCGCTGCCGTTTTTCGCCCAGCGCGCCACCCATGCGATTTACGACAGCGGCGAGATGATGGAAAAGGACGTCATGCACGATGCCCGGTCGCTGCTGGCACAGGGTGACTATGAGGGCGCGATCGCGGCGTTCCAAGCCGCCGCAGCCGCGGATCCTCTCAATCGCCTGCCGTGGGTGGAAATCGCCAAGATTTACAAGGACAACCTCGGCGATCCGGCGGCGGCCGTCGCAACGATCCGCCACGCCTTGGAAAGCCAGGAGTGGGAGGTCAACGATGCGGCCTATTTCCTGTTCCGCCTGGCGGAGCTCTACAACGAGGTGGAGGGCGACCGTGCTTCCGCAGTGGCGATCATGAACCAGGTGATTGAGCAGTTTCCGGGAACCCGCCACTCGGCCAACGCCAGCCACAAGCTCCATGAATGGGCCGTCGAGGATGAGGCTGCGGCTGCCGCAGGTGAGGAGGCTGCCTATCTCCAGCAGGCCGAGCGGACGGCCCAAACGACCGCCGATGAGGAAGCCGAGTTTCTTGCGCGGATGAAGCGCTCAGCGAACGAAGACGATACCCAGCCGCCCGCATGATCGGGCGGTTTTGAAGCCTCACTGGGGTCCCGCCGAACTGCCACCATGCGGAACCCCGAACGTGGCAGAGGTGGGTGGGTCGGTGAGTTTATCGGCCGGCACCCGCTATTCCTGGCGGCACTGGTGGCCGCGGGCTGTGTCCTCACAGCGGACTGGAATGGTTTTGCGGGATTGGGATTGGCGGCCGTGCTGGGTGTGGGCGGAGGATTTTTGCGGGGCTGGCGGATCGGCTTGGCATGGCTGATTTGTGGCAGCATGGCGGTAGGCGTTTTCTCCTGGCGCCACGAGGCGAGAAATGCCGACGAACGGCGATTGCTGGAAAATGCGGGCGGGGTGATGCAGGGGCGGGTGCTCAAGGATGCGAAAGGAAAAGAGAATTTCTGGCGAGCGCCAGCGGTCCTGCTAACAGGCCCGCCGCTGGGAGCCGTGGTGTGGTGGGAGGGCAGGGGAGAGTTGCCGGTCGCAGGTTCGCGGGTGAAGGCGCGTGGGAACTTCGGTCCGCTGCCAGTAACGCGGAATCCGGGTGAGTTCGACCAAGCGGGCTGGTTGAAGAGTCAAGGTGTGGCCACGGTGTTTCATGCCGGGTGGTTGAAGGGGGAGGTGGCGACGGACCCTTTGTCCGCGCTCGGCGCGAAGCTGCGGCGGGGTTTCCGCGCGGCGGTCACGGATGGCCTGGTGGATGATTCGCAGGAAGCGGTGGTAATCCGCGCGGTGGTTATCGGTGAGCAACCGCCGGACGCGGATGATCTGGTGGCCGCTTTCCGCAATAGTGGGACTTTGCACGCGTTCTCGGTGAGCGGGCTGCATGTGGCGATGGTTGGCAGCATCGGCTGGATTTTGCTCCGACTGGCCGGCGTGCATCGTCGCTGGGCGGTGCTGATCTTGCTGCCGCTGATTTTTGGCTACTCCTGGCTCACGGGAAACAGCCCGCCAGCGGTGCGTTCCGCGTGGATGGCGGCGGTGTTTCTCGGGGCTTTTGTGGCGCGCCGGAGGCCGGATCTGTTGAATGCGCTCGGCGCGGTCCTGCTGGTGGCGATGCTGTGGGACGGGCGTCTGTTATTTCAGCCGGGCGTGCAGCTTTCCTACGGTGTGGTGGCAGCCATCGCGGTCGGCGCGGGGTGGGGAACCCGGTTGTTTTCATGGATCGCGAAGCCGGAACTGTATCTGCCGGTGGCGATGATGAACCGGTGGCAAAGCGCGTGGCTGTGGTTGCGGCGGTTCGTGGCGCAATCGCTGGGCGTTTCGCTGGTGGCGGGGATCGGCTCGACGCCGCTGACGATGGTGCATTTCGGGTTGGTGACGCCGGTGTCGGTGCTGGCCGGGGTGGTTTTTGTGCCTTTGGTGTTCATTTTGCTCAGCGCCTCGCTGCTCGCGGTGGCGCTCTATCCGGTCGTTCCAGCGGCGACGAGAGTGGTGAACCGGGCTAACGGCTACGTGGCGAGGGCGTGCGTGCTGACAGCCCGGGGATTTGCCGCGGTGCCGGGCGGGCACTTCCAATTGCGGCAGGATCGCCGGCCGTTCCTGCTCGTTTACGATCTGGAACACGGAGCGGGTGCGGCGTGCTTTTCGGGCGGCGGCCGCGGCGCTGTGATGATCGATTGCGCGGATCGTTACAGCTTCAAGCGGCGGGTGGCGCCATCATTGCGGCGGCTCGGGGTGGCACCCGACTCGGTCGTCATCAGCCACCCGGACGGTGGTCACCTCGGCGGCGGCGCGACGGTGTGGGATATTTTGCCGATCCGGCAGGCGTTGTTGCCGGTCGAGCGATCACGGAGTCCGGCATACCGATCATGGGTCGACGACGCGCCCGCCGCGGGGATCAAAACGCAGCAGGCGAAGGCTTTTCAACAACTGCCGATGCCGGATGGCGCGCGCTTGGAAATCCTCCATGTTCCCGATGCGCGCTCACCGAACGCCATCGCTGACGACCGGGTGGCGATTTTCCGGCTGCATTGGCGGGGCCGGAAATTGCTCTTCACCAGCGACGCTGGGCTCGGCACGGAGTTGGATTTGCTGGACGCGAAGAAAGACGTGTCGGCCGATGTGATCATCGCCGGTCGCCATGCCGGGGATGCAACGCTCAGCGACCGTTTCCTCGATGCGGTGAATCCGCAGGCGATCGTCGCGTCCCATGCGGATTTCCCGCCGGGGGAAAGGCTGAAGCCGGAAACCGTGAAATACTGGCGTTCGCGGGGGATCCAAGTGATCCACCAAGGCGAATCAGGCGGCGTCACCGTGCGGGTGGACGACTCGGGAAATCTGCGACTGGAAGGCTTCGCGGATCAATCGGTGATGATCCTCAAGCCCCGTTGAGCGGCTTGAGGCAGCGCAGACGGAACATCAATTTTCCTTCGCTCTCCCACTGCTGTTGGAAATCGGTTTTCGGAAAGAAAAAGGAATCCTCCGTCCACTCAAGCCGCTCGAATTTGCCGAACTCCGCCACTTTTCCCTTCGCCCACTCGAAATAATCCTCGTGGTCGGTCATGAAAAGGAACTCCCCACCCGGTATCAGCGCCTGACGCACGGCTTCGAGAAATTCCACCTGCATCAGCCGCCGCCGGTTGTGGCGCAATTTCGGCCACGGATCCGGACAGAGCAGGTGCATCCGGGACACCGACGCCTCCGGCAGCAACCACTCCACGACATAGCGGCTGTCCAACCGCAGGACCCGCGCGTTGTCCAAGTGCCGGCGGGTGATCTTTTTGCAAACCTTGCGCACCCGGCCGAGCAAGCGCTCGGTTCCCAAGAAATCCCGTTCGGGAAATTCTTTAGCCATTTCCATCAGGAACGAGCCGTCGCCGCAGCCGAGGTCGATCTCTAACGGTCGGTCGCCGCGGCAAATCTCCGCCCGCTCCAGTTTCCGGAAATAATCCTCTGGTACGAATTCTCCGGCCATCGCCGGCCGCGGGAGGGTATTGAATGGCTGCGTCACGATCACCGACGCATCTAAATTCCCCATCCCGCGATCCACAATCCCCAATCGTCGGCCCGTTCCCGCTTGACGCACTTTCCCCAGTCCTTCTAGCTACCCCGCACGAGCCGCGTCCCGTTGGACCGCCGCTTGCCTATCCAACTCCCAACCTCTTTTCATCGTGGAACTCCAGGAAATCCGCCGAATCGTCGAACTCATGAACGAGCACGGGCTCACCCATTTCGACCTCACCAAGAAGGACTTTCATCTCAAGCTGAAAAAAGGTGCCGACCTCGACGATCTCCGTGGTTTGCTCTCCGCTTTCCCATCCGCGCCCGCCCCGCAGGCCCACGCCCCGGCCGCCGCGATTCCAGCTCCCGCCGCTGCGGCCACTCCAGCCGCCGCGCCCGTCGCCGATGGCGCGGAAATCACCTCGCCCATGGTCGGCACCTTTTACACGAAACCCGCCCCGGACGCCCCGAATTTCGTCGATGTCGGCTCGACAGTTTCGGTTGGCCAGACGCTGTGCATCATCGAGGCCATGAAAGTCATGAACGAGATCAAAGCCGAGCGTTCCGGCACCATCACCGCCTGCGTTGCCGAGGATTGCACCCCGGTCCAATACGGCGACGTCCTTTTCCGCATCAAGTGATTTTCTGATCACTGCTCACTGATCACTTTCCACTTCTTCAAATGTTCAAGCGCGTCCTGGTCGCCAATCGCGGCGAAATCGCCCTCCGCATCATCCGCGCCTGCCGCGAGCTTGATATCGAATCGATCGCCGTTTACTCCGAGGCCGATGTCGATTCGATGCACGTCCAGCTCGCCGACGAGGCCGTTTGCATCGGGCCGGCTTCCAGCAAGGAATCCTACCTCAAGATCGACCGCATAATCGCCGCCGCCGAGATCACCGGCGCGGACGCGATCCACCCCGGTTACGGATTCCTCTCCGAAAACGCCCGCTTCGCGGAGATTTGCACCAGCGCCGGCATCACCTTCATCGGCCCGACCGCCGAAGTGATTTCGATGATGGGTGACAAGGCCACCGCCCGTGCCACCGCCATCGCCAACGGTGTCCCGATCACTCCCGGCTCCGACATCATGGAGGACGCCGAGCATGCCCTTGCCGAAGCGAAAAAGATCGGACTCCCCGTCATGATCAAAGCCACCGCCGGCGGTGGTGGCCGCGGCATGCGTCCGTGCTTCGAGGAAAAGGAATTCATCAAGCTCTTCCAAGCCGCGTCCAATGAGGCCGTCGCCTGCTTCGGCAACGGTGCCTGCTACTTGGAAAAACTGGTCATCAATCCCCATCACGTCGAGTTTCAGGTCATCGGCGATTCCCACGGGAATTTCATCCACCTCGGCGAGCGCGACTGCTCGATGCAGCGCCGCAACCAGAAGATCATCGAGGAATGCCCGTCGCCCCTGCTCACTCCCGAACTGCGGGCCCGCATGGGCGAGGCCTCCGTCAATCTCATCAAAAACATCGGCTATCAGAACGCCGGGACCATCGAATACCTCGTCGATGAAAAGGCCGAGAATTTCTATTTCATGGAGATGAACACCCGGATCCAGGTCGAGCACCCGGTGACCGAGGAAGTGATGGGCTGCGAGCTCATCAAAGAGCAGATTCGCGTGGCCGCCGGGGAATCGCTCTCGCGCCACGTTCTCGAAGCCCAGCCGCGCGGCCATTCCATCGAGTGTCGGATCAACGCAGAGGATCCGTTTAACAATTTCACGCCCAGCCCCGGCACTATCGAGCTCTGGTATGCACCGGGTGGCAAAGGCGTCCGTGTCGACACCCACGTTTATTCCGGCTACACCGTCCCGCCGCACTACGATTCGATGATCGCCAAGCTCATCGTCACCGGCGCCACCCGCGAAATCGCGATCGCCCGCATGAAACGCGCCCTCGGCGAGTTCATGATCCGCGGCATCAAGACGACCATTCCCTTCCAACAGGAAATCATCGCCCATCCGGATTTCGCGGCGGGGACCTATGACATCGGTTGGG
>JAZKGW010000035.1:0-163953 GCA_040385685.1 Verrucomicrobiota bacterium | reverse complement strand
CCGACGACGTGGACGATGCCTTGTTTGCCGGAGGCGAGGTCGAAATAGGTGACGCCGAAGTCATCGCAGTTTTTTCGGATCGCCTCGATCATCTCAGCCGCGAGCGGGTCCGCGGGCTGGTCCTGATTGATCGTCGGAACGATGTGGTCGATGGTGGCGAAGGTGCGCTGGGGGAATTTCACGCCAAGCCCGAGATCGCGGAGCATGCCGAAGGCTTGTGGCGAGGTGACCTCGTGGATGAGGTGCGTGCCGATGAAGAGTTGCGTGCGTCCGTCGGCGATGGTGCCGACGGTGTGAGCGTCCCAGACTTTTTGGAAGAGGCTTTTTCCCATGATAGTTAGAGTCCGCCGTGGTTGGCGGCGGGCGGGAAAACTGGCGAAGGAGTTTCGGAATGTCAAAGCCACATGCAAAACCCGCGGAGAAAGCGGGTGCCGACAGGCCATGCGATTAGCTCAGCTCGATGATCAATCCAGTGACGATTCCGAAAAGCGCGAGCACACCGACGACGATACTGAGAATTTTCAGCCGATTGTCCGAACCCCGCCGCTTGGCACTCCCGTCAACCCAATCGTCCCAGGTTCTCTGCGTTTGAGAGCCGGTGCGGTGGTAATGACGCAGGTTTCCGCTGAACCTCGCGTGTTCCTCGGGCGGATGGGTTCTTTTCATAGTCAATTCACTTAGATGCGAATGGCACACCGCCGCCGCGTTAGAAAGCCATTTCTTTCAGCGGAGTTCCCCCCAGTTTATGGAGGAGGCGAGGCAAAGAAAAGCGCCCCCCCGGAGACCGGAGGGACGCGTGATTATTTGCGATGCTGGAATGCGCGAAGCCGCGAATCACTTCGAATAATGCACTTCAGGAGCCGTTTGGATCTCCTGGAAGTGGGGCAGCGGACGCAGGCCGGGCGCTGCGACTTCACTGGTGCAGCAGCAGGAAGCGGCCAACAGCGCGAAAGTGGAAATGACGAGAGCGGTAAGAATACGGATCATGGGAACTGAGTCGGAAGGTTTTGAGAGAGAAAAATTGAGATTACCCGGCAACGAATCGTTGCCGGGTTTGACAGAAAATTACTTGGATGGAGCCACGTATGCAGGCGGGGTGGGAGCAGGGGCGCTCGGGCAGCAAGAAGCGGCGAAAAGAGCGGCAGCGGCGGCAATAAAGGCAAGTTTCATGATTTGAATGAGTTGGTTTTTGGTGGGTCGTTGGCATGAAACGCACGCCAGTTAGCCGCGAGATTAGCGGGGGAGATCATCCCTGCAAGGCAAAAGACGAGCCTTGTGGGTGCGCGCATTGCGTTCCGAGAAATGAACCGGGAGGAAACTGAAACTGGTCGTTTGCACCCTCACTTCAGCAAAGCCCTGCCGAGTGGCGACGGGGAAAGTTCACCCTCACCGGCATTTCGCAACGAGATAACCGTCGCCATCGGATCCAGCCGATTCAGCGGGACCGCCGCATAACCCGCGCCGATGTCCACCCCTTCGCTTTCCCGCATTTCGAAATGCAGGTGCGCCGGATAGTAACCGTTAGCCGTGCCGACGATGCCGACCTTTCCCCCGCGCGGGACGAGCGCGCCCAAGGCAACGTCGATCCGGTGCAGATGGCCATACATCGATTGCAACAGCCGCCCGTCCGCCGTCCGATGCGCGATGACGACCACCTTCCCCCACCGCGGCGACGGCTCACCGGCGTAAACCACCAGTCCGTCCGCCGTACAGAAAACCGGATCGCCCAGATCGGTGTTCATCCCGCCGATGCCGTTCAGGTCATCGCCGGTGTGGTGGCCGCCGCGCTTCTCGTTCATTTCCCAAAACTTCTGGGCGTTGTAAACCAGCCCCGCGTGGTCCGATCCCAGCGGCGGGTCAAAGCGCATCGCCTGCGGGACTTGCGCCGTTTCCCACGCCGACAGGAAATGGAAGCGATGATCCGGATCCCCGTTAGCCGGCATCGGCAACGGGGAATCCGCATCGATTTCCGCCATCTTTCGCGACATTATGAAACCCGCGATCCCCGCCAGCGCGGCGATCGCGAGCAGGATCACGAGATTCGGCGACCGGACATGCACGCCGCTTATACTGCGAATGCGGCGGGAAACATTCAGGACACTCGTTGGTGCCTTTCCATCTTTGACAATCCCCTGCCGTCACGACAGCTTCCCCCCGGAAACCTCCAATTATCATCACTATGGCCTACGATCTCATTGTCATCGGTGGCGGCCCTGCCGGCTACGTCGCCGCCATCCGCGCCGCCCAACTTGGAAAAAAAGTCGCCTGCGTCGAAATGGATCGCGCGGGTGGCACCTGCCTCAACTGGGGCTGCATCCCGACCAAGGCCCTCCTCAAGAACGCCGAGATCTATCAGATGCTCACCCACAAGGCGGCCGAGTTCGGTTTGAAATTCGACGGGCTCACCTACGATTGGTCCGCCGTGATCGGCCGCTCGCGCAAGGTTTCCGACCGTCTCGCCGGCGGCATTGAGTATCTCCTCAAGAAGAACGGCATCGACTACGTCCGCGGCTTCGGTTCCATCGAGGGCACCGGCAAGGTCGGCGTCAAAGCCGCTGATGGTTCCTCGAAGATCCTTGAAACCAAGGATATTTTCATCGCCACCGGTTGCAAAAGCCGTGGTCTGCCTCCCCTGCCCTTCAATGGCAAATCCGTCATCGGCTCCAAGGAAGCGATGGTCGTCCCGCAGCAGCCCAAGGAAATGCTGATCATCGGCGCGGGCGCGATCGGCGTGGAATTCGCCTACATTTACAATGCCTTCGGCACCAAGGTCACCCTGATAGAAATGGCTCCGCGCCTGCTCCCCGTCGAGGACGACGAAGTGGGCGATGCCTTGGAAAAATCCCTCATCAAGCAGGGCATCCGCTGCCTCACCAACACCAAGATCACCGCCATGGTGGACAAGGGCACCCACGTCGAACTAACAGTCGAAGGTCCCAAGGAAAACGGCGTGCTCAGCGCGGAAGTTTGCATCGTCGCCATCGGCATCCAGCCCGTCCTTCCCGGCGGTCAGCAACCGAAACTCGACGATCGCGGCTACATCACCGTCGGTGACCGCTATGAAACTTCCATTCCCGGCGTTTATGCCGCCGGCGACATCACCGGCCCGCCATGGCTCGCCCACGTCGCCTCATTCGAAGCCGTGCAAGCGGTCGAAGGCCTCTACGTCCCCGGCCACAAGCCGCGCAAGGTCACCAATTTCCCCGGCTGCACCTACTGCCACCCGCAAGTCGCTTCTGTTGGAAAAACCGAGCGCGCTCTCAAGGCGGAAGGCATCGAATACACCGTCGGCAAAATCCCGTTCGTCGCCATCGGCAAGGCCATCGCTGCCGGTGAACCCGACGGTTTCGCCAAACTCCTCTATGGCAAGAAACACGGTGAACTGCTAGGCGCGCACATCATCGGTGAGAACGCCACCGAGCTCATCGCCGAAATGGGCCTCGCCCTCGACCAAGAGCTCACCAGTGCGGAAATCCACGCCACCATCCACGCCCATCCGACGATGAGCGAAGTCATCCACGAAGCCACCCTCGCCGCCGAGGGGCACGCGATTCACTTCTGATAGGAGCGGAGATCACTGGTCTCCGTGCAACTCAAACGCCCTCCCCGATCAACTCGGGCGAGGGCGTTTTGCATCAAGCTCGTCGGACGACGCATGGTTTCCAGCGCGGTGAGGGGGAACCGTGGTTTACCCAGCGATTCCCCCGCAAGCCCGGGGATTCGAAACAACTACCATTTCACCTTCACGCCGAAGATGCCACCTACACCGGCTTCGTTCTGGCCGGAACCATGGTTGCGGTAGTCTTCGTCGGATATGTTTTCGACGCCGCAGGTCAGGTCCAGGTTTTCGTTCACGTGCCAGCCTGCGCGAAGGGAGGCAACGAGGTAGCCGGGAGTACCTCCCGTGGGAATGCGCTGATCATCGGCTGCCTGATCGATCGCCGTGATCCGGTCTTCCTCGGTGGCACCAAGGAGACGGCCCTCGACCCAGAATTTCCCGGAGGAATCATCCCAGCGAAGTGCCACGGAACCGGAAAATGGAAGCTGCCGGGTATTCGGCTTTTGAACCTCAGGGCCACCGAGGACGACCGGAGCCTCCGTTTCGCCCTCCTGCCAGGCGGCGAATCCGGATAGAGTCCACTGCGGATGGAAGCGCCACGCGCCTTCGATCTCGAAGCCGTAGATGTAGCCATCGCCCGCGTTGGTGGCGATGGAGGACGCCAAGGTGTTGTCCGTGAAAGTGGGCACGATCAGGTCCTCCACATCGGTGTAGAAGGCAGCGAGGTTGAACGAGGTGGTTGCCGTGTGATGGCGGGTGCCCAGCTCGTAGGTGAGGAAATTCTCGGGATTGACGTCGGGGTCGCCGAGTACGGGACCGCCGGATTTCGCCGCCAGATTGCCGGTGAGATCATCGAGATTGGGAGCGCGGAAGGCCTGCGAGATTCCGCCGTAGGCACTCCAGCAACTGTTGATGGAATAGATCCCGCGGATGGAGCCGACCGTGTCATCCCAGTGCTTCGATTCATCGGCCCCGCCCGAAAATCTGCCGAGAGTGGCGTCCGCGTAGGTGTAGCGGGCTCCGCCGGTGAGCTCAAATTGTTCGACCGGCTTCCAGGCATACTGGGCGTAGGCTCCGAAAAGATCGTAGTCGGAATCGTCGGCCACCGGCAGGCTTTCCGTGGGGGTGCCACCTATCAGATTCGATTGATAGCCGGAGGAATTCACGTCGTCGTGATAGAAATCCAAGCCATAGACGAGCGATCCCGGGCCTAGCGGCGATTCGAGAACGAGATCGACGCCGATGGTGTCCACATTGATCGAGCTGTGGCGCAGGACACCGGCATCGGTGACCGGCTTGTCCGGAAAACGATTCTGAAGTTCGGATTCATCTGCAGTCTGATAGGAAACCGTGGCGCTCCAACGCTTGATCGGGGCGTTAGCCTGCGGGCACATGCCGGCATAGCGGAGATAAGTCAGCGAACGTTCCTGATCGTAGGTGTCCGCCGTCCATTTCCCGGGAGCGGCGACGTGGCTGCCGTCGATCCAGCCCGGATTTTCCAAGGTCCGGTGCCAGCGGGAAACGTCATCCTGATTCACGTAACTCGTCGCGAAGGTCAGCGTGGAATCGGCGGTCACCGCCCAGTCGAAGCGCAGATCGTAATCCTGCTCGGGATAGCCGGTGTTTTCCATCAGGCCGATGTCCGAGGACTCGATGTCACCATAGTCCTTCGCAGAAAATCCTAGCAGAATGCCGAACTTCCCGCCGATGCCGGTCTCGGCCTCGACGCGGCCGATGTTGCTGCCGTCGCCATTGGTTCGGTATTCGTAAAACGCCGAGCCGCCCACGTAAGCCTGGCCGGCGGCTTCATCCCTGAAGCGGGATTGATTGGTAAAGGTGTTGACCGTGCCGCCGATCGCGTCGGAGCCGTAGAGCACGGAGCCTTGGCTTTTGATCACCTCGATGTGATCGATGTTGAGCGGATCGACGGTGTTCCAGTACTGGACCGGTCCGCTGCGGAAGGTGGAATTGTTGATGCGCACGCCATCGACGAGCAGCAGGTTTTGCCGCCCGGTGAAGCCACGGATGAACGGAGAACCGTGGCCGTGGGTGGTCTTTTGAATCAACACACCTGGGACATATTGCAGCGCGTCCGGCAGCGTCCGGGGCGAATGCTCGCTCAGGAACATCGAGTCGAGATAGCTGGTCGTATAGGGCGCGGTGCTTTCCGCTTGCTCCGTACGCGAGGCGGTGACGAACAGAGGGTCGAGGAAGTCTTGGGCAACCAATGGCGAAGCTCCGGCTAGGAGCAGGATCGAGGTTTTTTGAATCATCAGTCCCATGGAAACGGACCAGCGGCGGATTTCTTAGAAGAAAATTCGGTGAATGCCGGGGGTGAAGTTGCATTTCGCGGAGGTACGTATCCGCGATGGACGTTTCGCCCGGGATAGGGCACATCCCCGCCGCTGCATGTCCGCTCTCCTCTCCGCCAACGAAATTCGCCTGACCTACGGTTACCAAACGCTGCTGGATGGGGTCACCCTTGCCATCGCCGCCGGCGAGAAAGCCGGGATGGTCGGCCGCAACGGTTGCGGCAAGACCTCGCTGTTGAAAATTCTAACCGGCGAGCAGATGGCGGATTCCGGGGAAATTTCCCTGCGTCGCGCGCTGCGGGTGGGCTATTTGCCGCAGGAGTTCGAACTCGATTCCGAGCTCACCGTGCAGGAAAACATCGCCTCGGGCGCGGCCGACATCGTCGAGGCGATCCGCCGCTACGAAAACGGCGAAGGCAGCGACGCGGAACTCAACGACCTGCTCCATCTCATCGACCATGCGGACGGCTGGAACCTCGACGCCCGGATCAAGGCGGCATCGACCGCGCTGGGCACTCCGCCGTTGGACGCGATGGTCGGCCCGCTGTCCGGCGGTGAGAAGCGGCGGGTCGCTCTGTGCCGTGCGCTCGCCTGCCAACCGGATCTGTTATTGCTGGACGAGCCAACGAACCATCTCGACGCCGAGTCGATCCGCTGGCTGGAGGACTACCTCAAGGGCTTTCCGGGAGCTGTTATTTTCGTGACACACGACCGCTACTTCCTCGACGTGATCGCCACGCGGATCATCGAGATCGATCAGGGCCGCGCGTTTTCGCACCCGGGGAATTACACGGCGTTTCTCGAATCGAAGGCGATCCGCCAGCAAATCGCCAGTCAGACCGAGCGTCGACGGCAGCGGTTTTTGCGAGAGGAACTCGAATGGGTTAGATCCGGCGTGAAAGCCCGCGGAACCAAGCAGCGCACCCGGCTGGACAAGTATTATGAAATCGAAGGCCTCGAAGCGCCGCCCGAGGAACGGGAAATGGATTTGCTCATTCCTCCCGCGCCGGACTTGGGCAACATCGTTGTCGAGCTGGAAGACGCGGGCGTGAACGTGGGCACGGAGAAATCGCCGCGCTGGTTGTTCCGCCATCTAACATTGAGCCTGCGTCCCGGCACGTGCACCGGCATCGTCGGCCGCAACGGTGTGGGCAAGACGACCTTGCTCAAGCTGTGCCTCGGCCAGCTCGATCCAACCGAAGGCACCGCGGTC
Source organism: Verrucomicrobiota bacterium (assembly GCA_040385685.1). GTDB lineage: Bacteria > Verrucomicrobiota > Verrucomicrobiia > Verrucomicrobiales > Akkermansiaceae > Luteolibacter. Next base: position 156,869 of record JAZKGW010000035.1, on the reverse strand, counting down.
ACCGGCAAGCGGGTGAAGGTGAACTACATCGACCAGACGCGGATGGTGCTCGACGGCACCGGCTCGCTGCTAGACGAGATTTCCGACGGCAACGAGAAGCTGATGTTCGGCAACCAACCGCTTGGTGCTAGAAATTACTTGCGACGCTTCCTGTTCGACGACAAGCGGATCAACGAGCGGGTGGACCTTCTATCAGGAGGCGAGCGGGCGCGGCTGATGCTGGCCAAGGTCTTGAAAAACGGCGGCAACGTCATCGTGCTCGACGAACCGACCAACGACCTCGATCTGCCCTCGCTGCGGATGCTCGAAGAAGCGCTGGCGGTGTTCGACGGCTCGGTGATCGTCGTTTCCCATGACCGCTACTTTCTTGATCGGATCTGCGACCAGATCATCGCCTTCGAGGACGATGGCATCGCCGTGCAGGCGGGAAATTACTCTTACTATCTGGAGAAACGCCAGGCCCGCGAGGCCGCAGAACGGATTCAGGCGCAAGCCGCCGCACGTGAGGCGGCGGCCCGCCAGAAAGCGGCAAGCGCCACACCTGCCGCGAAGAAAGGACGCAAGCTGACGTTCAGCGAGAAGAACGAGCTGGAGGGGATGGAGACTGCCATCCTCGCCATCGAGCAGGAAGCGGAGGGACTTGAGGCGTTGCTGCATGATCCGGATTTCCAAGCGAAACGCTTCGCGGAGATTCCGGAAATGGTGGAAAAGTTAGATGCGGCGAAGACCAAGGTCGCGCGGCTCTACACGCGGTGGGAGGAGCTTGAGGCGGTGCGGGAACAGGAGGGTTGACCTTCGGTCAAACCGGGTGGGCCAAAGTCCCACCTTCCTTAAAGTGCTCCCAACCTCCGGTTAGGGAGGCTCCTTCTCCGGCAGGTACCAGCTCGCCGATGCGGGTGAGTGGGACATCTTGAAAGGCCCATTCCTTGAGCATCGCGGGCACGCGGTTCGAATCCATCGCTAACAAAATTTCGAAGTCCTCGCCATCGCCGATTGCCTGAGCCGAGGTGCAGCCGGGAGTGAGCGGCAAGGCGGATTGATCGATCACGAATCCACAACCTGAAGCAGCGGCCATGCGCGGGAGATCCTTCGCCAAGCCGTCTGATAGATCCATCATCGCGGTCGGTTTGAAGTGAGCTACCAGCCAGTCGGCTTCCCGGATGCGCGGGGTGAAATTCAAATGCTTGCCGAGGAGGGACCCGCCGAGGTTCCCCGTGACTAACAACACGTCACCCGGTTTCGCGGTGGAGCGCAGGACGAGGTGCTCGCGGCGGACGCTGCCGGTGGCGGCGATGGAAATGACGGCGGCGGAACCGGTCGGGACGCTGGACGTTTCTCCTCCAGCGAGGACGCCACCGAATTTTTCCAAGCAGTCGCCGATGCCGCGATAGAGGTCTTCCACCCACGAGACGGCGGTTTCCGGCGGAAGGGCGAGTGTGACCAGAAAGTGGCCGGGATGCCCGCCCATGGCGGCGAAGTCGGAGACGACCCGGGCGGCGGCTTTCCAACCGACCGCTCGCGGCGGGGCGCTTGGCAGGAAATGGACATGTTCGACGAGCGCGTCGGTTTTCAGGAGCAGAAGGGTGGGAGCGCCTTGATCGATGACGGCACAATCATCGCCTGGTCCGGCAGCGGGATCGGTGCCGCGAGGCACGAGGCCGATGAGCCTATCGATGAGGGCATCCTCGCCGATGTCGCGAAGCGTTTTCACGGCGTGGCGTCCAGCGGGAGCTGGTAGTAGCGGGCGGCCATCTGGATCATGACGGTGGCACCATTGAAGCAGAAATGGACGGCAACGGGTGCCCACAGCGAGCCGGTTTTTTCGTAAAGGAAGGCGAGCACGCAGCCGAAGACGAACAACGGCAGCAGCGCGGCGACGCTGCCATGGGCGGCGCCGAAAATGAGCGCTGAACAAATCCCCGCCGCCCACGGACCCGCAAAGCGTTTGGTGGCCGAGTAAAAATAGCCGCGGAATACGATCTCTTCACACAACGGTGCGGCGATGACGGCCGCAAACGCCATCAGCCCCAGGACGGCGGGGTTGTTCGATTCCTGAAGAATTTTCACCGTGTCTTGCACCGTCTCGACGCCAAGCGATTCGATCCATTGCATGAAGCCGGACGCTTGAAGTCCACCGAAAAACAACCACATGAGGAGCACCGTGCCGGGTGCGATGAGAAAGCTCCAGCGCCAGCCCGCCCACCTCAAGCCAAGCCATTCAACCGGCCGGACGCGGCCGATCACAAACGCGGTGACAATGCCGGCGATGATGAATTGGAACGCGATCGATGCAATCAGTCCCTGGGGATCCAAGGTCGGTTCGTCCGAGCTTGGATATTTCACGGAGGCCACCACCAAGCCGAAGAAAAGCACGAAAACAAAGCCGATTCCCAGCAGATCGAGCGGTCTGTAAAACCAAACCGGAACCCGGCCGACTGGCAGCGGGGGCGGGCCGGCCGACAACATTGGAGCCTGATAGGGCGAACCGCTATCTGCGTGAGCAGGCTCGCCCAAGGGATAGGACGATGCAGTTTCACCCATCAACATTCTCGCGATGGAGGCGAGGGCGAAAATCCCGAAAGCCGTGCTGAAGGTGGCAATGATGACGAATTCCGTTGGGTCTGGCATGTGGAAATGGCTGCGGCCTCACCCTGCGATGGCGAGTGCCAACCCGCCACTGTAAAAACTCAGGATTCGGCGAACAGAAAGTTTGCGCAGGATGAAGGTCAGGCAATGCTTGCCAATCCCGGGATTTAGGAAAAGCTCCCCGCCCTATCGACAAGGCAAGGGCAGACACCATCCATCAGGGAAATCCTTACCGTGCGATCTTGCGGCGGGATTATCCCGAGCCATTGATCGCTCTGCTGGCATTCCTTTTGGGAATCTGGCTTTGGGACCAATACTTTGGCAAGGACGTGGGCTATCTGCCGGGCACCGAGGAAATCGCGCTGGTCAAAATCGACCGCGACTTGCGGTTGTCTGAGGCGATGCGCGAGGACCCGCCGTGGTTGCAATGGCTGGCCGGAACTGACCAACCGGTGGTGGTGCGGCGGGGAGCACTGGAGGTTTTTGAAAAACTCGCCAAGGAGAACGCACTCACCCCGAATGGCTTGGAGGCCTTCGCCATCATCAAGGCGGAGCAGGACGGATTGCCGGTGCAAGCGATGCTCGGGCAATTTCTGCAAGGGCAAATGATCTCGGATTACGAGGAAACATCGCGGGACTTGGCCAATCATCGCGGGACCTGGTGGCAGGCGAAATTGATTGAATCCTTGGAGGAAACGGTCCCGCCCGCCGCCTATTGGCGGCAGACCTTCGGAGCAGAGATGCTGCAACTCAAGGCCCGCGCGGTGGTGGCCAGATCGACGGTTTGGTTACTGGGATTGGTGGGGCTGGTGTTTCTCCCGAGCGCATTGAGGTGTCTGACGCGAGGCGTTTTTGCCAAGCCCACGGGTTACGCCACTGCTTGGCCTCTTCCGCTGGGATTGGTGGTTTTTTTGGGCGCCACCTTGGCTTGGATCGGCTTCAGCACCAGCCTCGAACTTGGATTAAGCTCCTTGCCCGGAGTGCATCCCGCTGTGGGAATCTTCCTCGATTCCGCGGCACGGATGTTGCCATCGTTGATCGCGCTCGCCTTGCTTTTCAGGAAACCCGTCCACGCCATCCGGGTGATGGGTTTGGATCATCGGATCCAGTTAAAGGTGATTTTGGGGATGTTTTCGCTGCTGATGATTCTCGACCAAGTGCTCCGTTGGTCGATGAATGGCGCAGACTCGAACGATCCTGGTGGCGGACTCTCTCTCGGCGACGCCGGCCCGTGGGGGCTCGTGTTCACCTTGGTTTCAGCCTGTTTGCTGGCTCCGATTGCCGAGGAAATCCTTTATCGCGGGGTGCTGTTCCGCTCCTTCCGCAACCGGTTGGGAGTGGTTCCCGCCGCAGTGTTGTCGTCGGCCGTGTTTGCGACGCTGCACTTCTACGATGGCTATGGCTTGGCCAGTGTGGGTATTTTCGGATTCTCCTGCGCCCTTCTCTATTCTGGAACCGGCTCGCTCAGCACGGTCATCGCACTTCACATGCTTTACAATACGGCGATCAAGATTCCGGAATGGATCTTCTATCATGCACCGCTCGGCTGATCGGGGCGGGCTACCGGTCCGCTCGGTTTCTCATGAAATCCGCGACTTGGGCGAAAAACGGTTCGAGAAACTCCCGGGCTGCCGGTGGCACGCTGGTTTCCTGCATCGCCGAAGTCATCAGTTCCAGCCAGCGGTCACGCTCCGCGATGCCGATTTTGAAAGTGATGTGCCGCATCCTGAGTTTCGGATGCCCGCGGGTCTCGACGTAGCGGGTCGAAGCTCCCAGGCGAAACAGCAAAAACTCCGCCAAACGCTCTTCAGATCCTTCCAAATCCGCCGCGGGATACATCGGCCCGATCAGATCGTCGGTACGGACCTGCCGGTAAAACGCCGCCACCATCCGGCGGATCCCGTCTTCACCGCACGCCTCCATCACTCCGGCTTCGTTCATGCCGCGAACTGATTCCGATTATCCGCACCCGGGCAAGTGCCAATTAGACAAACCGGCGCACCGAATTCGCTTCCGCGGGGTTGTGTCATTAATCTTGAAATCAAAAGTTAGTTGAGCTTAGCCTCCCGCGCCAGCTATGGCTGCCCTTTACTCCATGAGCGACTCCCTAGAACCTGCCGGCTTTGTAGCGCCGGAGCCTGCCGATCTCGCCCCCCTGTTTCCTGGCTACGAAATCCAAGGCCTCATCGCCACCGGCGGCATGGGGGCTGTTTACCGCGCGGTGCAAAGGTCGTTGGACCGCACCGTCGCGCTGAAAATCCTGCCCATGGAACTGAGCAAGGACGCCGCCTTCTGCGCCGGTTTCGAGGCCGAAGCCAAAGCGATGGCTCGCCTCAACCACCCGAATCTCATCGGCGTGTACGACTTCGGCGAAGTCAACGGAATGCTCTACATCATGATGGAGTTCGTGGCGGGAAAATCGATCTATCACTCGGCTTACGGCATGGCGATCGATCCGCAGGAGGTGATCCGGCTTGTTTCCGGTATTTGCAGCGGTCTCGCCCACGCCCACGAACACGGCATCATCCACCGTGACATCAAGCCTTCCAACATCCTCCTCGATCTCAATGCCCAGCCGAAGATCGGCGATTTCGGCCTTGCCCGGCCAATCGAGCGGAAAGTCGAGGAGGGCGAGGAAATTTTCGGCACCCCTCACTACACCGCACCCGAGGTGGTCAACCACCCGCATTCGGTGGATCATCGCGCCGACATTTTTTCCGTAGGCGTGCTTCTGCACGAACTTCTAACTGGCAAACTGCCTGCCAGCGATCCCCGCCCGGCCTCGACGATCGTCCAATGCGATTCCCGCTTCGACACCATCGTCCGCCGGGCCACCCAGCCGTTGGCCGCCGCCCGCTATTCCAGTGCCAAGGAGATTTCACATGACTTGCAGGTGATCGCCGCGTCGCTCGTGCCAAAAGTCCCCCGCACCGCGGCGATCGCCGCACCCCGCCGCGTACAACCCGTTCGCGGCCGTGCTCCAGTAAGGCCGCAAAAAAGTTCATCGGGCTCGCCGATGGTCGTCTTCATTCTCGCTGCCGTGGCCGCCATCGCCGCCTACGCCTTCTATTCAAAATCGCAGCCGGACAAAGCCGCTGTAGTACCCGTGGTCGTTCAGATCCCCGCTCCCAAGGATACTGACAAACAAACCACTCCGGTGCCGAATCCCAGCGAGGATCCCCAGCCAACGCCGCCCCCCGATACCACTCCAGTCCCCAAGCCGGACGAAGTGCCGGATACAGGAACCGTCATGGAACCGGATCCTGGTGTTACTCCGGTCACCCCTGAGGAAGTTGCGCCGAAATCCGATGTGACCGCCCTTTTCGCGCGGGCCCGCAAGGTCATGCTGGAACGCACCAAGCCCACGATCACCGTTTACCGGTCGGACTTAAGAGCCAATGTCGCGGGATTTGAGCGATCCCTCAAACGTCAGGCTCGCAAGGCGAAAATGACAGTCGCCGAGACCGATAAAGCCATCGAAAAAGCCATCGCGGAATGGACTGCCAATGGTGGGAGAATCCCTGAACATCTCGGTGAAACGATCGGCGCGATTCCCGAGGTCACCACCGTTTACGATGAAGCCGTGCAAAAGCAGACCGGTCTCGATGACACGTTCCAGCTGGAACTCTCCAAGCAAGCCGCCTTCTACATAACAGGTCTCGAAAAGCAAATCGAACGGCTCAAGTTGGACAACGACGTTGGCGCGATCAAACTCATCGAAGCTGAAATCCAGCAGACCAAGGAGTCTCCGAAGTATTTCTCCGATCTCATGATGGGAGCACCGTAAGGTGAGTCTCCGGGCAATCCCTGCAACCAGCAGGTGATGGTAAAAGCAGCCTCACTCCGGCTGCAAGCAACCCCGGCGCGGCGGATTCGAGCAGCGCGCCCGGCCCATGCTGCCGTTCATCGGTTAGACATCCGCACCATACCTAACAGGAATACGTGAGGGCCGTTTCATCGGTCATGGCGGAGGAAAAAAAATCCCGTGGCCGAAAAAAACTTCGCAGGGCGTGTTACGCCCCGCAGCGGATGGATCAAGAAAGGGATGTCACTGCCAAACATCACGGCATCCCAATCCAACCAAACACAACAGAAACGTCAGCCATGAAAACCATCCGCATCAAACGCATCGCCACCGCAGCCGTCGCCCTGATCGCCAGCGCACTCACCGCCAATGCCGCCAACCGCACGCTCATCCTCCTCCAGGAGAACAGCACCGGATCATCCTACCTCGAGGGTTTCCTCAGCGGCCCTGCCCAGTCCGCCGCGGATGCCATCATCGACCAGTTCGTCGAAAACGGCGAGGCCGCGAGATTCCAAGCGCTCGCCGCCGGACGCTATCAGCGCTTCATCAATCTCTCGGACACCCAGTGCACCCGGGCGAATCTCCTCAGCCGCCTCATCCAGCAATCCAAGGACGGCTTCGTGACCGACCTCGCCATCCTCGGCCACGGCAACACGGACACGCTCTCGCTGCACAACGAGTTCCTCACCGGTTCACCTACATTCCCGACAACCCGCCAGGACCACATCCGGGGCTTGCTCACCGAAGCGCGGCAACGTGAGAACAACCCTAACTTCCAGTTCAAGCTGCGTCTTGTCCACATGTGCAACTGCTTCGGCGGCACCACGAATGATGACTGGCTGGCCATCGGCGCGAAAGTCTCCGTGGGTGCCCCCCTCATGGACTGGATGCCAGAGCCGATGAACACGTTCTTCTGGGATGACTTCGTCAAAAACGACAAGCACGTCTCCCAGGCCGCAGCAGACTCCCTCGCCGCCACCCGCCTCATCTGGCAGTTCGTGCCGACCTACACCACGGTCAACCCTAACATCGGCCTGAACAAGATCCAGGAAACCCAACAACGGGTGACCGGCGACGGCAATCTGATCTTCAAGGACGAATTCCAACTGGCGCTGAATGAGCAACGCACCATCACGGTCCGTGCCAATCAAACCCATAACTTCCCCATCTATCTGGTAGCGGGCCAACGCTATAGCTTCTCAGCCGGCACGACCGACACCTGGAGCAGCGGGTTCGCTCCCTTCACCCGGACCACGAATGCCAACGGCTTCGCTCCCGGACCGCTCGATGGTGGACGCCGCCTGTCATCCGCCAACATGCTGACCCTCGTTGGCGAGCGCTTCACCCATCGCAGCGCCAGCCCCTTGAACTTTATCGGCGGCAGCGGCTTCAGGATCGGCACCTCCCGCACCATCACTGCCAGCGGCCACGGGTTCCTCAACCTCTACGCCAACGACAACATCCTGGCTTACGGCGACAACGCGGGATCCATCGCCGTCACCGTCCGCCGCATCCCATAACTGTGGGAAAATACAGATGCTCCCCCATTAGGGGCTCCTCCTAACCGGGGAGCCCCTTTTCTGACAAGAGGGGATGCTTCGTTGCGAGCCGTTAGTTTCTCGGGTTCCACCAACCGTTGTTGTCCCTGGGGCCGCAGAAGCCGATGTTGGACTGGGCGTTATCGCCGCCGTAGCGATTCGTATCGGTCGGGTCTTGGTTGCGTTCCTCGCTGACGTGGCCGTCGCACCAGGCAACGAGCGCACGGCCGTTGAATCGGAAGTGGATGCTGGGCTGCAGGCTGCCGCGGGTTCTCCAGTTAGGGTCCACCCAGAACGGCGGGGCGGCGGATGCGTATTCCTGCACGCCGCCGGCGACGGCGAGAGCGGTGGTGGCGAACATCAGGGTGCGGGCCGGATTGGCGACGTTCGCAGGGCGGTTGGGTTTGTTCGCCTCGGACGGGAGATTGCCGATGTAGGTGTCGTTGTAGCCGTATCCCCCGGCACCGGATTCGTTGAAGGCCGAGACCAGCGCGAGGCGCTCGAGTTCCGGACAAGTGCCGACGCGGCGGCTGAGGCCGAGATATTCCGAGAGCAGGCCTTTTGCAGGATCGAATTTTCCGCCAATGCCGGTGCGGGCACCATGCCAGCGGACGAGGTTCTGCCCGTCGAGATCAGCCGGGCAGTAAGTCTGGTGATCCGCGGCATATAACAGGTTGGCGGCAGCCAGTTGCCGGAGGTTGGCGGTGGAAGCGGATTCATTGGCCCGCATCCGGGCCGCGCGATAGCCTTGGAAGCCCAAGGCCGCCAAGGTGGCGATGATCACGACCACCACCAGCAGCTCCACGAGGGTGAAGCCGCGGTTGGACACGTGATGAACGTTTTTCCTCATGGAGCCAATTCCGCGGAGAGGCGGAAGTAACGATAGGGACTGTTAGATAGAAGCTCGATGGTGACATCCTTGCGGAATTCGCCCGACTCGGCAACAGTGGCCGCGCCGGTGGACCGCATGGGGTTTCCATTGCCAGACACCGCGAGGACGGCCCAATTGCTAAAATCGGTACTGGCTTCGAGCTGCAAATTTCCTCCGGCCCGGTAGGAGAGACGGGAGAAATGGAGGGTGGTGCCAGTGATTTCGACGAGCCCGTTGCCGGTTAGATACTCGATCAGGTTTTGCACACCGTTGTGATCGGGATCGGCGGACGGGGCTGGATTGGCGAAACCCTGGCTGGCGATCCATGCCGGGTAAGTGGTGGTGGTGGCTTTGAAAGCGCCCACGGCATCGAGATCGAAGCCCCCCGTCGGAAAGGGCGTGGGGTAAGGATCTGCGATGAGGTGGCCGGCGGCGTCGAACGATCCCAGCGAAGGATCGTTGGTTCCAATGGCGTCGATGACCCGCACACCGGTGATCCGCTGGGTGTCGAGCTCAGGGTAAAGCGAGCGGAGTTCGGCGAGATCGAACGGGGTGCCGGAGCCGGCCATGTACTTGCCTGCCAGATTGCGCACTTCAGTGGGATCCACCGATGACCCTTCTTCGGGGTTTAGGCTAACAGGCGTGAGCGAGGTGGAGGGAAATCGATAGAAATGGATGCCGTCCGAACTGACCTCGACGTGCGCGAGTTCGAGGAATCCGGGGCTGAAACCATTTTCGAAAACCGCGAAATCGGGGCCAGGAACGTCGCCGAACGGAATCGCGAAGGTCAGGTCAGCACCGCCGCCGTCACCGAGGGAGACGACTGGGAATGGCGAATCCGCCGTGGCGTTGGCAGGACCGGTGGCGTTGGCGTCCGTGCCGAAGGTGGTGACCGCCCCCTCGGGAAACGTGATTTCTACCGGCCCGCGGGTAACGGTGGCCCCGGTGGCCCAAATGACAAATCGCGGATCACCCGCGGCGATGGCATCCGCGGGAAAGGGCCCGGCGATCACCCGCGTGACGAGTGCCGCTCCGATGACAAAATGAAAGAACGATGACATGGCGGTTTCCCCGCTTTCCCGAGTGACGGAAAAGCGGGGCGGGTTGGATTTCTAGCGGTTGCGGCGGCGCCTGAAGGTCACCAGCGACCCGAGGATTCCGAGCATGGCGGATGACATTTCGGGGATCGGCGCGACGCTGGGTGACGACAGGCCGTCGGAATAATAAAAAGCGTCCCACGAGCCGGGTTCGATCGACCGGAACGGCGACGACATTCCCGAGCCAAACTGCCAGGTGCCTGAAGCGATCGGAGCGGCGGTGGGCCAGCCGGCTTGCCCGCCGGAAACCCAATGCGACCAAGCCGGGCCGGGATCGGGCCACGGGGTGTTGGCTTCCGTGAGGGAGTTGAGGGTAAACGAATCGGTGATGTAGTTGGGCACTGAAGGGGTGCCATAATTGCTCATCACGGTCGTGATTGACGAATTCGAGGCGAGCACCTGGCTGAGGAGGAAATATCCGTCTTGGTTGCCCGAGTTGTAGGTGTAGCGGATCTCGTAGGTGCGGACGCCGAGATTGGGCGACTCCAAAACGAGGAATGACGAATCCGGCCCGCTGCCTAATACAGTGACGGTGACGGCGGCGCTCGAGACGGACTGCAGCAGGCAGGAACCTGCTAGGACGGCAAGGAGGAATCCCCGCCGCGATTGACTTGATTTCATGTTTTACTCTTCGGTATCTATCTGTTTTCACGAAGAGAGGATCCCGGGCTAACAGCCCACGATCTTCTCCCGTCGATCCCCTTTCGCGGAGGACCATGGACCCGCTTCGCCAACGGATTGGCGGACGGGTGACGAGCCGACGAAGGGCCAAGTATTCGGGCTCCCGGCTTCTTGCCTCCTCCCCGCCTTCACTGACCTTGCGGACAATTGGCTGTGTGGGGATTTGTATCCGGATACCGCTGCGCGACAGCTCCGGGTTCTAACCGGATTCCATGACGCCTTCGTGATTTGTCGCCAGAGGAGTCACCTTTCGGCGGACGGGATGCAAGCTGAAATTGACCCGCGGGCAACTGTTGATGGGAGTTTGGTGCGGCCTTTGGGATTGACGCCTGCCGGGCCCGTCCGCTTGATCCATGAAGTGAAATTCTCGCAAACCCTCGGGCTGTTGCTGGCCTTGCTTGCCGCGGCCCGCACCCACGCCGAGGTGCTCGACGCCCTTAAGACCCGCGACGGCAAGGAGTATTTGAAAGTCGAAATTGTGGCGAACGACGAGGTGGGCCTTCGCATCCGGCATGAGGCTGGAACGGCGAGGATTCCTTTTGAAAGCCTGCCCGCCGACTTGCAGAGGAAATATCCGATTGATCCCGGCAAGGCGGCTGCCAAGAGGCAGGAAGAACTCCGCGCCCAGGAGGTGCATGAAGGAAGCGCTTCCGGAGAACCTGCCGCACCCCGGAAAAGTCCCCCCACACCGCCGGCCGGACCCGCCGCGGCGTCTCCCACCCCGGAAACCGATCTCGCGCCGCCTGCCGATGATCTCGAGAAGGAAAAACTGGAAGCCTACATCGTTGAGCTGAAAGTCCGCGTCCAATCCGCGAAGACTGAAGCAACCAAGCTCCGGGCGAAAGCAAGCATGGAGAAATCGAAGACCCGCTCGGTGCCCAATGGGGTCGATAACAAAGGAAGAACGATCACGAAATCGGTGCCAGACAAAGGAGCCCGATTCAACGGCAAGAAACTGGAGGAGGAGGCCGCTGCAATCGACCGCCAGATCGCGCGGGCGAGGGTTTTGATCGGCACCGCGGAGGCGAAATATAACAGGCTGATGGGCATCCAGGCGTCGCCCGAGCCCCCGCCCTGAGTTGGCTTGGGATCAAGAGCATCGTGGTCCGGCATGATAGTTCAGAAAGCTGAAATGGCGTTGACCGGGAACCCGGCCCGTGCCAGCGTAATTCACTTATGAAGTGCATATCGGCCCTTTCCACCATCGCCGCCCTCAGTCTCGCGGCTTGTGATACCATGACCGGGCCCATCACCAGCGGAGATTTTGATCCGCTCCGGCCGCCCGGGGGAAATATCGGTTCGGGAGTGAAAACCACCCCGGCATTCAAAGCCGGACAATTCGTGCGGGCCACGATGGACAACACGGCGTTTTTCAAGGTCCGCCCGAGTGGCGACGCGGATTCAGACAAGCTGTTGGCGAGGGGGACCTCGATGAAGGTCATTTCCATCAGCGGCAGTTATGTGAAGGTGGAACTCGACAGCGGCGAGATCGGCTTCGTGCCTTCAATCATGCTGGAGGATCCCAACGCCGTAACCCAGGTCGCCCCTCTAACGAATCCCGGCGAATATCAGGTTTACCCGCCTCTGCCCGGAGGTCCCGGGATTGGCGGACCACTGCCGATCATCGATCCGGCCGGGCTGCCGCCGGAAGGGGCGATCCCGACGGTGATCGACCCCGAAGCACCTGCCGTAAACACGCCGGTGCCTCCCGTCACGCCCACCACCGAGACTTTCCCGACTCCGGTCGAACCCAAGGTGGAGACCGTGCCGCCCCCTCCGCCTAACAGCGAAGCGCCTGCTGCGGAGAAGGAAAACTAACATCAAATCCGTTGGCGTGAGTCCCTCCTACAGTTTGCTTGCGGTGTTGTTGCTGGGTGCCTGCGCGGGACCGCGCCAGGCCTTGGTGGTGAAACAATTCCAGCTTCGTGACCAGGACACCAGATCCACCGACGAGCCGATGGTAAAAATGGAAAAAGGACGCCGCTTGCTCGGTGCCGTTAGCATGGAGGAACGCCGCGGCAAGCTCGGCCAATACTACACCCTGCTGTGGAACGACCCGGCAGGTGTCGGCCAGGGGGAGGTGGAAGTGATGCTCCAATACCAGCAAGGTGCCACGGCGAGCCGGGTGAAGCGGATGGTTAGAAGCTTCCCGGCATCCGATTCCCAAGGTTCCGCGGAGTTCGCGATCATCGGCGACGACTACTTCAAGGGCGGCAAAGTGCTGGCGTGGAAGGCCACCCTGCGGCGGGGAAAGCGGGAGATCGCCAGCCGCCAATCCTACCTGTGGCAGTGATCTGTGAATTTTCAGATGGATGATTGACCATCGGCCTCTCTGATTTTATGTTCACGAACCCTCCGCCGTTCAAACAACGGTCTTTTTCTCAGTGACTACGGAATGCCCAATTTTAATCGGAATCTTCGAAGGATTCAGTTGGATCCGCTGTGAGGGGAAAGGCTCGTTTTTAAACAGCCCGATCATGAAGACCTTCGGTGACGAACGGATCTCGGCCGGCGAGCGATGTCTGGTGGTCGATCTGGGGGCCTGCACCGGTATGGATTCCACCTTCATGGGCACTCTTGCCGGGATGGCGACGCGCCTCTCCACCCAGGATGGAGGGGTCCTCCAAATTGCCGATAGCGGGCCGCGCAACCGGCGCTCTCTTGAGGACTTGGGCCTGGATTTTCTGATGGAGATCGATCCTCCGGCGACCGCGTGGTTGACGCAGATCGAGGAAATCCGCACGAGCTTGCAACCGCCGCAGAAGGTGGCGGTGCCGGGCCAGGTCCAGCGGGCCCAGCATGTTCTGGAGGCCCATCAGGTGCTCGCCGAGACCAATGAGAACAACGCGAAGGTGTTTTCCAATGTCGTATCCTTGTTAGAGGACGAACTGGCCGAGAAACAGAAGCTGGCCGAGTCGCCAGAAAAGAGCTAGCCTTCTTCTCCGGGACGCATCCGAAACACCGCTCCCCCCGAGATGCACGCTTCCACCCTTATCACGCTCGCGATTTGCGCGCTCATCATTGTGGGATTGACGATGGCCCTGCAAAACCAACGCCGCCGGGTCCGCAAGATCCGCAAGAAGTTCAATGACCTCGAGGGCGAGGAGCAGCGGATGTTCACCTTTCTGCACGACTTGGGCCTTGCGATCGAAAACGAGCCTTCGCCCTCGGTGCTTTCCCGAATCATCGTGGATGGCATCGACAAGGTCGTCACCGCCCGCGGCGGGGCCATTTATTTCGTCAATCCCGAGGGCGATTTCCTCAACCCATCCTATATTTCGGAGGACTGCCCGCCGCTGATCGGGATTCCGGTGGAAATCCGCAAGAAAGCGGAGCGCGACCCGCGGGCACTTGAAAGCCACATCCGCTTGTCGCGCGTCCCCGTGGGCGATGGAATTCTCGGCCACTGCCTCAGCGTCGGCGAGCCGATCCACGTGCGGGACGTGAAAAATCACCCGGCGTTCCGCGATGCGTTCACCCGCTACACAGACGATGTCTCGGTGCTGCTCTCGCCCTTGCGGCATGCGAACAAGGACCTCGGCGTGTTGGCCGTCGCCCGCTGTCAGGAGGACGGGAGTTTCAGCGCCAATGATTTTGCCGTTTTTCGCACGGCGGCGGAGCAATCGTCGTTCGCCATCGGCAACGCGCGGATCCACCGGGAAGCCCATGAAAAGCGGGCGATGGAAGGCGAGCTGCAAAACGCCCGCGAAGTGCAGCGGATTTTGCTGCCGCAGCAAGATCCGGTCATTGCGGGATTCCGGATCAGCGGCACCAATGTTCCGGCTCGGATCATCAGCGGCGATTACTACGATTACCTCGACTTGGGAGATCAAAAATTCGGAATCGCGATCGCTGACGTTTCCGGCAAGGGCGTGCCTGCCGGCTTGCTGATGGCGATGTGCCGCAGCGCCCTGCGCTCGGTCGCTCCCGGCGAGACTTCCCCTTCGAAAGTCATGGCCGCAGTCAATCGCCAGCTTTTCCCCGACATCCGCGAGGATATGTTCATCAGCATGGCCTACAGCGTCCTCGATACATCTAACGGCAAGCTCACGCTATCCCGCGCGGGCCACGACCCTGCGCTGTTGTTCCGCCGCGGTTCCGGCAAGGTCGAGCTGCTGCGCTCACCGGGCCTGGCGCTCGGGATCGATGGCGGCGCGGTCTTCGAGCGGGTGACCCGGGATCAGGAAATCGAACTCAAGTCCGGCGATTGCGTGCTCTTCTACACCGACGGGGTCAAGGAAGCTGTCGATGGCGAGGAAGAGGAATTTGGCATGGAGCGCATGTCCGAAGCATTCCGGATCGCCGCTCCGCTAGGTGCGGAAGCCGTGTTGATCCGGATGCAGGAGGAGCTCAAGATTTTCACCGGCGAAGGCCCGCAAATGGACGACATCACGCTGGTCGCCATTGAGAAGCGCTAGGGCACCGGGTTTGACACTTCTTCCCATAAGAAGTAGATCACTGCCGATGCCAACCCCTGACCTCCAACCGGAACACGCCGAGCCGTCCGAGGAGGAGTTGCGTCGAATGCTCGAAGCTCGCGAGCAGGAAAAGGAGTCGCAGCGGAATCAGCTGAGCCGCAAGCTCACCAAGATCCTGCTCGTCGCCGCGGTCGTTCTGATAGGCGTGATCCTTTGTTTCCCTAGCCGCCGCAAAGTCAGCGGCGGTGCGACCCACGTGGATCCGCGGGTGGCCGAACTCAAGGCGGCAATCCTCAACCAACAAAATCCCGGCTCCTCCAACATTCCTGACGAGTTGAAACCTTTCTCCGTCAAACCGGAGCAAAATTCCGACCACGAGAACGTCCGCTTCGGAATGGAGTTGCTCAACTTCCTGCAGCCGCCGGCGACACCGCCTTCGTCCGGCGGGAGCGGGCCCGGGAAGCAACCTTGAGATCGTGCGGGCGATTCCGGGTTCTAACTTCCCGTCCTTTGAATTATGCAAATCAAGTCAGCCGTCTTCAACATCAGCGCCCGCGACATCCAATCGGCACCGGACTGGGATCGGCCGGAGTTCGCCTTCATCGGCCGTTCCAACGTCGGCAAGTCGTCGATGATCAACATGCTGTCTAACAAGGACGCGCTTGCCAAGGTCTCCGCAACCCCGGGCAAAACCCAGCTCCTCAATTTCTTCGTCATGAACGAATCCTGGAGCCTCGTGGACTTGCCCGGCTACGGTTATGCCAAAGTCGCGAAGAGCGAGAAAATCAATTTCAACGAATCCGTCGGCGATTATCTCGACCAACGTGAAAACCTCCGGCTGGTATTCGTCCTGATCGACTCGCGTCTGACTCCCCAGCCCATCGACATCAGTTTCGTCAGTTGGCTGGGCGAATGCTCAGTGCCCTTCGCATTGGTCTTCACCAAGGCCGACAAACAGTCGCCGAAGAAGACGAACTTCGCGATCCAGGCCTTCCTCGAAAGCATCCCGCAACATCTCACCGCCGTGCCACGGATCATCAGCTCATCGAAGAGCCGCACCGGGCGGATCGAGATCTTGAAACTGATCGAACACACCCTCGCCTCCGCGTAGGGCGGTTTCGCCAACACAAGCCCGGGCCCTCCGGGCGAAACCTGCCCCTGTTCAGGGGTTTGTCCGCACCAACAGCACCTTGTCTCGGGGAACCCAGTTTTCCGAGTCGCCGTCTTTCAGCACCAACCATTCCGAATTCACCCGGACCAGCGTGCCCTGCACGGTGTCGTGACGAACAAAGCCGCCTAACACCTGCATCTCCTGGGTCATGGTGGAACGGCTGTTGGACCGGGCGTCCAAGGTGATAATGCACTTGAGGTTCATCGGAAATTCCGAGAGAGCCCGCCCATCACCGCCGGATTTGGACGGAGCGGTGACTTGGCCATAACTAACAGCGAACATCGCAAACACGGCAGTGCCGCATGATAACAAGATCAGTCGATTTTTCATAATGTTTGGGGATGGAGGTGTGAATCTGCCAGCAATTTGGTTTTCAGCACCCTAACCTATGCATGCGGTGCCTATTCTGGTAGAATCATTTGCAGAGTAACTGCTTTGTCCGCATTGCCAAGGTTGCTTTTGGCAGAAATCTGGCATCGATGGTGACAGTGCTTTTGTTGCACCTACCTCATCGACAACATTTCCGTCAGTTGGCTAGGCGAATCCTGAAACTGATCGAACACACCCTTGCATCCGTGTAGGACGAATTTTCTGCACGTTGCGGAGATCAGCGGTCACCGATCTCCGCGAGTTCAGGCGCGGCATCAGACTCCCTTTTTCAAGTCTCTCATGCTCCTCAGTACCCCGCTGCCGCCGAAGCGTCGCCACGCATCTTCCGCGCACCGTCTTTTCTGGCCTTCTCGAAACGCTCGCGGGCGTTGGCAAACGCCTCGTTCACAAAACTGCGGCTCCCGATCACCGCTCCATCCGTGAAAAAAACCAGACTGCGCGGACCTTCAGCAGAGCCCCGCGACCCGCAACCCATCTGGGCAGCCCACCGCCAGAACGGCGCTGCTGAAAACCAGAGCCTCATGGACTGAAACCCGGTTCGAAGCCACAGCGGCGAGCTACGGCTTTTCCGGAAACAAATCCGCCCCTCCCCCGGTCTTCCCCGTCTGCCCCCTCAGTCCCCCGATCTCCCGCTCAAGTGTCTCCCGCTGCGCCGCCACCAACCGGCAACCGGTCTCTGTCTCGTTCTCTTCCTTCGGCCGGAAGGCCCCCCCCGGGGACACCGCGTTCGCCCGCACCGGTCCAGGACTTAGCAAGCATTGGGTTGGGATGTGTAACTTTATCCAGTCTATCAGATAGTTTTCATATCGCGCGGAAGTGATGCTCCAGCAACCAACGCCGGGAAACGCGGACTTGCCATCGCCTCACGGGCATCCAGAGTCACTGCCTATCACTTGTTCCGATGAATTTTTCTCCCAATCTGGATCTCGTTAGTGTCAGCGTGACGCCGGGGGAAACAAGCGCCGGAAGCACCGCGACCATGTCATCCACCAGCCGATGCCTGGTTCGGCTCATCGGCGGCTTGCTGGCGACCTGTGCACCGCTCGCCCTCGCCGCCCAGCACGCTTATACCAGTCCGCGAGGCTGGTACACGGTGAAGGTTCCGGGGGGCACCGTAGCGGGAACACCAGCTCGCACCTATCTCGGAATCCAGTTGCTGCCAGATGCCCGCTATGGTGGTTTGGTGTCCGGTGTCAGTGGCAAGACACTCACCTTATCCAATGCCGGAAATCCGTCGCAATTGGCGGATCCCGAAAGGAAGTGTTATCTGCATGTTCTCGACGGCAACGGCCAGGGCTTCGTCACGGACATCGACGAGTTTCGGACCTCCGACATCGTGTGTGCCGATGAACTCGGACCGTGGATCCAACCGAACACCCGGGTCCTGATCCGTCCCCATTCCAATCTATCGAACCTTTTCGGAACGAACAACCGCTTCGGCCTGGGCGCGGATACCGATGCCGGTGCCGCGGACAATGTGGTGATCTGGGACCCGGCCACCCAACTGGAGAAGGTTTATTATTTCCACTCCACCCGCGCCCGCTGGGAGGAAAAGGACATCGAGGCGGACGCCGGCACGGCCTCTATTCGTTTTCCCCATGGGCTCTATCTGGTCAGGCGTACTTCCGGCACGCTCAGGATCGCCCTGTCTGGTGAGATCGGTTCCGATTCCGTGCTCCTGCCGGTGCATTCCGGAGCCCATGTCTTCTCCCTGCCGGTAAATCTAGCGGGATCCCTGGACCAGATCGTGCGGACCGTAGGCGACTTCCCGGTCCTCTCCGGCCCCAATGCCAACCGCGCGGACATACTCACCTTCGAGGAACCCACCACTGGCCTACAACGCGGCCCCTTCTATCACCTCGCGCGGCCGAACGACTCGGGCTGGCGCCAGGTGGGCGTGGATGGCAGCACGGCTCCGATCCAACCCCTGGATTTCCTGTCCACGCTGATCTACCGGCGGAACGGGAACGCCGGTCATGTATTTGCCCAAGGCAGCCTCAATCCACCGGCGGTGCCCAGGCCACCTCTGCCACCCGATCCGGAACCGGGCGAGCTTCCTCTGACTGCCGAGTTTCCCCTGCGTCAACAATTCCCCTCGTCCGTGATTTATACAGTTGAAGTCAGCACGGATCTACAAACCTGGAGCACGCATGCCATTACAAGCATGACTCCTGACAGACGGCTGATATTCGACCTCCCATCCGGGCAGAGGCGCGCGTTCTACCGGTTGAAAATTTCCATGGATTTCTGATCCAGCGACTTGCCATGAATCCCAGCTTGTTATGCCTCCTCCCTGCCATCGCGCTGAGCGTGCCACTCCTGGCCAGCACCGTGGTGATCACCACGGTGCCCGACGTGGCTCATGGACTTAATCCACTCACCTCACTCGGCGGTGTGCCGCTTGCAGTTGGCACGCAGATCCGGGCCGGCGCTTTTCCGGGGCTGAGCGATGACGCGATTCTCGATCTCGCCTCCCAAGGCGGTCTCACCCAAGTGACGGCGGCGTTCGTTCCGTTCGGGAGTTCCTGTTCCATTGGACAAGGAGTGGACGGTGCCGCGGGTGGCTTTGAGATCTCGGTGAAGGACTCCGGCTCCGCTTCGTGGGTCAATGAAGCGGTCTCCTTGCTGATTCAAACTTCCAGCGGCGAATTCCTCATCGCCCGTTTCACAGGCAAGGTGTTCGAAGCCGAAACGGAAACCGGTCTGGAGCCGTTTCTTACACTGCACCTCGCGGATGCCAAGGTACTCGTGGGTAGCCGCAACGGCACCGCCAAGCTGGCCACGTCCACGGCTCCAGACGTCGGTAGTTACAGCACCTGGCTGGCGAGCTTCCCGGGTATCACGGATCCCGCATTAGTGCCGCCGGGGGCGGACGCGGATTCGGATGGGCGCTCGAATTTCCTCGAGTATGCCACGGGCGGAAATCCGGCGCTCTCCGGGGATGCACCGGCTTGCGAAATCTTGCCTGCCGACGAGGGCGGCCTATGGGTGCGTTTCAGCCGGGTACCGGGACTAGGCACCGTCCGTTACTCGCTCCAATCTTCCGGAGATGTCGTCACCCCTTGGAAGGACACGGAAATTCCCATCGAGCCCGACCCTGGAAACCCGGCCCTCATGCGGCTGCGCCTAGCAGCGCCTCTATCAGCGCACGGATTCTTCCGCCTAATCGTGGAGTCCGCTCCTTGAGGACGATGTCAATGGGGTTGAGAAGGGATACTATCAGCTTGTCTGTTGATCCTGATGTCGCTGGGATTTTTTTTTGAGCAGACGGTCGTCCGTTGTCACCAGATGGTTACTCGGGGCGGACTCGGCAGCGGCGATTTGGAGGGCGTCGAAGCCGTGATGGCGAGACTCTGCAGGGCACGCTCCCGCCGCGGACTCATTTCAGAATCATCGTTCGGAACGACAGGTTGATCCGGGGCGTGGTGATCTTTTTTGATTTCGGGATGCTGTGCAGCCAGGGAGTCTGGATGGTGTCCCTCATCACGAGCAGGCTGCCGCTTTCCAGCAGGACGGAAATTGTTTCATCGAGGCGCTTGATAGAGATTGAGGAGGCAGGAGTTGAAGCCGGTGGCGGTTAGTTTTTCGACGATGGCCTTGAGAGCGGCTAGCTCCAAGGTCCAGGCGAGGTCCTGTTTGGTGGTGCCGGAATAAGTGTATGAAAAGTTAGAATCTCCATACCACGCGACTTTCCGCGCGGTGACGATCCGTTTGCCGAAGATGACGGCCTCGTCATGTTTCCACGGGATTTGGTGAAAGAGGGTTTCGTAATAACGGCGAATGTCGGCGGGACTCAGGATGGGGCCGTGATAGTTCACCGTGCCGTGCAGGGCAGCAGGTTGAGGGCAGGGTCGTTGCCGAAGGGGCCCATGGGCGGAACTGAAGATGGTTGGCCACGGAGACGTGTGGGATCATGGAAATTTTATGTCGATGATTCGCATCCCGCCAAGGCGGGTTTGTCGCCAGCGGATGATGAAGCAGATCGCCGAACAACAGACATCCCGTGAATTCGGGTCGTGACTCCCGTGCTGCTGCTCCGTAAATCAGCCGCGTGTCCGACATTGAATCCACCAACCACCGCTTCGGCGGGATCGCACGGCTTTATGGCCAGGCGGCGTTGGAGCGTTTTCTAACAGCGAGGGTGGCGGTGGTCGGCGTCGGCGGAGTGGGGTCGTGGGCAGTGGAGGCGCTGGCGCGGTCGGGGATCGGACATCTGACGCTGGTGGATCTCGATGAAATCTGCATCACCAACGTGAACCGCCAGCTCCACGCGATGGACGGGCAGATCGGCCGCCAGAAGACCGATGCGATGGCCGACCGCGCGCTGGCGATTCATCCCGGCTGCGAGGTCCACATCGTGCCGAAGTTCTTCAACGAGAAATCCGCGGCGGAGATCCTCGACGCCGGATTCGACGCGGTGATCGACGCGATCGATTTCGCCCGACACAAGTCACTGCTCATCGCCGAGTGCCATAAGCGAGGCATCTACGCAGTCACCTGCGGCGGCGCGGGCGGGCGGCGCGATCCGACGCGCATCCGCGTGACCGATCTCGCCCACAGCGGCATGGATCCCCTGCTGCTGCAACTCCGCCGCGGGTTGCGCAATGATTTCGGATTTCCCAAAACCCCGCGCAATCAGGATCCTGTCCTGTTCGGCATCGATGCGGTTTATTCCGATGAGGCCCCTTGGTATTCGCACTGCGGCGGCACGGTCTCAAAAGACAGGCCGGACGATGTGACGCAGCGGATCAACTGCGCGTCGGGCTTCGGCTCGGCCGCGCATTTGATCGCGAGCTTTGGCCTCATCGCCGCCGGGCGGGTGTTGGACAAGCTCGCGGCGGCGGCATGAAAAAAGCGACCCGTGGGTCGCTTTTTCAAAATGGTTGGAAACGAAGTCTCGGTTACAGGCCCTTCTTCGAGAGGCGGGTGCCGGCGGTCGCACCTTGGCGAGCCTTGAACTTCGGATTCGATTTGCAGATGACGTAAACCGTTCCTTTGCGTTTCACGACCTGGCAATCGGCGTGACGGCGTTTTGCGGAGGCGAGGGATGAGAGAACTTTCATGGCGTGAGATGGTTGAAAAATGAGCGGTGACACCGGTCGCCGGGGCGCGGAAATTAGCCTGACGACCGATCTTGTAAAGCCATTTCTCGGTCGAAAACTGGATTTCCGCGCAACTTCCCGGCCGACACGCGAAATGTATTTAAGTTTTCCGTAATTTAGACTTTCAGAAACTCGGTCGTGAGCTAAGCCTAAGTCATGAAAACACTTCTCGTAGTCGCCGCGGCTCTCGCGCTGAGTTCCTGCAACACCATGATCGGCTTGGGTCGCGACACCAAGCAGGGCTACCAGTGGACGAAGAGCAAGATCCAAGGCATCGGCGATGATGGTGGCGAGCAACCGGATCCTTCCGGTGCTCCGGTGTATTGAAGTGCCTGCGGGAAAGTTTCAAGTTTCGCATGGCATGTGGCTCTGCTTCTATTGAGCCGTGACCTTTGCCAGCAAAATCACCATCGCCCGGATTTGCCTGGTTCCCGTATTCGCGGTGCTGGCGCTCTACTATGGCCAAACCGTGAAATCCGGGCACCCGGTCGAGGCCCTGCGGTGGTGGGCGCTCGGGGTTTTTGTTTTCGCCGCCGGGACGGATGGCGTCGATGGCTGGGTTGCCCGGCGCTTCAACCAATGTTCGAAATTCGGCGCCTTCATCGATCCCATCGCGGACAAGGCGTTGCTGCTAACGGGGGTCATTGTCCTGACGTTTGTGGATTGGGGAGCGACGGGCTGGCACCTGCCGCTGTGGTTCGCCCCGATCGTCATTGCGCGGGACTGCATCATCCTCGGCGGGATCCGGATCCTCTGGAACCATCACCGCGAGGTCCGGTTCGCGCCTCATTGGTCGGGGAAGGTCTGCACGGTGACCCAGATGTTCGCGCTGGGCTGGGTGATGCTGCGGGTGACGATACTCCCTCCGGAAATCCCCTGCGTCGTCGCTGCGATTTTCACGATCTGGTCAAGCACCGCCTACATCCGGCAGGGCCAGCGTATTCTGCGCGGGCAGGAGGCGTAAGGGCATGAAAAAGCCCGGAAGCCTCGAAGGGCTGCCGAGCTTTTCCAAGAGATGGGAGGAGAAGGGAGGAGATCCTACCGGGAAAAAGCACATGCTGGGCCAAGCCGGAAACCTAACATCTTCCCCGGCCGACCGCTCTTACGTCGGCCGTTCGCCACGAGCCATCACGACCTTGCCGGTACGGACGGTTTCGATGATTTCAAATTGCGAGAACATGCTGATGGCCGCGTCGATCTTCGAGGAATTCCCGGAAACGAGCGCAATCATCGAGGTCGGTGTGAAATCGACGGTTTTGCCGCCGAAGTGCTCGATGATTTGAAGCGCCTGCGTTTGCTGGGCCTCGTTGGCAAGGAACTTCACCATGATGAGCTCTTTCACCACGGCGTCCTGATCGTCGTGCTCCGAGCAATGGATCACGTCGATCAGCTTGCTGACCTGCATGATGATTTGCGAAAGCCCCTGCGGATCACCGGAAACACCGATGGTCATGCGCGAGAAATTCGCGTTGCGGCCTTCGGAAACGACAAGGGAGTCGATGTTGAAGCCGCGGCGGGAGAAGACCTGGCAGATCCGCATCAGGACTCCCGGCTCGTTGCTTACGAGCACGGAAAGCGTGTGGGTCGGGCCGCGGGAAATCGCCGGAGCCGAAACTGGAGTGTCAGAGGTCACGATGGTGTGGGGCATGAAGGAAGAAGTTTTAAGTTAGAAGTGATCAGTGATCAGATTAGAGGTCGAAGGAGGTGCCGGAGAGATCGTGAGCGGAGTTTCTTATTTGATCACTGCTCACTGATCACTCGGCACTTATTTCATCACGTGGACCCGACAGGCTTCGCCATCTTGGTCCGCGGCGCTTCGGTGATCATGTCTTCGAGCGCGGCACCTGCCGGGATCATCGGGAAGACGTTGTCGGTCTTGACGCACTCGGCGTGGATGAGGATCGGGCCGGCGTTGTAGGCGAGCGCTTTTTCCAATTGCTTGGTGACATCCGCCGGGCGTTTGATGTGGACGGACGGGATGCCGTAGGCACCGGCAAGTTTGCAGAAATCCGGGTTGCCGATGAGGTCCACACCGGAGGTGCGGTCTTCATAGAAGAGTTCCTGCCACTGGCGGACCATGCCGAGGTAGTGGTTGTTGAGGACGACAATCTTGATCGGCAGCTTGTGGATCTGCGCGGTGGCGAGTTCGAACAAAGTCATCTGGAATCCGCCGTCGCCGGAGATCGAAATAACCGTTTTGTCCGGGCAG
Source organism: Verrucomicrobiota bacterium (assembly GCA_040385685.1). Lineage (GTDB taxonomy): Bacteria > Verrucomicrobiota > Verrucomicrobiia > Verrucomicrobiales > Akkermansiaceae > Luteolibacter. The sequence goes on along the minus strand of JAZKGW010000035.1, from coordinate 133,001 downwards.
GCGAGCTGCGCGCCGATGGCCGCCGGGAAACCGAAGCCCATGGTGCCGGCACCGCCGGACGAGAGCCAATGGTAGGATTCGTGGTTCTTGTAAAACTGCGCCGCCCACATCTGGTGCTGGCCGACGTCGGTCGATACGATGGCCTTGCCGCCGGTGAGTTGATAGAGCTCGTCGATCACCTGCTGCATGCGCAGGCCGCCCTGCTTCTTGTAGGTGAGCGGGTATTTCTTCTTGTAGCCGTCGAGCTTGGCGAGCCAGTCGGAGGTTTCCAGCGGGCCGATTTTCTCGTTGATCTCGGTGAGCGCGGCCTTGGCATCGCCGACGATCATGATGTCCGGCACGATCATTTTGCCGGACTCGGCCGGGTCGATGTCGATGTGGATGACCTTGGCGTCCTTGCAGAATTTCGACGGCTGGCCGATGATCCGGTCATCGAAACGCGAGCCGATGTTGATCAGCAGATCACACTCGACCATCGCCTTGTTAGCATAGGCGGTGCCGTGCATGCCCAGCATGCCGAGCGAAAGCGGGTGGGTCTCCGGGAAAACTCCCTTGCCGAGCAGAGTCGAAGTGACCGGGCAATTGAGGGTTTCCGCCAAATACATGAGTTCCTTGGCCGCACGGGCGATCATGCAGCCTTGGCCGGCGAGGATCACCGGGCGCTTGGCCTTGGCGATCAGGTCGGCGGCTTCCTTCACCGCGGTCGCGGAAATGTTGAAAGCGACGGTCGGATCGTAGCCGGGAAGGTTGAACGGCGGGTTCATTTCGCCGGAGAACGGACCTTGGGAAATGTCCTTCGGCACATCGATGAGCACCGGACCGGGGCGACCGGTGGTGGCGATGTGATACGCCTCCCGGGCGATCCGCGGCAGCGAGTTGGTGTCCTTCACCAAGTAGTTGTGCTTCACCACCGGGATGGTGATGCCGAAAATGTCAGCTTCTTGGAATGCGTCCTTGCCGAGCATCCACGTCACCGTTTGGCCGGTGATCACCAGCATCGGCACCGAGTCCATCATCGCGGTCATCAGGCCGGTGACAGTATTGCCGGCACCTGGTCCGGAAGTCACGAGCACGGCGGCAGGGCGACCGGTCGCACGGGCATAGCCATCCGCCATGTGCACCGCGCCCTGCTCGTGGCGGACCAGGATGAACTTCATCTTGGTCTTGACCGTCTCGAGCGCGTCGAAAATCGGAATCGCGGCTCCACCGGAGTAGCCGAAGATGTATTCGATGCCGAGGTCATCGAGGGTCTTGATGAGCGCTTGTGCGCCGTCCATTTGATTTTTGCTCATAGAAATGCGGGTTGGAGGCGGATAGTTGTCCCATTCACGGCCCCATATCAATCGAAAATTGCTAATTTATCGCCATCCACCGGTTTCACACATTTCATTTTTCCCAAAGTTCTCTGTTTTTTACTACTTTTCATGATCGATGGCGTAGCCGAATCACGAACATTTCTCAAAAACCCCATAACTCGACAAGATCCGCAGTCTCACCGCGAAAAACGCCGCGCCAGTTCCGCCGAATCCACGCCCACCTGAGTTCTCACCGTGAATGACGTCGCCGCGGCGGACATTTCGCGTGTTGCACGCCGGGGATTTCCCGGCAAGGCTGGCGGCGGAAGAAATGAGCCCATCCGCATCAACCGCACGTCAAGGAGACGGTCGCCTGTGGGCGATTGCACTCATGTTGTCGCTGATGGTCAACATAGCGATTCTCGGACTCGCAGGCTTCACGATCTTGAAGACCCAGATTTTTCGCAAGTCGCCGACGGTTTCCGTTTCACAGCCCCAGCAACCGCCGTCCGACACTACGGTCAAGATTCTCCTTGAAATGGCCGCAGCCAGCCCAAGCCCCCAGTCCGCGGCAGCGACAGCGGCCAAGCCCAGCTTCATGCGGACCAGCGACGACCAGACCGCCCCCGCACCGGGAAAAACTCCGTTCATCGGCGAACGGAATACCCAAGCCACCAGCGACCGCAGCCCGGATCCCACCGCGCCTCCCCTGCCCTCGCAAGCCGGCATCGATCGCGACGATCTTGAAACGACAGTAAGCAGCTACCAGGACGGAAAGTTGGGCAGCAGCCAGCCCGCGAAGCCACAGGAATCGATGCCGACCCCGCCGTCGCCAGAGCCAGCGATTCCCGACCCCGCCATGGCCGCCAATTCATCCGCCGGTGAAAAGTTGGACAACCCGGGCAACGACGATTCCAAGTCAAGCCCGCCACCCGCGGACAAATTGTTAGAAGGTCCCTCTCAGGTCGATGTTCCTGTCCCGCGGAATCCTGCCGAGAAAACGGCCATCAAACCGACTCCGTTGAAACGCCCGAAAGACGGCACCGGCGTGGCCAAGGCTGCCGCCGACGCGCCGAAACCCGCCGAAGCCAAGTCCGCCGCCGACCCCGGCTTCAAGGGCTATCAGCGCAAGTCCGCCATCGTCGGCTCGATTTCCCGCACCGGTCGCAGCGCCCTCGACGTGGCGGACTCGCCGCTCGGTCGCTATCAGGCGGTCATCAGCCGCGCCGTCGAACTGGAATGGCAGCGCAACTGCGTGAGGCACCGGGATTTCATCACCCCCGGCTTTCTAACGGTCAGATTTTTCGTCGAAACCAGCGGCAAGGTACGCACCGTGCAGTTCGTGGGAACCATGGAAACCGGCGAGGTCCAAAAAGGTTTCACCCTCAGCGCCATCCGCGATGCCGACATCCCGGCGATGCCCGCCGCCGTCAAAAAAGACTTCGACAAGGAACCGCTCGAACTCATCTTCAACTTCTATTTCTAACACAGCACCATGATCGACATCTCCAGCAAAATTCTCGCGGCAAACGAATTGGGCGGCTTCGGCGCCGCTTGGGATTTCCTCCACAAGGGCGGCATTTTCATGATCCCGCTCGGTCTCACCTCGGTCGCGGGCATGATGGCCATTCTCTACAAAGCCCTGTCGCTCTCCAGCGGCCGCGTGATTCCGAAAGCGCTGGCTCACGAAGTCGCGCAGTTCCAACAACGCGTCGTCGCGGACAAAGTGGAGCCCGTTCTATCCGAAATCGAGAAGGGCGGCAGCGTTCTGGCCCGCCTCTCCGCCGTCGTGCTCAAGCATCGCGGCAAATCGCGCAGCGAGATCACCCAAGCCGTCGAGTCCGCTGCCCGCGAGGAAACGGTCCATCTCCACGCCGGAATCGGCGTGCTCGATACCGTTATCACCATCGCACCGCTGCTAGGGCTGCTGGGCACGGCCTCGGGGCTCGTCCTGATTTTCCAAGGACTGGGAAACAACTCGGATCACCTCGCGATCGCCCGCGGCATCGCCGAAGCGCTCACCACCACGATCTTCGGCCTGGCCATCGCCGTGCCCTGTGTCGTCGCCCATGGCTATTTCATCCGCCGCATCGAGACGCTAACAGCCCGACTGGAATCCCTGCTGGCAAGCCTCTCGACCGTTTGTGAGAAACCCACCCCGCACGCCTGACCCGCCATGCATTTTCATCGCCCCAAAACCACCCGCAGCCAGATCGCGGTCATTCCGATGATCGACATCCTGTTCGTCCTGCTGGTCTTTTTCATCGTTTCCACCGCATTCAAAAAGCCGCGCGACGTGCTGCGCATCGAGCTGCCGACGGTTCATGAGATCCCGTCCGACAGCGTTGCCGACGTCCGCTCGACCATCGCCCTGGATGCTGTCGGCAATGTCACCCTCGATTCGTTGGCGGTCCCGGAAGGACTGTTGGAATCCTACCTCACCGCCTATCAGAAACAGAATCCGGGTCGCAAGCTCGAGCTTGAGGCGGACAGAAGCATCCCGCTCGAACGTTTGCTGAAAGTCTGGGACTCCATCACCAAGGCTGGCATCCAGATCAAAGACGTCCCCGCCCGCATCAAGCTACCCAAATGACAAACCCATGAAACGCATCGCACTGATAGCCGCCATGCTCACCTCGATCGCTACCGCCCAATGGAACAACCTCTGGCCCGGCGGGGCACCCGGCGCCAAGGCACGCCCGGCCGGCTCGGAAACTAACAAAGAGGGTCGCCTCAGCGATATCGAGATCCCTCAATACCAGGTCTATCTGCCAGACGCGGGCAAAGCCACCGGCGCCGCCGTGCTGATTTTCCCCGGCGGCGGATACGGCGTCCTCGCCGCCAGTCACGAGGGCCGTGACTACGCCACCTATCTCACCGAGCGCGGCATTGCCGGAATCGTCGTCAAATACCGGGTCAGCGGCAATCCCGAGCTCGGCTATCAGTTCCCGGTCCCGTTCCTCGACGCCCGCCGGGCCATCCGCACCGTTAGGGCCAAGGCTGGCGAGTGGGGCATCGATCCAACGAAAGTCGGCGTGATGGGTTCCTCCGCCGGCGGTCATCTCGCGAGCCTGTGCACCACGCGCTTCGGAGATTCCTTCCCCGAAGAAGGCAAGGACGATGTCGACAAACAGAATTGCCGGCCGGACTTCTCGATCCTGATCTATCCGGTAATCTCGATGAGCCCGCCGCTCGCCCACACCGGATCGCGCACCAATCTGCTCGGCAGAAGCCCAACCCCGGAAGACGTTGAAAAGTATTCGACGGACAAGGCGGTGACCAAGGATACGCCGCCGGTCTTCCTTCTATCAACGTCGGACGACGGAGTTGATTGCCGCAACAGCCTGGCATTCGCCACGGCCTGCAAGGCGAACGCCGTGCCCGTCTCGCTCCACCTCTTCGAATCCGGCGGCCACGGCTACGGCCTCAAGGGCAAAGGTGACCTCGCCACCTGGCCGCTGTTGTTGGAGCAATGGCTTGCTGGAAAGTTTCCAAAGCCATGATGGACGGCTCACTACTCGTGCTCGGGATCGCCGGACCGGAGCTGACCCCGGACGAGGCGGCGCTTTTCCGCAAGCTGCAACCCGCGGGCTACATTCTTTTCACACGGAACATCGCCACCGCCCACCAGACACGGAAGCTCACCGACGACCTCCGCGATTTGTCGTCGGAACTGCCGATCATCGCCATCGATCAGGAAGGCGGACGGGTCACGCGGACCAAGGAGATCGCCCCGCCCGCGCCTTCGCCTCCGGCACTGGCTGCCTTCGGAAAACCGCAGAAGATCGCGGAAGCGGGCGCCTACACCGGAGACCTTCTGCGCATGTTAGGGTTTAATTTGAACTTCGCGCCGGTCCTCGATCTCGACCATTTCCCGGATACCCAGAACGCCTTGCGGGGGCGCTGCTGGGGGCGCGAATCACAGCGCGTGATCGACCACGCCGGCCAATGGAACCGCTGGTTGAGAAAGCGCTCGGTCTCGAGCTGTGCGAAACATTTCCCCGCCGGTGGCCGGGCGCAATCCGATCCGCATCACGACCTTCCGTCGTCCCCGGTCACCCTCGATGAATTGCTGCGCGAGGATGTGATTCCCTACACCGCGCTGATGCCGGAGCTCGATGCGATCATGCTCGCGCATGTCGAGTTCCCTAACATCGACCCGGACTTCCCCGCCTCGCTGTCGCCGCGCATCATCAGGCGATTTCTTCGCGACCAGCTCGGCTTCGACCACCATCTTGTTCTAACTGACGATCTCGACATGGGCGCGATCACCCGCCGCTACGGTCGCGGCCAGGACGTGAAACTCGCGATCGAGGCGGGCAACGATCTGGCGCTGATTTGCCACCGCTCGGACACCGCGGAGGTCGCGGCCCGGGCTGTGGCGCAACTGCCTCACTGGATGACCCAGGAAGCCCGCGACCGGGTGGAGAGGTTCCGCCGCAAGCAACATCCCCCACCCGCGTGGTCCGAGAAAAAGTGGCAGGAAACCTGCGCCTCACTGGCCAAACTCGCCGCGGAGGTTCCCGAGATCGATACGCCGCAAGCCGGGAGCCCGGTGGCGGATTATTAATTTGCCCGGATCGCGCCTTGCCATCCGGGAGGAATTTGGTACCTCCCCATCCGATGAACCAAGTGCATTTGATAGGTGGCGAAAAAGGCGGAGTGGGCAAATCCGTGATGGCCCGGGTGTTCGCGCAGTATTGCATCGACCGGAACATCCCATTCCAGGGATTCGACTCCGATCGCTCGCATGGCTCGTTCATGCGCTTCTACGAGGGCTTCACCGAGCACGTGGCGCTGGAGGATTTCCAAAGCCTCGACCGCCTCGCGGAGGCCGCGCTGTTAGGCGACGGGGTGCAAGTACTTGTTGACCTCGCCGCACAGAGCAGTTCATCGCTGCGCGGATGGATGGACGACACCGGCGTGCTCGAATTGTTCCGCGAAGCAGGCGTGATGGTGAACTGCTGGCACATCCTGGATGACGGCAAGGACTCGTTGGAAATGTTAGGACGGCTGCTCGAGGATTTCCGGACGGAAGCCCGCTTCATCATTGTCTTGAACCACGGTCGCGGTGCCCGCTTCGATGCGTTTCATACATCTCCTCAAAAGCTCAGGGCGCAGGAACTCGGCGCGAAAATCCTCGAACTGCCTAAACTCCACGAAGGCTCGATGCGGCAGGTGGACCATTCGAACTCCAGCTTCTGGGCGGCGATCCACGCCTCGGAGGACGGTGCCCAGCTTCTCGGAATCCTCGACCGCCAGCGGGTCAAGGTCTGGCTGCGGAAGATCTACGCGGAGCTCGACTCGTTGGGATTGAGATATACCTACGGCCAATTCTAAGCTTCAAGGAATTTTTCTGAATAATATGATGCAGGCCCCGTCGAAGGGGCTACATTCGCGACGAACTTGATATTGAATCAACCAACATGAAATCGATCATCCAACAATCCATCGCAGTTGCCGCCGTCTTTTTCACGGTGGCTGGCTCGATCCCGGAATTACAAGCGGCAGACATGAGACTGAACGGCTCCGGCTACTACAAGCTGGGTAATCGCGAAGTCTTCTCCACCGAGGGCAAGGAACAGAGCGGCCGTTACAAGAATCTTGGCCGGGATTACTATCATAAGGTGGAGTATGGCATTGAAGTTATCACCAACGACTCATATTCCGGCTCAGGTACGTTGAGCTATGAATTCTGGGCAATGCCATACTACGGCGCGACTTCCGGAATCGTCCTGATGACCCGGAAGCTCGGCGCGTTTTCGAGACGGGAGGTTCAGGAGGATGTGTGGAAAAACGGCTATGCGATTTCCCTCAACAGGAACCGCATTCCCGAGCAAAGCCTGTGGGAATTCACCCGCAACGGTTGGAAATTCCGGGATGCCCTGACCTTCACGCGGAAAGCCTACCTCTGATTTGTTATAGCTCGTGCCGGGACCCGGAACAACGGATCCCGGCATGATTGCGTCCGGGCACGTGACGCACCCTATCCTGCTAATTCTCCGCTCATGAAACCTTTAAGCCAGGCTATCGCAGGTCTTGCGATCGCCATCACTTTCGGTGCCGGGGGCTATTTCCTGGGGAAAGGGAAATCGATTGGCAGTGGACCGTTAGAAACCACCCGGCAAGTCGGCGATTCCGTCGGCAATTCCCGCGTTTTGGCAAATCGGAGCGGCTTGCAAGCCATCGACCCCAAAGAGCTGCGCGCCAAGTTGGACGCCGAGAAAAATCCCCTCGCCCGCTTCAAACTCGCTTTGCAACATATGGAATCATGGGTGGCAAAAAGCCCGAAGGACGCGCTGGATTGGCTGGCCGGCCAACCCGCAAGCGACCGGCGTGAGGAAGTGATCCGACTGGCCTTGAACCAGTTTTCCGAAATTGACGCGAAAGGAGCCGCCGGTTGGGCAACGGCAAATCTGTCCGGAGACGAATTGAACAACGCCCTTATTTCCATCGCGGAAAACTGGGCGGAACAGAACGGCCGCGAGGCTTCCATCTGGTTTCTCGCACTCCCTCCTACCCGCGAACGGGACGGAGCCCTGGAGCACATTTTCTTTGCTTGGGCATCCAACGAACCAGCCGCCGCGCTGGAATTTCTCGCCACCAACCCGGGCCCGGGCGACCTAACATCCACCTTGCGCCGCGCCGCCTTGGCAGGCTGGGCGAAAAGCGATCCCGAAGGGGCCGTCGCGGCGAGCCTGGCCTCGAGCCGGACTAACAGCGACCCCGCGCAGTTTGCCAATACGCTCGCCAACTGGGCGACCATTGACCTCGAAGGCAGCTCGCAGTGGCTGCTGGCCAATTTGCCTGCAGGTACCGAACGGACAGTCGCCGCACAGGAGCTGGCAACCATTTTCGCGCAGCAATCACCCGAAGCGGGAATCGCCTGGCTCGACAAATTAAGCGCCGGCCCGGAACGCGACGCGGCGGCGAGTTCGTTAGTGACCGCCTGGGCAAGGAGCGGCGCATCCGATGCGGCGAAATGGGCGGCCAGCCAGAAATCGGCCACGCTATCAGCTGATGCGGTTGCCGAGATTGCCCGCAGTTTCATGCTGAAGGACGCGGCGGCGTTCCAAGCCTGGCGCTCCGCCCTGCCGGACGGCACTTTGAAAACCCAGGTCAATCAGGCCGGGACCGAAGAAGCGACCGAGGACGACAACTAGGGCGTCCCGGATCATTTCCCCAGCACCCACGAAATATGTGGAGTGTACAGGTCCGGCTCTAGCAGGAACGAATCATGGCCTTTGTCGGAATGCACGATGATGTGCATGACATCGACTTTGGCTTCCTCCAAATGTTTCACCAGTTCCGCCTGTTCCTCCGGATAGAAACAGAAGTCGGAATCGATGGAATAAACCAGCCAGCGCTGGCCGGCAAGTTGCGCCCGCTCCAGCAAATCGGCGGGTGATTCCGCATCGCCCTCGTGGGTGGCATCGTAGCGCGACCACATGTCGATAATGCGGAGATAAGTGTTCGCATCGAAGCGCTTCACGAACTTCTTCCCTTGATGCAACATATAACTCTGGAACTGGTCGCGCACCCGATACCATGCGAGCACGTCGTCCGGTTGCACAACATCCTGCCGCGCGCGCCGTTCGATGGAGTCGAGATGGACAAAAGTCTTGTGGGAAATCATACGGGCGAGGACGAGACCGTAGAGCGGTGCCTCCCCGTCATAGTAGTCGCCACCGTTGAAATGCGGGTCGTTTTCTATCGCGAGGATTTGTTCGAAAAGAATCAGGCGGTTGAGCACCGTCGTTTTGAAGCCGGAGGCGATCACGATGACATTTTTGACGCGGTGCGCGAACCGCGTGGCGAACGTCATGGCCACCAAGCCGCCGACCGACGGGCCGACCACCGCGTGAAGCGTCTCGATGCCCAAGCTATCCAGCAAGTAACTGAAGACCTCCACCTGATCCGCCGCGGACACGGCGGGAAAGGAAGCTCCCCACGGTTTCCCAGTTAGAGGGTTCACCGAGGCCGGGCCGCTGCTGCCATAACAGCCGCCGAGATAGTTCGCGCAAATGACGAAATACTTGTTGGTATCGACAGCTTTGCCGGGGCCGATCATCGACTCCCACCAACCATCGTGCATTTCCGGCTGCCACAAGTCGCCCACGCCTTCGATGCCAGGATTGTGCCCCACCGCGTGATGGGAACCCGACAACGCGTGGAACAGGAAAATCGCGTTGGAGCGCTCCGCGTTGAGTTCGCCCCAAGTCTCATAGGCGAGCGTGATTCCAGGGAGCATTCCGCCATCGCGCAGCCTCACCGGTTCGGCAGGGCTGCCGGTTTCAAAGAATCGGGTGCGGGTCGCGGCGGGCATGGGCGGAGCCTAGACAGCGTCCGCCGTCCAAGGCAAGGGCGAGCTAACGCCCACTTGCCACCGGCGAATCCGCCCGGTAAGCCTCTTCCATCCATGAGATTCGTGTTTCTCTTATCAGTTTCCCTCCTGATCATCGCCTGCGCTCCCGGCAACGGCCCGAGCATCATCGCTTCCAGCCCAAGCGGCCTGGGGTTTCTCCCGCAACACGCGGAAAAAGGCACTCTGTTCCGATACTATCAGCCGAAGGCCGGATCAAAATGGCGGAACAACTGGACGGCCAAGCTGGACCTCACCGGGGTGTCTTGGAATGACGCCCGGGCGGCCACGTTGATTTCTCCCAGCCATGTCGTGATGGCCGCCCATTTCGCACGGCCCTCTGACGTTGCGGTGATGTTCCACGACAAAAAGGGCAATCCCTACGAACGCTACATCACCGCGGTTAGAACGCTGGCAATTGGCGACATCGCCGTGGCGAGGCTGAACCTTCCGCTGCCGCATGAAGTGAAGAATTACCGCTTCGCCAGTCCGGCGGACGCGCAGATCGGTCGGCCCGTCATCACATCGGACCAGACTAACACGCTGTCGGTTCACCGGATCGAAGCGGTTTCAGGGAGCGTCATCCAGTTGGGTTACGTGCCCGGACTTAATCCAATCTATCAGCGCAAGCTCGTTGTCGGCGACAGCGGCCACCCGTCGTTCCTGTTGAAAAACGGGGAGCTGTTCCTGCTCGAAACCCACACCACCGGCGGTCCCGGAGCCGGTCCGTTTTACGGCGATCCGCAGGTGCAGGCGGCCATTCGCGCCGCCATGGCGGAGATGGGAAATTGATCAGGCGCGCGCAGTCGCAAGTTTCCTGACGGACAAGACTAACAAGCCCGCGACGATTCCCCAAAACGCGGAACCGATGCCACCGAACGACACGCCCGAAAGGACCACGAAATAACTGACCACGGACGCCTCCCGATAGCGCTCGTCGCCCGTCGCGGAAGCCAAGCCACTGGCGATGGTCCCTAGCAAGGCAAGTCCGGCGACTGCGAGCACCAACTCATGTGGAAACGCCGCGAAGAGCCCCGCGATGGTCGCGCCAAAAACACCGATCAGCCCGTAGAAAAATCCGGCGGACATCGCGGCAACGTAACGTTTTCCCGGATCGGGATGCGCTTCCGGTCCCATGCAAAACGCGGCGGTAATCGCCGCCAGATTCAGCGTGTAGCCGCCAAATGGAGCGACCAGCAGGTTGGCAACACCTGACCAGCCGATGACCTTTGAAACCGGCGGGTGAAAGTTGTTCGCCCGGAATACCGCCACGCCAGGAAGGTTCTGCGAGGCCATCGTCACGATGAACAACGGCAGCGCCACGCCAATAAGTGACTTGAATGAAAACTGCGGAGTGACCCACACCGGGTTGGTGATTTCCAGCGGCACGGCGGAAGCATTGAAACGGCCTTGGAAAACAGCGATCACGACTCCGATCACCAGAATCACCGGCACATTCGCGCGCGGCCAGAAACTCCTCCCTAGCAGATACGCGGCGAACATCGGCAGAATCAGCGCCGGATTGGTTGGAGTGGCGGCGAATGCATCCAGCACAAATCTCGAAAGCACCCCCGCCAGCAGCGCCGACGCCAGCGGGAGAGGCAGCCGGTTCATCATTTTCTCGAAGCCCCCGGAAAAGCCCGCGATGGCAATCATCACCGCGCAAACCATGAAGGCACCGGTCGCCTGCGGCAGAGTCAAGTGTCCATCCGCGGCGGCGCTGGCGATCACCGCCGCACCTGGAGTGGACCACGCAATGAGGATCGGCTGTCGATAGATGCTTGATAAGATGATACTCGTCACAGCCATTCCGATCCCCAGCGCCCACAGCCACGATGCTGTCTGAGCTGGAGTCGCGGACAGATTCTGGGCCGCTTGGAAAATGAGAGCCACCGAACTCGTGAACCCGACCAATACCGCCACGAATCCCGCGACAACCGCGGAGATTGAGAAATCCTTGAGCATCCGCCGGGGATCATTCGGCACTCATGATTTCCAAACAAGACGGAAGCCGGGGAGAAACCATGACGAAAAAGCTTGCGGAATTAGCCATTTGGCATATGTTCTACGCCGTATGGCAGATCCAACTACATTGTCTGACGGTCCTGATGATCCTCATGGAAAGGTCAGCTCCCGTTTGGAAACCCCCGTAGCGGTTTACCGGGCCACTCCAATGCCCGCAGTGGTGGAGGTGATCGACCATTGGTTGACCGTGCTGCAACAACTTGGCGTGGTGACCTCAGCCAAGGCGGGCAGCACTCTCACACAAGTCCGGGATGCACTCCGGAAGGGCGTGCCGCGCGAGGCTTTCGAGCGTATCCGCAGTGATCTGGGCGTTTCCACGGAAGAGTTGGCAGAAATCCTCGGCATCCCTACCCGCACGCTGGCCAGGCGGACGGACCGATTCAAACCGGATGAATCCGAGCGGATCTTGCGCGTCGGATCGGTGGTTCAAAAAGCGCTGGATGTGCTGGAAGACAAGGATTCCGCCCGGCGCTGGATGACCCAATCGAAACGCGCGCTCGGCGGGCTGACGCCCCTCCGCTGCTGTGACACGGAGATGGGAGCACGGGAGGTGGAAGCCCTGCTAGGCCGGATCGAACACGGGGTTTTCTCATGATCCGGGCATTCCGGCTGTGCAAAACGAAGTTTCTGACGTCTGCCTTCAGCGGCGAGGGTGCCCGGCTGAATGGTGGGCGCTGGAATTCGCCCGGACTGGCGATGGTTTACACGTCTTCCTCGCTGTCGTTGGCGACGTTGGAGATGTTGGTGCATTTGGAAGATCCAGCAGCATTTGCCCGCTTGTTTTCATGGGTGCCGTTGGAAATTCCCGAAGATCTCATGGAGCGCCTCGATTCGGCGACGCTTTCGGATCGTTGGTGCGATGACGAAACGAACTCTTCCTCGCAATTCATCGGCGATGCCTGGCTGCGCTCGATGCGCACGTCCGTGTTGGAAGTGCCCTCGGTGGTGACGCTCGGCGAATCGAATTACCTGCTCAATCCGGCGCACCCGAGGTTTCCCGAAATCCAGATCGGAGAACCCCGGCGGTTCCAGCCGGACTCCAGATTGATCTCTTAAGCCAGCGCCGGCTCTGCGAGTCCGGCGCGGATGAGGAGCGGTTCCTGATCGGGGTCGCGGCCCATGAAGCGACGGTAGAGTTCGTCGGGCGGGACGGAGTTGCCCTTGCTGAGGATGTGCTCGCGAAAGGCGGCACCGGTTTCCGCGTTGAGCACGCCATCCTGCTGGAAGCGGGTGAAGGCGTCGGCGTCGAGGACTTCGGCCCATTTATACGAGTAGTAACCTGCGGCATAACCGGTGGGACTGCTGAAGAGGTGGTTGAAACGCCGCATCATCGAGGGAGACGGGGTTTTCAGCGGAGCGAGGTAGTCTGCCAGAACTTCGCGATCGACGGCGTCGAGGTCCTTGCCGAGAAAATCGGCTGGACGGATGTGAAGTTCGAGGTCGAGCTTGGCGAAGGCGAGCTGGCGCATGAAACCGGATGCGCTGAGGTAGTTCTTCGCGGCGATCATTTTAACGAACAAATCCTCAGGGATCGGCTCTTCGGTCTCGAAATGGCGGGCGAAAAGATCAAGCGATTCCCGGTCCCAACAGAAGTTCTCCATGATCTGCGAGGGCAGCTCGACGAAGTCCCACGGGACGTTGGTGCCGGACAAGGATTTCACGGCGACCTCGCTGAGCAAGCCGTGAAGGAGGTGCCCGAACTCGTGGAAAATCGTCTCCACCTCGCGGTGTGTTAGAAGCGCCGGCTTGCCATCGACGGGCGGGCTCATGTTGCCGATGATCAGGCCGAGGTGAGGTTCGCCAAGCGCGCCGGTGTGGAGTGAGTTCATCCACGCGCCTCCCCGCTTGGATTCGCGGGGGTGCCAGTCGGCATAAAACGAGCCGAGGTGAGCGGCGGTTTTCGAGTCGTGGATTTCATAGAACGCGCACTCGGGGTGCCACACCTCAACGAGCGCTTGAGGCTCGGAACCGGGTTCGAGGAAAACGGTTTCCAACTGGCGGATGGTGATGCCGAACAGGCGCGAAGCGATTTCAAACATGCCGGCCATCACACCATCGACCGGGAAATACGGCCGCAATGCTTCCTCGTCGAAATCGTAGTTTTCCAATCGCTGTTTCTCCGCCCAGTAGGCGACCTCCCACGGCTCCAACGGACCGACGGGCTGGCCGGATTTCGCGGCCTTGAACTGGGCGAGCTGTTTGTATTCGGCCAGGAAAGCGGGCTGGATTCGGGCGTGTAAATTCTCGATGAAGTCGAGAGCCGAGCCGCCGCTCTTCGCCATTCGCCGAAGCAGTGTTAGATCCGCGAAATGCTCGTGGCCGAGGATGGAGGCTTTTTCGTGGCGAAGATGGAGGATGCGCCAGACGAGCGCGGTGTTGTCGAACTCTCCGGTGGCACCGACTTGGGTGGATGCTTCCCAAACCTGATGACGGATCGCGTCGTCGTGAAGGTGCTGCATGATCGGGAACATCGAAGGAAATTGGAGGGTGAAGCGCCAAGCGTTCTCTAAGCCCTTCGCACGTGCATTCGCGGCGGCTCCGGCCTTCGCGGAATCCGGCAGGCCGGCGAGTTTCGACTCGTCTGTGATAATCATTTCCCACGCGTTGGTGGAGTCGAGGACATGCTCGGAGTATTCCTTGGTGATCTTCGAGAGTTCTGCCTCGATGGCGGCGATACGTTCCTTTCTATCAGTCGGAAGGTCGGCACCCGAGTTACGGAAATCCGCGAGCGTTTCCTCAACGAAACGTTGCTGGATCGGAGACAGCGATTTGATTTCCGGACTTTCGCCGACCGATTTGATCACAGTCCACAGGCGGTCGTTCAGGGCGAGCGACGAGTAGAAATCCGTGACCTCGGGAAGCATCTTGCCAAGTGCCTCGCGCTGGGCGGGATTATCGCTAACAGAGTCAAGATGGTTGAGGCGGCCCCAACCGTCGTTGAGCCGTTCACTGGCTTTTTCGAAAGCAAGGTAGGTGGATTCGTAGGTCGCGGCGGCGGGATCCTGCGAGCAGATCGCCTCGATGTTGGCTTTCGCGAGTTCGAGAGCGTGGCGGATGTCCGGCTCGACAGCTTCCGGAACCAGGGTGGACCAGCGGATGTGGAAATCGGGAGAGAGGAACGGGAACATTGGAAATTGGGTTGCTGTTGTTTGGAAAGAAGCCGCGCGGGCCGGGGTGAAAGTTGACGCTCAGGGCCAAACATTCAATTCCGGAAATCACCGGAATGAATGGGGCCGCAATAACAATCATTGACCCGCTAGACCGTTTTGACAGGTTTTCGACATGGGATGGGCGCGCACGTTACTTTTGGGAGACATCGGCAACCGGTTGGATATCGCGGACGCGGAGGCCGAAATCAACCGGATCGAACGGTCCCAGTTGCGTGCGCAAAGCGCGTTCGATGAAAAAGAACGTGAGATTTTCATGCTCAAGGATGAACTTGGGCGGCAGAAACTCGCGACGCAGGCGCTCACCCGATTCCTCATTGAAAAAGGAATCATTGAAGCAGCCGAGCTCGCGGATTTCATTTCCCAAGTCGATGCCGAGGACGGCGTGATCGATGGGAAAATGACGGTCGATTCGGCAACCCGCCGGCTTCAATTCCAGAAAAAGGCAATTCCAGGCAAGTCACCCGGAAAAATCGGGAACGACTAACTGATCAGAGGCTCCAAACTCGGGGGAATGACGTGGCTACTGGGCTTTCTCCCAGTCAATGGGGGGCGCAACTTCCGGCGTCTGCCATTGGCCATTCCGATATTGTGAGAATTGTCGGCTTGCACCCAAGGGCAGGCTTGCGATCTTTCCGGCGTCGCCGAATTCCGCGGGCCTGTTCCGTGTGGCGGCAATCCAATCGCACCACCATGAAAACGGTCCCTCTCTCCGCTTATCAGGAAACCCTCGGCATGATTTATTTCGCCAGGATGCTGGATAAAATCCGGCTCAACGCGGCCGGCAATCTGAGGGAGGATTTCTGTGACAACCTCGGCTCGGGGCTCGATGGCCGCTGCGCTGGCTTTCTGCGCGTGGACTATGCCGACCTGGCCGCCCGCGTCCTCGTGGGCGGCAACGACGACGAAATCCTGCGGTGGTGCCATGAAGCGGGCCGCGAACTCAGCGAAGGCGACATTTTCATCTGGAACGAATACCTGAGAAAGGTTGGCTGGAATGATGCCACTTCGGAAATTCTCGTCCGCCGGAAAAAGGAAAGCGGCCTCGAAAATCGCGATGAAATCCAGACGATGGCGGAATACTTCGAATTCGACGAAGGCCGGAAATCCTAACGGAGTCACTTACATTTTCCGCAGGTAGGCCATGCTCTGCTTGATGCTGGCGATCGCGTCCGGGGATTGGTCTTGTTCGACGTGGCAATGGACCACGCCGGCGGCTTTGGCCGCGACGATGATCGGCTCCATGGGAATGATGCCATCGCCGAGTTCCTGGAAGGCCTCCACTGGCAAGTCGGTGGAGAAGGAGGGTAAGGCGAGCCCGTTCTTGAGGTCCTTCAAGTGGAGCTGGGAGACGCGGACGTGGAGTTTCCGGATGAGTTCCGCTGGGTCGAGTCCGGCGGCTTTGACCCAGAAAACGTCGATCTCGAACTGCATCTCCGGCGAGAACTCCTCCATGAAGATATCATAACCGCGCTTGCCGCCGTCCTTGGGCTCGAACTCGAAGTTGTGGTTGTGATAGGAAAGTTGGATGCCCGCAGCCTTCGCCATGGCGGCGGCTTGGTTAGCGTGGGCCGCGACTTTCTTGTAATCGTCGAGAGTCGTGCGGTTGGGTTCCTTGAGATATGGGATAACCAGGTGGCTGAGCCGGATTTCATGGGCCTTTTCGAGGACTTTCGAGAAATCCGACATCGCGGCATCCTTGGGATTGACGACAGAATCCCACTCGAAGTGAGCGGAGTGAATCTCGAGTCCAGCATCCCTAGCTCCCGCTATCATCGGGTCGGCATCGGGAAATCCAAAGAGCTCGACCTGCTGGTAGCCTGCGGCGGCGACTTGTTTCAGCGTGCTCGCAGGATCTTTTCCAATTTCGTTGCGCAGCGTGTAGAGCTGAATGCCGATGTTCTTGCGATATGCGTTCTCGACTTCGAGAGCTAACAAACTGCCGGTCTGGCCAAGGGCGAACGAAGTGGCGGCGGTCGTGCGGATGAAGGTTCTGCGGTTCATGGGTTGGGACAATCCCTATCGGGCATCCCAACCCACGCCAAGCATTGTCATTCAACTTGCTTCTTCTTTTTCTTCTCTTCTTCCGTCAGCTCGGCCTTGGTTTTAGCAGTGCGGGTCGTAGGTTGCCCCTTTGTCTGCGTTGTGGGAGCGGTGCCTTGCGACTGCGCGGTCTGCTGTGACTTCTGTTGGGGACGTGCCGCTTGCTCGCGCTGGGCCTGCTGCTTGGCGGGCTTTGGCTGGGCCGTTGCCTGCTGCGACTTCTTTTGTTGTTGAGGACGAGACGCCTGCTCGCTCTGGGCTTGCTGCTTCGCAGGCTTCGGCTGGGCTTCCGCCTGACGCTGCGCCTTTCGGACGGTAGCGGCTGCAGACTCGCGGGCTTCCTCGGACTTCTTGGTCTTGCGTTCAGGCGTTGGGTCGGCTTGACGTTTCGGCGTTGGGTTTGCCTGACGTTCAGGAGTCGGATTGGCTTGGCGCTCCCCAGGATTGGCCTTGCGACCCTGAGTTGGCTCGGCTTGACGCTTTGGAGTCGGGTTTGCCTGACGTTCGGGAGTTGGGTCTGCTTGTCGCTTTTCACCGGATGTTGCCTTTTCCTTCTGTTGTGGATTGGTGGTGGCCTCGCGCTTCTCCTTACCTTGGGTATTCGGCATTTTCACGCGCTTTTCACCCGGCTTGACCCGGGTTTCGGTTGTGGTTTCTGCTTTGTCCTTATCCTTTGTATCGGCAGCAGAATCGCGGTCCACCGTTCCATCTTTGTTGCGCTTGGCCTTCGACGCATCTGCACCGTTGGTCGCTCCATTGGCGCCTGCCTTGTCAGTTGTCCTGCTGACAGTCTGATCCTTCTCCGACGCCCGTGGTTGCAATCTTGCCGGCGGCCCCCCGTCCTTGTCGGAACGATCGGATTTCTTGGCAACGACCGGCGAGCGGCGGATCTTCTCCTTGGTGACCGAGGCACGCTCGTTGTCACCCTTGGACGTGGCTTTGTCCCCGCGGGTTTCAAGTTGCTCGCGTTCCTTGGCGAACTTCCGGACATCCTCTCTCTGTGAGACATATTGTTGACGGTCCTGCTTGTCGACTGCGCGGAAGCGTTGGCGTCCTTCACGGTTGTTTACGACACTGTCATAGCGCTGGGCCACTTCAAAGTCGTCACGATTGCGATCCCCTGGCGCACGGGCGCTCATCGCGGCCCAAGTGCGTGGAGGGCGGGCGTCTTGATGGTCTCGACGATACTCGTAGTAGTCGCGGCGTCCGTTTTCCCAATTGCGGTCGTTCCGGTTTTCCCAACGATAATGGGAGTATATCGGGTCATATCCGTAACGACTGGAGCTATACGAATAGGATGCATAAAATCCGTGGTTATGATACCTTGGTTCATAGTAATCGCCGTAGTAATAGTGGCCGTAGCTCGGCCTCACAAACAGGTGGTTTGCAAACACGGAGAGGCTGATCACCGCGGAAGGAGTGTAATAGTAATCCGGGCGTGAGCGATAACCGACGCCGATGTGGACGGGTGCGAACACCACGCCGCGGTTCACAACCGGGTAGTCCCAATAACCGTCCACATAAACATAACCGCGGTGCGACCAGCGATAATAGGCCGGTGTCCAGGACCAGTTTGCCCGGGCGGGAGCCCAGTAGCCGGCACTCCACGCATATCGATCATCACGATACCTCCAATTGCCTGGGATCCAAGTCTGGTCATTCGAGGACGCCTCGATGTTCGGTCCCGCTTCGACGCTCTTCGGCGGCTCCGGCAGGTAGGTGACCTCGGTGGTCTCCGCGTCTTCCCAGTATCCTGAAGTCCATTGGTGGCGGCCTTCGATTGGTGCCCAGTAGCCAGGCACCCATTGGCGGCCCGGTGGCAGATTTCGCCAAATTCCGCTGATCCACAGGAAATCGCTTGAATCCTCATCCCAAGCCCAATAGCCGGGGATCCATGCCACATTGTCGCCCTCCAGACGCTGCTCCGGCGGCACCTCCTCGATCAACGCCGGTGGCGCTTGATCCACGATGATCCCGACCTGCGGATTGAATGAAACCGTTCCCGCGAATGCTTCATGGACCGGCCCGCGGGTCAGGACTTCGGCACCTGCTGTCTCGGCCTGTTCTTGCGCTGCCACCATTCCGGGGGCGAGCATTGCTCCCCCAAAGAGGATCGCGGTGAGCTTCCCAAGAAGCCGGTATTTTTGTTGTTTCATGGTTTTCTACGTCGTTGGTGTTCCGTTGCAAGAGACGCAAGCGGAACGATTTTGATTCGATTTATTTTACTGTTCATCCCCGGAGGTTCCGCGATTTGCAACGATCTTCCACATTCGATGAACCGCAAGTCATTTCGTCCCTGCCCGGTCGAAAGTGATTGAGATCCTTGGATTTGCCGGCACTCACCAATGTGGCCGGAGATCAAATTGCCTATCAGCTTTAGTCTGGACTGGGAGAAACCCAGCCACGATTGCAGAAAAGAGTTGCGTGCCTTCAGAAGAATAGATGTGCGATGTGTTATCCCCCCATTGTAACAGTCCAGTGTTACCTCCCAGAAGTTAGTTTACCCACGTCTCGTCTAACTATCAGGTTCCAACGGTGATCAACAGTTACGCCGATTATGAACGCATTTTCGGCGGACTCTGGACCGAGAGTGCCATGAGTTATGCCGTGAGGGACTTCTATCGAAACGGCGGTGGCCAGGCATTGATCGTTCGCTTGTTCCAGGCGAACGGCCAGAGTGTGGCCCGCATCGTCGTTCCGACGACCTAGAATGATTCGGGAGGCCCCGCCACCGGACCGGGTTCGAACCTCAGCCTCAACTCCGCGACACCGGGTGCCTGGGGCAACCGGCTGCGCGTGACCATCGACCACGACACCCGGCCGGTGAAGCGCTCGCGACCTTTTTCAACTTGAAGATCGAACTGATCCCCGACACCGGCGTGGCCTCGCTCCAGCAACTGCCCGACCTGGGAACCCGGGTGGAGGAAATCTATGCGAACGTGACCTGCGTGGCAGGCCTGCCAAACAGCCTGGACACCGTCCTTCGCAATACTTCCAAGCTCATGCGCGTGGAGGGGTCGTTGCCAGGAGCCCGGCCGGACATCGGCGGCGTAGACGTGTCCGTGGAGGCCAATGACGGGGCGACGCTCACCTCGGGAAATTTCACCGGAAGCGCCGCGGCAAGAACCGGCGTTCACGCGTTGTTGAAGGCAGATCTCTTCAACATGCTCTGCATTCCACCTTACCAAGCCAGCGGGGATGTCGATAACACGGTGCTCACCGAAGCCGCGACGCTGTGCCGCGACCGGCGGGCTTTTCTGATACTCGATGCACCCAGCGCGTGGGATGAAATCAGCGATGCTGTTAGCGGGGTGAAGCGCAACGGCCCGGCCGGATGGCTGGATGGCGACGCGTGGCAGGCGAGCCGCGCCCAGCACCCGATCGCCCTTCAAAGTCTCATCGATCCCGATCTGGCAAGCGGCGACCGCCGCCGCGGCGGCGATTTCGAAATGTGGTTCTCGCTGATTCCTGGCAGAGACTAACAGGCTCGAGTTCCGGCATTCTCTTCGTCCCTAACTCCACCGGCGGTCACGGACGCGCCGCTGCAGGGCGGCGGCGGCGCAGCAGGCCGGCTCCGAGGAGCATCCCGGCAAGGGCAGTGGTAGGCTCCGGCACGGCGGACCAGGAGAGCGTGCTGCCGGTTAGAGTGAAGCTTCCTTGAGTCACCAGGTCCGGCGCGCCACCCACAGCGGAGTATTCAGTGGTCGTGAAGATGGCGGCCCAGTTCGAATTTGAAGTGGTGAAGATGTTCGACCAGGTCCGGTTGCCGCTCCAGAAGTCATCGGCAAACGATTCGCCCGCCCCCAGGACGATCTTGAAGACCGCCGCGGTTCCGGCGAGATCGCCGGAGACGGTCGCGCCGTCGTAAGCCGAACCGAGCAGGCCGTTTTGGCTGACGCTGTTGAGGTCCGACGCGGCCGCACTGAGGTCCCACGAGAAGATCGAACCGGAGTTGTAGGTGAGATCCGCATTCACCGTTTGCGTGCCAACTCCATTCCCTGCGGAGTGAGTGCCGGAAATGAAAACACCTTCGGTTGCCGTGGTGGAACCTGTGATGGTCCCCGCTCCGGCGAGCGACTGCGTGGCTCCCACCGTCCAAACACCGCCGGCGACACCGGAGACATCGAGCGTGCCATTGGCGGTGATGACAGTGCTGTTAGCGATGGAACCGGTGGAGCCGATGGCGAGCGTGCCGCCGGTGTTGATGGTGGACGCGCCGGAGTAGGTGTTGATGCCGGTTAGAGTCTGGACGCCGGTGCCGGTTTTGATCAAACCGCCGGTGCCGGAGATGATACCTGCATACGAGGTGTTGGTGTTGTTGCCACCGGTGGTGAGAGTGGCCGCCCCCAGCGTCACGTTGCCGCCGGCGGCACCGCCACCGGCGAGTGACCCGACCTGGGTGTTGAAATCATTCAGATCGACCGCGGCACCAGCCACGTCGGCGGTGGTTAGCGCGGAGTTGTTACCAAACGCGCCGCTGGTATTGGCGACCGAGGCGATGCCCGCCTTGAGCGTGCCGCCGTTGATTGTGGTCGCACCGGTGTAGGTGCTGGCTCCGGAGAGAGTCCAAGTGCTGGTGTTACTCTTGGTGATCGAGATGTTGTTACCCCCGATCGCGGCACCATTGGATATGACTCCCGTAACTTCATTGCCGGTGGTCACACCTCCCAATCCAAGGGTTTGTGAAACATTGTTGTTTGACTTGGTGACGGAGCCGATCGTCACAACGGTTCCAGCCGCAGGGGCAATTAGCGTGGTTCCACCGCTGCCACCGCCTAGGTTGAACTTGGCGAGGCTGGCCGTCGCCGTGCCCGAAACGTTCGCACCTGAAGTGAGATTCACCGTGCCACTGCCCAGACCGCCAGCGCTGGCCGGAGTGTCGAGATTGTGGGTGACGTCCGCACCGGCGGTCGCGCGGTCAAGCACGATGTTATAGGTCGCTCCGGAACTCATGCCGAGCTGGTAGGCGGTACCGCCCCCATCCGTGGCATATGTCAGCGTCCCGACCGAAGTGCCGCCGGTCAGACTGATCACGCTGGCGGAGCCAAGCGCGTTGGTGTTGCCCAAGGTCAGGCCGACCGTGCCGGTGAGGGTCACATTCGTGCCGGCACTTGAGTTCGCACCGTTGATCACCAGCGTGCCACCGTTGACGCTGGTCGCGCCGGTATAGGTATTCGCGCCGGACAGGGTCCATGTGCCCGTGCCCGCTTTCGTGACTGCGGTGGTGCCGCTGCCGTTCACGATGTCGCCCGCGATCTCGCCCGTGCCTGCGGTGGAGCCTTGCAGGGTGAGCGTTTTGGCACCCACACCGGTAGCAGTCAGATTGCCGGTGAACGCCAGAAGTCCCGTGCCGGATTGTTCGATGGTCGCGCCACCGGTGGTGCCCGCGAGATTGATCACCTTGTCGCTGGTTTCACCCGCTCCGGTGTAAACGAGCGTCCCGGCGACGGTGGTCGCGCCGATGTTGATCGTTCCGCCAGTTCCCAGCGCGCTGTTGGCGGCCGAGTTGCCGATATTGGCAACACTTACAGTGCCCCCGTTGACGCTCACTCCGCCACTGAAGCTGCTGTTCGTACCGCCAAGGACGAGGATGCCGGTGCCGGTCTTGATGAGCTGGGTACCTGTTCCCGAGAAATTACCCGCGAACGAGGTCTGGGCATTGTCCACTTGGAATGTCCGGTTCGCACTGCTCCCGAGCGAGGTCGTGCCGGTGTCGGTGAAAGAGAGATTGCCGGTGCCGGCCGATCCCAGCGTCAGGACGACGCCGGAACCCGACAGGCTGGTGAACGCGTTCGAGATGGAGCGAGCCGTCGCACTGTTGCTGCGGATACCCGAGGAGCCGGCGATTGAAAAGGCTCCGGTCCCAAGTCCGGCGTCGTCACCGATCACCACCACCGACTGGCTGATGGTGGTGCCGCCCAAGTAGGAGTTGGCAGAGGAAAGCGTCAGCACGCCGCCCGCCGTGGTGCCGGAATTGACAGTCAGTCCGCCATTACCGGAAATTTGACCGCTGATGGTGCCATTTTGAGTCGTGGTGTTATACCAGTTGCGCAGCGCGACGGTAAGGCTGGCATTCAAGGTGACCGCACCACCAAACACACCCGTCCCGCCGTTGGTGAAGCTAAGGAATGTGTTCGTGCCACCATTGACGGTGATGTTGTTTGAGGAGGTCAGACCCGTGGCGACCGAAAACTCGGAGTTGTTGGCAAGAGTCAGCGTCGCCGCCGAGGCCAGGCCGTTTGTGGCTTCATAGGCCAAGATGCCGCCATTCTGCAGCGTGATGTTGCCGCTGTAACCACCGACGCCGTTGTTGGCCCCGGTGAGCACCAACGCTCCCGAGCCGCCCGCCGCATCGATGGCACCGTCACCATTGATCGTCAGCGCACCGCTGCCGAACAAAGTGCTAGCGCCAGTGATGACCCTGCTGTTCTGGCCGGTAGTGCCGGTTCCCAGAATATCCAGTGTCCCTCCGCCAGCGCCGATTGTGATCGGGTGGGTGTTGGTCAACGCGGCGATGTTGGTCGTCCTTAGCGTGCCGCCATTCAACGTGATGGCCCCCGCAGTGCCGCCGGTGCCGCCGAGTCGGACGTTGCTGTCCACGGAGACCGTGCCCGCATTGATGAAAAAGCCGCCGCTGAAGGTGTTGGTGGAAGTGCCCAGCGCCAGTGTGCCCGCGCCGGTTTTATTGAGGGCGCCACTGCCGCTGATAAGACCGTTGACAGTGTAAGTCGTGCCCGAATCGGTCAAAATGGTGCTATTGGCGTTGCCGAGCGTGATATTCCGGGCCGTGTCGAAGGTGGCGGTCGTCTGTAGCGTGCCGTCGTTCAAGGTCAAGGCCCCGGAGCTGGCCCCCAGTCTGGCGGCGCTGTCGATGGAGATGGTGCCCGCGTTGATGGTGGTGCCGCCGGTGTAGCTGTTGGAAGCGTTGATCGTCACCTTGCCCGATCCGTTCTTGATCACGGAACCCGCGGCGATGCCGGTGCTGTCCGAGCTGTTGATTGTGTAATCGACGACCGAGTTGTTGAAGATCACCGCTGTCGGGCTGACTTCTCCCGTGATCGACACGGTGGTGTTGGTCACGGCGACATCGCCCGCGCCGAGGCTGTAGGTGTCGTTGAACTCAGCGGTGTCGCCGGCCCAGAAGTTGGTTCCGGTTTGGCCGAACTTGGTGGCCCAGTTGTTCGGGCCACTGTGGTCGCCGTTCGCGGCCGTCGCCCAAGTGCTGCCGTTGGCACCCGACCAGACCGGAAGGTCGCCGGCCACGTCGAGCGCGATGGCGTTGCCGGTGTTGACCAAACCATTGGAGGTCTGGCGCGCGCTCAAGCCATTGACGGTGCCGAGAGTGAAATCCGTCAGCAGGCCGCCGAAGGTGCCGTAGGAGATGAGGGAGTTTGCGCCGATCGCCCAAGCGCTATTGGTGGCGTTGATGGTCACCGTGCCATTGGCGGGGGTGGTGGAAAGCGCTCCGCTGACCGCCAGGGCGGGAGCGGAGTTCAGACTGAGGTCGAGAACGGCGTCGCCAGCCAAGGACAACGAGCTCATGCTGAGCGTGGCGCTGGTCGCGTTGCCGAAGGTGTTGCCGGTACCGTCAGCCACCGAGACTCCGCCGACCGAGCCTCTCAGTTTGAGCGTGCCGCCATTGAGAGCGGTGGTGCCGCTGTAATTGTTTGCGCCCGACAGGGTGAGGGAACCCGCGCCAGACTTTGTGAGACTGCCCGATCCGGTGATGGCGTTGGCGTAGGTGTGGGTGCCCACCAGGTTATAAGCCAGATTAGCATTGTTGTTGATGCCGCTGCTGTTGGCGATGGAACCGTCGGTGGTTCCATTGCCGATTTGCAGGGTGCCGGCACTGACAGTGGTTAGGCCGGTATGGATGTTTGCTCCCGTTAGCGTCAGAGTGCCGGTGCCGACCTTCGTCAGCGCAAGCTGGTTCATGTTGCTGCCAGCCACGCCCAGTACGCCGGAGAACGTCGAACTCGCATCGCCATTTCCAACTTCGATGGTGTTGAAGACGCCCGCAGTTCCATTGTAAGATCCTTGCAACCTGCCGTCGCCGGTCAATTGGCTCAACCGGAGGGTATTGGCCACGGTCGTGCCGTCGATGAAGCCGAACAGCTTGGCGGTTCCTCCGTCGCCGGCGAGAAGATTCAGGGTCGCGCCGGATAGGTTGACGGTCGTTCCGCCGGTGGCACCGACACGCCAGAATGCCGAACTGTTCGTGCCGCTGCCCGTGTATCGCATGGTGCCGGTGAAGCCGCTGAAGTTGCCGGTGAAAAAGAGATTGGCACCGGTGTTGGCGGTGCCGCTGTTGAAGTTCACCAGTGTGCCGCTGCCCGTTAGAGCACCGGACAAGGTCGTGGTTGCGATGTTGGCATTCTGACCGATCGTTATGGACGAGCCCGCCAGAACGCTGATTCCGTGGGCGATATTGAGACTATTCGCGCTGAAGCCGAAGGTGCCGCCGTTCAATTTCAAAGACCCGGCCGTCGTCCCCAACGCGGTGTTGTTTCCTATCAGGAGCGTGCCGGAGTTCAGGTTCACACCGCCGGTGAAGTCACTCGCTCCGGAAAGTGTTACTGTATTCGGACCTACGATGGTCACTGCTGCCGGGGTTGCTCCATTGCTCTGGTTGTGAACCCTGGCACTCACAACAATATTCGCATTGGCCGCATTGAGCACGATTTCGTTGCTGGTGCCGGCCTTCAAGCCCGCAGCATTGTTACTGCTTGTGGTGTCGAATATGAGCGTCCCGCTGCCGGCATTGATGATGCCATTCGTTACGAGACCATTCGTGCCGGTGCCGTTGCCCAGAGTGATGGTAACCCCCGTGCCCGCATAGCGGACGGTGTTCGCGGTTCGGGTCGAACCGCCATAAGTGATGGCGGTATTGTCGGTGACCTCATAGTTGGTAGTTGAAACGGTCAGGTTCGTCCACGTCTCAGTCGTTCCAGTGAAACTGCTAAGGTTGCTACCAGAAAGGGTGGCGTAGCGCGTGCTGGAGCCGGTCCCGACGGTGGCCCACGGGCCAATGATGCCGGTCGCGTTATTGGTCAGTCCGGTCATGCTCGCCGCAAACGTGCCCGAACCTTGTAGATTCAGTGTCGCTCCGGCGGTG
Organism: Verrucomicrobiota bacterium; assembly: GCA_040385685.1. Lineage (GTDB taxonomy): Bacteria > Verrucomicrobiota > Verrucomicrobiia > Verrucomicrobiales > Akkermansiaceae > Luteolibacter. The sequence goes on along the minus strand of JAZKGW010000035.1, from coordinate 106,994 downwards.
CGGGTAAAGGTGCCGGTGTTGAGGGACAGCGTCCGGCCCGTGGCGACATTCCATGTCTGATTACCCGCGCCAAGAGTCAGCCCCGAGCTGATCGTCAAATTCTGCGTGGCCGTGCTCATATCGATACCAGAAGTGCCGACGGTCAGCGTGCTACCACTCAAAGTCACCGCGCCAGTAGGATCCACCACCTTCAGCCCCAGCACGGACTGCGACGAAGCCAGAGTGATGATCAAGTTCGACGTGGACAGCGAGGTCCACTGCGCGATGTCCGCGAAGGTCGGGACTGCCGTGCTCCAGTTTGCTCCGGTTGCCCAGTCGGCACTAGTCCCACCTGTCCAGGTGTGTATGGCCGCCTGTGCGGATTCGGGAGATAGCGCGGCGATCGAGAGCACTACCGAGAATGCGGTGGATGCCGAGCGAAGGACAGAAAGGAACGGATTGGATTTGGGATTCATGGGTCTGAATGTGGGAGAGGGTTTCGCGCGGGTTTGGACCAGACAGCAAGTCGCGGGGATTAGTCGCAAAGTGCTGAATCCCTCATGCCACTTCGGAAAGCGGCCACGTTTCAATCACTTAGGATGCCTACCCCCATAAATGGGGGGGATGGCGGCTCCGTGCGGAAGGGGCGGACATCCCGGCGGAATCCGGTGTCACGCGACCGGGGTTGTGATCGTCCGCCGACCTGTTACCGTCCCGCAGCCCGATGACTTCCGCACCCTCTCCTCCGCCGATTTCCACGGGTGTCGTGTTCGAGGCGCACGGCGTGCGCAAGGTCTATCACACCGGCGAGCTCGACGTGGTCGCGCTGCACGGGGTGGACATCGAGCTCAACGCCGGCGAGCTCGTCTGCCTGCTAGGCGCGTCCGGTAGCGGGAAATCGACCCTGCTCAACATCCTCGGCGGGCTCGACGTGCCGACTTCCGGCAAGCTGATCTACAAGGGTTGGCCGCTCGATGGCTCGGACGAAAACACGCTCACTCTGTTCCGGCGCAACTGCGTGGGCTTCGTGTTCCAATTCTACAATCTGATCCCAAGTCTAACCGCCCGCGAGAATGTCGCGCTGATCACCGGCATTTCCCGCGATCCGATGACGCCGGAAGAGGCTCTCGAAATGGTCGGTCTCGGCGCGCGGATGGACCATTTCCCGTCACAGCTATCCGGCGGCGAGCAGCAACGCGTGGCGATCGCCCGCGCGATCGCGAAGCGGCCGGAAGTCCTGCTCTGCGACGAGCCGACCGGCGCGCTCGACGTGACCACCGGCATCGCCGTGTTAGAGGCCGTCGAGCGCATCAACCGCGAGCTGGGCACGCTCACCGTCATCATCACCCACAACGCGGTGATGGCGGAAATGGCGGACCGGGTGTTGCATCTATCGGATGGGAAGATTGTCAGCTCGCATCGGAACGAGACGCGGTTGCCGGCGTCACAGCTTAAATGGTGATGACTGATAGGACCTATATGAATTATAAGACCTATCTCTGCCCATGATAGATCCACTTGACCTGAAACTGCTGCGCGACCTTGGCAAGATGAAGGGTCAGGTCTTCGCCGTCAGCCTGGTGATGGCGTGCGGACTGGCGATGATGATCATGACCCGCAGCCTGATCATGACCCTCGAGACAACCCGCTCGACTTACTATCAGAAACACGCGATGGCCGACATCTTCGCCACGCTGAAACGCGCGCCGCTATCCGTCGCGGAGCAACTCACTGCGTTGCCGGGGGTGGCCACCGTGGAAGCCCGCGTGGCGGTGGATGTGACGCTCGACTTGCCCGGTCTCTCCGAGCCGGCGACCGGTCACATCATTTCCCTGCCGGAGGACGGGGGACCGCAGAAGCTGAACCGCCTGTTTCTCCGGACTGGAAGATTTCCCCGATCGGACGAACGGCGCGAGGTGGTGTTAGGCGAGTCCTTCGCCCTCGCGAACGGCCTGCAACCCGGAGATTTGCTCGTCGCCGTGATCAATGGCCGCCGCGAAACGCTGAAAATCTGCGGCATCGGTCTCTCCCCGGAATACGTCTTCGAGGCGAGGGTCGGCCAGACCCTGCCCGACCACAAGCGCTTCAGCGTGATCTGGATGAACTACCGCGCGCTCGCCGTGGCCTACAACCTCGACGGCGCTTTCAACGATGTCGTGATCGACCTCGCGCCCGGAGCGCCGCCCGAGCCGGTGATCGAGGAAATGGACCGCATCCTCGCTCCCTACGGCGCGGGCGGGGCGTTCCTGCGCAAGGAACAACCGTCCGCCCAGCGGCTCGACGACGAACTGCGCGTGCTCACGTCTCTATCAGTCGCCTATCCGCTGGTGTTTCTCAGCGTCGCCGCGTTCATGGTGAACGCGGTGCTCGCCCGGATCGTCCGGTTGCAGCGCGAGCAAATCGCCCAGATGAAAGCGCTCGGCTATTCGTCGCGGCAGGTCGGCGGTCATTACATGAAATACGTGGTGGTCATCGGCCTGCTCGGCACGCTGATGGGCGGACTTGGCGGCCGCTTGTTAGGCGGAGTCCTGGTGAACATGTACACGCTGTTTTTCCGCTTCCCCTCGCTGGTATTCAAAATGGACTACAGCGCCCTCGGGCTGGCCCTCTGCATCAGCGTGGGGGCGTCGATACTGGGAGTTCTAACTGTCGTCTGGCAGGCGGTGAAACTCCCGCCCGCGGAAGCGATGCGGCCGGAGCCTCCTGCGGATTTCAAACCCTCGCTGTTTGAGCGCATCGGCCTCACGCGATTTTTCAGCCCCGTCTTCCGGATGTCGCTGCGCAACATCGAACGCCGGCCGTGGCAGGCGGTTTTCACCTCCAGCGGCCTCGCTCTCGCCACCGGCCTGATGGTGCTGCCGGGCGCGATGGCCGACAGCATCGACTACCTGCTCACCTTCCAATGGAACAGCCAGCAGCGCCAGGACGTGGCGGTATTTCTAACCGAGCCAGGCTCGGGCCGCGGGTTCCACGATCTCGAACACCTGCCCGGCGTGATCCGTGCCGAACCGATCCGCAGTGTGCAGGCGCGGTTGAAATTCGGCCACCGTCACCGCAAGCTCGCCGTTACCGGCATCGGACGCGGCGCGAATCTGAACCGTCTGCTGGACGACAAGGCGCACGCGATCACGATGCCGGAAGATGGCCTGCTGATGTCAAAAATGTTAGCCACGGTCATCGGCGCGCGGGTCGGCGACGAGGTGGAGATCGAAGTGTTGGAAGGCCGCCGTCCGGTCCTGCGCGTCCCCATCCGCGGCTTGGTCACCGACTTCGCGGGAGTCGCGGCGTACATGGACATTTCCGCCCTGCGGCGGGCGATGCAGGAGGGAGACACGGTCAACGGCGCGTACCTCGCGCTCGATCACAAGCGCTGGGATGAGTTCATGCGCGAGCTCAAGGACACGCCCCGCGCCGCCGTGGTCATGGTGAAACGCGACCAACTCGCCGCCTTCCGCGATACGACGGGCAAGAGCATCGGCATCATTCGGAATCTTTACTTCGTGCTGGCGACCATCGTCGCGTTCGGCGTGGTTTATAACAGCGCCCGCATCGCCCTATCAGAACGAAGCCGCGAGCTGGCCACTTTGCGCGTCGTGGGGTTTTCCCTGGCGGAAGTCCGCGGTGTGCTGGTCGGCGAGCTGGCGATTCTTGTTTTGTTAGCGCTGCCGGCCGGCCTTCTGTTCGGCCGCGGACTGGCGATGTTCATCATGTCCTCGTTCAGCACGGAGACCGTGCGGCTGCCCATCGTCATCCAGTCGTCCACCTATTCCATCGCCATCCTCGTCGTGCTCACCGCCTCCATTTTGTCCTTCACCCTCGTCGGCCGGATGATCGGAAAACTCGACATGGTGGGCGTCTTGAAAGCGCGCGATTGATGAGAGAGAACTCACTGCATGATCGAGACGAAAACCAAATAATCGGGGCTCCCTCCTTGTAAACGTGCCCCTGCGCCTCCCCCTCATACCACTGGGTATCGACAGTGAAAATGTTCCAGCCGAATGGCTTCAACCGCTTCTACATCGCGTCGGCCTGCGCCTTCGCCTGGTCTTCGGTGATGGTGGTGCCAAAGCAATCCCAACTGTTCCAACCCATCGGTGGCGCCGGGGCAGTCTTCCAATGGACGGGGATTGTTTGGGCGTGAACAGCGCAAATAGTTAGACAGACAGCGGGAATGACGAGTTTGGCTTTCATAACAGATCTGATGAGAAAGTCCGTTGAGGAATAGGATTGCGCGAACTCCACTGCGAACTTGCCAGCCGGAATCCAGGACCCGTTCGACTTCCTTCGGCCGCGCGTCAGGCATGGCCCTGAGGATTTCTCTTTCAGGGCCGCGCTTGGGCCGATCAACGGCGGCGGCGGCGGAGCAGGCCGGCACCGATCAGCAGTCCGGCCAATGCGGACGACGGCTCGGGCACGGCGGACCAGGTGAGGTTAGTGCCATTCACGGTGAATTGTTTTCCATAAATTGTGCCGGTATCCACAATACCACCCACCGAATTGTATACGATCGCAACTGAGTTCACCCAGCCGGAAGTCAGCGCTCCACCACTTACGCTGAAGATATCGGTCCACTGTTGGTCGTTACTCCAGAATCCGTCGCCGAAGTCCGCGCCATCATTCAGGACCACATGGAAGATCGCAGCCGCGTCGATGGACATATTTCCCGTCACATTGAGCGCGTCGTAAGTGATGCCCCGCGTGCCGGTATCGCCGTCCAAGCTGTCACCGTCGAGATTGCCCGCCAGATCCCACGAGAAGATGGAACCGGCTCCGTAAGTAACGTCGCCAGTGACGGTTTGCTCACCGGGGCTGTTGCCAATGGCGTGGGTGCCGCCGCTATTCACTGTGACATTGCCCGTAATCCCGCCTTGGCCTGATAATGTGGCAGTGTTGTTCACTGTCACGGAGCTAGTGATGGAACTATCGAGCACCAGCTTGCCCCCGTTGACAGTGGTTGCACCGGTGTAGGTGTTCGTGCCGGAAAGCGTTAGCGTGCTCCCGCCAGCTTTGGTGAGGGTTCCGCTCCCGATGATGTCGCCAGACAAGGTCTGATTGGCGGAACTGGCGTAGTTCAAGATGCCTTCATTGGCGATGTCGGCCGCATAACTGCCGGAGCCGAGTTGGCCTGCGCCACCGATGGTGAGGGTGGTGCCTGTTCCGATCGTCGTGTTGCCTTGGTAGGTGTTCACGCCCGTCAGCGTAAGTATTGGCGTGCCAGCCGAGGTGCCGCGGCTGGTGATGATACCGCCGATACCGGAAATACTGCCGGAAACGCTGCCGCTGCTCGCTTGAGTATAGTTATACCAGTTCCGCAGACCGAAGGTGACATCATTGTTGAGCACGATATTACCCGCGTAAGCACCAGTGGAACTGTTGTTGAAGGCCAGCACGCTGCCGGCCCCAGTGACGGTTATCTCCCGATTCAAGGTCAAACCATTTGCTACGGTGATCTGGCTGTTAGTGCCGACAGACAAGGTCGAGCCGGTGGAAATCGCATTGGCTGACGCCCACTCGAGAGTGGCACCTTGGTCCAAGTTCATGTTGCCAGTGAAGTTTGTGTAGTCGCCGACGAGCACCAGCACGCCGGTGCCGGTGGCGTCGTCCAGATCGCCATCGCCCGTTACAGTTAGGTTGCCTGTGCCTGTCAGTGCGCCGCTGGCACCCGACCAGAACACCACCCGGCCTTGATCTCCCGTGCCAGTTCCTTGGCCTGCGATGTTGAGCGTTCCGCCTCCGGCGCCGACGATGAGGTCACGTGTCATGTCACCCCACCAAGTGGTGAAGGTGGTTTTCAAGGTTCCGCTATCAAGGGTCACATCGTTGCCCGTCGCTCCGAAGTTGGCTTGGGTGGAGACGGAGACGGTGCCGGCGTTGATATTGAGGCCGCCACTAAACGTGTTGGCGCCAGCGAGTGTCAGCGTGCCATCCCCGTACTTCACGACGACGCCAGCTCCGTCGCTAGCCGCGTTCGTCAGGGTTCCGGTGAAGTTCAAATTCATACCGGTAGCGACTTCGATGGTCGCGCCGCCCTTCATGAAAACGTTCTGGGCGCTGACCGTGGAATTTTCGGTGACGAGGAGCTTGTCGCCTGCATGACGGAAGGTCCATGACCCCCAGGTTGCGGCAGCTCCGCTGTTGGTCATGGTGCCGCCGTTCAGAGTGACAAGACCGACATTCACGTTGACGCCCGTGCCCGCAGTGATGATGCCACCGGCGTTGACGGTAATGCTTTTTTCACCAGCCCCGCCCCAACCGAACAAGCCGTTTTCGGTGGAACTGAGCGAGCCGCCATTGTTCACGGTAATGCCGCTGCCGGAGGAAAGAATTCCGCTGTTTTGCTGGTTCGTTCCGATGGCATGGAGCAGGCCGTCGTTGACAGCGGTCGCACCCGTGAAGGTGTTCGCTCCGGATAGATTGAGTGTGCCGGCACCCGATTTGGTCAACCCGTAGTCACCTCCAATGACTCCGCCCACGGTCAGAGTGTTGGCGTTCGCGGTGATTACCCGGTTCCCTCCCAGCGTAACCGCGCCGGTGCCGAGGTTCAGCGATTGGGTGCCAGTGAAGGCGAAATCGCCATTCCACGCCTGGGCGTTGTTGTTGGCGAGAACCAGATTGGCCACCGAGCTGTCGAGCGAACCGCCGGTGATCGTGAGCGTGCTCGCTGTGGCACCGAACGCCGTCGTGCTGCCTGCGGTCAACGTGCCCGAGTTCAGCATCGTGGCGCCACCGTAGGTGTTCACGCCGCTGAGGGTTTGATTGCCAGCGCCATTTTTGACAACCGCCCCCGTACCGCCGATGGCATAGGCAGCGGTATTGCCCGCGCCAAAACGGTTGAAGGTCAGCGTCCCGTTGTTGGTGACGCCCGAGGTTCCGGATATCGTGCCGTCGTTTCCAGAAGTGCCGTCGCCAAGTTCCAATGTCCCAGCATTGATGATGGTCTGGCCGGTATAGCTGTTGGAGTTGGTAAGCGTTACCTTGGCAGTGCCGTTCTTGACCAGCGAAGTTGACGCGGTGCCGTCGCCGATTCCGGAGCCGCCGATGGTGTAAACCAACGAGCTGTTGTTGAAGACCACCGAGTTCGGGTTCACGACACCACCGCTAATGTTGATCGTGGTCGGGCCGGTCGCGCTATCATCGAAGAGCACGTCGTCATTGTTGATGTAGTCGGTGGCGGTGCCGGCAGTGATGAGATTCCAGTTTTTGTTAATTCCCGTGATGCCGACGACCCAGTTGCCATTGTCGCCACCAGTCCACTTTGGCGTGTCGCCGTTGACAGTCAGGTTGAGGAAGCCGCCAGCGTAGTCAAATGTGCCGGTTTTCCGGGCAGTGTTGCCGCCATAGATATAATCGGTCAGGTCCGAGCCCGTAAAGTCCGGGGAGCTGACCAAGTTGTAGGTGGTGCCGAGCGTGAGCAGATTGACGATGTTCACGGTCACGGTGTTATTCGCGCCCGTGGTGACCGCGCCAGTCACGGCAAGGCCACCCGCGGTGGCGTCCGCGAGGTTCAGGTTGAGTCCGCCCGCGCCGCTGAACGTCAACGAGCCAAGGGTCAGCACGCCGGTGCCACCATTTCCGTTGCCAACAATGCCACCGGTGCCGGCACCCACCGTGACCGCCCCGACCGTGGTCGTGCCATCTAACGTGCCTTGCGTCAAAGTGATCGCAGGCGTGGACGCGGTGCTGCCTGTTTGAACGAATTTCGCGCCGCTGCCGTTGATCGTGATTCCGCTCGAGCTGTTAATTGCACCGCTGCCGCTCAGCAAAAGGGTTCCGCCGGTTACGCTGGTTGCGCCCTGGAAAGTATTCGCGACGTTTAACGTCGTCGTGCCGCCGCCCGCTTGAGTGAAGGAACCGGTGCCGGTAATGGCGGCTGAGCTGAACGCCGTCCCTTGAACAACGGCATTGCTGCGGTTGATGGTCAGATTCCCGTTGTTCGTAATGACGCTGCTGGCGGACAGCGAGCCGGTCGTGCCGCCATTGCCGAGTTGCAAAAAGCCGGCATTGATGGTCGTCGCGCCGGTGTAAGTGTTCGAGCCGGTAAGCTTCAACGTTCCATCGCCGTTCTTCACCAACGCACCGACTCCGTCCGCGTTGATGAGAGTGCCGGTAAAGTCGAGGTTCTTGCCTGTCGATACCTCGATGTAAGCGCCGCTCCTCATATGTACATCCAAGGCGCTAACGGTCGAATTATCGGTCACCAGCAGCCTGTCGCCTGCATGACGGAAGGCAAACGAACCCCAGGCTACTGAATTTGCGGCGGAGCCGGCATTTGTCATGATGCCGCCGTTGAGCGTGACCACGCCGACGTTCACATTGACCCCGGCCGCGTTCGTCCGAAGGGTGCCACCCGCGTTGACAGTGATCCCTTTTTCAGCAGTTCCACCGTGGCCAAACAGACCGTTTTCCGTCGCGCTGAGTGTGCCCCCGGTATTTATCGTGATGCCACTCGTGGATGAAAGTGAGCCATTCGCGGCGGTGTTGGAAGTATTACCCAGCAATGTGCCGCCGTCGATGATCGTCGCACCCGCGTAAGTGTTCGCACCAGTTAGAGTCGTCACGCCGGTACCCGCACCTGTGAATTTCAATCCGCCGGTGCCGCCAAAGACCTGGCCGATGGTGATGTTGTTACCGTTGTTGTCGATTGTGCCACCGAGACTGTTCACCGTAGCGGTGCTGGCGGTGCCGGCTGCGAAGAAGTTGGAGTTGGCACCCGTCGCTGCCTTGAGCGTGCCGCCGTTGAAGGTGAAATTGCGGGTGCCCGCAGCGAACCCGGTCATGATCTGACCGATCGTCAGGGTGCCGCCATTCAAGTTGACGGTGTTGTTGCCCGCAACGTTGCTATACATCATGTTGATCAAACTGCCGGAACCACCGGTGATCGCACCACTGGTCAGAGTCACAAAACTCGTCCCCGTGCCGCTGTCCCTGCTGAAGAAAATGTCGTTATTGGTCTGCAGATCCAGAGTGCCTCCATTGACCGTGAGCTGCCCTTTGGCGGTGTCGTAGCGATTCACGTCCACCGACTGATCGCTGCCAGTCATCTTGATCGTGCCACCGTTGAGATTAAGGATACCCGTACCGTTCCCGGCGCTGGCGACCACCAAATGACCTCCGACAGCCACATTGGGAGTGGCGGAGGTGCCGGTTGCGTCGGCGCTAACGGTCAAGGTGGCGTTGGCCGTGGTGGTGGCGTTTCCTGCGTCCGCAAGAGAGAACCACCCGGCTGTATTAATCTGGCCAGCACCGCTAACCGTCACCGCTCCCGTCACTGTGTTGCCGGCAGAAGTGGCGGCAGCAATGTGAAGCTCGGTGGTGTTCATGACGCCACCGCTGATATTGTAAGTCCCGTTGCCGCCGGCATTTTGACCGACGATCATCCAGTTGCCCGATCCAGTTTGAGCCGTTCCAGCAGTTTGAGTCAGCAGACCCGAGGTGCCCTGGCCAACAATGATGTCATTCGGAGTGAACGCCGAGTTGGCCGAAATAATCGGGCTGGTGCCGCCCACGGTGTTGATGATCGCGGCACCCGGTTGCGAAGGAAACGCATTCGTGGTCCAGTTTGTGGCGGTATTCCAATCTTGGTTGCCCGCCTCCCCATCCCAAGTCTGAGTAGCGGCGTGCGCGGATTGCGTGCAAATTCCCGCAATGGAGAACACGACCGAAATGGCGGCGGACACGTGGTGGAAGCTGCGGACGAACGGATTGGATTTAAGTTTCATGGGTCAGGAGGGCTGATGGAGGGTGACGGCGATATCTAACGGATCAAAAATGAATGCGGGCAGGTTCTCGGGAAAGCGGGAGCGGAACAGGTTATGCTGCGACACACGGCGCCAATGGCCGATTCGAACGTGTCCAGTTTGTGGATAACTTGGTCGCGTGAACGGGTTCGGAGTGAGATGAACACACTGAACTGCCCGGTGAGGCGTGATAGCAGTCATCGCTGCAGGTGAAGCAGCGGAACGCCGCGCTGGGAGAAGGTTTGAACTCCATGGGTTGTTGGGGACTTGCAGTAGGTTTGAAATGGAGCGCGTTGGTGCAGAGCCCACATGGAAGAGCAGCGGATTTTTCCGACACATTCCGCCAAAAAACTTTGATTTCTTTTTGAGGCGGAATTTCAGACTTCAACCCGTCATGCGACTCCGGGCAAAGCGTGCGATCGCGAGGAGTTGCTTGAATTTTTGCATGAGGAAATGGAGGATGTTAGCGGTTCAAGCTCCACGCAGGAGCGTTTTCATTTGAGACAGAGAGAGATGGTTGCAAGGAGCCGTCCAAAACCCATAAGGACAGCTCCTTGCATGTTTTTCCGGTGGGGATGCGTCGGCCGAGGCCGCCCATCAGAAAGCTTGCGAAGAAGAAACGGGAAAATTAGTTAGAGATAGCGTTGCCGAAAACCGGGCGGCGAAACGGTCAAGTTGCAAGGAGCCGTCCCAAACCCATGGCGGACGGCCCCTTGCTTGTTATTCCGATGGCTTGTTTGTAAGGGTAACCATTCCATCAGAAAGCTTGGGGAGCGATGACGCCCCGGATCAGTTAGGCACCACGTCGAGGCGGACGAAGAACGTGCCTTGGCCGGCGGGCACTGTGTATTCCACGGTATTTCCCACGACGGCGGAGGGCACATTCGTCCAAGTGAAGAGGTCGGGCGAGGTCTGCACCGTGTAGGTTCCGCTGAAAGCCGGGTCTTTCGGCCAAGTGACCTTGTTGTTCACGATGCCGGGATTGGCCGTGAAGGAGGATCCTGTTAACCCCATGAAGTATTCCACGCCGTTTCTGACGCCGTCGTTGTCGTGGTCGAGATCGGACGCCTGGCCGCCGGCGTTGGCAACCGTCCACGCGGTAAAACCGGTAAGAGGCACCACTTGGATCACACCGTTGCCGGTGATGAAGCCGCCGGGCGTGGTCGAATCATAGGTTCCGAGACCTCGGGGCACCCCACCCAGGACGAGGCCGGCAACCCTGTCCGTTCCCGGGTTGGGCAACTCGAGAACCGCACCCGTCACAATTCTCACGGTGGAGGTGTCGGCGAAGGTGGCGTCGGAGTTGGCACTCAGAATGAGCGTCCCGCCATTGACGTTGGTGTCTCCGGTGTAGGTGCTGGCAGGCACGACCGTGAGGATACCGGCGCCCACCTTGGTCAGGCCGCCGTCGAGCGGATAGTCGGCGCCATTGGGGCTATGCTGCAGCACCTGGTTCACCGTGATGTTAAATCCGTTAGTATCGATGATGGCAGCGCCATTGCGGATGTTGGCCTGGACGAGGTCATGGAAGAAAGTGGCGCTGTCCTTGTTAGCCCTGAGGATGCCGCCGTTGAAGTGAAACCGGGCAAAGGCGGTTGTCCCGGGGCGGGTGACCTCATTGACGTTGAGAGCGCCGCCATTCAGGTAATAGGACATGTCATTGAAACCCGAACCCGCGCCGATCCTGAGCACCCCTGTGCCACCGGCGGTGGTGCCGGCATCGGAGTAGAACGTGACCGTTCCGCCGTTCTGGTTGACGGTGCCGGTGTTGGCGGTGTTAGCCGCTCCGAGAATCATGTCCGCATTGCTCAGAAGTTTCACCGTGGAATTGCCATTGATGTTGAGAGTGCCGCCGGCACTGTCGAAAACGGCGATTTCAAGGTTCCCGAACGTGCCGTTGTTCCTGGCGGAAATTGAAGCGGTGTCGTTCAACGTGAGGGACGAGTTGACGTTTGTGCCCGAGCGCCCGACGACCAACCAACTGCTGGCGTTGATCTCACCGGCGTTGCTAACGGTACCGGTGCCGCCGCCGGTGTTGGCGCCGATTTGTTCGCCAAACCACACTTCCGCGCCGCCTGTGATCGTGCCGCCGGTCATGTTGACGACACCCGCACCTCCGTTGCGCCCCGCGATGAAGTTTCCGGTCGCGTTGATGAGACCGCCCGACATGTTGAGAGTGCCCGTGCTGCCCGCGTTATTGTCGCCAAACCACACCTGATTCGTGCTGATGGTGCCGCCGTCGAGGTTGAGGGTTCCATCACCGCCGTTGGTGCCAACCAACACACCGAGCCCCTCTTTCGCTTCAAGAGTGCCTGAAGTGTTGACGTTAACGGTTCCCGTGGATGATCCGCCGTTGCCCACAATCAAGCGACCGCCGTCATTAGAGAGCCCGCCGACATCCATACTGCCGCTTCCCTGGCCACAGCCCGTGAAGGTGCCGCCCGTGGCAGCGGTGTCGGCCAGGTTGAAGGTGCCGTTGGAACTGCCACCGTTGCCGACGAACATCCAGTTGCCGCTACCCGTGCCGCCCGCATTGGAAAGGTGGTCAAAGCGGCCGGTCCCCGTACCGGAGCCGACTAAAATGTCCACCGGGCCAATCGTCTGGTTCGCATTGAGAATCGGATAGTTTCCTGTCGCGACGTTGATGAAAACATTGTTGCCGTTGGGGGTTAGATCCCAGTTGGTGGTTTCGTTGAAATCCGAGCTGGTGGTTCCGGTCCAGTTGGCATCCGCGGCTCTGGCAGATGGGGTAACGATTCCCGTCATGGCAACGCCGACGCTGAGAGTGAGAAATGCCGGGAAGAAGGGTTGGTTTTTGGAGCTGTTCTTCATGAGGTCTAAGGGACGTGGATCAATGTGGGATCAACTGCAGGGAGGATATAGGAGGCTAACAAAGGACCTGCTTTGTTGGGAGAAGCGGGTTCTCCTGCCGAATCCCGCCAATTATTTTGGGAGATTTTTTCACGCGGCGGCACAGCACGGCATCACCCGATGCTGCCGAAAGAAAACAGCGGATTTCCCCGCGATATCCCACGCGTCAGCGCGCGAGCACTCCATCCGCCTCCTTGAGCAGGGTGCGGGCGATCACCCAATCAAACCAGAATCCATCCCCACTGGTGCCGATCTGGAACGGCTTGTCGAAATTGGCATTCACCTGGGCTCGCGCCGCTTCCAACAGGTCGCGGGCCTCGAGCGTCCGCTCCGTCCGGTGAGTGGCCATCGCGAGGATGGTGAGGGCGGCGGCTTCGCGCGCCGGATTCCGGTTGGCGTGCCGCAGGCAACGGCGCGCCCATTTCTCGGCGAGTTGAAAATCTCCCTTGCGGTATCCGGCCAGGGACAAGCTGAGCGTCTGCCACGCTTCCATCAACTCTCCGGGACCATCGTTCCGGTCCCAGGGAAGGTTCGTCTCCAACACTTTGAGGAGCGGCCCGAGCCTGGCTAACAGTTCGGAATCCGCAGGCTCGATGAGACAAGCCTTCACGATCTCATCCGCAACGAACGGATCGGTGGCGGAGGAAAACCGATCCGCCGCCATCACGCGAAGGTGCTCGTAGAGTTCCTTGTTTCCCGTGTCCGAAACCGCGGCGGCGGCGGCGACGAACTGGATGGAAATCGAATCCGAGTCGGATTTGTCCACCCTTGAAATGGCTTGTGCCATCGCGGCCAGGCGTTTGGACGCCTCTTCCCGGCGACCCTCGTGGAGAAGCCAGTCGCTCACCGTGCTGAAACTCTTCGCGGATTCGAGCGATGCCGGCACGTTTTCCAGCTCGATCGTGGCGAGCAGTTTGTCCGCCTGCGCGATGTCGCCATGGCTGATGAGAACCGCCGCGTGCGCCACCGTTTCACCGACCTCGGCCTTTTCGCGGAGCCGGACTTCGTTGGCACGCGCGAGTTCGGCGACTTGTCTCAAGCGTGCCTGTTCCTCGAGGGCGCGGTGTTCGCGGATCAACAACCAGGTGGAGGAGCCGAATCCTCCGATCAACGCGAGCGCCACCACGGCACCCGCCGCGAATGCCATCTTGTTGCGACGGACCAGCTTATACAACCGATAGCCTCTTCCCGCGTGGCGGGCGCTCACCACTTCGCTGTCGAGATAGCGCGAAAGATCCGCCGCCAATCCATTGGCGGTGGCATACCGATTCTGGCGGTCGGGCTCCATCGCCTTCATGATGATCGCGTCGAGATCACCGTACAGCATTCGCGCGAGGCGGGTGGGTTCCGCGTGCCTCTTTTTCGCAAACTCCGCCAGCTTGTCCGACGGGCAGGAGTGCAGGCGCTCCGAGGGTTTGAGGACCGGGGTATCCCGCAGCAAGCACCGGATTTCCTCCGGGCCGGACTTTTTGAATGCCTCGGAATCCCGTGGCGGCAGGCCGGCCAGCAGTTCGTAGAGCAGCACGCCGAGACTGTAGATGTCGCTGCGGGTATCCACGTCCAGCCCGTCGCCGTCCACCTGCTCCGGACTCATGTAGGCGGGCGTGCCGATGAATGCCGCGGAATCGGCCGCGGAAAAATCCGGGTGTCCGCCTTCCGTTGCTTTGGCGATGCCGAAATCGATGACCTTGGGCACCGCCACGCCATCATGCATGCTGACCAGGACGTTGGACGGCTTGATGTCGCAGTGGATGATTCCTTTTTGGTGGGCGTGCTGGATGGCCATGCACACGGGGATGAAAAGTTTCAGCCGGTCGCGAAGATCGAGCTGGTTCTCGTCGCAGAATTCCGTGATGCGCCTGCCAGTCACCATTTGCATCACGAAAAACGGCCTGCCGTTGGCGGTGGCTCCGGCATCGAGCACACGCGCGATGTTCGGATGATCCATCAGCGCCAGCGCCTGACGCTCCATCTCAAAGCGGGAAATGATGCTCGCGGTGTCCATCCCCACACGGATGATCTTGAGCGCGACACGGCGGCGGACGGGTTCCAACTGCTCCGCCTGATAGACCACCCCATGGCCACCCTCGCCGAGGCGTTCTATCAACCGGTAGCGTCCGATCCGTGTTCCCAGACCTTCCTCGAAATCCCCTGCCGGCGATTCCACGGCCGTCTCATCGGGACCTAACACCAACGAACCCGGCTCGATCACAAAAAAATTCTCCGCTTCGTCCCGCAGGGCGACGAGTTCCTCCAGCCGGATGCGCAGCTCGGGGTTGCCATGGCAGGTCTGATCCAGGAAGGCCTCGCGCTCCCGCGCGTCCTCAAGGCTGACAAGTCCTTCATAGAGGATTTCTTCGATCTGTCCGTGGGTTTCCATCATGGAATTGCTCATTATTGCAGCATTCATGGATATTAGCGTGATCCCTTTTCGTTCACCGCCAAAAAAGATCTCAGATTTCGTCACGGAGCATCCGGAACAAAGTGGCCTTCGCATAACTCCAGCGGCGTTCGACGGAGCGTTCCGGGATCCCCAGTGCCTCGACGATCTCCCGGTTGGTCAAGCCGCCGAAGAACTTCATGGTGATAATCTGCGCGGCCTGCGGGTTGGTCTTTTCCAGATTCTCCAACGCTTCATTGATGAGCAGGACGCGGTCATCCTGCGAGGCATGGGACAGATCGATATCGGCGATGTCGATCCGCTCGCCACCGTCGCGCTTGATCGTGGATTTCTGCCGCGCGCGGTCCACCAGGATGCGCCGCATGACCTGCGCGGCGGTGCGGAAAAAGTGGGCGCGGTCATTCCAGCGGCGGTCGTCCGTGCCCGCGAGGCGCAGCCAGGCCTCATGGACCAGCGCGGTGGGCTGAAGCGTCTGGCCCGCGGCCTCGTTGCGCATGTCGGCCGATGCCAGACGGCGCAACTCGTCATAGACCAGCGGCAACAAGTCCTCGGACGGCATTCCACCACCCGCGCTTGCCGCTTGGAGCATTTTGGTGATGTCGCTTTCCATCAATGGGGGGTGATTCAGTTAGACAATCCGGATCAGGACACGCAAAACCATAATGCGGGAAAGCAGAACGGCTTGAGAATTCGCTCTGGAATCGCAGCCGATGGCAACGGTAAACGAACTGGGGGCCGATTTGATCCCTCGGGCGTCGAGCCCGGCCATTTCCTACCTCCAACCGGAACAGCGCATTTTTCGCTGGAGATTCACCAACCCGTTCCGGGACGTGGCTGGCACCCCCATCTTTTCATTCGTCGTGTCTGAGAATACCTGCAACATTCGGACCAATCGCATGACGGACTCCCCCGACGCCCTGAAATCCAGTGAAGACGCGAATATCTACGCGTCCGACAAACTGCTGCCGGTGGTTTATGAGGAGCTTCGACGCTTGGCGGCGTTCCGGTTGAAAAACGAGGTTGGCAACCAGACCCTCCAGCCCACCGCCCTGGTGCATGAGGCCTGGCTTCGTATTTCCGCGAGCGACGAAAGGTCGTGGGACGACCAACTGCACTTCTTCAATGCCGCAGCCTTGGCGATGCGCCGAATTCTCGTCGAGAGAGCACGCGGCAAGGCCCGCATCAAGCGACGCCGTCCGGATGACCTGTCGTTCATGGATCAGGAGTGGATTGAAAACGATGATCACATCATCATGATCCACGAGTGTCTCACGCTGTTGGAAAAGAGCGACCCGGAGTCGGCGAAGGTGGTGTTGCTGAAATTCTACGGCGGCTTGAGCAGCAGCGAAATCGGCCAAATGACGGGTCGCAGCGTTCGTTCCGTCGAACGGCAATGGATGTATGCGAAGGCCCAGTTATTTCGCCTGATCACCAAGGACCAAATATAACTCTAACGTTCCTGGATCTTGAAGCGGAAGAATTCGGCCCCGGGGACCATGGGACCACTTAACGAGTGAAGGGTGCCGGGAGCACGCGGAACGCCATCGTTGCCCGGAACCTGCCAGGGGGTCCAGGTATGGAGGTCGTCGGAGCGCAGGATGGTTGCAGAGCGATTTCCGAGGCCGGTGAAGTCATGGACGATATCATTCCCATTCTGATGGATGACTGGTTGCCATACGCTGGAGGGATTCTCCGGATCGGTGTTGGTCAGCCATTCGAAGTTGTTGTCACCCCCGTCGCCGTCCGGATCGGCGCCGGAAGCACCTTCGGAGGAAGTCCCGTTGCCGAAATGGGCGATGCGCCAATCCTGATAGATTGTTTGAGATTGGACTTCTCCGGCAATCCAATCTGACAGAAGTTGCAATCCCTCCAAATCGATCTCATTGGTGGCAAGCGGGGGCATGCGCGAGTAGCCGTTGGCCGCGGCGGCACGGTTGTAGACGATGGATTTGTTCACATCCCCCGGCAGGACGAGGAGATCGCCGGAGTGGAGCGGGGCATCGAGCGGAACTCCATGGACGAGGCCCGTTTGAGCGAGGGTGAGTTCGGCGCGGCCATCCCAGTTCCCTCCGCCGGTGCCGCCGGCCTGGTGACAATAGGCACAGTTCACCGCGAGGTAGGATCGGACCCGCGCCTCTAACGAATATTTCGTTTCATCCGGCCTCAGATGGCGGGGCTGCGAGGCGGGACTTTCCGTGAGACCGGTGAGATAACCGGTGTTGGAAAGAAGGCCGAGGAAGTTCCCGGATGCTCCGGCGATTGTGCCAGGAGCATTGAGTTGACGCGTATTGAAGGAAAGCGCGTGACCGGCCTCGGGGGTATGGCAATTGACACAACTGTTGCGGGACGGAATCTGCCAGGGAGCGACCGCGGGGCTGCCGTTGAGGCTGATAGGGATATCGAAGCTTTCCCCGTTCTTGCTGGCGAGGGTGGCATCGGTCTGGGTGCCGGCGTTGAGGTTGTTCCAGCGATAGGAAAGGCCGTAAGAGCCGGTGGCGGTGCGGACGAGAAAGCGGGTTTCCAGCCGTCTGCGTGGCGAACCCGTCACAGGTCTGCGGTCAGTGACGGGATTCCCGTTGATCGTTCTGGAGAAAGTCTCCCATTGGGTTGGGTAGTCAAAGTGCTTCGCCCAGATCATGCCCTCGGGGAAACTCCACGAGTTGTCGCGGGAGAAACTAACGGACGGAGCGGCCTCCTTGATGAGGAACCATCGAGATTTTTCCGCATGGTCGGACCAGAAACGGAGGTTGGGAGTGTAGGCAACGCCACCGGGATTTGGTGTGAGACTGGCTAGGTCGGCGAAAAAGTTAGACTGTGAGAGGGTTTGCGGGTAGCCGGCGTCATTGGTGCCGACGGCGAGGCGCTTGATGCTGCCGACGCCCTGATTGGTCCCGGTGTTGCCACGGTCGAGGAGGAGGATGTCACCGGTGGATGGGTCGGTCAACATGCCCACGATGGCGGCCTCCCCGTCGATCCTTTCTACCGTGGGTGTTTGAGTGGTTCGCTGAAGGCTCCAGATGTGACCGGAAACATAGTCGGCAAAGATATATTTTCCGGTGAGTGAGGGAATGGCGTTTCCCTGATAGATGAATCCTCCGGTGACGGAATTTCCCTGGAAGGTGCCACCACCGTGGTTGTACTCCCAGATCGGCGCGGCGAGGGTGGCATTCGCCTCGATGGCGCCATTGTGATCGCCGGTGATTCCACCCGGGGCGAAATTTCCTTCCCGCCACGACCAACCGCCGTTGTCCCCGGCTTGATAGACGCCGATCTCCTCGCGGTCGTTGCGGCCGACGTCGGCGACCCAGATTTCATCGACCGTGCCATTGTGATCGAGATCCTCCACTGAGAATTGCCAAGGGTTGCGCAGACCGACGACGAATAACTCGGTGCGCACTTCGCTGGGATTCACGGCCACGCCGTTGAAAGAGGTGGCTCCGATGAAGGGATTGTCGGCCGGCACGCGGAAATGGGCTTCGCCGGTGGAACCGCCGCCGACGCGAGGGATGTCGCTATCGGGATTCGGGATCAGGTTGGCGGGCTTGCTATCGACATCGATCCGGAGGATGCCCGACCAGAGGCCTTTGTTGATATACTGGGAATTGCTGTAGCCGTCCGACTGCGTCCCGCCGTCGCCGAATCCGACGTATAGGTAGCCGTCCGAACCGAACTCGCAGTTTCCGATGTTATGAAAGGATCCGGTGTCGGCCTGATCGATCAAGATCTGCTCGGAAGCCAAGCTGGCTGTGTAGGGCGCGGTGGTCTGGCAGGTGAAGCGGGAAAGCCGCGAGGTGCCGGAGGTGGTGTTGTAGGTGACGTAGATGTAGCCGTTGGTCCCCCAGTTAGGATGGGCCGTGATGCTCTTGAAGGCTTTCTCGTTGTTGTCGTGGTTCGTCTGGCCGGTGACATCGACGACGAGTGTCTTGGTGGCGGGATTCGCGGTGATGTCGGGAATCAGATAAACCCGACCGTCGCCCTCGGTGACCAGGAGTTTTTTACTATCTCCCGGGACTGTGCAGAACCCGTGAGGCGAATTGAAGGTTAGCCCCGGGAAGGCGGCTGTGATTCCGGTGGCCGTGGCGGGCGGGGAAGCGGGCAGGGTCACAAAATTGGAATCAAAGCGGGCGGCGGCGGTGAGGTTGATGGTGACGGAAGCGGTGTCGGTTAGAATCCCGGACGGGCTCACCACCTGATAGACGAAAGTGTCTCCCGAAGGCTGGCCGGTGGTGTGTGTGTAAAGGATGGAACCGTCCGGGGAAACGACGGCAGTCCCCGAAGTGGGAGGATTGACCAGCGTGATCGATCCCAAGTTGATCGTTCCACTGTCGTTGGCAGCAACCTGGATGCGGGCCTTGGCCAGGTGATTCATGGTAATGACATCATCATGGGCGGCGGGCGGTTCGTCCTTGAGTCCGTCCCAAGTGGTGGCGACCCGCAGATTGTCCCACTCGACCTTGCCCGTGCCGCCGGAGCCGAAGCGGATGGCGCTCGTCCAGTTGTCGCTGGTGTGTGCGTAAGTGGCGACGGGAGTATTCGAAAGTTCGGACTGCGAGAGGTTCGGGTTGAGATACAGGGCGGCGATGTTGGAGGCGTAATCGAGCTTGGCCACCAGGGTGTAGGTTTGGCCAACGAGGGGCTGAATGCCGGAGTAGGCGTGATTGTTGGTATTGAGGTCGTGGATGGCGAACTCCCGTTGCCCGGACACGGGATTGGCAGCCCCCGGCACGCCGAACAGATAGCGCTCCGTGCCGAAGTCATAGGAACTGGCTCCTCCCCAAGTGGCTCCCGCATTGCGGGTCATTTCAAAGCGGTAATAGACAACCTTCTGGTTAAAACGCGCGTCATCGCTGGCGGATCCAAAACGCTCGTCACTCCCCGCCTGGGCACCCTCGACCGGCCCGTTGTACTCACGTTTCGCACTGCTGTCCTGGGTGGTGAGAATCCCTCCGACGAGTTGCGGAGTGCCACCGGTGGCATCCCAGTCGGAGACGCTGTCGGTGTGGCCGAAAAAGGCATCGTTTTCGGTGGAGTTGTCAAAATCCCAGTAAGTCCCCCCGCTCATGCCACTGATGGAACCATCCGCGTAGTCGAAGTTGTCGATACCTATAATGTTAGGAATCGAGTTCACATTTGGATGGCTGTTGGCGTTGGTGGGATTGGTGCCGGCGGCGATTTCGATATCATCATTGTAGCTGTCGCCGTCGGTGTCGTCCGCCTGCGGGTTGGTGCCGATCTGATACTCCTGGAGATTGCTGAGATTGTCGCCGTCAGGGTCGAGAGCCGAGTCGTTGGTCCCCACGATCAGACCATGAGCGGTTTCCCAGGCATCGGGCATCCCGTCGTCATCCTGGTCAGGGTCGAAAGTCTCCAGCAGACCCACATCGGCTGCGGCGGTGGCAAGCACCAGATTATCCCAGGTGACTGACGCGCCCGAGCCAGGGCGGGCGGCGGAGGACGAATTGCTGGAAAGATACTGCAAGGTGACATCCGCGGAGTTGGAGCCATCGGCGGGGTTCCAGAAATCAGTGGCGTCCGGGTTGACGAAGAGTCCTAGCAAATTGTTTTCAAAATCGATGACTCCGACGAGGGTATGGGTCACGCCGTCGGCCAAGCCGATGGTGCTGAGTTTGACAGTTCCTTCCGGAAGATCTGCAGCCACGGTATTTTGCGTGTCAATGCCCGCCCTGTCGTTGCCAGCTCCCGATGTCGGAACGCCGAAAAACACCCGCTCCGTTGCAAACCCATAAGAACTGACACCGCTCCAAGCCGCATTGCCGGCAGCTCGGGTCATCTTGAACTTGAAGAAAACCCTTCCGCTCGATCTGGCGCCTGTCGCTTCCGTGTTGCCGTTGAATTCCCGTTTTGCGCTCTGGTTGTTAGTGACCAGCGCGTTGCCGACGATTTGCGGAGTACCACCCGCATTGTTCCAGTCGGAGGGGACACCGGTATGGGAGTTGTTTTGATTTAGGTCAAAGCCCGTGCCGCCGTTTTTTCCATTCACGGCGGAGTTGGCGTAGGTGAAGTTCTCTGTGCCGATGACTTCCGAGTGGGCGTGGATAGAGAAAGAAATCAGGAGGAGCCATAAAGCGGGTAGGTTTTTCATTCGGGTTGCTGGATCTCTTGACCGCTTTCCAGGCGGTAAGGATCTCAAGATAGATTGCGCTTTTTGGGGGTCGTCTCCGCCAAAAAAATCTGCGGGTGGTTTGATCATGGAATCATCCGGAGAATCCGTAGCCCAGAAAAAGCCTCCTGGCTTCCCAGGAGGCTTTCCGAATTGCGCCGGCGATCAACGATTCATGTTAGATGAATCAAGGTTGTTTGATGACCGCACGGAGGAATTCCTTCGATGAACCACTGATCGGGCCGGTGGTGAAGGTGCGATAGGACCAGCCGCTGTCGGCAGGATTTCCGGTGACCAATGGCAGCTCGATGGCCGTCTTGTCCCCTCCGGTCACTTCACTGACCGGGATGTTCCAGGCGGCCAACGCATTGCTGCCTTCGATGGTATATAGAAGGCCGCTGACCAGGTTTGAATTCTGCTCGTTGTTGGCACCGCTGGTGAAGGTGGCCACCGTGCGAACCGGCAGCGTCAGCACCAGCGAAGGCACTCCGCCGACATTGGCGACCTGCGAGACGACTTTGCCGGAGGAACCGCCCGACATAGGATTTCCGTTCAAGCCGAATTCTGCCAGATTCGTCAGGCCATCGTTGTCCGGATTGCTATTCGGGGTGGCATCGGCCAAGGGATCGATCGCCGTGATGTTTGTCGCAGCCCATGCCGTGTAGGGAGTGGCGGTTTGGATCAAGGCGATCTGGGTTCCGCCATTGTATGCGTAATCAATCGTGTAGCCGGCTGGCAGCGCTGGCGGACTCATCCCGCCCGCGAATTTGCCGGTCGCCCCGGCGGCCAGACTGGAGTATTCAGCGATGACATAGACCGGCTGGGTGGCGGTGCCATTCAGGGCGAGGGTCGCACCGTTGAGGACCAGTGCTCCGGTGAGGAGTGAGTCCTGGGTCGCCGCTAGGTCGATGGTCATCGTGGAGGTGGCGGCGAATGTCGTGGAGTTTGCAGTTAGAATCCCGGGAGTCGCACCACCGGGGTTCAGATTGGATGATCCATCGACAAACAACGCGCAAATGAAGTGCCCCGTGCCGGAAATGGTTCCGGCACTAACATGGGCTTGACCGAGGATACCGATGTTGCCGTTGACAAAGAGCGTGCCCGCACCGGTTTTGGTGAAGTTTCCGCTACTGGTGTCGTTGGTGAAGTTCTGGTTGAGGGCGATATTACTTCCGTTAGAATCAATCGTCGCACCGCCGACTTTGACCATGGCGGTATCGATGCCCGTCATGAAGACGGGTGCGGCTCCGGTTCCGGCCTTCAGCACGCCGCCGTTGAAGTTGAAGGTGCTGGTGCCTCCATCCTCGACGACTTTCACGGCTACAAGCGTTCCACCATCCAAGTTTATCACACCGGTGCCGCCCGCTCGGGTGATGACAACGCCACCCGTGCCGACTGAGGAGACGGTCGCGGAGCCTTGGATGTTCAGGGCTCCGTTTCCGTGCTCGCCGACAATCAAGGCGTTGCCCGTTCCTGTTTGGTTGAAGGTTGTCGTCCCGGAAACGGTGAGAACTCCAGTGCCGCCGGTTTCCCGTCCGATGGAAACCCAGCCGCCTGCATTCGTGATGCCACCGCTCTGCAGCCAGGTTCCGGTGCCGGAGTTGCCGATCCGGAATTCGCCTCCGTTTCCGGTGTAGGTTCCTCCGGTTACAGTGATCGTTCCGGCGCGGGTGGCATTTCTACCGACATAGGTGACGGTGCCCACCGTGATCGTTCCGCTGTCCTGAAGGGTGACGCTCGCTGGCACATCGCCGCCTTCACCGACGGAGAAATCATTGCCCACGCTGAGTGTACCGGTGTCTTTGACAGTGAGCGCACCACCTCCTCCGAAGCCGACCGAAACAAAGTTGGGGGTTACGATGTTCCCGGAGTTTTCGACGACCACGGTGCCGGAAGTTCCCGCATTCAGACCGACAACCAGTCGGTTGCTGGAGGTATAAATCGAGGTGCCTTTGACGTTCAGCGTTCCAATCGCGCCGGTGTTTTGACCGACATCGGTGCTAGTGGCCGTCATCGTGGACGAGCCATTCAGAACCACCGTTGAGGTGGCTCCGCCTTTCTCCGCGATCTTGTTGTATGCGGCGTTGAGGGTGGAATTGTTCAACGTCAGTATCGAGGTGGCCGAGTATCCCACCACGTTGTCGTCCCAGCCGAGCGAGATGTTCCCCATCGTCACCGTTGAGTTATTGAGGGTGCAGGAGGAACTTGAACCCGGTGTTAGGAAGCCCCGGGCGATCGCAATGAGGCCGGTGCTGGTTAGGGTGGTGTCCGTGAGCACCAGATCCGCGCTCGTGGCCGTCGACATCCCGAGATAGATGTCATTGACGACGCTGTTAGTCTGGGTGCCCCCGCCATTCAGGACTAGGCTGCCCTCATTGACGGTGAAGCCCGGACCCCCACCGTTCGCGAGGACATTCGCCCCCGGATTGCTCAGCGTGAGAGTTCCTGCTCCGGTTTTGGTGAACTGGCCTGCGGATGCCGCGACAGGCCCGCTCATCGTGAGCGTCCCCTGGACATCGAACACGCTGTTAGCCGCGGCGATGCTGAAGCCGCGGTCCGTGGTGTCGCCGGAACCGGTGTAGCTGAGCTTGCCACCGGCGAACACGAGGTTGGCGGCGGCCGCG
This sequence comes from Verrucomicrobiota bacterium, assembly GCA_040385685.1. GTDB lineage: Bacteria > Verrucomicrobiota > Verrucomicrobiia > Verrucomicrobiales > Akkermansiaceae > Luteolibacter. Next base: position 83,261 of record JAZKGW010000035.1, on the reverse strand, counting down.
GGCGCGGCTCCGATGCCGCTCGGGCCGCCGGCGTTCGCAATGCTGGAAACACTCAAGGTGCCTGCCTCCAGCCGGGTCACGCCGGTGTAGGCGTTGGCGGTGCTGATGGTAACACTTCCAGTTCCTTGTTTGAGCAGGCCGCTGGTTCCGTTGATGCCCCCCGCGCCGGTGACGGTATAGGCGAGCACGCTGTTATTGAAAGTGACCGATCCCGGACTGACTCCGGCGGCATCGATCACCACGTTTGGATTCGGTGGATTGACGTTATCAACGTTTCCGAAATCCATGAAATTGACCGGATCTCCTGTCGTGAATGCCACAGGGACGCCGGTGAAAAGTTCATTCCAGTTGGTATTGGTCGTGTCCCAAACACCACCCGCGAGTTCCGAGTCATCCCACTCGAGCAATCTGGCCTGGGTAATGACCAGATAGATGGCATTGGGACTGATGGTGTCGTCGAGATAGGCGACCATGCCCGGCGGCAGGCTGCCGAGGGTGATCGTGCCGGATCCGGTGCGGGAACCGAACTGAATCAGCGGGAAAGATCCCACTGCCGGGAAACCATGCGTGATGTTGACCGTGGTGTTCGCATTGACGGCCAAAGTTCCGAGCACGTTAAGGGTCCCGACTCCGAGAGCAGGATTGCCGAAGTTGCCCAGGTTGATTTCAAGAGTGGTGGTGGAGGCCGTGGTCCCCAGCGTGACATTGGATGCGTTGAGCGTTTCCTCAGGCAAGCGCCGGGTGACTCCGAACGTTGTTCCATTTGCCACCGCAAAGTCGCCCGCCGTGGGGATGCTCCTCGTGCTGACCACCAGCTTGCCGTCGGAAACCTGGGTGAGGCCCGTGTGGGTGCTGTCCCCTGTCAGTGTCAGGGTGCCGCTGCCGAGCTTCGTGAGGGTGCCCGTTCCGGTGAAAACCTGGGAGGCGGTTTCGGTGAATGCCTGCGTGTCGAGAACCGCACCACCGGCAAGGATCTCCGCGGTGTCGAGATTGGAGATGAATGTCACGGAGTCCATCGTCGCCTGAAGAGTGCCGCCATTGAAATAGGCGGTGGCGGAGCCCGGTCCGCCGTTGAGCTTGGGCGTCTTAAGAATTCCGCCGTTTAAATTCAGCGTGCCGATGCCCGTGCCCTCACCGACAACCATCTGCGTGGTCCGGAAATCCGCGGTGCCGGAGATGGTGAGAGTTCCGGTGCCTCCGCCTTTCCCAATATGCGTGACGCCGCCGGTCACGTTGATAAGCCCGCCACTGGCCGAGATGGTTCCAGTTGCGGTGGCATTGTCCGCACCCACAACGAGATCGCCGCCTCCGGTCTTGTTGATCGTTCCATTGCTCATGGTGAGGGTGCCGACGCCACCCGCATTTCGTCCCACCACGAACCAACTGCCCACGTTGAGCGTTCCTCCGCTCATGGTGTAGCTGCCGGTACCTGTCGACGAGCCGACCCAGAATTGCCCTCCCGCGCTGATCGTTCCGTTAGTTTGGTTGAGGGTGCCGGTTGAAGCCTCGCCGATGGCAAGCTCTTCGGTCCCGCTATTGGTCAGGGTTCCGCCATTGACGGTCATGACGCCGATGCCTCCCGTGCGACCGACCGAAACGGGACCAATTGTATTGATCGCCCCGGTGCCACTCAGGGTAAGAGTTCCGTTGCTATTGGCGTTTTTCGCGATCACAAGACGGCTGATCAAGCCGAGAGTTCCACCGCTCAGGTTGTAGTTGGCGGTTGAAGTGTTTAACCCGACGACAAGACCGTGGGTTGCATCGCCTGCCACGGTCATTGCTCCGGCCGTTTGGTTCAGGGTACCGGTGGAACCGTCCGCCACAATAAAATCACTTCCATTGCCGGTTTTGGTTAGAGTCCCGCCGTCGATGTTCAGCGTACCGTTCCCTCCCGAGTGGCCGATCCCCACCCAGCTCCCCGTAGTGATGGAGCCGGAACCGCTCAGCGTCACGGTGCCATTGCCGGAACCCTTGCCGACTTGGAATTCTCCAGAATTGTTGTTCAGGGCACCACCGGAAATGCGCATGAGGCCCGTAATGCCGGCTCCCCGCCCGACGATGAAGTTGCCGCCGGAGTTATGGTTGATCGTGCCACTATCCATGTTCAGGGTGCCGGCGCCATTGCCACCCACCACGATTTCGGCAGTGGTGGTGACGGTTCCCGTGGTGTGGACGTTCATCGTGCCATTGCCGGTGGTGATCGTGGCGTTGTCGCCACCCAATCTAAGTTGCCCGCCGTTCAAATTCAGGCTTCCGCTGCCCTGCGCCAATCCGGTGTAGGTCCCGCCAGCCCCCGCAGCAGTTAGGTTGTAAACTCCGGTTCCGCCGTTGTGGCCGATCTTCATCCATGAGCCGGTCGCCAACGTTCCGGCGTTGTGATCCAGCCGGCCATTCGTTCCTGTGCCAGAACCGATCAGAACATCCGCAGGGTTGCCGGGTGGATTCGCCGAGATCGTGGCGACCGGCGAATTGATATTGATGGTGGCGGCCGAACCAACCGTGCCCGCGTCGCCCACCCAGTTGCCATTGTCGTTCCAGTCGGTGGTCACGGTGCCGGTGCCGTCCCAAACCGCCGCAGAGGCCAGGCCGCCGAAACAGATCGAGATGACGGCGCACGATGGCGCGAGGGTGAACTTGGAGAGGCTTCTGAACAGGCTTGGCTTGGACTTCATGGAATGGGGGTTTTGATGATTTCTAGGTTTTCGATCTGTTTGATAGATTTCCCAACAAAGGGAGATTCAAAAATGGATTGCGGCTTTCCCGCTTCATCCCCGCCAAAAATTTTCAGAAAAATCCGCACGCCTGTGACTTCGCGCCCTCTGCATTCGCCTTGCTTGGCCAGCCAGCCGGCATTAGGCCTACGCGCATCGGCATTCCGTCAGTTTTTCAAAAACGGGGAATGAGCCGCTGTGAAACCTCAATTTCAAATGAACCACACGAAGTCTTCGCGGGAGGTCGAATGCGCGATCCTGGAAGTCGCTTTGTCGCTCGACGAAGATGCGCGGGAGAATTTCCTCAAGCGAACGTTCCGGGGCGACGCCGAGGGCTTTTCCGAAATGCAGGAATTGGTGAAAGCAACGCGCGGCGCCACCTCCTTCTTCCTCGACGCCCGCGAGCAACAGGCGCGGATGGCCTTCGATCTGGTGTCCGAAATGGCACCGGATGATTTCCCGGCATCCCCCCCGCCCGATGCGATGATCGAAGGTCCCGGGACGCGACTGGGGCGTTACCGGTTGATCCAGCGGATCGGCGAGGGTGGCGGAGGGGTCGTTTATGAAGCAGAGCAGGAGGAACCCATGCGAAGACGGGTGGCGATCAAGATCGTGCGGCTCGGCATGAATACCGAGAGCGTGATCGCGCGCTTCGAAATCGAACGCCAGGCACTCGCCCTGATGGATCACCCGAATATCGCCAAGGTGCTCGACGCGGGCGCGGCCTCCTCCGGGCGTCCCTACTTCGTGATGGAACTCGTGGCGGGTGAGAAAATCACCAACTATTGCGATGTCAGGAAATTGGGCAACGTGCAGCGCCTGAATCTTTTCATCAAGGTTTGCCACGCCATCCAGCATGCGCACCAGAAGGGCATCATCCATCGCGACATCAAACCATCTAACATACTTGTCGCAGGTCATGATGGCATCGATGTGCCCAAGGTGATCGATTTCGGGATTGCGAAGGCGATCGAATCGCAAACTTTCGCGGACAAGGTGGTCACGGCGCATGACCAGTTTTTTGGCACGCCCGCTTACATGAGTCCGGAGCAGATCGATCTGGCGGGTCTCGATGTGGACACGCGCAGCGACATCTACAGCCTCGGGGTGCTGCTTTACGAACTGCTCACATCGCGCACGCCCTTGGACGGCGAGGTGCTTGCGACCCAGGGAATTTCCAAAATCCGGGACACCTTGCTGAATACCGAGGTGCAAAGACCCTCGCTGATGCTCGGTGGGGTGGAAAAAGCAACATTGCAAACGGCGGCCAAAGACCGCAAGGCCGAGCCGGCGCAGTTGATCAGCTATATCCGCGGGGATCTCGACTGGATCGTGTTGAAGGCGATGGATAAGAACCGCGCCCGTCGCTATCAGACGGTCAACAGCCTTGCCCTCGATGTGCAACGGTTTCTGGAGCACCAACCCGTGGCAGCCCGTCCTCCGGGCCGTCTCTATCTGCTTGGGAAATTCATCCGGCGCAACCGCCTTGCCGTGGGTGCCGGGATTGCCTTGGCGATATCTCTGCTGGCGGGTCTCGTGATTTCCACGGGGCTCTACAAGCGCGAGCGCCAGGCTCTGGGCGAGCAACTTCGACTGAGAGAGGAGGCTCAGGCAGCGAGGAACGAGGAAAGCCGCCTGCGGCGCCAGGCGGATGCGAGGTCGAACGTGGCTCGCGTTGCGTTTTTGCTAGATCAAGGGCGGATCGACGAGGCCGACACTCTCCGCCAGAAGTATCCGCTCTCATCCATTGAACCTTCGCTTGAGGCGGCTGCAGTTTTCCGGGCGCTCGGCGACTGGAATGCGACCCACGGCCGATGGGACCAAGCGATCCAATGTTTTAAATTGCTGATGCAGGCAAACCTGCTGGACGAGCCCGCGAACGTTCTCCAGCGCTCGGATCTGATGGCGATCAGCGCGGCACTCCTCTACTATCAGAAGCAGGAGTATCTGGCCTTCCGCGGCGAGGTGAAGGAACGCTACCTGACGCCCGTCAACCCCCTGCAAGCGGAGCATTTGTTAAAAGTCTGCCTGCTCAGTCCGGCAGATGACGATTTGCTAAAGCGGCTGCGGCACGCCGTCGAGGTAATGGGAGAGCCGACACGGACCTCACTCCCTTCATGGTCCGGGCTTTCCCTGGGGCTTTATCAATACCGCAGCGGCGAGGATGAGCTTGCATTGAAAACCTGCGAGACGGGCCTCAAAGATCCAAGCATCAAGAACTCCTGTCGGGCCTCAATCCTGGCGCTATCTTCAATGATCCATTCAAGCATGGGCAAGCCACTCCCTGCGGATCAGGCCGAGCAGCAGGCAAAGAAACTCATCGCCGACTCCGCCGGGAGCGATGCCGTCCGAGGCAGCGCGATCCCGCCTTATTGGTTCGATTGGGTGGTGGCGGAACTGCTAGTTCGCGAGGCGGAACAAGGAATAGATAAGAACCGGTGAGGATCGGTTCCGGTAGAATAGATTTATCTAACTGACAAACTCAGAAACCGTAGGAAGCGCCAATGCCAAACGTCTGGGATGTCTCGGATTCCGTCCGGAACTCCGCCCGATAGGTGGCACCCACCCGGGCGTTTTCGGTGATGTCGTAGTACAAGCCCAAGTCGAGAGTGACGGCCTGGTTGTCAATTCCGGGAGCGCCCACGGCGAATGGCACTCCAGCCGGACCGCTAGCCGCAAAGGTGGCGGAGACGGACTCATCCGGGTCGGACAAGTTGTCCATATAACCGACGCGGCCTGCCAAGGAGAGGCATTCCGTCACTTGGTAACTCAAGTCGATTCCGACATCGAACAGGAACGTGTCGATATCCTGTGATTCAACCGCCAGCGGGATGCCCGCGCCATTCTCCACAAAGCTGTCGACCTTTCCTCCGATGTAGCGCAAAGCCGCGCCTGGGGACACCCGCAAGCCGTGTTTTTCATACACCACCGAGCTCACACCCAGTGAAAGTTCGACCGCATCCGAATCGATATTGTCGTCATGGACATCTCCGCCAAAGCTGTGACGGGCGGCATCGTAGGTGTAATTCCCGAAGGCCGCGGCACCGGTGATCATCGTCTTGCAGGCATCGTTGAACTGATAGGTGCCGAAAGTTCCCAGAACGAAGCCTTGGGCATCGGTATCGATCATCGGGCCGTTGATGTCACCACCGTCAACGCCAAGCAATGCGCCTAACATGAAGTTTTCATTGAAGACGTAGCGCATCCCGGTGGTTGCTCCGTAGATGTCGATGTCGTACCCGGCATTTGTCCCACTGTCATCCACGCCATCCGAGGTTGAGTGCAGGGTGGCATAGACTTGGGTCCTGCCCTTTTGCGAAACCGGGGCCGCATCCACCGCTTGCCGAACCTGGGCGCGGAGTGCCTGTTCCGTGAAGTCCGCCAAGCCGCGGTAAACTTCCGGGGAGAGGTTGTTCATGGTAGCGGCATTGATCGACCCCGGCGAGATGAAGGTCACATGGTTGAGTGCCTCGACCAACTGCGAATCCCCGTCGGATTCCCCGCTGGTGAACCGAATGTCCTCTCCCGTGCCCGCGAGTTGGCTCTTGCGGGCAACGTTTTGCTTTCCGGCCTGCACGGAATCGTCGAACAAGGCGAGATAGGTGTTCGTCTGGTTGGGCGAAAGGTTCAGATAGGCACCGCTCACAGACGATTTGCCACCGGCGAGACCAATCAAGTCGCCGGTGTGGTTATTGAAGAGCAGTCCGTTGTCAAAGCCGACGGTGGTGAAGGATTTCAGCTTGATGCCGTTAGAAAGGTAACCCGCATCGATGATTGCCACCCGTTGGCCGCGGGCGAGTCCGGAACCGGTATTGGTAATGACCAGTTTGCCACCGAGGTCCACGGTACCGGCTACGATTTGTTCATATTTTTTCGAGCTGTTCAGGTTCAAGGCAATGGTCCCCCGCGTCACGAGGTCGCCTGAAATCGTCAGCTTGCCTCCCATGGTTCCCACAGCCAGGGTGCCTTTATTTTCGACATTTCCATTGACCAATCCGGTCCCTTTCAGAGTCGCGCCCGCGTTGATGAGGGTGTTCGAATTGGCCGTTCCACTCAATGTCAGGGTGCCCTTGTTGACTTGCAGGAAGCCACCGCCCACCGAACCGGAGACGAGAACATTGCCGGTGCTTGTCGTGTCACCAAGTAGCCGACCTGAGATTTTGCCGCCGTTGAGAGTCGCCCCGCCCGTCGTTGTTAGGGCCGCGCTGCCCGCCAGCATGCCATTTCCGTTTTGGATGTAGGTCAGCACGGAGTCGGCGGATTTGACGGTGAGCAGTCCGGCATTGGTCACCCCTGCGGCGGCATCGAGCCCGCCTGCGGAATCCAACAATGAGGCACCCGAGGAAACAGCCACTGAGTTGTTAGTCGAGGTTCCCGTGAGCGTCAGGGTGCCGCCCGTTATCGAAAGCGAACCGCCGCCCACCGAGCCGGACACGAGCAACGAGCCGGTACTCGTCGTGTTGCCGAGCAGGTGGCCCAGGACTTTGCCGCCTTTAAGTGTCGCACTGTCCGTCGCGGTCAGGGCCGCACTACCCGCCAGTATGCCGTTTCCGTTCTGGGTGTAGGTCTGCACCTCGTCGGCAAAGTTGACTGTGAGCAGCCCGGCGTTGGTCACCTTGGACGGTGCGGCGAGTCCGCCATTGGCATCCAACAGGGCCGCACCCGAGGAAACAGCCACCGAGTTGTTAGTCGAGGTTCCCGTGAGCGTCAGGGTGCCACCCGTTGCCGAAAGCGAACCGCCACCCACCGAGCCGGAGATCAGCAAATTGCCCGTGCTGGTCGTGTCGCCAAGAAGGTGGCCCGCTACCGTGCCGCCTTTGAGTGTCACAGCGCCCGTCACGGTCAGGGTCGCGCTGCCCGCGAGCCCGCCGGTTGCGTTTTGCGTGTAAGTGGTCACGGAGTCGGCGGAGTCGACTGTTAGCAGCCCGGCGTTGGTCACAATCGCCGCGTCATCGAGGCCGCCGCTGGCATCCAACAGCCCGGCGTTGATGGAAATTCCCACCGGGGTGTTGGTCGAGGTACCGGTGAGGGTGAGGGTGCCTCCGGTCACCGCGAGCGATCCGCCGCCCAGCGCGCCGGACACCAGAACCGGGCCCCTGCTCGTCGTGTCGCCGATAAGGTTGGCCTCAACCGTGCCGCCGTTGAGGGTCGCGCCGCCCGTGGCGGTCAGCGTTCCACTGCCTGCAAGCACGCCCGCCGGGTTCAGCGTGAAGGTTCCCACCGTGTCGCTGAAGGTGCCCAAATCGAGCGTCCCGCCGACCGTGACAGCCGCGGCGTTGTTGAGGCGATTCGCAGCCCCGAGGGTCAGGGTGCCGCCATTGACATTGACCGTGGCGGCCGCCGACGTGCCGTTAAGAGCACTCGTATTGGAAAGCTGGTTGAGGATTCCCGTGCCGAGCTTGGCGTTTATCGTGCCGCCATTCAGAGTGTAGGTGGTCGCGGTCAAGGTGCCGGTGCCGGCGAGGGTCCCGTTGTTCGACGTGAAGGTTCCCACGGTTTCATTGAAGGCTCCCATGTTGAGCGACGCGCCGCTGCCCAGCGTGAGTCCCATGCCGTCCGCGAGATTGTTTCCAGAAAGGGTGAGTCCTCCGCCTTGAACCGTTAGGGAAGCCGCGTTGAGGGTCGCGCCGGCCGCGAAGGTTGACGTGCCGGTGGTATCCAAAACCATGGTTGAAGCGGTATTGGCTCCGGAGATCGTGGCAGCGGAATCCAATTGCAGCGACACGCTTCCCACCGAACTGAAATTCAGGGATCCGAAAGCCGTCGAGTTGCTGGCACCGCCGAGCACGATTGACGTGCCCTTGAGAGTCGCCAGGCCACTGACATTGGTGACCGTGCCGGCCGAATCCGTGATCGCACCGGCAGAAGTTAGCGTGTAGGTTGTCGCTGACACCGAGGCAAGCAGGGTGCCGCTGTCCTCGGTGATGGCCACCACTCCGCCCGTTAGATGGAGACTACCGAAATTCGTGGTGTCCGTCGCACTGTCGCCGAGGGTAATCGCGTTGGCACCCGCATCGAGGGTCGCCAGGCCGGTCACATTGATGGCCGTGCCGGCCGAATCCGTGATCGTCCCGGCCGAAGTTAGATTCAGGGAGGTAGCCGCCACGCCGGTCAGCAGCGTGCTGCTGTCCTCGGCGACGGTCACCGCGCCGCCGGCCAAATTGAGGCTGCCGAAATTCGTGGTGTCCGTCGCACTGTCGCCGAGGGTGATTTCGTTGGCGCCCGCCTTGAAAGTCGCCAGGCCATTGACGCTGATGACCGCGCCGGCCGAATCCGTGATCGCCCCGGCCGAAGTGAGATTCAGGGAGGTGGCGGTCACGTCGGTGAGCAGCGTGCCGCTGTCCTCGGTGATGGTCACGGCACCGCCGGTTAGACTGAGGCTGCCGAAATTCGTGGTGTCGCCCACATTGTCGCCGAGGGTGATCGCGTTGCCGCCCGCATTGAGAGAGGCCAGGCCGCTGACGTTGATCACCGCCCCGGATGAATCCGTGATCGCGCCAGCGGTGGTTAGAGTGAGGGTGGCGGCCTCGACACCGGTCAATAGCGTCGAGTCGGCCTCATTGACCGTCACCGCGCCGCCCGTCAGCTTGAGACTGCCGAAGCGGTTGACCGACAACAGGGTGATGGCACCCGTCCCGCCATTGAGATCCGCAAGACCATCGATCAAAAGCTTGCGGACCAACGCCTGCGAGATCCCACCGGACGTCACGGTAAGATTGGCGGGCGCACCAATGAGGGTGACATCGGCGTCAAAGGCGACGGTAGTCGCTGCATTGAGATTCAAGGAGCCGCCGCCAATGGTGGTGATGGTGGCCCCGATGACGATATTGGAATTCGCGACGAGGGACAAGGTGTTGGGGGTGTTCCAAGTGACCGAGTCCAAGACCGTGATCCGGCCACCGGACGGAGCAACTCCCGCGGCCGTGGCGGTGGTCACCTGGACCGGCGTCGCCCCGAGCGCGCCGACGAGCGTCACCACATTGAGATTCGACGTCCCGCCGTCACTGGGTGAATCGCCGAAAGGCGAGGCCCCGGTGATGTCGGTATTAAACCCGTTGCTGATCGTGATATCCGTCGCCGCGTGCAGCAGATGCGAACTCATGGTGAAGAAGATCACGGTCGAAAGCAGTTTGCGGGAAGGTTTCATGATAGATGTTATTTTAACGTAGGATCCTTGGGGCGACGGATCGCGATGATGTCGTTTGAATCGAATTGAGATCTATGGATTGAGCCACCGCACGGGATACTTCGCTGCGATGGCCCCGTTGAATTCCGATTCCGCGGTCTTGCGGACGCGTTGCCGCTCCGCTTGATCGAGTTCGGCGGCCACGGCTTCGAACGGGCGGAGGATGGCCGGTTTCAACGCCATGTAGCGGACCAGAAAGACTCCTTCCGGTTTGGAAATCACCGCGCTGACCTCGCCCGGTTCCTTGAGTGAAAACGCGATCCCGGCCACCGCCTTGGTCCAGGCATCCATGCCACCGCCGCTCTCCATCCAGCCGACGATGCCGCTGTTGTAGCGGCTGGCCTGATGCTCGGAATAGTCAACGCCCAGTGTGGAAAAACCCTGGTCCGGATGATCCTTCAGATCGCCGTTCTGGAAAAACCAGTCGCGGGCGGTGGTGAGTTTTTCGACGTATTGTTTCTCGCGCTCGGGATTGCCGTTAGGATTCAGCCAGAGCACGGCCACCTGGCGCTTTTCATTCGAGCGGAAACGGGATTCCTCCGCGGCGTAGAGTTCGCGCAGGCGGGACTCGGGGGGCGACGCCTCGGCGGCCTGAAGCTCGGGAGTTAGACTCTTTTCCTTAATCCGGTTCGCGAGCACGCGGGCAAACTCGGCGCGAACCATCGGATCGTGCTGGAGGTCCGCATCGAGCGCAGCCTGGGTGAGTTGGGCACGGCTGACGAGTTCGCCCAGCGCCTCGCGCTTGGCTTCCTCATTGCTGCGCCCGCCGTGACTTTCCTTGAGCTGATAGTCGAGATCCGTCTGATTGACCGTAATGGACCCGACCGTGAAGAGCGCTCCCGCGTCCTTCCCTGCCGCAGCAGGTTTTGCCTCGTCCTGATGCTCCGGGCTGCACGCGGAAACGACCGCGAACAGCACCAGCAAGGCAGGTCTTAAAGCGTGAAACGTCATTGTGCCAGATTGCGGATCACGGCCTTGCCGGATCCCCGCGTGAATTCCCACATCAGCAGGTGTTTGCCCGGGGTCGACAACGTCTTGCGGAACCTAACAGTCTCGCTGTAGGTTTCGGATTGCTTGACACCGTCGATGTAGAAGACGAGCGAGTCATCCCAGTTCCCGCCGACGATTTCCATTTCGAAGTCGACCGTCGAAGGCCCGGTTAGACTGGAAATGATCCGGTTGGTCTCGCCGCTGTTGCCGCCGGTGCTCGTCAGGGCGCCGGTGGCCGCGTCTGCATTCCAGTTGGCGTTGCCGCTCATGCCATATTGGGAACTGCCGGTCGTCGCGGCGATGCTGCTGCCGGCGAGTTGGCCGGGATCGGTGTTCATGCTCAGGCGATAGAATTTGCTCTTTCCGCTATCAGCCACTGGCGGGCCGACGAGCTTGAGGCCTGTCGGATCAGGATTTCTAACGAAGGTGCTGGTGGCATCCCCCCAATTGCCAAGCTCACTGGAGGCTTGGACCGCCCAACGAAGGTCGGCGGCCTTGAACTGGCCGGGAGCGGATAGCTCGGGCCGGCCATTGAGGATGCGCAGGGAAACTCCGTGTTTTCCAAGCTCATCCACCGATCCGAGGCTGAAGGCATAAGCCTGAAGATACTGGCTCACCTTCCCCGGTGCGAGCCGCTCCAAGTCCGCGCGGGAATTCATGGCACCGTGGGTGGAGGATGCGAGCCAGCGGTCAAAGCCGGCACCGTTGGTCTCGGAAGTGGTATTGCCGACGTAGAGGACCGCCTCGTGGGGGTCGCCTAGCAGATAGCGGTCGCGCGAGGCGAGGCGGACGAGCAGGACTTTAGGGCCGTCGGCCAGTCCGGCAGCGCGGGCCGAGATTTGAATCTCGCGGGTGCTTTGTCCGGCAAGGATGGTGGAACTGCTGGGGATTGAATTGACGTGGACGCCATTGACGGCGGTGCCTCCGAGCTGGAAGTCCACGGTCAGCGCTTGTGTCGTGCTGCCATTGCGATGCAACACCACGCGGGCGGGCTGGGCGGGAGTGGCGACAGCATTGGCTTGGGTGATTTCCAGCCAGACCATCGGGTTATCATTGATCGTCTGCGCGACCGGAGCGCCGCTAACAGAATACTTGAACTGTGGCAGAACCGCGACTTGCAGGTTCGACACACCGGCGTTGTCGAGATCGGGAACCGTGTGGACGGTGACGGTCTTGGTGGTTTCACCCCGTGCAAAGCTGACCACGGATCGCGGTCCTTCGTTAGAGCTGGCGCCATCGACCACGAAGCGTCTGCCCGAGCCCTGGAAGAAACCGAGCGGCACGTCCAGTGCTGCGGAAACACCCGCACCGCTGCGGGTCACATTGACCGTGAAAGACTGGGCCATCGATTCGCTGAGCGGGCCGGAGGCTGAGGCGAGCGTGAGCTGCACCGTGGTCGGAATGCTCAAGCCGCCCATCCGGATGTGTCCTTCCGCGATCAGGCGGATGAGGTCGGTGTTGCCGATGACGGTGTTTTGCAGAACGATTTCCTGCTTGCTGCCATCCGGGCGCGTGATGATCAACGCGCTGTCGAGTGTCGGAATTTCGGCGTCATAGTTGACGTCCAGGCGGACGCTAATGAAGTTCCGGGCATCGCCGGTCACGCCCCAGAACGGTGCGGAAACGTCGAGGATGTCATGTTGGGAATCGAAGTCGGTGATCTGATCCCGGCCGAGATCGACTCCGCCGAGGACGAAGCGGTCAGCACCGCCGCCGCCGGTCAGGATGTCGTCACCGGCACCACCTGATAGAGTGTCAGCACCCGCACCGCCAGTTAGATGGTCGGTGCCGAAGCCGCCGCGGATGATGCGGGGCTGGGTTCCCGGACCCGCGGTGAGGGCGACGTCCTTCAGGTTGGTGCTGAAGTCCCAGATCACCGCGGCGCTCCATTTCGATTGGAGGTAGTCATTCACGCCACGCAGCTTTTGCTCGGGCAAGGCGGTGGGGAATACCAGCAGTTCCTGGAGTTTGCCGGAGAACACCTGATCGACCGGGGACGCGGAGCCATTCGGGACGGCGGAACGGCGTGCGCCGAGTGTGGGCAGGACCGGATCGATGGTGGCGGTGGCGATGTTTTCGCCGTCGTAGGAGAGACCGAGGATGTTTTGCAACAGGGTGTTCTGGCGGCGGAAGATCGACGTGGTGGCCACTCCCGTGGCGTTCTCATAACCGTGGATGGCCGTACCATCGATCTGATAGGTGGGAGCTCCCGGGTAGGAAATCGCCTGGGCGGTGGCGGCGAGCTGCAGGTAGCCACGATTGGTGGAGAGCAGTGTTTGCGGGGCATCCGAGGATGCGGCGGCGGTGTAGGCGGCAAGCACCGTGTGATCGGCCGCGGGCAGGGAGGCGTCCTTGAAGAAAAGGTGCGAGGAGGCCACCTGCGAAAAGTCCGCCGCGTGATCCGCGACCAACGGCTGATAGCTGGCGAGCGGTTGGGTGGCGTGGCGGGCATTTCCGGAGCGATCGGTCCAAGTGCTGATAGGAGCCCCGGCGGAAGGCAGGTGGAAACCATCCAGCCAGAGAGCGGCGTCGCTACCGTCGCCGGTGGTGGGGGAAACGACGCGAACCTGGACTTCACCGGAGAAATTCTCACCACCGTCGTTCCAACTGACCGGCAGGGCGAAGCTTCGCACCGAGCGATTGGTGTGGGCGATGGTCAGGCGTCCGGACTTGAAATCGTTGAGCGAAATGGGATCGCCGGATGTCAGCGGGACGCCGTCATACTTGAACTGGAAGCCACTGCCCGAGCCAGCCGCTAGCACGAGGTTGATTCCGGAGTTCGGAGTGTCGGAATCGAGAATCTGCGGATAGATTCCGGCTTCACCGGATTCCGGGACGAGGATCTCGGAGGTGACCAGCAACGGATCGCGGTTGCTGACAGCCGGGTTGCTGCCGCGGCGGAATTCCTCGATGTTGCTCCAACCGTCGTTGTCGAAGTCGCTGTTCGCATCGTCGATGTTAGGATCGAGACCGAAAAGCCTTTCCCACCAGTCGGGCATGCCGTCGTGGTCCACGTCCGAACTGTCGCCGGATAACAACAGGTCGAGGCGATATTCCCCGGAGCGGCTGGCGAAGCTGAGCCCATAGTATTCCTTGCTGCCGTCCGGGAGGGTCGCCGGCAGACCATCGACGGTGATGTTCTCGATCTTGAACGTGGTGGGCAGCGTGGTAATCGAAATGAATTCCGAAATCCGGTTTGCGTCGGGCAGATAGGCCGTGGGGATCCTGACTGAATAGGAGTAAGGCTTGCTGGAGCCCGGGCCGACGGGACGCAGTTCGGTCTTGATGACCACCCGGTTCGCCGGGTTGGATTGATTGACGAATGTCATCTCCATGTGACCGGCCTGAAGCAGGACGGTCTGGCCGCCGCCAGCCTTTTGGACGGTTCCATAGAACATGACGTCCGGCTCGGTGAAGCCCGCTGAGGCAGCCTCCAAGCTGGGTAGCAGCACTTGGAAAATCGCAGCGGTGATGAGTAGATAGATGGTTTTCATCGGGAATTTCTAATGGTGCTACTACTGGCCCTGATGGGAGTAGGTTTTGAAATACAGTTTGATGTCCGACACGGTGTCAGCGAGCGTCGTGAGGCCTGTGTTAGGATTCACATGAAGGTATGAGCCCGGGATGATTAGGAGCCACTCCGAGTTCCAAACCGACCGGCCGGTAAGCCGCGAATCAAGTGTCAGTTCGCCATCGGTCGCCGTTCCGCCGTTGTCGTGATACATCCGGAAATCGCCATGGCGGCGAAGTTGGCTGAAACCACCGTCGACTCCATTGAGCGTGGGAATGAAACCCGGGGATGTCAGGTTGGCCGTGTTGATCACGAACGGTGTTGGGATCCGCTGCTCCTGCACGCTCCACAAGCGGGTGAATGTATCATTGGAGGAGGAGGCCCTGAGATAATCATTTCCGACGGGCACCAGATAGGCCCGCGGAGTTGAGGAAAGCCCCGCCGAGTTATAGTTCTCCAGCCAAGTGCCGAAGCCTTGAACTTTGGTGGCGAAATTGGCGGTGCTGTAAGCGTGGTCACCCGCAATCAGGGGCAGGCCGAACAAATTCAATCCCGGTTCGATGCTGGTGCCGAAACGAATCACGATACCCGGTTGCGGCGTGCCGGGGGTGCTGGCGAACGGACGGCAGAAGCGGACGAATTCCGGCATCTTGTTGAGGTCGGGGACGATCCGGGCCTTGAGGGCGTCTTTCCATCGCTCATCGCTCGCCACCGTGCCTCCCGTCGATGCGGTCTTGCCGATCCGGAACAACTCTTTCCGCAGGGAGATTTTTTCGAAACCAGCCTGCGGGTTGTTAATCCCTAACTGCCCCTTGAGCACCTGGAAATTCCCATTCAGCTGGTTCAGGATTTCAGCCAGTCCACCTTGGCCGGTCTGTGGCACGCCATTGCTCCACAGTCCGAGTTGCCGTTCCTTGACGATCTTGTTCAACAACTGGCCGGGTGCAGCGGGATGGCCGGGATCGAGACTGGTCTCATAATCATACGCGCGTGCGGCGAGCCATGCGTAATGAGCCGCGTTGTCGTAAACGCTCTGATATTTCGTCATGGCCTCGTTGCGCGAGAGGCGGAACACCATGTCACGATAGCGGTTTTTCTGCACCTTGGCGGCGAGGATCTTGTTGAATGCTTCCCGCTCGCGCAGCAGGCGGAAACCTTCCGATTGCGCCGTGATGAAATTCTGGTGGTTCATCTCCAGTTGCTGAAGGTGGGTACCGATGGCATTCCGTAAGGTCTCTTCCTTGCCGGTCATGTCGTTCAGGGCCACCAACAAACCGTTGAGCTCCTTGATATCCTCCATCCTCGCCACATCGTTCTCGATATCACTCATCTGCTGCTCCAGAACGAATTTCGCGTAGTCCATGGCCTTTTGCAGAAGGTAGGCACCGACCTTGGAGGCCATCTGTACGACGACCGATGTCGACTGGATACCGCCCCGGGCAGGAGCGAGCGCGTCACCCGGAGAAATCGAGAGTCCGCCGGTTGGCAGATTCTTGGGCAAGGACTCCGAGAGAGCGGCGGAGATCTTCTCGGCGGCCTCCTTGGTCTTCTCGGTAGCGGCGAGCAACGCGTCCTTGGCCGCAAAAAATTTCTGGTGGACCTTTTGGAGCACCGCGAGTTCGGCCTCGTTCCTGCCCCGGATGGCACTCAGTTCGATCTGATTTTTGACCTGATTGGTCGCAATTTCAAAAGTTTGCAGGAAGGACTGGTACTCCTTGATCGCTGTCTCCAGGGCGATCCTCTCTCGCAGGTCTTGCTCCAGAATGGTCTGGAGCTTGCCATAACTGGTGCGGCTCCCCCAAGTGTCGCCCGACTGGAAGGCATAGGGCGACGTCTGTCTCAGCGGGACTGTCAGTTGCTGGTTGGTCGAGCTGAAATCCTCGTAGGTCCGGTTGTTCAGGAACGAACCGAAAGATTCCGTAAGCTCGGTCGCCCCCGCGCCGAAGGTGAACACCTTGATACTGGTAAACTCGCCGGATGCCACCTTCAGCGGTTTGGTGACCGTATTGCCCAACGACTGTAAGATATTGCCGTAGACATTGGCATAGAGGCCCACGAAATTGTTGTCATCCGCGAGATTGGGCACCCGGTTGAAGGTGCTCGTGAAGGTCACCATGCTTTCCGGCGCGTTCGCGTCGGTGACAGGGATGATGTCGGTGATCTTGGTCCGGTCCAGATAGGCAAACAACTGGGTATCCGGTCCTTGGTAACCTTCGGGATATACCTTGCCGAATCCGACTGTGCCGGTGTAGGGCTGGCCGAAGATTTCGATGAGCCGGTTCCGGAAATCAAGATCCTGGCGATAGGCTTCGATGCGGAGCGCGTCCGTATCATTTTCCAGATAGCGGATCTTGTTGCCGACCTTGGCTGCAAAATCGAGCGTGGCCAGGGCATTGCTGCCGGCAGTAACCGCGCGATCGTAGATCTGTTCGAAGTGGCTTCGCGGCGACTTCGGATCGATGTCGAAGGTGATGGCGTCCGAGTCGAATCCAAGCGGATTCACGCCGCCGTTGGCTTCGTCCATGGCAATTTGGATTTCAAAGAGACCGCCAGCGACTTCGCTGACTTCGTCCCGCGCGGCGGAACGCTCTATGCGATCGAGGTTTTCAGGATTGGTCACCGGAGTTGCCGCGGCCGCCTCTTCGGGAAGCAGCGCGTTGGCGACGGCCCAATCGAAGTAAGCCCCCTGCCCGGCGCGGTGCGCCCATTCGGAAACTCCCCAGGCGCGCGCCGGATCCGCTCCGTCGGTGTAGCCCTGCCATTGGCCTGAGGGGTCCTGGGTGTAATTCAGGCGATAGGTCCCGCGGACGATGTCCCGTCCCGCGCGGGCCTTGGCGGCTGCAAGTCGTGCGAACGTCTTCTCATCGAGGAAGTCGACTTCAAGGACGTTTTGCATGAGCGAATACAACTCCGAACGCGTCTTCCATGAGAAGTTAGGCGCTTGCAGCAGGTCGTAATGCTTGGTTAACGCGGAGACGAAATGTCCCCACGAGTCGCCGTGACCCTGTGGGAAAAGCGCCCTCGCATCATTCTCGTTAATGAATCCATCCGAGGTCGCATCATGGATGTTGTAGTTGACGCTGTATGCCGCCTCGCCAAGGCCCTTGGCATAGTTCCAGAACATCCTGTTATAAACCGGGAAGCTTTTGCGGAAATCGGTGCCGCGCAGCAGCGAGAGTTCCTCATGCAGCAAGTCCGGCTCCAGGTTCTCGAAGGCATGGGTAAAGGAAGCGACATTCGCGAGCTGCAGCTCGTCATCCGTCACCGTGATGGTCGAATCCTGAGCATCGCTGTATGCCTCGCGGGCCAGCAGTTCATAAAGCACGGAAAGGCGAGTTGCCGCTAACAGCAGTGCTTGATTGATTCCAACGGTGCTGACCGGATTGGACGAATTGTCGATGGAAAGCTCTTTCGCGCGGGCAAGCACCGTTTCATATAGTTCGATGAGACCGGTGTTTTCGATGACGTTCTTGTCCGGGTTCAGCGCGACCTTGCCGGCATAAGGTGCACCGGCGATCTGGATCTGGCTGCTGTACGTTGCAGGGCTTTCGTTGCTGAAGAAATCGGTGTAACGCGCCTCGTAAGGATTGATGCGATCCAATACCCGCTTCACCCAGCCCATGACGAGCTGCGGGATGTAGCGCTTGCTGCCATTCGCCTGGAGCTGGGGTGAATTGGCGGCACCGGCCCATTGGAATGGCGCGGGGGAAGTGACCGGGATATTACCGGGCTTCCAAGCCTTGGATGCATCGGCAAATTCAAACGGCACGAGCTTCCAGTTAGCCTCGTCCTTGTGGCGATAGCGCACCATCACCAGCTTGTCTGCTAGAACAACATCCGGGCGTCCCTCGAAGATGACGGTATGAAGTCCGCGGTGCTGCTTGTTCACATCGGTTAGCTGGGCCCGATTCACCGGAATGTATTGCTGCCAGAGCGTCTCACCCGCGGGGTTGGTTTGTGCGAGACTGCCATTTGGCAGGATTTCGGAGGCGATCACATCCAGCGGCCCGGCGTCGCGGATCCACCATTCGTAATAGAGGTCATCGGTGTTAGCCCCGAAATCACCGTTGTGCTGGAGCGCGATTTTCTCGCTGAAGGCGTCAGACGGTTCGATGACCTTGATGGCACCGCGGTAGCGATCCGGGATGATTTCGATGATGTGCAGCGACACCGGGGCGCCATCAAGCTCGCTGCGGTTGTTTTCCGCGATCGTCATGTAGAGAGAGCCGGTCGGACTTTGAGTGATCAGGCTCGGGCTCGGAACCAATGCGGAACCCACGCCGAAGCTGTCGAGATGGACCAACTGCGGGTCGGGCAGAGTCATCTTGGAAAAGGTGGTGCCGCTCCGTGTCCAGAAATCCTTCAGCTCCGAGGAGAATGTCCCGGACTGCGCCTTGACCCCCTGGAGGTAAACCGGGGCGGTGACACTCGCCGAAACCGCCGTGATGCCATGCGGATTTTGGGACAACTTGTAGATGTTTCCGATCGCGTCGCTCCAGCTTTGCTGGCTGGAAAGGGCGATGATGCTGGCGAACTCGTCCGGCGTCATCACATCGGGCTCCAGGATATTGATCGGGTCAGGGCCGCTGGTTAGTTTTGAGTCGCCACTTTCCTTGTCATTCAGACGTCCGCGGAAGACAAGCTTGCCGGCCAGGGAGTCAAAGTAGAATCGCTTTGCAAGGGACCCGGGAAGGCTCTTGAAATACCACCGTTCGGCGATGGGGAGGATCTCCGTGGCGGCGGGGCTGAAGCCGGCCGCGGCCATTTGAGCGGTGGTGAAATCCTGTTCGCGGCGATCGAGCGCGCGGATGATCCGGGCGGAGGCCTTGCTGAGCGGTGACTCGTTGGTGGTCGAGGTGCCGGTCGCCTTGAGCAGCATGCTCGGCGTGGAAGAATCGTAGACAACCTCGGCGGCTTTCATCGCGACCAACGCCGGCAGCCCCTTGGAGCCGGGGGTTTCACTGAAATATTCCCCGCCCTGATAGGTGAGGGTTTCGCCGCGCTTGAGCTTCGGATAGTCGGAGCGCCAGCTGCTGTTATAGATGACACTTACCGGCTCGAGGGTGCTGCCCACACCGGTGAAGACCTTGGGAGTCGGCAGCCAGGCAACCGGAGTGCCAGCGGCCGGCGTGCCCGGCAGATAGAAATCGCCGCGGAACGGATAGAAGAACTTGCTGAAGAAGCTGCCTCCACCCGATGCCACCCACGCGTGGTGGTTCACGTCCCGCCACAGCGTGCGCTGGGCGACGCCGGAGGTCGCGATGTTGCCACCCCGTTCGTCCTGCATCGAGACGTTCCCGATCACGAGATTGAGCGGATACGGCGGGATCAGCAGGTCGCCGGCAAAGACCGGGTACTCGAATTTATATTCAAAGTTGAAGGACTTGGCTGCATCGAGGGTCAGGAAGCGATCTTCCGGATTCTCAGCCGGCTCGTAGGCAAGCCCCGGGGTGGCGGTGACCGCGGCATTGCCGGGGCGCGGGAAGGCGACGGAGCCGGTGCGGGTTTTAAAGACTTGGTAAGCCGCCATTTCCGGCTCGCCGGTCACGAGGTTGTTCACCTGCACGAGCACCCACGGATCCGAAGTGTAGCCGATGGTGCCGGTGGCATTCACCTCGGATTGCAGCGCAAATGCCGACAGCGGCGGATTGTTAGCGAGGGCTTCGCCGAGGTTTTTGACCTTCAGCGCAGCCCGGCCTGAAGCGGCGACAAGAGCGTGCTCTTCATTCGGATTGTAGCCCGCTGCGGATTTGTCCGGCTGGTTGTAGATCTGGAGGTCCGCGAATTTTGATAGATCGTAAATTTTCTGCGGGCTTCCCTTTTGGTCCACGCCTTCCGATCCAACCCGGCTCGAGATGTAGATTGCCTTGTTTTTATGAGGTCCGAGAGCCGGATAAGTCACCTCTTTGAACTCCGCCGTCACATAAGGCCACGCAACGTTCGGGTTCGTGAGCGGGTCAACGAGGTAAGGGTTTTCATAATAGGCCACCTCGAGTTTTTTGTTGGCCTCGGTGAAGAGCTGGCTGTGATTGACCGGGAAAATCGGGCCCCATGTGCCGACTTCAGCCGAGCGGCTATAGAGCTGGGGGTTGTAGTTGGAAACGTTGTTAAGGATATAGCCGCTCCCGCCGAAATTCGCGTTATCGAGCGTGCTGGCAATCCCCGTCGCAACTTCCTGCAAATCCACATTCGCCCAAACTCCGGAGTATACTCCCGGGGCATCAACTGCGACCGGTCCAACACCGACACCGGCGAGAGTCCCAAGGTTGGCGAAGGAATTGCCAACAGGCGCGGCCTCGAAACTGAACCACAAGCTCGGGCTGATAGACCGCAGTTGTTTTCCCGCCAGCGTCATGTCCCGCTGGGTTCTGAGCTGCCTGAGTTCGCCGGAACCAAGGGGGCCGGCGGCATCCGTGGCGAGGTTGAAAAGGCGGAATTGGTCAAGCTGCAGGCCGCTGAGTGGATCTGCGTCCACACCGAACCGAAGGGAATCGCTCGTCACCGAGGTGCCAACCGTCGAATCGGTGTTTCCCGGGAACCAACTGCTCACAAAGCCCTTCTCCACACGGACCCCGTCCAGATAGAAATCCACAACAGTCGTGCCGACACCGAAGAAGGTGTGATTGAATACATGAATGGCATAGTGGCGCCACTCGGCACCCGCCTTCGGAAGAGCATGCGTCACTGGCATGCCGTGATAGGTGGCCGTCACGGTGGCGACGGCCGTATCGAGCGTCACTTTGAGGCCGCCGGTGGCTGTGGTCAGAATCGTGACGGGCTTGTTGAAGGCGGTGAATGTTAGAGCGGTCTCACTGCCGGTTGCGGCGGCGCTAATCACGAGGGATGTCGCATTTGAGACCGATGAAATTTTGGCGCCTGCCGGAATGTTAGTGCCGCTAACGCTCATGCCCGAAACAATGCCCGCCGTGCTGGCGCAGGTCACGGTGGTGGATCCGCTGGTGGTGGTGCCGTCGGTCAGGGTGACGGCTGCGGAAGGCTGGAGGCTTTTCGCGTTCAGCCAGAAATCGACCACGAAGTTGTTGTCCAAGGTCACGGCGGTGGTTGAAGAACCGTCACGCTGGATGATGCCAAATGCGCCGGAGGTGGACGATGGACCACCGCCCAGTTCCAATCCGCGCTGACCGAGAACGAGCTTGGGATCATTCCTCAAGATCGGAGCGATGGGGCCCGATTCGACGACGCGCACCGCCAGCTTTTCCTTGGCCAGGTTGCCATCCGCAATTTCATCGGAATTCGGCCGGTAGCTGAAGAGAACCACGCTGCGACCCGCGCCGGCGGCGCTGAACGCCTTGCCCGCGGTATTCCCAACCGTGGCGTCGGTGGTGATGTCGGAGTAAGTTAGATCCTGCAATGCCCATTCGTCGGTCGTGCTGAGATCAAGCTTGGTAGGAGGCCTGCGGTCCGCTGTGGGATCGTATAGGTGATGGTAATGCGCGGTTGGCGCGGCAACGAAATCCGTGCTAACCGAACCGAGGCTTGCCTGGAATACATATCCGGGGGCGGTTCCCTGGCGCTTGCCATCCACGCTCACCAAAGAGCTCTTGATCTCCCGTGCGGTAACCAATGTCACGGCATCGCCCGGATAACCGCTCACGACTTCGACATGATAGGACTTGGAGGTATCGTTCTGGTCCTGCCACTGGATGCGGTTGCTTCCGGGATGGACTGGATAGAGCTGTTTCCCAACCTTGTCCCAACGGATCGGATTGCCAGTGGCCGCTCCGGTTGGAGCGGTGCCCACAGGAAGCAGGTAGCCTTCGCTTGGACCTCCATCGCTCAATACCGCGCTGTCGGGAAGGGCGGGAACAAATTGTGCGGGATCCACGGGGGAACCAAGCGGCACTTCCGCGCGAAAGATGGTCTGTGGATAC
The DNA here is from genome assembly GCA_040385685.1 of Verrucomicrobiota bacterium. Lineage (GTDB taxonomy): Bacteria > Verrucomicrobiota > Verrucomicrobiia > Verrucomicrobiales > Akkermansiaceae > Luteolibacter. The sequence goes on along the minus strand of JAZKGW010000035.1, from coordinate 60,971 downwards.
TGCCAATGAATTTCCGTGGGGTTTATCGCTTTATCGACGGTATAGATCCGCGCGGCCCGCGGAACGAAGAGTTGATCGGCAATCGACTCATCCTTGAGCGCCGCAATCGACGACCCGATCGGACCGAGGTCTCCGCCAGGAGGGGCCGCGAAATCTCCGAGGGTGAAATAGCGGTCGCCGGTGCGATAAAAGGCGCCAATATCCACCTTCCTCCCCGAGTTCAATCCTGAGTCAATCCACACATCCGTGTTGGCACCGCTTCCGAAGACGACCGAATCCACGGTCACCCCGTCGGGATTATAAACCCTAACGAATGACTGGCCGTTCAGTTGATTGGAATCCCCGGCCCCGCTGGCGGCATCGAACCGGTAACGGACCTGACCGGTGAAATTCCATTTCAGCCGGACCGCATCCGTCAGGCTGATCGGAGTGATGATGAGTCGGGTGGCGGTGTCGTCGCTCGCCGCGAAATTGACCAGGACGGTCCCGAACTTGTCATAGAGGGTATATCCCGTGGTGTGGAACCGGAATCCGGCGTTCGAATTCTCAACGCTGGTATCAATCGCCGCAGCGAGCTGATCACCCAGCTTGAACCATTGCCGCCCGACTTGTGGAACCGGGTTCCCGAACCCACCTTGTCCGGTCGCCGAATCAATGATCACCGCGCACTCCAGACGCCACCGCCAGATCACCGTCACATCCCGGGTAAGGGTGACGGTAAAGAACGCGTGGGTCCCCTGAACCACCTGGCCATCGATCGCGTAGCCGTCGTTGACCAACCGGTACCAAGCCGGATTGGCGTCACCCACATCGCCGACCGAGTCGAGCGTGTTGAAGTTCTTGTCCAAATAGATATGTTCCGGTGCCTCGAACCGCTTCACCGTCCCGATCGGGGTTTGATAGATTGTCCCGTAAGTCGGGTTCAGCCCTAGGGCCAGGGTTCCTACACTCACACTGCCGGACACCGTAAGTGACGACGACCCGCTTGCTGTAGCATTGATACTAATCTGGAACGTCGTCGAGTTGGTGACGGATAAGATCTCAGCTCCCGCGGGAATGTTCGGACCGCTGATGCCCATGCTTGCAGCGAAACCGGCCGTACTGGGACAGGTCACGGTTTTCGAATTTACGGTCGTCGTGCATGCGAACACCGCAGGGAAATCGGGGCGTTGATATTTGCTTTCCATCGAAATGACGACGGGACGGGTGAACAGAATGCTCTTGTTGCTGGTGGCAGCGGTGGTTCCGCTGGAGAAAGGACGGTTGCCGGCATTGTCGAACAAACCATTCTTGTATTGGATACCCACGGCACCCACTCCGGGCTGTGGATCCCCCAGATAGTTGCGGCTCTCGATGCCGATGGTGAGCTGCTGCGCAGGAGAGGCGATCGCCGGATTTTCATCCTGATAGCGAACCTGGATCGCATTGGTGGTTTCGTAGAGTTGCACCTGGAACGTCACGCGCTTGTCCGTGGCCGCTCCGCCATTGTTATACAATTTCATGTTCTCGTATTTGACCACGAAGATCCGGTCCGGAGCGATGCCGACCGTCTTATAGAGGATCTTGCTGGTGCTGGTAACCTCCAGATCCGTCCACAGCGGAGCGATGAATTCATTGGGAGTGGCCGCATTGGGAATGGCGTCCGGAGTGTAGTCCACGGACGAGCCGCCGAAGGTCACCAGTCCGGTCGTCGAGATGGAGCAGCGCGAGTAGGACTTTTCGTAAAAGAAGAAATCAAAACCGATGTCGAGTGGCACCGCCTTGTCGATGCCGGTCAGGCTACCTTCGGTCAGAACCCCCACGTCCGTTGAAACCAGGAAGGGAAGGATGTTGCCGCCGGCAATTTCGGTGCATTTGTAACCGAACGCATCCTCAAGGTTGACATTGGCAGTCCCGGTTCCTGTTAGGTTGATCGTGTAGGGATTGGTCGCGGAATTGTTTCCGATCGTTAGATTCGCGGTGAAGCTTCCCAACGTCGATGGACCGAACCGCACCGTGAAGACCGCGCTCAATCCCGGGCCCAGCGTCGTTGGGAGATTTCCGACCATGCTGAAGAGCCGCTTGTCAGTGCCATTGATGTTGAACGACGTCAACGCGAGGGGGGAGCCGCCAGCGTTCTTGACGGTGAAGGTCACGTCATTCACATCGCCGATCGAGGTATTTCCAAATGCCGCCGTGCCGTTGTTAGGAAGGCTGGTCCCCGCCGGTTTCTCGATCGCGATCAAGGGCACGGTCGCCAAACCTGTTAGGTTGATGTCGAACGGACTCTCGTTGCCGTCGGGATCATTGTTGGCGATGTGAATGGCCGCGGTTTTTGATCCGGCGGTCGTGGGGGTGAACACAACCGTGAAGGTGGTGCTGGCGTTGGCGGCCACCGTGGCCGCGGCAGGTCCGGTTACCGTGAACTCCGCGGAGTTCGTGCCGTCCTTGGTGATCACGAGACCGGTGAGAGGGGCGGTGCCGGTGTTTTCAATGGTGAAGGTCTTGCTGATGCTCAGGGTCCCGGAGGCGAGATCAACCGCACCGAAGGCAAAGCTATCGTTATCGTTGATGTTGTTATTTGCCGGTTGCTCCACGGCGATTTCGGGAGCCTGGCCGGTGCCGGTCAGGCTGATGTTGTAGGGGTTCTCGTTCGCATCATTGCTGGCGATTTGGATCGAGGCATTGCGGACACCGCGCGCGGTTGGCGTGAAGGTCACCGTGAAGGTCGTGCTGCCGTTAGCGGCAATCGTGGCGGTGGGACTGCCGGAAAGAACAATTTCCGCCGCACCCGTCTTGGTGACTGCCACGCCGGTAAGATCCGCGTCGCCGGTGTTCTTGATGGTGAAAGTCAGGGAAGAGCTGGAACCCAGCACGACTCCTCCGAAATCTCTCGAACCATTGTCGTTGATGTTGGAATTCAGCGGTTGTTCCACGGCGATCTCGGCATCCGCCGCGGCATGACCCGCAGAGGCAACCAGGATAAACGCGGCGGCGAGCACCTTCAGGAGCGGCAGCAAGGAATGATTTTTCATCGCGATTGGGAGAGTCATGGAAGCGGGAGGTGAAATTATTAATTGAGGGAATCGACGGGACTCACGCGGCGAAGCTCCACGGTCCCCGTGACCGTGAGGTTGTTTTTAATCAGGCCCTGGATCTCATCGGTGAAGGTTCCGAGGAGGCGGTCCGGGATCGATTGGGTGCTGTCAAACTTGATCGAAATGGCGCGGGTGACCTGCGGACCTCTGGGCAGGTTCTGGTGGTAGGCGTGGCGGAATGGGTTGCTCCGATGAAATGGGTCCAACACGAGGGTACCACTCACCGTTTGACCGGCACCCACCGATCCCGTCATCAACTGCGAGAGATCGTAGGTTTCCAGCAGAGTGGATGGCCGGATGCCGAAGGTCCGCAGGTCCGCCCCCGTCCATGCGCTGGCGCTGCGCGGCATGTCGTAAGCGATCGCTTCCAGCCTCATGCCGACGCGCTTGCCGTTCCGCTCCTTGATCCCTTCAAAAAAAGGAATTTTCGCGGGATCGACCACCAATACAGGGATTGGCTCAATGGCGGGATCGGCGCTTTTGGTCTGCATAATTGTCACCTGCGAAAGCAAGCGGACGGCACCGGAGGGACCGGAATGCAGGATAATGCGGATAGGCGCGCTGCCTGCGGTGGCTCGGACCGGCGAACCGTCCTCAACGATGCTGGTGGAGCGATTGGCAATGGCGTCCCCAACCCATAAACCTGTTACAGCCGAGGCAGGGGTTCCTCCGGAAGGCGTGCCCGTGATCTGGACCTCGGTTCTAACGGCCATCACCGGCAACCAGAACGAGGCACCCGAAGTGCCGGTCGCGAGGCGGTAATAGTTGGTGCGGGACAGGTCGTCGACCCAGCTCCGGCGCCCGCCGATGGTTAGGGTGGCGGTTGAAAGTGAAGCGACCGTTTCACCGAGAGCCGAGCTCGAACCCGCACCGACAGACGAATCGACCTGATTTCCACGGACATAGCCCAAACCGCCGGTTGCCGGCCTAACCGTGTAAAAGCCGAGCCCGCTTCCGCTGGACGAAATCAAATCCAGCCCAGGAACGGCACTGGTGGAGCCCAGGTTGCTGAAGGTGATTTCATTGAGATCGAGATCCAAGGCATCCACCCCGGTGCCGACTGTCACGGAGTCTCCAGGTCCGCCAAAGTCGAGCCTGCCCGTCGTGGCTTGCTTGAAATCAACGGAGACAGGACCCATGTAAGCCGATGGACCGGATGAATAGATCCAGTATGCCTTGCCGGACGCCATCGTGGCGGAACCCGTAACATTGACCCAGTTCCCGGCAGGGGTGAGTGTGAAAATCTTCGCCACCGGATGCTTCGCTCCGGATGGACCAAAGAATCCATCGAAGGTCGGCGCCCCCGAAAGGCCGAAGCCTAGCAGGTTATAACGATCGGCAGTCCAAGTCGGGCGGAAGAATCTGGCTTTACCGCTGATCGGGATGGAAAACGCCGGGGTCCCATCCGCCACCCTGATCAGATAGGGCCGGTTCCCCATGACGAGCGGAAGATTGTTGGTACCCGTCGTGTCCACTCTTCTCCACTGCAGCCATTCCGCCTGGTTGAAGGTGGTGATGGTTCCGGGCTCGCTCGCGAAAATCTCCGACAGACCGGCGAGCGATTTGGGCGACGCCACGGTTTGAATGGACGGGTTGTTGAAAACGTCGGCCGGAGCCTTCGTTTGGCCGTTGGCATCGACCGGCTCAACCTCCAGCCATACGGCATTCCATCCAGCGGAAAGCGTGAGCGTCTGCCCGGCACTCTGGGCGCTAGCTGGCGCAGCCAAGGTCACCACTCCCACGAGGAGGCTAAGGACCAGGCAGCAAATTGAAGGGGCTGAGTTTTTCATGAGAATGAGAAGGTGAGACATGATTACTGCAAGGTGATGTGGACCCGTAGGAACTTGGCCTCGGCGGGCGCGCCCGGGGCGGTTGCTAGGATCCGTTGGGTGCCGGAAGCTCCTCCGACGACGGTTTGCTCGGTAACACCGGCTGAACTCCAGTTCACCAAGTCAGGTGACCACTCGACGGTGTAGAGCAGGTCGCTGGCGGACAGGAACTTGGTGTAGGTGAGGGTCAGCGATCCACTGCTGAGGCCCATGACTGGCGCGGAGCCTGCCGAGGCGATGAGCGGGTCGAGGCCAAAGGCGTATTTGAGCAGGTTGGACATCCCGTCTCCGGTTGGGCTGGCGGAAGGGCCGGCGATGAGCGGATTCGCCGCATTGGCTCCGAATTTGGCGATTTTCCAAGCCGCGAAAGTCGAGTTGCCAAGGGTCGCCCCGATGGTGGTGCCGCCGCCGTTGGTCGCGATCGAGCGGAAATAATAGGTGCCGTTGGCAGGGAGGCCGGTGACCGGAAACTCCACTGGGATGTTTGCCGTCCCGACGAGGCCGGCCGCAGCCTGTAGCAGCACTTGGAGCGAAGTGATCTTGCGAAGGACCGAGGTCGATCCGCCAGACTCGCCGACGATCACGGCACCACTTGCCGTGGTGGCGAGAGCGAGCGGGCTGGCAAATTGGGCGATTTCGCCAAAGCCATTAGCCGTCCCCGATATGCCGGTTCCGGCCACGGTGGTGACGACACCGCCCGGGCTGACGCTGCGGATGCGGTGATTGCCCTTGTCGGCGACGTAAAGCAAGCCACCCACGCCCACGGCAAGTCCGGTCGGGCTGGAGAAACCACTCGCGAAAACACTGGTGAAACCGTCTGGAGCAATTTTGCGGATCGCCTGGCTGTTGGTTTCGGTGACATACAAAAAGCCGGAAGAATCCCTGGCAATGCCGACCGGACTATTGAACTGCGCGACCGCGCCATTGGCGGTGCCAGCCACGCCCGTGCCCGCCAAGGTGCTCACCGAGCCGTCGGTAGCCACCTTCCGGATCCGGTGGTTGTTGGAATCCGCGACATATAGGACGCCCTGGCTGTCGATGGCCAACCCAGCCGGACTGTTGAACCGGGCGGCAGTGGCGATGCCATCCGTGAAGCCCATTGCGCCGAGACCGGAATACGTGACGACCTCCCCCGTCGAGTCGATCGCCCGGATGCAGTGGTTATTCGAATCGGCGACAAACAAGGTGCCGCTGGCACTCATGGCCAGCCCGACCGGCTGGTCGAACTGGGCGATGTCGCCCGGTCCATCGGCGAGACCGGCCTCGCCGGTTCCGGCGAAGGTGCTGGCGGTGCCATCGGCAGCGACCTTGCGGATTCGGTGATTCTGTTTGTCCGCCACGTAAATGTTGCCGGCCGCGTCGGTCGCAATTCCGGATGGTTGATTGAATTTCGCCGCGGTCCCCACACCTTCCGCGAAGCCGGAAGTCGCTCCCGCCAAGGTGCTGACCATGACGCCGTCGAACTCCGGATCCTGCGACCATTCAAACCAGACTGTGGTGCTGCTGGCCTTCGGGTTGACGGTCGCGTTGAGAGTCGCCGTGCCGGTCCCGGCAGCGCTGGCTGCCAAGGTCGTCAATGCGGGCGGATCGAGCACCACGCCGGCAATCGGGAAGGAGAAAACCGTCTTTTCGGGAGCATCATTGGTGATCACGACGTTCCCGCTGAAATTCCCCGCGCTGGTGGCCGGGAGCGTGACTTGGAAGGTGGCCGAGCCGAGCGGATTGACGACGCCGATCCCGCCAGTGAGTTGGAAACCGGAGGGAAAATTCACCGTGCTTACTGTGAGGGGCCAGCTCCCCGGATTGAAAATGGTGAACTCGCGGGTGACCGCTTGACCGGTCGGGGTGATGCCAAAGTCAACGATGTCGGCCTGGAGGTGAGCGAGAGCGGGGGCGCTGGTGTTGTTTCCGGCAAACACCAAGATGTTTGCCTGCGGAGTCACGAAGCTAAGGATTCCCCCGGTAACCGAGTCGCGGTAGCTGGTCCCGCGGGCTTGGAAATAATAGGTCGTTCCATAGAGCAGCGGTTGGTCCACCGCCGCCATCAACGCCCGCTCCCCGGTGCCGGTGGCGTCAGGCGTCACGGTCACGGTCGGCAGGGTGGCGCTCCTCGCGATTTTGCGCAGCATCCCCTCTTGGGTGACGAACAAGGTGCCCGAACCATCGACCGTGATCCCGAGCGGGAGATCGAACTGACAGACGGTGATGGGAAAAAGGCCGACCGCGGGAGAGTCGACGTGGCCGGGATTTCCGGACCCCGCGAAGGTGCTGACTTGCCCGCTTGGGAAAATTTGGCGGATGCGGTGATTTCCCGAATCCGTGACATAAACGGCGCCGGCGGCATCCAGCGCGACTCCCCGCGGCGAGGCGAGCATCGCACTGCCACCCGGACCATCGAGAAACCCTTCGACGCCGGTCCCCGCAAGGGTGGTGACGCTGCCGGCCTCGATCGCGCGAATGCCATGATTGCCGGTGTCGGCCACCAGCACTCTGCCGCTCGCATCCACGGCAAGTGCCTGCGGCGAAGAAAATTGCGCGGATTCCACGGTCCCGTCGGTGAATCCGGCGACGCCTGAACCAGCCAATGTCGAAACCATTCCGGTTGCAGCGGTGATCTTACGGATGCGCTGGTTTCCCGAGTCGGCCACGTAAACATTGCCATCCACATCCACGGCCACGCCCGAGGGATAGAGGAACTTCGCGGAAGCGGCGTCACCTTCGGCAAAGCCCGCCACGCCGGAACCGGCGAAGGTGGTGACAACACCCGCCGGTGTGATCTTGCGGATCCGGTGATTGGACTCGTCGGCGACGTAGAGATTTCCACTGCCATCGATGGCGAGACCAGTCGGTTTCTCAAACTGGGCCGTTGTGTCGCTGGCATTCGCAAAACCCGCCACGCCGGAACCGGCGAAAGTGGTGACAACACCCGCCGGTGTGATCCTGCGAATCCGGTGGTTCAGGCGGTCCGCCACGAAGGCATCACCGGCGGCGTTGGTGACGACTCCGGATGGATTGGAAAACTGTGCCGCGGCTCCGGCGAATGTCCTCACCTCGTAGGGTTTCAACAGCCCGGGGTCGGTCGAGTATTCGAAGGTGACGACGGTCGGGCCTGCCTTGGGATCGACAATCGCATTCAGCACCGCCGAGGACGGGGACACGCTGCTGGCAGCGTGGGTCACCACGGTCGGGAAATCATACAGGAAGAAACTCTGACCCAGCGGCTGCTCGATCCCGCCGGTCGTGACCCAACGAAAATAATAGGTCACGCCCGGATCAAGCCCCAGCGCCTCCACGTCGAGAACAGTTTTGACCTGCACCCCATAGGCGTCGGTGAAAGAAGTGGACTGCACGGTCACAGGCTTCATGGCGACGCGGCGGAGCACGTGATTTTCAGCATCCGCCACCATCAGGGTTTTCTTATCCAAGCTCACCACCACTCCGGTCGGAGCCTTGAAGCGGGCGATGTCGGATTTTCCGTTGATGAGACCACTGTCCCCCGTGCCGGCGACGGTCGTGACTGTGCCTGAGCTGTCGATTTTGCGGATCCTGTTATTCTGCTTATCGGCGATGTAGAGAACGCCGTCGACATCGGTCGCGATTCCCGAGGGAGTGTCGAATTTCGCAACCGTCCCATTGGCGTCGGCAAATCCGGCGGTCGATCCGGCGAACGTGCTGACCACTCCTGCCGCTGCGCCCACTGCGGTGATTTGACGGATGCGATGGTTGCCAGTGTCCGCGACGTAGAGATTTCCACGGGCAATGACAACCCCTCGCGGCGTATTGAATTTCGCAGCGCTAGCGGTCGAGGAATCCAGAAAGTCCGCCGCGCCGGACCCGGCGTAAGTGCTGACCGCGCCGACAGGAGTCACCTTGCGAATCCGGTGGTTGCCTGAGTCAGCCACAAAGACATTTCCGCCCGCATCCAGCACCAGGCCATAGGGGTAGTTGAAACGTGCGACCGATCCGGATCCCTCGACGAATCCGGCGAATCCAGTCCCCGCAAGGTTCGTCACGGTCCACTCGCCGCCGGGAACAGCCGGCCGCGTCACCTTGCAAATGCGGTGGTTGTAGGTATCCGCCACATACACGTTGTCATCCGGCCCAACGGCCAAGGCGGCCGGGAAGGCAAACTCCGCGGTGGGCCCGGGACCGTTTGCCAAGCCGTAGGTGCCGATACCCGCGATCGTCGTCACGACTCCGTCCGGGCCAATCATGCGGATCCGGTTGTTTCCAGTATCGGCGAAGAAAATGTTGCCCAATGAATCCCGGGTGACGCCGGAGGGAAACCCGAGCTTCGACGACAACCTCGCACCATCCGCAAATCCATCCGTGCCCGTCCCCGCCAAGGTGGTCACGTCTGGCAGGAAATCCGGGTCGGTCGAGATTTCAAACACACCAGTCGTGTCGCCGCTGGTCACCCGGCCGTAAATCGTAACGCCCGCCGGGTTGTAATCCGAAAACGCACACTCGTAAGCTCCGACATCGAGCGCCGCGCCCAAGATGCGGGGCTGCACGCGCTGGTCCGTGAGCAGGGCTGTCGAGCCGCCCGCATCAATGGCCGGCGAGTCCGGCAGCGGAGGCATCGTCTTGGTGGGACCGCCGAAATTTCCGAGCGGCGAGAGCTTGGGATCACCGCTGGTGATGTTGTTGGCACCCGTCCATGGGCCATAGATATTCCCAGCTTCCGGCGCGGTGTTTTCGGTGATGATGGAATTCTGGATATTGGCGCTGGGAGTGCCAAAGAAGTCATTGTAAATGGCGCCGCCGATTCGGTCCGCGTGATTTCCAACGAGAGTGGAACTGCCCAAATTCATCCGTGGGCTGCCGTTGAAGACCGCGCCACCGAAGAAAGCCGCGCTGTTACCCGTGAAGGTGGAGTTGGTGATCGTCAGCGTACTGGAAAAGTCGCTGTAAACGCCGCCGCCTTCGAAATCCGACTTGTTGCGGTCGAAGGTGGAACCATTCACCGTCAACAGGCTGGAGGTGAAAATCGCGCCCCCATAAAGCCCCGCGGAATTTCCGATCAAACCGGCATCCACCGTGAACATGCAGTAATTCACGGCCAATGTGGCATTTGGAGCGTTGTGAATGCCGCCACCGTAGGTGGCCGCGGAATTTCCGCTGAACGTGCAACGCTCGACGGCGGTGGTGCCAGCATTGTAAAGCGCCCCACCGAATCCGTTGTCTGCCGCGCCGATGCCTTTGCCGCCGGTCAGTGTCAGGTTCCGCAGCGTGAGGTTACCGCTGGCATTCACCCGGATGAGGCGCACCAACCCGCCACCACTCACGGTCAGGCCGCCCGTGAGCCCGCTGGCGTCAATGGTGATGGCCTTGTCCAGAATCAGTTCCGTTGCCAGCGTGATCGTCTGACCACCGAGACCGGAATTGAAATTGATGGTGCCTGCCACAGGAACGTCCACGATCGCCTGGCGGAGTGAACCGGCTCCTGAATTGTTCGTATTCACCACCGTGACATCCGCCGCTTGTCCCGCCCCCTGGGTCAGCACAAGGACCAAGGCAACCAAGGACGCGATCCAGGATTCTCTCGGGAAACGAGTACGGAGTGCGCTGCCGATGCGTTCGCGATGGCCAGTGGTCAGGCAGGTGGCTGAGAGCTGTTTCATGATGACTTTCGACAGTGGGCTGAAAATAGATTTCTGGATTTCATTCGCGTCGCGGGCACCTCGGGCCAGCTCGTGGAACAGCCGTGGAAACGGCTCCGGACAGCAATTCACCGGTCGGCTCGATGCATCTTGCGGGTAAGGCGTCAAGCCGCCCCTCCTTTGCAAATGCCTTGTTTCCGCCTCGCATTCAGACCCCTCGGGGACGGGCTGCTCATCCCCGTCGCACTGTTCCCGGCGACGTTTGGAATGATCAATCGAAATGTAAACATCGGGGATATCGGTCTGGGGAACCTGGAAAACGCAGAGATTTCAATCAATCGAGGGAATCTTTTTGGCCTCGACATGAACCTTCCCGCTAGGACGCGGGACTGCATCTAGATTATAAGGATTTGTAAATATCAAATTAAGACAAATGACTATTAGAAGGCACAAACCCTTCTTACCGCCACTAAGTGCAAACCTCCCCTGCGTCGGAAGTCCGAGTTCGAACCACGTGCGCCATGGTTGTTCCGCTACATTGCAGAATGAGACTTTCACAAAGGACGCCCGTCAGTCCTTGAAACGAAAAAAGCCCTGGAAACCAGGGCTTTTGACGATATCGAGAGTGGTACACCCGAAGGGACTCGAACCCCTAACCTTCTGATTCGTAGTTTGTAGCTATATTGATTTAGTAAGATCTTCAATGAACCGCCTTGAACCACAAAAATTACTGGTAATTAATCATATACAGCGCATTCTGAAGTCCAGAGGAGCGCAAGAAATGTCACCGAAGATCCAAAAAAGTGGCCAAGAAGTGGCCAAGCAAAAGAAGGCCTTTGCGAAGACTGACATTCGTTATTGGGAAGGGGCGGTTTTCAAACCATGGTTCACCAAAGGCGGAGAAAAATTTGAAACAAAGCAATTTTCCGTCAGGATCAATCATCAGGGGAAACGCCAGGCGATTCCCTTGGGACTGGCAAACAAGACGGGGGCCGCCAGACGGGCCCGTGAGGTTTACCTGACGCTGATCACCAGTGGTTGGCAGGTGACGCTTGAAAAGTTTCACCCGGGATACACCCAGCCCTTCGTTCCTGAGAACGAGGCGCAGCCGACGGTAACGGTTGGAGAGTATATTGAACTTGCCTCGAAAATTGCGGGAGTAGCCCCGAGAACAATCGCGGGATATGCGACATCGCTCCGTATGATTGCGGCAGCCATAGCCAAGGTCTCTTCGGGACCGTCGAAATTCGACTACAAAAAGGGAGGTCATGACGCTTGGATGAGCAAGGTGAATGCAGTCTCCCTCGACGTGCTAACACCGTCCGCGATCGAAGGATGGAAACATCGATTCCTGAAAGGAAGGAAAGGAAACCCCGTGGAGGAACGGAAGGGAAAGAACTCGGTCAATTCGTTCATCCGCCAGGCTCGGAGCCTTTTTTCGCCGAAGATTGTGAAACTGGTGGGAGAAAAATGCATTCTACCCGATCTTCTGCCGTTTCAGGAAGTTAGTCTCTTTCCGCGCTCGTCGATGCGCTATGTCAGCAGGATCGACATTCGGAAAATTGTCGCTGCGGCCTATCACGAATTGGGAGCGCCGCGTGGGGACGAAGAGAAAACTGATGCCTATGAATCGAGGATCGAGCAGTTGAAGATTTTCTTGTTGGCCGCCTTCGCAGGGTTGAGGCGAAATGAAATCGACAAGCTTCTATGGAATCAAATTGATCTGGAGAAAGGGACCATTGAGATCCGCGAAACGCCGCATTTCAAACCGAAGTCGGAGGAGAGCAACGGACAGGTCGAGATAGAATTTGAAGTCGCCGCCTTGTTGTCCGAGTTTCGCAAGAGTGACAGGGGGCAGTTTGTCATTCGTGCGACCGGCGGGAAAAGCAAGTCGAAGGCGGTGCAATGGTATCGGGCGGAAAAGCATTTTGACGGGCTTCTAGCGTGGTTGAAGAAGCACGGCGTTGATGATTTGAAGCCCCTTCACGTGCTCCGAAAGGAAGCGGGAAGCCTGATCAACCTCACCATGGGTTTGTATGCGGCATCGCGCTTCCTGCGTCATGGCGATGTCCGGGTAACGGCGGAGCACTACCTCGACAAGAAATCAGCCGCGACGGTGGGCCTCGGATCTTTGTTGACGCTAACGATCTCCCAAGAGGAGGAAGGAACGCAAAACACAGAAGATCTTTCAGAATAGATCAAAGATCGGCTTCGCAGCAAGGCCGAAGACCGCGCCGATCCATAAACTGTTACCCCAAGTGCATTCTTCTAGGGAAAGAGGTCAATGCAAGTGCAGTGCATGCTCCAATCTGTTCACTAAAAGTAACTCAGTTCAGGCCACTTTGATCGGCCTAACTTCGGCAAAGGCGATGAGGTTAGACTGAGGTGCTACGGCAGCCATCCGAGTGCCTCTCTTCGACCCTTGCTATCCCAGCAGTGGAAGTCATCCCGATTGCTGGCGCAGGCTAAGAAGGCCTGCCTCCTCATCATCTCCTACCGCGGCCTGCATTTGGAGGCCGCTCAGAGCGTGAACCCGGCCAACTCTTCCGCGAATCCCATCAGGGACTGGCGGGAGGACTCCAACGGCAATCCACCGCTGCGCCGTGTAGTTTTTCGTCATAAGAAACCGTCTCATCACTGATGCAGGCAACCTCAACACCAGAGGGAGCTAATCGCTCCCGGACACCCGGTTCGCATTTAGCGGATACGAACGTTGGCTGGAATGCAGTGATAATATCCGCAGAACTGCTCGTAGGGTCCGCGGTCGCAGGTCTCCGGGCTAGAAATCAAGTCGCCAGAATTATCAACGTTCCGAGCAGCAGTCGGACCCGGCTTGTGTGACCACTTACCGTTCTTGTCCCGTCTATACCAATGATAATCTTGCCAAGAAGAGGAAATAACCAACGCAATCACATGTCCTTGAGCAAACGTCTGATTAGGGTTTGTGATGGAAACCTGTCCATCACGAACAGCGGCAGCCCCAGTTCCTGAGCAACTTGGCGGCAAAGGTCCTTCCTGACCGGAACCGCGCCCCGGCTGGGCAATTGTGTTGGTAATGATGTCATTGCCATAGTTGTAGCAGTTGTTCGAGCGCATAATTAGTGGATTACTATTCCACTTCAATGGGTCGTAAGGCGGCTCTGCAAGCGGCTGGATATTGCGCAGAAGGTTACCAGCCCCGCCTTTGACGTTTTTTTCGATCTCGGCAGCAACAAGTTCCGCTTCGCACCCCTGAAGTTTTGTTGCGCCGGTTTCTAGAAGGAATTTCTCTAACTTACTATCGGAATCGACATGTGTCTGGCTTCCGAAAGCAGCAGACTGAAAATGGCCATCAAATACACGAGCGAGCTGAGGTGTGTCGATCTCGGAAACAGAGGAGACAATCATGCCTCGATAGCCAAGACGACCCGAATCGGCAGATGCCGCCAGAGGTGATGGTTGCTGCTTTGCTAAGAACTTCCGAAGCTTAGCTATTTGGGACTCAGTGAGTTCCCAACTGGGGTTGGGCCGGCCTGAATACATATCGAGTGTGACGGTGATTGGCATATTGCTGTGTTTGGATTTGAGTTGGATTTTGTGATTATGGCCGGGCTTTCCGGATGACACGTTCAATCTATCATGATCTAACATACCTGATGATTTCTGCCAATGAGATGGCGTGGTGCCACATGCGCTGCCGGGCCACGTTGATGACCTGACCACCCCGCATGATTTCTGGCCGCGGTATGATTTGTTCATCCTGCGGAGCGATGCTTTCGCGGAGGATGCCTTCCCGGACCATAAAATAGACTTCATCTTTTCCGGCCCCGGGCGACGATTTTTCATTCATCAGGATCGCTTGCTCCCACGCTTTTCCGGTGACCGCGGAAAATTTGCCGTCCTTCTCCACCAGAAGGAGGGTGTCGATTTCGGGGTCGCCATGATAGAAATTCCCCTCGAAGTGGATTTCCGAAGAATTCGAGGGGGAGCCAAGGGCTTCCGTTTCCACGGTTGCCACCTCCACGGTGCCAGGCTTGCCAGATTCTCCCTTCCCGTCCGGAGGGCTTTTTGCCGGAACAAGCAACGCGGACGAAGGCGGGGTGCCGGGCGTTACGAGCGGTCTGCGCCGCAGTTCCACGGTGATCATGCGCAGGGCTATCCCATTTGCATCTTTCCCAATTTCCCCACCCATGTCACCGCTGATTTCAAATCGCAGTTTGCCCGACTCCGGAGAGGTGATTTCAAGACCCCGGTGTCCGGGGAACGCGATCATGTCCAGACTGACAATGGGTGACAGTTCCAGCCCGGGAAGCGAATAAGACTGGAATCGCCCGATTGCCAACTTCACGAAAGTCGGCCCGCCAATGGGTCCTTTCAAGTGAACATCCGCGTACCACTCCTGACGCTGGGCATCCCATTCCACCTCGTAAAGTGCCAAGTTCACAGGAGGTGGAGGATCCGTCTCCACCGTCGCCTGCCCGCCCGCAGCGGGAGCAGGATCCATGACCGGATGCGCGTAAGGTTGCGATGGTAAGACTCGGCCGCCGAAGCGGTCCCGGTGAAGCGTTGGCAGTTCAAGTTCCCGCCAAGCCGGGTCGAATGCCCATTCCGACGTGTATTCGCGCTGTTTGGGGGTGAGCCGCAGCCAATTCGTGTTGTCACCGGACACTGCATTGATCTCCGCTTGTCCGGTGACGACTGCCAACTGGTCCTCCGCGCGCCAAGGACGCTGTAGATAGACGCGGATGGCTGTCTCGAAGGATGCGCACCACATTCCTTGCAGCGGGGGCTGCGGTTGCCTCATGCGGAATGCCAGCCACAGACTGGAAGGCTCCGGGCTAACAGGTATGACGCTGGATGGTATCTGCAATTTTACGATGGAGGATTGCAGGGTCCTCCACTTCGCGTCTCCGGGCGCGCCCTTCTCGCTCTTGAAGATATCCCGGTAGGCGGATGAAGCAAGCACCGCATACTCCACGCTGTGGTGAAATGGATCCGTGAAGGAATGCAAGAGGGAAAGCGGCACGGGAGAGGGAATGATTTCCGGTCGCGCCGCAACGCCGCGATCCGCTGCTTCCACCGGGATCTCCGGAAACGACTGCCGATGGGTATTGATCCGCACCCGGGTGAATTCGGAATAGTTGGTTCCCCCCTTCAACACGTGGAGCTGCGCAATCTCGCCGTATCCATCGAGAATCGCGATCAACTCACCGCCCTGGCCGGTGCCCTCCGGATCGTCCAGCCACACATCGGGTGGCTCGATGTAGTAGCCACCGCGGCATTTCTCGCCCGCGTCATTTGTGTCAAAGGTGCAGCCGGTGATTCGTCCTTTCACCACATTGCAGCGCGCCTTGGCGGTTTCCACCAGGGGAGGCCGCTGTAGGATCAGGGCGGCCAGGACTTCAATTGTATCGACTTCCTTGCCGGGACCCGGGTTGTCCGGAGGGACGTAGCTGCCGTAGCCTTTGCCTCCTTCGAGCACATCCACCCGATCCACCCGGTTCTCCACCAGATGGACCTTGAACTTCGCGAGCACCGGATGGTGGGTATGGTTGCCGTCCTTCTTGCATGCGATGGTTTCCCTGGTCAGCACAGGCTTCGGCGCCATCAGGAACCTCCCCCCTTGCAGGGTCAGAACCGGTTGCTGGCCCGGCTCGACGAGATGGACGATCGCCTCGGAACCAAACCCGCTTCCAGCGGCCACCTTGCCATCGGGCCCCTTGACGAGGTCCACGGAATGAACTTTCCCATTCTTGATGGTCGCGCGGGCGACTGCCGGCTGACGGATCACGGTGACGGATTCGTCCCAATAGTCGTCCCAGTGGGCAACCACAGTGAGTGCCCCGGTGCTCGGCCGGTCCACGTTCACCAGCCCTCCCACTTGCTGCGCCGTATCCCCGGGCAGCCTGCGGTTCTGCATTTGCCACCGCGCGAGATCCGGAGGGACGAGCGGCTGTGTCACCGCATGGATCAGTTCGATGCGGGCGACCGCCATCAGGTCCGGCACATTGCGTTCCTCCAAGTCCTTTTTTTTCAGTGAACCGTCGCGGCTTTCCTGGCTGTGGTCGAGGCACGCAAAGCTGTGCCGACCACGCGGAATCGCTATTCCGAATCCCCGCAACTCCAGCGGGTGGGTCCCGGCATCCATTGCTTCCAGCGTGAGCGAGGACCATTTGTCGAAATCCGGCGCAGGGCCGAAGTTGAGCGGAGCCCGGAGATATTGAACCCCGTCCCAGACGAAAAGTGTCCACGGCGGAACTTCTTCCGCACGGCCACTCGCGTCCGGATCCGGCAGATAATTCAGCTTCCGCGGTCCCAAGCTTGACCTCTCGTTGAGCATCCCCCGCACCGCGTGCAAGCGGCGCAAGCTGAAGAGTTCCCTTAGGAAGGCCGGAGTGCGGCTATCCAGAATTCCCGTGGCCATCACGGTTTCCTCGGAAGCCGACGGCGGCAAAAGAAAACAGCGGGTTTCCCGTGCCCACAACTCGTGGTCCTTGTGGAAAGGGCCGATTTCGCCGTCCGGGCCACCCGGATCAGTGAGCAAGACCAGCCGCCATTGGCGGGTGATACCTTCCGGAGCCTTCTTTACCGTGCCGGACAAGATTCTTTCCAATAGACGCCGGTTAAGTAACAAGATGGCAGGTGTGCCGTCGCCGGACGGGTTCCCCGCGGCGCGCCGTTCTTCCCACGCCTTCAGGAGTGTCTGATCGCCCGCCTCCAGGAGGGTAGGGTCGCTCGCCTTCCTCTCTGCCTGGGTCGTAAGCACATCGGGAAGGTTTTCATCCCGCAGGCATTCATTCAGGATGTATGCTAAGAAGAGCCTGCGCTCCGTGTCAGGAAGAGCCGTCTTTTGTGCAATTTCCCAAGCCCCGGGAGGAAAATATTGGCACAGCCCGGGCTTTGCCAGCAGGGCCCGGATCGCTCCCGAGACGCTCCGGAAATCTCCAGTTAGAAAATATGGGGTGTCGGGGACTTTCGCTGCCACCGGATTGACGCCGCGATCCTCGACGGGCGGGAAGGCCAGCAGGGGCAACTGGACCTCCGTGACCCTCTGGTATTCGGGACTGCCGAAGGCACCCACATGTGGGCCGGGACGGCGGTAGTTGAAAACCTGTGGATCCATACCGTTGTTTCCAGCCAGGTCCACTTGCCAGCAACGGAATTGATAGGACCTGGAATGCCGGAGCGGCAGCTGATAGGAGGAGTACTCGCGGTACGGCGGTGGCGTGGTGCGGCTGGGGACACTCACCTTGATCCGCCAGCGGTCCGTCTTTTCCGGTTCAGCCTTTTCGTCCGCTTGCCCGGGCAGGGCACAGCCCATGCTCCATCCGGACCAGCGGGCGATGAGGTCGCTGATGCCAGCCTGAACGGGCTCCGGTAGAACCGCTTCCCACTCCGCCTGGCTGGTGGCTGTCTCGGTCCATAAGGCAGCCACGGTGAAAGTGCCCGCGCTTTCAACGGAGATGGCCCAGGCTTGGTTCTCGGCGGCCGTCGCGCTTTTGGAAATCCGAATCCGGTCGCCGCTGGTCAGGTCATGCGGCTGGTCCGTGGTCACCAGGGAAGTTCCCTCTGCCGCCCCCTTCTCCACCTTGGCAATCTTCCCCGCCAAGGTCTGGCGGAACATCGCCACCCACTTCGCCGCGCTGGTGGCGGTGGGGGTCCACACCGCATCCACGCTGAAGGTTGTCCCGCTGACAACCGCGACAACCCATTCACCATTCTCAGCGGCATGGCTACTCTTGAGAACGCGGATCCAGTCACCTGTTGACAGGCGATGCGGCTGGTCCGTGATCACCAGGGAAGTGGTTGCCGGCGTTCCGGTTTCCACTTTCAAAATCGCGCCGGCGAGTGGCGCCGAAAGCACCCGGGTCCAGGTGCCTCCGTTTCCCGCGACGGTGGTTTCCACCGGGATGCTGAAACGGTCCAAGTCGTCTTTCGCCGTAGTGACGAGCCATGCCCGGTTGATATCAGGCGTGCCACCGGCAATACCGGACAAGCGCACCCGCATGCCAGTTTTCAAGCCATGCCTGGCTCTGCTTTCAAGCAGGGTAGGGCTTCCCAGTTTGATACTTTGGAGCAAACCCGAGGCGGCCACCCCGGCGAGTGGTGCGACGATGGCCCGTCGCAATAGCACGAGCGGTGCGACGGCACCGGTGAACATTTTCCCGTCCACCGCGGTGAGGGCTTCCGATTTCACCCAGATCACGCGGGACAAATCCTGTCCGGTCGTTGCCCCGGCCGGCTCATAGTCGGCACCTGCCTGGGCGATCACGGCAGCCGCGCTGGCTCTCTGCCGTGTCAGCTTGCCACGGATGCCCGCCGCGATCTGCTGGAACCCCCCGTCCTCGACGGGAGCGAAGCCGCCCTCCATCGCGGCTTCGGCGCGGACGATCACATAGTCGCCCGGCTCGAGTGCATTGGCATGGCGATCCGCGAGACGGTTATCCGCTTCGTGGAATCTCCCGCTCATCGGTACGCGCACGCGGGGCGCGCGCTTGCTTTTCCCGGTCCCAACCAGTTCGAACACCAGCAATTCTCTCCCCGGAGCGGCCGGGGGAGTGCTGCTTTCCTGGAACGGGGCGATTTCCCCGATCAGCCTGAAGGGTTCAAAATTATTGGCGACAAAGGCGACGGTGGATTCAATGACCCGTGGAGCCGGGGAAGCAGGGACCTTCACGACTTCCGTATAGTTCAAACGGCCGGTCCGCTTTATCTGGACATTGGCGGCGGAACACTCGGATTCTCGCCTCGTCCCGTCGGCAAAAACCACGACCCGCTTGATTGGCGAGCCGCTGGTCTGGTCGATCACCGTCGCCACCGGATATCTCGGATAGCCCCGGGCAATGATCCGGTCCTCCCTCCTGCCGCCGATTGCTTCGATCCACGTTCCTGACTGCAACTCCTGCGTCTTGATGAAATCGCTTGCAACGGGGACGGCCGCAATGAAGTCCACGTCGAATTCGACCTTCCGGCTGGTCTCCACCGCAATAGTTGCCACGATCGCCACGGCGCGCTTGGTCCTGAGGTAGGTGTATTCCTCCTGTTGCGTCTTCTCTGGAATGACAACAGCGGAAGCGTCAGACTGGAATTCGAGCCTGCTATTTTGCCAAAGGTAGCTTCCCCGCACCCGGACGACTTCGTTCGAAGTGGTGATGCCGGGAAAACAAGTGGTCGGGATGAGTATCTCGGGAGTTCCGGCGATGATCCACCCATTGGGTTTCAGCGTCGCTTCGCCGGCAGCTTCCAAGGCAAGGGCGGAGACGGGTCCGCGGACTCCCTCCAAGTCTGCGCCGTCCACCAGTTCCAGCCAATTCCGCTCCTGCGCCCAGGAGACGGCAGGAGCAAAGGGAAGATTCCTGGCTCGCACCCGGTCGCCAGGCAGGTCCTGAATCCCCACGGCAAGAAAGAAATCCGGCCATTCGGAGGAATTGAGCAAGAAGTCCTTGCTGGTGATCCGCTCCGAGTCATCCATCACCCGGGGGTTCCCGTCCGGCACGAGATCCAAGGAATCAAGGGCATAGTAACGGCGGTCACCTTCGGCAAGAAAGCGGTTGAACTCATCCGGCAGCTTAGGTTCTTCCACCGTCCAAAGATATCCCGCGCCGATGGAGTCGACGAAGCCAGTGGCCTCCTGGCTGAAGAGAAAACTGTAAACCTCGCCGCGGACATAATTCGTGGCCAGCACTAGACCGAGATCCCCCGGATTCGCAGGCATTTCGAAGGGACTGCCAATTTCAAAGACCGGGCTTGCGATGATCTGGCAAGCAACCCACCCCACCCCGGCCTTCGGCGTGTCCTCTTTGTCGAAGACTTCCTCCGTGATGTGCAGCCTGATGCGGTCTCCCGCATCCTGATTCATGGCTTCCGGCCAAGTAGCGAATCGCAGGTCGGCCGCGGTGGCCCGCGCGCGAATCAGGCAGCGCACGCTGGTTGGATCCTTTGTTTCCCCCTGGAAGGGATTCCGTGAGGTGGCGGGCTTCGGGATCTTCTCGTCGAGATTGGACGGATCGACACACCAGAACAGATGCTCCGGCCCCGGCTCCACGGAGGCACCCTGGGGATCCGAAACCAGGAGCCTCACCTTGAGGTGACGGTCCATCCATCCGCGGTCTTCAACCGCCTGTGAGACATTAGCAGCGAGTATCCCCACGATGGGCGGAGCCGCCTGGGTGACGGAACTGGCCAGAAACGATTCTTCCTCGAAGCTGAGCAAAGGAAGGGAGTTTTGTCCCGGGGGAAAAAGTTCCACCTTGCGGAGGCACAGGCGGTGCCATTTGTGGAACGCGCTCGTGCCGGATAGCCTGCCGGATTCCGTTTGATCCACGTCGGTCTGTTCCAGGGCGGTGAAGTCCGTGGTGTGGGGCCCGCCGGAAGATGCGGCTCTTTCCGCAGTCCCGGGAATGAGGTAGCGCCCCTCGAAGGCGAGTCCCCGCGCCAGGTCCTCCGCGTAAAATGCCTTGGCCCGCGCTTCTTCTTCTATCTCCGCCAGGAGCTCACCCGCAGCCTTGGTTTGAGCCGCTGCCGCCTTGATCCCGGCGTCCGTGGTGTGACCCGAAACGAAACTTCCCAGAGCCGCGAGTGTCAATTCGCCCGGCGGTTCGCCCCGGCGGCTTTTCTCGGCCTCGGACTGGATGAAGGCATGGACGGAGGCCGCTCGCGCGTCGAAGTAAGCTTGTGCCGCCGCTTTCAGCTTGGCGTCCCTGGCCAACACGTTCCTCAGTTCCCCTGAAAGCGCCACCCCCGTGTTCCGGGAGGTTCCCTTCGCCGCATTGCGCAGACGATCGTGCGCGGCCGCGGCCATGCTTTCGTTACCGGATTCTTTCCAGCGAAATGCGAAACCCTCGCTGCGAAGGCGTGGCGCGCTCTCCCCCCGCGCTGACGCGGCGGCGCTCGTTTCACCGGTGGCCGCGAGAGACATGCCGTCCGCCTGATCCACTGCCAGTCTGGTGCCTGACACCAGTTGCCAGCGGCGCCAGGCGTCTTCGGCAAGGCCGGGCCCACCCGTTACCGTGGGCAGGCCACGATAGTAGCGTGCCCCCGGATGTGCAGGCTTGGCCCGGAAGTAGTCCCCGTGCTCCACTGAGGACAGCTCCACCATTGTGATCATTTTGTCCCAAGGCAGGGGAAGCACCACGGGCTGCACGGCACCCGAGCTTGTGATGATCGCCAGGCCGGTGACTGTCATTGCCAGATCGGCGGACGAGTTTGCGGGCACCCAGGGCGGGAGCTCACCTTGGCTCAGATCAAGCTCCAGGTCGTGGGTAAGCCAAAGCCCGCGCATGAGACCGGGGTGCTGAGTGAAGCGGGCCACAGTCTCTCCAAACGAGACATTTTCCACTTCCTCCCGCGTCATTTTGCGGACAGGCCGGTTCTGGTTCGCCTCCAGCGAGCGCTTCGAGCGGTCCAGTTCCACGCCAGCGCCCTTCGCCAGGATTCTCGCTCCGAGGCTCTGGATGGCCAGAGCCCGTGCCGGGGAATTTTTCTCGCCCTCAAACGCCCTCCATTCCGCGAGCAGCTTCGTTTCCAGCCCGCCAAGATCGGGGGAGGACAGCAATTTGCCCGCTTCCCTTTCCACCAAGGGTGCCATGACGTGCGCGAGGCCTCGTGCGGTCAAGGCTCCTTGCCGGATAGCTTCCTGGAGGCGAAGGTAAGCCTCATCACCAGCGTCTCTCTCCCGCATCCAAGTATCACTTTCCGCAGGTGCCCTTAGCTTCAATTCATGGATGCGCTTCAACAGCGTGTCGCCTAACTGCGGAAAGAGCTTGCCGCAAACCACCTCCAAGAGTTGCCGGCGGGACTTCGGAAGCGCTTCCAAGCCTGCTCCCCGTTTGTAGTGGAGTTCCGCGGTCTTGAGCATGCCATGGCTTTCCGGCGACTCCACCCGCCAGCCCGGCGAAAACTCCGAGGCCGCCGCCGGATTTGCTGTTGCCGGTTCGACGGGTGCGGATGTTCCGTTCCCCGCGGCGTGTTCGAGGTAGCGCCGGGCCAGCGGGCTTTGCGAGCGGTTCAGTCCACCGGCGGTGGCTTGCGTGGATGAGATGCCGTCAAGAATCACCCTCCAGGATTTGATCGCCTTATCGAGCGGGTAGGGACCCCGGACTCTCCGGAAATACGCCGTGTGGGTCGTGGACGTATCCACCGAGCTGGCAATTTCCACCGTGAATACCAACCGCCCGGAACTCTCCGGACCAGCCAGAAGGTTCTGCAGCGCATCCAGCCCTTGCTCCAGAACCGCCTTGTCAGCCACTTCCGCAGGCTCCTCGTTGAACGTCAGGACAACGGACGCGAAGAGCCTTTTTCTAACGAACTCGCAGCCGCGCGGAATGAAGATGGGGGTGACTTTCATGTCAGATCAGGGATGGTTTTTTCAGTCTACCTGGAAAAATACGACCAGTAGTCTTGCTGGAATCTATCGAAGTTTTCAAAACGCGCGCCCGCCCCTCCGATGAACGGACGAGCCTCGGCCCGGGGTTGTGAGGGCTCTCCGTGGCCGGCCAGGATGGCAAAGCGCTCGTTCCACTTCCTCGCTCGCTGCGAGTTGTTTCCACCGGAGGACCCCGCCAGGTGCTTCTCCATGCCGATACTCACATCCATGCTCCAGAAGCAGAACTCGATGGAAACCGTGATCGTGCAAAAACCAAAGACCTCGGAGCCTCCGGCCGTGTCCCCGATTTGCGGCAGCTCCTGAAAGCTGAGGCCCAGCGAGAATTCCACCGAGGCATTGATGAGGCACAACACGTTGAGGAAACCTCCCGCCCGCAAGTATCCTCTCAAGAGCATGGCGTCCGCGGTGCTCTCGTAATAAATGCCAGCCATCACATACAGCCCACCGCTGGCCACGGCAATGTTGAATGACAGGGCTCCGCCAAACTCCAGCGCGCCCTTGAGCAGCCGGTCGCCTGAAGTATCAAATCCGATGGAGAAAAAGCCGCGTCCCGCGAAGCCCATCACGGAGAGTTCGAAGGGCTTTTCAAAACTCGCCAGCGCGAACTTAAACTGCAGTGGGCTTTCACCAAGCGGCAGTGCCAGTCCCGCCCAAAACGAGATGTTTGTCATGCTGAAGGCCCCGAAGCTGATGGGCGGGAACGCCACGCCGAGTTCGACATGAATGTGCACGCCCGTGAACCGGAGTTTGAAGCCCCCGCCAAAAAGGTCTCCCAGGTATTCCTCCAGTGTCTGGACAAAGCGCAGCGGACCCAGGAAACTCACCTCCCCTATCGTGGGCTTCACCTGCGGCTTTTGAAGGCCTTGGCTCGTCCGGTAGCTGGCGTGCATGTCGATCTGCGAGAAGCCGACCCGCACCAGCCCCAGCAGGTCCAGTGCGAAGGATTCGTCTGGCGGCGTCACCCTTGCCCGGCCATCCTGTTGCGAGCCATCTTCCCCCACCTTACCCTTTTCGGCATCCCATTTTCCGATCCAGCCGATCAACTCCACCTGGCCCTCCGGAGATTGTCCCTTCAGCAGGATCGTGGTCCGCGCGTGCAACCAGAAATGGCAATCGGCCTTCGGCTCGAAGGTCACGATCGCCAGATTCAGTTTCTTGAGCGGCGCAAGCCACGCGAATGTCCGCTCGATGCGGTCCGGCAGCTCCAGCGTCTTCCAATCCGGCAGCTTGCCACGGAGCAGCGGCGCCAGAAGGCTTTTCAACTCGAGGCAGCCAAAGAGCTTCGCATCCGGGATCGCGTCGTCCAGGTTGATATCTCGGATCTGCCGCGCGAATTTGTCCACGGCCTCTTTTCCTTCCCCGGCGATAACGCCGATTTCCCGTGAGATGCCGGCCACGATCAACGCCGGGGTGGCCAGCCCGTTCTTCACGTCCTGCACGAGCTTCTTGCCCTCGTTGATCGGCTCGCTCAACCTTGCGAAGGCACCATTTTTTGCCTCCTCGAAGGAGCCCGCCAAATAACCGTCCGCGAAGTTGATGGCCCTGGCAGCCACGTCATTGGCCACACCCTTCAACGCCGGAATAACGACCTCCGCCTCCTCCATCACCGCCTGCAACGCGCGGGTACCAATTGCCTCCGCATCGTGTCGCGCCGAATCGAGTCCACCCAGCAGCTTCTTCACGCGGTCTTGCAACCTGTCCCGGGCGATTGCCATCTGGGCAACGACAAGGTCCTTGGCCTCACCCGCGAGACCGCCGTTGGTAACAAAAGCCTCCAATTCAACCGCGTTGCAGAGTTTCGTGACCAAGGTCGTCCAGTCGGGAAAATTCGTGGTATCCACGAGTTTGATCACTTTCTCCAGCGCCCCGCGATCCGGGACCGGGGCGTCACGGATCGCATCCTTGAGCAGTTGTCGGAATCCAGCGTCGTAGGGCGCCTGTCCCAGGATCGCGGCACGCGCTTCGTTGAGACGAGCCGTGATCCGGTCAATGACCGGTTTTTCAAAGCCGGGCAAAGCGAGGAAGCCGAAATCAGGCTTGTCGAAGTTCTCCAGGAATTGGAAAGGGGTGTTCAGCACCTTCGAATAGAGGGTCTTCGCCGCATCCACCTCGCGGCCCAGGATTTCGCTGCTGAAGGTCATCACGCGGGTTTCCAGCGTGGTGGAGAGGTCACGCACCTTGCCGAGCTGTGCCGACGCTTCCTCGATGAGATGGCGCGCGTGCTTGCCCTCGGTTTGCAGCCGGTTGATCACCGCGTCGATCTCTCCTTCCATCTGATCGACGTTTTCCTCCGTCCAGCGGACGAGCTTCTTCTTTGCCTCGTCCAGCTCTTCGCCGGCCTTTTTCGCCTCCTCACGGGCCGCTGACAGCGCCGCATCCTTTGCCTTCACCAAGGCGCCAATATCGCTGTCCAGGAGGGCGGCGGTTTCCAGCAGCCGCTTCCCCACGAACTCCGCAAGGGGCCGGAGCGAGTCATCCACCTGCCAGACCAGCGTGTCTGGATCGGTCAGCAAGTCCAGCAGGGCCCGGTATTTCTTTCCCCAAGCCGCTGCCATTTCCGCAGTATCGCCAATGAGGCCTTTCAGATCGTCAAGCGGCCCTTCGATCCCCGCGAGCAGCTCATTCTTGGTTTTGTCACCCCAAGCGCCGGCATCGGCCACCGTTTTGCCGATCAGGTCGATGGCAGCGAGCTGCGCGGCACGGGTTTCCGGAGCCTGTTGGCGCAACTGCTCCAGCAGCCTCCGTCCCGCGAAACCCGCCAGAGTCCGCAAATCCCGGTCTCCTGGCAACGTCACTCCGAGCAACCCGCCGGGCAGCGGCACACTGATCACCGGAGCCTCCGGCGCGAAAGCGATCTTGCTGCTCTTGAAGTGGATGCTCCGCAGGTCCTTCCGCAGCCTTCCGTAGACCGCGCGCCCGACCCGCAGGTGAGTGGCAAAGAACAGCCGTGCTTCCGAGGTCTGCTGCTTGTTCCCGGACTCATCCTCGGTTTCCAGTTCCCACACCACGGGCTCCCCCGTGGCGGAAGTGGGGAAGAAATAAAGGCCCCTGTCGCCGATGGCGCTTACGATCTCGCCCGTATTGGGAAATTCCAGCGCGATCTGGTCCAAGTTCTCTTGGATGGTATCGTTTGGTTCATCTTTCTCGCCATTTGGCCTCCGCACCTGGCCATCCGGCTTCCGAAGATCCGGGCTTTGCGGAGTAACAAGGCGGATCTGCTTCAAGGCCATCTCACGGCCAAGGGATGAGTCCGAACCCAGGTGGCGGCGGATATCCTTGAGCCGGATGATGAACCGGCGCTTGAGCAAATACGCGCCGGGCGGAGAGTCGGTTGCCACGCCATCTTGCTTGTGGGCAACGAACTTGCGCTCGGTGAGCTCCACATAGATCGCGGGGTGCTGGAAGGGAAACAGCCAGCCAAAGAATGCCTCCGCGAAAAACACGTCCCGGCCGACGACGATCCGGTGCTTCCACAGGTAAAGGTGGGTCTGGGGCTTGCCCCCGCTGCGCCCCTTCTGATTCGGGTCGTCCAGGATGCAACCATCCGCCATCTGCTTCGCCTCGATTTCCTCGATGCCCTTCTGGCTGGCATAGTAAAAGCTGGCATTCGCCCCCAGCGGCGAGAGCTCCAACCGCTCCACGTCGATGATGCCATCCCCTCCCATGATCTGCTCCACCAGCAAGTGCCGCGTCAGCGCGTGAAGGGAGAGTTCCTTGTTTTTCGGGAAGTATTGGCTGAATTTCGGTTCGCTGGAGCGCAGATGGTCCGGCGAGTAAAATGGCCTCGTCTTGAGCGTAACCCGTTTGGGCGGTTGAAGGGCCGGCGGCAATCCTTCCGGCGGCAGGTCCTTCGGCGGAGAGGCGGGAGGGATCGCGTAGCGGCTCCGGAGTGCCACGTGCCATAACACGTTGAAGCCATCGCTTCGCCCCATGCCACGCTGCTGGGACGGGATAGCCACCGTCGGCACACTCGGCGCCATGAAGAGACGGAACGGCACCTCGATGGCCGTTTCGTCCAGCCGCGGCGGCCTGGGCTGTACCCGCCCCGTCAGCGGGTCTTGGGCCAGTGTCGGATCCAACACGGCCCCGGGGACGATTAGCGGCGACTTGACCGGGTTGGCAATCAACTCCAACCATTGTCGCGGGTCCAGAGGGAGGGAACCCTCTCTCTCGTCGTAATCGAATACCAGCCAACTCGGCCCTGATAGAAAGGTCCGGACCGGCGCCCCCGCCCGGTCGTCCGCAAGGAGAGGCGGCAGTTCGTCGGAACCTTCCGTTTTGGGTGGCTCCGGGAAGATTTCCTCCGCAAGGTTCTGCGGCGCGAACCGCATGGCGATCCGCGCCATCCTTCCCCCCTTGGGTCTCAGCGTGCCAGCGTTGTGCTCGAAATTGAGGAACCGGAACTCCACCGACATCTGGTCCGCGTTCCGATAGATCCTGAACGAGAGTTCCCCCTCGGTTTCTCCGCCCAACACGCCGCCGGTGGACTTGAGGAACGTAAGCCCCCCAGTCAGTAGCGTGGTCCGCGTCAGGAATTGGCGCCGTGTCAATTCAAGGCGTTCTGGTAGATTTGGGAATTCAGGCATGGCTTTTGTGTGACTCCTCCGATGATCGCGATTTTAAGGAACAAGGACTTCCGGGGCGACATGCCCTTCGGTTCCTTCGACTTCGCAGCTGGCCTCTCTATCAAATTTCATAACCTTAACCGAACTCTAACATTCACGTCGGCCGACAAGGGTAGGTCGAGAAAAAAATATAGATTTTTTGCAAGTCGTTACATTTTTCACGATTCGGCTCATTAGAAATTCAAGTCGCATTCCATATGAATTGTAGAATGGCGGCTGAATGACATTGCGGCTGTTGTCGAGGGTGAGTGGCCCTCTTACCCCTATGCTGTTATTTTGATCGCATATTGAAAAATGGCTTGCGTTTCGCAGTGGTTCCATGCCAATGCTTCGTTAAGCGTTCGATCAAGGCTTGCGGTAGCAGGTTTTGTATAACGCGTGCGTCCCGTTCATGCTCTCCAGAACCTCCATTCCAGTCGCCGATCTTCCCTATATTGCGTTCTCACTGGGACCGTTGGGAGTCGGTGAACTGATTCTTTTCGGTCTGGTGGTCTTGATTCTTTTTGGCGCGAAGCGAATCCCACTGATAGCCAGATCGGTGGCCCGATTTCCGGTGGAGGTGATGCGGGGCAAACGGGGGTCGTCGGATGAGGATACTCTGAGGCGGTCGAAGTAAGATTGAGAGAGTGGTCTTCTGGCGGAGGCTGTTCCCTGTGATCTGCTCATCGAGCAAGGTTGATCCTGTTGGAAATCCGCCCTTGATTATTGGAGGCGAATCAAATTTTAAATGAGCAAGGTCCTTGCTATGGATAGCTACATTTTAAATGCACCTTAATTCAAAAATTCTCGTCTGCGACCATCAAGAATGAATCATTGTTAAAATTAATAGTTGGAAGTAGAACTCGGCCCCTTGTCAAATTTGATTCAGTCGCAATGCCTGATAGCCAGCCTTTTCGGAGGGGTATCTATCAGTGTCAATTATGCTGACCAAACCATTGTCGTTATGCTGGCGACGTCCGGGCCATGGTCGACCGCAATATCCTCCTTTCTCAAACAATTCGGTAGCGACGCCCTGTCAGAGGGCCCCCACTTCGCTGCGACGATGCCAAATTCCAGTTTCTGGTCGAAGGCTGAGATGACGAAAGACTGGAAGGTAAAAATTTTTCTTGCTCGAAATTTTTCTTGCTCGAACGTGCGACAAAGGGTGAATTCATAGCATTGCACAGGTCGCTAGATGACCCGTGAACATAATAGCAACAGCATTGATGGTTCTGACCGGGCCCCTGTAGGAGGACATCTATCAATGCGAGTTTCGCGGGTTGGTTTTCTTCGTTTCGGGTGATTTAAGAAAATCTCTCCGGTTGATTTCCATGGCAAGTCAGGTCCGTTCGATACCGTAAAACACGCGATCGTGATTAGTTCATGGGGATCCGCGAAGATTCCGTAACGAGCAATTCATGAATACTCTTGACTATTTCAGGAACAGTTTCTGGTTTCACTTCCTTAAGGAGTCCAATCGCAGCCTTATTGGGTTCTCCCTCGGGAGGAATATCTCCCACAGGATAACTGACAATCGACGACTTCTCACCTATTTGGATTTTCACAGTGGCGACGGGGGAGCCGGGCATCAAAGGTCCGCCCAGGATCGACCTGATAGGCAAGGTGTTTCCTTCAAGCAAGCGGCGAAGTTGCTCCAGCTTCGGCTTGTCGACAGCGTAGTCCTTGGAAAAGCTTCCTTTTTTAAGTTCGTCCAGATAGACTATGGACGTTAGCCCTTTTGATTCATCGATCGAAACCAACAGTGAGAATCTATCGCCTGGATCACCCGCCGCGATATGTATACTACATGAAATGGGGTTACGTAGATCCTGATGAGTATACAACACCTTGGGATCCTCGGAAGCAGTCTGTGTTTCCTGCTCCGTGTCCTTGGTGACTAATTGAAGGAGGCTGGCCCGCGACTCGCAAACCGCTGTAATATGATTTTGTGCGACCGCTCCGGTATTTGCATCCATTACCGATCCGGTTTTAACCGGACTTCTATCAGGACAACTGGCATCTTCATACTCATCGTGCATTCCGAGCATATGGCCGAACTCGTGGCTGGCAGCGTGACCGTCATCTTTGTCGTCCCAGAGAAGCATACTGCTACGCTGAGGGCCAACTCTAACCCGCACTTCGTGATGAGCGGCGGAATCAACAAACATCACATCGAATTTCATTTTGCTCGCGCCGTTTGGACAGGTTAGCTTGTCACTCCATTTATCCACGATGCCTTTTTTCCAGGTTTCCTTGAGTGTATTCAACGACTCGGCTGAAACGCCGGAATCTGGCTTCAGCTGAATCCGGACCGCCACGCTGGTTCCTGTCTTGTTGTATTTGGCGTCCCAAGCATAAACACATTCCCGGACTTTAAAGCTTACCTCGGCTGCCCTAGCAGACGCTCCGCAAGTTATGCAAAAGAAAATAATCTTTAAAAAAACATGTTGGCTTGCGGCGGAAATGCCAGAGCGTCCGAAGGGGTTTTTCAACAGTTGTGGAAGACCCCTCGATTTTTTCAGCAGTATATTGGATGCATGCATGATAGGTTGGCTGTTTGGAATATGTGTTGCTAAACGAAGGCGGCATGATGGAATGTGAAGCTCGCAAGGACATCGAAGCGAGGATGAATCGTCGCCCCGTAGACCGCCCGAGTCCGTGAAAACGGGTGTATCTGAAGTAGCGCGTTGAGTCGGGACGGCCGGTAGCGAAACATACCGACCCATCCTGCAATCCCTCACCCGTTGATAGGCAGGAGGAGAACTCGCACGGAATCGGGGTGCGACCGCATTGATGGAATGCCCTTCTTCCTTCCATCGAAGGGCGGTGGAGGAAGTGATTTTTGATGGGTCCGCCACCCACCGCTTTTCTGGGGAGTACCCCATCGATCTCCATGACGGTTCCATTTTGATTGACTCCGCTACTTTTCCCCATATTTGAAAACTGCTTGAGCTTGGGTTGGAACGCGCGCCATCCAGACGGGATATTAGAAAAACCTTCAGTATCTTCGCAGCCTCCGTGGTCAGCAACTGTACCGTCGATGGAACATCGGGCGCCGTTCGCAGCACGGCATCATCTTCGGGACAATCAGATTGGTAACTCATAGGAATTAAAGGAGTGAAACGGTGAAACCACCATCGCCCGGCACGTCCGACGTGCAGTTCCGAGCTAACAATTAGAACATGCATATCCAAATGCTTAATGGGTCACAAGAAATTTTTTGCAGCATGGAGTGATTCTATCAAATTAGTCTGAATCGTTCGTGCGCTTCATGCGAACCTGTCGCATCAGGTGACCGTCTTCGCATATTGCAATATTCAGACGATCTTCTGCATCGCCTGAATATCAAGTTGGCGAAAATCCATCTGTATTGGTAAAACTTGTGGGCGAGAAACGAGTAGCATCCCTGCGCCACTCTTTTTTTGCGGGATTTTTTAAGGACAGTGAATCCAGCAGACGCTATTTCGGGAATTGAGGTCCAGTTGCTTGGCATCGAGACAGTGGCTCCAACCCGGGCCCGCAGTCCCACGGCGATGCAGGTGGCTCCCCGCAGGTAATCTTGGTCGAAATCGTCCAAGGATCTCCGCTACCCAGTAAATGCTCTCCAACGAACGACAGCCCCGGCTATCTGCTCCCTTCAGCGATGGAAGTGACTCCACTTATCCCAGTAGCCTTTGCGTTCAGGTTCGGGGACTGATGCGGGAGGAAAGTACGGTTGCCGCTTAGGAGGGTCTTCAAACTTTGGCTTCTCGGGCTTTTTGAAGGGGTACGGGGCTTTGTAAGTATCGCTGTTCCACCGGCGGTCTCGTTTGAGGATCTTGAACGATGCGCTCCGTTTTGGACCCAGGCCAAGGTCGCGAAGAAGAAATGAGTCATGCATACGGATGATCGACTGCATTTTCGGTGTTCTCACAATCTCCGCTAGACGCTCGCGCTGTGCCGGATCGCCTCGCTCGTAGATCATCCAGAACAACCGTGCCACCGCCTCGGTGTCTTTGGCCCTACCGAACGAGAGTCGGAGGGATCGAATATCGTGGCCCTCCTTGGTCACGAGGAATGGAATTCCGAGGTAGGCTAAATACTCACAAGCTTTGAGCTGAGCCTCCTGCTTTTTCCCGACGTCCCAGTCGCCACCCCAACAGGCGAGATGTTTGAGCATCGAAGTGGTGATCTCTGCCGCCCACTCGGGATGGGCCAGCAGGACCTCATCGCCATTCGGGATCCAATGATAGACTTCTGAAAGCCGTTCCGGGTGCAGCCATCCGGCCCTGTCAAAAAAGCGCAGCCATAAATCATTTGTAATTTGAACCTTCAACGCTTTCAACATTTGAAGGGCCTTCTCGTCGATTTCCACGCTGTCCAACGCCGAAATCAGGTAAGGGTCTTCGGATTCATACTCAGCTTGGTCGTAGGGGTCGTGTGGAAATTGGACCCGGGGATCGACTCCTGCCCAAGTCAACAAAGCCGCCGCCCTCACCTTGCCTTCGTCGACGGCTTCCCGGAGTGCCACTAGACCTTCCGTTTCCAAATCCGGGTAAATGCCGCGCAACTCGCGAAATAACCGCAACAGGTGCTTCGAGTGGCCAGTCGAAGAGAGGGCGTCGGCAAAACCATCCGGCCCTCTGACGCTGAGGCCCATTTTTAATGCCATCAGGATTAGCTCGTCATCATGGGTCCGGAAAACATCGAAGGCGGTGACATTACCCAGTGAAACTCCTTGGGAGAGTAGGTATTTGGTAATCCAGATCGCCGGAGCCCCGCCCTCCCAAAGAGCAGCCGATACCAATGACTTGGTTTCCCACTCCCGTTGCCACCCGCTTTCCCAGAGAAACCTTACCATGCTGTGATTCCCCAGTTTGACCGCCTCCCGGATCGGCGAGTCGGTCGATCTGGGGCGATCAGCTTCCGGGACCAAGGTCGGGCCACCTTGCTCAACCCAATCCATCAACTCGAACAACCTTCCCAACCGCACGTGACGAAGCACCTCGCCATGCTGCTCAGCGCTACATGAGGGGATTCCCGCAAAAGCGATCATGATCGATATAAATGCGGTCCCGCCGGGAAGATCAATACCCAAGAAGAGATTGGCTGCCGGTGGCCTGCTTGCCAGGCCCTCAAGCGGCAATGGGCTGGGTTAGACAGCTGAGGTACCACAGCTCATTTCCGTGCCGCTTCCCTCCGAGCATCTAGCGAAATTCATCACCGATTGTTTGTCGAGAACGCCAGCGACAGCCCTTTTCTTGGAAAACTTGGAAGCGCATGAAAGGCATCCTCATGGAGAGGGGGACATATTTCGGGCCTTATCCCGCGGGGCCAAATTCTTTTCCAAAAACATCCAACGTGGAGTGCGAAGCACCTCTGGCTCGATTGCGCTGTCGTTTTGCCCGGGAGCTGGGCGGCTCTGCTAAAGTGGCCAAGAAGTGGCCAAGCGGCTATCCACGACCTAGCAGGTCCAGCAAATAAAAACCCTGCAACCTCTTGAGTTGCAGGGTTTCAAGAGTGGTACACCCGAAGGGACTCGAACCCCTAACCTTCTGATTCGTAGTCAGACGCTCTATCCAATTGAGCTACGGGTGCCTTGCGACAGGCGCGGGGCGGAAAGAAGCCGACTTTTCGAGCTGCTGTCAAGGAATTCGGCGGGAAAAATCAGGAACTCTCTTGACCCTGTTGGGGAGCCGGAAGTTAGAAGTCCACGCCCGTCACGCGAAAGAAGGTTCTCGGATTGGTGGTGGGCACGGTGGCTTGCATGAGGGTGTAGCCCGCGGGCGCTCCGGTTTGATCGCCGACTGCCGCAGGGACGATGGCGCTCGGGAACCATGCGCCGAGGTCGGTGTTTTCCAGGAGCGAGTAGCCCGCGACGCCGGTGCGTTGGAGCCAGGTCAGCACTATGTTGCCGGTGCCGGAGGTGGAGGTGACAAGTGCGCCGGTGCTGGAATCCGGCGGTGTGCCGAACAGGAATTCCTGCAGGTTGGTGAGGCCGTCGTCGTCCGCGTCGTCGCCGGGGGCATTTTCCGGAGCAAGGTTGTAGCCGGTGGCTCCGGACCAGTCGGCATAGGACTGGGGCAGGGTGGAATCATTGCTGAAATACGCCATCGGAACCGGCACTGTCTGAAGGACGTCCTTCGGACCGAGCGCGAAGTTGCGGTCGTTGCCAACTTCGTAGCCGATGTTAGGCGCGCCGGGGGTCGTGTTGAAGAATTTGAAGTTTCCAAAATTGACACCCTCGTTGCCGGTCACGGCGATGGCTGCGGTTTCGTAGATTCCGTCGCTGTTGCCATCGGTCATCGGGAGGTCCGGGCTGCCGTTCATGATGCCGGAGAAGATCTTCACGACCACCGTTCCGGTGGCAGCATTGAAATTGCCCTTCGCCGTCTGAACGGTCATGTCCACTTGGAACACCACGTTGCGGACCTGCGGCGCTGCCACCAGTGGTTGCGGGTCCTCCAAATCGCTGAGTCCGTCGGCATCCGAGTCGGAATTGAGCGGGTCGGTGTTGCCGATCCCGGAGACGTTGAGGGAGCCAGAATATTCTTCGCTACCTGTCATGCCATCGCCATCATCATCATCCCCTACCCCCGCACTGTAGGCCGTGAGGTATTCGCCCACACTGGCAAACACTTTCCTTGTGAGACTGTGAACCAACGTCGCGTTGTTGAACTCGAAGGTGTGAATGCCGGTCGCGGGAATCGTGGAAACAATGTTGCCGCCCGGGCCGCCCCAACTGTTAACATAGGAGCCGTTCGCGGCGAACTTGTATTCGATGTTGCCCAAGGTGGTGAAGCGGTAGTCGAGGGTCCAGATGTATTGATCGGTTAGGGAGGTTCCCTTGCGGGTCATGAGGTTGTTGGCCGAGCCATCCACCTGCCAGGCTGGCGCCGTGAAACTTCCGGGAACCGCCATGGTGGTGAAGTTGGGGAAGTTCGGATTGGAAACATTGCCAGCACCGAGGCCAAACTGGCCGCCGGCCACCTCGAGGCCGTCGTTGACGCCATCGCTATCGGTGTCGGGGAGCAGCGAATCGCTGCCGGTGTGGGTGGCATCGACATAGGTGCCGCCGCCGGTTTCCGACGTATCCAGCAGGCCGTCGTTGTCGTCGTCGGTGTCCACTTCGTTGATCAGGCCGTCGCCATCGGTGTCGGTGTTGTCCACCGTTAGAGAGATGGTCTGGACGCCGGTTTCGGTTTCGAAATTGATGGCATTGATGCCGGGACCGATGTCGACCGTGGAGGAGGTCCTGGAGCCCAGCACTTGGTTAGAGGCAGAGTCGGATTCTCCGTCGACAAGCACGGCCATGAGCTTGACCGGATGGTCCTCCCCCGAAGGAACGCCGAGGCCGGCGAGGTTGAATTTCATTTCCACGCCGTTGATGGCGGTGCCATAGGGCGGCGAGGCATCCGCCCAGGCCGCACGAATTTGGGTAATGAAGGCGCTGGGTCCCTGATTGGCCGGACCCGCATTCCCGACATAATCGCGGATACCGGTTTGCAGGTTGTAGCGGTTGATGTAGGCATCGCTTCCCGATCCATAAATGCGGATGGCGTAGTCGGCGGTGAATCCTGCCTCGAAGGTCAACCCTGCGGTGGGCGAAGTGCCAAGGTTATTGATCGTGTGTTCCTCACCACCGCTGTTGATCAGGTTGTTGGGGATGAAATTGAAACCACCCGGCTTCGAGTCGATGAAGAGCAGGAATGCACTGCCGCTAGACCTGCCGCCGAGGAAGACGGCGAGGTTCGATCCGTCCTGCGCGGTGTGGAGATTCGCGAGAGCGTTGTTAGCACCCCAGTTGGTGGTCGTCGCCTGGACGGCGCCTTCGGCATAGCCGGTGTCGAGGCCATCCCGGACGCCGTCCACGGTGATCTGGGCTTGGGCGGAGGTGATGGCCAATGCGGCCAACAACGCGGTGCGGAGGCCGCGGGATTTTGGTACGGATAGATGGGGATTCATGGGTTCAGATAGCTGGATTTGATTGCTGATGGATTTCCGGGCACCGGTTCCAAATGGGTTGGGAAAAGGTCGGAAGTAACAATTCGCGTGCTGACCAAATGTTCGTTGCGGAAATCCGGTTTAGATTTTTTGGGAAATCCTCTTCCGCCATCGACGCGGACCGCGCCGCGCGATAGCTTCCCGGCATGGAACACCGGGTGGAAATGTGGCGGACATTCCGCCGGGCGATCACACTTCTGGCAATCATCGCCGGCACTTGGTTCCTCGCGGTGCGCCCGATCGAGCGCGCTCTATCAGGCACCAAAACCAGCTTCGAGCGTGGCCTCCAACAGGTTCTCGCCGCCGTCACCAACACCGACACACGCATCGTCGAAGGCCGCGCCGAAATTGTCGAAACCGCGGAAATCTCCGAACTTTCGCTGCTGGAAATGCGGATGAGCGCCACGCGCACCATCGAGAAAGCCGAGAGTTTTTCCGGGCTCCCGCTCGGCACCAAGAAGCTCATCGTGCGCGGCCACTACACGGTGAAAGGCGGTTACCGACTCAAGGACGGCGTCTCGCTGCGGATGGACAAAGGCAAGCCCGTCGCCCGATTTCCGAAGCCGGAAATTCTATCGGTCGAACTGCTCGACTTCGACGTATTGAGCGAAGACAGCGGCTGGATGAACAAAGTCCAACCCGCCGACCGCGCGCAGATTTTGCGCGAGCTTCGCAACCAGATGCGCGAGGAGGCCGAGAAGAGCGGCCTGCTGGAAACGGTGGACAGCACCCTGCGCACCCGCTTGCGCGACCTGCTGGGCGCGGAATCCGTCACCGTCGAGCAAGCGCTGCCTTAGCGACCCGGCTTCGGCAGCGGCTCGTCACCCAGGATTTTATCCAAGTCCGCCACCCGCTCCCACGGACAGCGCTTGCGTTGGTATTTTTTCCAAACCACATCGCGCAGCTCGCGCCAGACGGCCTCCGAGGGCGGCTTCAGGTCGGTCCATGTCGGGTTGCGTTTCTCGGTGGTCGTCATGATCGTCCACCGCGTGCCCAGATAATTCGCCCGGTAGAACACTTTGCCTTCATCGGTGTTTTCAAACCATTCGTGACTTTCCATGGCAGGAGCGTGCCCCGCCTGGGAAACGGAGACAAGTGGCGAATCCGCCCCCCGGATTGACAACAGGAACCCCAAACCACATCGTCCGCCGATGATCTCCGAGAAGCCCGCCGCGCGATGGCCCGTTTTCACCATTTCCTGCTGGGTGTTGGCATTGATGGCATTCACGCAGTTGCTGGTGGCGGGGATGGCGCTGGCCACGCGCTTCGACGAGTCGCGGGAGGTGCGCACGGTGATCAAGGAGGTCTCGAAAGTGGTGGTGGTGCGTGTCCCAGCTGCCGGAGCCGAGCCGGACAAAGGGTCGGCCGTCGTTTCCCGGCCACCGGTGCCACCGCCGGTGCCCGCGCAGCCGCTACCCGCGCCCACGCCGATCGTCATGCCGAAAGTGGACGACCCGCGGTCCGAGCGGCTGGTCAAGGAGGCCCGCCAAGCCATCGTCGCCGGTGACATGATGGCGGCGATTGCGAAACTCGAGGACGCGCTTTCCCAATCTAAGGATGATCCGAGCGTGCACTTCGAACTCGGCCGCGTCCACGAACAGATGGGCGTGTTCGATGTCGCGGGCGATCACTACGCAAAGATTCTCGAAATCGGGCTTCCTGCTGCCGGCGCGCTCCATGAACTCGCCGCTAACAAACTCCGCGACGGCTTCGCCCAGCCCGACGCCATGCTCGGCAAGCTGGCGCTCGGCCGGGTCCGCCTTTTCAAAAACCCGAACGATGAAGCCGGCGAGAAGGTCATTCTAACCATCCCCGTGCAACGGGCACCCGCCGAGGAAATCGACATCGGCGAAATCAGGGTGGTGGTCAGCTTTTTCAACCGGACCACCAAAGGCGAAATCGTTGCGCGCGACGACGAAACTCAAGTCACCGAAAAGTGGGTCACCCTGCCTTTCGACTGGGTCGGCGGTGAGGAAAGCCTGCGCATGACCTATGTGATTCCGCCGCAGGATACCCAGACCGAGCACCTGTTCGGCGAGCGCAGTTACTACGGCCAGGTCGTGTCCCTGATGTACAAGGGCGAGGTGCTCGACGTCCAAGCCTGGCCCCCCGCCCTCGCGGCGAAAGTCCAAGGACAGCCTGCCGCAAATCCCGGTGCCAACCAGCTCCCGGAATTCCAGGATTTCGATCCAAGCCTCCAGTTGCTGCCGCCCCTGCCGATCAAGTGATCTCACCCAGCCTCATGAATTCCGCCCCTGACGAACGCCTGTTAGGCGAATACCGGCTCAAGGAACTGCTCGATGAAAACTCCCTCTCCAAGACCTGGCTCGCGGAACAGGTTTCCGTCGCCCGCCTCGTCCTCGTCGATGAACTCCGCCCGGACCAGTCGGCCAATCGGGAAATTTTCCTCGCCGATGTCCGCGCCAAGGCAGCCGTCGACCATCCGCTGATCGGCTCCGTCTATGAGGCCGTCGCCGAGCCCGGGCTCTGTTTTTACGCCCACGAACTCCTTCCCGGCGTCACCCTCGCCGAGCGGCAACGGGCGGGCGAACCTTTCGCTCCCGGACGCCTCGCCCATCTGTTACGGCGCGTCGCCGAAGCCCACCTTCAGCACGAAGTTCTCGACCAGTCCACCTCCCCCATGGATCTCGACGCCGTCTATCAGGACGAGCACGGCGTCATCCGCTTGAAAAATCTGGCCATCGCCGGTCCCCGCACCGAGGAGCAGTCCTTACGCGACATCGTGCATTTCGGCAATGTCCTCGTCCCGCTCGTCGCCGACGGCCAACCGGGAGCCACCCGCGTCCTGACCTTGCTCGGCTGGATGCGCGGCGAGGGCCTGGAAGCCCCGATCACCTGGGGCCAAACCCGCGATTTCTGCATGCAGATCGAGCACCAGCTCGCCGATCCGCTGTCCATCCTCACCCCCACCAAACACGGTTCCCGTGCCGGGAAAAAGCAACCCGTCGCCCTCATCGCCCTCGCCACCGGGGTCGTTCTGCTAGGAATCGTGATCGCCGCCGTCAAAATGCGGCCGCCGGTTCCACAGGCACCGCCCCGCGCGCCCTTGCCGCAAGCGGTCACCATCGCCGCCGGCAAGCATCCCACTCCTGATGGGATCGATGAATCTCTTCCCGCCTTCCGCATTTCCGCCAACGAGATCACCATCGGCCAGTACAATGAATTTCTCGAAACCCTCGAAGTGTTAGCCAAGGACCAGCGCGAAAAAGCCTTCGATCCCGCCGACCAGCCGTCCGCCAAAGTTTCCCACGAACCCACGGATTGGCCCGCCCTCCTCGCCGCCGCCAAATCTAACGGCACATGGCAGGATCAACCGGTCACTCTCGACTCGCCGGTCGGCGGCGTCGATTGGTGGGACGCCGCCGCTTACGCCGAGTGGAAAAAAGCCCGCCTGCCGACCCAGGAGGAATGGTTCGCCGCGCTCAGCATGGATGTGCAAGTCCCCGCCGCCCTGCAACCCGGTCCATTTGCTCCCGTCACCGCCGCGACCACCGACCGCACCCCGGCCGGGCTCATCGGCATGGCCGGTTCCGTCTGCGAGTGGACCAGCAAACCCGCGCCCAACCCCGCCAACCCGCTCGGCGAAAAACTCTGGGTCGTCATCGGCGGTTCCTATCTGAAACCTGGCAGCAACGCCCTCACCCGCGAGTGGACCGCCGACCGCTCCCTCCGCCGCCCCGATCTCGGGTTCCGCATCGTCTTCGACGCGCAGTAGATCCGCATCCCTTCCTCACTCGAACTGATAGCGCCCGTCCGCCACGGCGACATTCGGCGGGACGTGATTCTTCTCAAACAGGTCGTAGCCCTGCTTGAGGTTTTTCCAGAACGTTTCGTTCGGATCCCCGGCGGCTTTCTCCATCCGTTTGCCGGTCATGCGGAAGGGAAAAATGTGGACGCGAAAATACGCCTGCCCGCCATCGAGGGCCGCAGCGCAGAGCGTGTAGATCTCCTCGATTTTTTCATCGGTCATCGCGAGGCAGCCGATGGACACTTGGTTGCCATGGATCATGATGACGGTGCCGGTGCGTTGATGGGCCCGGTCGTAATCGTTGGGATAGCCGATGTTGAAGGCAAGATGGAACTGGCTGTCCGGCTTCATCGCCGTGGGCGGCACGAAATAGAATCCTTCCGGCACCTGGCTGTCGCCTTCCACAAGCTTCGGACCAAGAGTGCCGGACGCAGCGGCGATCGGATAGGTGCGGAAAAGATCGAACTTCCGCGTCGCGCGGTTGCGGATGTATAACTCGAGCTGATTCTCTTCCTTGAAAGCGCGGATGAAAACGGGATCGCCGAATTTCAGGCCGACAGCCGTTAGATCCCGCGTCAAGGCCGGGCGGACGTTGGCCGCGGCTGCGGTGGCCCGCGGTTCGCCGGCCGGAATGGTTCGATCAATCATGGCGGGTGCGGTCGTTGCCTTTTCCTCGCAGGAGGCGAGCGGTCCCAGGCACATGAGGCAAATGATGGACGCTGGTTTCACGGGAAGTCTGATAGTTTCTAAAGTTCATTCATTCGCCGGGATTGGCAAGCCCGGCTGTTCATGCCAAGCTCCGCGGATGACTCTCAAGCCACTCGGCGATTCCGCATGGTTGGTGGAGTTTCCCGGGAAATCCGGTGAGGAGGCGCTGGCGCGGGTGATTGGATTGGTGGATGCGCTGGAGAACAATCGCCCGCCCGGGGTGCTGGATGTGGTGGCGGCGTTCGATTCGGTGGCCATACATTTCACGGGCGACCATGGGATTGAGATTCGGGAATGGATCCTCTCCGTGGAGGTGTCTGATAGACTACCCGTCGGAAAGGAACGGGAGATCCCGGTTTGTTACGGCGGAATCCATGGGCCGGACCTCGAGGACCTGGCGGAGCAAACGGGGCTATCCCCGGACGATGTCGTCGCCCTGCAGTGCGGGGCGGCCTACACCGTGGCTGCGGTGGGGTTTTCGCCGGGGTTTCCCTATTTGTTAGGCTTGCCGGAGCGCCTGTGGGTGCCGCGGCGGCGGACACCGCGGCTGGCGGTGCCGGCGGGTTCGGTGGCGGTAGCCGGCGGGCAGGCGGGGATCTATCCGTTTACATCGCCGGGCGGTTGGCATGTTTTGGGTCGGACCGGCGTGACATTGTTTGACCCGCACGCCATCCGACCGGCACTGCTGCGGTCCGGGGACCGGGTGCGATTCGTGCCGGTGGAGCAATGGGAGCCGTCGAATCTCATTCCACCCGCCGTGGAATCCACCGGATCGATCGAGGTGATCCGGCCCGGCGCACTAACAACGGTGCAGGATCTGGGTAGGCCGGGTTACGAATCCTCAGGCGTTTCTCCCGGCGGAGCGGTGGACCGGCACGCGCTGCGCCTCGCGAATCTGCTAGTTGGAAACAGCGAGGGAGCCGCGGCATTGGAACTCTGCGTGAGCGGGCCGGTGCTCAAATTCCACTTTGATACGGTCGTGGCACTGGCAGGTGCAACCGGCAGATCCCACCCCGTGGCAGCAGGCCAGACCGTGGATTTCTCAAAGCTAACGAGCGGCGTCCGCGCCTGCCTTGCGGTGGCCGGCGGATTGCGCGTACCGGAGGTGTTAGGCAGTGCGGCCACGGATTTGCGTTCGGGGTTCGGCGGCTTCCAAGGCCGCGCGCTGCAGGCCGGTGACTGGATCCAAACCGGCGACCCCGGGCAGGTGCCTCGCTGCGGCAGTTGGCATGTCGGGCGAGCGGAAAGAGTTCCGACAATCGAACTGCGGTTTCTATCTGGAGTGCAGGAATCGTGGTTTTCCGGAGAAGCCCGCCGGCGGTTCCAGAACGAAATCTATCAAGTCACGCCCAGCTCGGACCGGATGGGCGCGCGTCTATCTGGCGCGGAGTTACGACTCGCCGGACCGCGTGAAATGGTTTCGCAACCGGTGGCTTGCGGCTCGGTGCAGGTGCCACCGGACGGCCAGCCGATCGTCCTGCTGGCCGAGCGCCAGACCATCGGCGGCTACCCGCAGATCGGCCACGTGATTTCCGTGGATCTGCCGAAGCTGGCCCGCGCCTGGCCGGGAACGCGGGTGAGATTCCGGGAGGTCACCTGGGAGGAGGCCCGCGAGGCACTGCGCCTTGAAGAACGGGATTCCAAGTGGTTGCGAACGGGATTGAAACTGTTACTATGACGACCATGCGATCCATCGATTTGAACGCGGATCTCGGCGAAGGCGGCATGCATGACGCGGCGCTGCTTGAACTTGTAAGCTCGGCAAACATCGCCTGCGGCGGCCACGCGGGCGATGAAGAAACCATGCGCCGCTCGATCGAGCTGGCGCTGGAATCCGGCGTGGCCATCGGTGCGCATCCGGGCTACGAGGATCGCGAACATTTCGGCCGCTTGGCGATGGTGCTTCCGTTGGAGCAAGTCACCGACCTCGTGCGCCGGCAGGTGGAAGCGCTAGCCTCGCTGGCAAAAGAAGCGGGAGCCCGGCTCCACCATGTGAAACCTCACGGCGCGCTCTACAATCAGGCGAGCCGCGATCCCCTGTTAGCCGCCGCCGTGGTGGCCGGGATCACCCGCGTTTCTGCTGGGCTGACTCTTTACGCACTACCCGCCAGCGCGCTGGCCGAAGCGGGCCGTGCGGCGGGACTCACGGTGTGCGCGGAAGGTTTCGCGGATCGCCGCTACCGGTTGGACGGATCGCTGATGCCGCGGGGCGAACCGGGCGCGGTGATCAAGGACGTCGATGCCGCGGTGGCACAGGCGTTGGAACTCGCCTCCAGCGGCAGGGTCGAAACGCTCTGCGTTCACGGCGACGGTGTCACCGCCGTGGCAATCCTGCGGGCACTGCGCGACAAGCTCGGAGAAGCCCATCTAACAGTTCGCCAGCAGCTTCGGAATTGAGGCCAGCAGCCGCTTCGTGTAGTCCGCCTGCGGCTCGTGGAACACTTTTCCCGCCGGGCCGGACTCGACGATTTTCCCCTGGTACATCACAGCGATGCGGTCCGCGATGTAGTGGACGACACCGAGGTCGTGGGAAATGAAAATCATGGTTAGACCCAGGTTCTTCTGCAGCGAGGTGATGAGATTGAGGATCTGCGATTGTATGGAAACATCGAGCGCGGAGACCGGTTCGTCGGCAATGATCAGCTTCGGCTCGGGAGCCAACGCGCGGGCGATGGCAATCCGTTGACGCTGGCCGCCGGAGAACTCGTGCGGGTATTTCCGCATGACCTTGGCGTCGAGCCCGACCGTGGCCATGAGGGTTTCCACCCGTTTGAAAAGAGCGTCGCCCTTTAGTTTCGGATGACGCTGGCGGACGGCCTCGGCGAGCGTCGAGAAAATCGTCATCCGCGGATTGAGCGAGGCGTAGGGGTCCTGAAAAACCATTTGGAAATCCAGCCGCCGCTTGCGGACCTCCGACGCCGAGAGGGCTGATAGATCCTCGCCATCGAGCACCACCGAGCCGGAAGTCGCGGGGATGAGCTGCATCAGGGTCCGCGACAAGGTCGATTTCCCGCAGCCGGATTCGCCGACGAGGCCGAGGATTTCGCCCTTTTCGAGATTGAGGCTTACCCCGTCCACCGCCCGGACGACGTCCTTTCCCGGCGAAAAAATCGACCCGGTCCGCCGGGTGAAGTGAGTGTGGAGATTCTTGATTTCCAGATAAGACACGCCCGTGAGGATGCACGGGATCGCCCCAAGCGCACGGATTTTAATCGCTGTTAGCTATGACTTCCGTTCCCGCTCCAGCCGGGCGATCAACCGTTGCCGCTGGATTTCATAATCACTCCGCTGGCTCTTGTAGGCCCCGGCTTTGACCGTGCCGTTGACCATCGTGAAAACCGCGATGCCGATGAAAACCAGCCCGAACAACGGGAAGAACGCCGGGGCTCCGTGGGAAGACGCCATCCCGATCCAGAAGATGCCGAAAACAACCGCGATTACCCCACCCACCAGCGAACCGGCCGACGACGGCTCCGAGACGCGGCCATGCTTGTTCCGGACCATCAAGCTTTCACGCTGGTTGCCCCACTCGCGATCGAGCCGCTCCAGATCGTTCTGCAGTTCGATTACCTTCAGGTTGTTCGCTAGTTGCTCGGTCGTCCGCTCGATTTTGTCCAACTGCCGGGTGTGTGTGACCGTGGCGTCATGGACGACCTCGAGTCTGCAGTGGCAGTAATTGCAAGTGACGTAGCGGATGGACTCGTCAACCTGGAGATCGGCTCCGCAGCCTTGGCAGCAGACTTTGGTGACTTTCATTTACTTCTTCGCATAAACCAGTCCGGTGCGCGACGGCGTGTAGATCTGCATCACGCCATGTTCCGAAACCGGATAATCGAACGCATGATCGATCCGCCCATGACCGCCGGTGTCCGTCTGATCGGTGTCTAACACCAGCTCGCGGGTTTCCAGGCCGGGAACGTGCACGGGATAGCCGAAGACCGAATTGGCGGTGGAGAAATTGAAGACGAAGATCAAGTTCGCCCGTTCCGCGACGATGATTTTCTGGCCGTCGTCGATGTAGAGGTTCTGAGCGGGCGGCGTGGCGAGGAGGTTGGTTTTCTTGGCGAAATCCATGAGCTGGCGGTCGAACTCGGCGAGCCAGCCGTATTTCAATTCCGGATTGTCCACCAGGGACCATTGGCGGCGGCAGTAGTGATACGACCAGCCGTTTCCTTCGCGCGGGAAATCCAGCCATTCCGGATGGCCGAATTCATTGCCCATGAAAGTGAGCCAACCCTCGCCGCCTAACACCAGCGTGACCAGCCGGATGAGCTTGTGCAGGGCGATCCCGCGCTCGATGACCGGGTTAGGATCGTTCTTGGCCATGTGCCAGTACATTTCCTTGTCCATCAGCCAGAACGCCAGTGTCTTGTCGCCGACGAGCGCCTGGTCGTGGCTCTCCGCGTAGGCGATGGTCGCCTCGCCGTGACGTCTGTTAGCGAGGACGCCCCACAGTTCGCCCATGTTCCAATCCTCGTCGCGGCTGTGCTTCAGCAGCTTGATCCAGTAGTCCGGGATGCCCATCGCGAGGCGGAATGAAAAGCCGAGCCCGCCATCCACGATCGGTCGGCAGAGACCGGGCATGCCGGACATGTCTTCCGCGATGGCGATGGCACCGGGCTTGAGATCCTGGATGAGTTTCGACGCCAATTTCAGATAGAGAATCGCCATGTCGTCCGCGTCGCCACCAAAGTAGTCGTCGTAGCTGCCGAAAGCCTTGTTGCCGCGGGAGTAGTAAAGCATCGAGGTCACGCCATCGAAGCGGAAGCCGTCGAAGCGGAACTCCTCGATCCAGTATCGGATGTTAGA
Source organism: Verrucomicrobiota bacterium (assembly GCA_040385685.1). Lineage (GTDB taxonomy): Bacteria > Verrucomicrobiota > Verrucomicrobiia > Verrucomicrobiales > Akkermansiaceae > Luteolibacter. The sequence goes on along the minus strand of JAZKGW010000035.1, from coordinate 16,225 downwards.
AAGCAGGAACTGCCGCACTTCCGGGCGGCCGTAGTCGAAGCATTTCGAGTCCCAGCCAGGATGATCACCGAGCGGACCATCGTGGAAATACTGGTGGCCCGAGCCGTCGAAATTATTAAGCCCTTCCGCCATGTTCTTCACGGCGTGCGAATGGACGACATCCAACAGCACCGCGATTCCGAGTCCGTGGGCGGTATCGATTAGATATTTCAAATCCTCCGGCGTGCCGAAGCGCGAGCACGGTGCGAAGAACGACGAGACATGGTAGCCGAACGACCCGTAATACGGGTGTTCCTGCACCGCCATCATCTGCAAGGTGTTGTAACCCGCCTTGGCGACCCGCGGCAAAACACTGTCCGCGAACTCGCGGTAGGTGTGCACCCGTGGTGCCTCGCCGCCCATGCCGACATGGGATTCATAGATCAGCGGCGCGGTGATCGTCGCCGGATCGAATTCATGTTTCCACACATACGGCTTCGGCGTGTTCCAGATTTGACCGCAGAAATCATGGGTGGTCGGATCCTGCACCGCCCGCCGGATGCATGCCGGAATCCGGTCCCGCCGCGAACCGTCCGCGCCGACGATGTGAAGCTTGACCTTTTGACCATGGGCCAGCGCCTCGCCCGGCAGGACCAGCGACCACACGCCGCTGTCCGAAGAAGCAAGCGGGTGGGTCTCGCGGTCCCATTTGTTGAAATCCCCGATCAACGACACCGCCGTCGCCGCCGGCGCCCACTCACGGATCGTCCATTGATTGGTGGCCGCGTGGAAATGAATGCCGACATATTTGTGACCGGTGGCGTAGGCGGCGAGGGTTTTTGAACCTTGCTCGATTCCCGCCAGCGTTTCGGTGAATTGCTGCATTCGGCGTTCGATGGCACCTTGGTGCGGTTCGAGCCACGGATCATCTTGGACAAGTTTTGGTTTCTCCGTCATTGCGCCTGAGCGTTGCGAATCCACACGCCATCGGAAAGCCAAATCCTCGGTTCCGGCCAATGCCACCAAATCTGGTCATGGAAAGTCCACCGGGGAAATTGGTAAGCTCCGACTTACAAGGTTGTAAGCTCAGAAAACCTGCCATCCGCTAACTTCAACCTTCTCATCATTCACCGGAAAGGGACACTTCGGGAACTCTCCGTCTCTCTGATCCAGATTTCCTGAGATGTCCGCAAAACCCGGCCGTGTCCGGTACGGCTTTTCGCAAACACGCCATCACCCATGAACAAACTGCTATTCTGGTCTATCATCTCGGCGCTCGCCGGTTTCCTTTTCGGCTTCGACACCGTCGTCATCTCGGGGGCTGAACAGAAAATCCAGGCACTCTGGGGACTCAGTCCGTTCCTGCACGGACTGGCGATTTCCGGCGCACTCTGGGGAACCGTGCTGGGCTCGCTTGTCGGAGCATTTCCCACGGACAAGTTCGGCCGTAAGAAGACGCTGATCTGGATCGGCGCTCTCTATCTGATTTCCTCCGTGTGGTCCGCACTCGCGGGTGATGTTTTTTCATTCATCATCGCACGCTTTCTCGGCGGCGTCGGCATTGGCATTTCCACGGTGGCCTCGCCGCTGTTCATCTCGGAAATCGCGCCACCTGCCAGACGTGGCCGCCTTGCCGGCATGTTCCAGTTCAACATCGTCTTCGGCATCCTTGTCGCGTTCCTGTCGAACTATCTAATCGGAAGATACATGGGTGAAAACGCATGGCGCTGGATGCTCGGCGTGATGGCGGTGCCCTCGCTGATTTACACCGCGTGCTGCCTGATGCTACCCGAGAGCCCCCGCTGGCTCATCGCAAACCGCGGCCAACGCGCAGCGGGTCTTGGCGTGTTGAAAAAAATCAATCCAGACATGCCGGATGCGGAACTCAATGCGATTGCGGACTCCATCGAAGCCGCGGCGACCCGCGAAATGAAGGCCGGCGGCTTCTGGAGCGGTCACCTGACCACACCCATTTTGTTAGCTTTCCTCATCGCGTTTTTCAACCAGCTCTCCGGCATCAACGCCATCCTCTACTTCGCCCCGCGGATTTTCAAAATGACGGGTCTGGGAGAAAGCGCCTCGTTGCTGCAATCGGTTGGCATCGGCGTGACCAATCTCGTTTTCACCTTTGTCGGCTTGTGGCTCATCGACCGGCTCGGGCGGCGCACCTTGCTCTACATTGGTTCCTTCGGCTACATCGCCTCGCTCGGTCTTTGTTCATGGGCGTTCTTCACCGAACATTTTTCCATCGTTCCGGTCTGTATTTTCGCATTCATCGCCTCGCATGCCATCGGCCAAGGCGCGGTGATCTGGGTGTTCATCTCCGAAATTTTCCCCAACCGTTTTCGCGCCACCGGCCAGTCGTTGGGCAGTGCGACCCATTGGGTGTTCGCCGCATTGCTGACGCTGTTTTTCCCGAAAATGGTCGACGCCCTCCCTGCCGGAGTCGTGTTTCTCATCTTCACGGGCATGATGGTGCTGCAACTCGTGTGGGTGAAAATGATGGTCCCGGAAACCAAAGGAGTTTCCCTGGAAGGGCTGGAAACGAAGCTCATGCATTGAGCTTCAATGCTTCCTTTGTGGGAATGGATTCCCCCCCAGGCGGCAAGTGCTCCAGGGTAGTCGATACGCTCACACCTTCGCCGGCCGCTGCAGGTAAGCGCCGCAGGAATCGCGGATGACCAGCCGCGGAGTTAGCGTTAGATGGCAGGCCGGCAGCGTGGGATCGGCATGGCGGTCCATCATCGCGCGGAAAGCGGTTAGAGCGATTTCCCGGCACGGCTGTTGGACTGTGGTCAGCGGAGGAGATACCAATGTCGCGAATTTCACGTCGTCGAAGCCGACCACCCTGACATCCTGTGGCACGCGGATGTTGCTCTTCTGCAGCTCGCGCATCAATAACGCGGCGGTGTGGTCGTTGGCGCAGACATACGCGTCCGGCCGCAGCGGACCGGTTAGCCCGCGGACGAATTTCTTGTCATCCAGATCGCCGATGTGAAGCCAGCCGCGTTCAGGTTCGATGCCGCGCCGACCCAGCGCCTCGCGCACGCCCGCGACGCGGGCATCGACGGTCGGGGCGGACATCGGCCGCGCCACGAAATGGATCCGCGTGCAACCGAGCTTGAGCAAATGCTCGGCGAGCATGTAGCCGCCGGCAAAATTGTCGATGCCGACCAGATCGAAATCACTCCTCGCTGGAAAGGGAGTTAGATCGCGATCCAACAGGACCACGGGGATGCCTGCCTCCCGCAGCATCACCGCCAATCCGCGGTTGGCCTCCTCCTTGTCCTTGACCAATTCGTGAGGTGCAAAAAACACTCCCGAAACCCGGCGCTCGATGAACTGCCGGCACAACTCTTCGGAGTGCCGCAGGCTCAGCTCCGGATCCAACTTCGGCAGCTCCGAGCCGCCCCAAACCAGCCCGTAGTCATGCACCCGGGCGAGGCTGGCAATCTCACCACAGATCAGTTGGAAAATCTCCGTGTTGCCCAAACTCGGCACCAGCAGGGCCAGCAAATTGGAAGAGGTTCCCGTGGGGCTGGCCGGCTTGGCATAGGTGCCGGATCCCGCGCGGCGCTCGACCAAGCCCTCGTTGCTCAGCAGCGCAAGGGCTTTCGCCACTGTCGGACGCGACACTCCGAACCGACTGACCAGTTGGGCCTCGCTGGGCATCCGCCCCTCTTTCCCATAGTGACCGGAAAGAACCTCCTCCTTGAGTTGGCGGGCCACCTCACGGAACCGGATCGTGGTGTCGTTGGAATCGCTCATGGGTTACAGCTTGTTCGAGCTGTAATGTCAGGAATATGTCGGCAATGACAATAAAAAGTTGCCGGGTGGTCACCTAATTCGAAGCCTCCGGCATGTCATTTAAGCCCAGCATGACGCGCCTTCGCTTCTTTGTTCCGCCGATCCTTGGTCTGGTCTGCGCACTTTCCGCCGACGCCGCCGAAGATCTAACGGTCGCCGATTTCGAATGGAAGGATTACGGTGACTGGAAAGCCACTGGCGACGCATTCGGCCAGGCACCCGCGGGCGGATCTCTCGACGGGCAGATGGGAGTGGAAGGCTTCGCGGGCAAAGGGTTTATCAACAGTTTCCACGGCAGTGACGAGACGACCGGCACCTTGTCTTCGTCCCAGTTCAAGATCGAGCGCAAGCATGTCAACTTCCTGATCGGAGGAGGCGGCTTCCCGGGGGAAACCTGCCTGAATCTGAAATCGATGGGCAAAGTGGTCCGCACGGCCACCGGAACTAACAAGGTTGCGGGCGGCAGCGAACGGCTCGACTGGGAGTCATGGGATGTTTCCGATCTGATGGGCAAAACCGTCTCACTCGAAGTGGTCGATGCGCGCAAGGGGACCTGGGGCCACATCAATGTCGATCAGATCGTCCAGAGCGACACTCCCGCCACTCTGGAGATCAAACAGCAGTTCACCGTCAACCAACGCTACCTGATCTGGCCCGTCAGCCTCGACACGAAGTTGAAGAAGCGCTTCTTCATGACACTGGATGGCGAGGACAAGCCATTCACCTATTACGACATCTGCCTGACTAACAATCCAGACTTCTGGGTCTTCACGGATCTCGCCAACTTCCAGGGCCGCAAGATCACCATCACCGGAAAGCTTCCCGGCGCACTGCAGGAGGCGTGGAAAAAGGTCGTCATCAGCCCGACCTATCCCGGAGAAACGGAAATCTATCATGAACCGCTCCGCCCGCAGTATCATTTCACCAGCCGCCGGGGGTGGCTCAACGATCCCAATGGTCTGGTCTGGAAGGATGGCAACTGGCACCTCTTCTATCAGCACAATCCCTACAACCACGGCTGGGACAACATGACCTGGGGCCACGCTGTTAGCCCGGATCTGCTCCACTGGAAGGAACTTCCGCCCGCGTTGTTCCCCGACGCCGAGGGTTACATGTATTCCGGCTCCGCCGTGGTCGCGCCCAAGGGCAAAGCGGGCTTCACGGTAGCGGGCGACAGCGCGCTCGTGCTGGCCTACACCGCGAATGGACGTCTCAGTTACATTCCCGGCCTCGAATGTGTCCAGAGCATCGCGACCAGCGATGACGGCGGAAAGACCTTCCGCAAGCTCGCCAACAACCCCGTCATTCCGCATGCCCGGGCAGAGAACCGCGACCCCAAGGTCCTGTGGCACGAGCCTACCAAGCAGTGGGTTCTGAACTTATACTACGATGGTGAAGACTACGGCATCTACACCTCGCCCGACCTGGTGAAATGGAGGAAGACCTGCGACTATAAGATTCCCGGTGAAGGCGAATGTCCGGACATGTTCGAGCTACCGGTCGATGGCGACCCGAAGAACACCCGCTGGATCGTTTGGGGAGCGAACGGGAAGTATATGTTAGGCAGCTTCGATGGCCGCGAGTTCAAGGCGGAAAGCGGTCCCCACCGTCACTATTTCGGGAGCGCCTATGCCGGCCAGACTTATAGCAACGCGCCCGCCGGTCGGCGCGTCCATTTCGGCTGGATGCGCGATGGCGGGCCCGGCCTGCAAGGTGCGCCTTTCAATCTGCAGATGACATTGCCCATGGATTTTTCCCTGAAAAACCAGGATGGCGGCCTCCGCCTGTGCGCCACCCCCAGCGAGGAAGTCGCGAAACTCCGTGACTCGGCCAAGGAGTGGAAAGATCTGACCTTTTCGTCGGGAGATGCGGATCCCCTGACGGCTGTTAGCGGCGGCCAATTTGAAATCGAGGCCGTGATCGATGCCGGCTCCAACGCGGCCGAAATGGGATTCACGATCTTCGGCAACTCCCCCGCGATTTGGAAAAAGGAGAGCCAAACCTTCTCCGGGGCTGAAGGCAAACTCGCACCAGTCGATGGCAAGCTCCACATCCGCCTGTTCGTCGATACCGTCTCGATGGAAGTCTTCGTGAACGGCACCTACACCAGCCGCTACCTCCGCCAAACACCCGGACTCAAGCCCGCGCAGATCGTCGCCACCGGCGGGCCGGTGCGTTTCGATTCCCTCAAAATCCACACCCTCCGCCCGGTGTGGAAATAAGTCCTAACAAGCCGATGGCGTCTTTGATCATCGGCATCGGTGAGATCCTCTGGGACATGCTTCCGTCCGGTCCCCGGATGGGTGGTGCTCCGGCGAATTTCGCCTGCCACGCCCGCGCGCTCGGTGCCGATGCCCGGATCGTCAGCCGGGTGGGAGACGACCCGGCGGGTGCGATGCTGCTCACGAAACTGGAGGAAGCCGGCATGTGCATTGCGGGTATTTCCTACGATGCCCACCACCCGACTGGATCGGTCGGTGTGAGAATCCTGGATGACGGGCAACCGGTTTTCACGATCCATGAGAACGTCGCTTGGGATTACCTCACAGCCGATGCGCGGACGAAGGAGATTTTCAAACAAGCGGATGCAATCTGCTTCGGCACCCTTGCCCAAAGGACGTCCGCTTCCGCGATGGCGATCCGGGAGCTGGTCGCTTCGACGGCGCCCGAAGCGCTCCGGATCTTCGACGTGAACCTCCGGCAGAACTATTACACGGCTGATACCATCGCCGCTTCGTTGGAACTGGCGAACGTTCTCAAGTTGAATGATGCCGAACTCCCGGAAATCACTGACCTGCTAGATATGGGCGGAACCCTCCGTGAGAAACTATCGGCATTGATTTCACGCTTCGATCTCCGGCTGATTGCCTACACCCGCGGGTCGGAAGGCAGCGTGCTGTTCGACGGCCGCGAATGGTGCGGGCATCCCGGCATGGCCGTGGAAGTCCGCGACACAATCGGTGCGGGAGACTCGTTCACCGCCGCGGTCACGCTTGGCATGTTGAAGCGTTGGCCTCTCGCTGAGATTTCTCTGGCCGCCAACGAAGTGGCCGCTCACGTGTGTTCCCATGACGGCGCCATCCCCGCGATGCCGGACTCCATCCGGTCGCGATTTCAGTGCGAAGCAGCTTCTCCCGCCTGAGCGGTTCACTCAGTGGAACGCGGCGGGCGGGGGATCTTTTTGGTGGAATCTCCCCTCGCCTTGCCGCGGCGCTTCCATCAAATTGGTCGGAATGAAATTCATGAGACTCCAATTTCTCGGCTTGCTAATGTCGGTGGCGGCAGCCACGGCCGACCCGCTTCCGGTGGTGGCGATCCAGCCGTTAGGGAGGGTAAAACCGGAGGATGTCGCCCATGTGCAAGCCGGAATCCGAGCCCTGTATGCGGTCGATGTCGAGGTGCTGTCGGAGAAACCTTTGCCGAAAACGGCCTACTATCCGCCACGCGATCGTTACAAGGCGGAGAAACTCTTGGATTCGCTCGAACGGGAAACCGACAGGCGTTTCATCAAAGTCGTCGGTCTAACCATCTGTGATATTTCCACCTCCAAGGACGACATCGAAGATTGGGGAATCTTCGGACTCGGAGAGTTGGGAGGACGATCCTGCGTAGTCTCCACCTTCCGTTTGCGGGCGGGCAAGGCGACCGATCCGGTATTCCAAACCCGTCTGGTGAAGGTGCTGAATCACGAACTTGGCCACACCTTCGGCCTCGATCATTGCCCGGCCGCCGGTTGTTTCATGCAGGATGCGGGCGGCAAAATCGCGACGGTGGATGGGGAATCCAGCAGGCCCTGCCCGGCTTGTGCCGCACGCATGCCGCTGGCGAAATGAGTTTTCACCCTAACATATGCTTGATCCCGGCGGCCAATCAACGAAACATCCGGGGAATCCGAGGCGCTTGCCTCGTTGGACCTAACTTGCAATGCCCGATTCCAAAAAACCACCCCTCAAGGCCGACATCGCGGAACTGCCTCCCTTCGAAGGTCTTAGCCTGGCGCAAATCTTCGTGGTGAAGGACGAGCGGCAAGCCGCGCTGGCGGTGGCGGAATTGATCCTGGCCGGCGAAGTGGGCTTCGACACCGAGTCGAAACCGACCTTCCACAAGGGCCAGAAGTCCGAGGGCCCGCACGTCCTGCAATTCTCCACCATGGAAAAAGCCTTCATTTTCCAATCGCATGTCACCGCGAGCCACCCGGCGATCATCGAGTTGCTGAAGTCGGAGCAACTCGTCAAGATCGGCTTCGGTCTCGGCGGCGACCTCCACCAAATCTCCCAACGCTTCGGCATCCGCCCCGGTTCCATTGTGGATCTCGACCGCTCGTTCAAACTGCTCGGCTACCGCAATGCCGTCGGCGCGAAGTCTGCGATCGCCATGCTCTTCAATCGCAAGCTCCAGAAATCAAAATCCGTCACCACCTCAAATTGGTCGGCCAAGGAATTGTCCGACGGCCAACTCATCTACGCCGCGAACGACGCTTACGCGGCGATCAAGGTGTTTCACGCGCTTCAGACAGCACCGCAGTGAGAGCCGGCAGGCGCTGTTAGCCTGCGTCCGGTTTCTTCGCCTTCGGCTCCTTGAACAGGTCAAGGAAGCGGTCTTCATATTGGTGGAAAACCTTGAGCCGATCCAGTTCCCGCTTCAGCTCATAGGCCCGGGAGCGATCCTCGCCGGCGGCCGCGAACAGCTCGTCGAGACGTTGGCGGTCACGGGCGTTGAGCCGGGTGGCTGGTTCTATCAGCCCCGGCCCGGTGTCCTCCGCGACGGGTTCCACCGACGCCTTGGCGGCGGCCTCTTCAGGTTGGGTGGCATCTTCCAGATGATGAAGGAATTGCTCGAGCCCCTTTTCCACGTTGCGCGCCTGCTCATTCAACTCGGCAAAGTCGATGGTGATCCCGGCCAACCGGGTGAAGGCATCGAGCACCGCGAGCGAAGCCTTGGGAAATGGGAACTGCGAGAAAATGTGCGGCATCTCCCCGAGCAGACAGCCGCCGCGCATCCCCTGCTCGGCAGCGATTCCCAGCAGAACCCCGTTCAGCCCGCTGATGTAGCCCTGCTCAAGTTCGACCATGTTGAGTCGTTTGAAATCCGCGAGAGTTTCACGGTCGATGGCCGCGCCGAACACCCGTGAGTCATGCTCGGGCCGCATCTGCGTGGCCATCGCAGCAAACGTGAAGACCCGGTGGACGCCGAGCCGACGGGCATGTCCGATGAGCTGCGAGCAAAATGCACCGCCCTTCGTCGGCGGCTGGGCTTCACCGACGAACACGATCAAATCGTGCCGCTTCCGTGGATCATGCCATAGGAACAGGCGGCTGCGCGGAAGCCGGCCGGTTTGGATCAGGCCGCCCTTCACTTCCACTCGCTCGAGGTCGAAAAACTCGCGGGCCGGATACTCCGCCAACAAGTGCATGCCGAGCTTCGCCATCAGATAGTAGTCGGCACTGATGGCGACCGACCCCATCCCCGGCCACGCGGCCAGAAGCCACGGATCGTTGAGGTAATGCTCCTGTTCCATGGGATCAAGATTCACCTGATCCGGGACAGGTCAAATCATCAGGAGGTGACCATTCCTTTGAAAAAACGCTTTTCCAGTTCCGGCAAGGGGAGGCTGGTCAAATCGCCCGCCTCGGTGTCCGCCAGGGCCTTGCGCGCTGCGGCGGGCAAGGCCGCCACCAGGGTTGTTAGAATCGTCTGTGGCACCACCAACCGCCACGCCGGGTGGCCTTCCGCTGCAACGATTTCACCGATCTTCGCGGCGATCCGTTCCAACGCCTGCTTTTCCAGTTCGGACTTCAAGTTGTGTTCCTCGCCGTAACTCATGCCGCTCCTACGATCCACCGGCCCGCTTTGGGTAGTCCGGCCAGCTTGGTCGGTGACCACGTCGCCGATCGATTCCGGCCTCATTTCAACGATGCTACCGGGGATCTCGACGAGATGGGCTTTTTCCCGAGGATCCTCCCCGGCTTTGCGGAATTTTACGGGCCTGACCCGTCCGAGATTGGCAATCACAATGAGCTTTTCCATGGTTTTCATAATTTAGGATGCAATTCCACGATGACCCAGCGTCGAGACCTCCGCAAGGTGGAAGTCGACGGAGCGCAACCTTGGCAAACTCTCAGCCGACGCCCCCGCTGCTACTTCCGATAGGCCGACGATCGCTCGAATGGATTGTAGCGCCGGGCATCCCGGGTGGAGGCATAGACGTACCCATACCGGTCCTTTTTTTCATCCACCGGTTCAAGCAGCAGCTTTTTGAAATTCGCCTTGTCGGTGTATTCCATCAGGACTCTTGCCGTGCCGTTGATTCCCCACATTTTGAATCCGGTACCGAAAATTCCGCCATTGGGATAGAGCTCGTAGATACCCGCCATCGCATGGAAGCAATTGATGGCCGTTCGATCCTTGCGGGTGAGACGGTCGTCGGCGCGATACTTGATGGTTCCACCTTCTAGCAGGCGCAGACGGCTCACGCCCAGATCAAATCCCGCTTTGCTGATCTCGTAGGGTCCCCACATGCAAACTGCGTTGCCGGCATGAACCCCCAGCTTGACGGTTTCTTCCAGGGTGAAGCTCCTTCCGGGAGAGGTGGCGCACTGGTTCCAAGTGGGAAAAAGTCGGGCCCCAACGCCTTTGAACACACACAGATTGGACTCGGTCGAAAAATCGTGCGGCAACCAACTGATGGTAAACGCCTGAAACTCCCGGTTCTTGTATGTCCTCTTTGCAATGCCTTTGACCAGTTTGGTCTGCTTGTCATCGGGAAGCACCCGGATCACGGACATGAACGAGTGTGATAATTCCGGGTCATTCCCTTTGTTTTCATAGGCGAAAGGAATGATGAAATAGCGGTCGCGCGTGTTCTTGCCCTCCCCCAACCGGGCGGTGATCTTGTCTTTGATGCGGTTGGTCATCTGCTGATAGAGAGGCACTTCATAGTTCGAGAAATCGGGATCCGGCTCGCCCCAACCGGCGTGGGCGACGATGGACAAGCTTAGAAACAGCATGCCCGTGAGCAACGGCCGGGCAATGCCCGCGAAACGCCGGGCAGCTCGCGGTTCGACGGATTTCGGCGGGTTTTCACGGGAATAGGTCAGTGCGGAGTGGTTGTTCATAAGTGGCGGGGAGTTGCTGGATCAAGCGGAGGCACCGAACCGGATTACCATCGGGGGCCGCATCATCTATTCGAAAAATGAACAAATGCCGCATCCCTCGCAAGCGGGAAGTCCGCCGGGATGGGCATGGGATGAGATTTTTGCACCGGTTTCCCGCCGTTAGAATTCGGTTCGGCCGCCACTGGTTGGCGGGGCATCCACGGGCAGACGATGCGGAAGCATCCAGTTTCCTTTCCCGGCGTCCTTGCTGCCAACGCTCTCACGTTTTTTTCAAACCAGCATAGAGAATGCCAAGCCAGTTCCCTCCGGGATCAGCTCACCCCAGGATCCGCCGCCAGCGCTCTAACACCGATAGCGAGGAGGGCGGAAACGAGAATCAGGCGGGATTTCATGGTTGGGTCTTGGGGGCATTTTCGAGGTCGAGGATGAAGATCCCGTGCCCCACGCCCGCGCCTTCGCTGGACTTGGCGAGTTGGAACGCGATGAATTTCCCATCATCGCTCACCACCGGATTGGACGCCTTGTAGCCCGGATAGTCGCTGAAGTGGGTGAGGCGTTCGCAGGCACCGCTGCCGTCGAGCTTGAGCTTCCACAGGTCCACGTGGTTCGGGCCTTTGAGGTTCTGCTTGTCGCATTCCACCAATGTGAATTGGCCGTCTGGGAAGATGCCTTCCGGCTCGTCGTATTGGCCGGGCGAGTTGGAGTAGTTGGTGACTTTTTTCGTTTCGAGATCGATGCCCGCGACGTCGGTCCCTTGGAAGCCATAGGCGCTGAAGGTGAGTTCCTTTTCATCCGGCAGGCGGAAATTCTGCGTCTCCAGCGTGCACTTGAAGGGCAGTTCGGCGTTGGTGACGATGAGTTTTTGGTTCACAAGCTTCGGGGTTTCGCCTTCCAAAACGATGTCCGCCTCCTGCATCCGCGAGCTGCCGACGGGCATTTCCTCCGGGTATTCCGCCGCCACATGCGTCCACGCGATGTGCATGCGCTTGCGCGAGACCGCCGCGCCTTCGCTGCACTTGGTGCCGAGCGGTGTGGCTGGTTCTGTCCCGTCCTGATTCAGCACGTAGAGCCAGCACTGTGAGCGCGCGACACCGATGTGCTTCGGATCGAATTCCGCCGGGCCGGAAAGCAGGATGTCGCCATTCGCCAGATAGGTCGCCCGTGTGTAGCCGTGATGCGGGTAGTGCGCCGTTAAGTTGCGGATGCGTTTCGTCGCGACCTCCAACTCCATCGCATCGCCGAAGGTTTTCGTTAGGAATAGGATTTTCTTCCCGTCCTGCGACCAATCCGCGCGCTCGCCGAACCAGGTCATTTGGGTGATGTGGGCAGGCAGGTTTTCCTCCGGACTGGCGGCTGCGGCCGGTGCCCCAGACGCAATGCCTGATAGAAAAAATGATCCAAGAAGGGGGGCGTGTGGATTCATGCGGGTCAACGGGTTGTATTTTACCAGCCGGGTCTCCGAATGAATTGCTTGCGGGCTTTCGATGTAAAGCTGAAAACCCGGGTAAGCTGAACCGCTACCGGATAGCGCTCAATCGGCGTTTTCCAGCTTCTGCCAGTTTTGCCGGTTGAGCCCATCGTCCAGATTCGGGTCGTAAGCCGGCTTGTCCGTGCTGATGTATTTTCCGTCCGAATTCATCCAATAGTGGTTGGACCCGCTGTCCACCTTGTAGCGCTGGCCGCTGGTCGGATCGACGACGTTCGTCTTTTCGTTGATCGTGTCGATGAACCTTCCGTGCGCTTTGTCACTGGCGGCATTGCGCTCGCGCCAACCGCTCATGATGGCGTCGTTGATCGCGTTGCTGCGATTGACATGAGCCCGCTGCTGCGCCTCGAAAGCGGCCTGGTTCGCCGCCATCCGCTTGTTGAATTCGGCCCAGCTTTTCCCGGCCTTCTGCGCCTCGCTTTGATTGAACGCCATGATGTACTGCGGATTGTATCGCGCGTTCGCCAGCGCGAAGATGAGCTGTTGTTTCGCCGACTTGAAATGGGATTTCTCCGCCTGCAAGCCGGTGCAGTTGTAGCCCCAGACCTGCACGGCCGCGGTGTCTCCGACCGTCAGGTGCGTCACCATGAAATGCGGATCACCATTCGCGTTTTCCCAATCGCTGCCGATGACCGTGCGTTTCGTCGGCCCGGGAACGGACTGGAACAACTGGTCCTGATACCATTGGTCGATCTTCGTCAGCTCCGGGATCTCGTAATGCCGGAGGAAACGCAGGCCCATGTTAGCACACCAGGGGACGAGGTCCTGTTGGACCAGCGGCCCGATACCCGGCATCGCCCTCATGGGTTGGTTCGTGCGCAGATAGGTCTGCCGCAGCGAGGGATCGTTGGGGAACACGAAACTCCGGTTGGGAAAATCGAACACGTTCGTTCCGTTAGGCCCGACGATGCCCGGCTGACCTTGCTGGGGATTCCGGATCAATTTCCAAGTGGATGGAAACGGCATTTCCACGATCACCGTGCCTTGGGCATTGAGAAACGGTTGCATCGTCAGTTTCTCCCAATAGCCGGATGACGTCTCTTTCCCCGCGGATGCCGGCTTCGGCGGGGCATCCTGCGCCTTGGTTTTTTCACAACTCAGGATGGAAAAAACCACAGCAACAATCAGGGGAATGGTTTTCATAATTTTGGCGGTTGGCCAAGGGGGAGGCCGATGAATGAAAAGACCGGGAAGCGAAAACTTTGGTCAAACCGGCGATGCCATGGCAAGGAGATTTACGATGGCTTCGCTAACCGCCAGGCTGGGGCGAGATCCAGGTTGAAGGAACCGTTGCCAGTTGCGGATCCCGCGAAGTGATCCCATCAGGGTGGACGGTCACTGTAAGCCTGCCTCTATCTTAGAACTTCGCGGCGGCGGCGGCTTTGAGTTCTTCTAACTTGGAACGGTCAGGCGCGGCACCGCGGGCTTGGTCCGGCTTGCCGCCGCCTTTGCCGCCGGCGATGGCGGCGAGGTCGCGGAGGAGGTCGCCGGCTTTGAGACCTGCTGCTAGAGCGTCCGGTCCGCAGTGGGTGGCGATGTGGAGTTTTTCCCCGTCATCGACGACCAACAGGGCGGATCCGGCGAATTGTTTCTTTTTGAGGCCGTTCTGGAGTTCCTGAAGCAGCGAGGCGTCGGACTCGAAGGAAACCACGATGGGTTTTCCTAATGCGATGAGTTCCGCGAGGGCTTCGTCGGCGAGTTTTGCGGCTTGGGAGGACTGGATCTTCTTGATGCGCTTCTCGGCCTCGATGGCTCCCTGCTGCGTCTCCTCAAGCGTGCGTTGGCCGTGGGCGAAAGTGGCGTTGATCTGGGCGATGTCGGCCCGCTCGACAAGCATGGCTCCCATGATGTGGGGGAAATCGTTCACCTCCACGGAGGCTTCGCCGAGAGCGGTTAGTTTTTCGTTGGCGGCGTGGAGTTTGGCGCGGGCGGCCTTGAGTTCGTCGTGCCATTTCTCGGTGATTTCGTTGAGATGCGCCCAGGCAGCCTCTCCGCAAACGGCTTCGATCCGACGGACGCCGGAGGCGATGGCACCTTCGGATTTGATTTTGAAAAGCCCGATCTCACCGGTGTTGCGAACGTGGGTGCCGCCGCAGAGTTCCTGCGAGTAGCCGTTGAGCGCTTGCGGTTCGCCGCCGATCTGGACGACGCGGACGAGGTCGCCGTATTTGTCGCCGAAGAACTGCATGATGTCCGGGCGGCCCTTGATGGAGGCGTGGGGAACTTCTTTCCAGCTAACCGAATCGTTGGCCTTGATGGAGGCGTTGACCTTTTCCTCCATCGCGGCGAGTTGCTCGGGCGTAACGGCGGCGCTGTTGAAATCGAAGCGCAGGCGGTTTTCATCGACGGAGGAACCTTGCTGTGCGGCGTCGGCAGAAACGACTTCGTGCAGCGCCCAGTGAAGAAGGTGGGTGGCGGTGTGATGGGCTTCAATAGGACGGCGGCGGGTGGTGTCTAACTTGAGAGTGACTTTGTCGCCGACTTTGACGGAAGCGGATGAATCGATGATGTGGGCGCGGGCCTTGCCGATCTGCTGGGTGCCGGTGATTTCGAATTGATTGTCGTCCGTGTCCAAAACTCCGGTGTCGCCGGCTTGGCCGCCCATCTCGGCGTAGAAGACGGTCTTGTCGGTGATGACGAAGAGCGCGTCTTCCTGCGGATGGATTTCAAGAATGGTGGCTTCGACGGAGTCATTCTCGAAGCCGGTGAATTCGGTGACGGCTTCAGTGGAGATGTCGAGGGCGCGAACGACAGACGTCTTCTTGGCGGCGCGGGAACGTTCCTGCTGCCCCTTCTTGCACTCTTCATATTTTACCTTGTCGAGGTTGAGGCCTCGTTCAGCGCAAAGAAGTTCGGTAAGATCGATGGGAAAGCCGTATGTATCTTCGAGTTCGAAAGCTACCTCTCCGCTGAAAAATGGGGCTTTGAGGTCCAATTCTTGAAGTGTTGAAGCCCATGCACCATCGAGATCAATCGTGATTGGGGGTTGCTCGGATGAAGCGTCAAGTGGCGAGACGCTGCTGCGTTGATCACCCAAGACGAAATCAACTGAGATGCGACGGGCCGCAATCGAAGCTTCATTAGCTTGGGCGAACGCGATCGTGATTGTTCCGTCGAAGCGCTTCAGCCCCCGGTCTAGCGTCTGGTTGAAGCTTACCTCCTCTTGTTCCAGCGTAGCCCGCACCGCGTCCTGCCGGTTCTTCAACTCCGGAAAAACACCGCCCATTTCGGCGACCAGCGTTTCCACGAGCGCCCCGAAGAACGGCTTTTCTCCGGAGAAACCAAGCTGGCGGCCGTATCGAACGGCGCGGCGCAGGATGCGGCGCAGGACGTAGTTGCGTCCGGTGTTGCCGGGCATGATGCCGTCGGCGATTGAGAACGAGAGCGTGCGCAGGTGGTCCGCGATGACACGGAAGGCGATGGCGTCTTTCATTTCCACCGTGAAGGCGGAGCGGTCGGCACCGAGTTCCGGATAGATGTTGGAGTAGGTCTTTCCGCTGAGTTCCTCCAGTTTGCGGAATATGGGTTGGAAGACGTCGGTGGCGTAGTTAGAGGGCTTTTCCGAAAAGTCGGTGAAGCGCTTCGTGTTCTGAATGATCGAGCAGGCGCGCTCGAAGCCCATGCCGGTATCGACGTGTTTGGCGGGGAGCTCGCGGAAGCTGCCGTCGGCCTCGGCGTTGTATTGGATGAAGACGAGGTTCCAGATCTCGATGCAGAGGTCGGAGTCGTTGTTGACGAGGTTGCGGCCGGTGACGGGATTGCCTTCGGGTGTTAGATCGACGTGGAGTTCGGAGCAGGGGCCGCAGGGGCCGGTTTCGCCCATCATCCAGAAGTTGTC
>JAZKGW010000034.1:0-88821 GCA_040385685.1 Verrucomicrobiota bacterium | reverse complement strand
CGGTGAAATGAGCTTGGTAGGCCCCCGGCCCTGCCTGCCCAAGGAGTTTGATTTACCCCTCAACATCACCGCTTCGGTTTGCCGCCCGGCATCACCCGACTTTGGCAGGTCAGCAGAACGGAATCCACCACCTTCGGCGACATGGTGAAAATGGACGCCGATTATGTGGAGCAGTTGGCTCCATGGAGAGACTGGCAGATTCTGCTAAAAACCCCATACTCCGTGTTTCGCCAGACGAGAGCGCTAGGCGGATTCAGACGCCTTGGCAAAGCATCCGTCAGCTTTCTTTCGCCCGATCCTCAGGAGAATGCCAATGCCTCAACCCCACTAACGGATTGCTGATTTATCCAATCGATCACAATGCATTCTTGCTACATTTTTCCAACTCTTCACCTGTGCTTCCGCTCCGCTCGTAAAACTCCAGTACTTCCTTCACGAGGTCCTCCGCCGCGCTGAAATTCACCGCGTGGGCCGCACGAGGAATGGTCACGCGTCTCGCGTGTGGGATTAATCCCGCCGCCAAATCGGTCCAGCGCTGCGGCACGATGGGGTCATCTTCTCCGCGGACGACGAGCACGGGAACTCGGATCCGTGGCAGCTTATCCACGATTGGATCTTCCAGTGCATGCCTCAGCGTTTGCAGGCAGCGCCGGAGGCCCGCCCGGTAGTAGTCAGTCGCCGCGGTCGAGTAGAGATCCAGCGGTTCCCGGGGGATATCCATCAGCAGGCGCCCGATCTGGGTGAACATTCGGCGTGCTCCCGGGTCGATGGTCAGCCCCACCAGCACGGCGGCGGCGAGCCGCGAGGGATGGCGCACCGCGAAATCCACGATGACCTGCGCTCCCAGTGAATTGCCGATGACGATGGGTGACGTGAGATTCATCGCTGTTAGCCACTCCGCCAGGGAATCGGCCAGTTCAGGAATAGTTAGAAGCCGGGCTGGCTTGCCGCTTCTCCCGAAGCCTGGCAGGTCCGGTGCATGCACCGTTCCCCAAGCGGACAGCAATTGCGCCGTCGGCATCAGGTAGCGGCTGGACATTCCAAGGCCGTGAACAAGCACAAAAACCGGAGCGCCATCATTCGTTTCCGCCCCCATCTCCACCGAATGCATGACCCCCCCGGCCACGGAGGTTCGGAGGTATTGGGGAATGGGTAGCAGCGGATCGATGAAACAGGGCATGGGCTGGAGGTCCAGGCGTGGAGGAAAAGTGGGTGCGCGCACGCTGAGGTTCGACGTGGGGACCGGCGAATCACCTCTTACTACAGCCGAAGCCCAAGCGCCCGGCTTCCGCTAGGGAAACCGGGCGTTGATGGAGGGTTCTTCCAAGTTAGGGATCAGACTTGGTCTTTGTGTCGTGCCGGGGGCTGTCCGTTCCTATTTGCTCTTGGAGCCGGATGACCCGCCGCTTTTGCCGCAGCGTTGGCCACCGCTTGTGCCGCCGCCTGGTTTGCCTCCTTGCTTGCCGCCGCTCTGACCAGCGCCGCCGCTCGTACCGTGGCCGCCTTGGTCGTTATCCGGCTTGCCACCTTGGCTGTTGCCGGGTGCCTCACCTTGACTGGGGACAGATTGTTTATTGCTGTTGCTCATGGTTTTTTGGGTTGGAGTTAGACCGTTTCCCTTGAAACGGGTAAATTTCGTCTTGCAGGGGAAATGCCACTTCCGCTCAATCTCCGCCGGAATCCCTGAAACGCGTGTCACGCCTCGATCCGCCGAGGGTAGGGGTTAGAGACGGGCTGGCTGCGACGCCGCAGGACCGGGTGCAATGTACGCGACCCGGTTGCAGTTTGAGCAGTTGCTCCGGCACCCCACCTCCTCCACCCTATCAAAAGTGTCGCCGGCGTCTCGCAGCAGGCAGTGCCCGGAGCGACCTGCTCCGACGTTAATGGGGGCTGACCCTTTGATTGCGGTGTTTACGCATTTTTCGAAACCCGGACAGAACGGGTCAGGATAGCAGATCCCCCATATCGGTGCCTTCTGTGTTGCTTTGTTAGCTGGAGAAAGCGCGTTCGGGGAAATAGAGGAAACCATTACCCGCGCGGCGAAGCCGAAGGCAAACGGCAGCCGCGGGACATGCAGCAGGTCCGGCAGCATGAGTTTGCCCTTGTCACCCCATTTCTCCACAGCGCGCTTGAGCCAAGAGGACATTTCCGCGAACAGATACGAGCCGAACAATACATCCCGACTTTCCTGGCCGAGCGCCGCCGCAACGGTGCCGGGACAATAAGCGCTAAGCGCGAATCCGACTCCGAAGAGCGTACCGCCGATGATCTGTCTGCCGATGCGGGTGGGCTGGAGATGAAGATTTACTTTCGCGAATTGGTGCAGCGTGCCCCCTCACCATGCCCACCACCACGGCGGACATCATGATTCTAACGAAGGTGTGATCCTGAAGGAGCAGCTGGCCCAGCAGGACAATTTTATTTCCCTACGCCGCCTTTTTCGGGGGGATTGCCGTGGTGGGGGTTCTCGCTGGTTCCAGTTTTGCCCGGCGCATGCCGGTCGTTGGGCTGCGCCGAGGGTTCGCTGTCATTGTCATCGCCACCGGCGCGTTCGTGCTCTGGCAGAATTGGAAGGGGTAGTCCCCCCTGTTTGCCCAGCTGGAATAATAGTCGGCAGAATAGGGATACCCTTAGAATTTCATGTTCCACGTCAGCGGATCAGGACATCGACGGGAAGCCAGTGGTGAATGAGATAGCTGCCGCGGTCGTCGTGGTGCTCACGCGGCTGGGTGCGGCCTAGGGAATCGGTGGCACGCGCCATGAGCACGGTTTTGCCGGGGGCGGCGGGGACGGCCCACTCGTATTCCCACAGCCGCCACGCGTCGCGAACGGGGTCGCCTAACAGACGCGCTTCGTTCCAAGTCGCGCCGGAGTCTGTGCTGACTTCCACGCGTGCGATCTCCGCTCCGCTGGTCCATGCAGCGCCGTGGACCCGGTAGGGTTGACCGGCAGCCACCGCCTCGGCAAAGCCGGGCCGGGCGATTTGGGCTTTCACGCGCATTTCGGTGATTGGGAGCAGTGTGGGCGAGGTGGATCCGCGCTCCCAGAATGAGTAATCGATCGTCTGATAGTAACCATGATAGGGCTCGCTGGTGACGACGAGGCGATTGAGCCATTTTACGGCGGCCATGCCGTACCAACCGGGCACGATGGCCCGCAGCGGGAAGCCGTGGGAAGGCTCCAGCGGCTGGCCGTTCATACGGTGAGCGAGCAGAACGTCGTCCATGGACTTGGACAGCGGCAAGCTGCGTGAGTATTGGATTTCCCCCTGCGGCCGCGGCGGTTCTTTGATCTCGCCCAAGTCCGCACCTATCAGGATCACCTCGCGGGCCGTGGCACGGACCCCGGCGCGGGCCAGCACGGCGGCAAGCGGCACGCCTGTCCATTCCGCTGTTCCCACGGCCCCGCCTTCCCACTGCGCGCCGTCGCGTTGGGGTTCGAGAAAAGCCCGGCCGTTGCCCGCGCACTCCATCGTCGAGGTGATGGTGTAGGTATCCATGGCGGCGAGTTCCGCGAAGGTGAGTTTGTAGGGCTTTTCCACATCGCCTTCGATCTCCAGCGCCCAAGTCTCCGGATCAAGCTCCGGGATGGGATGATGGCAGCGGACGTAAAAGCGCTCCACCGGCGTGATGAAAGAGCCGAGCGAGGCGAAGGGCATTTCCAGATTCACGGGCTCTTTCTCCCGGACGATCATCCCAGCGTGTGAGAACGCGGCGCGGTCTGGCTGGTCCGGGGTCATCGGTTTTGTTAGCTCGGGAAAGCACGTTCGAGGAAATAGAGGAAAACGGTTAGCAGCGCGGCGAAACCGAAGGCAAACGGCAGCCGCGGAAGATGCAGAAGGTCCGGCAGCATGAGTTTGCCCTTGTCACCCCATTTCTCGACCGTGCGCTTGAGCCAAGCGGACATCTCCGCGAAAAGATACGAGCCCCCAATCAGCCCGGCAATGCCGAACAACACGTCCCAGCTTCCTTGGCCGAGCGCAGCCGCACCGGTGCCGGGACAGTAGGCGATGAGCGCGAATCCAGCACCGAAGAGCGACCCGCCGATGATCTGCGAGCCGATGCGGGTGGGCTGGAGATGAAGATTCACTTTGGCGAAATGGTGTAGCGTGAAAACCCCCACCATGCCCACCACCACCGCGGACATCATGATTCTAACTACTGTGTGATCCTGAAGGAGCAACTGGCCTAGCAGGACATTGTATTTCCCCACGCCGCCTTTCTGCAGGAGGAATCCAAAGGTGAGACCAAACAGGATCGCGCCCGCGATTTTCCCTGCCCCCATCGGCTTGGCGGGCGGCTCGCTAGACTGCTTCACGATTTCTCCCGGGTCGATCATAAGAGGGTGTAAAGCAACATCGCGGTGGCGATGGCCGCGATGAACATGAAGATCACGGCGAGCCATGAACCGGCGTTGAGCTGGAGCGTCCCGCTGATGCCGTGGCCGCTGGTGCAGCCTCCCGCCAGACGAGCGCCGAAAGCCATCAGCACGCCGCCCGCGAAACCGATCACGCCGCGTAGGGCAATGCTGTCGCCGAAGCGGTCCACCCACATCGGGTGCAGCCATTCGTTGCGGATCTCGCCGCCGGTCCAGGCCGCGATGAATCCGCCGAGGATGGTGGATATGACGAACACCAATCCCCAGTTCACGATTGGCGGATTAGTTTTGAAGTATGCAAGCGATTCCGTGTGACGCTTGGCGACCACCTTGCCGATGAAGCCGGCGAGGGTGGCATAGAAGGAAGAGGCTCCGATGGGTTTGTCAGAGAAGTAAAAGGTAAGCCAGGAAAGCACTCCAATGCCCGCACCGACGAGGTAGGGCGACCACGCTCCCCCATCGTAGTCCTGCGCATCGACGCCGAAGTCGGCTGCGCCGGCGAGTGGCGTGAGAAACAAGAGCAGGGTGAAAACGAGCCGTTTCATGGGTCGCCTCTTTGGATTGGGAATTTCGCATTCTTCCACGCCTGCCAGCTTCCCGGGACGTTGGATACCTGGGTGAAGCCCTCCTGCTTGAGGATGCTGGTGGCGATGCTCGCGCGGTAGCCGCTATCGCAATAAATGGCGACGGGCTGTTGCTTGTCGAGGGTGCTGGATTGTTCGCGGAGTTCTGGCAGGAAAATATGGGTGGCACCCGGGACGCGGCCCTCCTTCCACTCGCCCGGGGCGCGCACGTCCACCACCTGCAGCGGCGTCACCGGCTCCTTGATTTCATGCACCGTCAACTGGCCGACAGACTCCAGCGGAAATCCCGCGTTGTCCCAAGCGGTCATGCCGCCCACGAGATAGCCCGCGAATTTCGTGAAGCCGGTGCGCAGGAAAAGCTTCACCACCTCCTCCACCTTGTCGTCAGCATCGAGCACCAGCAAGATCGGCTTCTCAGGGTCCAACAACCAGCCCGCCCAAATCGAAAGCATCGGCGTGCCCCCAATGTTCAGCGCCCCCGCGATGTGGCCGCCACCGAACGCCAGCATCAGCCGCGTATCTAGCAGAACGCCTTCCTTCTTCTCGATCGCTTCTTGAAAGGTCTTGGCAGGCAGGCCGGGCACGCCCAGTAGGTTCCCCAAAATCTCGGGTCCCTTCGCGTTCACCTTCTTCATCAGTGGATAGTATTTCGGCACCGGCGGCGCACTGCCGAGCGCATGCTCCTTGAACTTCTCAAAGTCGGTGAACTGGAGATAGGGGTTGAACTTCCGCTCATAGCCAATGGTGCTCTGAAGTCGGTCGCCGATGTCCGCCCCGCAAGGCGAGCCGTGGCCGTGAGCGGGGAAAATCGCGACCCCGTCGGGCAGCGCGAGGTAGAAGCCGCGGAGAGTTTCGAACAGCTTGCGGGTAAGTTCCTCCGTTTCACTGGAACCCAGCAGATCGGGGCGGCCAGCGGAGTTCACAAACAGCGAGTCGCCTGTCAGGACTCCCCATGGGTTCTCCGCGTGGGCCGTTTCCGCTATCAGATAGCTCACGTGCTCAGGCGTGTGACCCGGCGTGTGTCTCACCGTGACCATCGATTTGCCGAAGGTAAATTGGTCGCCATCGACCAGTTTCTCATGAACGAAGCCGTAACGCGCATCGCCCTCATGACTGAGGAATATTTTCGCCGAGCCCAGCCTGGCGCACAGTTCCCGCGAACCGCTGACGAGATCCGCGTGAATGTGGGTTTCGAAAATGTGGGTGATGGACACCTTCTTTTCACGCGCCAGCGTGAGGTATTTCTCCACATCCGGCGTGGGATCGAAGACTGCCGCGACTCCGGCGCTGTCGTCTCCTAGCAGATAGGAAAGCTCAGCGATTCCTTCGGTTTGGATCAGTTCGAATACGAGGGGCATAGCTTTGAGTGGATGGGCACCAGAGCGCTGCCAGTTTTTACGCTGGCGGCTCACACGGATTCACTTTGCATGACTTATACCAATTAATCAGGTGAGGGACTTTACCTAGCGATAGAGCTAATGGTGCTTTCGGCTAATTAAATCCAACGTTACAACCAATGCGATCCGCCACAGCATCGTGCAATCTGCCTTCGGTCGGACGGAGGCTCTGAAGCCGGCGAATTTCTGATGGCGACCCGCGAAGGGCGCGCTTCCAGCCGCTCCTCGCTGGCGTTTGCGATCCGAGCAAGGTAGGCGAGAATCGCGCCCATCCACCATGCCACAGCTGCGGTCCGAGGATCAGATCTCTTCTAGGTTGTTGTAAAACTTGTCGATGAATGCCCAGCCGGCATCGGTGACGACGTAGGTGTATTGGCCTTTGAATCTATACATCGCGGTTCCATCCTTGGCCTTAAGACTGAAATCCCATCCCTTGGTGTTCGCCTCCACGAAAAAGCCGTCCGTAACAGCATTGGCTACCATCACGTCCCCGGCGAACCCCAGGACAAACACTCTTTCCCGGGTTCTGCCGAGCTTTTCAAAAAGCCGCCTCTCGGTTTCGCTGTAGCGGTGGCTCATTATTCCCAGATTGTGCTTGTACATGAGCATCGCCTTCCGGTCTATCTCCCCCTTGTCGTAACGAGTGTGGCAGGTGGGACACAGGGCAATGAGATTCTCGAACGCGTGATCCTTCGTCTCGGCCCACGGTTTGATGTGGGCGATTTCCGTTGTTGTGTTCCGGCAGGCGGGAATGCGCACCGGTGTCCTGCCTCGACCAGTATGGCTCTTTTAATATCTGCGGGAAGGGCATCTCGGGACATGGCTAATCCATGACAGATGGCCCACCGGGGGCAAACCCGAAAACTGTTCCACCTCGCGGTAGCGCGGGAACTCACGCAGGTTGACATGAAGGAGGAAAAACAAAAGGCCCCTCCGGTCGAAACCAGCGGCGCAACCTACCTCGCGGCCGCTTCCACCGCGGCCAATCCCGCCGCGGAAAGCAACCCGTCACGCTTCCACCGCCGGGCGAGCAACACCTCCCGCTGTGTGATCTTGGCGGACTTGGCCAGGTTCATACCGGCCACGAGGGCTTCGAGGTTGTAGAAGAGGGCGGCCAGCTCGGGACGATGGCGCGCGGTAAGACGTGATCTAGGCGTGATTCCGAAATTGGATGTCACGATTTTGCAGATCAAACTGCGAATCGAAATCCTACTAAAGCAGGACAGCATAGTCCACGGGGGCGAGCATGTCGTATTCTCCCGGATTCCCGTGCGGATTGCCGGAAATTATGTCCCATGGGGCTCCTGTTAGGACCAACCCGCCGCCATTGTTGGCGTAAATGGATCTGAGATCAAAGGTGCCTGCCTGCGGCTGGTAACTGAATTGAAAAACGTCCGCATGGCTCTGTCCGCCGCTGAAGAAATCAAAGGTCTTGGTAGACGGAGCATTCATGATCAGCATCATCGCCACAATTGAACCATTGGTTGCGTCGACGGTGGCGAATCCATCATAATAATCCAACCGGATCTGCGCCACCTCGGTGGGGGTGGAGCCGCCGAGCTTGGCCTGAAGCGACCATATTTGGGTGAGAACAGATGTAGCCATGAGCGGAAGATCGTCCGCCAGACCCGGCCCCCGCAAGTCAGTATAAGACCACGGGCTGATGGGTCGTGGGAGTTGCTAGAGATTAAAGCAGTTAGGGTCATCACTCGTCTGACTATCAACATGCCCGGACAGCCCTCCATCCCGGAACAATCTGCAATTCCCGCTAACATCAGCCTCAAAACACGGATGTCGGCGCGTATGGCCTGAATTCGGACAGCGCGTATGGGACGAACGACCAGGCGGGCAACGTGTTTGAATGGAACGATGCTGTTATTTCTGGTTCGTCGCGCGGGGTGCGGGGCGGTGCGTGGAACAACAATGCATCCAACCTGCCCGCGTCCGACCGCAACGACGTCGCGCCCGCGGGCCAGACCCTCAACGTGGGGTTCCGTGTCGCCGGTGTCCCTGAACCAACGTCGGTTGTCCTGACGATGCTCGCAGGCAGTGCGATTTTGATTCGCCGAAAGAGGTCCGTTTGAAATTTCTCGACCACGCGAGGGTCTCAACAGCGTGGGCATTGAACTGAATAAGAGGCTGGAAGCGACAGTGGGTTATCTGTCACTGGGTTTGTTCCATGATGCATGGAACGAATTGGAATCGCTGCCGCTTGACCTTCAGGCGAATGAGTCCGTGATCGAGCTCCGAGTTGAAATCCTGTTGAAGCTTGAAAGATGGAAGTTCGCCCGGGTCTTGGCTGAGTCGCAGTCGAAACGTTTTCCGGAAAACCCCGATTGGTCGACCCACTGGGCCTTTGCACTTCGCCGAGAGAAATCGATCCAAGAAGCCCGCGGCGTGCTGTGGGAGGCCGTTCAGCGGCATCCGGCCTGTGCGTTAATTCAATACAACCTCGCCTGCTATGCGGCCGTATTGGGCGAGCACGACGAAGCGAGGCGGAGGTTGGCCACGGCGTTCGCCCTCGATGATGGATTGCGGCCGATCGCGATGGACGATCCCGACCTCGAAGCGATCTTCGGCGGTGTGTGAAAAGACACGCTCAGACGTCCTCCGGCTTGCCGATGGGGAATATTTCGAGCCACGCGCGAGCGCCTTGCAGATTGTCGAAGGTCTTGACCAACATGCCACGGTTCACGGCTACGTTTTCGCCGAATCTCTGCGGATCAAGCACCGGTTCTTCAAGGACGAATGCGAACCGCGTGGACCGGGCGACCGCCCCGAGCTTTGCGGACTCGGCAAACGCGTTTGCTGCGAACTCGCCATAGTAGAATCGTTCCACTGCCTCCGGTTCCCCCTCAAGTTGGCGACCATCAAAGAGAACCTTGCTGACCTTGTGCCGGGCGACAGTCTTAATCATCTCCAGAAAAGTCCGCTTACCTTCCGCTAACGAAAAGTCACCCGCGGCGGTCACGTTCAAAAAATCTGATTCGGGGCGAATTTCCAGTTTGATGCTCATCTTGATGGGTGCCTTTCAGCAATGTTCGTAGAATGTGGCCCCGCGGTTAGCGGTCGTCCAGAGCGAAGCGAACTGACACGTCCCGTCGTTGCCGCCGTTGACGTATGCGGAGACGCGACTGCTAACGATCCATGCCACCGACTCACAGTTCTTGCTGGAACCAAAGGAGGGTTGTCTCCCTTCCCGCGGCCGTCCGATTTTGAAGCGCAACAGCGCTGGCACTGAAGTTCTGCCCGGAGACGCCACCCCCGCGCCCGCGGGAAAGGGAGGTAATGAAATAGCACCGGCACCGCCGGTAGCTGCTAAAAATAAGCGTTGCGTCAGCGATTCCAAATGCCCGCATTTGAATGCGCCGGGGAGCTGTCGATCTCCTTTCCTTGTGCGAGCGTAAATGACATTGGCGTGAGAACCAGGTTGGGGCCGTTGGATTGGAATCCGTCGATGTCGCGCCGATTCAGGTTGGCCAGCCGGGCGTAATCGGTCGATCTCGGAGAAGGGCGATACTCCAAAAAGAGGGCATGGGAATCCGCATCAAACCCGATGCGTGAAAGGGCGGCAACGCCGTCGATTTTCACCATTGCAAATCCACCGACGTAATTCTGAAGTTCTTTCGCGGTCATAAGAAGTGAGGGTTAACCAGTTTCAGAACGTTTCGTTTGAACTGCTTGATTCCGTTTCGCACGGACGATGCCAGTTCCTCTTAACTGCCGTCGAAATACCTGCAGCGTTTGTCAGGGCTGAATCCGCGGCTAATAGCAGTTAGTAACGAGCTGACGGAGACGCCGCCGGACCGGGTGCAATGTAAGCAACCCGGTTGCAGTTTGAGCTGTTTCTCGCGCATTGCCATCTCATCCGCTTTTCTCCTGAGAAGAGACACGGAGCCGGTGAGCCAACAATTACGACCTTCGCCAACTTTCGACCGTTCGCGGGTATCGCTTAAATGTAAACCAGTCAAATACTTACGGGGGCCGTGTCCTTCGTAGGCTACGCGACCATGGATGAGGCTGAATGACAATTTGACAAAGCCCGTTTGGGATCGGCGCACGCCAGGACGACAGTCCGTGGGGCGTTGTTGGATCATGCGGCAGCCGTTGTTGGTTTTACGGGAGCCGTTCCAGAGCGAACGCTGGAAGGGCTTCTTGTTGCAAACGTTTGGGCCGGCGGATGAGGATGCCGCGCCGTGGTGATCCCAAAGGCGAATATCCTCGACGGGAACATCGTATCAGCCAAGTTCGTTATTGCCTCCCGTGGGGGCTTCCATCCAAGCCAGTGCGTCGGCCGTGTTGGTCGTTCTGGGAGGAATGGCTCCGCCGATGAGCTGGTCTTCTCGCTCTTATCCGAATCTGGCTTAGAATCTGCAAAGGCGTGGTTGCACTCTCCCCCATGCAGCCATCAACCATCTGTCTCATCATCGCTTTAGCACTGATTTACACCGCCGCGGAATACTGGATTCGCGAATAAAATCAGGCGGCTTCCGCCGGGTCGGCAAGAAATGCCACAAGCGATGCGAAGATTGATTCTACCCATCCGGCGGATTTCCAAGTTCCGGGTTGGGGTGTTTGTCCGGGTCCGAATTTTCAGATGCAACATGGTGGCTGAAATAGCGAGCCTGTTCCATGGCAGGGTGATTTGCCCCGATAATGCATATAAACTTGCCCGCCTCAATCGGGAGATTTCTTAAGATTGCACCACCACAAACACCCCGCCTTGGGACGGGGCCAGGGTTGCCTTTCACCTATCGGCGTGTTCGCTATGTTCACCACCTCCGCGACTCAATATTAGTAAACAGAACCCATCGCGGGTGCGGCGTTTTCCCAAGGTGGGCCTCGTCATTTTACGCCGACCCCCTATCGGTCCTTCAGGCAGGTGACTGGTGTCCACCGCGATCCCATCCGTCTCATCGATCACCATCATTTCCGGGGAAACGCCTTTCTTGAAACACACAATGTCACCTGGGAAAAACGGGATCATGACGCTTTTGGGTGGTTGTCGGCCATCTAACTCCTCATCGCTGCGCCCTTCAATTGGGAAAAACCTCGTCTGATAGTAAAGGATATCCGGGCATGCGGGCACCTGCTAGGTAGATGGGTTCGCGGACAATCGAGCTTAGCGGGCGCACTTCCCCTGCCTCCGATTCGGCGATCGTCCTGGGCCTTGTGCTCCGCCCTGAAACTCCCAACACTGTGCGGATGAGAATCGGCCGGCAGCGAATCCTCTCGATGGCGCTCTTGATCGTCGCTCTGGTGTTGTTGATCACCATGCATTTCTTGCCGTTGGATCGTTCTAACGGAGACCGTGGCTGGGAGATGTGGAATGGTATTGGAAAAGTGATCTGGCTAGTGAGGAAGAATCCGGGCCGCTTCGGTGACTTGGGGTTGGCGGTGGGGTGTTTTCCTTCCTCACTTTCTGCCTGCTCATTGTTACCTCGCCGTTCTTGGGAAGCGTTTGGGTGAAATCATTCTTGGCGTGGTCAATGGCGGTAATTTTCAGCGGGGTGTCTGCCGCTGGCTTCTGGGTCTGGGTGTTGGTTTTCAACGTAATTCCGATTGGTGATCTGAGGTCTGGAGGATGGTGCCTGATGATGTCTCCGGTTCTGAACTTCGTGGGATTGCTCCTGGCGCGCCCCCAATGGCTGAAAAGGACGAGTCTTTCATTTCCTCCGGAAAGCCAGACGGGAGTTTGAGAGCCAGGGACGGTCTCGCAGTCGCTGTGCGAGTGCGGTCGCGGAAACTTTTAGGTCGCCCCCCTCGATACGCGGTCTAAAATCCTCTCCTGCCGCCTCCCCTTCGTGTAATTCCCGCTGCTGCTTCCTTCTTTGATTGATCATGAGCATGCCCGCAAAACCAACCTGTCCCCGTTGCGGGACTCAGCTTTCTTGCGACGAGCTCGAAGGACTTTGCCCGACCTGCGTGGGGCAGGCTGCGTTTGGCGCAGCCGCCGAGGAAACCCAACTTGAACCGACCCGCCTCAAGGCCGAGGAAGCCGGAGAGCGCATCGGCAACTACAAGCTGTTGGAGAAAATCGGCGAAGGCGGCTTCGGCGTGGTGTGGGTGGCCGATCAGGAGCGGCCGGTGCGGCGGCGGGTCGCGCTGAAAATCATCAAGCTCGGCATGGACACCAAGGAGGTCATCGCCCGCTTCGGCCAGGAACGGCAGGCGCTCGCGATGATGGATCACCCCCACATCGCGAAAGTCCTTGATGCCGGTTCCACCGAGTGGGGGCGGCCTTATTTCGTCATGGAATTGGTGCGTGGCATCAAAATCACCGATTACTGCGACCAGGCGAATCTCTCCACCGCCGACCGCCTCGCCCTCTTCATTCAAGTCTGTCAGGCCGTCCAGCACGCGCACCAGAAAGGCATCATCCATCGCGACCTCAAGCCGTCTAACATTCTCGTCACGTTGCACGACGGCATGCCCGTGCCGAAGGTCATCGACTTCGGCGTGGCCAAGGCGACGCAACAACAACGGCTCGCGGACCTCACCATTTACACGCAGTTCGAGCAGATGATCGGCACGCCGCTCTACATGTCGCCGGAGCAGGCGGAAATGAGCGGCCTGGACATCGACACCCGCAGCGACATCTACAGTCTCGGCGTGCTGTTATATGAACTTCTAACCGGCCGCACGCCGTTCGATCCCGAGGAGTTGATGAAAGTCGGTTACGACGAAATGCGCCGCGTCATCCGCGAACAGGAGCCGCGGACGCCATCGACGTTTCTCCAGACCATGGCCGACGCGACCCGCGCGACCGTCGC
The DNA here is from genome assembly GCA_040385685.1 of Verrucomicrobiota bacterium. Lineage (GTDB taxonomy): Bacteria > Verrucomicrobiota > Verrucomicrobiia > Verrucomicrobiales > Akkermansiaceae > Luteolibacter. Next base: position 75,690 of record JAZKGW010000034.1, on the reverse strand, counting down.
CCAACACCGCCAATCGGACCCGGCCAAACTCACCAACCTGGTTCGCGGTGACCTCGACTGGATCGTGATGAAGGCGTTGGAGAAGGATCGGACGCGCCGCTACGAAACGGCCAACGGGCTGGCCATGGATATCCAGCGGCATCTGGCCAATGAACCTGTCCTCGCCCGGCCGCCGAGCAGCGCGTATCGCTTTCAGAAGCTCGTCCGCCGGAACAAGCTCGCGGTGTTGGCCACGGGCGTGGTGTTGGCCGTGCTGGTGGCCGCGACCGGCATCAGCGTGTGGCAGGCCACACTCGCGCGGAAAGCTGCTGCCGATGCCTTGGAGGCCAGGAATGAGGCGACGGCGAAAGCGGCCGCAGAGCGCACCGCCCGCGAAGCGTCCGAGGCCACGAGGGATTTTCTCACCGAGCTGTTCCAAAGTCCCGATCCCTCACGCAACGGACGGACGATCACCGTGGCAGAGACACTCGACCACGCGGCGCAAACGTTGGACACGAGTTTCACGAACCAGCCCGCCCGCCGTGCCAGACTGCAACAAATTCTCGGCATGACCTACCATTCACTCGGTCTCGCCCGGGAAGCCATCCCACTTCTGGAGAAGGCCCGGGATTACTACCTCACCACCTACGGCCCAGAGTACGAGTCCACGCTGAGCGCGATCGGCAATCTGGCGATTTCCTACAATCAAACAGGGCGCCATGAGGAAGCGCTTAAACTGGGTGTGGATGCGCTGGCGCTTTACCGGAAGGTGAGCGGCCCAAAGCACCCCAGCACACTCATCACGATGATGAATCTAGCCGCTTCTTACGGTAGAAGCGGTCGCCACCATGAAGCGCTCAAGCTATCTAGCGAAACGCTGGCGCTTCAACGCCAAGTGAACGGCCCAGAGCACCCTGTCACCATCATTGCGATGGGCAATTTGGCGCAAGCCTACCATGATACTGGTCGCCACGATGAAGCGCACAAGCTACGGAGTGAAGCACTGGCGCTTCAACGCCAAGTGAACGGCCCAGAGCACCCGAACACACTCATTGCGATGGGGGGTATGGCCAGTTGCTACTATCATAGCGGTCGCAGCGATGAAGCGCTCAAGCTGCGGGAGGAGGTGCTGCCACTCCACCGCAAGGTGCATGGGCCGGAACATCCCGCAACGCTTCAAGCGATGCTCAGCCTGGCGCATTCCTACGATACCTCCAATCGCCGGGACGAAGCGCTCACCTTGCAGGAAGAGGCATTGCCAGCTTTCCGGAAGGTGTTGGGCCCGGAGCACCCCGAAACGCTTAGGCTGATGCGGACACTGGACGCTGCCCGCCGCGATGCTGGCCGCCGGAACGAGGAACTCAAGATGGGGGAAGAAGAGCTGGAAGTCCTCCAAAAGGCAAACGGCCCCGAGCACCCCGATACACTTTTGCGGATGCGGAAACTGGTCATCGCCTACAGCAACGCTGGACGCCGGGACGATGCGCTCAAGATGGGGGAGGGAGAGCTGGAGCTCCGCCTAAAGGTAAACGGCCCGGAACACACCGAGACTCTGGGGGCGATGACCAATCTGGCAACTTTCTATCGAGATTTGGGACGTCTCACGGAAGCAGTCAACCTTCAGGAGCGATCCTTGGCGATCAAGCGCCGCGTACTTCCTACGGATCACCCCTACCTTGGGACCGCGTTCCGGACCATGGCCGATCTATATGCCAAGGTGGCGGACTCGTATCTCGCGAAGGGCGATCCTGTTCAGGCAGTCGAGGCTTTGAGCGACTTGGTGGAAAGGGCAAAAAATATGGAAGATCCTCCAGGCTGGAACACCGCGGCAGCGATAGGCCAGTTGGCAAAGTGCCATGTGCGCAAAGGCGATTATCCGGCGGCGGAGGTGTTGGCCCGCGAAGCGTTCGCCATCCTCACGAAGACTCTGGGACCGAAGGACCGCCTAACAATTGTCGCGCGGGATGAACTTGCGCAGGCGCTCAGTTTGCAAGGCAAGCTCCCGGAAACGATTTCATTTCTGGCGGAAGCGTCCGTGCTGCAGCCCGAAGACACGGTTTTCTCACTTCGAGTCTCCGCGCTCCAAATGTGGTTTGGCAAGGATGCCGAACACCGTACCACCTGCCAGCGCCTGATTGAGCAGGCGGAACAAAAGCCTGCGGATGTTGGGACGGAGCGGGCGGTCAAGGCCTTATGCTTGAGCGCTTCCCCGGACCCGGCGCTACTCGCACGGGCGCTTTCCCTTGCGCGACACGCGGCCGATCTCGTGGCGAACAAGCAGCAGCGAGGATGGTATCAACTCACGCTCGGCATGGCCGAATACCGTTCCGGGAACGATGAGGCCGCGGAGCGCGCGATGCTCAGCTCGGAAGAATCCGCGGAGCTCTCGTCGAATGGGAATTCCTTTTACCGCGCCTGCATCGAAGGCACCGCCCGGCTCTTCCGGGCCATGATCCGTTTTCGCCAGGGCAAACCGGCCGATGCGCAAAAACTATTCACCGAGACGGAGGCGCAGATGATACCGCTCCCTGGAGCCGCTCACGAAGTTCTCGTGAATGTTTTCAATCACGACGATCTGGTCTTTTGGCTGGCCTACAAGGAAGCGAAGGCGCTGCTTCAGCCGCCAGCCGGAACCGCGCCGCCAATACCTGCGGGAAAATAGGGCGCACGTTCCTGACTGGGGAAAAATAGTTAGAGTTCATAGGGGTTCGGGAAAAAGTTCATTTCCCATGTAATCCGCGACCGCGGTTTCTTCTGTAGAGGGTGCGGACATGCACTATCGGGCGCGCATTCGCCGAACTCCGGTTCGTGAGCAGCCCGGCTGACCGCAAAGAACAATGACCCCCAAAATGAAAGAACCATTCGCATGAACACAACACTCAACAAATGCCTCGGGCTCCCCAGCCTGACGACCGTTAGGAATACACTCCTCGCATCCTCTTTCTGGATCGCAGGAGCACTGCAGCCCTCGTCGGGCGAAACCATCTACAGCGCCAACTTCGAACCTCCCACATTCGCGGATAACGTCGCGCTGTTTTTACAGGATGGCTGGAATGCTCCGCCAGCCCTGAGCCCGGCCGCGGCGGTCGTCACCAACGACAAGCCTCGCCAGGGCAAGCAGACGGTCCGTGTCAAGGGTACCGACCTCGTGGCAGAGGAGTTCATCAACCAGGCGACGTCCGGCTACTATGCCGCCATCGGCTCCTACCGCCGCCCGGTCAATTACGACACGGGTGGGACTCAGACCGTTCGGATCTCGGCGCACGTGCGAATCGATGGACCGCAGTCATCGGCCGGCGACAACTTCTACTCGGCCGGGATTAGCGGTCGCGTGGCGACCACGTTCGAAGGCGGGCCAAGCAATGCGAGCGTGGGCGAGTTGGTGATTTCGTCCGACGGAAATGCCTACGCCTACAGCGGCAACGACCTTGTGCCGACGATTTTGGCCAGCGTGCCCGTGACGCTCGGAGAATGGCACGACCTCGCGGTGGTCGCGGATTTTGCTAACCAAACAAGCGACTTCTACGTGGACGGCCAGCTCCTGACGACGATCGCTTGGGATCCGCTTGAGGTGTCTACCGGAGTGCTGCTGCGCGGGACGCTCCACGCCTACGCCGCACCGGACACCGCGACCGAAGAGAAGGCCGACTACGCGTCCACCTACGATAAATTCTCGATCAAGGCCACGGGCAAGTAGGAATTGCAACAGCCCTCCGTGTTGCGTCGTTAGCATGGCGCGGGCAACCAGATTACTCCCCCCAAAATGCGGGTTCGGCCAGACCGGACCCGCATTCGTGCAGGCGGGCATCGTTGCTCGGACTTGTAATATTTATGGGGCGGGAGGAAATGGTTCGGGTCACGGTCCGCCCGCCGTCGTAACAGCCGATGTCTTTACGCAAATCAGCCGCCTCTATCACATCGATGGCGGCTATGTGCACCTCGACGAAAAACTTTACATGCTTGGCACCAGCGTCGCGCGGGTGAAGGATCGGTTAGGACAGGCCGGTAGCGACTAGTGCGACGGAAATGTCTTCCGCGTTTGCGGATTCAAGAACTTCCTTCGCCTTTTCCATCTGCTTGGCCGTTTCCGCATGCACGGAAATAAGAATATCTCCTGCGGAAATTCGGTTGTCATAAAGCTTGGCCGCTGTCTCGGGAACTCCCAAACAAACCAAAGCACCGCCGATTCCCACCGCTGCAGTTGCCGCGATTCCGGTCAGAGTGGCCAGGAGGGGGCCAGCGGCTATCAATCGGCCCACTCCGGGGATCGGCAGCGCACCAATGCTCGCAAGCACGTCCATCGCCCCTCCCAACACTCCTCCGATTGAGTCATCTGTACCGTTGGCGGGAATCAACGCGGAGATGTTGTCGTTTGGAAATCCAGCTTGGGTAAGTCTTGTTTCAATCTGAACCGCTTGTCGCTCCGAAATTGCGACGGCAAAAATGGACTGCTGCTTCATATTAAATTGGTTTTGCTGGATTTCCCGGCGACCGACAGTGCCAGAGACTTTTCTGACACTAGTGGATCGAGCGGGGATTGTTAAAGATAGGGAGCGCCGCTCGCTTTTCAAGGGATAAGGAAAAGATATTTGGCCCGTTTAAAGGTAACAACCGCACTAGCCATTCGGGACCTCCGATACCCATTCATCATAAGGCACCATTCTGAGGATCAGACCGCGGTAATGGAACACCCCATTGTACCGGAAACAGGGCACGATTGGCCGTCCATTTAATGATGAACCAGACTCTCCGCCGCAGCACGAACCGACCCGACTCTCAGCGAAAAGACATGGTGCGGGCTGTGGGCGCATTGCTGCCCTGGGCCGTCGTCGTCCTATCTGCGCATCTGATCGACACCCGCCGAGACGGCGAGATTGATCGAGTCAGGGACGCGGGCCTAACAATTGACCCTGTGGGCGAGCAGTCCTCATTGCCTCAAACGTAGCGCCATGAACTCGTTCTACCCCGGCGAAATCGTGCGTCTCAAAAAGGGATTCCCGCCGCAATATGGATCAAGTGAAGAAGTCCAAAGGAATTCGCGTGATGCGGCAGGCGAGGTCGTCTTCCCCGGACGCGACAATGTATGTCGAACCGTACTCGACAATGCCCGTCGTAAATACGACCCCGGTCAAATACCTGAGGTGGCTGATAGATTCCGTCAGTTCCGGTCGGGACTCCAGCAGTGGGCTCGAATCCCGCACTTCCAGCACTTGTGTCGGGTCATCCAGATCGAGAAGGGCCCAAAAGGTCCGATATATCCCGACGACGGTTCCTGGTTGGACCCCATGATACAATATCAGCCAGCCCCTGGCAGTCCTGATCGGTGGTGTGCCACCTCCAACTTTCATTACCGATGTCGAACCCCGTCGAGGACGAATGAGAGGGGCGCCAAGGGGCCGCCAGTGCAGTGCGTCCGGTGATGAGGCGAGATTGATCGACGGGCCAGCTTCAAACTCGCTGCCCGGCGGGTAGCAGAAGTAAAGGTCGCCCAATGGGCGAGTCAGGGCATAAAATTTGCCGCCCACAAACCCCTCGAAAAGTAGCATATCCTTGTTCTGGTGATCGAGGACGATGCCCAGAAGCTTATAGTCAAGACCGTTTTCCGACGTGTATAGTGTTGAGGATTGACGTTCCGCGCTAACGGAGCATGTGGTCATATAATAAGTGCCTTCCACGCAGGATATTCGCGCGTCCTCGACACCATACTGCTGATAGGAAGCTCGCGGAAAAATCGCCCTGTCGTAATGAACCTCCAAAACCGACAGTCCATCGCCGGATAGTTCTACAGGCAGCAGCCATGAGAGCGAAGTAAGTGCCATCACGGGGGACGAATGACCACGCAACCGGAATTTTCTAGGATCTGTAGCATCCACCGTGGCAAGATCGTAGGCATCCAAGACAAAGCCCCTCTCAGGGTCCCAGCGAATCGCGCGAATTCTATCGCCCTCGATTGGCTCTCTAAGTGCTTCCGCCACGCGGACCATCAGCAGCAGGTTCCCGCCAGGGAGACGCGTCAGCCCCGGGTTGAACGCACCCAAAGTGTAGGTATCTTCCGAAATACCGCTCCTGAGCGGAGACCGTGAGAGGTCAACATCGGAGGGTCCGAATATGATTTGATCTACGAGAAAAGCCATGGCGCCGGGGCGGGGATTTAGTTGCCACACCAAGAAGGGTGGTCGGCGCTCACCTCGCAAGGCACATGCCAGTCCTCCGCCACAGTTGCAATTTTCTGGGAATTCAAGGAAACACAAGGACCACAAAACGCGTGTATCCTAGATCGCACGGGTTGTCGTGATTTCAACTGATGCAAGTCCTAAGTGCAAGATGCATTCCACAGACGACTTCCTCTTCGGACTTGAACCCCGTCGAACGGGGCTGCGGGAAAGCGCACACCACGCCTACCGCCTGGCTGGTGAAAGATTCCGTTCTGGTGGAGGACAGCCGTATTTGAAAGACACATCGAGCTCCACGTTAGATAACGGGAACCCCGTCGCCTGTGGGTCGCACTTTGACGCCGATACTTGCAAAGACGCTGAGGTCAAACAGGTCTAAGATTCAGGAACTGGCATTGGCGAGGCGGCGGGCGGATTCCGCCATCGCAACGGAGTCGCGGCCGTTTTGCTCCGTGATCTTTCGGGTATGGGTGCGATCTTTCAGCCATGCGAGCTGATCGTCGAAGAGAGCGCGTAAGAGTTCGCAATAGCGGCGCTGCTTGTCATCGCCACTGCCCGAAGCATGGTGGATTTCAATTTGCTGGAAGATGTCGATGTCCTTGAAGCGGCCGCGGGCGGCGCGGTCGCGGCCGCCATACATTTTGAGGACGTCGAGCCTGGAACCGGGGAAGAGTTCCATGAGCGCGCGTGTCTGCTCTTCATTCACGGCGGCTCGAATGCGCGCGCGGACGGGTACCCATTCCTCCAGCATCAGCTCGCCGTGTTCGAAAAGGAGGCGGAATTCCTGCCGGTCGAGGCGCGAGGGCTGGGTAAACCCGTGGTAGAAATTCACTAATGGACCGCGCGCGTAGCGCACGGTGCATTGCACTTGTTCTTCAATGCTGGAGCCGGGCCGCAACACGCGTTGGGCGGCCACCACCTCCCCAGTGCCCAGCCACCCCTCGAAGAGATCGAAGAAATGCACGCCATGCTCGATGAAAATGCCACCGCTTTTCTCCCGGTCCCAAAACCAATGCTCTTCACGCAGTCCTTCGTCGCTCGCGTAGTTCTCAAACCAACCGTGCAAGCATTCCCCGAGAACGCCAGACTCGATCAGGCTCCGGGCGGCATCGTAGAGCGGATTATAGCGCTGCATCAAATTTGTGATGCAGAGGAGATCACGCTCACGTGCCAGCACAATCAACTCGTCCGCCTCTGCGACGGTCATAGCAAGGGGCTTCTCGCAAATAACGTGCTTTCCGGCTAGCAGTGCGGCACGCGCCTGCGTGAAGTGAAGGAATGGAGGGGTGGCGATATAAACGAGGTCGATCTCCGGGTCTGCAAGAAGCAAGCCGGTGTCCACGACGTCCTTCACTCCGAAGCGGCGGGCCATCGCTAAAGCTGGCTCATTATGCGTCCCCGCGATGGCGACGAGCCGCACGCCGGGAGCCTGGAGAAACTGCTGAAGCGCGAACAGGCCGAAGCCGCCTGCTCCGATCGCACCGATGAGAAGGGTATCGGCATTCATAGTTGTTGGGAAAGAGGGATCATGGGTGGGAAGGTTGGCTCGCTTCTCATTGCTGCCCAACGAATATTTGTAATTTTCACCAAGGGCCTGAGATACGGGGATCCTTGAAGCTCCTACTGCTGGGACCACGCTTGCCCTCAGCGCTCGAAATTCGGCCACGAATTCACGCTTCGGTTTGCGGCGCTCATCGACGGGGCCGGACTGCGATGGACCCTAATGGTTGGGGGACGCTTCTTGTGCGGCGATTGCCTGGCGCAGAATCTTCGCCGCCCGCTCGATCTCGGGCTCATGGGAGTTTGCCAGCTTCAGCGCCTTTCTCGCGGCCCTGAGGCGTGCCGGACGATATTCGGTCAAGCCGTTAAGATGATCCAGAGCATCGGCCATCTTGATCAGGCGTGCTTGCCATGGTGCCGCAGGGAGTCGGTCCCAGTATGTGTCTCTGCCGCCTTTTTCATCCTTGGAAAGCCATTCAACCCACTCAGCGACCCGGTCACCGAATCGCGCAGAAAGATCGAGGCTCCGAACCTCGGTTTTTTCCAAAACGTCGTGGAGATGTGCCGCTGCCAACAATTCCTCGTCATGGCATCGGAACACCGCGGAGATCAGTAGGGCCACACGCGCGGAATGGGAAAAATAAGGATCATCAGTTCCGGGAGTGGTTAGGCCACTGTGGGCCTTGGCAGCAAAGACCGCTGCCGACTGCCATAGCCATTCGTGATCCCACGTTGGCGCTGATTCGCCGCCCCCCGCGCAATCTCTCGATGGTTCCAAGTTTTTCATGGTACTATTTGTTGTCAGGGATGAACCTTCGCTAACACACAAACGGCCTGCCGACACAGGATTTCAGGGGGAACTCATTTCTTCGTAAATCTCCGTCATGGTTTCAGGATTTCCGTTCACCGGCGCGCCGGAGATGTGTTCCTCAACCAAAGCTCTAACGAGAATTGCACTGGTATCGTTGCAAGCCTGCAACCCATAGGAATAAGGCCGCACTCCAGAGGTATGAGGAAAGGCGATGTCGAAGATTCGCGGGTCGGCCGTGCCGTCGGCGGAGATCAAGCGGTAGGCAGCATCCACGTCGACACCACCGGTATGAAAGAAGAGGTCCGCGCCATCTTGAAAAACTAGATCTTTTTTGTCGTTCGGGAGCGATCCAACTGTCTTCTGAGGATCGCTGAAGCTGGCGCGGGCGCGGCGCACCCGAGAGGATTCCACCAGGCTTTGAAATGGATAGTCCTCCAACTCCAGCGGTTTTTGCCCGCTGCAATCCACGAACATCGGGTACACGAGGGTCTTTTTCTCACCCTTGTTTTCCACGCGGATCGTGGTGTGACCTTCATGCTCCTGATTTCCTGCGATCTCCACGTTGCCTGCCACCATTTCGAGCTTCCCCGCGTCATAAAGGGCTAGCAGAATTTCTCCGGAGGCCAGCGGCATCGCGGCCACCACGTTCATTAGAAACGGCATCACGCAGGAGCGCAGCGTCAGGTGATCCTCCGCAGGCATCAGTTCGGCGTGAAAATTCAGCGTGTACATCAGATCGTCGATGACTTCCTTCCAGTGGATCGGCCGATGTTCCAGAACCGATTTGCGGGCCTCGATCATCTCGAAGCGCATGCCTTCGAATGCGTTCGCATAGTCGTGCTCGTCTGTCATTTTTGCCACAAACTCCGAGAATCCGAATTTCGGATCCGCCAGCAGGTAGACCACTTCGTCAATTTGGTCCTTCGCAAAGGCCGTGGACAACGCGGGGCGACAGACACGGTCGAAATAGGAGTCCAACCGGAGGAAGCCATCCTTATCGACCAGTGCCAGCAGGCCTTCGCGATCCACATGTCGATAGATTTCCCGGAAGGGTTCGTCCTGATCGAACTGTAGATGCGGAAGCAGGCCCTGGGAGGCGTGCATGACGATCTTGAAATTCTCCGTCCCGGGGAAGGGACGGAAAGTCAGAGTGCCCTTCTCGTTCACGAACTCACCCTGTCGGTGAGCCAGCGAAGAGATCACATCGAAAGCGCTCAGCGAGGCACCCAAGGTGCCAATCGCGAAGTCGTGGTATTTCCCGGCGGCCGGGAGCAGTTTTGAGATCGGCCACGGGGAAATGTAGTAGCCTTCCGCGGGCCGGTCCTCGCCCGCCCAACAGTGACCGGTGGCGATAACCACCCGGTCGAATGACTGCGACAAACCGTCTGCCGTGTCCAACAACACCGGGCCCTCCGCGACAACACAGCGGACGTCCAAGATCTCGCAGCCCGGAAATTCCCGGATCGCGATGCCGACCTCCTCCAGGTGGCTGACGACTGTTCGGTACTGGGCATTGAGGTATTGGCCAAGCGCAAGGCGGCTGTAGACCTCGCTATCGCTGATCTCCACCGCATTCACGCCGAGTTCGTTCAGGAACGACGGCTCCTGCCCGCGGAGCCAGTCTGCAAAAGTTACGGGCAGAGCGGGAAGCTCCTCCGAAGAAATGTTGGACAAGTTGAAGCGGTCGGTCGTCTCCGGATTGTAAGGCATTCCCATGCCCGTGACGCCGCTTTTCTCGAAGATGGAAATCCCGGCAAAGTGGCACCCTAACACATCTGCGCCGTCCAGCAGGTGCTTGAGAAGATAGATCGCGGAAGCACCGCTACCGATGATGGCCAGATTTTGCCGTTGGTTCATTTGTTGGAGGGGAAAAGGTCCGAACCCAACAAATGCTTGGCCATGTCGTAGTGGCACCGCGGCTAGTTCCTCCGAGGATTATCCACTCAGAAAGCGAAATTGTGTAGAACTCCAGATTTCGCCCACATGAGCTTGGATGTTTGCTAGAATCATTTCCGTTCTCGGGCCGGGGTGGTTTGAAATGGCTGGTAAATTGGGGAAAAAAGGTCTGTTGCTGAGATCGTCCGGAGAGATCACGGCGGATCGCAACGGGCTTTGGACGGGTGCTTGTGTCTTCACCTTCAACGAGTGGCATGTGGAGCAGGTTCCGGCTATCAACTCGGTGCATCCTTACGTCGCTTTCCTCGTCGCGGAGCGCTTCCGCATCACCTTCACGCCCATTCGCTGGACGGCGGCGGTCGAGTATGTCGGCACCAATCCGGATTAATCGAGGCCGCAATACGAGCTTAGTCCCGGTACCGGCAATGAGCCGATCGAGGCGCATGACAGGTTTCTTGCGACGATTGCGGGGAAGCCGTCCGCGCCGCTCAACGGGGCGGTTTTCCGGAATGCGGAGACGGGTGCCAAAGAGCAAACGAACTGCTGCCGGGTGGGGGTGTGTTCTATGTTTGATCAAATTCCCACCTAGATGAAATGCCGAAACCGGCGGTGACAGATGCTCAGCTGAAATTCACCTCGGGGGTAGTCTCCAAGTGCCACCAGCCCTGGTTTGAACCCCATTCCGCGCCTAGTTGTCCGCCTTGAACCTCCATGGACCAAACGAAAAGTGGCACAGAAGCGGCACAGATTGAGGAATCATCACTTGAGTTTCTTCAGTGAAAATTCATCTTAACTCATTGAAAAAGAACCCGTGGCAGGGGGCGGATTTGAACCGCCGACCAAAGGCTTATGAGTCCTCTGCTCTACCGCTGAGCTACACTGCCTGGGTTCTTCAGGGGCGGATGCCCCGTCAGGAGGCGAGGTCGGTAATAGCCACCGACAAGATTGTCCACAGGAAATTTGGAAAAATCGACGCCTCGCTATAATAATACCATTCCGGACATTCTCCTTCATAATCATCTCTGGAGTGCCGGAGCTCCTCGAGGAAGAAATCGGCGCCACACACTATCTCAACCCTGCTGTGGCAAGATCCGCCCAACATCCTGGGCCATTGCGCTGACTTGATTGGAGCGCCGTGCATCCATGCTCCTATCACGGCTTGCCCGCCGTTTGAATTCCGCCCATCCTGCGGGCCATGCTTCGCTTGATCGCCTTCCTCTTTTCCATCGGTATCGCCGCCGCCCAGAATTACGCGCCAGTGAACGATCCACCGCCCGCGCTCGCCCGCGAATTTCGAGGGGCGTGGATCGCCTGTATCTACAACCTCGACTGGCCCAGCTCATCCGGCCTCGACGCAAGCACCCAGCAGGCCGAAATGCGCGGCATCCTCGACAAGCTCGCCGCGTTGAAAATGAACGCAGTGGTCTTCCAGGTCCGCCCGCAGTGCGACGCGGTCTATGCGTCGGCCATCGAGCCCTGGAGCTCCAGCCTAACCGGCACGATGGGCCGCTCGCCGGGCTACGATCCCCTCGCCTATTGCATCCAGCAGGCCCATGCACGCGGGATCGAGGTGCACGCGTGGTTCAATCCGTTCCGCGCTCTTTCCAGCAACTCCCAGCAGGTCGCCGCCAACCATGTCACCCGCAGCGCGCCGCAGATCACGAAAAAATTCGGCACCATGACCTGGTGCGATCCCGCCAACGAAAACACCCGCTCCCGCGCGCTCAATGTCATCCTCGATGTGGTGAAGCGCTACGACGTCGATGGCGTCCACCTCGACGACTATTTCTATCCCTATCCGTCCGGCAGCCTGCGTTTCCCCGATGGAAAAAGCCCCGCCGAGCGACGGGCTTATGTCGATGGATTCGTCAGCAACCTCTACGCCGCCGTGAAGCGCCAGAAGTCGTGGGTGCGGGTCGGCATCAGTCCGTTCGGCATCTGGCGTCCGGGCGTGCCCGGCGGCATCGAGGCTGGCATCGACAGCTATGAGCAACTCGCCGGCGATTCGCGCAAATGGCTGAAAAACGGTTGGGTCGATTACCTCGCACCGCAGCTCTACTGGCGGATTTCGCCACAGAAGCAGAGCTACACCACGCTGCTCAACTGGTGGCGTCAGCAAGGATCGCGGCCAGTGTGGCCGGGAATCGCCACCGAGCGGATCGGCGGATCGGATGGCCGCGGTGCGGGCGAAATCACCAGCCAGATCGACATTTCCCGCAAGACTGGAAACAACTGGAACGGTCACATCCATTGGAGCGCGAAGAGCCTTGTTAGAAACCAGGGCGGCATCGCCACCAAGCTCGCCGGCACTTACACCCAGCCCGCCGCGATCCCGCCGATGCCGTGGCTCAACAGCAACGCACCCGCCTCGCCCGGAGCCAGCGCGACGGCCGATGGTGGCAACACGTTGGTCCGCTGGTCAGCCGATGGCAGCGCCGCGAAAATCGCCGTCCAAGCCAAAACGGGCGGCACCTGGCGCACGGTGAAAATCCTGCCCACCAGCACGCAAACGATTTCCTTCCCCCGTGCCGAGGCGATCGCGGTCACGGCGATCGATCGGTTCGGAAATGCCAGCGCGCCGAAAGTGCTCGGACTTCGCTGAAGGGTATGATCGAACCAAATCCCTACGCGCCGCCGTCCGCGCCGCCCGTTGCCAGCGATCACGCCACGCTCGGCGAACTGGTCCGCGGTTGGGAAAAGCTCCGCCTCATTTATAACGGAATCCTGCTTCCGCCCGGCATCGGCGTGCTGATGCTGTGGATCACCCGACAGAACCTTCCCATTCCCGCCGCGATCATCGGTGGCATCCTGGTCGGCATCGGGGCCAACGTCGCGTTCATGCTCGGGCCGTTGGCGGAGTTGTATCTGCGGGGGCTTTTTCGCAATGGAGATTCGTTGGGCAAAGGCCGGTTACTGGTCTTCGGGGCCGGGTTGGTGGTTTCCGGGGGAGTGATGCTCGTTTTCGGGATCATGGCGTTCCTGTAAGTCGGGTGGTCCTATTGAGGTCACGCCGGCATCTGAAAGACCGCGATTGATGCCCACAGATTTTCCGGCAGGTCACCCATGGAAATCGCATTACTTCTCGAAAAAGCCGTGCTCCACCTTTTCGCGTCTCCGCCCTTGCCACGGGGCGGATGAGCGCATTGACTCCCTGCCACTTCTTATTTCCTCACCGTGAAAGCCCACGAACTTTACTCCGCAGTCGATCCCGCCGTTGTCACTCAAATCCTCGATTGGTTCCGCGCCAACGACCGGAACGTTTACCGGTCCGCCGTCGCCACCCTAGCCGGAAACCGCAAGCTCCGGCCGGTGTTCGTTGAAAAGAAATCGATGGCCGAGCAATACGCTTGGATCCACAAAACCCTCAAGCTCAAGCCCTGTGAAACCATCGGCGAGCACCTCCTGCAAGCCTACCTGATGGCTGGCCAGCAGTCGTTGCTGGCGATGTTCTGCGACGGCATGGGCATCCCTCACGATGGCAAAGGCTCGGTCGTCGGCGACTTGCCGAAAAATCTCGATGCCGAGCGCCTCAACTCGACAATCGATCGCTTGGTCGACATCTTCGATCCGAAGCTGCTCACTCTCTATCTGCACTGCTTCAACATGCAGGTTCCCGGCGGCTGGCCAGTGCTCACCGCCAAGCTCGAGTCCGACGAGAGGTTGGTTCTCGCGTAAGGCTTTGTTGCCATCTCACGGTAGAACCGCGCAGACTGTCACGACAGCGCGCGCCGGGATGGTGATGTTCGAGCAAGATTGCGTGCCCGATTCCAGGCTTAGCCCGGTGGAGGTTGTGTACACTTTGGCGGTCGCCGGGGAACCCAGGTCACAGTGGAGTTCCTCTCGGGACAGATTGACGAGGACGGCAACGGTCTCGCCGCCGGCTCCCCGGTAGGCCGAGGCCAGCAGACCGTCCTTGAACGATTGTTCCGGCTCCGTCCGGCAGCCCACGCGGACCATGCCGGGCCGGACGAATCGTGAATAGTTGCCAAAGACCCACAGAAGTTTGCTTTCGCGCACCGCTCCATCGTGGATCAGGCTGGTGGTTTCGGGACCCATCCGGCCGGTTTCTCCTGCCGAGCCATCGTCGAGGTGGATGAGCCCGTCCTTGTAATCCACTTGCGACAGCGCTGTCCACCACTGCCAAGAGCGGGCGTTAGTGAGGGTCATGTCATGATGGATGATCCGGGCGACATAAAGCGCGGTGTCCATGCCTAGGTCGCGGCGGTTTCCCCCGCCGATCTCGCCATTTTCCTCGATAATGCAGTATTCGCTCTGCCAGTAGCCGAGTCGGGTCGCGGCGGATTGAAGCGCGCCATGGACGATGCGCCGGTATTCCACCTGTTTTTCCAATGGCCAGACCGATTGGTAGCTGTGAGCAGAAATGATGGGAGCGACGTTCGGCAGGTTCCCGATGTAAAATGGCGACGCCTCGTTGAAAAAACACCGTGCCTGATCATCCCGGCCATCCTCGGGCAGGCCAAACCGACCCATGCGCATGGCCACGTGGCCGATGGTTCCCGCTTCCCCGATGACGATCTGGGTCTTCAGCTTCCTGGCTGAAAGTCCGTGCGACAGATGTCGCACCAAACCGTGGATCTCCTCGTTCAACGCCGGGGTGCCCTCCTGGTCGGCTCCATCCCAGTTCCACTGGGGCTCATTGACGGGACTCAGATAGTCGAACGGGCGGCCGGTTTGGGTGAAGTGCTCCATCACGTCCACCAAGTAATCCGCATAATTCTTCATCGCGCCGGGCTTGAGGTTCAGATGGATGTCGCCTTTGGTCGCGTATCCCTTTCCGTTCTCGCTCAACTGCACCGGCGCGGCGTTGGGAAAGGCCAGAAACCGCTCCACCCCTCGGTCCCGGGCCGCTTGCAAAAACCACTGCTGCCCCGCCATTTTCGACCAATCGTAGCTGCCATCTGGATTCTGGAAACACTCCGCGCGGCGCCACGGATTCCGAATGCCCGACGCCTCCCCCTGCTCCGTGGTGCCCGCACCAAGGTAAAATCGCCAGATGGAAAGCCCGATCCCCTTGGGTTTCCCCTGGGCATCCACCTCCCGGCTGAAGAGCAAATCCGCGATCCGCCGGCGCTTTTCCAGCGGCCAGTTTTTGCCGACAAACTGGCATTGCCAAGCGTCCGAGGCACCGAAGCCGTCGATGGTCTGGTGGGTGACCGCAGGGTCAATGACGACCCGAAGGGGCTCCCCGGCGAAGGCCGATGCCACGAACTGCAACCCCAGGAAGATCTTCAAAACGTTCGTCATTGCGCAACCGAGAACGTTGCTTTCCCGATCCGCGTTGCCAAGGTCCGTTTTGACTGAGGCATGCCAAAACACTGCTCCTGTGGCCTTGAACCGGTGAACTTCCCTGTCTAGCTTGCGCGCCCGACCCGGAAACTCCATGCCAAAAGTCTACGTCAAAACCTACGGTTGCCAGATGAATGAGCGCGACTCCGAGCAAGTCGTGCGGATGTTCAGCGAGGGCGGCTACACGGTGACGGCGGATGAAAACGAGGCGGACGCCGTACTCATCAACACCTGCTCCGTTAGAGACCAGGCGGAGCAGAAGGCCTTGGGAAAAATGGGCAACCTGATCCACAAGGGACGCGACCGCAAACATGTCGTTTATGGCTTCATGGGCTGCATGGCCCAATCGCGCGGCGAGGAACTTTTCCAGACCCTGCCGAAGCTCGATGTAGTCGTCGGCACCCAGAAATACCACAAGGTTTTCGAATACGTGGACGGCATCCTCCAGCGGCGGTTAGAAGCTCGGATGGATGATCCGGCCTACTCGCTGCGCGGCACCAGCGTTTGCGACACCGCCGAGGAAGAGGGTTCGCAAAACACCATCCGCGACCATATTCCAAAGGCGCATGAGGCGTCGTCCTTCGTTTCGATCATGCAGGGCTGCAACATGCGCTGCTCGTTCTGCATCGTCCCCGACACCCGCGGCAAGGAACGCGGACGGCCGATTGCGGAAATTGTTGGCGAAGTCCGCCACCTCGCCGCGCACGGGGTGAAGGAAATCACCTTGTTAGGGCAGATCGTCAATCTTTACGGCCGCACCGAGTTTCCGAAAATCGATGGCAAGTCGCCGTTCGTCCAGCTTCTCGAAGCCGTGCACAAAGTCGAAGGCATCGAGCGCATCCGTTTCACCTCGCCGCATCCGATCGGCTACCGCGACGATCTCGTCGCCGCGTTCACCTATCTGCCGAAACTCTGCCCGCACATCCATTTCCCGATGCAGAGCGGTTCTGATAGGATTCTCAAGGTGATGCGCCGACCTTATAAGAACGAGAAGTTCATCGAGATCTGCGAGAAAATGAAAGCCGCCCGGCCCGGACTCGCAATCACCACCGACATGATTGTCGGCTTCCCCGGTGAGACTGAGGAGGATTTCCAGGCGACCATCGACACCGTTGAACGCCTCAAATTCGACAACGCCTTCGTCTTCCGTTACTCGAAACGCCGCAACACGCCCGCCGCCGAAATGGACGGCCAGCTCGACGAATCCGTGAAGGAAGAGCGCAACCAGCGACTGCTCGCCGTGGTCGACCGCCTCGCCATCGCCAGCAACGCCGCTGTCGTGGGCACCCGCCAGCAGGTCCTTTGCGAAGGCCCGTCGAAAAACAACTCCGCCCGGCTAACAGGCCGCACGCCGCACAACAAGATCGTCATCTTCGACGGCGACCCGGCCCGGTTAACAGGCCAACTCCTCGACATCCAGATCGAGCAGTCCACCGGCTTCACATTGTTTGGGACGGCGTGTCTGGAAGGCTGAACCTACTCCCGGTTGCAGGTTGTTAGCATTCACCGATTTACTCCTGCTTTCCTCGCAGGCGCATGAAACCGACACCGCCATCTTCGATCGCGACGTCGTAGTACCAGGTGACAATCTCGAAGGCACCGTCGTCCACCGGGAGCCCTGCTAGAATTGCGTGGGTTGCGGCGGCCGGGAGTGCCAGGCCGGCGGGAGAGGCGGCGGCTTCGGCCGTGACCGTGTGGCCCTCGCGGTTGACCCGCAGGCGGGCGGTTAGAGTGAGATAGAGCTTGTTGCCGGGCAGGCCGATTTCGGCGGCGGTCCGCGTTTGCGCCTGTGGCAGAACGTTGAGGGAAGGAACCAGCGGATCGGAGCCAAGGAGAAACTCGAACATGTTGGCGAGCTGGTCGCGGTCCGGATCAAGTCCCGGTAAACCCTGCCCCGCCGGGAAGGGATTTACGGTCGTCCATGTGTCGTAGGCCGATCGGGGAGCCACGAGCGCGGCGACTTCAGAGGCGGTCAATCCGCGATTGAAGATCCGCAAATCGTCGATGGCACCGTTGAAGAGCGGGTCGGCGGCATATTGGCTTTTACCCAGATAGTTCAGCGTTGGCGCGATGTTCACGGGGTCGATGGTGATGGGTCCGGTGGCGACGGCAGCGCCATTGATGTAAATCGTGCCGGTATTTCCAATCAAGGTGACCGCGGCGTGGGTCCACTCGCCGATCGGAGCGGCAGGAGCGTTGATCACCTGCTCGGCACCGCCGTTCTTGATCCCGAAGCGGAGGTTGGCCCCGTAGCTCGGACTGAAAAACAGATAGGCGGTGTTGTCTTTGCCAAAATCAAAAATCCTCTGCCAGGCATTGCCACCGTCCCAGCGGAAACGGGTCGCGATGGTGACATCGCCCAGCGAGTTCACGGCGGCAGCAGGCAATGTCACGAAGTCATCGGTCGCATCCAGGTCAACGGCTTGGTCGAAGATGCCGGGTGTGTATGCGGGAGCTCCAGTGACGGCCCCGTTGAAGCCGTTGTCAGAATCGGTGACGGCGTTGTGAAACTGATAGTGGGCATGCAGGTCCGACGGCGGCGCCACCGTGACGGTCATCGTCGCGTCGTCCGAATAGCCGTTCGAGTTTGTGGCGCGAACGGTGAAATAGTTGGTTCCGGCATCGGCATGGCTGGGTATGCCCGAGGCCGTACCGTTAGGTGCGACGCTGAGCCAGCGCGGCCCGCCAGCCTTCGAATAGGTTAGATTGCTGCCGGTCGCGCTGATCGTTGTCCCATAGTCGGCCCCGACGGTGGTGGCCGGCTTGCTGAAAGGGTCGGTGACGAACAAGGGCAGATTGGTGGCGGTGTAGAGCGCCGCGATCCCGTTGGCGTCCAACGCCCTGTTGAGTATCACAAACTCATCGAGCTGGCCCGCGAACAACGGGTCCGGCCATTGGCTTTTGCCAAGATAGTTGACCGCCGGGCGCATGTCGCTGGGTTTGAAAGTGATCGCCTCGGTATCCTTCAGCAGGCCGTTGAGGTAGAGCTTGCCTGTGCCTCCGCCGAGCGTGACGGCGACGTGATGCCAGCCACCCGCACCAAGCTGCGTTGTCTCGAGGATTCGCTCGATCCCACCGGTCGCAACCGCAAACCTCAGGGTATTGGCGCCTGATCGCGGCGTGAGGAACATATTGTCGGCCGTGCTGTTTCCGAAGTCGAAGATGCGCTGCCAGATGTTCCCGCCATTCCACCAGACCCAGGTGGCGATGGTGATTTCATCATGATTGGCAACACCGGCAGGCAGGGTGACGAAATCGTCAACGCCATCGAGGACGATCGCGGCGGATCGGGGTGCCGGCGAACCTACGTAGGTTGGCGCGCCCGTGGCGACTCCATGACTCGTTCCGACGGCGGCGTTGGTGGTGCTGTTGAAAGTGTAACGGGAGGTGAATCCCGGCGGATCCACCACGCGAATTTTCAACATCGCGCTGGCTGAGCCACCCAGGGTGTCGGTCACGGTCACGAAGCAGGTATTTTCGCCGAGGTCGGCCTGGGAGGTCGGCACGCCGGTGAGCGTGCCGTTGGCGGCTACGGCGAGCCACGCGGGACCACTTACCTTCGAAAAGATGAGGGCCTGCGCGTCAGCGTCGGTCGCCGTGCTTGCGAACGACGCGGCGAACGGCTGGTTCCTCAGCGCGTCCGCAATGACGATTTCACTGCTGGAAAATTGCGGCAAACGATTGTTAGGCACGAGGGCCACCTGCGCGTCGGTGAGCGCGTAGGGAAGGATCATGATGTCGTCGAGCTGCCCGTTGAACGTCGGGTCCGCAGGGAACTGGCTTTTTCCGAGGAAATTATGCTTTGTCCCGAGGTCCACGGGATTGAGCGTCATGGCAGCGTTCGTGGCCACCGGTAATCCGTTGACGAACAGCTTGCCGGTGTTGCCGGCGATCGTGACGCCGACATGGGTCCACACCCCGACGGGCAGGGTGCCGGCAACCTCAAGGATTTGCTCCGTGGTTTCGTTGAAAATGTTGAACCTCAGTTTCCCTGCGACCGCCGGGGTGATAAACATCGATCGCAAGTTGTAGTTGCCGAAGTCGAAGATCCGCTGCCAGTCGGCGCCACCGTTCCACTTCACCCAGCCGGCGAAGGTGAAATCCGTGCTGTCGCCGATCCGCGATGAAAGCTGCAGGTAATCATTGGCACCGTCCAAGGAAAGCGCCTGCCCATTTTTTCCCGTAGGGAACGACGGCGTACCGACTACCATCAGCGGTTGTCCGCTGCCCGAATTATCCGCCGCCGTGCCATCGAACGGATAGATCGCCCGTGATGTCATCTCCGACTCCGGCATCGCCTGGACGTAGCCAATCGGAGAAGCGTTCGCCTGATAGACGGCTCCGGTCGGAGTGCGGCCGCCGCCGTTGTACCACAACTGCCTTACTTCCTCGACGTTGCTGTAAATGGAGTAGCGTTCGATCCAGGGCGTATTGTCCATCCGGTCGATGAAGCTGGAGATGGCGGTGGCGTTTTGCTCAAACGTGGGATCCCCACAACCGGTCCAGTTCGCGCCGTTGTTAAACTCGGTGAGCCAGATCGGCTTGCCGTAACGGTCGTAAACGTCCTTCAGCCAGTTGTGCAGCGAGGTCGCCGAGTTGCCGCATTGGTAATTGTGGATGGCGATGAAATCGACGCGCCGGTTGGCGGCGACGGTCTTGTTCATGAAATCGTAAAGCCAGGCCTTGCCGCCATCCGTCACGGCCGGAGAGCCGAGACGCAGGCCGCACCATTCGAGACCATCCCACACGGCGATCGCGGTATCGACGTTGCCATTGTCGAGTGACTCGTAGGCATCCTCGACCGGATTGTCGGGCTCGTTGTAGCCAAGAAGATGGATGGATTCCGGCTTGTTAGTGGGAAATGCGGGCCACCAGCGTTGCTGTTTGATTGGGACAAACTCGACGTCGAGCGTCGATTGCTGGACATCGCCATCGTTGTTCCAATTGTAATTCCAAGACGCGGCGAAATCGTTTGGATTGGTGTCGCAGGTGCCCTTCTTCGAAGTCCAGCGCCAAGGAAAAACGCGGATGTACTGGATCGCGTTATCGAGATTCGCCGGCAGCACCGGGACTTCGAGGTCGCCGTCCTGCGCGACATAATTTTGGGCCACACCGTTGCCGCTGGCTTGGATCGAAACCGTGGCCATGTAGCCGCGCTTCAATCTGAAGGAACTGAGATTCCGATGCATCGCACCGAGGTCGGCGGCGCTGTCGTAATAAGTGTAGAGGCCGAACGACTTCGAGGTCCCGGAGAAGTTCCGGCCGGCAAACCCCTCGAACGGCTGGAACGATGGCGGCTGCGGGATGACCACGGCACCCAGCCCATATTGCACGATCCGCACATTGGTCCCCTGCACCGCGGCCACACCGTTGACGCGAAGTTGCCCGAGGTAGGTCGAGTTCACGACCGACGGCCGGATGGAAGTCATGAAAAACCACGCGTCGGGGGAATTGAGATGAATCGTGCAGCCCGGCATCGGATTGACGGTGGCGGACAAGTGAAGTTCCGACCGCCCCGTCATGGTGACAGTGGTGTTCGTCAGGGAAACCGACCGCTGGATGTCGCCATTGAGGGCCAGTGTCTGGGCGGAAACAAAGCCGGCGAGCGCGGTCATCGCGGCAGCAACGGATGCAAGCGTTAGAGAGAATGCCGAATGGCGTCGGGCGGGATTCATGGGGTTTCGGTGAGGATCGTCCAGATGATCCCTGTCCGCAATGGGTTAGAGTTTCCTGAGTTCGGACAGTTGCCGGGTCACTTCACCGCCCTGAGGCGGCCGAATAGCTTGCCGCCAGGGACGCTGTTCTTCGGAATCGTGACGACCACCGTATCGGGCGCGGTGCCATTTGGAGTGATCGATACCGCTCCGGCACTTTCGGTGCCGATAGCGACGTTGGTCCAGCCGGTGAGATCGGAACCGTATTGGAAGGTCAGACCGACTTCGGTTTTGGATTGATCCGCACGGCTGAAAGTGAAGGTGAAATCGGTGGCTGTAACCGCCGGATCGGGCAGGATCAGCGGGTCGCTGGCAAGCGGGTTGCCGCTGAGAACAAATTCAAGAACATTGGACACGTTATCGAAATCGGGATCCAGAATTATGCCATTGTTAGCGCCTGTCAGGCCCTTGGAGGATGCCCACGAATTGTAAGCGGAGTCGGATACAGTTAGAATCAGGCTATTGCCGGAAATGGACACCACGCCTCCAGTAAATCCGGTGATCGTCGTGGGAAGGGCGGAAATGCCGCCGGTGGCCGTCACCAAAGTATAGACACCAACCGCGGGAGCGGAGGAGGCGGCTAGATTCAGGATATTTCCAGAAATGTTAGTCAGCGTGCCGGTGATGGCTCGCGTTACTT
The DNA here is from genome assembly GCA_040385685.1 of Verrucomicrobiota bacterium. Classification (GTDB taxonomy): domain Bacteria; phylum Verrucomicrobiota; class Verrucomicrobiia; order Verrucomicrobiales; family Akkermansiaceae; genus Luteolibacter. Next base: position 53,670 of record JAZKGW010000034.1, on the reverse strand, counting down.
GTGCACCGGGCGTGGCCGCCACGGCGAGCGAATGGATGCCGCTGGCATTGATGGTGACATTGCCACCCAGGTTGCCATTTCCGCCCAGCGTGGCGTTGGCGGCTACGGTCAGGGCTCCCGTGGCACCCGCGTGGTTGCCGATGACCACAAGGGTTCCCGCATTCACAGCCGTCGCACCGCTGTAAGTGTTCGTGCCGCTGAGCGTCAACGTGCCGGCGCCGACCTTGGTGAAGGCCATGTTGGTTCCCGCAGCGGCTCCGGACAACACGCCGGAAAAGGTGGTGCTGGTGTCCAGGGCTCCGACTTCGAGAGTGTTAGGACCCGCGTTGTTGAACGATGACTGAAGGACACCGTCGCCTGAAAGCGCGCCGATTTTCAAGGTGGCTCCGCTGATGTTGTCGGCAAATCCGAAGTTCTTGCTGGCGACGGTATTGGAAACATTGCCCACCCGCAGTATCACGGACGCGTTGGATAGATCGACGGTGGAGCCGTTGGCTCCGGCACGCCACCACTGGGCGTTGGCACCCCCATCATCCGTGTAGTCGATGGTGCCGGTGAAGCCGCTCAGGCTGCCGGTGAAGAAGACGCTGCTCGATCCTCCGCCGGCACCCACAAAGTTCTTCAGCGTGCCGTTGCCTGTCAGGGCTCCGGAAAGCGTGATGCTGTTAGCTGCCTGAGCCGCGTGGCCGATGGTGTTGGTTCCCGCCACAGTGATCGCGTTGGCGATGGTGAGCGCGGCGGTGGTGCCGAAGTTGCCACCGTTCATGTTGAGCGTGCCGGTGCCCAGCGCGGTCGCATTCGCCGCCAGGATCGTTCCGCCGTTAAGATGCGTCCCGCCGGTGAAGGTGTTTGCGTTTCTCACATAGACGAGGCCGGGGCCGTTCTTCACGAGTGTCACCGCCGTGGCACCATTGTTGACGATGGTGGACCAGATCGACCAGTTCGTGGCATCGGACTTGGCGACGTGCACGAACAGTTCGCCGGTGGTCAACCCGGACGTCAGCATGCCTGTTCCCGCCGTGGTCCCCACGCCATTGTTCAGCAACCATTTTTGCGGGCCGGACATCAGCAGTCCGCCGCTGGCGAGGGTGAGAGTCGCTCCGTTGGGAATGTTGAAATCGGCGGTCATCTTCAGGGAGTTCAAGGTTCCCGAGGCGGTGATGCCGGCGGCGTTGACAGTGCTCAGCCAGTTCTGGTTGGCATCCGCGGCGGTCGCCGCGGCAATCGGCGTGTAACCCGCGTAGGTCGTCATGTTTCCGCCTGTGAGGGTCACCCAATCGCCGGTGCCCACACCGGGGATCGTCGCCCAACCTCCAAGAATTCCGGTGCTGTCATTGACGATGCCCACCATGTTCGTCGTCACGGTTCCTGTGTTAGGACGCGTGACGGTCGCGCCTGTGCTGCGGGTAAATGTGCCGGTGTCCAAGGTCAGGGTCCGACCTGAAGCAACATTCCACGGCTGATTTCCCGCACCGAGGATCAGGCTGGAGGAAATCGTCAGGTTCTCCGTGGCCGCGCTCAAATCCAAGCCTCCAGTTCCAAGCGTGAGCGTGTTGCCCGCGCCGATGCTAACAGCGCCGCCGGTGGAAGCGATGATGATGCCGGTCACGCTCATGTCCGTACCGAGTGAAACGGAGTTGGCCCCGGACAATCCCGTCCACCGCGCCGTATCGAGGGCGTTAGGAATGATCCCACCGGTCCAACTGCCGGATAGATTGAGAGCGATCGTGTTGTCCGCCTTGTTAAAGATGGACGGCAGGTGCGGCGTCGCCACGCTTTCCGACGATGCAGAGCTCTCGCCGTTCGGATTCACTGAGGAGACCACGTAGTAATAGACCGTGCCGTTGACCATCGAGTTGTCGATGAAGGAAGTGCTGGTGACACCCGTGGCGATGGTCACATACGGGCCGCCGGGGCTGGTGGCGCGTTTCACATTGTAGGTCGCGGCTCCGGAGGCTGTGGACCAGGTGAGCACCACTTTGCCCGGCGAGGCCGATGCCGCGAAGCCCGTTGGAATCGGAGGAAGCTCCGCGCCGAGCGGCGAATACAACAAGGTGACGCCGCCCGCGCCTTGCTGGATCGTGAACTTGCCATAGTTGCCGAGGGGACGGCCGCCCGGATCGACGCTGATGGCACCGAGCGCGAATGTTCCCGCCATTCCACTGCTGGTTAGAACGGTCCACGAGTGCGGCTGCGACCAGAACGGCTGGGAAAAATCGGTGGTGCTGCCGGGACCATTGAAGGTGAAGTCAACCAATGCGCCGTTGGCCACGGTGACGGTGCCGGTGTTGAGTTTGCTCCCCACTCCGACCGCCTCGCTGTTAGCAGGCAAAGTCCAAAGCAGACGCGAACCATTGGTGAAGCCGAGGGCGCCGTTGACGGTTCCCATCCCGGAAATCGCCGCGCCGTTGGCGACGGTGACAGCGCTGCCGGCGGCGAGCGAACCATTAACGACGGTCGTGCCGGCGTTCAGCGCCGTGGCACCGGTGTAGGTGTTCGTTCCTGCCAAGATCAACGTGCCGGCGCCCGCCTTGGTCAGATAGCTGGTCCCGCCGCTGGTGGCGTTGGTGATGGTCCCGGTGAAATTGAGCGTCTTGCCGGATGCGACATCGATCGATGCGGCGGCGTTGCCAAACTTCACGTTGGTGGCGCTCGCGGTCGAGTCCTGGGTGACGAGCAGCCTGTCGGTGGCGTTGTCGAAGCGGAATGTCCCGTAAGCGGTCGAAGCCGCAAAGGACGTGAGCGTGCCACCGGCCAAAGTGACCGTGCCCACACCGACATCGCCAGTGCCGCCGCCGTTGGCAACCAGCGTGCCGCCGGCGTTCACCGTGATGGGCCGGTCCTGGGTGCCGTCCCAGCCGAAGAGCGCGTTGGCGCTGGTTCGCAGCGTGGCACCGCTGTTGACGATGACTCCGCTGGTGCCGCTGAGGGCGCGGTTGTTAGCGGCGTTGGCGGCATTGGCATAGAGTGTGCCGCCGTTGATCGTAACGGCACCGGTGAACAGGTTGTTAGCGCCGACAAGAGTGGTCGTGCCGCTGTTGTTCTTGATGAAGGAACCGCCGCCGGAAAACGCACCGCTGAAGTTCTGGTTCGCGGTCGTGTCCATGAGCAGGGTGGCGTTGATGACCATGGACATGGCGGTGTCGCCGTTGTTGATGCGGCCCGCGCCAGTTAGAGCAAGAGTGCCGCCGTTGACGACGATTTCACCGCTGTGGGAATTGTTCGGATGGCTGATGTTAAGAGTGCCGGTGTTTTCCTTGATTAACATCCCGACCGCCGGGTTCGGGAAAAGCGGGGCGGTCTGGAGGTTCGCGCCGGAGGATGGACTGGAGAGCGGCACGGCGATGGTGAGCGTGGTGCCCCCAGCGACGTTGAAAATCCCCGCGCTCTCGTTGATCCGGATGCCGCGGTTCGAGTCGTCGATCGTCTGGTTGCTGGTGGTGTAAAGAACACCGCGGTTGAACGTGAACTGGTCGGCGGTGAATGTCGCCGGGTTCGCACCGAGGCGGGCCTCCGAGTCGATGAAAACGCTGCTGAGCCTTCCGTCTCCAACGAGGGTTCTCCCGGTGAACGAAGTGTTAGTCCCGCCCAGGGTCACCGTGTTGTTCAGGTAAAGCAGGGGGCCGCTTCCACTGAGGTTGGCTGTGAGATTGATCGGGCCGTTGGCGGCGCGGACGGCAGTTAGATCCGATGCGGGAGCCAGGCTGCCGGCGAGCGTCCATGTTCCCGAACCCGCCTGGACGAGCTCGCAACCGCCGGTGGTCGTCAGATTGTTGATGGTGGTCGTGCTGCTGGCCGTGCCCTTGTAGGTCAGGCTGCCACCGGAGAGCTTGAGGGAGTTGCCCCCGAATGTCCGTGAAACACCGTCGGCGGGCGTGCGCAGGCGGTAGTTGAATGTTTCGTAGCTTTTCCCCGCGCTGGGGGCCAGAGCGTCGCTCCAACCGCCCGCAGTCGCGAAAGAGCTCTGGCCCAGCGCATCGTCAGCAGTGAGAGGCACGTTGGAACTCGTCCAGTTAGGCCCGAGTTTGTAGTTCGCCAGGATTTCATGCTGGTTCATCGCCACGTTGCTGACGCGGACCTCGGCGTAGTCGCAGTGCGCGAGATCGTCGCCTCCGAAAATGGAGCGACCGAGCCAGCTCTTCAGGTTTGGCGCTGTCGCCAAGGTGTAGGCCACGTCGAGGAATGCGATCGCGTCGCCGTCACGATACCATTGCCAGCGGCCGCCGCCGGCACCGTTGTTTTTGAAGGAGATCGTGTAGAGATGCGGCACACCCGCGACGGTCGGAATGCCGCTGCCGAGCGTCACGGTCGCGCCGCCCACCTTGGACTCGAAGCGCTGGGCATTGAGGTCATTACCAATCGACGAGGTCAGCATGACGTAGTTGTTCGCGCTGTTATCGTTGAATTCGAGAATGCGCGCCCAATTCCTGGCCGAGAGCGGCGTCGCCCAGACTTCCACTGTCACGTCGGTGTACGGGGAAACCAAGCCGCTCGGCAGTTCGAGATACGCCGCGCCGCTGGCACCCGTGCCGCCGGGAAGGCGCAGGGCCTTGCCGGTGTAGGTCGCACCGGTGCCGAGCACGGTCGCGGGATTCGCGCCCGAAACGGAATCATTGACGGTGGTTCCGTTAGGAGCGCTGCCGGCAGGGGCGTCGAAGCGCCAGCGTCGCGTGACGTTGGTCAGCTTCGGGCCGTTGCCGGGCCGGTTGGCAATGTCGGCGTTTCCCTGCGAGGTACTGCTGATGACGTAGGCGTTGTCACCGTTGGCGACCGCGTCGCCAATGCAACTGGTCGAACCCTGCAGCCTCGTGCCGTTGAGCCAGATGTTAGGATTGGAGAAAAAGCCCTGCGCGCCGCCGCCGCAGTAGTTGTGCATCATGATCGTCTTGGGGTTCACGTTGCCGTCGCGGTGATCGCAGCCCTGGTTGTGGCCGAGCTCGTGGGCGACCACGGCGTAGTAGATCCACTGCTCGCCCATGGTGGAATACCTGCCGGGCTGTCCCGCGTTGCCCGCCGCTCCGGTGGTGTGGGCGTAGTAGCTGATGAAGTCGGCCCCCACGCTGTCGGCGTGATTGCGGACATCCTGATAGGCCGCGTCATTGCTCAGGGCGATCACCACCGCGGTGTTGTCCTGATCGATGGGATTCGCAATCGACTGATAGTAACCGGCGATGCGGAAACGCGCGCTGGTCCCGCTGCGGTCGTGGGTCGCATTGGTCCCGGCGAGCGCGTTGGCGAGATTCACCTGGATGTTATCCTCGCCCCCATGGCGGGTTGCCGCATCGGGGGAATAGGAAAGCGCCACATCGATTTCCGCCGCACGGCAGACCGGCGTGATCGACACGAGAACAAGGCTGAAGGCGGCGATCGCGCCCCACAGGGATCGGGTTGGGAGATTCATTCGGGTTTCAATAAAAGGTTCACTTGTTGCCGCAGGTGCCCGAGGCGTACACGTCGGGATCGATGGATTTCACGATGACCTGTCCCGGTTCGTGGGCATCCGCCTGGAGATGGAAATCATCTTCCGGCGAGGAAACGGTGAACGCCTCACGCCCGAACTTGAACGCCAGCGTCACCATGGAAGCGGGCTTGCCCGCGATGTGGCCGATGAAGGATCCGGATTGGCCGGAGGGCGAGAGGTCCGCACGCGTGATTTCAACATCCAATTCCCTGCCGTCCAGAGCGGGCAATTTGAGGTGGGTGACCGGTTCGCCGGTCAGCTTCGCGCGCTGAACCACGGCCGCGGCCGTTTCCTTCCGATAAACCAACTGCCGGCGCTTGATCCGCTCGTTTTCCTCGTTCAGGCGGACGAACTCGTCGGGGTTATGAGCGAGTTTTTCGATGACTTTCGGATCCATCGCATCGCCCTTGGTCCACTCGTGGGTCGCGCTGCTGAGGGAAACCGGCAGCGGGCGCAGAGGCACCTGATTTGCCGCCGCGGGGACGACCTGCGGGGTCATCGAGGCGCTATCACGGTCTTGGCGCGGAATTTCCACGGCGGCTCGAGCGGTAGCCACACCGTCCGAGCGGTGGTTCGTCCGCCAAACCCACAGCGACAGGACCGCGACGAAGGCCGCGGGCAGCAGGATGATTGCAAGAAAGTGGAAACGAACGGAAGCGGCGGTTGACATGGGTTTGGAGAGTGGAATCGCAGAGGGCCTCAAACGATGAGGAACAGGTAATAGGTGGAATGATGGTTCGGCAATTTTCCGCCATTCAAAAAGGAACAGCGGAATTTGCCGCCACGATCCGCCACAAAAATTCGCGGGGTTCTTTCGGGTGTAAGGAGGCACCAGCCATACGCCTCCAACACGGCGGCATTCGGCATCACATGCCGGCGTGAACCGCACGACTCGCTAAGGTCGGTCACGAACCAAGCCGTCCGGCCACTCGTGAGGCTCAAGAATGGATCCCTTGCGAGGTCGCGGATACGAATCATCGACGACCTCAACTTCGCCAAACCTACCAAATCGCGGAAACCCCGCCACCTTGATTCCTTCGGGATGGCGGAAATCATATCGGTGATCTCTCCGGGCGACGCTCGGTCCGAGCCGAAAGGCGGCGTGGCTAAGCTGTTCCTGCCGCCAATCGGAGCCATCCACTCGGATTACGATGTTGCAGATCAGGCCCAGGTAACGGCTAGGGCCGGAGACCACGGGACCAAACAGGCCGTAGAAGATCTGCCCATCTTCCAATCTACCTGCCACCTCAAATCGGAAAGGCGTCCGGTCATCCAGAAATCCGCTTGAGCCATCGCCCAGCCGATACTGGACCTCATCCGATGGTGAAACTTCGAGGGTCGTCCCTATGTCTGCTAGCATTGGCATTTTTTCCTGGTTATTGATATAGATTTACGAATGCCCCATCCACTCCGAGTCGCTTTATTCCCTCCCTGCTTCGCAACTCCCATACACAGCTCGCAAACACCAAGTAATTCTTTCGCTGCAGTTCCGCGACGTGCCACTTTAGCAACACCGATTGGTTAATCATGCAACACTCCCATGGCTGGCGCCTCCACAAAGCCATTATTGCCGGAAACAGTCCAAATCGCGCGAAACGCGCTCCTGGAGCCAATTCACGCAACTGCCGAAGCACTTTAGAGTGGTGTGATGCAAAGAATACCCTAGGTAAGGGTAAACGTTGTATAATCAGATCTACTAGCCGAACTAGGTCCGCCTCCACATAGCGGCCTTTTAAATGAATGATAAGTTCCATGTGGTCCCCCATTTCCGCCAAACATTCATCCAACATTCTTCGTCTGCCCAGCCCGTGCGCGCAATGATACGCACCATCCATTCCTTTCACTACGTCAAGCTCGACAATGTCCGCTCCATTCTGAGCAGCCAGTCGTACTCCCCCAGGAGAGTTCTGCATTCCTTTCTTCATTCCTCCGCGGTGCGCTATCGTCTTCATCGTGTCTGGGATTTGATTACGCACCAGCTCGCTGCCAGGTCTTTTTTCGCCGAACGATTCAAGAGCTGACAACCCCACTGGCGGGGGCGGGCGTTGAACGCGGAGTTGAGGTTCATGTTACGGATGAGGTTGAGAACATGGCGGCTAGTGAGGGTTGCTGCGCCTCCACTCGCTCCCTTCATTCTGCAGTCCTGGGTTCGAGGGTGACGTGGCCGAAACCAATTGCGGCCGATGCCAGCCCGTCGTCATCAAAACTCAAGCCGGCGGTCACAAAATTACCGCCATTAACGTCTTCAGCTAAGTTGTAGAACAAGAGATCCGTGCGCTCCTCCCTCGCGTTCCCCAATCGTTGCTTCGCCTCCTGTGGCGACAGACCTTTGGAAAGTTCCTTCACGCCTGCCACCAAACGCGCCTGACGATCCGTGACCGTGACCAACCCCGGCTGCACTTCAACATGAATCTTTGTAGCGATCTTCACGGCGGGTTCGCTCTCTGAGTCACCGTCCCCCTGCGTCGATTGCCCGTTCTGCTTGTCACACGAAACAACGAGAACGACTGCAGCGCCAAGAAGTGTATGTGCACGGATCATTTTCAAAGCGAACGTTAGAGTGGATGCACCGGCGATGGGAAGCTCAAATTCAACTTGCAGGCTTATCGCCGGTTGCATCTCACGGCTTGTTAGCCTTACTCATTTTCTTCTGGATAAGGATTGAATGCAGGTTCCCTAAGGGTGGCGAGAATGCTTCAACGGCACAACGAGTGCCGAAAGTTAAGCACCTCTACCACCGGAATTAATTTTTGTGTCGATGCCCGCACTTCCTGATCCTCTGAAAACCTTTCGTAGACCTCTCCTACTTTGCCGACAATTGCGCTGAGATCCGGGCCCTTGGATTGGAGCTGAGCAAATAAGTATTCTTCGGCATTCCGTAGTCCATCAAACATTCTCAAATTTTCCCCGGCCTTCAAGTATCCGGGCAACCACTCACTTAGGGCCGCAGTAAATCGATTCAGCGCGGCGACAAACTGTTTTGGCTCGCTCGCGGCATTCATCGCTCGCTGGAGCTCTAACCATTCAGCGTCCAGAGCTCTTGCCTCACGGACAAAGTCAGCGACGGCGGCTCGCCCATCCGAGGAAAGCTCCGCCCATCCCTCCAATTTGGAAACGTCAATCCCATCGATCTCGCTTCCGACCTTGGGCTCGACCTTGCCCTCAGCGTTGGACGATCCGGTCGTAACTTCCGGCGATTTATCGCATGCACAAAGGAGGACAGCCGAAAAAGCCAGAAATGCGCGCACTAGGTTCATTTATTCGGCTAACGTTAGAGTCCTGGCACCCGCTACCGGGATGAAGGCTCCGATTCAGGTTTAGGGGTCTCGCCACCCTCCAGCTTTGACTCGGAGGCAGTAGCGGGTTGTCCAGCGCCGGCTTGTTCGATTTTGAATGTTTGGGAAGTGACTATCCGAATTCTCTCACGATCGTGCTCCCCGGGGGCATTGCCATTCGGCTTCACGTGGATAAATGAGAATCGAATCTCGTCGCCAATCTTCAAATCGACCAGCTTGTGAGTGATGCCCGGTCGAAACTCAAGTTCCACGGTCTTACCTGTTCCCACCTGCACGCTTGATGGGATATTCGCCAGCTCTGAACCACAAATCCAACCTGGTACTCTAAGATCTTCCCATCTGTCCCCACGCTTCCTCTCAAGGACACCTTCAGGTATGGGCACAACAACCGGATATGAATTCTTGTTGGTAAATCTGATCAGAATTGAATCACGGCTCGCTCGAATGATCGTCGCTGCGCTGACTTCGTCATTCGTGAGCGCCACGTTCTTTGCTTCATCGCTTTTGCCAATGCTGGGCAGAGCGAAACAGATTAAGAGTGTGACCACGGAGCTCTTCATTTTGTAGCGAACAGTGTGATTAGTTACGGCACAAGGTCGCGGGAATCGCGCGGTGTAGCGAGAAGATTCTCCGGAGGATTGTTGCAACGGCTGCAATGCCAACAATGAGTGGGGATGGTAACCGATGCTTGATTTCCCCGATGGCCGAACGGAACTGGCCGATTTCCGGGGAAGTTCTGCTAGATGCTCGTTTCTCAAGGCATCAATGATGGTAACAGATGCTGGATCACTTGATGGAGTGTAGGACCGGCAGCCGCGGGTGGGCTGCGGACAAAGAGTTTGCAGGTCGTGACCGCGCCAGGGATGGCGAAGCAGGCACCGATCAGGTAGTCGCGGAGTTCGGCGGGGGAGAAGGTGTGGAGGGGGGCGGGCCGATGATGCGACACTGTCCGGTTTGCGCCGGGCGGCGTTTTGTTTTGCCATGTCATCATGGCGGATGAGGGCGATGGCTCCACGCGCCCACCTACCGCCAGAGATCGGGAGGCGACCATTTGCCGCGCTGCCGTTTCCCGCTTGCGATGATCCGCGAGGCGGAAAGAATCCGGCGCAGAGACCCATTTCCCAAGCCCATGACAAAATTCCGCCCGTGCATCGATCTCCACCAAGGCCACGTGAAACAAATCGTGGGTGGCAGCTTGCGCGACGACGGGGCGGGTCCGGTGGAGAATTTTGTCTCGGACCGGCCTGCGGGTTGGTTTGCGGGATGTTTCCGCAGGGACGGGCTGACGGGTGGCCACGTGATCAAACTGGGACCCGGCAATGAATACGCGGCGCGGGAGGCGCTGGCGGCGTGGCCCGGCGGTTTGCAAATCGGCGGCGGAATCCACGACGGCAATGCCGCGGAGTGGCTGGACGACGGCGCGAGCCACGTGATCGTGACCTCGGCGTTGTTCGACGCGGATGGGAAATTTCTCGAAGACACCCTGCGCTCACTGGTGCGGGAAATCGGCAAGGACAAGCTCGTGATCGATCTTTCCTGCCGCCGGACCGCGGACGGCTGGACGGTGGCGATGAACCGCTGGCAAACGCTCACCGAGCTGACCGTCGATCACGCCACTCTCGACCGCCTCGCGCCCTATTGTGACGAGTTCCTGATCCATGCGGCGGACGTGGAGGGCCTGTGCGGCGGGATCGACGCTGACTTGGTGGCGGTCCTCGGTAATTGGGGGAAATGCCCGGTCACTTACGCCGGCGGCGCGGCGACCATGGCGGACCTTTTACTCGTTGAGCAGGCCGGGCGCGGGTTGGTGGATGTGACGGTGGGCAGCGCGCTGGATCTTTTTGGCGGCAAAGGCCTTTGCTACGCGGATCTGGTCGAATGGAACGGGCGGGTGGCGTGAGTTTTCGGGAAAGCGGTTGCAGGTTTCCCACGCACTGTCTTAGCCTTGCGCCGTGCCGCACTTGGATATGCAACCTTTCGCCGACGGGGTGGTGATGAACCGCGATTTCCTGCGGTCGGTGTTTCAATCGATGCTGCGGGCGAGGATCTTGGAAAACAAACTCTCGAGCCTCTACAAAGCGGGGAAAATCGTCGGCGGCGTGTATCTCGGGCGCGGCCAGGAAGCGGTGAGCGCCACCCTCGGCACGGCCCTGATCCAAGGCACGGATTTCTTCGCCCCGCTGATCCGCGACCAGGCGGGACGCACGGCATTCGGCGAGCCGTTGATCGACTGCACCCGGACTTACCTGGGCTCGGTCGAGGGCCCGATGCGCGGCCGCGATGGCAACATCCACCGCGGACGGCCAAGCATGGGAATGCCGGCGATGATTTCCCACCTCGGCGCGCAGGTGCCGGTGATCGCGGGGATGCTTTTCGCGAAGCGGCTGCAAGGGACGCTGGCCGGACGGGTAGGAGCCACCTGCATCGGCGACGGGGCGACCTCGACCGGCGCATTTCACGAAGGCCTGAACCTGGCGGCAGTCGAGCGGCTGCCGATGGTGGTGATCGTGGGCAACAACCAGTTCGCCTACTCGACGCCCAACAACCGGCAGTTCGCCTGCCTGGATCTCGTCGAGAAAGCGCGCGGCTACGGCGTCGGCGGCTTTTCGGTCGATGGCACGGACCTGCTGGCGTGCGCGTCGGTCATCGGCGAGGCCGTCAAACGGGCGCGAGATGGCGGCGGACCGCAACTGGTGGTTGCCAGGTTGCTGCGGCTGTCAGGGCATGGCGAGCATGACGATGGTTCCTACGTGCCGCCGGAAATCCGCAACGGCCACTACGGGCGGGATTGCATCGAAGTGGCGATGCGACAACTCGTGGACAACCACCTCGCGACCGTGGATGAGATTTTCGCCTGGCAGGAAGAATTCGCCGACGAAGTGCAGCGCGCCGTGGCCCAAGCCCAACAGGAAGCGGTGCCCGATCCCTATCACGAGGACTGGACCGCACTCGCCACCCGCTTCCCTCTAACCCATTTTGTTTCCCAGTGAGTGTGACCTACATCGACGCGATTCGCGAAGCGCAGGAAAAACTCCTGCGCGAGGACCTCCGCGTGTTCCTCTACGGCCAGGACATCGCCACCTTCGGCGGGGCGTTCAAGGCAACCAAAGGGCTCGCCGAACAGTTTCCCGGCCGGGTCTTCGACGCGCCGATCTCGGAGGATGCGATGATCGGCATGGCGGTGGGCGCGGCCATAGAGGGCATGCGGCCGATCGTGGAAATGCAGTTCGCGGATTTCTCGTCGCTGGCATTCAACCAAATCGTCAATCAGGCGGCGACGCACTTCTATCGGACCGGCGTGCCGATCCCGATCACGGTGCGCCTTCCCTCGGGCGGCACTCCCGGCTCCGGGCCATTCCACAGCCAAAGCATGGAAGGGATCTACGCCCAATATCCCGGGCTGGTGGTGCTAACACCCGCAACCGTTTCGGACGCCTATCACATGTTGCTGGACGGAGTCGCGCTGGACGATCCGGTCATCTACTGCGAGCACAAGTTCCTCTACCGCTGGCTCAAGGCGAAGTCGATCAACGGCGACCACCTGCCGATCGGCCAGGCGCGGATCACCCGGCCCGGCAAGCACGCCACGGTTGTCGCCTACAGCGCGATGGTCCACGAAGCCGTCCGCGCCGCCGAGCGACTCCAACAGGACGGCTGGGAAATCGAGGTGGTCGATTTGCGCTCGGTCAAGCCGCTGGACCTGGACACGATCCTGGCCTCCGTCGCCCGCACGGGTCGGCTGTTAGCGGTCGGTGAGGCGTTCCCCTGGGGTGGCGTCACGGCGGAAGTCGTTTCACGCGTGACCGAGGAAGGATTCCACCTGCTGGATGCCCCGCCGCAACGCTTGAACGCCCGCGACACCCCGGTTCCCTATCACCCGAAACTCTGGGCCGCCCATCGTCCGACGCCTGAATCCATCTGCGAGGCGCTCCGCAAATTGCTTTCCTTCTAGTTTCCGCATTTCAGTATTTCAAGTTCTCAGCTTTTACCAAAATGCCCACCGTTCCCATTCTCATGCCCCAACTCGGCGAGTCGATCGCCGAGGCCACCGTTATCCGCCTCGGCATCTCGGTGGGCGACCATGTCCGCACCGACCAGGAAATCATCGAGGTGGAAACCAACAAGGCGGTCATGGGCGTGACCACGCTGTGCGATGGAGTCGTTTCGGAACTGCGGGCGCAGGAGGGAATTTCCTATTCGGTCGGCACGCTGTTAGGACTGCTGGATGTGACCGAAGCGGAAATCGCCCGCACCGGTGTGGAGTCGCTGGAATCCATCGAAGCGAAACGCGCCGCCAGCAGCCAGGCGAACAGCCCGGCCCAAGCGGAAGCGAACCTGCATTTCGCGCTCGACGACGACGCCTACGAGGAAGCTCCCGCCGTCGTCCCCAGCGTGAAAGGCCTGCCCGTGCCGACCGGCACGATGGGCGCCCACTACATTTCTCCCAGAATGCGCGCGCGGATGAACGACCTCGGCATCCGCGAGGCGGACATTTCCGCGATCGTCGGCACCGGAGCCGGCGGACGCGTGACGGTAGAGGATCTCGAGCGCTTCCTCGACTATCTCGACGCGTGGCCCAGCTCCACCGCCTCGCCGATGCGGCTCGCGGTGGCCGACGCGATGCGCCGCAGTTGGACCCGCCCGCTGGCGACCGTGGGGCGGCCGATTCTGTTGGACCGCGTGCTCGATCATCGCCGCGCCCAATCGCCGAAGCCGGGACTCACGCTCTATCTGTTGCGCGCCTTCGCCCTGGCGCTGGCGGAAAGTCCCACCACCGCCGGCTATCTGATCGGTGACAAGGTCGTCCACCCGCGCGCATTCGACATTGGCGTGGCGGTGCAGGTCGAGGACGGCGTGGTCGTTCCGGTTGTTAGAACGGTCGATCAAAAATCCCTGCGCGACCTGGTCTCGGAATACGACGACCTGGTGGACCGCGCCCGCCGCCGCCGCCTCACCGAACAGGATTGCAGCGGCGGCATCGCCACGGTGACCAACTTCGGAACCTTCGGCCTCACCACCGGCACACCGATCCCGCTGCCTAACGAAACCCTCATTCTCGGCATCGGCGCCGGGGTGAAAAAGCCGGTCTGGAGCACCCAGGTCGAGGCCTTCCTGCCCGCCACCGAGGCGGACCTGCTATTGACATTCGACCACCGCGTCGTCGATGGTGGGGGCGCTGGATTCCTGCTCAACCGGGTTTCCGAGCTCCTTCAAAAACCCGAGGCTCTCTAACTTCTCCTTTTCCCGCCGTGGAACTCCCCGACAAACTCGGCAAGATCGACATCCCAAAGAAAGCGATCTACCGGCTCTCGATTTATAACCGCTGCCTTCAGAAATTGAACGCCAACGGCGTGGACACCGTGAGCTCCAGCACCCTCGCCCGCGCCGCCGGGGTGAAGTCCTCACAGCTTCGCAAGGACCTCGCCTACTTCGGGCAATTCGGCACCCGCGGGCTGGGCTATCCGGTGGAAATTCTATCAACCATCATCCGCGAAACCCTCGGCCGCGAGCATCTCCAGCCGGTCATCCTCGTCGGCGCGGGCAATCTCGGTTCCGCCTTGCTCCGCTATCATGGCTTCGAAAAGGAAGGCTTCGAGGTGGTCGCCGCGTTCGATGCCAACCCGGAAGCAACCCGTGCCCGCGGAGTCACGATTCCCGTTTTCCCCGACTCGGATCTCGAAACCTTCATTGCCGAAAACTCCGTCAAACTTGCGATCCTGTGCGTGCCAGGCGAGTTCGCCCAAGCCGTCGTCAACCGCCTCGTCGCCGCCGGCATCCAGGGCGTGCTGAACTTTTCGCCGATCGTGCTTGAGGTCACTCCGGACGTCACCGTCAACAACGTCGATCTCGCGCTGGAACTCGAGCATCTCAGTTATTTCATCCGCTGACATGTTGGAAACTTCTGAGAATTTCCCTAAAGTTGCGATCGCTTCGGCCGTTGATACCGGGAATCCAGCGCGCCCGCTCACCCGTGAGAAATTCGTCGGGCAGGCGATGTTGGATTACGAATCGCCGCTCATCGGATATGCCGCCACCATTCTCAACGATCCCGATCTCGCCCGCGATGTGGTGCAGGACACCTTCGTCCGACTCTGCCAGCAGGATCCCAACAAAGTCCGCACCAATCTCAAGGCGTGGCTGTTCACCGTTTGCCGGAACCGCGCGCTTGATCTCCTCCGCAAGGAAAAGCGCAGCCAACCGCTCGAAGAGATCCGCTGGAAAAAAATCGCCGGCGCGGAACTCCCACCGGACGAGCAGGCCGACCAACAGGAACGCCTCTCCCAACTGGCCGTCTATCTGAATCGCCTGACCGTCAATCAGCGCGAAGTCATCATCCTCAAATTCCAACAAGGACTCAGCTATCAGGATATCCACGAAATCACCGGACTTGCCACCGGCAACATCGGGTTTCTCATTCACACCGGCCTCAAACGCCTGCGCGAAATCCTCCCGTCCGACCTCCGCTTCTGAAACCATGAAACTTCAACCCGAGGATCCCCGCCTAACCAACTTCGTCCTTGGCGAGCTCGGTCCAGAGGACGCTGCCGCCGTCGAACGCGACGCCGCGGAAAATCCCGCGCTCCAAGCGGAGATCGTGGAAATGCGGGCCCTCCAACAGTTCCTAACCGACCGGCTCGCCCTGCCCGCGGACAAGCTGCTTCCCCACCAGCGCGAGAACGTCCGCCGTTCCGCCCGCGACGCCGACCACGCCGGAATACCCCTTTCATTCGCGGCGTTCGGCAATGCCCTGAAACCGTGGCTGATCCCCGCGGCAACGGCCGCAGTGCTGGCACTGGCCACCTTGCTTTTCTTTCGCACCCCGGAGGGCCAGCCGGCTCCGGTGGCCGCCCAAACCCCTGCTCCGTCGGTGGCCGCGCCGATCCTGGCCACCCCTGCTAACAACCCGCCTGCTGCTCCCGTCCTGTCACATCCCGTGCCGCTCGGCCCTGTGGCCGCCGCTGATTTTCCAACCCTCGAGCTTCCCATTCTTTCGGGCAAAGCGAGCTTGGAATGGATTTCGAAAGCTATCCGCATCGACCATCAACTCCCCCCCGCTTCAACCGTCCGGCTGGAGGAGATTCTTAACGGTTTCCCACTGCGTCTCAACGGCGTCACCGCCATCGCGCGTGGCACGGCTAACAACTGGCACCCCGACATCCGCGACAGCGGAATGAGCGCCCACGTCGCCACGCTGTCCACCGAGATGATCCCCTGCCCGTGGAATCCCTCCGCCACCTTGCTCCTGGTTTCACTGCGCGGAAACCCGCGGGACACCTGCGACGTTAGAATTTCCTATCAGGCGAATCCCGGGAACGTCACCCGCTACCGGTTGCTTGGATTCAATCCAGTCGAGGGACAGGCGACCGGAAAACTGCCCGTCAAGCTGGTGGCGAATTCCATGACCAACCTCGCTATTGAGATCGAGCCCGCCAAACCCGGCGGCGACCTCGGTTCGCTGGCATGGACCACCGATGAACAGGCCGCCCCCTCGATTTCCCTCGTGCACAAGAGCGACGCCGAACCTTCCGACGACGCCCGCTTCGGTGCCTTGGTCTGCACCTACGCGCAATGGCTGGCCGGGGAACAGGCCGGGACCATCGATGCCGACATCGTCTCCGCGCTCGCCCGGGAGATCGCCTCCCCGATCTTGCCCGCCGATCGGGCGGACTTCCTCAAGCTGATCGACGGGTCGTTGCATTTGCAGCGCCAGTAAGGGCGGGGACCGGAGGTCCACACGCCCTGTCAGATTTGCGTTTGCAAGCGCCAGTGGCTCTGTCCAAACTGGAGCCCGATGGAAAAACGAATGCCGAAAATTGTTCGGTTCGCCGGCCGGGTGCTGCGCGATTTTTTCCTGCGTAACCATGGCCTGCTGCTCACCGCCGCGGTCGCCCACAACATGATGCTCTCGCTGATCCCGCTTTCGGCCGTGCTGCTGGTGGTGTTTTCAAATTATGTCGATGAAACGGTGTTGCTGGCAACGATCACCAAGGAGGTGTCCCTGATCGCACCCGGATTCGCGCCCACCCTAACGGAAGTCCTGGTGGGCTTCCTGGTCTCCCGGAAATTGATCGGCTGGCTCGGCTTGGGTTCCCTGCTGTTGTTCAGCTCGCTGGCCTTCCGCGTGCTGGAGGATTCCATCGCCATCATCTTCCACCGCCCGCTGCAACCCTTGAAGCGCAAGTTCTGGGTGTCCGCCCTGATGCCCTATCTGTTCATCGTCATCGTGACCGCCGGCTTGGGGGGAATCACCGTGGTCAACGCCTTCATCGACGCTCAGGGTCAACGCAATTTCGCCTTCGACGGCTTCGACACCTTGCTCCACAACCATCTCAACAAGCTCATCTACGGGACGTGCCTGCTGGGACTCGTTCTGCTGTTCACGCTCTTTTACAAGATCATGCCGGTCGCGAAAATCAAGTTCAGGCGGGCGCTCGCCGGAGGTCTAACGGCCACCATCCTGTGGGAACTGGTCCGCCATCTTCTGGTTTCCTACTACGCGAAGGTTTCCATTGTGAACGTGCTCTACGGCTCGATGGCCACGATCATCATTGTCCTGCTGATCATGGAGGCCGTCGCGCTGATCCTGCTGCTGGGCGCCCAGGTCATCGCCGATCTCCAGCGCAACGCGGACGCCGGAATCCCCTGGCATGAGGATCCGGAAGCCCTGCCAGACTCCATCACCTCCGAAGACATCTGATTTTTGAAGCCATGAAACCTGTTAGCGATATCCACGTCAGTTCGAATCTGCCTCTTCCCTCGCCGCTCGAACTGTTGCAACGCCTGCCGCGAACCGAAAGCGACGCCGATTTCATCTTCCAAAGCCGCCGTGAGATCCGGGAAATCATCTTCGGCAACGATCCCCGGCTGCTCGTCATCGCGGGGCCGTGTTCCATCCACGATGTCGACGCCGGCCGCGAGTATGCCGAACGTTTCAAAATTCTAGCGGAACAAGTGAAGGACCGCATGCTGCTGGTGATGCGGGTCTATTTCGAGAAACCGCGCACCACCGTCGGCTGGAAGGGCCTGATCATGGATCCCCATCTCGATGGCAGCAACCGGATCGAAGAAGGCCTCCAGGTCGCCCGCCAGTTTCTGTTGGATATGATCCGCCTCGGGATCCCCACCGCCACCGAGTTGCTGGATCCGATCACCCCGCAGTACATCGCCGACCTGATCTGCTGGTCGGCCATCGGCGCGCGCACCACCGAATCGCAAACCCACCGCCAGATGGCCAGCGGTCTCTCCATGCCGCTAGGTTTCAAGAATGGGACGCTCGGAAATCTCGAACCCGCAATCAACGCAATCAAAGCTGCCACCCATCCTCAAACATTCCTCGGTGTCGGCATGGACGGCCGCGCCTCGGCCGTCACCACCACCGGAAATCCGGATTGCCACATCATCCTTCGCGGCGGCGAGGGTGGACCTAATTACGACGAGCAAAGCGTCAGGGACACCCGCGAGCTGCTGGAAAAAAGTGGCTTAAAACCCGCCATCATGATCGATGCGAGTCATGGGAATTGTAGGAAGGATCACAACCTGATGCCCGCTGTTTTCGAGGAAATCGCCCGCCAGCGTGCTGCCGGCGACACCTCCATCATCGGGGCCATGTTAGAGAGCAACCTCGTCGGAGGCGCGCAGAAATTTCCTCAACCGCTCGACCAGCTCGTCCACGGGCAGAGCATCACGGATGCATGCATCGATTGGGAGACGACGGAGAGGCTGCTCACCTCGTCCTGCTAGTGTCAGAGTCGCGCTGGAAAACCATCCTTGTGAAACGAACGGCAATGTTCACCCTATCAAGTCATGATTGAAATCTTCCGTAACCGTGACAGTGCGACCGTGGGCCAGTTCCAAAGCCTTTTGGAATCGGAGGGCATCAGGACCTACTTGCGCAACGAGTATGTCTCCGCCACCACGATCGCAATTCCGGAGGTGACTCCGGCACTCTGCATTCTGAACGAGGCTGACCTCGATCGAAGCGTGGAGCTGATTCGAAGTTATATCGAAGCTCCGCCAGATGAATCTCTCCCGGAACTCCCCTGCCCCAAGTGCGGAGAGAAGAGCCCCGCCACGTTCGCAGTCTGTTGGAATTGCGGAAATTCGATGGAGGTGTCGTGAAATCATGAACACCTCCGCGATGTCCCGGTTGGCGCTGGTGCAATTCCTCGTGACAGTCATCGGGGTGATGACGACGTGCGCGATGCTCAAGCTCCATCAATATGGTCCGGAGACGGCGGCCCACCCCGAGCCGTGGATGCGTTGGAACCCGGCGGCGGTCGTGGTCAGGAGTTATGGATTCTTGTTACTGATCGTCCCGGCCGCGTGGACGTTTGTGTGTATGGCATTGGAACGCCGCGCACCGGAGCGTTGGAGCAGGAGTTGGACGGTGATCTCCGGAGCGGTGCTGCTTGCCGCCCTTATCGGGTTCCTCGCGTGGACGACGTTCCATCCCTTTTTCTGGCAGAAGATTCCTTTGAGGGAATGGTGATAGAAAAGGATTTTCCATATTCTCCACGCCACTTCCACCGCGATCACGATGCGGCGGCGGCTAACATTTTAGCCGGACTGCGGAATAAATTTCGCCTCTAACTTTGGATTTCCGTGCGGAATGAATTCCGCGCTCCTCACCACTCGCTGCCGAGTCCATTTCGCCCGGCCAGTTCCAACAGGTCTTCCCGCATCGGCCACTCGTCGGGGCGTTCGCTGGTTTCGTGGCGTTTGCTGGCTCCCTTGAGAGTCATGCAACCGGTGTTGTCGCCGATCTGGCGGATCATCTCCACTTCCTCTTCGGTGAACCTAACATCGGGCAGTTTCGCGAATTCGCGGATCTTATCCTCGATCAAGCGCGCGCCTTCGCCGGCTTCCTGGATGAAGGTCGGCACCACACTCTCGACCGCGGGATGGCTGAGGTTCCAGATGCAGGCGAACTGGAGGAGCGTTAGATTGTATTTCTCGGCGAGCGGGCGCATGCGGTCGGCCTTTTCCATGCCGTGCTTTACCCAGCCTTCCGGCCGGTAGGTGCGATGGTCGCCGGGCTTGAAGCTGTGTTCCGGTCCGCCGATGTCGTCGTGGAAAACGCCGCCGTAATCGACGACGCGGGTCATCACTTTCACCCCGAATTTCTCACAGATCGGCAAGGTCAGTCCGACGGGCCACGGCTCCAGCGGATTCAAGATCAGCATCGACCAATCGATCAGCGCACCGAATTTTTCGAGACAGCCGACGAGGTCGAGGGAAAATCCGTTGGCCGGGCCGGGCGCGATGCCGAGGCGGTCGGTCAGACCCGCGGTCTTCGCACCTTCGAGCGCCTCCCAGAGAGCCTCGCTGGTGTAGCCGTGTTCGTCCGGGTTGTGGAGCATGAGCAGGTCGAACTTGTCGGTGCCGCAGCGCTCGAGTTCCTTGGCGCAGGCCATGTTGATGAAATCCGCATAGCCTTCCGGCCCGCGCAGCGCGGGATCGGTGAAGCGCGGGTAGCCGCGACTGCCCTCGCGCTGGCCTTCGTAAAAGTCGTGGCCGATCATTCCCACGAGGCTGTAGGTACCGCGGTCGATGCCCTTGAGCGCCACTCCTAACAATTCATCGGCCTTGCCGTTGCCATAGACGTCGGAGGTGACAAAGGTCCGGATTCCGGCCTGATAGGCGGTCTCGATGCAGCCGATGAACCGCGCCTCCGAAAGGGTTTCGCCAAAATGCATGAAGCGTCCGCCGCTCCAGGTTCCGTATGCAGTCGTTGTGGGTTCCATGGTGGGTAAAATTGGTTGCGCCACTGCGTAAGCCCGCGACGCCTGAGGGTCAACACCAAGCAATGCGCGTCATTTCCGATTTGCTCGTCACCAATCCCGACGGCCACGACGATATCAGCCAAACCGCCCGAGAATCGGTGCGAGATCCTTGATCGTCTTCTGCGGCCACAGGTCGCGCGGGGTCATGATCGCGGTGTCGAGCGCCCGATGGCTCGGGCTATCCGGCTTTTCGGTAATCATGCCGACGGCGCTGCGGATGATGCGCTTCGCCAGCGCGCTGTTGGCGTGCACATTTGCGATCACGGAATCGACCTCGACATCCGCCTCGTCTTCTTTCCAACAATCGTAATCAGTCACCAGGGCGAGGGCCGCGGCGGCGATTTCCGCTTCGCGGGCGAGTCGGGCTTCGGGGCCATTGGTCATGCCGATGATGTGCGCGCCTATCATGCGGTGGAAATTCGCTTCAGCCCGCGTCGAAAACGCCGGGCCGTTCATGCAAAGGTAGGCCCCGCCGTCATGGATTGTCGCTCCGAGTGAACGGCCCGCGGACACGAGTTTTTCGCGGAGTTCCCCGCAATACGGATCGGCAAATCCGACGTGTCCGGCGATGCCGTTGCCGAAAAACGTGTGCTTCGCGCCGGTCCCCGTGCGGTCGATCAACTGGTCCGGCACGACGATGTCGCGCGGCGCGAGTTCCTCCCGCAGGCTGCCGACCGCCGTCACGGAAATCAGCCAGCGAACGCCGAGCGAACGCAGCGCCCAGATGTTAGCCCGGTGGTTGATTTCATGCGGAAGGATGCGGTGGCCGACGCCATGCCGCGGCAGGAAACAGACGCGCCGACCGCTGAGGCGGCCCGTCATCACTTTGTCAGATGGGTCACCAAAGGGCGTGGAAACCGCCAATTCGACGATGTCCTCGAAGCCTTCCATTTGATAGAGTCCGCTGCCGCCGATCACTCCGATCGCAGGCTCGTTGGCTGGTTCCAAATTCATGAGGTGTAAATAGGCCAACCCTGCCAACTCGACAAGCGCCCCGTGAAAGTTCGTTTGAGGATGTCGGCCCCACCCGATGCAAGAACTGCCTCCCGGCCGTCGTTTTTTGAGTCCGCATGGAATTCGGCAAATCAACGGAACGAATCTCATCCCCGCTCGCCTGTTATGGCAAACCGCCTTGCGTTAGGCTCCGGCACATCCCGCTTCTCTTTCACCCATCATGTTTCGCACCCCACATCTTAAAAACAACGACGGTCGCAGACCGCCGCTACAATGGCTGCTGCTGCCGCTCTTGATCTCCATCGCCGCCGCTGACACTGCAAAAGTCCAGACGCCCCCTGCCGCTTCGAAGGCAGCGCTGCAGGCTTATATGGACCGCATGTTTTCTGGCAGTATCACGAAGGTTTCCGTCAGCAACGATCGGGTCCGTATCGAAGGCCAAATGGGCATCATTCTCAGCGAGCTTTTCCTGGCGGATATTCCGATGGATCTGCTAGTGGGTGATCCTCAAATCTTGCAGACGCTCGTCCCGGTGACGGCGGGCCAGGATGGACGTTTCAAGGTCGACGTCCCGCGCCACCGCCTGCGGGATGGACTGGACTATGACCGGCTCACATCCCGCTGGCAGCTTGTCAGCAAGACCGGCACGGGTTACGAGCCTCTATCAAAAGCCCGCTATCCCGAATGGGTGACATGCCGTTCGCCCCAGCTTCCCGCAGCCAAACCCGCCAACAAGAAAGGTCTCGGCGGATGGCACATAGGACTGCTGCCGAACGAACTGGAGGAACTCGGCATTTCCGCCGTCACGGTGAATGTGATGATCCACACGCTGATCTCGCTTACCCCCGGGCCTAACACCGTGCCGTTCCAATGGCAGGGCCGGACCTATTACTCCAATGAGAAGGCCCTGGCTGCCCTGGACTCGACATTCATCGAGGCGCAGAAGCACCACGCGATGGTGTCCGCCATTCTGCTCGTCGCCAATCCGGCCAAGTACGAGAATCCCGTGGTAAAACTGCTAGGCCATCCGGATGCCACTCGCGAAGGCATCTTCGCGATGCCGAATGTCACCTCGGCGGATGGCATTTCACTCTACGGAGCCGTTCTCAATCTGATGGCTGAACGCTGGTCGCGCCCGGATGGCAAATACGGCCGCGTCCACCACTGGATCATGCACAACGAGGTCGATGCCGGCTGGGTGTGGACCAACGCGGGGGAAAAAGAGGCCCTCACTTACCTCGACCTCTACCAACGTTCGATGCGCCTCATGGACCTGATCGCGCGCCAATACGATCCTAACAGCCGCACCTTCATCTCCCTCACCCATTTCTGGGCGGGCCCCGGCGACCAGCGCTGGTACGGATCAAAACGGCTGATCGATCTACTGGTACAATTCACGCGAGCGGAAGGAGATTTCCCGTGGGCTCTCGCCTATCACCCGTACCCGCAGGACCTGTTCAACCCGCAGACTTGGGAGGACAAGGAAGCCACCTTCAGCTTTGAAAGCAAAATGATCACGCCGAAAAACCTCGAAGTGCTCGATGCCTACATGAAACAGCCCGCGCTGCTCTATCAGGGAAAAGGCCGGCCCGTTCATCTATCAGAAAACGGCTTCAATTCGAAAAACTATTCCCGCATGGAACTGGATGACCAAGCCGCCGGCATGGCGCTGGCATGGAAGAAAATAGCCAAACTCTCATCCATCGAATCGTGGCAATACCACAACTGGATCGACAACCGTGGCGAAGGCGGACTCAAGATCGGCCTGCGTAAATTCCCCGATGAACCCGGTGATCCGCTCGGCAAGAAACCGATCTGGTCACTCTATCAAGCGCTCGGCACGCCGACGGAAGATGCCATCGCCGCGCCGTATTTGAAGACCATCGGGATCAAGTCTTGGGATGAGGTGATCCACAAGGAAACGATCCGCTAGACTTCAGGAACCAGGGAGTTAGAAATCGAACTTGTCGATATTCTCCTTGGTGAAGACGAAGGGTTTGCCGAGGATGATGTTGTCGCCTTCGATGCCCTTGGCACCGAGTTTACCAGCTTTGAACTCCTTGGCACCCGCGACCAACTCGCCTTTCGCGACAGCAGCACCGGCCATGACGGAGAGATAGCCTAACTCCTCGACGTTCCAAAGGATCACGGCCTGGGTGACGCCTTCCTTGACGTAGGCTTTGTTTTCACTCGGCAAGCCGAGGCCGACGACCTTCACCGCGCCGGTCTTGCCGGCTTGTTTTACTGCCTCGGCAGCTCCGGGAACGGAGGGCGAGCAGACGCCGATGATCGCTTTCAAATTCGGATAGGCGCTGAGGAGATTGGTGGCTTCCTGCTGGGCCTTGTCCTTCTGGTCGTCGCAGGGTTTGATGTCCACCAGCTTCATTTTCGGATAGGCGCTCGCCTGGCGGGCCTTGATGTATTTGATCCACTCGTTGAGGTTGGCGGCGGTAAGCGTCCCGGTGATGATGGCGAACTCACCTTCGCCTCCAGTTAGAGAGGCGGCGGTGTCGATGAGTTGCTCGCCGATGCCTTGCGGAGTCGCTTGGTTTACGAAGAACGAGCGGGCGTCGGTCTGGGCGTCGGCATCGAATGTCACGACCTTGATGCCGGCGGATTGAGCCTTCTTCAATGCGGTGGAAATCGAATCCTTGTTTTCGCAGGAGGCGACAATCACGTCCACACCATCGGTGATCCAATTCTCGACGATCTCATTTTGCTTGGCGGGATCGGAGTTGATCGGGCCATCGAACTTGAGGTCGGCATTGAGTTCTGCAGCGGCGATGCGGGCGCCTTTCTCACAAGTGACGAAATATTGGTTTCCCTTGCTCTTGGGCAGCAGGGCGATGGTGAGCTTGTTTTTCGATTCCGACTTGCTGCAGGAAATGAACGGAAGCGTGGCGAGCAGGGCCAGGGCGGCGACGAAGGTTTTGCGTTTCATGAGGTGGCTGGATTTGAGGTGGATTTAGAAAGAGATTGCTTGCGCGCGCGGCGGACGGCGAGCGTTTTTGTCGTGGCACCGATGGCGAGGGCGGCGAGCAGCAGCAGGCCGGTCAGCAGGCCGGACAATTCCCGGGCGACGCTGGCCACGGGCTGCTCCATGATCCGGTAGTCGGAGATGCGGGTGAGGCCATTGTTGAGGATGGCGAGCGCGACCCAGCCTAACAAAGTGCCGGCCACGGTGCCGGAACCCCCGAAAATGCTGACGCCGCCGAGCACGACCGCGGTGATCGCGAGAAGCTCGTAGCCGATCCCCGCGTTCGCGCGAGCTTCGCCTAACCGGGAAATGAGGATCACTGCGGCGAGACCGGCGACGGCACCGGCGATGACGTAGGCGAGGCTGGTGTTGCGGGCAACGGGGATGCCCGCATAACGCGCGCCTTCCGGCGAAAACCCGATCGCACGGAACGAGCGGCCGAACGTCGTGTGATGGACCATCACCCAGATTCCGGCGGCGACCGCGAAGAACACCCAGATTTGCGCGGGCAGTCCGGCGATGTTGGCATTTCCCAGGGCCAGGAACGACGGGGAAAAATTGGAATAGGATTCCGCACCCTTGGTGAGGGCTTCGGCGAGTCCCCGGAAAAGCGAAAAGGTACCGAGGGTGACGATCAGCGGCGGGAGGTTCAGGCGGGTGATCAGCACGGCATTGACGCCGCCACCCAGCGCTCCAAAGGCAACGGCCGCGAGTCCGGCGACCCACGGATCGAGCCCTAGGTTGTTGACCATCATGCCGAACAAAACGGCGCACAGTCCCATCATCGAGCCCACTGATAGATCAATCCCGCCCGTCAGAATCACCGGCGTCATCGCGACTGCGAGAAGGCCGATTTCCACCGAGTGGCGGAAGACGTTGGAAATGTTTCTGCCAACCAGGAAATTTCTTCCCAGCACTTGGAAGAGAACCACCTCGACGAGGATCACCAGCACCAGCACCGCCTCATGGCGGGCGAGCAGGGATTTGATGGAAAATGACCGTGGGCTGGACATGGCGGTTAGGGTTTGTTTTTCCGGCTGCGAAGTCCGTCGGCCACGACCGCGAGCAGGATCACGAGGCCTTGGATGGCTTTCTCCCAATAGGGCGGTTGGTGGAAATGAGTGAGGGCCGGGTTCACGTTGGCGAGCAGCAGCATTCCTAACAACACACCCCACAGCGTGCCGCGGCCGCCGCTGATCGCCACGCCGCCGACGACGGCGGCGGCGATCGCCTTGAGGTCCAGGCCGTCACCGGCATTCGGCTGGACCTGCGGCGACTGGACCATATTGAATACAGCGGCAAGTCCCGCGAGGATTCCCATCAGGACGAACACACCGAAGGTCGTGCGCTTGGGATCGATGCCGGCGAGACGCGCGGCCTCGGCATCGGTGCCGGTCGCGTAAACGTAACGCCCGGCGGATAGATTCTTCATCGCCCACGCCGCGCCTATCAGGAGTATGAAAGTCAGTGAGATCACCACCGCTTGACCGGCCGGCTGGCTGAGGCCGAACCATTGGATGCCCGAGGGAAGCGGCAACAAACGACCTTGCTGCCAGAGGCGCAAGGCTTCCTGCCAGGTGACCATGGTCGCCAGCGTGACCACGATGCTGGGCAGCCCGAGCCAGGCGACGAGCACGCCGTTGAGCGCGCCCATCAGGGCACCGGCGCCGAGCGCTGCGAAAATCGCTACGCCCAGCGGCAGACCCGACGCCGCGGTGACACCGGCAATGATCGCACACATGCTGAACTGCGCGCCGATCGAAATGTCGATCTGCCGCGAAATGATGACGAGCGCTACGCCGATCGCCAGGATCAGCGCGGGCATCTGCGAGGTGAGCCGCGAAATGAGCGGCTGGATTTGGAAGAAGTGTGGTGCGATGACGGCAAGTCCTAACATCAGCAGAAGGAGCGCTGCGGCGACCGTGAGTTCGCGGAAATACTTGTTCATCAGGCGGGGTCCTTTCCGTGGGTTCCGAGCGCGGCGGCCATGACCGTGTGCGCGTCGGCGTGTTCCTTGTCAATCAGCTCCACCAGCTTGCCGCCGCGCATGACGGCGACGCGGTCGCTCATGCCAAGCACTTCGGGGAGGTCGCTGGAAATCATCAGCACGGCTAGACCGTCCTTGGCCAGCCCTCGGATGATTTTGTGAATTTCGCTCTTCGCCCCGACATCGACACCTTGCGTCGGTTCGTCGAGGATCAGCAATTTCGGCTTCGTGGCCAGCCAGCGGGCGACGCTGACCTTCTGCTGGTTGCCGCCACTCAGGCTGCCGCCGGGGGCATCCGGACCATAGGCCTTGATGCCGAGATCGCGGATGAAATCCTTGGCTAACAGGCTCTCCGCATTGAACCGCAGAATCGAGCCCGGGAAAAATTTCGGATGGATCGCCATGGTCATGTTGTGGGCGATCGGCATTTCCAGGATCACCCCGTGGCGACGGCGGTCTTCCGGGACGTAGGCGATGCCTCGTGCGATCGCCTCGCGCGGGCTGTTGATTGAAATCTTTTCGCCATTGAGGGAAATCCCGCCGGAGTCCGCCGGGGTGATGCCGAAGAGAATTCGGGCCAACTCCGTGCGCCCCGCGCCGACCAAGCCGGCCATCCCGACGATTTCACCGGCCCTGACGTCGAGCGTCACTCCGTTCACGCCGCTGCCGGCACAGCCGAGGTTGTTCAGCGACAGCACCACCTTGCCGGGCTCGCCCTCCGACGGCGGATAGATCGAGGAAACCTCGCGGCCGACCATCAGCTTGATCATCGCCGCCTCAGTTAGAATGTCCACGGCGTTGGTCCCAACGCTCTCTCCATCGCGCAGAACCGTCACGCGGTCGGCGAGGGCGAAGATTTCCTCCAACCGGTGGGAAATGTAAACCACCCCCACCCCGCTGGCGCGCAGGTCGCGGACGACTTTGAAAAGCAGGTGTTGTTCTTTCTGGGTCAACGAAGCGGTCGGTTCGTCCATGACAACGATGCGCGCGCCGGATCCCAGGGCGCAGGCGATTTCCACGAGTTGTTGCTCGGGCATCGACAGCGAGCGAACTTCGGCGTCCGGTGAAATTTCCGCGCCCATTCGATGAAGCAGCTCAACGGCTAGCGTGCGCTGGTTCGCCCAACGGACGCGGCTGAACAATCCGGTCTTTTTCAAACGCAGGCCGATGTTCTCCGCCACAGTTAGATCGGGGAACAGTGCCGGCTGCTGGTAAATACAAGCGATCCCGAGCTCGCGAGCCTTGGAGGGAGTCAGGTGGGAAACTTCCTCACCGGCGACGACGAGCGTGCCGCCGTCCGGTTGGTGAGCTCCCGTGATGACCTTGATGAGCGTGGATTTCCCCGCGCCATTCTCGCCTAACAAGGCGTGGACTTCTCCGGGCAGGAGTTCGAACGAGACGCCCTTGAGCGCTCGGACGGCACCGAAGGATTTCCGGATATCGGTGAGTTGTAAGAGAGTTTTCAAACCGCTGGGCTTGGTTTTATCAGGCTCTCTTGCTCAAAACAGCATTTTCGTAACTCTTCACTTCATCGAGCCAAGCCGTGCCTGCCGGCACGTTTTGCTGCTCGCAGTAGGCGTCCCAAACGGCGGCCCACGGCAGGCTCTTGGACTCCTCCATCAGCGCCAGGCGGGACGTGTAGTCGCCGGATTTTTCGGCCTCGCGAAGGGCGGACGGCTCCAGCAGCGCCATCAACAGCGCCTTGAGCGTGTTGCGGGTGCCGATCGTCCACGCGGCGATCCGGTTGATGCTGGCATCGAAGAAATCCAGGCCGATGTGGGTGCGGCCTAGCAGTTTGTTGCGCACCAGTTCGGCGGCGATCGATTGCAGCGCGTCGTCGAGGATGACGACATGGTCGCTGTCCCAACGGACGCCGCGGCTGACGTGCAGAAGAATTTCCGGAACATACATCAGGACGGAGCTCAACTTGTCGGCGATGCCTTCCGTCGGGTGGAAATGGCCGGCGTCGAGACAGAGCAGCTTCTGGTTCTTGATCGCATAGCCCATGTAAAACTCATGCGAGCCGACCACATAACTCTCGCTGCCGATCCCGAACAGCTTGCACTCGACCGCGTCAAGATGGTGCTTCGGGTTGAGCTTTTTCGCGAAAACCTTGTCCAAAGAATCGGATAGACGTTGCCGCGGAGCGAGCCGGTCCACCGGCGTGTCCTTGTAGCCATCGGGAACCCAAACGTTGGTCACCGTCGGCGAGCCGAGCGCTTTGCCCATCGCCGCACCGATCTCGCGGGAGGCAATGCAGTGGTCGATCCAGAAATCGCGGATTGCTTTTTTCGGGTGGGACAAGGTGAAGCCGTCCGCCGCCTTCGGGTGGGCGAAACAGGTGGGATTGAAATCCATCCCCAAACCGTTAGTTCCCGCCCATGCGATCCAGTTGGCGAAATGCTCCGGCTTGATTTCGTTGCGGTCGACCTTTTTGCCGCCGAACTCGCCGTAGAACGCGTGGAGATTCAGCCGGTGCTTGCCGGGAATGAGTGACAGCGCTTTTTCCAAATCCGCACGGAGCTCATCCGGCGTGCGGGCCTTCCCTGGATAGTTACCGGTCACCGCGATCCCGCCGCTGAGGCCTTCGCCGGTATTCTCAAAGCCGCCGACGTCGTCACCCTGCCAGCAGTGCAGGGAAATCGGGATGGTCGCGAGCTTGGCCATCGCGGCATCGGTATCGACACCGAGCTCGGCGTATTGGGCTTGGGCGAGCTTGTAGGACTGGGAGATGGATTTTGAGGATTTGGCCATGGCAGAGGGTTTTTCCAAAGAAGCGCGGCCAGTCTGCATGGAAACCCGCAGAAAAACCTCCACTGTTTGGCCAAAAACAAGCACGATCCAGCCAGTGAAGCGCATCCTCAAAATCGACGAATGGTTCCACCCCGACGGCTTCCCCATCAGCGTGGAACGGCGGGAACCGCAGGAACTCTTCGAACCCCACGCCCACGAATTCGAGGAACTGGTGATCGTGACCGGCGGAAAATGCCTGCACGTGACCGGGCAGGACTCCTGGGAACTGACGGCCGGCGACGTGTTCGTCATCGCCGGCCCCCGGGAACACGAATACCGCGACCTTGAAAACCTGCGACTGGTGAACATCCTCTATCAGCCGAGTCGGCTCAAGATGGGACTGCTCGATTTGCCCTCAGTGGCCGGCTACCATGCGTTGTTCACGCTCGAACCGTCGCGGCGGAATCGCCAACCGACCAAGGGGAGGCTCCATTTGAATGGCAAGGAAATGGCCCAAATCATCGAGCTAACAGACCGACTGGAGTTCGAGTTGAAAGCCCGGGAACCCGGCTTCGGCTTCATGGCGATGGCGGCGTTCATGCAGATCATCGGGCAACTATCACGCTGCTACAGCGGCAGTCCGTCGCCGGATGGCAAGGCGTTGCTGAGGGTTGGCGAGGCACTGTCGCATCTGGAGCGCAACATCCACCGCGAGGTGAATCTGGAGGAATTGGCCAGCATCGCCCACATGTCCCAGCGCAGCTTCCTGCGGGTTTTCCAATCGGCGACCGGCACCTCCCCGCTCGCTTGGGTGATCGGCCAGCGAATCAACCGCGCATGCAGCCTGCTGCGTCACAGCGACCGCCGGGTGACCGAAATTGCCTTCGACGTCGGCTTCAACGACAGCAACTACTTCACCCGGCAGTTCACGAAAGTCACCGGTCTTTCCCCGCGGAATTACCGGCTGCGGCAAGGGGCCGGTTAGTTTTTCACCAGCGGTTGATAGCCTTGCGCATCCGCCGCCCGGGGACTACGGATTGGCCATGGATCTTGCCGAATTCCGCAAAGAGTATTCCGACCGTGGCTTGAAGCGCGAGGAAATGGACGCCGATCCGGTCGCCCAGTTTTCCCAGTGGTTTTCGCAAGCCACCGAACTCGGCCTCCACGAGCCGAACGCCATGACGCTCGCCACCGTGGATGAGACCGGCATGCCCTATCAGCGCACCGTGCTCTTGAAATACTATGACATCGCCGGCTTCGTGTTCTTCACCAACTACGGCAGCCGCAAGGCAAAACAGATGGAGCACAACCCGCGGGTCTGCCTGCTGTTCCCGTGGATCACCCTCGAGCGCCAAGTCATCATCCAAGGCACCGTCGAGAAGATCAGCACTGCCGAGTCGTTGAAATACTTTGCCTCCCGGCCGCGCGAATCGCAGATCGGCGCGTGGGTTTCCAACCAGAGCGAAGTGATCACCTCGCGGAAATTCCTGATGCAGAAGCTCGCCGAGATTAAGGACAAATTCTCCCACGGCGAAATCCCCCTGCCCTCGTTCTGGGGCGGCTACCGGGTCGTCCCGCAGATGATCGAGTTCTGGCAAGGTGGCCCCGCGCGACTTCACGACCGTTTCCTCTATCAGCGCGAGGGTGGCGATTGGAAGATAGACCGGCTCTCGCCGTGAGCCGGCAGCCCGCCGGGTGATCTGGCTCGATTCATGCTGGAACCGGCGGCATGAAGGAAGCGGAACTGGATACCCACCACAAGGCTCTCAAGATCAACCTCGACCCGCGGTGGTACGGGACGCTGGCGGAAATCGGCGCCGGCCAGGAGGTGGTGCGCTGGTTTTTCCGCGTCGGCGCGGCGGCTGGGACGGTGGCGAAAAGCATTTCCGCCTACGATATGATCGTCAGCGACGCGATCTACGGCGGCGGAAACCGCTACGTTTCGCGCTCGCGGTTGCAGGCGATGCTCGACCGCGAGTTCCTGCTCAACGTCGAGCGACTCAGCGACAAGCGCGGCGACAGCACCGCGTTCTTCGCCTTCGCCGACACGGTGGTGGCCCGCAGTTTCAAGGGCGGCAACGAGTGCCACGGCTGGATGGGCGTAAAATTCCAATCCCGCCCGCGCGACGAGCCGAGCCAGATCCTCATCCATGTCCGGATGCTCGATACCGAGGCGTCGCTCCAACAGGAAGCGCTCGGCGTGGTCGGCGTGAACCTGCTCTACGGCGCGTTCTTCCTCCATCACGAACCGGACTTGTTAGTCGAGAGCCTGCTGGACAAGTTGACCACCGGGCGCGTCGAGATCGACGTGATCGAGTTCAAGGGCATCGAGTTCCGGGCGGTGGACAACCGGTTGGTCAGCCTGAAGCTCGTGCAGTTAGGGTTGAGCGGCGCGGCGATGTTCGGCGCGGATGGCGACGTCTTGCAGCCATCCGAGGTGCTTTACAAGAAGGCCGTGCTCGTCGAGCGCGGCAGTTTCCGTCCGCCGACTCATGTGAATTTCGACATGCTGCAATGTGCGTTGGAGAAATTCCGCGCGGACCCTGCGGTGCAAGGGAAAGAAGTCCTGCCGTTGTTCGAACTCACCATGCGCAATCTGCTCAACGGCGGCGATGAGGTGGACCGCCGGGACTTCCTCGCCCGCGCTGACCTGTTAGCCGCCTGCGGGATGACGGTGCTCATCTCCGACTACTTCGAGTATTACCGCCTCGCCGCCTACATCTCGTGGCGGACGAAGGAACGGATAGGAATCGTGCTGGGAGCACCGAGCTTGATCGAGTTGTTCGAGGAAAAATACTACACCCAGCTCCCCGGCGGGATCCTCGAGTCGTTCGGGCGGCTCTTCAAAAACGATCTCAAGCTCTACGTCTATCCGCTCAAGAACGGCGCAACCGGCGAGCTGACCACCATCGACAACCTCGAGGTCGCGCCCGAACTGCGGAAACTCTATGGCTACCTCGCAGACCGCGGAAGTTTCGTGGCGCTGGACAATTTCAAGCCCGAATACCTCAGCATCTTCTCGCGCGACGTGCTGAAGAAGATCGCCGCCGGTGACGAGGCATGGAAGGAAATGGTCCCGGCGGGCGTCTCGGATCTCGTCGTCAAGCGCCGGTTCTTCGGCTGCAAGATTTAGACGATTCGCAAGGACGAGACGTCCATGCCCCCTATTCGCTTACGCCACCAGTGCTGCTAGCAGCTCATCCAAGTTCACGCTAACAATCGCGGTGGCCTTGTCGCTCATGGCGTAGGGCAGGATCAGTTTGTTGTCGTGGATCAGCGAGCCGCAGCTATAGACGACGTTGGGAACATAGCCTTCGCGTTCATTGCCTTCGGCGGACAGTAACGGATCCTTGAGGCGGCCTATCAGTTTGGTGGGGTCCTCGAGATCCAGCAGGATCGCACCGATACAGTATTTGCGCATCGGCCCGACGCCATGGGTAATGACCAGCCAGCCGGCCTTGGTTTCGATGGGCGAGCCGCAGTTGCCGACCTTACAGGCCTCCCACGCTTCGACGGGACGCATGAGGATTTGCGGGTCGCTCCAGTAGTGGGGATTGTCGGAAAACATGATGAAGAGGTTTTCATCGTCCTGCCGGGAAAGCATGGCGTAGCGGCCGTCGATGCGCCGGGGAAAGAGCGCCATGCCCTTGTTCTGGACGGCGGCGCCGTTGAGCGTGAGCACCCGGAAGTGCAGGAAATCCTCGGTTTCGAGAAACTGGGGCAGAATGGCGCGACCGTTGTAAGCGGTGTAGGTGGCGTAGTACATCACCGTGCCGTCGTCCTCGGTGAAGCGGACGAAGCGGGCGTCCTCGATGCCGTTGCTCTCATTGGCGGAAACGGGAAAAATGATCCGCTCGCTCATCCCGAGCTTGGGTGAGAAGCGGAGTTCGTAGTTCGAATCGGCGAGCCATTGGATGCAGTCGAGTGTGCGCTGGAGGTCGAGGTTGCCGGGTTGGTTCTCGTGCCGCACGGTGCCGACGCTTTGGTTCAGTTCGTCGCGGGTGAATTTGTTTTCCAAGGGTGCCATGACGGCGGCGGCATAGTCGTTGTCGAAGCCCATTTCGTGAAACTTGAGGATGAAGCTTTTTTTCCGATAGGTGGGATTGGGCACCACTTCCGGCAGGGTCACATAGCGGGAAACCGCATCAAGGGAGATCGCGCCTTTCGCGGAAATCACGCCGGCGCGGAACTCGATGGATGAGATATGTCCTTCGCCGGTCGCCCGCAGGCTCATCACGAACCGCAGCCCCCCCTTGGGTACCTTGCTTTGGTCGGGATGCGGGACGATCGAGGGATTAAACAAGGCGGCCGACTCCAGCGAGTATTCACCGGAAAACAACGCACCAATCAACATTTCCCGGGCGCGGGACAGTGGCTGGGTGGAGGTGATGCAGGGCCTCACCTTGAGGTAATACTGCCACAGGATATCCTCGATGTCGTAGTGCCGGGAGTCGAACTCCCGATGCACGCCCTGCAGTTTATCAAGGACCTCTTCCTCGGTAAACGCCAGCGCCCGACCGATGATCGCGGTGACTCGATGCTCCTCCGCGGGAATGAATGGCCGGATGAGCACGCGGGAGCTTTCCGGTAGAAGCATGATGTCGTGACGATTGAGATTGATGGTGTTCATAACGAAAAATGAGGTGGTGGGATGATCAACTGGTCGGCGTTGCTCATTTCAGCGAGGGACAATTGAAAGGCGAGGGACGACTCGGCACCTTGGTTGGCGTTGACGCGGTCGGAATGAAGCCCGTCGCCGCACCCCCCGGTGGTGGAGTCATAAAGTGGCAGCCCGAGATCGTTGCGGCCGAGAAACCATTCAAAAGCACGCTTGGCCTCTACCGTCCAGAATGGATCGCGAGTGTTCAGGAAAGCTTCGAGACAGCCGGAAACCATCGCCTGCGCTTCCACCGGCTGCTGGTCGAAATCGGCGCGGGCTCCGTCCTTCGAATAAAAACCATTGCTGCCGATGGGCCGGAAATAGCCGGCCTGGGTGCGCTGGATGGAGGCCAGCCAGCGCAGCGATTTGAGGCCGATCTCCAACGCCTCGGGATCCGGCATCCAGCGGCCGCTCATGATCAGGGCCTGGCACAGGCGGGCGTTGTCATAGGTCGCGGCGGGCTCGAACCACGGCCAATCTTCCGTGGCGAAACCATGCCAAAGGTCCACCAGCTTCGCGGTTAGAACCTTGCGGCAGGCCTTGGCGGCCGTGGTGGACGCGCGGCTTCGGAGCAATTCATGAATACCTAACAGCGTGAACGCCCACGCCCGCGGCGAGGTGAACGACTCCACCACCGGCAGTCCGCGCTCGAAAAGGTGCACGCATAACTGCCGGTGACCTTCATTGCGCGAACGTCCCGCGCCGACGCCCAGCGCCCACAACGCGCGCGCATGGCTGTCCTCGCTGCCCGCAGCTTCCAGCCATTGCCGGCCATGGCTCATGAAATTCCGGAAGCGCCCCGTCTGATAGTCCAATGCGGCCGCCAGAAACGCGAGGTAGCTGGTGGAGTGGCGATCAAGGTCGCCGGTTTCCTCCACAAGATTGCAGAGAATGAACGCGCGCGCATTGTCATCCGTGCAATAACCTTCGTGGAAATTTGGCACGTTGAAGGTGGCGTGTTGGAAAATCCCGGTGCCGTCGCTCATCCTTACGATGTGGTCGAGTCGCAGCGGCGGGAGATTGTCCGGACGACTGACCAGCGCGCGGCCGGTGGTGGTCACCAGCGACAGCGCCTTGCGATCCGCCCGCGCCTGCTGGAAGGACTTCAGGTAGTTTTGTGCCACGGCGGACCAGATCATTTCCCGACCGAGCTGATAGGCATCCACCCGCGTCCGCTCCAGCAGCTCCGGGTCATCCAGGAACGCGCACACCCCTTCCGCAATGCCCTGCGGATCGCGGAAGGGCACCAGCCGCCCCCGCCCTTCGGCAAGCAGCTCCTGTGCATGCCAATACGGTGTGGAAACCACCGCTTTGCCGGCACCGAACACATACGCCAGGGTTCCCGAGGTGATCTGCGCCTCGTTCAGATAGGGAGTTAGATAAATATCCGTCGCGCCGATAAACTCGGTGAGCTCGTCGGGTGAAACGAAGCGGTTGTAAAAAATCACATGCTCTTGCACCCCGCGGTCACCGACCAGCCGCTCCAGGCCCAACCGGTAGCTCTCGCCCTCGCGCGCCACCAGATGCGGATGGGTCGCCCCCAATATCAGATAGACCGCATCCGGATGCCGCCGGACGATTTCCGGCAGCGCCTCGATGACATGCTCGATCCCCTTCCCCGGCCCTAGCAGGCCGAACGTCAGCAACACCTTGCGCCCCTCCAGCCCGAACTGCGCCTTGGATTCCTCCGAACCGGCGAACGGAACATCCGGAATCCCATGCGGGATCACATCGATCTTCGCATCCGGCACATCGTAGGTTTCCCGCAGGATTTCCGCGCCCTTGCGGGCCATCACCACCAGCCGGTCACTGCGCAAGATCAACTCCTCCATCACCTTCCGCTGCGCGGGATTCGGCTCCTGCAAGACCGTGTGCAAGGTCGTCACCACCGGCATCCGCACCTCCTTGAGCAGGGCTAACAAATGACTGCCCGCCGATCCGCCGTAGATCCCGAACTCGTGCTGCACGCAGAGCACCTCGGTGTTGTTGAAATTCAAAAAATCGGCCGCACGGCGGTAGGAATCCAAGTCCTTTTCCAGAATCTCGAAGCGCACCCGCGGCGGATACTTGTAGCCTTGCACCCGATCATTCACCGCCCCGGCGATGCATTCCGCCGTCGGAATCGCCGCGGCCACCGCCTCGCATACGTCGTGCGTGAAAGTGGCGATGCCGCAACGCCGCGGCTCATAGCCGCCGACAAAGGCGATCCGCCTTGGCATGGCAACCCCGTTGATGCCCATCTGTCCCTCAGCGCCACCTTTTTCCATCCGTTTATCAGACCCCCTCCGGCCAAGAGTGCAACCCAAAGTTTTTATTCAGTGCGTTCGGAGAAATCGCGTTAGGCAGTTGACAAGTGCCGGTATGGATACGGTGGGGAGCCGTCAATAGGCCACTACTTTAAAATTTCCAACCGGATATCCTCCGAATTCCCTCTCAGCTCCGGCGCATACATCGCTTCCGCGGTGGCGGGGAGCGCCTTATAAATCCCCGGGGCCTCGGCCCGGAGCTGATAGCGCAGGGTGTTCGTCCCGCGCGGCAGGGCGCGGATGAAGAAATCCACCGTCTTGTCGCGCGGCTCCATGTAGGCACTCAGGCCCCTGCCACCGACGTAGCCGCTGAGGGCGTCGAGCGCTTCGAAGCCGGCCGCCTTGGCATCGGAGAAAATCAGATACTCATAGTCGTTCTTGCTTTCGAGGACGAGTTCCACTTCCACGCGGTCGCCGGACGCGAGCTTGGCACCGTCGGTTAGCGGCTCGCGGCGGAAGCGCTCCACCTGCTGCTTGGTGACAAGTCCGGTGGAATCGGGCACCTCCGTCTCCTTTTCCAAGGCGATGAGTTTCGAAATGCGGCGGGTGACTTTCACCTCCAGACCGGCGGCGCGGAGTTTGTCCTCCAGCGTGAAAACTTCCAGATAGGCATTGGCATAGAGCGAGCCTTTGCCGGATTTCCTCAATTCGATGTCATGCTTGCCGGTGGTCACCGCGTCGCCTGATAGAGTAACCGTGCCATCGAAGGTGAACAGGTTTTCACGGCTGATGGAAACCTTGCGCAGCGATTTCCCGTCGAGCAGGACATCCACCTCCATCTCAGGCGCGTCCTCGCCACTGGCCTTGAAATAGCTGGCGATGGCCTCAATCGCGAACGCGGTGTCGCGGGTGGACTCCCAGTAAGTCGCGTGCTTGCGATTGTTCACCAGGTATTTCACCAACCCGCGGGTGTCGGCATCGTTCGGCTTCACGGCGGCGAGCAGCTTGAGATACCAAGCGTGGGCCTCCACCTCGCTGCCATACCAATTCCACCAATAGTTCGTGTTCTGGAGGTCGAGATAGGCGGTTTGGTTTTCCGGGTCGCGCTTGAGGAATTGGGAAATCATCCTCATGACCTCGTCGCGGCGAGCCTCGTCGCCCTTGCGATGATGTTCGAGACCTAACAGGCATTTGGCATAAACCGGCAGATCGACCCGGTCTCGATAGAGAAACGCGAGCATGGGCTCCGAGTCGCGCTTCGCCTCGCCCAGCACCATCCGGACGAACGCATCCAACGCATCGCACTTCCATTTCTCATACTTGTTGTCGTCCTTGATCTTCTTGCCTCCCTTGCGCAACGCCTCGCGCTCGACGTGGAGCTGAAGGGCCGCGGTTTGCTTGCGCTCGTAGGCAGTTAGCCAGGCGATGCCCGCATCGATCATCGCTTCCGGAACTTTCGCCCCATTGTTTCTGGCAACTAACAAGCCATGAACGACAACCGCCGTGGTGTGCGGCCAGGAAGTCTCGCCGTAACCGGAAAACCATCCCCACCCACCGTCGGCGTTCTGCATCGACATCAGTTTCTCGATGCCCTTCTCGACCATTTTCTCCATCTCCACTTCATCGAACACCGGGTTCGTCTGCCACTGCTTCCATTGCGCCGCGCGTTCGGCGGAGTCGCCGAGTTCCTGCGGGTTGAGGTTGGCGCGCTTCGCTTTCACTTCACCGAGGTTGATCTTGAGATCCTTGAGCAACTTTTGCGCGATCACGGCGGGCACAAACCGGTTCAACGTCTGCTCGGTGCAGCCATACGGATAACTGGCGAGATGAGGAATCGCATCAACCACCGCACCGGCGATCGTTGGGGAAAACCGGACGGTTAGTTTCGATTGATCCGGCCGCCGTTGCTCCGGCACGTCGATCTGGATCTTCGTGGAATCCGCCCCCGGCTCGACTGTACGGCTCCAAGCATCCTGACGAAGCATGCCGTGAACGAGAACCGGCAGCTTGCGTTCCACCGCGTCGCCATCGTCGCCGGAATCCGCGCGCATGCGGAATTTCGCCTCACCTTCCTTCAGCGCCTTGACCCGCCAATCGACACGGGCTTCCGACTTCGCCGCAATTTCCACTGTCTGCGGTGCGCCTTCGATCGCTTCGAGTTCCTTGCCATCGAGTTCGAGCGAAACCTTGACTGTCTTGGGCGAGTCATGGTCGTTCTGGACCACCGCACTGAAGACCGATTCGTCACGCTCCACGAGAAAACGGGGGGCTTGCAGCCGGACTAACAATTCCTTCGACGTGATGATCTCCGCACTGCCCTCGCCGACCTGCGTGCCCTTGCCTAACACCCAGACGCGGGCTTTCCAAGTGGTGAGGTTGTCCGGGTATTCCAGCGAAATTTCGGCCCGGCCCTCGGCGTCGGTTTGGATCGCGCCGGACCATTTTAGCAGATCCGCGAAATCCTTGCGCACGAGGATGGGATTCGCAGCCGGCCCTTCCTCGCCCGCAGCAGCACCCGCCTTGTCCTTCGACATTTCATTCCTCTCCATTGGCATGGCGGCCATGGACATCGGCGCGGCGGCATCCGCCATGCTTTCCATCATCCTGTTTCCCACCCCACCCATGCCACTGGCCCGGGCCGGGTAGCGTCCTTCATCGCCGAAGCGGCCGAGCGATTGCATGCCCGTGACTTTCGGGCGAAGCAGATTCCCCGGCGAACCCGGGACGGAACCTGCAATGTTTCCCGGGTAATAGTTGTTCTTCCAAGTCCAGAAGTTTTCATGGATCAAGCCGACGTTCGAGCCACCGGTAATCGCTTCGAGCGACTTGTCATAGACAGCTAGAACAGCCGTGCCGGTGACAGGCTTACCCTCGGCATCGCGCAGGGTTACCCGCAAGACGGATGTCTCCCGTGGTTTCACCCGGTTTTTCG
Source organism: Verrucomicrobiota bacterium (assembly GCA_040385685.1). GTDB lineage: Bacteria > Verrucomicrobiota > Verrucomicrobiia > Verrucomicrobiales > Akkermansiaceae > Luteolibacter. The sequence goes on along the minus strand of JAZKGW010000034.1, from coordinate 14,641 downwards.
CGGGTTCGAGTGTGACCTCGACGAGCTTGCTAACGGGGGGCAACAGGATCTGGCGGACCGCGGAATGAATCTTTGCGCCGTGGACGGTGATGCCTTCGATAAACATGTTAGGCATGTCCCGCAAATCGAGCGGGACTTCGACTTCGAGGCTCTTGCCATCGAGCTGGATGCGGCGGGCCTCGGTTCCGGCACTGCCGGCAACGTGGAGGAATAGCCAGACGTTGGCGTTTTCCTTGTCACTGTTGACGCGGAGTTTCAAAACATCGCCGGGCGCGTGTGAAGGCTTGTCGGCGACCAGTTCGAGCGGGCCGAAATGCCAGTCAGCAGGCTCGGCCCGGCCGGGACCCTGGACATTGAGAATAGTCGCCCCTTCCGCCGGTTCGCCGTCCTTGAACGAGAGGCTCGCGGCCAGCCGGTACTGGCCGGTGGCGGGCGCGGCAAAGCGCTGGCGGATCTCGCCTTGGGGATCCGTCTCGACCGCAAATGATTGAACTTCCTTCTCCTCGATGCGCCCGCCCTCACCGCCAGTTAGTTTGAAAATCGTGAGCTTGCCTTTCGCTCCCACCACCGGTTTCCCGGCAAGCGTCGCGGCGGAAACGGTCGCCTCCACTTGCTCGCCGGCGCGGGCAAAGCCGCGATTCGTCCAAACGATGACCTCGAACGGCTTGCGGGCGGCGATGACGGATCCGGTGCCACGTTCTTCACGGCGCGAGGCATCGACGACGCGGGCCTCGATGGTGTATTTCGCATCCATGTCGCCGTGGACTGCCTTCGCGGACGCGGTGTCGATCTCGATCTTCGCGGTGCCGTCGGGACCGATCGGGACATTGCGCTTCATCACGAGTTCATCGGGTGTCCAGCGGTTGCCCTGCCACCATGGCGGATGGGGCGGGATGCAGCCCCAGTCTTTCCATCCGGGATGCCAACTCGCCTCGCTGCCGTTCCACCACGCGCCCGGTCCATAAAGCCAGTCCCAGCGCCAGACAGGAAACCACCGCTCGCCGATCGAGCCGCGCTTGACGATGATCTCGACGCTGGCATTTCTAACCGGCGAGCCATGAAAATAGGTGGCTTTGACAGTGGCTGTGAATTTGTGGCCGAGCTTCACCGGCGCGTCGGGAGCCTCGACCTTCACCTCATACTCCGGCTTGCGGTATTCTTCGACGCTCAGGCTAACTGTCGCGGCGATCTGGTCGCCGATTCGAAATGTCGCGTTCCACATTCCAAGCACCGCGTCCTTGGGAATGACAACTTCGCTTTCGACAGCGCCGAGCGCGTCGGTCCGGAGCTTTTCGATTTTCATGACTTCCTCGCCGCGGCCATTGGTGAGGACGAGCGTGCCGGATTTGTTAGCCCACTTGTTCTCGTCCGGTGCGAAGTAGCCGACATTGCGCAGATAGAATTTCAGATGCGCCGTGTCGCCGGGTTTATAAAGCGGGCGGTCCGAGATGCCGTAGGTGAGGTCGCGGTTGCCGTTTTCGAGTTGCGGCATTTCGATGCCATAGGGCCGGAACCCGAAGAACGCGGCCGCACGGCCCTCCTTGCGGGCGATCGCCAGCCACTGATAGTTTTCATCCCAATCACCGGGCTTCAGCAAGGTCTTGCCATCGGCATCGGTGGTGCGGCCGAACTCCTGAGTGCGAATTTCGATGTTTCGTTCCAGCGGATTTTTCCGCTCAAGACTCACCGCGCGGTAGCCGAAAAATTGGATCGCGGAGCCAGCGACCGGTGCCCCGCTGGCGGCATCGGCGACCCACCATTGCTTCCTGCCGCCCACGTCGTTTTGGACGAGCACGGAATCGACAATCCAGATCAGCGTGTGGAAGGAATAGCCACCTTCGACGTCGCCGCTGATCCACCACGCACCGGCTTGGTCGAGCGGCACTTCAAGATCGGCGCGGGTGTCGCGATGCTTGTCGCGAGGGGTGAGATCCACGTTCCAATTAGCCGTGGGTTTGCCGATGTATTTCGCGGCGTCGCCCGCGATCAGGCGGCTCGCGATCTGCGAGGGATTGAGACGGCGCCAATCGAGTTCGCGCGGGTTGCTCTTCAGATAGGCTAGAGTGTCGTTCAAGACGGCGTCCATGTCCACCGGTGAGGCGGTTAGAGCAATCTTCGGCGCGTTGCGGAACACCAGCGGGAGCTTGGGCTTCACGCCGGCGGGCACCGTTTCCGCAGTCTCGAAGCGGCCCCAGTTACCCGTGATTTGCCTGAGGAGTTTTTTTCGTGAGTCGTTGGTTCCCGGTCCGTGTTTCGCGATGGTTGATTCGAGCACCTCGCGGGCCTTGTCGTATTGGCGGCGGTTGAGGAAGATATCGACAAGTGCGTCGCCGGCGGTGGCACCCACGAGCTTGTTGTCAAGGATCGAACGATACAGCGCGATGAAATGATGCTCCGCGGGAAGTGTGAAACGGCGCACGCCATCGGATGTTTTCGCCAGACACTCGTCCTCGGTGAGTGTGTCCATTTCGAGAATCCCCTTCGCGCTATCCGGATCCTGCTGCCGCCACCAGCCGTAAGCCGAGAGGGTTTCCGTGCCGAATTGAGAACGGGAAAAATTTGCCCGCTCGGAAATCATCACCGCAGCCATGTCGGCTTCGGAGCTCAGGCGGGCCTGCTCTGCAAGAGCGAAACGCCAGCGCTGGCCGTCGTTGGCAGCGGCTTCCCACGAGGCGGGAACCTCATACAACACCGGTCTATCAGCATTCCACGGCGCACCCTCCGTGCCGCCTTCCGGACCCGGTTCGCCCCATTCGGGCAGTGCATCTAACGGGGTGAGCGTTTGCAATTTCCACGCTTCGTTTTGCATGAAGACCGCCGCCATTTCTCGCCACGCGAGGATGCCCTCCGCGGCTGACGCCTGCTTGACCACGGCAGCCCGCAACAGTTGGAGCGAACGGACGTGATCCCGATAGCCGGTGGCAACCGCCTGGCCAGCGGAAGCGGTCGAATCGTCGGTGGCATCGACGCGTCCCCGGCCATACCGATTTCCCCCGCCCCGCTCGAACTCACCGGCGATGATCCTGCCAGAATGCGGCGCGCGCCGATAGACCTCCGCCGCCGAAGTGAGCAGCGACGCGTTGTCCGGATGCGCGGCAATCGCCCGCTCCACGAGCCCGTCAAATTCCTTCCACGCGTTCAGCCGGCCGAGAGCCTCAGTGGCCTTGGAGAGATCGGAACCGGATGCAGCATCCGAGATCGGCGACAATCTTTCCTCGTAGAAATTCACCGCATCGCGCCACAGGCCGCGCTCGGTGAGCTGGTCGCGTTCCGCGCGGAGGGCTTCCGGGTCTTGAGCCATGAGGTTGAGATGCGCGAACGCGGCGACGAGGCAAATCCAGGCCAAAGTTTTCATAACAATCCCTATGACACGCGAAACCGCGGATTCTTAGAAGAAATATTTCGTTTCTCCCCTGGCTCCGGCTCGCTCACAGCCCGCCGGGATCAGGAGACCGGTCTTCCCACCGTGGGAAGACCGGCTCCGTCTTCGACTGCAATCCCTTGAGTCTTCAAAAGCGTTAGCTGTTATTCCCGCGGAGGTCAAGCACCCCGAAATGGGGAGGCCCATCCTGCTAACTGCTAGCGGCGCACTGGTCCTTGCGGCCCTGAAGAACTCGTCCGGCTCGCGGTGGCACCAGAAATGCGCCGTCCATGGTCCACCCCGATTGTGCTTGGCACGACAGGCGATTCCCCCAAATCTGCGGACAGTTCATCCTCATTGCCATGTCCATCTTCCTCGGCTGCATCTTCGGCTTCATCTTCTGGTTCCTCATGCGCTACCTCGTCGCGGGAATCTACACCGTCGATCAAAACCAACGCGCGGTGAAAACAAGCTTCGGCCGCGCGGAGCGGGTCGGCAATCTAACGACACGGGAAGATCCGATCGCGGACTCGCTCAGCGAGGATCAGAAAAAACGCTACACCTACCCGCAGGTCCGGGTAATCCCGCCAGGCGGGCCGTATTTCAAATGGCCATGGGAAAAAATCCACAAGATCTCGATCGCCACCGAGACGGTGAACATGGCGTGGGATCCGGAGGACGCCACTGCCAATTACAACGGCACGATGCTGGAGGCGGTGACCAAGGACCAGCTCAACACCGGCCTAACCGGCCAGATTCGTTTCCGCGTGGCGGAACGCAACCTCTACGCCTTCATCTTCGGCATCAAGAATCCCTACGCCCACGTCATGGGCTACTTCGTTTCGGTCCTGCGCGAGCGGATTGCCAACTTCGAAGCGCCGGCGGCACCGCCGGAAGCGGGCATGCCCGACAATGCGGCGGTCATCGGCATTTCCATCAACGATCTGCGCAAGAACCTGCGCGACCTCAACGAGCACATGGACAGCGAGTGCACTTCATCGGCCGCCAGATATGGCATCGTGCTGGATGCCACGCTCATCACCAGCATCGACCCGCCGCCGGAGGTCGAGTCCGCTTTGGCCGCGATCAACACCGCCTACAACCAGGTTTCCTCCGACATCAGTCTCGCCCAGGCATCCGCCGACCAGAAGATCGTCCAGTCAAGACGAGCGGTGGAAATTGAAACTCTGCGCGCACAGGCCGAAGTCGAGCCGCTGGTCCGCCTGGCCGCGCAGTTGATGGCATTGCAAAGCCGCGGCAGCGAGGCTCTCCGCGCCTACGTCCGCAACGTCCGTCTCGCCTTGTTTGAAAAGGCCCAACAAGTTTTCGTGGAATCCAACAAATGAACTTTCTCGTAACCGTCGGTATCACCTTTGTCGCGTGCTTCATCGCGTTTCCCATCCTGTTCGGGATCGCGAGACTGTTAGGGTTGTATGCGATCGTCCATGAACGCCAGTGCAATGTGTATGTGTTGTTTGGAAAAGTGCTGGCCACCATCGACGAACCCGGGCTGCACATCCTGCCGTTCAAGCTTGGACCGGCGTCGTTCATCGTGAACTGGCTGGGCAAATGCCACGTCCTCGACATGCGGCTCGACCAGGAATACCTGCGCAGCCAGCCGGTCAATTCCGAGGAAGGCGCACCGATGGGCATCGGCATCTGGCATGAAATGTTCATCAGCGATCCGGTCGCCTATCTGTTCAAAAACAGCGACCCGCGCGGCTCCCTGTCCGCGAACGTCAGCAACTCGACCGTCCGCTGCCTGAGCAATATGCCGCTTTCCCTCATGATGGTGAACCGCCACGCGATGAGCGACAATGTCCGCAACGAGGTTTCCCCCAAATCGCACGAATGGGGCTACAAGCTCGGCTCGATCTACATCCGCAAGGTGCATTTCCGCGACGTCGGGATGATCTCCCAGATTGAGAGCAAGGTGGTCAACCGGCTGCGGCAGGTGACCTCGGCCATCCGTCAGGACGGCGCGAACCAAGTGAGCATCATCACCAGCACTGCCGAGCGCGAGGCGGCCATCGAGTTCGCCAAAGCGGCTGCGATCCGACCGCAGATCGTCGGCGAGGCGCTCCAACAGATTTCCGAAGACAAGCAGGTGGCTGAAGCGATGTTTGAGATTCTGGAGACGCAGAAGGTCATCGGCAGCGGCGCCCGACTAACGGTCCTGCCGCGCGGCGGGGAGTTGTTAGCGCAGTTGCTCGCCGGGCATTCGGAAACGGGGACGAAGGCACCGCCGCCGTTAGCGTGATTCAGGGTTCACACTCTTCCCTCTTCACCACTGATCCGCCTCTTTCCCACCATCCCTCCGATCCAAGCCTTCACCGCCGCAAGCCCGCGCGCCATGGCATGCTCCCGCACCCCGTGGAGTTTGAGATGGCCCACCATGGTCTCCTCGTGTCCCCGGTAGCGCGGCAGGAATAACAACACCTTCGTCTCATTTCCCCCGCTCGTCCGCTGCACCAGTGAGGGTGATAACAATCCTTTCTCCACATGCCGCGGGCCTTCCGGCAGCGGGATGCTCCGCTCGTCCAGCACGCACCACCGCCGATAACGGAAAACCGCGGTCCCATTCTCCAACAGAATGATCCGCCCGCCCGTCCGCGGTGGCAGCCCGGCGACCCGACCCAGTGTGAACGCGTGCGGTTGATGCGGAGTCGCCCGTTTTCGGCCCCGCCACGGCAGCAGGATATCCGCCGCGTAACGCGCGCCGAAAATCGCCAATCGCATCGCCGCCGGTGCCATCCACGCGGCCACCGCGATGATGCCCAGGCACAGCACCGCCGCCAACCACGGTGCGATGGCATACACCAACCCCACCACTAACAACACCGCGGTCCGCGCGAGTTTCAGCAAGGCATCGAGCGTCGAGAAGGGTGACAGGATGATCAGCACGTTGATCGCGTGGCTGCACACCCACACCAACAGGAAAGCCACCACCGCCGCCGGCACCATCAGCCAGGACATATCGATCATCGCGAAGCCCGGACTCGCGATCGACGCCGTCGGAATCTGGATGGCCCGCTCTGCCTGCAAGTGCCTCGCCATTTCCTGCGCCACCAGCGGCACGAAGGCCCCGCTCGCCACCAGGGCGCTCGCCTTGTTCTCGAACAACTCCACCATGTCGAAAGGCTTCTTCAACAAACCCGGCACCGTCGTCCCCAGCGAGTCCTTGAGAAAACACAGCGCCAGCAATCCGAAGCCTGTCCCCCAGGCCCACGGTTGCGCATACCACGGTAGCGCTGTCCGCTCCAAGGCGGAAGCTTTCCAATACCGCCATGCCCCCACCGAACTCACTCCCAGGAGTGGTGAAATCGCAACGCCCGTGATCTCCGTGATCCCCTGGCTCAAGGCCACCCCCGGCACATACTCAGCCTTCGCCGCCGGAGGCACCGCCTCCATTTCCGCCGCAGCCAGCGCGGAGGAACCGCAAAGCATCAGGCAAACCACAACCCGGATCACGTTCATACCGCACTCCATAACAGCGGGTGGAAGATCTGTCCATCATTCGGAAATTGTCTCAATGGGGGCTCCCCAAACCCTCCGCCGGCATCGCAACGGTTGCGATGCCGGCCGGGTCGGCCGAAGTCCGACCCTCCTTAAACAGGCGGGAACGCCTCTATCACCTCAGATTTCCTGAACCGGCAGGTTGGATACTTCCTCACGCACCTTCTCGGCCAGGGCGGTCGAGAGGTAGCGTTCGGTGGACGAGCAGCCGACGGTGACGATGCGCTTGCCCTTGTATTCGGGACGTTTCGCGACTTGCAGCGCGGCCCAGACGTTCGCGCCGGTGGAGATTCCGGCTGGCAGGCCTTCTTCCTGGGCCAGGGCCTGGGCGGTGGCAATGGCGTCTTCGTTAGAGACTTGGATGACTTCGTCGATGACGGCGACGTTGAGGTTCTTCGGGATGAAGCCGGCACCGATGCCCTGGATCATGTGCGGGCCTGGAGCGCCGCCGGAAATCACCGGGCTGGCAACGGGTTCCACGGCGATGATTTTCACACCGTCGAGACGCGATTTCAAAACTTCACCGACACCGGTAATCGTGCCACCCGTGCCGACACCGGCGACGAAGGCATCGACCTTGCCATCCGTATCGCGCCAGATTTCCTCGGCGGTCGTTTCACGGTGGACCTGCGGATTGGCCGGATTGTCAAACTGGCCGGGGCCGAATGAACCGGGGTTTTCCTCGATGAGTTTCTTCGCCATGGCGATGGCGCCGTTCATGCCGCGGGCACGGGGCGTCAGCACGATCTCCGCGCCTAACAAGCGAAGCAGCACGCGGCGCTCGATCGACATGCTCTCGGGCATGGTGAGAATGCAGCGGTAGCCCTTCGACCGGGCGATGAAGGCCAGCGCGATGCCGGTGTTGCCCGACGTCGGCTCGATGATCAGGCCGCCGGGCTTGAGCGAGCCGTCCTTTTCGGCGGCTTCGATCATCGACTTGCCGATGCGGTCCTTGACGCTGAAGAGCGGGTTGAAGAATTCGGCCTTCACGCAGACTTCGGCATCGAGTCCTTTGGTGAGGTGGTTAAGACGGATCAGCGGAGTATTGCCAACAGTGGCAACCATGTTTTCGGCGATGTTCATAATGTGGGGAGTTTTGGGAAATGTGACCCGGCTAACTTAGCGGGGTTCTAACGCTCTGCTTCCGGCTGAGACAGGCGGAACACTTTCAAATCTGGAAATCCGGCGAGCCGGAGTCAAGATGCAAGCCGCATTCGAACTTTTCCCCATTGAAGCGGGTGGATTCGACGTCGCCGTTCACGACCGGACGGGTGCTGTGCCAGTCGCCCATGGTGACGTAGCCTTTTTCCGCCAACGGATGGCGCGGCAGGCCGTTCTGATGAAAATAGATGTCCACCTGCGCGTCCGCCCAATCGAGGATCGGATAGGCTTTGACGGTCTTCTTCTGCTGCTCGACGAACGGCCGGTCCACGCGGGAGTTAGACTGGGAGCGGCGGAGGCCGCTGAGCCAGACGTCGGCACCGGTTTCGCGCAGCGCGCGGTTCATCGGCTCGACTTTCGTCAGCAGGCCGTAGCGGTCCGCGCCGTCCTTGCCATTTTCCCAGAGGTTTCCCCACAGCGCCTGCATGCGGGCGGCGGAGACGGCGGGTTGATAGATCCGCAGATCGATGTTCAGCATGGATGCAAGTTCCTCCGCATACTGATAGGTCTCCGGAAAGAGGAAGCCGGTGTCGATGAAGACTACCGGGATCCTGGGCGCGTGCTGCTGGATCAGGTGCAGCATGACCGCCGCCTGGAGTCCGAAGCTGGTGGATGCGACGAGTCGGTCGCCGAGTTGATCGTAGAGGAAACGCAGCCGCTCTCCGGCACGCAGGGGCGCGAGAGCGGCGGAGAGTTCTGCCGGATGGATGTCAGGGGAAATCACCGCGGGTATTTCAAATTTGAGTGCTTCCATGGTGGAGCGTGGGGAAAAGTTTCGTTAGACAGGAGCAAGCGCTTCAGGCTTCAGATTCTTGTGGAAATCCGGGCCTTGGATGGTTTTGGCGACGTATCCGGTGCGTATACAAAAATCCCCGAAGCGTTCGCCATCAATCCGCGCCTTGGCATAGTGGCGGAATATCGGAGCGAGCAGCGGCTGAATGTCAGCGGCAGCGACATCCTCCCGATAGAGTTTCGACAGGCGCTGGCCGGCGAAGCCACCGCCGAGGTAAACGTTGTAGCGATCCGGTCCCCGGCCGACGAAGCCGATCTCGGAAATGAACGGACGGGCGCAGCCGTTGGGGCAACCGGTCATGCGGATCGTGATGGCGTCATGGCGCAGGCCGTTTTCCTCCAACGATTCCTCGAGGCCGGTGAGAAGGTCGGGCAGGAAACGCTCGGCTTCAGCCAGGGCGAGGGCGCAGGTCGGCAGGGCGACACAGGCCAGCGAGTTGAGACGCAGCGCGCTTTTCAAGTGGCTGTCCTGGATGCCGTATTTTTCCAACAGGGCCTCGATCTCCAGACGCTTGGCCTGGGAGACGTTCGCAATGATCAGGTTCTGGTTCGCGGTGAGGCGGAAGTCGCCATCATGAATCTTGGCGATCTCGCGGAGGCCGGTGCGCATCGGATAGGATGGCGTATCGAGCACGCGGCCGCCGGCGATGAAGAGTGTAAGGTGGGAGTTGCCGTTGGTGTCCTCAGTCCAGCCGTAGCGGTCGCCGTTGTCCTCGAACTTGAAGTCGCGCACGGGACCGAGCTGATAGCCGAGATACTCGTTCAACTTGGCCAGGATCCACTCCGGGCCGTGGTCGTCCACCGTGTATTTGAAACGTGAGTGCTTCCGATCCGTGCGGTCGCCGAAATCGCGCTGTACGAGCACGACCTTTTCCGCGACGTCGACGACCTGCTCCGGCGTGCAGAAACCGATCACGTCCGCGATCCGCGGATAGGTGGCTTCGTTGCCGTGGGTCGAGCCCATGCCGCCACCGACGGCGACGTTGTAGCCGACGAGCTTGCCGCCCTCGACGATGGCGATGAAGGAAAGGCAGTTCGCGTAGATATCGACATCGTTCGATGGCGGCACCGCGATGGTGATCTTGAATTTGCGCGGCAGATAGGTCTTGCCGTAGATCGGCTCGATCTCCTCTTCGCTCGATTCGATTTTCTCGCCGTCCAGCCAGATCTCGTGATAGGCGCGGGTTTGCGGCGTGAGGTGCGCGGAAATGTCTTGCGCCGCCTTGAGTGCCTGGGCGTGAATTTCTGAGAGATATGGATTCGGATTGCACATCACATTCCGGTTCACGTCACCGCACGCGGCGATCGTGTCCATCGCGACCTGGTTGATCTCCTTGATCGTCCGCTTGAGGTTGGTCTTGATGATGCCGTGGAACTGGAACGCCTGGCGGGTGGTGAGCTTGATGGTGCCGTTCGCAAACTGGGTGGCGAGACGGTCCGTTTCCAACCACTGCTGGGGAGTCGCGACGCCGCCGGGCACGCGAATGCGGATCATGAAGGAATACGCCTTTTCCAGCTTGTGCTTGCGGCGGTTCGCACGGATGTCGCGGTCGTCCTGCTGATAGGTGCCGTGGAACTTGAGGAGCTGCTGGTCGTCTTCAACCATCCCGCCGGTCGAAAGATCGGAAAGTCCCTCGGAGATGGTGCCGCGCAGGTAGTTGCTGCGAGTCTTGATGTATTCGTTGGCGGAGAGTTTCTTGTCACTCATGGTGGTGGAAATTTGAAAGTAGAGATTTAGTAAACGTCTCGTTGATAGCGCTTGGCTTTCTTGAGATCCTCGACGTAGGCCTCGGCGGCTTCGCGGGAGATGGCCGCCTGGTTTTCCACGACGGAGATCAGGGCTTCGTGGACATCGTGGGCCATGCGGTTGGCATCGCCACAGACGTAGAAATGGGCGCCCTCCTCCAGCCACTGATAGAGATCCTTGGCATGGGCGATCATCCGGTCCTGAACATAGACTTTTTCCGGTTGGTCGCGTGAGAATGCCACGTCGAGGCGGGTGAGCGCGCCGTCCTTGAGGAAGTCCTGCCACTCGAGCTGATAGAGGAAGTCGTAGGTGTAATGCTGGTCGCCGAAGAACAGCCAGTTTTTCCCACTGCCACCGAGGGCGGCGCGGTGCTCGACAAAAGCGCGGAACGGCGCGACGCCGGTGCCGGGCCCCACCATGATGACCGGTGTGGAATTGTCGGCGGGAAGGCGGAAGTTCTTGTTCGGCTGGACGAAGACCTGCACGGGATCGCCCGATTTCACCAGGTCCGCGAGATAGGTGGAGCAAACGCCCTTGCGTTCGCGATTGTGGGTTTCATAGCGGACGGCGGCCACGGTTAGATGAACTTCATCGGTGTGCACCAGCGGACTGGAAGCGATCGAATAAAGCCGCGGCGGCAGCTTGCGGAAGATGCTCGTCAGAGCCTCGGCGGAGAGTCCGTTAGGAGCGTAATCAAGAATCGCGTCGATGATCTCGCGGCCGGCACTGTATTCCTTCAGTTGCTCCTTCGCGCCTTCGGCCAGCAACCCGCGCAAGACGGCGGAGTTGAGGGCTTCGGCAAGTTTCGTGAGAACCGCACGGGAAAGCGCGGTGATGTCGTAGTCCTCGCGCAGGGCGTCGGCGAGCAACTTGCGGCCGACGTTCTTGACTTCGACTTCCTCGTTGCCGGTGAGCTTGGCCGCTTGAATGATCGCCTTCACGACATCCGGCGCGTTTACCGGAAGCACCGCGAGCGCGTCGCCAGGTTCGTAGGAAAGTCCGGATCCCGCGAGCGAGAATTCCAAGTGCAGCGTTTCCTTCGACGAGCCTTCACCATTCAGAACGACAGTATCGATCGTTTCAGCGGGAAATGGATTCTTCTTCCCGTACTCGGTGGCAGGGACCGCTGTTGGACCAGCAACCGCAACCGGGGCAGCCGAAGCCGGAGCGAGCGCGGAAAGCGAACTCTCTAACCAAGCTGCATAGGATTCCTCATAGTCCACATCGCAATCCTGGCGGGCGAAAACACGGGAAGCACCGAAACCCTCCAACCGAGCATCGAAGTCCTTGCCAATCTGGCAGAATCGCTCGTAAGCCGTGTCACCCAGCGCGCAGACCGAATAACGGACGCCCGACAGTGAGATTTCCGAACTCATGAACTCCTTGTAAAAGGGGACAGCCGTTTCGGGCGCATCTCCATCACCCCATGTCGAGACGATCACGAGCAGGTTCGTGGCCTTCGCCAGATCCGCCGGGGAAATCTCGGACATATTTTTCATGACCGCCTGGAAGCCGCGCTTTTTCGCAGCCTTCACGGTGCGGTCCGCCAGCGTTTCCGAATTTCCCGACTCTGTCCCGTAGAGAACGGTCAGCTTTCCAGCAGCCGCCGGAGCCGGAGCGGCAACAGCGGCGGGCACTCCCGAAGCAGCAAGAAATCCGCTGAGCCAGCCGCGTTGGACGGGATCGAGGCCGGCGAGAAGCGATTCCAACGCCTGGCGCTGGTCGGAAGTGAATGGGGCGTGCTCTGGAAGCATAATCCTTAGTTAATTACCTTGTTTTATGAGGTTTCCGCGAAAAAGTGCCTGTTGCAACCTCGAAACGCAACCATTTTTTTCGCGATTCTGGCAATGAATCGCTAGACGCAGGCAGCCAAATGCGTAGGAACGGGCCATGATTAGACTCAAAATGCGGTGGTTGGCATTGCTCTTTTTAGCACAACCGGTGGTGGCGGACGTAACATTGGCACCCCCGTTTCAGGACGGCGGAGTGCTCCAGCGAGACAAAGCGGTCCCCGTCTGGGGCCGCGCCGCTGCCGGCAAAGCCGTCACCGTCACCTTCGGCGGACAAACGAAAACCACCACTGCGGATGCCGCGGGCCGCTGGCAGGTTTCGCTGCCTCCCATGCCCGCCAGTGCCGAAAGCCGATCGATGATCGTGACTGAAGCAGGTGGCAGTCCGCTGGAAGTGAAGGACCTGCTGGTGGGCGAGGTCTGGCTCGGCAGCGGGCAATCGAACATGGAGTGGAGAGTCGGCCAAACGCGGAAGGAAGACCTGGAAATCGCGGCAGCGGGTCCGGTGCCGTTGATGCGCTCGTTCGACGTGCCGCACGTCTTGAACAACGTCCGGCAAGAAACAGTCAACGCGAAGTGGATGCCGGCAACGCCGGAAAACGCCAGGAACTTTTCCGCGGTCGGTTATTTTTTCGGCAAACAACTGGCGGAAGAATTGAAAGTGCCCGTAGGCATCATCCACAGTTCGTGGGGAGGGTCGCGGATCGAGCCATGGTGGGCGGAGGAAGGTTTCGACGGAATCGACGAGTTGGCCACGACGCGAACCCAGCGGTTGGCGAGAAGCCCGGGATTCCCCGAGTATGACCGGAACTTCCGCAAGTATGTTTCCAGCGTCCGCGAATGGTCGGACGCGGCGGCCAAGGCCTTCGATGCCGGACTCCCCACGCCGGAAATGCCGAAAGCGCCGGAGCTATTGAAGCTCGGATCCGGTGCCGAGACCGGCACCTATCAGGCGATGATTCACCCGCTGGTCCCCTACGCGTTGCGCGGCTTCCTGTGGTATCAGGGCGAGTCTAACAATGGCGAGGGCATGCTTTACGCCGCAAAGATGAAAGCCCTGATCGCAGGCTGGCGCAAACAATTCCGCGCGGCCGACGCGCCCTTTCTGTTCGTCCAGCTCGCCCCCTACAACTACGGGGCAAGTGCCACCTACAACATCCCGGGCATCTGGTGGGCCCAGCAGGAAGTCTTGAAAATTCCCCACACCGGCATGGCTGTGACCAACGACATCGGCGACGTGAAGGACATCCACCCCACGAACAAAAGCGAAGTCGGGCGGCGGCTGGCGCTGTGGGCACTCGCCGATACCTTTGGCAAGTCCAACCTCGTGAAATCCGGTCCGCTGTTTTCAAAATACAAGGTCACCGACGCCGGCATCGCCATCGGCTTCGATCACACCGGCGGCGGCCTAACAACCCGCGATGGTAAAGCTCCAAACTGGTTCGAAATTGCGGGTATAGACGCGGACTATCAGCCAGCCGACGCGAAGATCTCCGCCGATGGCAAGTCGATCCTGCTAACCAGCGCCGCGGTCCCCAAGCCGGACCGCGCGAGGTTCGCCTGGTCGCAGCTTGCCGAGCCGAATCTGATGAACCGCGAAGGCTTGCCGGCCGCCGCGTTCAACACCCACTGGCCGGTTGATCCGACGCTTGGCAGGAAGGTCTCCGGCGACAAGCCGTTTCAATCCAGCAACCCGAACACCCACGGCTGGGACGGTGGACTAACCGACGGAAACTGGGGCAACTCGGCACAGAGTTGTTATGCGACCGACGAGTCCACGACATTTCCCAAGACCGTGACCGTGGACCTTGGCGCGGCACAGATGATCCACCTCGTCGCGTATGGAACGCCCGACATCGGTGCAACCAAAACCGTGGCCGTGTCTATCAGCGAGGACGGCAAGGCCTTCACCGAAGTTGGCCGCAACGAGTTCCCGGCGAAGAAGGCCGCTGCCGCGCAGGCCCGTTTCAAGCCGACAAAGGCCCGCTACGTCAGGGCGACGTTTGTGGAAAACCACCCGGGACAAGACCAATATGGCGCCGAATTCGGATTCTTGTCCGAGTTGGAAGCTTACGCCCCCTGAGTTTTTCCCCGATCAATTCGGCGTCACCTCAAGACGGACGAAGTGGGTGCCCGCACCTGTTGGCAGAGTATATTCCACCGTGTTGCCGACGACGATGGATGGGACGTTTGTCCAAGCGACCAGGTCGGGCGAGGTTTGCACGCTATAGCTACCGACGAAGGCCGAATCCTTGGGCCAGATGACTTTACCAT
>JAZKGW010000033.1:118209-119561 GCA_040385685.1 Verrucomicrobiota bacterium | reverse complement strand
GACTGCCCATGCACCCGCGCTACTCACGCATGTTGATCGAGGCCAGCCAGCGCGGTTGCGTCCCGGATGCCGCCTTGTGCGCTGCGTTGGTCAGTGGTCGCGACCTGCTAACAAGGACGGATAGAGATGATGCGCAAACCCAGACCACGCGCGAAATGTTCGAGGAAAGCGGCGACTCGGACTTCATCACCCTGATGCGTGCTTACGACTTCGCCCAAGCAAACCGCTTCAGTTTTGATCGCTGCCGCAGCCACGGCATCAATGCCCAGGTCGCCCGACAGGTGGAGCAAACCTATCAACAAATCCTGCAAGCCGCCCGCCAGCAGCGCCTCTACGACCGCGATGCACCACCCGCCAGTCCGGCAAAAAACGACGAAGCCCTGCTGCGTTGCCTCATGGCCGGTTTCATCGATCAACTCGCCAAACGCCGCGAACCCGGCAAGCCCGCCTGCGACCTTACCGAACAACGCCAAGGCCAACTCGTCCGCGAAAGCCCGGTGACCGACGCCCCATTCTTCGTCGCCGCCAATCTGCGGCAGGCACCCTCGCGCGGTCCCATGCCGCTGACCCTGCTCAGCCTCGCCACCGCCATCAAACCCGAGTGGATCGCCGAGATGTTTCCCCAGCATTTAACCACCACCGTCGAGCACCTCTTCGATGCCAAAAACAAGCGCGTCTCGGCGATGACACTCACGCGCTATCACGATCTCGTCATCGAGCAGAAGGCGCAGCAACGCGAACTTGACCCCGTCGCAAGCGGCCGCTGCCTCGCCGCTGCCCACCGCGCCGGTGCCTTCGATCTTCCTCTGATGGATCATCGGCTGAGACAACTCATCGCCCGCGTGAACCTCGTGCATGCCAACGTGCCCGAACTGGAGTTCGCCCCCTTCGATGCCGACGCCATCTCCGCCTGCCTCGCCCGTGCATTCAAAGGCCTTTCGTTAGTCAAAGACGCCCAAGCCGCGCCGCTCACTCACGCCTTTCATCAGCATCTGGAAAAAGGCCAGCTCCCTTGGCTCGATGAATTGCTGCCACTCTTCATTTCGTGGTTAGATAATGGCACGCTGAAGCTCTCCTACATCAACGAGACCGCGGAAGCGCAGGTGAAGCTGCAAGACTGCTACGCCCTCAAAGAACATCCGAGCGTCTGCGAAGGCCGCCTGCCGGTGCTGCTCAACCTCTGCACCCCCGACGGCAAACGCATCGCCAGCACCACCGACTGGCCGCACTTCCTCGCCCGCGAATGGCCGAAGCTCCGTCCCACCGTGGCGAAGAAATTTCCCGGCCACGTGTGGAGGTAGGACATGGCAAATTTCTCGCAATCCGGACGGATTGATGGCTGTCTCTGCGCA
>JAZKGW010000033.1:78439-118199 GCA_040385685.1 Verrucomicrobiota bacterium | reverse complement strand
TTCCTTCATTGTCCTCCCGGGTTTCTCCGTTAAACGGCCGCCCGACCCAGTTCGCACACACTGAGCTCGCGCATGTGAACGAGCGCTTTTTTCAGAGTTCCCCACCACGTGCCAGTGCGGTAGGGCACGCCGTAGGCAGCGCACACGGCCCGGACCTCGGGCGCTATTTTCCGCAGTCGATCCGGCGGGAGCTTGGGGAACAGGTGATGCTCGATCTGGCGGTCAAGCCCGCCACAAAGAATCGAGATGGGCAGGCACACTTCGAAATTGTTGGTGGCCTCCACCTGCATCGCATACCACTCTCCCTTGCCTTTTGCCCGGGTGCCTTCGGGATAGTCCGTCACTTCCTCGCCGATGTGTCCGCAATAGATGGTCGCCGCCGTGTAGAAGTCGCGCAGAACCTCAGCCATCCAGTTTCCTAGCAGCACTTTCCAGAACATGGAGATATTCCAAAACATCAACCCGGCGAGCAGCGGGAAGAACACGTAGTTCTTGAAATAATACGGGACGAATTTGCGGAGTGCCATCCGAAGAGCCGCTTTGACGGCTTTCCAAGAACGATCCGTTTCCGCTTCAAACTCCTTCGCCCGGCCGTTGCCAAAACAGATATCATTGAGGCCGGTGAAGTGAAGGTTCAGGAAAAACGCGAAATTCGGAACCATCACCGCAAGGATGAGCGGGAATTGGAGCCGGTGCATGAAATGATGCGGGGTTTGTTCCGTGAACCGGGCCGGACCAAATTTGATATCAGGATCCTTGCCCGCCACATTGGTGAAATGGTGATGCTCGACATTGTGCCCATGCCGCCATGCCGCCTCATCCATCGGCGCATCCCAAGTGAATTTCTTGGAATTGAAACGCCCGCCTCCTTCGAGATGATCATACACCCCGTGCAGCACGGTGTGGCCGATCTCAATCGCCTGCAATTGCTTGTGAATCCACAACGCACCGACGCCTGCTAGAAACCCGATGGGCTCGAAACTGAAATGGATCAACGCCCTGCCGACCACTTCCATCCCGCGTGAAAACCCATTCAATCGGCGGACGCGGGTCACATCCCGCGCCCCCAAATCCGCCTCGACCCGGGTGCGGATGGCATCGATCGCCTCACCAAAGCGCTTCAACCGTTCCTTGTGGGCGAGATGTGAAAACTCACAAGGAGCGGGAGCGACCTGCATCAATGGAGTCATTGCTTTGGGATTAACCTCCACGCGAATGGGCGAGCTCTGCTCCTGTTCACCAGCGAAGCGAGGCAGTCGGGCGCCGGGCCGGACTTTGGCGAGCTGGATGGAAGGCATGGAGGATGGAATGAGGTGGATCGTCGATTTCTTCGCAACGTTTCACGCTTCGATCGGGGAGGCAATGCGGAAGTGGAGGCAGAATTGCCGAGTGATCGTTGAAGGGAATGGGGCGGAGCGACACCGAACGTGCTGACGAACAACTCCGCCATCCTGTTCGACCAAGACTGAAGTGCCCCATGGGTGGCGAGGCGGCGAGGCCTTTCGCTTTCGGGTAAAGATCCATTGTGCGGAGAGTCATTGATGGCCGAAGCACCGTCCCCCCTTGGAGAAAAAGTCTTTCTAGCGAAAATTGCGGGTTCCGGGAATCCCGCGAATGGCAAATTTCTCGCAATCGGGGCAGGTTGACGGCAGGTTCCGCGCATGAAGTTGAAACTGCTGAGTCTTTCCGCCTTGTTCGCCTTGGCCACCCCTGCGATTTCGGAAGAGGAATCCTTGAGAATCGAGGGTGTTGCTCCAGATCCTGTGGAAGTGGCTAAGGATGTCGCCGGACCCAATGGAGAGATGCCAAACGACTTGCTCGACGATGCTGACATCCGTCTGGAGCTTGCGGTGAACAAATTCACCGCTCCTTCGATCTCCAAAATGTTTGATACCTTGCAGTTTCTGATGCCCCTGCCCATCGCCGAGGTTGCGCGGAAAATGCCGGCGCGGATGTCCCAGGATCGAGCGGATCTGGCGATCGAATTGGGGTTTCTCATCGCCGATGGTTTCCTCATGGTCCAGGCCGAGCAGTTGAAGGATGTGGAAAAAATGGCGACGAATTTGACTCGTTATGGCAAGGCTCTCGGCACTGGGGACCGGATCAATCGCCACGCGGCGGGGCTGTTGGAGAGCGCGAAGAAGGGCGATGTGCCTCAACTGAAGGTCGAATTGGCTTCCACACAGAGGGATGTGCAGGATGAGTTGGTCACGCTCAAGGATGCGGATCTGGCGCACTTGATTTCGCTAGGCGGTTGGATCCGGGCGCTGGAAGTTTCCTCTGTGGCCGTGGACAAGCAATTTTCTCCCGAACGTGCCCGCAAGGTGATGCGGAAAGATATCGCGGAATACTACTCGGATTGCATCACCGGGTTGGAACCGAAGATTTCCGGCCGTCCGAATTATTTGGCCATGCGGGATCTGCTTGAGGGTTTGAGCGAGAAGATGAATCTTGAGAACGGCCAGGAGCCGACTCCTGAATCCATGAAGGAAATCCGCACGATTTCCACACAGCTTGTGGAACTCGCGTTGAAGCGCCAGCAGTGAAGGCAATGGCAGGTTCGTGTGGGCGTTCTCCATTTCATGATTACCGATTTCGCCCCTTGTCTGCCTTGGCGAAATTGGGGAGAATCCCTGAAAACGTTCCGATGTTTCTTCGCTGATTTTGCCCTCCGGCGGATTCGGAAAAACCAGCGGCGATTCCCTGATTGAAGATGTGCACCTACCATCAGAGCCAACTCAAGAAAGCGCAGCGACACGGGCCGGTGCCGCAAAGGCTGTGGGAGGAACTGGTGGGCGCTTTCGAGGAATTCAGCGAAACCGGCATCGGACCGACGATGCCGCTTCCCGTCATCACTGGCGAACGTGAGGTCGTGACGATGACCTGGGGCTTCCGCCGCTCTTTCAAGCGCAAGGACGGCAAGGGAAAAACCGCCGCGAAGCCGGTGGTCAATGCGAAGTGCGAGAAGATGGAGGACTACATGTGGCGGGATGCCTACCATCACCGCCGCTGCCTCATTCCGGTCACCGCATTCTACGAATGGACCTACCCCGCCGGGGAAATGGTGGCGCACCGAATTCACATGGGCGGTGATCCCTTCTTCGTTGCGGGGCTGTGGGAAGAGAGCCCCGACTTCGGATTTTGCCACACGATGCTGACCACCGTCCCGAACCGCGAGGTGGCGGCCACAGGCCATGATCGTTGCCTGGTGGCGCTGCTCGATCACGAGATTGAGCCTTGGCTGAACTGCGAGACCCTCGCGGACTTCCACCGGCCGGACGGCGTCTTCTTGGTGGAAAGCGGTGTCCCCAACCCTCGCGGACGATCAGCCAAACCGGCGTCACCGCGGTCGGATCCCGCGTCTCCGAAGCCGCCCGTGCAGGGCGAGCTGTTCTAACTTCCTTCCTTCTCTTTCTCTCGAACGGAAGGGTGGAGTTGGGAAAAGAGCGGTGGGAAGTGTCAAGGAGGATGTCTCCCTATCGAAGAGGGGGCAAAATTTTTTGCCAGAGGCTCGGGATTGTTTGCCAAAGCCATCGAGGCCGCTCCCACAACCCAGGGAATTCCCCCCACCTCCGCGCTTTCTCATGGTCTCCCACGGCACATTCTTGCTCTTCGGCCTCATTTAATGCCGAAAGGCAGCCGTGTCCGCAATCGCTCCCACTGCGGTTCTCTTCCTCTTTTGCCTTCGGCCTTGCCCATCTCGCTTCGCATTTGATCTAGCTCGCTATCGCTCATTCCGCATTCTGATCACTGATCACTGCTGACTCGGCACTTCCCCCTCTTCCTGAAAACTGAACACTGAAAACTAGCAAACTTTCACGGTCAGCGGTATACCGCAGCGCGACCATGCAGCACTTCCCTGAAATCCAGCTCACCTATCAAGAAGCCCGTGTTCTCGGTTGCTTGTTGGAAAAGGAAATCCTCACTCCCGGCAGCTACCCGCTCACCCACAACTCCCTTCTCATCGCCTGCAACCAGACCTCCAGCCGGGACCCCATCACCCACTTCACCGGTGACGAAGTTGCGGAAGCCCTTCGCGGACTCTCGGAGAAATACCTCGTCGAAAAGACCCTCGGCGGCCGCGCCCCGAAATTCGAACACTGCCTCCAGGACGTGCTGAGCATGCAACCGGGCGAGCGCGCCGTCCTGAACGTCCTGCTGCTGCGCGGACCCCAGAGCGCCGGCGAAATCCGCCAGCGCACCGATCGCCTGCACCCCTTTTCCTCCCTGGACGAAGTGGAGGAGACGCTCACGTGGTTCATCGAATACCCGCACGGCCCGCTCGTCAGGCGGATTCCGGTTGGCGAAGGCCGCCGGGTCGAGAGCTTCGCCCACCTCCTGTCACCCGCCGCCGCGGACAGCCTCTCCGTCACCGGTGCCCCTCCCGCCACCTCCGAGACCCCTGCGGAAAACGATTGGCGCGCCGCCATCGAAGCGCGACTCGCAAGCCTCGAATCCGAAATCGCCGAGCTCAAAGCCAGCCAAAATTTCGCATGAGTAAATCGGCGGCTCTTTAAGGCAGGAGGAGGCGATAGAAGCGCCGCGGTGTTCCAGCTGGCGGATTGTCGGTGATCGAGATCACTCCTGACGAATTAGCCACTTGCGTCCCCAGCGTCTGCCATGGTGGGAGGAGGTCCGACGAGAATTGGATTGTATATTGCTGACCCGGGTTTCCAACATAGCCGACCTCATATCCCCCGCCCGCCGCCGCGCGGATGGTGCCGCTGCGTTGCACGGTTTCCACACTCGGGTTGACGGTGAATGTGCCGCTAGGGCCCGCCGCTGGAGCCGTGTTGCCGGTGCTATCGGTGGCGGTGCCGGCAACAATCGAGATCCCGAGCGTGCCGTAGCCGGTGATCCCGCTCAGTGTCACGGTCCGAGTGAAAACGGTGCTGGATGTGACGCTCACTGACGCATTGATCGTGCCCGAGCGGTTCAGTGTCACATTGCCAGGGGTGAGCGAGCTAGAGAGGAAGTTCGCATCCGCATAGGTGATCGTGTAAGTCACTGTGCCACCCGGATTCGCAACCGTGGAGGATGGGGCGCTGATGCTGATGGTCGGAGGCGTGGTGTCCGCTGCTCCCTGCACTTCATATGCACCGATATCGATGGCACCCGAGCTCTTCCGCAGAAAGACGGATCCGCGCTGATCGTAAGGCGTGCTCGTGTTGTTGAAATTCGGGTCGCCAGCATCAATCGCCGGGCTGCCTGCCAAAAGCGCGTGGGTTTGGGTAGGCCCGCCGTTCGAGGTGAGCACGCCGAGCATCGCGTCCTGGTCGATGAGGTTATGGGTGCCTGTTATAGTGCTGCTCCCAATGTTGGGATTGTTACCGAAATTGCCGCAGACGATGGTATTGGACATGTTCACCGGTCCGCCAAAGATGCCGCCGCCGCCTGAGAGGTTGCCGCCGACATAAGCATAGTTCTTGGTGAGGGTACTATTCGTGATCGTCGTCCCGCCGCTGGCGCCGCCCACGTAGATGCCTCCGCCCCGGCCGTTTGTGCTGCCCATTGCCCGGTTATTGGACAAAGTGCTGTTCGCGATCGTCACCGGGCCGCCGTTGGTGAGGATGCCTCCGCCAGTACCGCTGGCGTCGTTGCCGGAAAGGGTGCTGCTCCTGATCGTGATCGCGTCGGTGCTGTCCGAGGTGTAGATGGCTCCCCCAAAACCGGCGTCATTGTCAGAAAGGGTGCTGTTCGTGATCGTCGCCACCGCGCTGCCCTTCAGGCAGATCACGCCGCCATACCGGTTACTATTTCGCGACAGGGTGCAGTTCGATACCGTCAGTCCGCCTCCGGTCATGAAGATGGCGCCGCCATAGCCGGTGGAACCGGGATTATCGGAAAGGGCGCTGTTGGTGACCGTCACGGTTCCACCGGTGATATAGAGCGCGCCGCCGGACCGCACGGAACTCGTTACACCGCCCACCGTGACCGTATAGAAAGTGCCCCTGCCACCACTCAGGGTGAGTCCGGAAACGTCGACGACACCCGTGCTGATATCGAAGATTGAGCGCGCCCCGTTGCCGTTGATTCCGTTGAGGGCGAGGCTGCTCGCGCCTGGCCCGGTAATGGTCATGCTTCTGGTGATGGTCATAACGCCGCTGGTCAACGTGATGGTGCCGGTGATGTCGCCCGCAAAGGTGATGACCGGAGCAGTACCCGCGTTGGCGGTGTTGGCATACGCCACCGCTTCACGGATCGAGGTCAGGCCATCGGTGTTGTTGGCCGCATCGCTGTTGGTATTGACCAGGAGCGAGTTGATTTCCATCGCGCCCAGTGTCGCTGTTGCCGTGTTGGAGTCGGTGCCATTGCTGTCAGTCGCTTTGAAGGTGAGCGTCCTCGCCGCAAAACCGCCCGTTGTGCCACTGATGATACCGGTGGCTGTATCGAAGGTCAGGCCGGTGGGCAGGGTGCCGGTGAGAATGGTGTATGTCAGGGTGTCGCCGCTATCCCGGTCGCTGGCCGTAAGCGCACTGCTGAAGTAGGTATCGGGCGTAAGGGTGAATGACGTATTAACGGCAATGGGCATCCGATTGGTGAAAGCGGACTCGACGGCGCCCAAGTCAACCGCGTTTGCTATCTTGCGGGCATAGCCTGCTCCCCTTTGGTCGTAGGGCGTAGCAACCGCGTCAAAGCCCGGGTTACCCGCGTTGATGACCTGGCTGTTCGAGAGCAGTGCCATCGTCTTGGTCGGGCCGCCATTGTCGGCCAGCGGTCCGAGTTGCGGATCCAGCCCGAAGATCGTATTGCTTCCAAAGTTCCCCTGGCTGCCGGCGTTTTGTACCAGGTTATAATCGCCGCTCACCACGCCCCTGAAATCGCTGCTGCCTCCCAGATAACCGGTGTTTCCAGCTAGAATGCTGTTCGAAAGATTGGTGAAGCTGCCGACATAAGCGCCTTGGCCAATACCGCCGCCGCCGGTATTTGAAGTCGCACTGTTGCCAAAAATCGTGCTGCTGGAGATTGTTGTCGCACCAAGGTTGAAGATACCGCCCCCCTCGCCACCACCGGCGGTATTGCCCGACAACGTGCTGTTCTTCACCGTGAGACTAGCATTGATGTAATTATAGAGAGCGCCCCCGTTGCCCCCGCTGTTTCCCGAAAGAGTGCAACTGTCAACCGTGGCCGATCCCGTGTTGTAAATGCCCGCGCCGTTGGTGGCGCTACTGCCGGAAATGGTGCTGTATGACAGTGTCAGCGCCCCGCTGTTGTAGATCGCGCCGCCGGTACCACCGCCATTGCCGCCGCTAAGTGTCAGTCGGGATAAGGATACGGATCCTCCACCGATATTGAAAACCCGGCTGGTGCCATTGCCTGATACCGTGATGCCCGGAGTACCCTGGGGGCCACTGATGGTCAGGTTCTTGGCAATGGAAATCTCGCCGCTGCTCAGCGTAATGATACCCGTCACGCCAAAGTCGATGGTATCCCCCGAAACCGCCGCCGCGACTTGCTCGCGCAAGCTGCCGGGACCTGAGTCGTTGAGGTTTGATACGGTCAACGTGGCGGCATGGGCCCTGTACGAGAGGCACGTGCCCAATAACACCAAGCACATCGCCAGCGAACGGGGGGAATTTAGCATCGCTGCAGATAGACGATGGCTTTCGACTTGCAAGAAATTTCCAACTTGTTGCAAATAGGCAAATTGCACGATTCCCAGAGCGCCGGCGAAATCCGCCAGCGCACCGATCGTCTGCACACCTTTTCCTCCCTGGACGAAGTGGAGGAGACGCTCACGTGGTTCATCGAATACCCGCACGGCCCGCTCGTCAGGCGGATTCCGGTTGGCGAAGGCCGCCGGGTCGAGAGCTTCGCCCACCTCCTGTCACCCGCCGCCGCGGACAGCCCCTCCGTCACCGGTGTCCCTGCCGCAGCCGCCGACACCCCTGCTGAAAACGATTAGCGCGCCGCCATCGAAGCGCGACTCGCAAGCCTCGAATCCGAAATCGCCGGGCTCAAAGCCGGTCAGACGCAGTAGGACAATGCTTGTTAGCCGGGACTGCCCCCATCGAGGTGATTCCGAGGTGATGTAACTGTGCGAGGATCGACCCAAGGCGTATGGATTGACCAAGGGCCGGACTAGGGCACACTGAGAGGCATATGATCCTTTGGCGCTATCTATCGACAGAGTATGCCTGCCAAGCTTTTGAAACTGGCGAGTGGAAGCTCGGGAAAATCTCCGAGTTAAATGACCCGTTGGATTGCCGCCCGGTAATTTTCAAGAGCAGGCGAAGTCGAACTCCTGAAGCCTTTGACAACGTGGAATTGGACCATTTGACCGAATCCATTGGACTCCTTTGTTATAGCGAGAAGATCGAAGATCCCTCTGTGTGGGCACACTACGGAGATGATCATCGAGGCATCGCATTCGGTTTCAATTTCCCTGAAGGCTACGAGCCGATGAAAGTCAAATATGTGAAACGTCGTGCCCGGCTTTATGCTGACGATTTCCAATTCGAGAGCGGTGATGCGGCGCCCCGGATTGCGCAGCTAATTGGAAAAGGGTGGCTGTCCAAAGCCCCGGGCTGGGCTTTCGAGGCTGAGCACAGGCATTTCATCTCCCTTATGGGCGATGGTGCAATTTACCGACGACCTCACTACTTCCGGCGAGTTCCATGGGAACATTTGAGGCACGTGGTCATTGGTGTTCGATCTCCCGTCACCCAGATAGAGCTCGGTAAACTGCATTTCAGAATTCCCGGTATTGAGCCGGGCAGTATATTGGTAACGTTTGCGAAGGCAAAGGTCGATCCGATCAACCGGATTGATGCGCGATTGCCAAAGCCAATCACGAAACCTTGACCTTTTGCAAACAGTGGCCGTTCCGGAAAAAGACTCGTTCTAGTGTGACCAATTAAGTTTTCCTTTTTCGGTATTCCAGCCGGGCGCGGGTCATGTTCTCGCGGAGGCCGCCTTTTTCCAAGAAATCCTTTTCCAAACGTTTGATCTGCCGGTCCAGCAGATAGTTCGCCTGATGGATCAGGCAGATGGCGATGTTCGCGAGGACCTCTGGCGGACGGGTTTCCATATAAGTCCTATAGGTCTCATAGGACTCATTTTCTGTTTTCCCGAGCTTCCGGACATAGAGCGCTTCCTTGGAGTTCTTTTCCCAGAGCGAATGGTCCCGCACCCTGAGAAAGTCCTGATAGTCTAGGAGCAGTTCCTCCAGGCTGGCCCGCGCGACGTTGGTGAGCTTGAGCTCCATCTCCGTCGAAGTGACGGAGGCTTTGCTGCCTTCGGCGATGTTTTGTTTTCCGGAACGGGCGGCCTGCACCATCTGATCGATGGTGCGGTCACCGCGCTTCAGGTGGCTTTCGCAAAAGCGGAAGGTGAAGTCGTAGACGATTTCCGACTTCTTGTAAGAGAGGAGGTCTTGGTAGTTTCCGCCAGGCGGGAGAAAGCTTGATGGGTCTTCTAGCATGGCGGAGGTTTCAAGAAATCGGTCCTATAGGGCTTATAGGACCTATTCTTTCCCGCATCAAGCCTGCTGGTAGACCTCCGCGCCTGCTTCCACGAACTCACGGCTTTTCTCCTCCATCCCCTTCGCCAGCGCTTCTTCCTCAGCGATGCCTTGTTCCGCAGCGTATTGGCGGACATCTTCGCTGATTTTCATGGAGCAGAAGTGGGGGCCGCACATGGAGCAGAAGTGGGCGGTTTTGGCTCCGTCCTGAGGGAGTGTTTCGTCGTGGAAGGAGCGGGCGGTGATGGGGTCGAGGGAGAGATTGAATTGGTCTTCCCAACGGAATTCAAAGCGGGCTTTGCTGAGGGCGTTGTCGCGGTATTGGGCACCGGGGTGGCCCTTGGCGAGGTCGGCGGCGTGGGCGGCGAGCTTGTAGGTGATGACGCCGACTTTGACGTCGTCCTTGTTAGGCAGGCCGAGGTGTTCCTTGGGGGTGACGTAGCAGAGCATGGCGCAGCCGTACCAGCCGATCATGGCGGCACCGATGCCGCTGGTGATGTGGTCGTAGCCGGGGGCGATGTCGGTGGTCAATGGCCCGAGGGTGTAGAAGGGGGCTTCGTGGCACCATTCGAGTTGCTTGGCCATGTTTTCCTCGATCATGTGCATGGGGACGTGGCCGGGGCCTTCGTTCATGACCTGGCAGCCCTTGGCCCAGGCGCGGGTGGTGAGTTCGCCCTGCACTTCGAGTTCGCCGAACTGGGCCTTGTCGTTCGCATCGGCGATGGAGCCGGGGCGGAGACCGTCGCCGATGGAGAAGCTGACATCGTAGGCGGCGCAGATGTCGCAGATTTCATCCCAGTGGGTGTAGAGGAAGTTTTCCTTGTGATGGGCGAGGCACCACTTGGCCATGATGGAACCGCCGCGGCTGACGATGCCGGTCATGCGGCTGGCGGTCATCGGCACGAAGCGCAGCAGGACGCCGGCGTGGATGGTGAAGTAATCGACGCCTTGCTCGGCCTGCTCGATGAGGGTGTCTCGATAGAGTTCCCAGGTGAGGTCCTCGGCCTTGCCGTTGACCTTTTCGAGCGCCTGATAGATCGGCACGGTGCCGATGGGGACGGGCGAGTTCCGCAGGATCCACTCGCGGGTGGCGTGGATGTTCTTGCCGGTGGAAAGGTCCATCACGGTGTCCGCGCCCCACTTGGTGGACCAGCGCATTTTCTCGACCTCTTCCTCGATGGACGAGGCGACGGCGGAGTTGCCGATGTTGGCGTTGATTTTGACGAGGAAGTTGCGGCCGATGATCATCGGTTCGCATTCCGGGTGGTTGACGTTGAGTGGGATGATGGCGCGGCCGGCGGCGACTTCGCTGCGGACGAACTCAGGGGTGATCTCGGGGGGGATGCGCTGTGGGAAGCGTTGGAAGATGGAAGGGGTGTAAGAGTGTTGAGAGTTGAGAGTTGATGGTTGAGAGGAAGAGTTTTGGTGCGAGCCGTTGTGCTGCTTGTTGAGATCGTTGCGGACGATGTCATCCGTCATGTCCGCGATCTTGGCGCGGCGCATGTTTTCGCGGATGGCGATGAATTCCATCTCGGGGGTGATGATGCCTTGGTCCGCGTAGTATTTCTGGGTGACGGGCTTGCCGGTGGCGCGCAGTGGCTGGCGACGGTCGGCAGTGAGGCCGGGGAATTCGACGAACTTGTTAGCGCGCTCGGATTTCGAGGCGAACTCGACGTGCTTCTCGGTGAGGTAGCCGTTGTCCTGCGGCTGGACCTCGCGGCCGTCGTAGGCCTCGACATCGCCACGGGCGAGAATCCAATCGCGGCGGAGTGGAGGGAGGCCTTCCTCGGAGGTGCCTTTGAAATCCGGATCGCCCCACGGGCCGGAGCAGTCATAGACGCGGACGGATTCGTTTTTCTCGATGCGGCCATTGAAGGACTTGGTGTCGGAGAGGGAAATTTCGCGCATCGGAACGCGGATCTCCGGGAAGAGCTCGCCCTGGACGTAAACCCGGGTGGAGGCGGGGAGCTGGGCGAGGGAGGCGTCGTGGGTTTCGAGAGCGGGCGCGCCGGTAGTTTCTTCGGTGGAGATCATGGTGGAAGGAGTTTGCTAGAGTTCAGTTTGACGTTTTCAGGGAAGAGGGAGAAGTGCCGAATGAGCAGTGATCAGTGAGCAGAGAAGACTTGGAGGTTGATGGAGGGAATGAAAAAGGCCGTGCGGATGAGGCACGGCCGGGAAGGGGAAACTGGTGGCGGTTTCGACTTCCTACGGCGGCATGACCCGCGTCAGGTTCGGAGGGTTTTTTCCGTGCGTTGGAAAATCTCGGCTTCTCGGTCATGAAGCTCCCCTGTCGTGTGGCTGGAACATGGACGGCGTCGGGGGAGGTGCCAAGCGAGAAGTGGAGCGGGCTGAAAACGGAAAAACCGGCCCGCGCCATGACGCGGACCGGTTCACCATCAAGCATCCCGGAAAGACCGGGGGCCACTCAGCGGATGGCGCCGTTGAGTCCTTTCGGGAAGAATAGACCCTTCGTTGCATCCACGCCCCCGTAAACGATGTTGAGCACCTGGCGGGTGGTGCGGCTGTAGGCGATGGAATTGCCATCGGTCGGCACGAGATTGGCCATGCCATTACGGGTCAGTTTTTGGTCCATGTCCTTCGTGCTGTCGTCCAGCGACTGGCGGACGGCGGAAATTTTCCCGGCGATCTTGCGAATGGCGGCACCTTGCGAATAGAGCAGGGTTCTAACGATTCCAGCGTGGTAGGCCTCCACCCCGAGAATGCCGGCGGCGGCTTCGAGGATGCCCTTGTCGGTCAGCAACGGGCTGGCTCCCTTGTAGGCGGTGACTCCGACATCTTCGAAAATGAATGCTCCTAGCAGGAAATTGATTTCGTTGGCGAAGGGGTCGAACGAGTCCATCCCTATCAGAATACCGAGCGTGTCGAAGCTCTTGTTCAGGTTGATCTGCGGGCGGGCTACGATTCCGGCGCCGTTGGCGGCGAGGGCCTCGCGGATGAAACGGACGTGGTTTGCTTCATCCATGGCGATTTCGTTCGCGTAGTCTTCGAAGGCCGGAGTATCGAATTTTACTTTGGGTTTGTTTTTGACCACCACATCGCCCGCCTTCTCGCCGCCGCTGCCGTCCACGTCGATCCCGGCGGCCTCAAGGCCCTTGCCGGTGGTCGCCTGAAGGTAGTATTCGGCCTCGAGGTATTCGAGGTTCAGCGCGAAATTGAGGACGGCCACGTCGGTGTCGGTTGGAGCGTTGGCGGGTTCCGCCTTGGCGGAAGACACCGAAGCGACGAGGCCGGCGGTTCCCGCGGTGGCAAGGCCGATCCTGCGGAGGAAATTGCGGCGACCGCTGGCGGGGATGGAAATGGATTGAGCGAGTTCTTCGATGATGCCTGTGGTGTTCATGGTATTGGGAATTGGTTTTAAGTGACGTGGAGTGATTAACCCCCGTTTCCGAACCTGCCCAATCGCGGCGAAGACCAATTCGGAATAGGGCTATTCCGGATCGGTGGCGGGGTTGGCAGACTCCTCCCGTTCTCACGTTAGATCCTCCGTCTAACCGTGCGGTTTGCCCGCGCTGCGGTTCAGCGATCTTGCGAAAACAGCTTGTTGCCCAGCTTGCCGATCAACGCGGCCACGGTCATCACTTCCTTGGAGGTTTCATCGCTCCTGCAATAGACGCCGAAGGTGAACGCCTCGGGCAGCAGGAACTCGAAGGTGCGGACATGGATCAAGCCGTCGCCCGCGTGATTGACGCGCGGCATCGCGTCGCCTGGAGCTAACAGCACGCCGAGTCCGGCGCTGGCCGCCGTCGCCGCGTCCGCCTCGGATGAAAAGGACACCGAGTTGGCGGGTTGCATGCCGTAGGCATATTCGCACCACTGCTTGAGATAGGACGCGAAGCCCGTCACCACGCCGGTGTCCGGCATGAGCACGCTGGTCCGGAGGATTTCCGGAAAGCTGAAGTTGATCGGATCGAACGGATAGAAATCGGGATTCCACGCGACGGTGATGCCACGTTCCTTACGGATCACCGCTTCCTGGATCCCGGCTGATAGACCGGCGCGGAGGAACCGGCCGGCGATGACCACATCGTATTGGGTGGCTTCCAGCGCCTCGCCCCAGTTTTGGGAAATCTCACAGAAGACCGGAGTCACTCCCGCGGGGTGGGGCACCCGCATGAGTTCCTCCTTCATGATCGACCCGAACCACGACCGGTCGATGCCCACCATCACCTCGCGATCCATCCGGCGGCCGATGCCGCGCATGCCGTCGATGAACGCGAGATACGCGTCGCAGACCTCATTGGCGCGTTCGAGAAACTGCGTCCCTGCCGTGGTTAGACGAGTGCCGGAACTGGAGCGCTCCAACAGAATCAGTCCGACCGACGACTCCAGCCGGCCGATCATCAGGCTCACGGCGGGCTGGGAAATTTTCCAGCGTTTGCCCGTTTCGGTGAAACTGCCGGTGAGTGCCAGATGGCGGAAAACGAGCAGGCCGCTGAGGTCGATGTCCATGGTGTCAGGAAATGGCAGCTCCCGTTAGACGTGGCAGCAACTCGGTGTAGGGGTGGTGTCTTCTCAGGACCGCGGAAAACTGAAACGTGGGCCAATGGATATCGGTGGAATGCCGGGCCGTCGTATCATGGGAAAAAACCATCTCGTCATCCGCCGGTTTGGCGTCCGTCAGGATTCGCCCGCCCTTGGCTCCGGCCGCATGAAACGCCTCTAGCAGCCTTGCGGTTGCTTCCGTTTCGCCGGCATCGCCGATCCACCATTTGCCCGGCGGCAAATCCGCGGGCTTCGCGGGTGGCTTGCCCTTGCAATCGATTTTCCAAGGAATCGACCCGAGGTTGACCAAATCCAGACGGTCCGAGGCGATGATCCCCACGCCGAAATAGACATCGCACTCCGCGTTGAGCAGGGCGGTGCGGAAGCGCTTCGTCTCGATCCGCAGAAAGCAGGGCCGGAAGGTGTCGGAGATCTGCAGGCGGGCGAGGAAATCGGTGAACAGCCCGCCTTTGAAAAACTCGCCGGCTGCGGCAAAGCGCAGGATCCGCCCTTTTTCATGGAGGGACTTCACGGTGTCGCCAAGGCGGCGGAGACTTCGGGACAGCGGGCTGATCTGGCCCAGCAAGCCCTGCGCGAACAAGGTTGGTTGCAAGGTCCGGTTAGGTGCCTCCTCGAACAGCGGCCGCCCCACTGCTTTTTCGAAATCCTCGCAGACGCGTTTGATATTCGCCCGCGTGCTTCGCAGCTCCAGCGCGGCGTTGGCGTAGGACGCCTCGCGGCAAACCACGCGGAACACCTCCAGTTGGCGGAACGTGATGTTAGGCAGCCCTTGGAAGTCCGGTTGTTTGCTCTGAGTTAGGTCGTTCATCCGGATTTCCGCTGAGTGTCAGCGGGAAATGCCGTGCTTCAAGGGATAATTGCCGCCAAACCGACAAATGAAATTTTAGTTAAGGAAGTTCTTGATTCGCCCGCGGGATTCCCCAAGGGTCCGCCCGTGCACGGGGCGTAGCTCAGCCTGGTAGAGCGCCGCGTTTGGGACGCGGATGTCGTCAGTTCGAATCTGGCCGCCCCGACCACTTCTTCGGCCAGTATTTCTGCTGATAAAACGAGGGCGGCGGGTGATCAATTCACCCGCCGCCCTCTTTGGTTTTCTGGGAAGAATGAAAGGGTGGCCCTTCTAGCGGCCGGTGTGGCCGGACGCACGGATTTCCTTGAGGCGGGCGAGCATGCCGGCGAGCCGTTCCGGCTCCTGGTCCGCGAGATTGCGGGTTTCGGCGATGTCTTCGTCGAGGTGGTAGAGTTCGGGCTTTCCGATCGACTGGTCTCGCTTGATATCGCCTTCGATGACTTTCCATGGTCCGGCACGCAGGGCGAGACGGCCGCCGAATTGATTGTATTCGACGAGTTCCTTGCGGCCGGTTTTGGAAGTTCCCAGGAGGGCATCCAACGTGTCGAAGCTGTCCGGTGCATCGCCGGATTTCATTCCCACGCCGACGAGCTTGGCGAATGAAGCGATGAAATCCACTTGGGTGACGGGCGCGGCACTGGTGCCCGGCGCGATGCGGCCAGGCCACGTGGCAATGGTCGGAACCCGGGTGCCTCCTTCGTATTTGGAGTATTTGCCGCCGCGCAGCGGACCGGCGGGCTTGTGGGCACCGAGTTTTTCGACGGCCTGGTCCTTGTAGCCGTCATCGAGGACCGGGCCGTTGTCGCTGGTGAAAATCACGAGGGTGTTCCTAGCGATGCCGAGGCGTTCCAAGGCGGAGGTTATCTGGCCGACCTGCCAGTCGAGTTGGACGATCGCGTCTCCGCGTGGACCCATGCTGGATTTGCCGACGAAGTCCGGATTCGGGACGCGCGGGACGTGGATGTCGTGGGCGGCGAAGTAGAGGAAAAACGGCTCATCCTGATGTTGGCCGATGAATTTCACCGCTTCGGCGGCGAGGGTTTTCGCGAGGGTCTTGTCGTCCCAGAGTGCGGATTTTCCGCCCTTCATGAAGCCGATGCGGCCGATGCTGTTGATGACAGCCATGTTGTGGCCGTGGCTCCAGTCCATCGCCAGTTCCGCGCGGTTGTCGGTGCCGTTCGGGAGGCCGGGAAATGGCTTGTTGTAGCTGACTTCGATGGGATCGGCGGGATCGAGGTTGCGGACCCGGTGGCCGCTCAGATAGACGCACGGGACCCGGTCGCCGGTGGCGGGCATGATGAATGAGTCGGTGAATCCAATCTCCAGCGGGCCGGGTTTGACGTCCTCGTTCCAGTTCACCTTGCCGTCACCGAGCCCGAGGTGCCATTTGCCAATAGCGCAGGTTGCGTAGCCCGCTTGCTTGAAAACCGAAGGCAAGGTGGTCGTTCCCGGCTTGATGATGAGCGGGGCGTCGCCCGGCAGGACTCCCGTGCCCGCCTGGCGGAACGCGTATTTCCCGGTCAGGAGGGAAAACCGGGAAGGCGTGCAGGTGGCGGAGGCGCAATAGCCGTCGGTGAATCGAAGGCCGTCCTTCGCCAACCGATCGATATTCGGAGTCTCCACACCGGTGGCGCCGTAGCAACCGACGTCGCCGTATCCCAAATCGTCGCAATAAATGACGACAACGTTCGGGCGTTCGGCGGCGATCGCCGCGGCGGCCGCCCAGAAGGACGCGAGCAGGAGGGGGATTTTTCTCATGAGGCTGGCTGTAATCGGGTGAGGGGAGCCAGAACGACCGGCTGAGAACGGCTCTTTCAGGGGCTGGTGGGAAGTTTAGGCAATTGCCTCTTGAAACCTCGTTTCGCCGGCCCCACAAGCTGCGCCCGTGATCCCAAACGTCCTTGCCGAACGCTACGCCTCGCCCGCCCTTCAAGCCATCTGGTCCGCCGAGGGGCGGATTATATTGGAGCGCGAGTTCTGGATTGCCGTGATGAAGGCGCAGCGCGACCTCGGACTGGACGTGCCGCAGGAAGCCATCGATGCCTATGAAAAGGCCAAGGACAGCGTCGATCCCGCATCGATCATGGCTCGGGAAAAAATCACCCGCCACGACGTGAAGGCGCGGATCGAGGAGTTCAACGATCTCGCCGGCCACGAGCAGGTCCACAAAGGGATGACCTCGCGAGATCTCACGGAAAACGTCGAGCAACTCCAAGTTTACCGCTCGCTTCTCATCATCCGCGACAAGACCGTCGCCACTTTGCGCCGGTTCCGCGAGCGTTCCGAACAATGGAGCGAACTGATTCTAACCGCCCGCACCCACAACGTCGCCGCCCAGCCGACGACGCTCGGCAAGCGCATCGCGATGTTCGGCGAGGAGCTTCTAAGCGGGCTCCAAGCGCTCGATTCCGTCATCGCAAACTACTCCGTCCGCGGCCTCAAAGGCGCGGTCGGCACTCAGATGGACCAGCTCTCGTTGTTCGAAGGCGATGCCGCCAAAGTCGCTGATTTGGAGAAACGCGTAGTTGCCCACCTCGGGATGCCCGCCGTCTGGACCAACGTCGGCCAGGTCTATCCGCGCTCGCTGGATTTCCGGGTGGTCGCCGCTCTAACCGACCTTTGCTCCGGCCCGTCGTCCTTTTGCAAAACCCTGCGCCTGATGGCCGGCAACGAGACCGCCAGCGAAGGATTCGCCCCCGGCCAGACCGGCTCCAGCGCCATGCCGCACAAGATGAACTCGCGTTCCTGCGAGCGCGTGAATGGCTTCCATGTTATTCTCAAAGGCTACCTCGCGATGGCCGCCGGAATCGCCGGTGACCAGTGGAACGAAGGCGACGTCTCCTGTTCCGTCGTTCGCCGCATCATGCTGCCGGATTCGTTCTACACGATCGACGGGATGTTCGAAACGTTTCTAACCGTCCTCGACCAGATGGACGCCTACGAAGCGGTCATCGACGCCGAGACCGCCCACTATCTGCCATTCCTGATGACCACCACCATCATGATGGAAGCCGTGAAATCCGGCGTCGGCCGTGAGACCGCGCACAAGGCGATCAAGGAGCACGCCGTCGCCACCGTGAATGACCTGCGCGCCGGAATCATCGATCGGAATGACCTCGTCGAGCGTCTAGCGGATGACAGCCGCCTCGGCCTTTCGCGTGATGCTCTCGATGCGATCCTCGCCAAAGGAGATAACGAATCGGGAGCCGCGAAAGCGCAGATCGCGGCCTTCGCAGCGGCGGTTAGGGCGCTCGAAGCTGAAAGTCCCGAGGCTGCGGCATACGGTCCTGGCTCGATTCTCTAACGCCGGAGTGCGCGAAGCTCTGCTCGCGCCAGAGGCAGATCCGGCTCTGCCGGATGTGGGGCGGAGCTTATTCGTGTGGCAGGGAAGAGAAAGAGCTCCGCACCACATGGAGCAGAGCTTCCATCTGCCGTGGCTGGAGCAGAGCGTCCAGCACTCCGGGCGGCTGCGCTGCCCACAAAAAAGCGCGGGGGCAAAGTGAGTCGCGCGGAACGAAGTCCGTGCTCCTGACGATGCCCCCGCGCAAGGTGGGGAGGAGGGAGTTAGATGAACTCGTTGAAGAGTCCTTCGAGCATTTCCTGACGGCCGCTGGCGATGGTGGGCTCACCGTTCGCGAGGGCGTATTTTTCGAGAGTGGCGAGAGTGGTTTTGCCACCTTCGATCTCGGCTCCTACGCCGCTGTCGAAGGTGTTATATCGCTCCTTGACGAAATTTTCGAGACGGCCGTCGGCGCGGATCGCTGCGGCGGTCTTGAGGCCGCGGGCGAAGGCGTCCATCCCGACGACGTGGGCGTGTACGAGATCGACGGGCTCCCACGACTCGCGGCGGCGCTTGGCGTCGAAGTTGAGGCCACCGGTGGTGAAGCCACCCATTTTCATAAGGACGAGCATCGTGTGGGTCGTTAGATAGAGGTCGGTGGGGAACTGATCGGTGTCCCAGCCGACGTTGGGCGTGCCCATGTTAGCGTCGATGCTGCCGAGCGCGCCGGCTTCGAAGGCGACGGTGAGTTCGTGCTCCATCGTGTGGCCGGCGAGGGTCGCGTGGTTGGTCTCGATGTTGAGTTTGAAGTGCTCTAGCAGATCATACTCACGGAGGAAATTGAGACACGCGGCGGAGTCCGAGTCGTATTGGTGGGTGGTTGGCTCCTGCGGTTTGGGCTCGATGTAGAACTGGCCCTTGAAGCCGATTTCCTTCTTATAGTCCACGGCCATGTGGAGGAAGCGGGCAAGGTGGTCGAGCTCGCGCTTGATGTTGGTGTTGAGGATGGTCGAGTAGCCTTCGCGGCCACCCCAGAAGGTGTAGCCTTCACCGCCGAGACGGTGGGTGACTTCCATCGCTTTTTTCACCTGGGCGGCGGCGTAGGCATAAACCTGTGCGTTCGGGCTGGTGGCGGCGCCTTGCTGATAGCGCGGGTGGGAGAAGAGGCAGGCGGTGCCCCAGAGGAGCTTCTTGCCGGTGCGCTTTTGTTCCTCTTCGAGCACGTCGGCGACGGCGTCGAGGGCTTTGTTAGACTCGCTGAGGTTCGAGCATTCCGGTGCGACGTCGCGGTCGTGGAAGCAGTAATAGTCCAGCCCGACTTTTTCCATGAAGTCGAAGAAGACGCGGGCGCGGTTTTGGGCATTGGCGACGGACTCCGTGCCATCGTCCCAAGGATGGGCGGCGGTGCCGGCGCCAAACGGATCGCAACCGGTTCCCCGCATCGTGTGCCAATAGGCGCAACCGAAGCGGAACCACTCGGCCATGGTCTTACCGGCGACGACTTCGGTGGCGTTGTAGTGCTTGAAGGAGAGTGGGTTTTTCGAGGTGGGTCCTTCGTAGGACACGGCTTCACAAGGGAACTTGGACATGGTGATCGGTTGCTGTGGGTTGTTTTCAAAGAAGGCGCAACGGGCGCCAACAAACGCAAAGTATCTGAAAATTCGCTGGCATTGCTACCGCAAATTCCGGTAGCTTCTTGATGAAATGCGACAGGTGAAACCCGAGCCATCCCGCCGCATCGCGGTTGTCCAATCTTCGGTGAACGTGCGGCGGCTCACGCCGGGGTTCGCGCCGTTTGCCGGGATGGGCTACGATTTCTGGATCATCGACCTCTATCGACAACCGGAATTGCTGGTCGCCAGTTTGCGGGAGTGGCAGCCGAGCGCGATCGTGACGGAATGGCTGCCGGGGCTAACCGAGGCGCTGGTGGGGCTGGGTTGTCCGGTGGTGCTGGTACCGTCGGACGTACCCGTGGCGGGTGTCTATAGCGTGGACATCGACGACGTGGCGATCGGGCGGCTGGCGGCGGAGCACTTGATCGCGCGCGGCTATCAGAATTTCGCGTTCGTCGGCCGGAGCGACGCCCACTACGCCAAGCAGCGGTTGGCGGGCTTCGAGGAGGTCGTCGGCGAAGTGCCGGTTTATTGGGAGGAGTTCCGCGATTGGCGGAAATACGACGAGTATTGGCGTGACCCGGACGAAGACATGGTCGGCTGGCTGGCGGCCCAGGCGACTCCGTTAGGGATTTTTACGGCCCATGATCCGACCGGACGGCATGTGTTGGAAGCCGCGGCGCAGGCGGGTTTGGAGGTGCCCTTCGCGGTAGGGGTGATTTCCGCCAACGATGACGAAACTGTCTGTGAAATGGCCCGCCCGGCGCTTTCCAGCATCCGGTTGCCGTGGCGACGGCTGGCGGCGGAGGTCGTGCAAACGATCGAGGCGATCTGGGCTAATAAGCCACCGTTGTCGCCGATTCTGGTCCAACCGTTGGATATCGTCGCCCGTGGCTCGAGTTCCTACGAGGCGGTGGGGGATCCCTTGGTGCGGCGGGCGATGCAGTATTTGGTGGAGCACATTTCCACGATCATTTCCGTGGAGGAATGGGCCACCCAAGTTGGCGTCTCGCGGAGAGTGCTGGAGCGACGGTTTCTAACATCGCTCGGCCGTTCGCCCCACGCGATGATTCAACACGAGCGGGTGGAACGGGCGAAAAACCTGCTCACCACCACCGATCTGCAGGTGGCTGCCATTGCCGAGCGCTGCGGCTATCAGAGCAACGAGCGACTGACCGTGAATTTCCGCGCTTCCGTTGGAGTGCCGCCGGCGACTTTTCGCCGCGACTCCCGCGAGAAGCGGGCATGAAGCCTTTTTGAGTTGTGACAAATTCGTTTCAACTTTGAGCCAGATAATTGGCACGCCGGGTGCTTAATTTGGCCTTGTCGCAAGACAAGGCGGTTCGACTGAGATGCCATCGGGTTAATGGGTTTTTCCTGTAGGATGATCAGTCGGACCGCTTCCTTTTTGCCCCGATGATGCGTTAACTGGCTCGGCCCACCGGAGACAGGCTACAATTTCTGTCAAATTTTCTTTTTTCGCTTTGCATCGGACGGGTTGGTTTCACATCCTCCGGGCCGTCCGGAAGTTCCTTGGATTATTTCGGAAACAGCTTGTGAAAAATTTCACAAGCTCCACTCTCCGAGCACTGCAACGCCCTCCTCATGGCAAATATTTTCCCTCGCTGGTCCAATTTACTGCCTCTCAAAATCGCTGTCTGCGCCGGGACCGCAGCGGCTGGCGTGGCGCTTGCATTTTCTTACTACGCGACACCGAAGACGTTGAATGTCGGCTATCAGCCGTCGCAGCCGATCCCGTTTTCCCACAAGATCCACGTGGATCAGATCGGCTTGGATTGCCGCTACTGCCATTCGTTCGTCGACGTCGCGGGCCACTCGAACGTGCCGACCGGCAGCACCTGTTGGAACTGCCACCAACACGTCCAGCGTGACAGTCCGAAACTCGCTCCGCTGCACAAGTCGATGGACCCCACCTATGCGGGCTACGACGGCAAACCGATCGAGTGGATCCGTGTCCACAAGGCTCCCGATTACGTCTATTTCAATCACTCGGCCCACGTGAACCGCGGGATTTCCTGCCAGAGCTGTCACGGCAACGTGAACAAGATGGAGGTCGTCTATCAGGCCGAGCCGCACTCGATGGGCTGGTGCCTTGATTGCCACAAGAATCCGGAGAAGAACCTCCGTCCGCTCGAGGAAGTTTACAATTTCGGCTACAACGCCGAGACCTATATTTCCAACAATCCGCAGCTCGGCGTGAAGACGACCGAAGAGCTCGGCCTCAAATTGAAAGAAGAGTTCATGGTGAAGCCCAAGATCACCTGCGCCACTTGCCATCATTGATCCTCACGTCCGTTTTTCCCATTTCCACATTTTCCGCAACCTAACATGAGCAAGCGCGTTTGGCATCATCCCGAAGTTCCCGCCGGTGAAACCACCGTCGCCTGGCGCAGTGCGGGTCAGCTTGAAGACACCGCCGATTTCCGTCAGTGGATGGATCGCGAGTTTCCACAAGGAGCCGCCGAGTTGGCCAATGCCGAGGTTGATGAAACCTCGCGTCGCTCGTTCCTCAAACTGATGGGCGCCTCGACCGCTCTCGCTGGATTCGGTATGGCTGCCTGCCGCCGTCCGGAAGCTTACATCGTGCCTTATACCAAGGCTCCCGAATGGGTGATCCCAGGCACCGCGACCTACTACGCGTCCTCGATGCCGCGGGCTCACGGCGCGACGCCGCTGGTGGTGACGACCTTCGAAGGTCGTCCGACCAAGGTTGCTCCTAACAAGCTCCATCCGGATGCTGAGGGAACGGATGCTTTTGCCCAAGCATCGGTGCTGGACCTCTACTCGCCATCGCGTTCGCGGGCGATCCTGAAGGCCGGGAAATCCGCGCCGCGCGCCGATTTTGAAAAAGTGGTGGCCGCGCTGGCCGCCGACAAGTCTGCGAAGATCGGTTTCCTGTTCGGTGCCGACGACAGCCCGACGCGCGCCCGCCTGACGAAGGAATTGGCCGCGAAGTTCGGTTCCGCGAAGTTCTATCAATACGAAGCGCTGACCGGCGAGTCATCCAACATCGCTTTGGGTGACGGGGTGAAGCTGGTCGCGGATTTCGCCAAGGCGGATCGAATCGTTTCGCTCGACTGCGACTTCGCAGGCCCGGATTCGCAAGGTCCGGTCACTCCGTTTTTCGACCGCCGCAAGCCGGAAGGCAGGGGTTATGACGCCAAGGCGGATGCCTCGACGATGAACCGCCTGTATTCGGTGGAAGCCGCGTTCACCCTCACCGGTGGCATGGCGGATCACCGCCTGCGCGTTTCTCCCAGCCAGGTCAACGCCGTGGCCGCCCAGATCGCCCGCGGTGTCGGTGCCAAGGCTGCCGTCGCCGCCGTTGTCCCCGAACTAACCGATTCAAAGCATGTCGAGTGGGTCAACGCCCTCGTAGAAGACCTCAAGGCACACGCCGGGAAATCCCTGGTTCTAGCAGGCTCGCGCCAGTCGCTTTCGCTGCATCTCCTCGCTCATGCGATCAACGTTGCGCTCGGCAACATCGGAGAAGGCAAGCCTCTTGTCGCGGTCCAGACCGAAACCAAGGGACTTGGAAATCTAACTACCCTCAAGGCGGACATCGATTCGAGTACGGTCGAAACACTCGTCCTGCTCACTCCATCAAACCCGCTTTTTGACGCTCCTGCCGATCTCAAGTTCGCCGAGTCATTTGCCAAGCTGAAGACAAGCATTCATCTGGGCGGCCGCACCGATGCGACGGCCCATGCCGCGACATGGCATCTGCCAGCCGCCCATTACCTGGAATCCTGGTCGGACGCCCGCAGTGCGCGCGGCATTTACACGGTGGTCCAGCCAATGATCCTGCCACTCTATCAGGACTGCGTTTCTGAACTCGAACTTCTGCTCGCCTTGCTGTCCGATGACGGCAAGCTTCTCAACGGCGAAGGCGAAAAAGGCGCGGCTTCTCCGGCCTATGCCGCCGTCCGCACCACCTTCAGCGCGCTTGGCGGGGCAGGGGACGATGCTTGGAAAAAACTTCTGCGCGACGGTTTCCTCGCAGGCTCGATCTATCCGGTTGTTAGTCCGGCGTCACGCGGCGACATGTCGGTGCCATTGGGTGCCGCGCCACCGACGAAGGATTCGCTCGAAGTGATTTTCGCCACCGACTCGTCGATTTTCGACGGCCGTTGGATCGACAATGGCTGGCTTCAGGAAGCGCCCGATCCGATCTCCAAGCTCACTTGGGACAACGTTGCCCTCGTCGCTCCGAAGACCGCCAAGGAACTTGGGATTTACGACCAGATTATCCAGCTCGAAACGCCGACCGCATCGCGCTCTCCCGATGACGAGGGTGAAAACCGTAAGTCGCCGATGATCAAGATCGAGGTGAACGGCCAGTCGCTGGAAATCCCGGTGCTCGTTTCCTTCGGCCAAGCCGAAAACACGCTTGTCATCCCGCTCGGTTACGGCCAGGGCTTCGACGAACACGACGATCTCGAGCGCGGCCCGAAAAACGCTTCCCACGTCGGCCTCGTCGGCATGAACCGCGGCTTCAACGCTTATCCGCTGCGCACCGCCGCGACCGCTTATTTCGCCACTGGCGCGAAGGTTACCAAGACCGCCAAGCGTTATCCGGTGGCCATCACCCAAGAGCACAGCGCGATGTATGGTCGCGCTCTTGCCCGTGAGGTTTCGACGCTTGAGGACGAGGAAAAGGGCACGTTCGACGCGCAGCTTGCGAACGTTCCAAAGCAAGGCAACGACGCCCACGCGCCGGCCAATGTCTCGCTCTACATTCCGCAGGGTTCGGCGAAATTCCACGGCAAGGACGGCAAGGCCCAACCGCTTCTCAGTGACACGCTCCACCAATGGGGGATGTCGATCGATTTGTCATCCTGCATGGGATGCAACTCCTGCCTCGTCGCCTGCCAATCGGAAAACAACATTCCGATCGTCGGCAAGAAGCAGGTCTCGATGGGCCGCGAAATGCACTGGATCCGCATGGACCGTTATTTCGCCTCGCAAAAGGACAACACCTTCGACGAGGACAATCCGGCGCTCGTTCCGCAACCCGTCGCTTGCGTCCAGTGCGAAGCTGCTCCTTGCGAAACCGTCTGTCCCGTGAACGCCACGATTCACACGGAGGACGGCCTCAACGCGATGGCTTACAACCGCTGCATCGGCACCCGTTACTGTGCTAACAACTGCCCGTATAAGGCGCGTCGGTTCAACTATTTCGACTACAACAAGCGCAACCCGCTCATTGCCCACAACCTCTACAAAGGTCCGTTCGGCGAGAAGCAGGTGGGTGAAGCCGCCCACCTTCAGAAGAACCCGAACGTCACGGTCCGCATGCGCGGCGTCATGGAAAAATGCACGTACTGCGTGCAGCGCCTCAAGGATGCCGTCATTCGCCAGAAGCGTGGCCAAAAGCAGGAGGCGCTCGTCGCCGGCAAGCCATCCACGGAAATGCAAGTCACCACCAACACCCTCCGCATCCCGGTGGACTCTGTGAAGACCGCTTGCCAGGACGCCTGCCCGGCAAACGCCATCACTTTCGGGAACCTGTTGGACGGAGACAAGTCCGTGCTCGGCCGCAGCAAGCACATCGAGCGCAATTACGACCTCCTCAACTACATCGGCACCCGGCCGCGGACCAGCTATCTGGCCCGCGTCAAGAACCCGAATCCGAAAATGCCGGACGCCAAGTTCATCGGCAAGGCGACCGTGCACATGGCCTGATCCATTTCTATCCGAGCTTCCAATTTCCACTTAACCATGGCTTCCACCACCCATACCGCCCCTGAGACCCACACCGGGGTAAAGATCCCGGTGCTTGAGCGCGAAAAGCTCATCCTCAGCGGCCGCTCCTATCACTGGATCACCGAGCGAATCTGCGGAGTTCTGGAAAACAAGCAGCCGTTTCTCTGGTGGCTGCTGTTCATCCCGTCCGCGCTCATTGCCCTGATCGGCGTTGGCGGTGGTTTGACTTATCTCGTCTCCACCGGTGTCGGTGTCTGGGGGATGTCCAACCGGGTGTTCTGGGGCTTCGACATCACCAACTTCGTGTTCTGGATCGGTATCGGTCACGCCGGCACCCTGATCTCCGCGGTGCTTTTCCTAACGAGACAAAACTGGCGGACATCCATCAACCGCGCGGCGGAAGCGATGACGATCTTCGCGGTGATCTGCGCCGGTATTTTCCCGGCCTTCCACGTCGGCCGCGTGTGGTTCGCCTGGTTCCTCGCTCCGGTGCCCAATGCCAATGCGATCTGGCAGAACTTCAAGTCGCCGCTGCTGTGGGACGTGTTCGCAGTTTCCACCTATTTCACCATCTCGCTGATCTTCTGGTATCTCGGCATGGTTCCCGATCTCGCGACCATCCGCGACCGTTGCAAGCCCGGCATCCGCAAGATTCTCTATGGAATCTTCTCGCTCGGCTGGCGCGGTGGCAATCGCCAGTGGAGCCACTATGAAATGGCATATCTCCTCCTGGCCGCGCTTTCGACGCCGCTGGTGCTTTCGGTGCACTCGGTCGTTTCGTTCGACTTCGCGACCTCGGTCGTCCCCGGCTGGCACACCACTATCTTCCCTCCTTACTTCGTTGCCGGTGCCATCTTCGGTGGTTTCGCGATGGTGCTCACGATCATGGTTCCCGCCCGTTTCATCTACGGTTTGCAGGATCTCATCACCATGAAGCACATCGACAACATGGCAAAGATCATCCTGCTAACAGGAACGATCGTTGGCTACGCCTATCTGATGGAGCTCTTCGTCGCCTTCTACTCAGGTGCGATCTATGAAATGGACGCCTTCAAGTTCCGGATCGCCGGTCCTTACTGGTGGGCCTACGCGGCGATGATGAGCTGCAACGTGCTTTCCCCGCAGGTGTTCTGGTTC
Source organism: Verrucomicrobiota bacterium (assembly GCA_040385685.1). Classification (GTDB taxonomy): domain Bacteria; phylum Verrucomicrobiota; class Verrucomicrobiia; order Verrucomicrobiales; family Akkermansiaceae; genus Luteolibacter. The sequence continues at coordinate 91,608 of JAZKGW010000033.1, read as the reverse complement.
AAGGCCTGCCGCGAGAACCTCTGGGTTATCATGATCGTCGCGATGTGCGTTAACGTCGGGATGTGGTACGAGCGCTTCGTCATCATCTGCACCACGCTGGCCCGGATGTGGCTGCCGGGTGATTGGAAAACCTATTCCCCGAGCGGCGTGGAAATGATGACCTTCGTCGGCACCATCGGATTGTTCCTGGCCTTGTTCCTGATGTTCCTCCGCTTCCTGCCGTGCATCAACATTGCCGAAGTTAAATGGACACTGTTGGAATCCGATCCTCACTTCGACGACCATCACGACCACCCGGACCACGGTGTCGTCAAGGAAGCCGCCTATCAGAAGGAACTCGTGTCCTCCAAATAACTTTTTAACGAATAACTTCAAACTTTCACCGTGAGCACCACCCGCAAACGCGTTTATGGCTATCTGGCCGAGTTCAAGAGCGCATCCGCCCTCTACAAGGGTGCGGAAAAGATCCGCGACGCCGGCTTCAAGAAATGGGATTGTTACTCGCCCTATCCGATCCACGGCCTTGACGGCGCGATGGGCATGAAGCGCTCGATCCTGCCATGGTTCGTGTTCTTCGGCGGAATTACCGGCACCTGCACAGCGTTCGCCTTGGCTTATACCACGCAGGTGGTGATCTATCCGACCGTAGTGCAGGCGAAACCGGCCAACATTTTCACGGTGCCGGCGTTTTTCCCGATCATGTTCGAGCTGACGATTTTGTTCTCCGGCTTCACGGTGTTGTTCGGACTGCTCGCCTTGATCCAACTCCCGCGCCTCAACCACCCGTTGTTCGCGAGCCGCCAGTTCCACCGCGCGACGGACGATGGATTCTTCATCGCCATCGAGGCCCGCGATCCGAAATTCAGCCCTAACGGAACGCGCGACCTGCTTGCCAGCGCTGGCGGGGCCAACATCGAACTCGTTGAAGAAGAGGATAACTGATCCCGAATTTCTCCCATCACTTTCCGCTAACTTCCCATGCGCTACTTTTTCCTCGCCTACGCGCTCGTCGCGTTGCTCGTTGTCGGAATCTTCGGAGTCCGCGGCCAGAAATTTTCCAAGCCGCCGATCCGGATTTTCCCGGACATGGACAACCAGGACAAGATCCGCGCCCAGAAGCCCGACGCGTTCTTCGCGGACGGTCATGGTTCACGGCTTCCGGTCTCCCAGACCCAACCGCGCGGGTTCAATGAAGGCGGTGAATCGATGATCGGTGGAATCCCGGAATATGAATTCGGTGGCCAAACCGGCTATCTCTACACCGGCCACGTCGGCGATTATTTCGGTTCGGGAATGCCCGAGGAGTTGAAACTCACCGAAGAGAGCGCCACCGCGCTGATCCACCGCGGCAAGGAACGCTATGGAATCTACTGTGCGGTCTGCCACGGCAAGTCCGGCGACGGCCAAGGGGTTACCGGACAGTATGGAGTTCCCGGCATCGCGAATTTCCATCTCGATACTTTCAAGGCGGCGACTTATCCCGACGGTCGGTTGTTCGAGACCATCACCAACGGCAAGGGCATGATGGGAGCTTACGGCTACAACATCCCGGTCAACGACCGCTGGGCGATCATCGCTTACGTCCGCACGCTGCAAACCGCCAAAGCGGCAGCCACCACGGCTCAATAACTTTTTCCTGATTCCAATGGCCCACCACCACGTCACCTCCGCAGACATCGCGATCAACGGCGATCACCTCGATTCCTCCAAGGTTTCGAAAGTGAAAAGCATCGCCTTGGGCGTGGCCGTTATCGGCTCCGTCATCAGCCTTTATCTCCTCTACTTCGGCCCGGAGTCGATCCAGGGGACTTATGCCTACTCTTGGCTGTTCGCGTTTTACTTTTATCTGACACTCTCGATCGGTGGAGTGTTCTGGGTTCTGCTTCACAACGTATCCAATGCCAGTTGGGGGACGTCGGTGCGCCGCGTGTTTGAAAACATCGGGTCAACTTTCCCGTGGATGTTCCTGTTCTGTATTCCGCTGCTGACGCCCCACGTGCAGCACTACCTCTACGAGTGGATGAATATCCACCGTGCGGCACCCGGCGATGTGAAGGAGTATCTCCATCACCATGACCACTTGCTCTATAACAAGTATTGGTTCATGAACCGGACATTCTGGTATGGGCGGATGGCCTTCTACGCGATCGTCTTCAGCGCCGTCATCATCGGCTTGCGCAAGCTTTCGACCGACCAGGACACCGACCCGAATCCGGGCACCTGGCGTTTGCTCAAGGCGCGCTACCATTCGAACTATCCGCTGATCATTTTCGCGCTGACCATCACCTTCACCGGCTTTGATCTTGCGATGGGCCTCGACTACACTTGGTTCTCGACGATGTGGGGTGTCTATCTGTTTGCCGGCGCCGCGCTGAACTCAATGGCGGTGGGCGTGATCGTCTGCACCTGGTTGAAGAGCATGGGCCATCTCAAGCACGTGACCGGACCGGAACATTTTCACGTCATGGGCAAGCTGATGTTCGCCTTCACCACGTTCTGGGCCTACATCACTTTCTCCCAGTTCTTCCTGATCTGGTATGCGAACATCACCGAGGAAACCAAATACTTCCTGGTTCGTAACACCGGGAACTGGAACACCGCGATGTATTTCCTGCTCTTCGGCCACTTCGTGGTGCCATTCGTCGTGCTGCTCCAAGCCTGGCTGAAGAAGAACCCGAAGTTGCTTTCGATCGTCGCGGTTTACACCCTGTGCATGCACGCGCTGGATCACTACCTGATCATCATTCCCGAGCGCGGCATCTCGTTGGGCAATATCAATCCCACCGTCTTCGGCAGCATCCAGATATCGATTCCCGGAGCCTTCTGGGGTGATATCTTCGCCTTCATCACCATCGGCGCGGCCTTCGTGTTCCTCGTGATCCGCGCCCTCGGCCAGCACTCGCTCTATCCGAACCGCGATCCCCGCATCCTCGAATCCGCGAACGCTTCCAACTGATTTCCTTTTTGCACATGGACCCATCCCGCGACAATCCGATCATCCGCTTCACCACATTCTGGTGGGCGCTCGGCACCTTTTTCATCTTTGCCGTGCTGCTGGCGGTGATCTGGCTTTTCGCCCGTTCCGAGCCGGCCACGCTTGAGGATGCGGCGGCGAAACCGCGCTATGAAACCAAGGCGAAAATCGATGCCGCGCAGGCGGCTGTTATTTCACCCGAAGCGATCGATGCCGCGGTGATCACCGTGGGCAAGCAACTCGCCGCTTCCAAACCGGTGGCCATGGAATTGCCAGCGCAAATCGTTCCCGGTTCCGAAACCGCCAATAAACTTGCCGCGGCACCTGCGGTGGATACCACGGCGATCGATGCTCCTGCAGCGTCCGACGCGCCGATCGATCCGGCGGTGATGGAAGCGGGCAAGGCTGCATTCCTGATCTGCGGTGCCTGCCATGGTCAGAATGGTGAAGGCGGGCCGATCGCTCCGCCGCTGGCCGGATCCGAGTGGGTCACGGGGCCGGTTTCCAATCTCGTCCGTATCCAACTGCGCGGCCTGCAAGGTGCCATCACCGTTGCCGGCAAAGAGTATAACATGCCGGGCGGCATGGCCGCGCTCAGCTTCCAGACCGACGATCAAATCGCCGGCGTGCTGACCTACATTCGCAACAGTTTTGGCAACAAGGCTTCCGCCGTGAAGCCAGAGCAAGTCGCCGCGCTCCGCAGCGAGGTCGGTAAACCGCAAGTCACCGCGGCGGAACTCACCAAGCCTTAATTTCCTTTTTCCTATCTCAAAGCCGATGTCATCCGCCACTCCAACCTCCACCGATCAGGACGCCTTGCTACGCGCGGGGATTGATCGCTCGCTGCGTCACCCGGTGATGTTTTTCATGACCAGCGGTGCCGCGTGGCTCGCGGTGTCCATCATCCTGGGAATCATCTCGTCGGCGAAGGTTCACAGCCCGGAGTTTCTGGCGGGTTGTCCTTGGCTTACCTATGGCCGGGTATTCCCTGCACATATCAATGCGTTCGTCTATGGTTGGGGATTCCAAGCCGCCTTCGCCGTGATCATCTGGATGACCGCCCGGCTTTCCCGCAAGGAATGCACCGCGGCCGGACTCATTCTAACTGCCGGTCACGTCTGGAATCTCGCGGTGACATTTGGAGTCATCGGAATCCTCTCGGGCAACAGCACGGGGATGCCGTGGATGGAATTTCCCGCATTCACCTGGCCGGTTCTGCTGATCACCTATTTCGCGATCGTGATCTGGTCGTTCATCCAGTTTCGCGTCCGGCCCGAGGGGCATGTCTATATCTCGCAGTGGTATCTGCTCGGCGCGGTGGTTTGGTTCCCGTGGATCTTTATCACGGCGAACACGCTCCTCCATTGCCTGCCGGGTCACCCGGTGATGGGTGCCGGAATCAATGCCTGGTACAAGTCCGCGTTGATCTTCCTGTTCTTCACTCCAGTCGCTCTCGGCACCGCCTACTATCTGGCTCCCAAGGTGACCGGCCGTTCGGTTTATAGCTATTCGCTGGCGAAGCTAGGATTCTGGTCGCTCGCGGTGATTGCGCCATGGGCGGGCATGCAGAAGTTAGTAGGTGCTCCGATTCCATACTTTATTCCATACTTGGGTGCTGCGGCAACGGTGTTGCTTTTCGTGCCCGCGATCGCCGCCGCGATCAATCTTCTGCGCACGATGATGGCTACGCCCGAGGTGATGGCCGGAAGTCCCTCACTGCGATTCACGACTGCCGGAATTGTCGGTTTGTTGATCCTGGCCTTTGCAGCCGTGGTGTTGAACCTGCCCGAGTCCACCCTTCCGCTCACGCAATTCTCGATGTCCGGTTATGGTTTTGAAATCCTCGCGCTCTATGGGTTCTTCAGCTTCGTGATGTTCGGCGCGATTTATTTCATCGTGCCGCGGGTGACCCGCCGCGAGTGGCTTTCCCGGCGGTTGATCAAGATGCACTTCCTGTTCTCGGTCTATGGAATCATCTCGGTTGCCTTGGTCGCGCTCTACGGCGGACTTGAGCAAGGACGGAGCCAGGAGGATTGGCAACATCCATGGCAGGCCGCCGCCACGGCCTATCCTTATGCGGTGGCGACCACCATCGCCTGGTGCTTCATCCTATTCTCGAACGTGTTCTTTTTCATCCACCTCACCCTGATGTGGTTGCGTCTTGGCCGGCGCAGTTCGCACCCGACTCTCCTGGTCACCGAGCACGGCCACGGTGCCAGCCCGCACGGCGAGGAAGGTGACATCGATAATGCAGGCCCTGGACACATGGCTGCCCACGGACACTGAATTTCAGATTTCAAATCTCAGAATTTTCCCCAATGAGCTTTCGCACATTCATTCTCGGTCTATCAGTCAGTTTTGGCGTCGCGTGGCTGGCGATCATCGTCGTGCCATTTATCAAGATGCGCAATCTGGCCCCCATCCAGCTCAATGAGGCGACCGATGGCAGCACCGGGATTTTCTTCCCCAAGCGCACCGGGCGTGTTGCCGATGGTGCCTTGGTTTATGCGGAAAACGGCTGCTATCTCTGCCACACCCAAGTCGTGCGCCCGACCTACGCCGGCAACGATCTCTATCATGTGGACCTGGGCGGATTGAAGGCGGATCCGGAGCGTGGCGATACCCGCCGTGAGACAAATGCCTACGATTTCTTCGGTGAAAAATTCGCGCAGATCGGTGTATCCCGGATGGGACCGGACCTATCCAATCTGGGTCGCCGGGTTGATACCAATTACGCGGTGGGCAAGGATCCTGCGAAATGGCTCTATGCCCATTTATACAATCCACGCGACGAGCCAAAGCGGTGGAAGTCCACCTGCCCGCCATTCCGCTATATGTTCGAAGAGCGCAAGATCAAGGCTGGTCCTTCGGTTGATGCTGTTTCCGTGAATACGGCGGAAGGCACCGAACTGGTCCCGAACTCTGATGCCAAGGCGCTTGTTTCCTATTTGCTCTCGCTCAAGAAGGATCAGGCCGTGCCTGCCGTCCTGAATTTCGCCCCGCCGAAAAAGAAGGGCTGATCCCTTGAACGAACCGACCTTTTTACCTACTTTCAAACATGTCCCTGCCTAACCAAAAGCCAGACCTTGAGGACTCGATCAATGTGACCGAGGCCCACGGGCGTGTGGTCCGCGAAGCCGCTGCCTGCGCCCGCGAAAAGCGGATCGTTGACAATGGCATGGCGCCGATTTCCCTGTGGGCTCTCGTCGCCTGCGGAGTCGTTCTGCTCGTCGCGGGTGGAATTCTAGGAACCGGCGGACGGCTGTTTGCCTACAGCACGACATTCCGCGAAGGATACGTCCGCGCTCCCGCCGGGGGTGCCGAAGATACCGGTCCGGTGCCGAAGGAAGCGCTTGCCGCCTACATGGCGAAAGGGGCGAAAATCTATACCGCGAAATGCAACGGTTGCCACGGCGCGGATGCCAAGGGCAACGGTTCGACCTTCCCTTCGCTGGTTGGTTCGGCATGGGCCATGGGCGAGACCGAGCGGTTAGCGATGGTCATCCTCAATGGACTAGATGGTCCTGTCAGCGACGGAAAGACTTACGGTGTCATGCCTCCCCAAGGGATCGGCATGGGAGCTGAAGATCTTGCCGGAATCATGACCTACGTCCGTAACAACTTTGGCAATGCCAAGGGCGATGTGGTCACTACTGATATGGCCAAGGCCGCTTTGGAAATTTCTGCCGCCCGCAAAAATGCTGGCAAGTCGACGAATACCGCGGAACTAACCGCCGATCACGTCAAGGCTCTGCCGGGCGAGGTTCTCGATCCCAAGACCATGCTTGATCCAATCACCTTGGCTCCTGCGAAAGCTCCCTGATCTGGTTCCTTTGACTACCTTCCCCATTTGATTCACCAACGCCGCAAGACGGAATTATGAGCTCTCACGCATCTTCACACGCCGGGCACGATGCCCACCACGATGAACACCATCACGACCCGGGGTTCATCCGGAAATGGATATTCTCCACCGATCACAAGATGATCGGTCTCCAGTATGGAATCACGGCGATGTGCTTCCTCGCTTTCGGCTTCTACCTGATGATGGTGATGCGCTGGAGCATTGCCTATCCGCACCAGCCGCTGCCGGAGTGGATGAGCTGGGTGTTCACGGATGGCTGGAAAGCCCGCTGGTTGCAGGATGGCAAGGTCACGGGTGAAACCTATAACATGTTCGGAGCCATGCACGGGACGATCATGGTGTTCCTCGGCATCGTGCCGCTCGGCTTCGGGGCTTTCGGAAACTATGTGACACCGCTGCAGATCGGCGCACCGGATATGGCGTTCCCGCGTCTGAACATGGCGAGCTACTGGGTGTATCTCGTCGGTGGCCTGATCATGTGTGCTTCGTTTTTCATGGAATCCGGCTCCGCCAAATCGGGTTGGACGAACTACTCACCGCTCGCCGGTTTTGCCGACGGTCAGATCGTCAACCAGTGGTTGGCGGGCCAGACCCAGTGGCTGATCGGGTTGGTTTGTTTGATCACTTCGTCGCTACTTGGTTCGGTCAATTTCATCACCACGATCATCAACCTCCGGGTGCGGGGAATGACCTGGATGCGGATGCCGTTCTTCGTCTGGGCGATGCTGGTCACCGGTTTCCTTTTGCTGCTCGCCTTCCCGCCGCTTGAAGCCGCCGGCATCATGCAGCTGATGGACCGCGTCGGACATTCCTCGTTCTTCATGCCTTCCGGGTTGTTCACCAAGAGCGAAGGTCTTGCCGACCTTTCGGGCGGGGGCTCGCCGCTGCTGTTCCAACACTTGTTCTGGTTCCTCGGACATCCGGAAGTGTATGTCCTCTTGCTTCCTGCCTTTGCTTGCGTCGCGGAGATCATCCCGGTCAATACCCGCAAGCCGCTGTGGGGCTACAAGTCGATGGTCTATTCGGTATTGGTTCTCGGGTTCCTGTCGTTCGTTGTGTGGGCGCACCACATGTATATGACCGGCATGGGAGCCGCGGTTTCCACGTTCTTCCAAACGACCACGGTGCTCATCTCCGTGCCATCGGTGGTCATCATCACGGCCATGCTCATCTCGCTGTGGGGCGGCTCGATCCGTTTCACTCCGCCCATGATGTGGGCCTGTGCGTTCATCCCGATGTTCGGCATCGGCGGTCTAACGGGCCTGCCGCTGGCCTTCAATCTGGCTGACCTCCACCTGCACGACACTTATTATGTGATCGGTCACTTCCACTATGTCGTGGCGCCGGGTATTCTCTTCGGCTTCTTCGCCGGGGTGCTCCACTGGTATCCGAAAATCACCGGGCGCTTCATGAGCAAGACGCTCAACCACCTGCACTTCTGGCCCAGCTTGATCTGCATGAACCTCATCTTCTTCCCGATGCTGGTGCAAGGGATGGCCGGTTTCCACCGCCGCTGGTACAACGGTGGTGACGCCTACCTCTCGAAGGCCGCTGACAGTGTCAATGTCTTCGGCAACACCGTCGTGGAATACATCGATATGAACATCCTGATGTCGATGGGTGCCTGGACCATGGCGTTCTTCCAAATCTTCTTTGTCATCAATCTCTTCATCTCGTGGAAGATTGGTAAAAAGGTCACCAGCGACAATCCATGGGATGCGACCACGCTGGAGTGGGCGACTCCGACACCTCCAGGCCATGGCAACTTCCTCAAGGATCCCGTGACCTATCGCGGTCCTTACGAATATAGCCGTCCCGACAGCGATTCGGATTTCCTTCCCCAGTGGATCGAACCAAAGCATCACGAAACCGCGGATAAGCCGGCCGAGAAACATTAAGTTCCATCACCTCACACGTCTTCCCTTTCTCCAATGGAAATTCCCTACGTCGTCACTCCCCGCAAGGACACCGGCCTCTTCAATGCGAAGATCGCCATCTGGTTGTTCCTGGCATCCGAAGTCATGCTCTTCGGCGGCTTCTTCTCGGCCTATGTCTTCCTCCGTCTCGGCGCGGACTATCCGTGGCCGGAGCGGACGCTCCCGGTCCTTCCCGGTTTGATCAATACCTTCGTGCTGATCGGCTCCTCGGTAACGGTGGTCTTTGCCTGGGCTTCGTTGAAGATGCGCGAGTGGCGGAGATTCCAATTCTTCATGGGCATCACGGTGTTCTGCGCCTTGATCTTCATGGTCCTCAAAGGCGTGGAGTATAACGTGAAGTTTCATCACCAGGCTCTGAGACTTAAAGACTATACGGTCGTCGAAGGTCACCTCGGTTATGAGATGGAGGGAGAAGCTCCGGTGCTCGATCACCATGGCAAGAAGGTTGAGGAGAACCTCATTTTTGTGGAGACGTCGAAAGTCACTTTCAACACCCGCCGCTTTCACAAGCCATGGATCGAGGAGATTCTTACCCAAGCCGGACATCACCATTCCAAGGTCGTGCTGGCTGCTGACGTGACGGCGATCGTGGCGGAAGGCAAACCGGCCGAAGTCCTTGCCAAGGCAGGTGAGCCACTCTCGATTGAACTACTCTCGCGCATTGAAAAGACCCGCCGCGCCGCGGCCAGTCACAATGCCGCCTACCGCACCGCGGCCCTGCGCCAGGAGTGGGTGAAAGCCCACGAAGCCAACCCGGGCAAGAGTGATTGGAAAATCGCTTCCAGCGTCAACATCGACATGGCCGCGCTGACTCCCAAGTTGCTGGACGAGGTTTCCAGCGTCACCTTCAACGTCGATCCACCGGCCAAACTCGACTTCCATCCGCGCGATATCCAAGAGGCGAACGGCTCGTCCCGTCTCCGCGATGATACCGTGGTCGAAGGCAAACTGCTCGATAGCCCGATGGTGTTCCACAATGTCGATGCAATCGACTTCCAGCACCTCGCGATGAAGGCCGTGGAGAAGGGCGTGGACCCGATCGTTGCCATCGAGAACTCCTGGCTGATCAAGAATAACAGTTTTGCCAAGGAAGCTTGGGATTGGAATAAGGAGCAGATCGCCAGGCTTGAAAAGGAACTCATCGACAAATACGGGCTCGACAAGAAAACCGGCAAGCCGAACCGCGAACCGACCCTCAAGGAACGTTATCGCATCGGCTGGCAGGACTTCGTCTCCAAGGCGAATGGCGTGGATCGCGAACATGCGAAGATCGGAATCAAGGAGCAGTTCATGGGACCGGACTATGCGGGTCGTGAGGACAAACATACCTTCCCGCACCTTTCGGTGCCTCGCGAGCAGGTCGGATTCGCCGCGAAATTCACCCCCGCGTGGAACACCTACTACGCCATCTATTTCACCATCACCGGGCTGCACGGCTTGCACGTCATCGGTGGCGCGTTGGTGCTTGCCTACTATCTCTTCTTCGGGCGGAAGATGTATCTGACCAATCCGGAGTGGCTAGCCAACCGGGTTGAAATCGGCGGCCTGTTCTGGCACTTTGTTGACCTTGTCTGGATCTTCGTTTTCCCGATCCTGTATTTGATGTAAATTCCCCAATCTCAAAATTTCAAAACCAATGGCTGATACCCCTGAAGCGATCAAGAAATCCATCCGCACCTATTTGTTTGTGGGCGGGGTCTTATTCCTCGGAACCATCATCACCGTGCTGGTGGCCACGGTCCCGGCGTTGGACGTCGGAAAGCATGGCTTCGATGCCATGGACTGTGTTCTGGGTCTGACCATCGCCACCATCAAGGCTTCGCTGGTTGCATTCATCTTCATGCACCTCAATCACGAGAAAAAGGCGGTTTATTGGCTCTTCGGCTCCGGCCTCTGCATGGTTTGCAGCCTTGCCGGCCTGACTTGGCTCGCCATCTACGATCCGATTTACGATTCTCTTTTCTACGGCAAGGAATCCACCACGCCGAAGACTTTGGTCACACCATCCCGCCGATGATCCTCGTCTGAATAACTCCAACGCCATTTTCCCATGTCCCTCAAAGGTTTCCATCTCGTCTTCGTGACCGTCAGCACGCTGCTCTGCGCGTTCCTGGCGTTGTGGTCCTTCGTGCTGGCACCGGAGAAATCGGCAATGGCGACGGCTCTCGGGATCGTCGGTGTCGCCGGCGCCCTGTTGATGCCGGTGTATGGTGTCTATTTTTACCGCAAGATCACCCGGATTCACTTGTGAGTGATTTCATTCCGAACCCCAGATTTAAGCCATGAACTTCAGTCCCTGGATCCTCGCTTGTACCACTTGCCGTGTCACCATGATCGATGGCGGCGGCGATGCCGCGGGCTGGTCGATCTTTTTTTTGTTAGGAGTCATTCTCGCCATGCTCGGCGGAGTCGGCGTCTTCATGGTTTGCCTCGCTCGCCGCGAGAAGGCGAACCTCGATCCCACGCTTTCCGATGATTACGTCCCCTCCGAGTCCGCGCGATGAGCCTTCTGTTATAGATTTAGCATTTAAGATTTAAAAATTTCACCATGAGTCCTTCCAAGCTTCTAGGTATCCCGGATAACTTTTCCGCCCACGGTGGACAGGTCGATCACATGATCGATGTCGTCCACTGGTTCATGTTCGCGCTGTTCGTGGGATGGACCTTGTTCTTCTTCTATTGCATCTTCCGGTTTTGGCACAAGAACCACCCGAAGGCTTCGTACGAAGGGGTGAAGAGCCATCTTTCCAGCCACTTGGAAGTGGGAGTGATCATCATCGAAGCCGTGCTGCTCCTTGGATTCGCTTTCCCACTGTGGGCCGAGCGGGTGGACAGTTGGAAAGCCGTTCAGAATCTCGATCCAAATCGCGTCCGCGTAGTCGGCTGGCAGTTCGGCTGGACCTATCACTATCCGGGGGCCGACATGAAGTTTGGCCGGGTTGACGGTAGCCTGATCTCGGGCTCTAACGATCTCGGCATCGACTACACCGACCCGAATGCCTTGGACGACTTCACCAGCCCGATCCTCAAGCTCCCGGTCGACGAGCCGGCGGTTCTCAACGTCGGTACCAAGGACGTGATTCACAACTACGCCATCGTCCCGATGCGCATCCAGCAGGACGCGATCCCCGGCCGCGAGATCCCGATGTGGTTCACTCCGACCAAAACCTTGGAAACCTACGTCGTCTGCGCCCAGCTCTGCGGAGAAGGTCATGGCAACATGGTCGGATCGATGGAAGTGATTCCATCGGCCGAGTACGATACCTGGTTCAAGGCGCAGACCGAAGGCGCGCTCAAGGCCAACACCCCGAAGCCGGTGGCCCCCGAGAGCGCGCAAAACTAGCAGCGCCCGTGGCTGACATTCCCGAGATCGACCGCGAGGATTTCCGCAATCTCCTCATCGAGATCGGCAAAACGCGGATCCCTTTCGGCAAGTTCGGGATCAAGGCCTATCCGCCCGCCGGCGTTCCGATCATGGATCTGCCGCAGGAGTATCTCTTCTGGTTCCAGCAGAACGGTTTTCCCAAAGGCCGGCTCGGCGAGTTGATGGCCCAGGTCTGTGAGATCAAATCCGTGGGCATGGACTCGGTGTTCGATCCCATCCGCCAGATGAACGGCGGCCGCTTCAAGCTGCTGCCCACGCGGCTCAAATCGTTTGACTTCGAGTGATCACGAAATCGGCCCGACCGGCGGCAAGTGCGGCGGGCGCTTCCATTGCATCAGCACGTTGGCGGCCACGATGAGCGAACCGCCGGTGATCAGCGAGGTGGAGAGCGTTTCGTTCGGATAGATGCCGCCGATGAATTTCCCAAGCACCGCCGGCAGAAACAACACGAAGAGCGCCGTGAACACCGGCTCGGTCGTATAGATGAGCCCCGCCTCCGTCGCCGAGACCCGCGGCTGCCAGATGTTCATGATCAGATAGGCTCCCACCGAACAGAACAGTGCCAGGGAGCCTACGAAAACAAATGACTGGAGAGATGCGCCGGCGGCGAAACAGGCACCCATGTTAGGTGCGACGATCGCGGTGACCGGCATGAACAGAACGGCGATGCCAAGGAACATGACGAACGAGACGGGCAGCCCGCGGTTTCCCTCATACCGCGAGTCTTCCAAGGTTAGAATCTGAAAGGTGAAAATAACTGCTGCGCACAAGGTTTCGATTTCACCGCGTCCAAGCTTGAGGTGATCGGGGCGCAGCCCGGAGAGGATGGCCCCGCCGGCCAGGACCATCAGGGTGGAGAGGACCACCCGGGTTGCCGGCCTTTTCCGCAGCCGCAGGCACGCCCACAGCGGCAGGATGATGCAATACGCCTGTGTTAGAAATGCCGAGGTGGACGCATCGGTGTAGGCCAGCGCGTCGGCCTGGAGTCCCATGCCGGAGCCGCCCCAG
>JAZKGW010000033.1:72044-78429 GCA_040385685.1 Verrucomicrobiota bacterium | reverse complement strand
CGCCGAGGGCGGGTTGCTGCGGCTCGATGCGGTCGAGGCCTTGCCGGACTTCGTTGCGGGTCGGTCGCCGCCGGCCGATGACGAAGGGCGCGAGCATCAGCGCGGCGAGTCCGAACCTCGCCACTTGCATCCACGACGCGAGGAAAAAGCTGGTCACTCCCGGCAGGCGGGCGCTCTGCTCGAGGTGCAATGCCTTGACCAAGGGAAAGCTCACGGCCCACAGGATGCACGCGAGGATGAGGAAGATGACAGGCATGTCGGGTGGGAACCATGCGGTGATTCACGGCTCCGGCAAGCCGGGAAATTCGCCCGCTTGCCTTTATTTCAAGCCCGGTCAGACTCAAGGACATGAGTGGACCGATGCACAGCAGAAGGCAATTCCTCGCGGGAACAGGCGCATGGCTTGGAGCATCCGCGCTGGGGTTCGGGGCGGGGGACGACAAGACCAAGACGATCTCCATCTTCCACACGACCGATCTCCATGGCCACATCGTGCCGACGCAGACATACGGCGGCATGCCCGATGTCGGTGGTTTCGCCCGTTGCGTGTCGTGCATCCGTCAGTGGCGCAAGGAGGCGCCGGAGTCGTTGCTGCTCGACATCGGCGATGTCTATCAGGGTACGGCGGAGAGCCTGATGAACGGCGGAAAATTGATGATCGGTCTCTTCAACCGCCTCGGCTATGACGCGTGGACGCTCGGGAACCATGATTTCGACTGGGGCCCGGAGCTCCTCGAAGCAAACCTCTCTCTCTCGAAATCCCCCGTTCTAACTGGCAATCTCGAACGCGGCGGCAAAACCCCCGGCGCGCTGGAAGGCGCGTGGCAAGGCGTGAAACCGTGGATGATGAAAGAGGTCGGTGGATTCCGCATTGCCCTGATCGGGCTGGTCACTCCGGGTCTGCCCTACTGGCTGTCGCCCGAAACACTGGCGGGCGTTTCCGCGACCGATCCGGCGGAATCGCTCAAGCGTTCGATCGCCGAAGCCCGCGCCGCCAAGGCGGACGCCATTGTCGTCATGGGTCACATGGGCTGGCGAAATGCGGATGATTTCGCCAACCCGGTGCGGGAAATCCTCAAGGCTAACAGCGGCGTGGATGTCCTGCTCGCCGGTCACACCCACCAGGACAAGCCGTCGTGGGAGACCGACAGCGTGCTTTGTTCGCAGGCCAGCTATTACGGCATCCATTGCGGCCGGGTGGATCTAACGTTCGATCTCGATTCCCGCAAGCTTGTCCAGCGCCGCGCCTTCACCATGCTGATGGACAAGCGCTTCGATCTCGATCCTGTGGTCATGGAACTCGCCCAACCCGACCTGAAAAAGGCGGATGAGCAAATGGCCCGCAAGCTCGGAATAGCCAAGGAAATCATTCCCGGCAAAGGCCGCGCCAGCCGGCTCGCCACGCTTTTCTGTGAGTTCTTCAGCGAAGCACTTCAGCGGAACCAAACCCCGGTCGATGCGATCTTCCACGGCACCTTCGGCACCGGCGACCTCGCTGCCGGTGACATCCATGTTGCGGATTGTTGGAAAATGCTGCCCTACGAGAACCTGCTTTCCATCGTGGATGTTAGCGCCGCCGAGCTCATCGAGATCGTTTACGAAGACAGCAGGGAATACGTTTCGGACCGCACCCTCTGGCCCATCGAGCTGGATCTGGACAAGGAGGGCAAGCCCACCCGTTTTCTTTTCCAAGGCCAACCGGTGGCGGCCGACCGCCGATTCAAGCTCGGCCTCAACAGCTATGACGCCCAGTCCGGCGGTAAAAAACTCATGCGCCTGCGGGAAATCGCCGCCAATCCGTCCGCCAAGCGCGTGACCACCAAGATCGACACCCGCGGCGCCCTGATCGACGGCATTCTCAACCGCAAGGAGATCGCCTGAAATTTCACGCTTTCTTCATTGGCATTTCATGGGGACGGGCTCAAATCCGCACATGCCCCGCGTCCTACTGGTTGAAGATGAACCCGCGATCGCCGACACGCTCGTGTATGCGCTCGGCACCGAGTGTTTCGAAGTCGTCCACGCCCTGACCGGTGCGGACGCGCTCGCCGCCGCCGAGCGGGAGAGTTTCGATTTCGCCATCCTCGACATCGGCCTGCCCGACATGACCGGCCTCGATGTCTGCCGCCGCCTGCGCGAAAAATCCGCCATCCCGGTCCTGTTTCTAACCGCTCGCGACGCCGAGGTGGACCGGATCCTCGGCTTGGAGCTCGGTGGCGACGATTACGTGACCAAGCCTTTTTCCCCGCGTGAGATTGTTGCCCGCGTCCGGGCGATTCTCCGCCGCTCGCAAACCGCGGCTCCCCAGGCACAGGCGAATCCGGTTTCCGCACACGCGAGGATCCTGCACCACGACACTTCCGCGATGCGCATCCACTGCCATGGTGAAACGCTCGATCTAACTGCCCACGAATACAAGCTGCTGCTCGTCTTGATGGAGAGGCCCGGCCGCGTCTTCACCCGCGACCAGTTGTTGGAACACGCGTGGCAGGACCCCGGCGCCGTCACCGACCGGACGATCGATGCGCACGTCAAATCGATCCGCGCCAAGTTGCGCTTGGTCCGCGTGGGAGCCGAGGATCTGATCCAGACCCGCCGCGGGTTGGGTTATCTGCTTTCCCTCTAGTCTCATGCGATTCACCCGGGTCACCCTGTTCTTCATCGCGTTCATCATCACGCTCGGATTCTATCAGCTCGCGCTGCACTTCCTGTCCGAGGTCGAACCGCAGACGTTCCAAGCCACCGAGGAGGGCATGGTGGACACCGCGAACCTGTTGGCGGAAATCGTCGAGAAGGACGTCCACGAGCAGGACTTCAAGGCCGACCAACTCCGCGACGCGTTCGCCGGTGCCCACGGGCGGGTGCTCCAGGCCAAGATCTTCGAGCACATGAAACGGAGTGTCGGGATCCACGCCTATCTGACAGACGCGAAGGGGATCGTGATCTTCGACTCCGACGGGGGCAAGCGCGAAGGGCAGAACCTGGCCGGAAAAAACGACGTGGCGCGGACCCTGGGCGGAGTTTACGGCGCGCGCAGCAGCCGGGACCATGAGGACGATAAAACCACCTCGGTGCTCTACGTCGGCGCTGTGGTTGGAGATCTATCAAAACCGGATGGCGTGCTAACGGTTTACAAGCCCCAGGCCGACGTCCTGCCGCTGGTGCGCGAGCGGCGTCGCATCATCTACACCGCCTGCGGGCTGATCGGCGGCGGGATTCTGTTTCTAATCGGAGCCGTGTTCCTGTGGTTGTTCCATCCCATCGGCAAGATCACCGACTACGCCCGCGCCATCGAACGCGGCGAACGTCCGCCCAAACCGAAGATCGGCATCGGCCGGGAGGTCAACACCCTGGCCCACGCGCTCGACTCCATGCGCGACGTGCTTGAAGGCCGCCGCTATGCCGAGCGCTACATCCAGACTCTAACGCATGAAATGAAAAGCCCGCTCGCCGCCATTCGCGGTGCCGCGGAGCTGTTGGACGAAGACATGCCCGTCGATGTAAGGAAACGTTTCCTCGAAAACATCCGCGCGGAGACCGCCCGCAGCGAGCGGCTGATCAACCGGCTGTTGGAACTTGCCGCCATCGAAGGCCGCGCCAGCTTGGAGAAACCCGAGGAGCTCGATTTCCACGCCATCATCGCCCGCGCCATCGACCAGGCCCGCCCGCTCGCGGAAATCGCCGGGGTCGTGCTCCAAGACACCGCCGCCGCCGCGCCGGTGATGTTGCGTGGCGATGCCTTCATCCTCCGGGCAGCGGTGACGAATTTGTTGGAGAACGCCATCGATTTCTCGCCCCAGGGCAGCACCGTCGAGATCGCGGTCGATACCACGGGTGGCAAGGTCGTTCTAACCATCCG
This sequence comes from Verrucomicrobiota bacterium, assembly GCA_040385685.1. GTDB lineage: Bacteria > Verrucomicrobiota > Verrucomicrobiia > Verrucomicrobiales > Akkermansiaceae > Luteolibacter. Next base: position 74,570 of record JAZKGW010000033.1, on the reverse strand, counting down.
CGACCACGGCCCCGGCATTCCTGACTATGCTCGGGAAAAAATCTTTGAGCGCTTCTACTCGCTCCGCCACCACACCTCCAAGCGCAAAGGCACCGGTCTCGGCCTGACGCTCGTTAGGGAAACCGCGGAACTCCACGGCGGCACCATCACGCTGGAACCGGCGGATGGTGGCGGGACCGTGGCCAGACTGATCTTGCCGCTCGCCTGATCCGACCGAGGTGTTGGGACTTCTCACAATTTTCACACAAGCCGCATCGGCGTTTCATGAGCGGGGGCTGTGATGGCGAGGTCAACTCCGCCACGCACCATGAAAACGCTCCACCGCCTCGTCTACCTCGCCGTGATTTACGGGCTGCTTCTAGCAGCGGCTCGTGCCGATGAAAAGTCCGCTCCCTATTTCCAGGTGATCGGGAAGAACAACGACGATTCGTCCGGTCAGGAATCGCTGCCGTTGAAGTCCTCGTCCGCGAAGGTGAGCATCGATGGGACTATCGCCCGGGTGCATCTCACGCAGCGCTATGCGAATTCCGGCAGCGTGCCGATCGAGGCGATTTATGTGTTTCCCGCATCCACCCGCGCGGCGGTGCATGGCATGACGCTCACGACCGGTGGCCGGGTGATCGCCGCGCGGATCAAGGAATCCGTGAAAGCGAAGGCGGAGTATGCGGTGGCCAAGCTGGAGAAAAAGACCGCGGCGCTGTTGGAAGAGCAGCGGCCTAACGTTTTCCAAATGTCGGTCGCCAACTTGCTGCCTGGCGACGACATCGACGTGGAAATCGACTGGACCGAGACGATTCCGGCAGTGGATTCGACGTATGAGTTCGTGTTCCCGACGGTGGTCGGCCCGCGCTACACCGGCGGTTCGGCGGTGGCGAAAGGGGAGACTTGGACGGCCAATCCCCATCTGCTACCCGGCACGCCAAACCCAGCGGCTTTCGCTCTGAATGTCTCGCTAACAACCACCTTGCCGCTGGCGGAAGTGACTTGCCCGAGTCACCCGGTGAAGGTCGATTTCAAGGCGAAGGATCAGGCGTTTGTGAAGGTCGACGGCAAGTCCGGCGAGGATGCGGCCAACCGGGATTTCATTCTCCGCTGGAAGCTCGGCAACAATCAGGTGGATGCCGGGCTGCTGCTTCATCGCGGGCAGACGGCGAATCATTTCCTGCTCCAGATCGCCCCGCCGCCGCGCGTGGGCTTGGATCAGATCCCGCCGCGGGATTATGTGATCGTGCTCGACGTGTCCGGTTCGATGGCGGGATTCCCGCTCGATACCGCGAAGAGCTTGTTGAAGAACCTCGTCCAGGGGCTGCGGTCGGATGATACCTTCAACGTCGTCCGCTTCGCCTCTGATAGCGGCGTGCTATCGGAAGAACCGTTGGCGGCAAATCCCGCCAATGTCACGCTGGCCAACGAGTTCATCGACAGCCAGACCTCGCGCGGCGGCACCGAGCTGCAAGCGGCGCTCAAGCGCGCGCTGGCCTTGCCCGGTGGAGAGAAGCGCTCGCGTTCCATCCTGCTGATCACCGACGGCTTCATCGCGGCTGACGCGGAAACGGCCACACTGGTTAGGGACAACATCGGCAAGGCGAGTTTGTTCACGTTCGGCATCGGTTCATCGGTCAACCGCGAGCTGTTGGAGAGCGTGGCCCGCGCCGGCGGTGGCGAGCCGGTCATCGTCACGACTGGCAAGGAGGCTGCGCCCGCCGCCGCTAGATTCCGTGAGATGGTGTCCAATCCCGTGCTGGCGAAAGTCACGGTCACGGCGGAGGGCGTGACCGTGGGCGGGATCGAGCCGGATCCGCATCCCGATGTCTTTGCCTCACGGCCGCTCGTCGTCACCGGCACCTGGACCGGGGAGCCGAAGGGGAAAATCATTGTCCGTGGCATCGGCGGCAATGGCACGCGATTCGAGAAGTCCATCGATCTAGCGGCGGCGGCCAGCAAGGGACTCGACCACCCGGCCCTGCCGGTGCTGTGGGCCCGCGAGCGGGTGCGGCGGCTAACAGACCTCAAGCGTGACGACGAATCGATCCGTGAAATCACCTCGCTGGGACTCACTCATTCGTTGCTCACGCCTTACACCTCTTTTCTAGCAATCGATGAGTCGCCGCGCGAGTTCAAGGAGTTGGCGAAGACAGTGAAGCAACCGCTGCCGTTGCCCCAAGGTGTCAGCGAGTCCGCGATCGGCGGCAGTCCGGCGATGGTGAAAAACGCATCGGTCCCGGAACCCGGCAGCATCGGACTGGTCGCGTTCCTCGTCGTGTTGCTGGCACTCCAACGGCAGAGAGATCTACAATTCTAAGGAAATCTCCGGTCACGAGTCTTCTCATGGACCGGACCGCCATTCATTCCCGATTCCCCGCTGTTCGCCAGAGATGGAAGATCTTGCCAAATACATCTTGCTCATCCTTTTGACTCTGCCATTTGGAGCCCTCGCTACGGATGCTTTGGGTAAGACTCAAGGACGTATGATCAAGGTTGTGTTAGCCGTCACTCCGATTTCGTGGCTCATGGCAGTCTTGATGG
>JAZKGW010000033.1:55289-72034 GCA_040385685.1 Verrucomicrobiota bacterium | reverse complement strand
GAACGTCGCGAACCTATTCGTGTGCGCTTTACTGGCATGGCCGGTCCTGCTCCTTGTCGCCAAGGGATTCAATCCAATCCTTTCATGGGGGACGCTTTGGTTCTCGGTGCCCGTGATGAGCTGGTATCTAGCAAATTTGTCGATGCAGTTTTACTATCCGACCCATGGCGGTGGTGGAGGGCTAGGAGCAGGGTTAGCGCTGATTGCGGGATGGTTTTATATGGTGATTCCTTTCGCTTTGCTGTGCGGCATTTTCATCGGTGGACGAGCGATTATTAGACGGATCCCAGGCGGACAATGCATCACACCGAATGACCGATAATCCCCACATTTTTCAATCCGACCACAGCCCAATCGCCGATCATCGGTGGACCTGAACATGATCACGCTCGTTTTCAAAGCAACCCAGCTGAAAAAGCAGGACCTGGCAGCACGGCCGCTGCAATTCCATCCCGCGATTCTCCAACTCCTGGCAATCTCGCCGGTCCTCTGGTGGTTCGGCAAGCGTCTCAATGACGGCAACGATGAGCCGCTCGGCTTGCTAACACTTGGCCTTGCGCTGGTGCTCGCCTGGCGGGACCGGAGATCGCTGCATGCCAGCGCATGCGTCCGCACCATTGGTGCGGTGCTGGTGCTGCTATCCGTGCTGGGGATTCACTGGCTGCCGCCGATGATCCGCGCGGGGCTGGCACTTACAGGCATCGCGGCTTGTTATGGGATCCACCGCCGGGCCGGGTTGATGGGATTGTTAGTTCTGTCGCTGCCGCTGGCGGCGTCGATGCAGTTTTTCCTGGGCTATCCCTTGCGGGTGGCGGCGGCGGAAGGTGCCGTGCGGCTGTTGGAGTTGGGCAGTCTGGTGGTTTCGCGCAGCGGCACGCAGATCGAACTCGGCGGGCAGGTCATCGGCGTGGATCCGGCGTGCGGTGGCGTTAGAATGTTGTGGCACGCGCTGGCGGCGGCGATGGCGCTGGCGGCGATCCACCGCCTGACATGGCGGGCGACGATGGTTGGCGGGTTGTTAGCCATCGCGCTGGTGATTCCGGCCAACACCGTACGTGCGGCGCTGTTAGCGGTGAAGGAAAGCGGGCGATTGCCGGAGATGTTGCTCGGGCATGGCGGAATCGGACTGGCGGGTTTTGCCATCGTGCTGGTGCCGCTGTGGTTTGCCATTTCCAGCCGGGCGAGGCCCGCGTTTCCCGCCGCCCCGCAGGTGGCCGCGGGGCGGGCCGAGCGGTGGTTGTTAGCTTGTGCCGCGGTGCTGGCCCCGTTGCTGGCATTCGCCACGCCGCGGACGCCCGCGCCGCCGGATTTTGCGCAAGGGCCGCAGGTTTTCACATTCGGCGGGCTGACCTTGCCACTCCATCCACTGCCGTCCACCGACGCCGAGAGGGCGTTCGCGAAAAGTTTTCCCGGCACGCTGGCCAGCTATCAATGGGGCAATGACCAGGTGATCCTGCGGCGGGTGACCGAGGCGACCCGCCGCTTGCACCCGTCCCGCGACTGCCTGCGGGCGGCGGGATTTGAAACGACCGACGCCATCACCGTCACTCTCGGCGACGGCAGCACGTGGGCCCGCTTTTCTGCCAGCCGCGACGGCATTCGGCGAATTGTCCACGAGCGGATCACCAGCGGGCGCGACGGCTCGGCGTGGACGGACGTGTCCGCGTGGTATTGGGCGGCCCTGGGCCACCCGCTCAACGGGCCGTGGCAGGCCGAAACCGTGATTTCGAAATCATGAAAATTTTCCGCAAGTCCGGACGCATCGCGAGTCATTTTCACATCCTGGGAAATGCCCGGGAGTGGATTGCACCGGTTCCCAAGCCCTGGACGGATGGTTCGATGGTTCCCCCGCCATCGGACCCTTCCAACAGGGCTTGGGAATCACAGATGAAAAGGGACGCACGGCCGTGCGTATCACTTTCTTCCGCAGACGAATTTGAACGCGACAGGCGTTCTAGCATCTGAGACAAGTCGATCAGCTCCAACCACCATGTCCCCCCACCGCGGAATTCCTTTTTGGCTGATTCCGGTTTCCTGTCTGGTGGCGGCAGCCGCACTGGCGGAGCAAGCGCCCGAGAAAGCGGCGAAATACCACGAGGCGCTGCTGAAGCGGCCGCACAACGCGGCATTGTTCGATCGCTTTTTCGGCGCTTGGATCGACGAGCAGCCGGTGGAGGCGCTCGGTGCGTTTTTGAAAGCACGGGCCCAGGGCGACGGCGGGCAGAATTGGACGGTGCTGGCGACCTATGAGTTGCGTCGCGGCAATGAAGAGGAAGCGCTGGCGGCTTTGGCGAAAGCGATCGAGGCGCTGCCCGACGATCCGGCGCTGCCGATGGAGCGGGCGAAGTTGCGGTTGAGGCGGCTCGAATTCGACGGCGCGCGGGCGGATTTGGCAAAAGCCGCGGCGGGCAAGGACGAGGTGCTGGCGCTGGAGGCGGCGAAACTAACGGGCAAGTCGTGGTTGCGCGAGGGCAGGACCGAGGAGGCGATCAAGGCCTGGGACGCGGTGCTGGCGGCCCATCCCAACGACGAGGATCTGTTGGAAGACCTGGTCGAAACGGCCGCGGCAGAGTCCGAGACGGCGCAGGCATTGGTCTATGCGGGAAAATTGATCGAAGTCAGCCGCGATCCCTATCAGAAGACACTGCGGATGCTGCGCCGCGGCGATTTGCTGGCGCAGGCCGGCAAGAATGACGTGGCGGTGGAGGCATACGCGGGCATCTTGAACCAGGTCGGCGAAGGCTCGTGGCTGGAGCGCGAGGTGCTGGCACAAATCGAAAAAGTGTTTCGCAAGCAGGACCGGCTTGATGATCTATCAGCGCAATTGAAGAAGCTGGCGGAGATCTATCCGCAGCGGTTGCTGATCCATCGGCAGCTTGCGAAGCTGGAGGCGGCGCAGGGGGAGACCGATGCGGCGATCGGGCGGTTCCGCGAGGTGCTGAAGCGATCACCGGGCGAGCGCGAGTTGCGCGAGGAGTTCGTGCGGCTGCTCATCGATGGCGAGCGGTTCGATGATGCGGTGGCGGAGTTGGAAAAATTGATCGAGATCAACCCGGCGGATTCCGGGCTCTATCTTCAGGTGGCGGCGTTGAGATCGCGCCAAACCAAGCCGGAAGCGGTGCTGGCGGCCTTGAAGAGAGCGCATGAGCTGCTCGGCAAGGACGAGGGCAACGGCATTCGCATTGCCGGCCTGATGCTGCAATATGGGCTGATAGAGCCTGGCGAGTCCTTGCTCAAGGGCCTCGCGGGACCGGCCGCCATGGAAGCCCTGGCTGCACAATACGGCCGGACCGGGCGCAAGGCGGAGGCGATCGAGTTGCTGAAAATGGCCGGCGCGGGCGACGAAGTGGAGGTGTTGCTGCGGACCAGCGGTGCCATTTCCGGGCTGGGTGAAAGCGCGACCGCATTTGAAATCCTGACGGCCCGCGCGGAGAAATTTTCATCCGAACCCCGGTTCCTGGCAGCACTCACGCAGGCCGCGCTGGCGGCGGGGAAACCGGCGGAGGCCGTGCCGCAGGCGCTCAAGCTGGTGCGCCTCGCGAAGCAGGCAGGCGAACTTGCGGAAAGCATCGGTATTGCCTCGCGGGTGATCGCCGGCGCGGAAAAAGCGGACGAGGTTCGTTGCATTCTAACTGCTCAAGCTGCGCGTACTCCGGCGGAGACCTGTCTGCTGGCATCACTGCTAGAAAGCATCAGTGATTTCATCGGAGTCGGGAAACTGTTGGAGCTCGATCCCGATCCGCTGGTGATTCGTTTCCACGCCGCGTTGCTGGATCGGCGCGGCGACTTCGAGCAGGCGATCGCCGTGATATCGCGGCTGGCGAATACCGGCGAGGGTCGGAAGGCGGCCTATTTCAAGGATCTATCCGAACTCCAGCAGCGTGCCGGCAGGATGATCGATGCCCTTGCGACGGTCGAGCGCTGGAAGCTCGCCGCCCCCGGCGACAAGAGCGCGTGGATCACCGGCAGCCGGCTTTTGCGCGAAAGCGGCAAGCCGGAAGAGGCCGTGAAAATGACGCGGCAGGCGGTCGGCCGCTTCGAGGGCGACGCCGATCTGGCAGCCAGCCTCGCCGCGCTCCACGATGAGGCGGGCCAATGGCACGAAGCGGAGGCGATTTACTGGAAGCTCTACGACGAAGGGCAAAGCCCTGCCGAACAAGCGCGCTGGGCGGCCCAACTCGCGCAGCTCGCCCAACGGACGGGCAAGATCGGGGAGCTGGAGGACAAGCTGCGCGAACGGGCGCGGGGCAACCGCCGGTCGATCGGCCCGATCCTGGCGCTGGCGGAATTGGCGCGGGTGGCTAACAAGGAAGACAAACGCCGCGAGTTGTTGCTGGAAGCGCTGCGGCTGCAACCGAAGGATCTCGATCTGCGCCTGCAAGTCGCGTTGCTGGAAGAGCAGTTCGGCAATCCCGAGCGGGTGATCCCGCTGTTGGAGGAGGCGCTCGCGTTTGATGTCGGCGAGCGGGTCCGCCGCGCGCTGGCGCAGACCTATTTGCGGCAAGGGCAGGCGGTGAAGGGGCTGCGGGAACTCAGGATGCTTTCCGGTAAATCCGGCTTCGACCCACGGTCGGCCGAGGTCGCAGCCGCCTCCCTGGCAGGCTCGAAATTGTATGATGAGGCCATCGGTTTCCTGCGGACGGAACTGCCGGATGGCGGCGACTGGCGAACACGCTATCTGCTGGCGGTGCTGTTGGAAGAGGATGGTCGGGAAACCGAGGCGCTGCCGCTTTTCCTCGATGTACTCCGGGCCGAGGGTGACATTACGGGCTTGGCCGCGCCGACGGGCCGGGCTGTCCGGGATGCGTATCCCGAGCCGTTGATGGCGATGTTCCGCCTGCAATCAGCTAACGGTCTGGCTTACGTGCATCGCAATCGCCACGGCGCGCAGAGAGCCGGCTACGGGGCGGGACCGATGGTCGGGATTTTCAGTCTGCCAACCACGCCGGAGGACGCGCGGCAGTTCGCTTTGGTGCATCTTGGCGAGCTATCGAAACAGGAAACAGGGGCGGCGGAGGAGTCGATCCGCAAGCAGATCAAAGCCGCCGGTATCGACAATCTGGACTTCGTCACGGACCTGGCGGCCGTCCCGCCGGGCAAGGGGCTGGTAAAGTTGCTAGAGATTCATCCTGACGAACCCGGGTTGTTCGATTGCCTGATGGAAGTCGCCGGTCCTAACAGTGATGCGGGCATCGACGTGCAGCTCATCCGCCAGATTCTGGAACGTCCCGGAGCCAATCTCAGCCCGAGTTCGCGATTCGCGGGTTGGTCGCTTCTGACGAGGGAGGCTAAGCCGGAGGACCCCGCGTGGACCTCGATGCTCGCCGCGGCGAGGGATTCCATCGGCGAGAGGTCACCGGGAATGGCGGCGCGTCCACTTTCGCGTTTGTTGGACTTGCTCCGCAGCCGGCAGGGCGAGTGCCCGGTGATCCACCGGCCGGCGGTGAAGCAATTGCTGCTGGACCATCTTGCGGCCACCGCGAAGGCCCGCCCGGAGGATGTCCACAACGGCACGGCTCTTGCCGTGCTGGCTCTGGCGGGAACACAGGAGGCCTGGCTGGCGGAGCTGAACGCGACGATCCGCGAGTCGCGAAAAATCCGGAAACCCGCGCCGCCGGGAACAGTCGCACCCGCCCCGCAGGGAACGGTGGCGCCCGCCCAAGCCACTCCGGGTACCTGGACGTTCACGGCTAGTGGCGGCACTTCCGCTGGCGGGCTGCCTACGAGGTCGGACCTGCCCACGCTCGACACCCTGCCGATCCGGTCGATTCCGATGGCGGTCCTCCGTCAGATCGAGATTGTCAATGCCTATCAGGGGACGCCCGTGCTTTCAGTCTTTGGGCCCGGATCGCTTTTCGAGGAACTCGTTAGACGCTCGGGCGATATCGAGTCGCCGTTGCTGCGGGCGTGGCTGGCGCTCAAGGTAGGCAACAAGGACGCCATTGTCAAGGCGATGGCGGTGGAACCGCCGCCGGAGGAAGCGGCGGATTTTGAGTTGCTGCGGGCGGTGGTTTTTCTCCAGGAAAACCAGCGTGCGGAGGCCTTTGCTTCGTTGGTGAAAGCTCAGTCAGGAGCCGGTTCTAACCGCGAGCAGGTCGGGGCGATCAATTTTTCACTGGCCGCCGTGGTCAAGCGGATGACGCCGGAGGAACGCGCCAGTCTGACCGAGGAACACCAGGTGACGATCCGGCAGTTGGCGAAGCGAATCGAATCGTCCGTCCGGATGGCCGGCAAGGGCGGTGGGGGAGCCATCGGTCCGGCAGCCATGGCGGCTACGCGGCGCACTTCATCGTCCTATCCCGGCAATTCCACCGGCTCTCCCGACAAAGTCCGGAAGTTCGTCAGCGAGAAAAAATTTGAAGCCGCGGCCCGCGAGGTTTTGCTGGGGATTCGCAGCAGGTCTCCCGAAGATTTGCAGGAATATTACCGCCAGGTTCTCCCGGACCTTGCTGTCATGTTAGGGCGGAACGGGCGGGCGAGATTGCTCGAACTGGTGGATCCGGGCGCGAGCAAGAGCTTGTTGAAACGCCTCGAATACGTCGATGTCTGCGATGCCATGGGTAAGCCGGAACTGGCGCTCGGCACGCTGGAAGCCATCGCCAGGGATCGGCCCGACGATGCCGCCATCGCCGCGCGGCTGGCCTTCAAGCTTCCCATCGATCAGATGGACCGGCGCATCCAGCTCATGAACGTGGCTTGCAAATCGGCGGGATTTGGCACCGATGTCACCGCCGCTGCTGCTAGAATGCGCGAGCGGATGGACAACAAGGTCTCGTTGGATTTTTTCGAGACCATCACCTGCTGGTTGGAAACCCTCGACCCGCAGGCGGCTTCCAACGTGGACTTGAACTGGGTCTCCTATCACGCGAAAGGATTCTTCCTGGGTGAATATACGGCGGGGCTGCCGACGTTGTTTGCGAGTGAAAAGCCCGCCAATGCCGACAGCGAACTGATCGACCGGCAAAGGGCGATCTGCGGACGGCTGGCGCGGGTCATGATGCGGCACGGTCCGTGCGCGGAGGAAGGCTTCCGGTTGTTAGCCTCGGCCAAGGCGTGGAAGCTCGATCACGCGGAAATGGATGACTGCGCGCGCCAGGCCTTATTGGCGCTCGCCACTTCCGAGGGAGTGGGGCGCTCGCCGCGCAATACGAGTTCAGGTTTTTTCGTGTTGGCCAGCGCCCGCGGTGGCAGTTCCGGCGGTTTGTCGCTGATGGAATTTTCCTCAGCCGCGTGGTTGGTTCAGCGGATGAAAGAGGTCGCCAGCCCAAGCACGGCTTTTCCCGCTGAATACATTGCGGCGCTCACGGCGCGCAATCCGGCTGTTGGAGATTTCATGGCCATCCTCAGCCGTGACGTGAAAGACGAGGATCTAACGATGCTGTGGAACTCAGAGGTGATGAAAGCACGTGGCAGCCGTCTTGCACAGATGCTCCGGCCGTTGATGTTGAAGCAAATGGCGCTCGCCCCCGCAGCATCGAAATTCTTCGCAGAGGAGATTTCGAGGATCCCGTCCGGCAGCGTGGTGAATGGCTACGGCAACGGCGGATCCGAGACTGGGGAAATGCTGTTCGCCACCGCACTCATCGTCGCGGCGAAGGGCGCACCCGGTGAGCTCGACACCATGGCCCACTCCATTTGCCGCGCGGTGTTTGGCGAGAGTCCGGATTTCGCAAGCGCCGGGATGAACGAGGCGATTCACACGAAGGTCAATTTCATGGAAAGCCTGGGACGGAAAATGGCCGACGAGCCGGTGGCGGCGGTGCGGATGTACTCGGCGTTTTTCCGGCTGGGCGTTTCCCTCGGCCGTTCGGAAGCCGTCGCGGCCGTTCCATTCGAGAATCGACATTTCACGAAGGCGGACGAGGCCGAGACATTTTTGGAATCGCTCGGCTGGCTCGCGGAACCCGATCGCTGGGAACCTTACGCGGTCCTGATCTGTCGGCAGGAATCGAAGGATGGCAAAGAGACGACGATCCTTCAGCCGAGGCTGGCTTTGGCTGAAGCCCTTAGAACCCTTCGTAACGACAGTTGCGCCGGCGAACTCGTCAAGCGCCTGAAGGACCGCAAGTCCGGCCGCTTCGGGTCGCTGATGGTCGCCGCCGCGCTCTCGTCGGAGAGCGAGCGCTCTGAACTCGCAGGGCAGGCGTTCACGGAGTTTGCCGCCGATCTGGAGAAACTTCCGCCCGAGCGGGTGGCCACGTTTTCGCTGTTCCTGCCTTGGTTGCCAGGCCACGTCGGCAACAAACTGCCGGAGAAATTCCAACATAAGCAGCGGGAGTTGGATGCAGGCAAACGCGCCGAAGTTGTTGCCATGGCGGACAAGTTCGTGGACTCGATGAAAACCCGCGGTGGCGAGATTTCCATCAACCGGGTGCAACCGGTGGTGGCTTCATTGATTCCCTACGACATCGACAAGGCGGTGGAAATCTTCACTGCGGCGGATGACGAGTTCACCGAATCGTTAGGCCGTGGCGGGAAGTTTTCCAACTCGTCGTCGGGCGAGTTTCAGATCGCGGAGCGGGACCGGACCTTCGGGCGGATTACCCAGTATAACGGCGATGAACGGGGGCCGTTCGCCTCGGATCCGGCGCTGCGGCTCAAGTTCCTCACCAAGATCCTCGCCTCTTCGTCCGGCAAACGGCTGATTTTCGGCGACCTCGACGAATACACCCGGAGCGTGTTCGCCACCGCGGTGTTGCCGCTGTTCAAGGTAGGGGTGAATGGCGTCCGGGACCAAGATATGAACATCCGGATTGCCAAGGCCTTCAAGGCGCTGGAGCCCGGACTGAAACCCTTGGCGCTGCCGTGTTTCGTCCTAACGGATATCCAGAGTTACGGCAATCTCAACCCGAAGCAAATCCGGGCAATGCTCCCGCAACTCGCGGCGGAGGCGGCGGGGGATCCGCAACTGGGCAGGCTGATGACTGCGCGGCTTGTCTCCTCGGAGGGGGTATGGCAGACCTACACGCCCGCTGAAAAGGCTGAAACGAGGGCGGTGCTCACAGGACTGATCACGGACGAGTCCATCCCGGACGCGGTTAGATTGACCATGGCGATGCGATTCATCGTATGCCTGCCCAAGGACGAGCGGTTGGACCCGGCTTTTTGCATGGCGCTGGCCCGGCTCTATCAGACCTACTGCGGCGGTGAGCGGAGCGCGGTCTCGGTCGTTTCCGAGCGGTTGTTCAAGGCGCTGGCAGATACCCAGGGCCGGGATGAATCCACACTGGCCTTGGACCTGGCGCTGGCCCGGACATTTTGGGAAAATGCCACCACGGCCAAGGTCGCCGGCCATCCGCCGCTTCCCGCCACGTTGGCGCAACCGCTGTTCATGTCCATCTTGCGAGGCAAGGACATGGAATTGGCCGCGAAGATTTTCCCGCGCATCAAGGAAGGAATGGCCGGGAAGCTGTCGTTGGTGGTCTATCTGATGGAACTCGGCAGATTCGATCTGGCCCGGCAATTGGCATCGCGGCCGGGACATTCGTTTCAATTGGAGCCTCTCCCGTCCGGCTACACCCGCAAAATCGAAGAACTGCTGGCCGCCTTCAAGCAAGCCGGGGTGGACAAGCCCATGATGCAGGACCTCGAGCTCAGTTTGTTGGTTTACGCGGAGGGAACGGCAGCGGAGGCACCTGCGGAATCGCGGGAGGCCCGCGTGGAACGGGTGATCGGAGACTTCGCCGCCGCGCCGACGGACGGTTCTTTGTTTCAAGTTACGTTCAAAAACCTGTTCACCCAATGGCCGCGCAACCCCAAGCTGTTAGCCCTGCTCGATGGTTGGGCGAGGGCCAACCCGGTTTCCGTATTCCTGACCGGTGATTCCTATTATGGGGTGGGTCTTCATGGCCTCGCTGCCATGCACGCGCTCGCCCGCGGCGATTCCTCGCTCTTGAAGGCGATCATCGAGGCCATGCCCACCGGCACCGGCAATTTGCAGATCAAAGAGAATCTCGTCGCGATGGTTTCTGAAATGTCGCGGGCGGTCTGGTTGGACGTTTGCGCGGGCACGACGGCGGGCTATCAGGCGGGCTTGCCGTTGTGGAATGAATTCATCGTCAAGTTCGCGGAACAAATCGCGAGCGAGGATCCGTCGGGGATCAATCATGGTCTTGCAGCCTCCCATTTTCTCGCCTGCTGGGTCGGTGAACCCGCGACATTCGACGCGATGTGCGGGCGCTTGCCCGAGAACATGGCCGAGTCGGTGAAACAGTTCTCTACCGAGGCGGGTTTGCTGCGGTTCATCGAGATCCTGCAGGAAAAGGACTATTTCTACGGGTTGCCAGATACTGTTAGCACTGCGGTATTCCTGGAGAAAGCCATGAGCCAACCGGGCTTCGCCAGCTATTTCCAAAAACATCCCCGGTGGTTGGATTCCTTGGCGCAACACGACGTTTTCAAGTGGGTCATCAACCCGCTATCAGCCAAGCCGCCGGCGGGACTGATCCCCGAAGTCTCGCCCGCGCTTTACCTGCATTACGGCAAAATGATGCGGAAAGGCCAACAGGGGGAAGGCATCGCGGTCTTGCGCAAGGGGATCGGACTGTGCCCGGTCGGACCCGCATGGAACATCCCCCGCGGGGATTTGAAACTGGAATTGTGCAACCAGCTCCGCACGGCAAATCAATTGGACGAGGCGAGGAAGGTTTTGGCGACAATCCCGGCGGAAGAAGTTTCCGAGGCAATGAAGGAACTCCGTGCGGATCTCGCGAAAACGTTAGAACCAACCCCGGAGCCATGATGTGCCACGGTTACAAGCTACGGTTCGAATTCCACTATCCGGAGCAACTCAAAAAATCCCAAGTTTTATCGCGACACCCATCTGTTATTCTGTGAGACCTCTATCAACCTGAATCAACCATGACCCATCATCGCGGATTGCCTGTTTTCCTGGTTCCCATTTACTGCCTGGTGGCGACCGCTGCCGTTGCGCAGGAAGCGCCGGACAGGGCGTTGAAATACCACGAGGCGCTGCTCAAGCGACCGCACAACGCGGCGTTGTTCGACCGCTTTTTCGGCGCGTGGATCGACGAGCAACCGGTGGAAACGCTGGAGGCGTTCCTGAACGCGCGGGCACTGGCAAACGGCGGACAGGACTGGACGGTGCTGGCGACCTATCAGTTGCGTCGCGGCAAGGAAGAGGCGGCGCTGGCGGCCTTGGCCAAGGGGATCGAGGCGGTGCCCGACGACGCCGCGCTGCCGATGGAACGGGCGAAACTGCGGCTGAGGCGGCTGGAGTTCGATGGCGCGCGCGCGGATCTGACGAAAGTGGTGACGGGCAAGGATGAGGTGCTGGCGCTGGAGGCGGCGAAACTAACGGGCAAATCGTGGTTGCGAGAGGGCAAGACCGAGGAGGCGATCAAGGCCTGGGATGCTGTTCTGGCAGCGCATCCCGGCGACGAGGATTTGCTGGAAGACCTGGTGGAAACCGCCGCGGCGGAGTCCGAAACGGCGCAAGCCCTGATCTATGCCGACAAGCTGATCGCGGCGAGCCGTGATCCCTATCAGAAGACGCTGCGGATGCTGCGCCGCGGCGATTTGCTCGCCCAGGCCGGCCGCCATGACGAGGCGGTGGAGGCGTATTCGGGAATCTTCAACCAGGTCGGCGAAGGCTCGTGGCTGGAGCGCGAGGTGCTGGCGCAGATCGAGAAGGTCTTCCGCAAACAGGACCGGCTCGACGATCTATCAGCGCAGCTCAAGAAACTCGCCGAAGCCTATCCGCAGCGGCTCTTGATCCATCGGCAGCTCGCGAAGTTAGAGGCGGCGCAGGGCGAGGCGGATGCGGCGATCGGGCGGTTCCGCGAGGTGCTCAAGCGGTCGCCCGGGGACAAGGAACTGCGCGAGGAATTCGTCAGGTTGCTCAGCGATGGCGAGCGATTCGATGATGCGGCGGCGGAGTTGGAAAAGCTGATCGAGCTTTCACCGACGGATTCCGGACTCTATCTGCAGGTCGCCGCGATGCGGTTCCGCCAGGGCAAGCCGGAGCTGGTGCTCGCGGCTCTTAACAAAGCGCATGAACTGCTAGGTAGGGACGAGGGCAACGGCATTCGCATCGCCGGGCTGATGTTGCAATACCAACTCAAGGATCCCGGCGAAGCATTGCTCAAGGAAATCGGCAGCGCGGCCGGTGCCGGTCCGTTGGCCATGGAAGCTTTAGCCGCGCAATACGGGCGGACCGACCGCAAACCGGAGGCTGTGGAACTCTTGAAGAAAGCCGCCGCCGGCGACGATGTGGACGTGCTGCTGCGCAACGCGGGAGCGATTTCCGCGCTGGGCGAAAGCGGCGTGGCGTTCGAAACCCTGATGGCCCGCGTCGACAAGTTTTCCACTGATCCGCGGTTTCTAGCAGCGCTGGCGCAATCCGCGTTGGCGGCGGCCAAACCGGCGGATGCGGTGCCGCAGGCGCTCAAGCTGGTACGAATGGCCAAGCAAACCAACGAGCTCGCCGAGAGTATCGGCCTTGCCTCGCGCGTCATCACCGGCGCAGACAAGGCGGACGAAATTCGCACCGCGCTCGCCGCCCAGCCGACCCGCAGCGCGGCGGAAACCTGTCTGTTAGCCTCGTTGCTGGAGGACCGCGAGGACTTCACCGCCGTCGGGCAATTGCTCGATGCGAACACCGATTCATTGGTGTTGCATTTCCACGCCGCCCTGCTTGATAGACGTGGCGAATTCGACACGGCGATCGCCGTGATTTCCCGGCTGGCCGACACCGAGGAAGGCAAGAAAGCCGCTTATTTCAAGGATCTGACCGAACTCCAACAGCGCGCGGGAAAAATCCCCGAGGCGCTCGCCACGGTAGAACGTTGGAAACTCAGCGCACCCGGCGACAAGACCGCGTGGATCACCGGCAGCCGCCTGCTGCGCGAAAGCGGCAAGCCGGAGGAAGCTGTGAAGATGACGCGCCAGGCCGTCGCCCGTTTCGAAGGCGACACTGATCTAGCCGCCAACCTAGCCTCGCTCCATGATGAGGCCGGCCAATGGCAGGACGCGGAAGCGATCTATTGGAAACTCTACGACGAATCGCAAAGCCCGGCCGATCAGGCGCGATGGGCGGTCCAGCTCGCGCAACTCGCCCAGCGGACGGCCAAGACCGAGGATCTGGAGGAAAAGCTCCGCGAACGTGCCCGCGGCAACCGCAAGTCGATCGGCCCAATCCTCGCGATGGCCGAACTGGCCCGCGTGACTAACAACGAGAACAAGCGCCGTGACTTGCTGCTGGAGGCCGTGCGCCTGCAACCGAAGGATCTCGATCTGCGGCTGCAAATAGCCAGCCTCGAGGACCAATCCGGCAACCCGGAGCGGGTGGTGGCGCTGTTGGAGGAGGCGCTCCCATACGATGCCAACGGCCGCGTCCGCAGCGCGCTGGCACAGGCGTATCTCCGCCAGGGCCAAGCGGTGAAAGGCATGCGAGAGCTGCGGCTGTTAGCGGGAAAGACCGGCTTCGACCCGCGGTCCGCCGAGAGCGCGGCCGCCGCGCTGGCGGGCACGAAATTGTATGAAGAGGCGATCGGCTTCCTGCGGGCGGAACTGCCGGACGGCGGTGACTGGCGTTCGCGCTACCTGCTGGCCGCGCTGTTGGAAGAGGACGGCCGGGAAGCCGAGGCAGTGCCGATTTTCCTCAGCCTGCTCCAGGCACAGGGAGAGATTCCGAAGCTGGTGCTGCCGGTGGTTGCGGGGGGCTATCAGAATTACCTCGATCAATTCTCCAAGGAAGTCCGCGACATGTTTCAATTGATCAGCTCGAACCAGGCCGCCTACAAGCGAGACAACAATTCCGGGATCAGTTACTCCGTCGGCCAGAGCGCCACGCTGGTTGGGGCGTTCTATCTGCCTAACACAGTGGCCGACGTCAGAAGGTTCGCGCTCATCCATCTTTGCGTGCTGTCCAAAAAGAACAACGCCGGGGCGGGCGAACCGATTCTCGCCCGGGTGAAGGCCGCGGGCATCGACAACGCCGCGTTCATCGCCGATCTCGCCACCCAGGCCGGCGGCGGGCAGGGCAACATGACCAAGCTTCTCGAAACTTATCCGGAACAGCCCGGGTTGTTCGATTTCGTGATGACGTATGGCAACGGCTACGGCGGACAGGGGATGGACGACAAGCTCGTCCGGCGGGTGCTGGAACACGCGGACAAACTCAGCCCGACGGCGCGCTTCAACGCATGGGCGATCATCACGGCCAAGGCGAAGCCCGAGGATTCGGCGTGGGCGTCGATGTTCGCGGCTGCGAAAGCCTGCATCGACGACAAGGCTGCGGCGGGTGCCCAGGGAGTCAGTTACCGGCTGATGTTCCTGCTCCAGGGCCAGCAGGGGACTTGTCCGGAGATTCATCGGGCCGCGGTGCGCGAACTGATGCTCGCCGCCTACACGAAATCCGTGAAAGCCGAGCCGAAGATGGCCCATAGCTACTACGCTCTAACGATGTTCGCGCTGGCGGAGAACCCGGATGCCTGGTTGGGGGAAATCAATGCCATGGTCAGCGACTCGCGCAAGGCACCGCAGCAGACGGGATACGGCATGGGCTATGGCTATCGCACGCGTTTCGGGCGCATCCTCCAACAGGTCTCGCACAGCTCTTCGTCCAGCAGCTACAACCCGTGGAGTTCCACGGAGAATTTGTTCGAATCGCCGACCCTCGCGACTCTGCCGATCCGCTCGATCCCGATGCAGGTGATCGCGCAGTTTTCCCCGCGGGAGGGCTATCAGGGCGAGAATGTGAAACCCCTGCTAACACCCGCCGAGCTGGTGAAGCGCGGTGACCAGGTGGAGTCACCCTACCTGCGGGCCTGGCTGGCGGCGAAAGCGGAGGACAAGGCGGCGACCGCCAAGGCGATGGCCGCCGTTCCGCCGCAGGACGAGGTCTGTGACTTTGAAATGCTGCGGGCGGTGCTCGCGATCCAGGACAAGAAGCCAACGGATGCCTTCGCCTCGTTGCTGAAAGCCCGCGCCGCGGCCGGTTCGGACCGCGAAATATCCGGCGCGATCAGCATGGCGCTGATTGGCGTGGCGGGCAGCATGACGGCTGAGGAACGGGCCGGGCTGGCCGCCGAGATCCAGGCGACGTTCCTGCAATCCCGCCAGATTTTCGGAGTGATGGGGGCGCAGGTGCTCGCCGGGCAGGCGCGCAAGCTGGGCTTGGAAGATCTCGCGAAACGGATCGAACCGGTAGTTCCTGCAACGGTTAGAGGCGCGAAATCCGCGGTCGCCGCGGCGGCGATTGCCGGCGTTTCCACAAGCTCCTCCTCGTCGTCAGGCAACTCGTCGGACAAGATCCAGAAACTCCTGGTGGAGAAGAAATACGAAGCCGCCGCCCGTGAGGGGCTACAAGCGGTCCGTGCGATCGGCAATCAGAACGGTGCGAGCTACTATCAGTATCAACTGCGTGAACTGATGCAGCGGCTGGGCAAGGAAGGTCAGGCGGAATTGCTCAAGCTGGTGGATCCGGGCGATAGCAAGAGCTTGGTGAAGCGCCTCGAGTACGCGGACATCTGCAGCGCGGTCGGCAAGGGCAGCATGGCATTGGGTGTCTTGGAAGCCCTCGCCAAGGAACGTCCCGACGACGCCGGGATCGCCGCGCGGCTGGCGTTCACGATTCCCTCTGACCAAATGGATCGGCGGCTTGAACTGATGACCAAGGCCTGCATGGAGCCGGACTTCGTGGACCAGGCGTCCACCGTCGCTTCCGGCTTGATGGAAGGAAATGATGGCAAGCGGGCGATGGAGTTCTTTGAAACCACCACCCGCTGGTTGGAGGCGACGGATCCGAAAGTGCTAACAGACGCCAACCTGACTTGGACGTCTTACTACGCGAAGGACTTTTTCGGCGGCGATTCCGACCTCGGCCTGCCGTCCATGCTCACCAATGGCGAGGGCGATGGCGAGGGCACCAAAGGCGACAAGGCCGTGGTCGAGCAGCACAAGGCGCTGTGCGGTCGGTTGACCCGCGCGATGATGCGGCACGCCTCGTGCGCGGAGGAAGGGTTCCGGCTGTTAGCCGGAGCGAAGGCATGGAAACTCGAACCGGCGGAGATGGACGAATGGGCGCGCCAGGCCTTGCTGGCTTCGGCCATTCCGGTGAAATCCGGGTCGTGGCGGTCCGATCAATCGCAGTTTTTCACGCTCGTGCAGGGCAATGGCGGCAGTTCGAGTGGCGGCGATCTGGCGGAAGCGTCCTCGGCGTCCTGGCTGATCAAGCGCCTGGGCGAGCTCAAAAAACCGGCGGAGATTTTCACCCCCGGCTTTATCGCGGACCTCAAGCAGCGCAACCCGAAAGTCGGGGACGTGTTGGTCAGCCTCGGCCGGGATTTGAAAAACGAGGATCTAACGATGCTGTGGGATTCCGACGTGATGAAGCCCAACTCGGACCGCTTCAGCCGGATGTTCCGGCCGCTGGTGCTCAAACGGATGGCAACCGCGCCAGGAGCCAGCAAGTTCTTCGTGGACAAGATCGCGGCGATCAAGCCCGGCGAAGCGGTGAACCGCAATGGAAGCTCGGAGGGCAACGCCCAGTCTTTGTTCCTCGCCGCGATCATTGGCACGGCCACCGGCAAACCCGGCGAACTCGATGCCGTCGCCCGCGCGATCTCGAAGGCGGTCTTCGGCGAGAAAATCGAATTCTCCGATGCCACCGGGCAGCAGGACTATCAGCGCGTCAATCTGATGGAGAATTTCACCCGGGAAATCGGCACTGACGCTCTCTTGATGGTCCGCTATCAGGCAGCGTTTTTCCGGATTCGGGTGCC
>JAZKGW010000033.1:0-55279 GCA_040385685.1 Verrucomicrobiota bacterium | reverse complement strand
GCCGGTCTCGCAGGGCGAATACGGCGCGACCCAACCCTTCC
This sequence comes from Verrucomicrobiota bacterium, assembly GCA_040385685.1. Taxonomy (GTDB): domain Bacteria; phylum Verrucomicrobiota; class Verrucomicrobiia; order Verrucomicrobiales; family Akkermansiaceae; genus Luteolibacter. The sequence continues at coordinate 55,238 of JAZKGW010000033.1, read as the reverse complement.
AAAACAAGCGTTTCACCAAGGCCGAGGAAGCCGAGGCGTTCATCGAATCGCTCGGCTGGTTGTGCGATGCCGACCGTTGGGAACCCTTTGCCAGCGTGGTTTACGACACGGGCAATTCGAGCAATGGGATCACGGTCCGGGTCAAGCCGGTGCTGCTGATGGACCGGGTTTTCCAATACATGAACAACGGTAACATGAAGCGCGAGGATCTGATAGGCCGACTGAAGGCCCGCAAGAGCGGTCGCTTCGGCTCGTTGATGATCGCCGCCGCGCTTTCCTCCGGGAAGGATCGAAGCGCACTCGCCGGGCAGGCGTTTACTGAATCGGCGGCGGCGCTGGCGAAGCTGCCGCCGGAGCGGATTGAGACGTTGGCGATGGTGCTGCCGTGGCTGCCGGACGAGGTCCGCCCCAAGCTGCCGGATTCATTCCGTCAAAAGCTGCTAGGCGTGGAATCAAAGAAACGCGAGGAGACCATCGTCGCGGCGGACAAATTCATCGCTTCACTGAAGTCCCAGGGAAGGAACAGCAGCAGCCGCGAAGCATCGACCGTGGTGGCCGGCCTGATCCCGTATGATTTTGACAAAGCGGTCGAAGTTTTCGTCGCGGCGGAGCAAGCCTACACCGACTCGTTGTCGCGGGGCGGGCGTTATTCGAACTCGTCGTCCGGAGACTGGCAGTTTTCCCAACGCGACTACCAGCTCAACGAGATCGGACAAGTGGATCGGAATAACAACCCGTTTGATTCGAATCCGAAACTGCGGCTCAAGTTTTTCAAGAAGATCCTCGCGACTCCCACCGGCAAGCGGCTCTCGTGGACGATCTATTACAACAGCCAGAATCTCTTTTCCACGGCTGTCGCACCCTTGATGAAGTCGCTGAAGTTCGCGCCCGACACCGGCGACGCGATCGAAATCGTGGAGACCTACCGGGCATTGGAGCCAGATTTGAAAGCCGTCGCATTTCCTTGTTTCTTGCTGGCCAAGCTGAACACCAGCCCGACCGAGGATCCCAAGCTCCGGCAGGCGATCGTTGCCAAGCTCGCCAAGCTGGTGGACAACGATCCGCAGGCAGCCCGCCTGGCGACCGTTAGGCTGGCGCAATGGTCGTGGAAAGCTTGCACGCCCGAGGAGAAGGCGGATGCCCGCACGACGATCACCGCACTGATTTCCGATGAATCGATTCCGGACATGGCGCGGGTGATGATCGCCGGTGAGCTGCTGGCAAGTTTGCCGAAGGAGGACATTCTGGACGCCGCGGCCTGCACGGCGCTGGCCAAGGTCTATCAGGACTATTGTGCCGGGGAACGCACCGCGATCACGCTGGCGTCCGACTCGTTGTTCAAGGCGCTGGTGAAAACTCCGCTGCGCGACGAGCCGGCGACGGCGCTCTACAAGGCGCTTGCGCAATCGTTCTGGGCTAACACCGCCCTGCCGAAAGCCGCCGGTCATCCGCCGGTTCCCGGTTCGCTCGCGCAGTCCACCTTCATCGCCGCGGTGCTGGGCAACGACACCGAGCTGGTGAAGACCACGTTTCCCCGGATCAAGCCGCTTCTAACTGGGAAGCTGCAGCCGATGATTTCGCTGGTCCAGTTAGGCCGGGCGGATTTGGCCCGGCAACTGGCACCACTCCCTGCGGCCGGGTTCGAGATCGACTCGAACAGCGGTCTGACTTACGACAAGTCGCTCGAGGAATCCTTATCTGCCTTCAAGCAATCCGGCATCGAAGCGCCGACCCTGCAGAAGCTGGAGTTCGAGCTGTTGGATTTGCCGGTTGGGAAAAAGGAAGACGCTCCGGTCGAGACCCCGGACGCGCGGACGGAGCGGCTGGTCGCGTCGTTCATGGCCACCGCGCCGCATGAAAGCGTCGTGCCCATCGCGCTGCGCTCGTTGCAGCGGAAAGCACCGGCCAGTCCCGCGCTGTTAGCCGCGATCGATGCCTGGGTGGTGGCACATCCGGTCGGTGATTTCCTGGGTCGTGAAAGTAGCGGAGGCTCGGGCAGTGCCAGCAGAGCTCGCAATTCGGCGATCGAGCTTCACGGCAATTCGGCTATGCGCGCCTTCGCCGGCGGTGACACGTCGCGGTTGAAAGTGCTCCAGGAGGCCATCGCGGCCGTGCCGCCGGACAACCGCAACGGGGGCTATCAGTTGTCGCGCGATGTCGGCAATCTGGTGCGGGAAATGTCGCGGACGATCTGGAACGGCGTTTGTCTGGGAAGCACCTCGGGCTACAAGGACGGCTTGCCCGCGTGGAACGATTTCGCCATCCAGTGCGCGGGTCCGACCGCTGCCTATGATCCATCTCAGATGACTGCTGCGCTGGCAGCCTCCCATTTCCTCGGCTGTTGGACCGGTGACCCCGCGGCCTTCGACAAGATGTGCGAACGCCTGCCGGAGAAAACCGCCGACTATGGTAAGAAGTTCAACCGCCAGGACAGCTTCACACCTTTAGTTAGAGTTCTGTTTTCCGCGCGCAAATTGGATAACTTGCCCGAGACTATTAGCCGCGGGGTGTTCATCGGAAAAGCGCTGAGCCATCCGGGGTTTGTCAGCGCGTGTCCGCGGGATCTCGCGTGGGTGGAAAGCCTCGCGTCGCAAGGCCAGGCCGAAGCGCTCAGCGACTTGATGGCGAACCCGCCTGCCAGCCTGGTGCCGGAATTCCTGCCCGCGCTCTACGGCTACCGCGCCCGTTACCTCCAGGAGAAACAACCGGAGGAGGCGCTGGTCGCCTGCCGCAAGGCGCTGGAACTCTGTCCGGATGATGTCGCGAACAAGCATCTGCGGGGCACGCTCAAACGTGACCTGGCGAATCTGTTATCCGCGGCCAAACAAGTGGACGAGGCGAAGAAAACCTTGGCATCATTGACCCCGGAAGAAATACCGGACGAGATGCGAGCGTCTTATCTGGAACTTGCCAAGAAGCTGGAGGTGAAGCCTGTCGTTTCCGCACTGCCTCCCAAAAAGCCTGAGCCGGAGAAAAAATAATGTCCGCACATCCTGAAATCGAAACGCTGGTCCGCCAGGTGGCGGGCCGCCACCACCGGCTGTTAGCGAGGCGGCTGTTGTTCCTATCGCTCGCCATCGCCGCCGGTCTCTGCCTCGCCGGTTCGCTGGCGTGGGTGCTGCGCGGCCACGCCGTGCCCGCGGCGTTTCCGTTAGCTGTCGTGGCGCTGGCGGCGGTCACCGGCACAGCGGTTTGGCAGCTTCGCAAAATGAGCCATGCCGCCGCGATCCGCGAGTGCGACCGGTTTTTCGACCTCAAGGACGCCATCACCAGCGCGCGCCACCTCGCCGTCACCGCGCCGGATGATCCGGCAACCCAACTGCAATGGAAGTGGCTCGTCCCGCGTCTGGCCGAATGCAAACCCGCGACGATCACCGCGCCGTTTCCCAAGCGCACCGCGATTCTATCCGGCCTCCTGACTGTCGCCGCCGTTTGGCTCGCGCTGCTTCCTCCTTCACCCGCAGTTCAGGCGGCGGAAAAGGAAGCTCTCGATGCGCAGGTTCGGATCGCCGAGTCCAAGGACCAGCTCGAACAACTCATCGAAGCGCTCGACAAGGACATCGTTGGTGCCGAGGACAAGGACTCGCTCAAGCTCGATGAATTCCGCAAGCTCGTGAAGTCCATCGACGAACACGGCGATCGCAATGAGGCCGCCCGCCAGTTCGCCCGGATCGAACAGAAAGTCCGCGACTCCAGCCGCGCGCTGGATCAGAAGCGCGACGAGGAAACCGTGAAGCTCGCCGCGGCTGAACTCGCAAAAGCCGAGCAGACCGAAGCCCGCCAGCTCGGCAAGAAACTCGACGCCAAGGAACTCAAGGAAGCCGCTGAGATGTTAGCGAAGTTGGACGCGAAGAAGATCGACCCCAAGGATCTCAAGAATCCCGCCACCAAGCAGCAGAAACTAACCGAAGCGAAGGAGGAGATGGCCAAGATGCGTGCGATTTCCAAACGCCTCGCCGCCGCCGGCAAGCAGCGGCAGGGAGCCCGCCAGGCGCAGGCCGGCAAAGGCGACGGCCAGCAGGGACAAGGGGAGGGGGCTGCCAACGGCGAGGGTGCGGCGGGTCAGGGCGAACAGGGAAAACCGCTGGAAGACCTGATGGCCGAGATCGATGACGCCGCCGCCGAGATTGAAAAGGACCTTGAGGAAATCGAAGCCGACCCCGACGCTGAGTGGAGCGATGAGCCGATGGAAAAAGCCAACGGCGCGCTTGGGAAACTCGGCAAGCACCTCAAGGGCATGCACGCAAAACGCATGGCCAAGAGCAAGCTAGACCAACTCCGCGACGGCCTGGCCCAGGCGCAATCGTTCTCCCAAGGCCAGACCCAAATGTTAGGCTTGGCAGCCGGTGGCAAACAGGCCGGCACCGGTTCGTCCTGGAGCGAACGCAAGGAACGCGACGACTCGCAGAAAAACGGCCAACTCGCCCAACTCCAAGGCCAGCACGGCACCGGTCCGTCGCTCAGCGCAGTCGAAGATGCCGAGAGCGGTTCGGGTGTTTCCGGCCGTCGCGGCGAAGCCCGCCAGCGCGAGTTCGCCCGTCAGGTCGAGTCATTCGTCCAGCGCGACGATGTCCCGGAATCGCTGAAACTCGGCGTCCGCAACTATTTCGAAAATCTCCAATCCGCCGCACCCGCCGTAGAACCCGCATCAAAATGACCACTCTTTCAGAACCATCCGTCGAGCATTTCAAGGAAACTTTCAACCGCATCCGCGCCGCCATTTCGACCTTCATGGTCGGGCAGCAGGAAATCATCGACGACGTGCTCATCGCGATCTGTTGCGGCGGCCACGTCCTGCTAGAGGGCGTGCCCGGCCTTGGCAAAACCTCGTTGGTAAACACGATCGCGCAGGCCATTGACGTCCAGTTCAAGCGCATCCAGTTCACGCCCGACCTGCTGCCCAGCGACGTCGTTGGCACCCAAATCCTGATCGACCGCGACGGCCGTCGCGAGCTGGAGTTCCAGCGTGGCCCGGTGTTCTGCAACTTGCTGTTAGCCGACGAAATCAACCGCGCCACGCCGAAGACCCAGTCGGCGCTGTTGGAAACGATGCAGGAAAAGCGGGTCACGGTTGCGAATCACACTCACCCGTTGTCGCTGCCGTTTTTCGTCATGGCCACGCAGAATCCGATTGAAAACGACGGCACCTATCCGCTGCCGGAAGCCCAGCTTGATCGGTTCTTTTTCAAACTCCAGGTCAACCTTCCTTCGCACGACGAGTTCAAACAGATCCTCGACCGCACCGGCGGGAATTCGCACCCGCATGTGAAGGCGGTCGCACATGGCGAGGACATCATCCGGATGGGCTCTACCATCCGCGAGGTGCCCATCGCTCCGGACGTGCAGGACTATTTGGTCCGTGTCGTTAGAGGCACCCATCCGAATGAGTCCGCGCCGAAGTCAATCCTGCAATTCGTCCGTCACGGTGCCTCGCCGCGCGCCGGGCAGGCGATCCAGGCCGCCGCCCGCGCCCGCGCCCTGCTGGATGGTCGGTTCCACGTCGCCCGCGAGGACATCGATTCGGTGGCGCTGCCCGCGCTGCGGCATCGTCTGATCCTGTCGTTCGAAGGTGAGGCGGAAGGGATCAAGCCGGATTCGCTGGTGAAGGATGCCATCGCCGCCGCCAAACGTTAGAACCGCCGCCGTGTCCCTCACCGATCCCGCGTTCATCAAGCAGCTTGATGCCCTGAACCTGCTGGCCCGCCGCGTCCTGCGCGGGTCGTTGCAGGCGGACCGCCGCACCCAGCGCCGCGGCACCGGCATCACCTTCGCCGACTACGCGCCGTACAGTTTCGGCGACGACTACCGCGCGATCGACTGGAAGATCTACGCCCGCACCGAGGAGTTACTCATCAAGCTGTTTGAGGTGGAGGAGGACACCACGGTTTACATCCTGTTCGATTGCAGCCGCTCGATGGGGCCGAAGTTCGACTATGCCCGCAAGCTTGCCGCCGCGCTCGGTTACATCGCGCTCAACGGACTTGATAGAGTCGTCGTCCACAGCATCACCGAGCGGTTAGGCACCATCGTCGATAGCGCCCGTGGCCGGGGAAAGGTATTTCCATTCCTGCGAGATCTCGAAGCCGCGGAAACCTCTGGCACCGACAGCGATTTCACCGCTTGCGCCCGCACCTTCCAGGCACGAAATCGCAAGAAGGGCGTGGTGTTGGTCATTTCGGATTTTTTCTTTCCCAAAGGTTTCGAGGAAGGCCTGCGCTTCCTCCAATGGTCCGGCCACGACGTGTTCGCCCTGCAAGTGAACGACCCCGCCGACCTGGAATGCCCGTGGCTCGGCGACCTTGAAATCGAATGTGTCGAAACATCCGCCCGCCAGCGGGTGACGATCACCGAGAAGGAAGCGAAAATCTATCGGGAAGCGGTCGCGACGTGGAACGAAACGCTGCGCAACGAGTGCGCGCGCCGCGGCGTGGGGCTTGCCAGCACGACCTCCGACGTGCCGTTCGAGGTCGTGATCCAATCGATGTTGAGAAAGGGAGGACTCGTCGCATGACCTTTGGTTTTCCCGCATTTTTCTGGGCAGCGCTCGCGCTGCTTCCCCTCGCAGCGGTCTATTTCATCAAGATCCGCCCGCGCCGCCAGCCGGTGAACGCGTTCTTCCTGTGGCAGCAGGTTTTCCAACAGAAGGCATCCAACTCGTTGTTCCAGCGGATGCGCAATCTGCTTTCCCTGCTGCTGGTCGCGCTCTCATTTCTAGCAGCGGTGTTTGCGTTGACGAAACCGCGCATCGGCGATGGCAAGGCTCCGGACCTGCTCATCGTCATCGATCGCTCGGTGTCGATGAACGGCATCGACGAAGGGAAATCGCGACTCGCCCGGGCCAAGGATCTGGCCGGTTCCTGGATCACCGCGCTCGGCGGTTCGCAGCGGGCGGCGATCGCCACGGTCGCGGGGAAGATCGAATACCGCGCGAATCTCACCAACCACGCGAAGCTCCTGCGGGACGCGCTCGATGGAATCACCGCTTCCGATCTATCACTCGACCCCCACGCGCTCGACGAACTCTCCCTGCTGACCACCACCGGCCACTCGACGCGGATCCTCTTCCTAACCGACCGGCACTCGGCGGCGATGCAGGTTCCCTCCGGTGTGGAAGTCATCCCGCTCGGAGGCCGGACAGGCAACGCCGGGATCACGGCGGCGGATTTGCATTGGGACGCCCCCAGCCGGGCCTCCTTGTTCGTCTCGCTGATCTCGGATTTTCCCGAAGCCCGCGAGGCGGAGTTGGAGCTGGTGGCAGCGGACTCCGGCAAGCTCGCGCACTTGTTTTCAATGCAACTGCCGGCTCGCGGCGAGGCGAGCGAATCGATCCCGCTGGATGGCATCGAGCCCGGCGCATGGCTGCTGCGGCTGCGCGGAACGGACGCGCTGGCGAGCGACGACATTGCGCCGTTAGGCTTGAACGCGCCGCAGCCGATCCCCGTGCAGGTGGCGGCGAAAAATCCATTCTTCTTCCAACAATGCATCGCCGCCTTCAGCCGGGCGGACTCGTTGTTCGAACCGATGGAAGGTTTTGGCAGGCTTTCGTTAGCCGAAGGCACGCCGCCGGAAACGGAGACCACGATCGTGTTCGCGCCATCCGGCGAATCGCCGTTCTGGAAAGATCTGGGTGCGGAGTTGTCGCCCGGCGCGCCTGAAGTGGTGGCGAAGGAACACGCGCTGATCGCCCGCATCGACCCCGCGCTGCTAGCCTTCGACGGCGCGAAAAAACTAACTGCACCGGCGGGTTCGATCGTCGTGCTGGCGCATGCCGACGGCACGCCGTTGCTCTACACCTGCTCGGCGAACGGCCGGCGGGCGGTGGTGCTGAACTTCGACCCATCGCGCGAGGACTTCTTCCTTTCGCCTTGGTTCCCGGTGTTGGTCCATGACGCAGCCGTGCTCCTAACCGGCCGCGAGAACACGTTTCCATCGACCGTTGCGACCGGCAGCGTGGTGGAGGTTCCCGGCACTGAAGCGCTCAGCTCCGCGACGCTTCGCCAGAAGGAAAAGGTCGCCCCATTGCCGCTTCTAACTCCCGTGAGCATCGACCAAATCGGCAACTACGGCTTCTCCCGCAACGCGACGAACTGGCAGCTCGGCGGCGCGGTTCTATCCGCCGGTGAGTCCGGTCCTGCGGTGGCTGGTGCAGCGCCGCCGGAAGTGAAGCTCGCTTCGGGTTGGCCGCTGGCCGCCTGGTTTCTCCTCGCCGCGCTGGTGGCCTTGTTCGCTGAGGAATTGCTCTATCACCGCCGCAAAGTTGGCTGAGTCCCGATCTCCATGCAGTTTTCCACCTTTCTTCCCCTTTGGCTGCTAGTTGCCTGCGCCGCGGCCAGTGTGTTCGTCTGGCGGCGTTCGTTGGTCGATCGCCCGCCCGCCCGCCGGTGGCTGGCGCATGGCCTGCGCCTGCTCGGCGCGATCTGTTTGATCCTCGCGCTGTGCCGGCCGTATTGGCTTTCGAAAAGCGATCACCTGCACGTCGTCTATCTGGTCGATGTCTCGGAGTCGGTCGATCCCGAGGCGATACGTGGCGCGGTGACGGAGATCGAAAAAGCGTCGTCCGTGCTCAAGAGTTCGGATCGCTCGTCGCTGTTGTCGTTCGGCACGCGCTTGGCGACGGCGGATGCGAAAGGTTTGCGCAAGCTTGCCGATGAAGCGACGGCAGGCACCGCCGACGCTTCCGCCCGGAATTCAACGAAGCTGGCGGAAGCGTTGTTAGGATCGCGGCTGGCGTTCGATGCCGGAATGGCGCGCAGGTTGGTGGTGTTTTCCGATGGGAGCCCGACCACACCGGGCGTCGAGGCGGCGATCAAGACGTTGCGCGAAGAAGGCGTGGATCTTCGTTTTCGGCCGATGGAAGGCTTGCGCCGTCCGGAGGCTGCGGTGGTGGCATTGGAGCCGGCTGCCCGCATCGCTTATCGCGGGGAAATCGTCCGTATGCGCCTGCGGATGCGGGCGAACGAGGCGATGAACGCCACTGCCAGGATTCTCCATGGTGGCGTGGCGGTGGCTTCGACGCCAGTGAAGTTGGAAGCCGGCAAGGAAACTGCGGTCACACTCGATGTGGAAATGACCTCAGCCGGCGAAAGCCGTTGGGAGGCGGAATTGCAGGCGGAAAAGGACTGGTTTCCGATCAATAACAAGGTCGCCACCACCATCACGGTGAAGGGCGAGCCGCGGTTGTTAGCACTGCACCGCGATGAGAAGCAGCTCCGTCCGTTAGTGCGGGCGTTGAAGAAGCAAGGACTCGAACTCGAACTGCGCGGCGAACGCGGGCTGCCGGAAACGATGGCCGAGCTGCTCGCGTTCGATGCGGTGGTGCTCGCCGATGTGCCCGCGACCTCGATGAACCAGCGGCAGATGGAGTTGCTTCGGCGCTACGTTTCCGATTTCGGCGGGGGACTGGCGATGCTTGGGTCGGAGAACTCGTTTGGGCTCGGTGGCTATTTCCGCACGCCGGTCGAGGAGGCGTTGCCGCTGACCTCGCGTTACGAAAAGGAGAAGCAGAAGCCGAGTCTCGCGATGGTGCTGGTCATTGACAAGAGCGGGTCGATGGACGGCCAGCCGATCGCGCTCGCCCGCGCCTCGGCGAAGGCGGCGGCTGAGATGCTCGGCGCACAGGACCAGATCGCGGTGGTGGGCTTCGATAGCGAGACCCGGGTTATCCTCAACATGACGAGCGCAGCAGACCGTGGCACGGTGATGAATTCCATCGACTCGCTGGAGGCCAGCGGCGGCACCGATGCCTATCCGGGCATGGTCAAAGGCCGCGAGTTGCTGCAAAACGCGGTGGCGAAGGTGAAACACATGATCGTTCTATCAGACGGGCAGACGCCGGACAACGATTTCGCCGGACTGGTCCGCGACATGCGGGCGCAGGGGATGACGGTTTCGAGCGTATGCCTCGGCGCGGGCGCGGCGAAGGACGTGATGCAGCTCATCGCACAGGAAGGTGGCGGCCGCTTTTACGAGACCGATGATCCCGCGACGATGCCGCAGATCTTCACCAAGGAGACGATGCAGGCGTCGCGCTCGGCCATCAAAGAGGATCTTTTCGCCAGCGTCGTCACCGGCGATCATCCGATTCTATCAGGCTACGAGAAGACTCAGCTTCCTTATGTGCTCGGCTACGTGATGACCCAGACCAAGCCCACGGCGAATCTGTTACTGGCTGCGGAAACCGGTGATCCCTTGCTGGCAATTTGCCGCTACGGACTCGGGACCGGCCTGTGCTGGACGTCGGATCTCACCGAGAAATGGGGTGGCGAATGGCTCGGTTGGGGCAATGGTGGCGCGTTCTGGGCACAGATTTTCCGCGGCATCGTCCGCAAGGAGCAATCGACCGGCCTATCAGCATCCGGTTCGGTGGACCGCGAGCGTTGGCGGGTCGATGTGACGCGTCGCGACGAACAGGACCGGCCGGTGGACCGGGTGAAATGGAATGCCAAGGCGATCGATGCCAACGGCGCGGATCTGCCGGTTAGCATCCGCCAAACTGGTGTCGGGCGATACGAGGCGTCGGTGAATCTCGCCGGGCACGAGCGGGTGAACCTCAGTTTGCGCGATACCGATCACTCCTTGATGAAAACGCTTGGCTGGCAGCGCGATTACCCGGCGGAATATCGCCTGGACCGCGAGCCGGATGCTGCTCTCGCGGCGCTAACACGCTTCGATCCGGAAAAAGTGCGGGCCGATTTGCCGGCCACTGCTGTCTATCAGGACATCGCGCACTGGTTCGTGTATGCAGGGTTCACATTGCTGATAGGTGGCATCGCGGTGAGGAGAATCTGATCCTGGACCGCGGCGATCTGATAGAGCAGGCACGGGATTCGCGGTCCGTGAAGTTCGTGCGGCTCACCGGCCGATGCTCTCTCCGGCGACGAACTCGGGAACCATCGGCATGGCGCGGACCTTGCCGGGACCATGGCGAATCAGGTCAATGATCTTGTGCCCGATCTTGCGACCCATGACTTTGCCGTCGGTCCGGTAGCGGGCGATGGTGGGGAAGGTGACGTCCAGATCGACATCGTCCCACAGGGCGATGACGGCCGCGTCCGTCGGGACACGGATGCCGGCGGATAGAAGATGACAGAGGACGGTGATGGCGATGCCCGGTGATCCGGTGAGGTAGGCGGTGGCCCGAGGGCGGGAAGCCATCAAGTCCATGACGGTTTTCCGGATCGATGGCGGATCGCCGTCGTAGTTCACGATGCGTGCTCTCGCACCGAGACGGCGTGCTTCCGCCACGAAGACTTCCGACGCCATACGGTCGCCGAGGCTGGTCAGGTTCTCGATGAGATAGATCATTTCGCGATGACCGCACGAATACAGCCGCCCGGCGGCGTGGCGGGCCGCGGCCTCGGTGTCCGGATAGATGCAGGAGAGGGGAATCGCCTCATGGATCCTGCCGACCACCATCGTCGGCCGGCCGCTGGCGGCGAACCAGCGCTGGATCGGCGCGGTGGAGTAAAATAACAGCCAGGCCGCGGTGTCCGGCAGTGCATCGAGCCGGGCGAGCTTGGACGCCTGAAACTTTTCGAAAACCGCGCGGTGGTGCTCCATTTCCACCCGGTAGCCGGCGGCGGAGATCCGCTCGGAGAGTGTCTCCAGCAGTTCGAAGGCAGTGGTATTCCAACCCGAAAAGCCGAACGGCGTGAGGATGCGGATCGTCCGAGCGGTGGGAACTGCCAGCTTTTTCTTCGTCCTGGGCCGACGCAAGACGCGGTGAGTTGAGCCCCGGCCGCCCAGAGCGATCCACTCTTCAGCGGCGAGCTGGGCGAGCGCCTTGCGCAAGGTCATGCGGCTGACCTGAAACTCGCGGCCGAGTTCCGCCTCGCACGGCATTCCCCCGGACCAGCGGTCGTTCTCGATTCCTTGCCGGAGCAAAGCGACCAGTTGATGGTGCAACGTGGTCCGGATGGGGGGCTGGGACATGATGTGTTTCAGTAGCTTGGGATCGTCGGTGACACAACCCGATTCCCGAAATATGTCTATTGACTAGACATCGTTGAGCGCCCTAACGCCGGTTGCGTGGAGGACTTCTGTGTGGAACAAGTGGCGTGGAAAACCCAGTCCCGCGCAGTGCGGAATTCCTCCTGTTTACCGATTGGTCAACCCGAAACCCATGTCTGCACACTCACGTCCTGATTCCATCATGCCCTTTTCGTTGCTCCCGCCGTCTTCCGCAATCCGCCTCGCGGCGGCTCTTGCCCTTTCCCCCGCCTTCCTCGCGCCACTGGCACACGGCGACATCTCCTATCAGCTCAATTTCGACCCGGCGTCGTCAGGAGAGGCGCAGCAAGTCGCAAATTCTGTGGCTGTCGCCGCTGCATTCTACAACCAGCACGGATCCTTCAACAAGCACTGGGGCGTCACCTACCATCCGGGGATTCCCACGGCGGAGGGCAACTACAACGGCTACATGGGCTACGGCGGCACCCGCAACGAGCGGGTGGTCTTCCACGAGGCCGCGCACACCTTCGGCATGGGCACCCATGGAGCCTACGCCGGCCTCATCGCCGGCGGCACGTGGAAAGGCAAATATGGCAACATAGCCCGGTCAGAGAGCTACGGCGGGGGTGCCTTGAATGGCGACGGCCATGCCGTCTGGCCCAGCGGCTTCAATTACGACAACGAGGACGGCTTCCTCGAACGTCACTACCACACCCGCGTCATGGCCGGCATCCGCGCAGACATGGGCATCCTCTCCTTCACCCGCGAGGCGCGAAACGAGGCGGTCGTTGCCGGGGAAACCGCCGAATTCAAGGTGGAGTCCCCCATGGCGGGCACCTGGCAATGGAAGCGGAACAACGTCAATCTCACCAACGGCGGCGACATCTCCGGCGCAACCTCCGCCGTCCTCCGCATTGCCAATGCCGAGGTCGCGGACGCCGGCACCTACACCTGCACCGTCACCGGTGCTGCGGAAACTCTCACCAACCGCCCCCGCCAGCTCTGGGTCCACACCGCGGCGCAACTGGCACAACTGAATTTCAACGGCAACGCCACCGACAGTGTCGGCACCAACCCCGGTACCGCCACCGGGGCCCCGGCCTACGTCACAGGAAAAATCGGCCAAGCCGTCGACCTCGACGGCGTCGATGATTTCATCGACCTGCCTGACCCCGTCGGTCGTGCGCGGGAGATCACGGTGGCCACCTGGGTGAACTGGGATGGCGGCAACGACTGGCAGCGCATTTTCGACTTCGGCACCGGCACCAATCAATATCTGTTCCTGAGTCCGAAAGCCGGTGGGGGAGGTATGCGCCTCGCGCTCAGGGATGCGGTCAATCGAACGAACGTCGAATATGTGTTGAACACCACCACCCTTCCCACCGGCCAGTGGGTGCACCTCGGCGCCGTCCTGCGCGAGAACTACATGACCCTGTATGTGGACGGTCAGGTCGTGGGATCCACCTTCGGCATCATCAGCAGCCCGGCCGACTTCCCCGCCGTGAACAACTACATCGGCAAGAGCCAGTTCAACGATCCGCTCTTCAATGGCCGCGTTGATGATTTCCGCATCTATGGCAAGGCTCTCAATGGTTCCGAAATCTGGAGTCTCTGGGGCCAAAGCGCCAACCAGGCACCGGTCTTCTCCCCGTCCCTCATCACCCTGCCTGCCGCCAACGGCCTGCAACCCTACACCGGACAAACCCTCGCCACCTACGCGAGCGACCCGGACGGAAACCCGCTCACCTTCACCAAACTCAACGGTCCCGCCTGGCTCACTGTCGCCTCTAACGGAACCCTCTCCGGTCAACCCGGTGCCGGAGACAACGGCGAGAACACCTTCTTCGTCCGCGTGACCGATCCCTTCGGTGCGAGCTCGGATGCCACCTTGGTCATCCAGTCCTTCGCCCCGCAGGCCGCTCCCGTCACCGCCAGTGCCAACGCCCCTGCAGTGGATGCCGACGATGTCTCTTATTTCCCCGGCAGCATTAGCGAGCCGGACTCCATCGACGGCACCACCGACGCCGTCGCGAACGATGAATCCACCTTCGTGGCGGAGAACCGCACCAGCAAGGGCCAGACCTTCATCACCGGATCCCATCCGCAGGGCTATTTCCTCCAGTCCTTCACTTTCCAGCACGTGAATCAGCCGGCAGTCACCGGTGTTGGCACCGCCTACGACGTCCAACCAGGCGATCAGTGGGAATTCCAGATCGGCACGATGAATGGCACGACCAAGACGCCGCTGCTGAAATACAGCGCGGTCTATGATGGCGCCGCCATCACCGGCTCCGGCAATACGGGCACCGGCCGCTTCCTCACTTTCAATGTCTCCGGCATGGCCGTGCAGCTCGGCCCTTCCACCACCTATTATTTCGAAGTCGCTCCGCTGTCCGGCGATCCCTTCTTCGAGCTGAACAGCACCCGCACCGGCACCTACGCCGGCGGCACCGCCTACCGCGGCACCACCACCGGTGCGATCGGTGCCGGGGCCATCGCGCTAGCAGGTGACTATGCTTTCCACGCGAACCTCGAGGCGAGGACCATCCTCCCCGCCAGCACCGTCGCTCATTGGACCTTCGAGGAAGGAGCCGCGGACGCCATCGTCCCTTACAACCGCACCGCCGCCGGCCAATACGAGGGCAGCATCTTCGACCTCTCTGGAAATGCCAACCACCTCTCGGTCTGGGGCGCCAACTGGTATCGCTACCGCGCGAACGTCCCTGCCGCCATCAGCCCGCAGACCGGCGTGCTTAACACCGGCAGCGTCCAGAATTCCAACAGCTTCCCCGCCATGTCCGCCATCGGCACCTCGCTGACCTACTGGAGCCCCGAGGCGTGGACCGTCGAGGCCACCGTCCGCCCGGACGATGCCACCGCCGCCGGTTTCCAGACATTCATCGGCCGCGACAGCCAGGGAGCATTCGCGGGTGAGGCCGGGCTGGCGGCGTTCTATTTCGCCATCACGCCCACCGGCGCCCTGCGGCTCGTTTTCGCGGACGCCGCCGGAAACAAATGGGAAATCACTTCCGCCGCGAACGCCATGCAGGATGCCAAATGGCACGCCGTCGCCGCGACTTCCGACGGGGACACGGTGTCGATGTATCGGAAAAACATCACTAACGGAGATGCTTCCTACACCCTCCTCGGCACCGTGAACATTTCCGCCAGTGCCAACCCCGCGCTGTCCACCGGGCGGGGCGATGGAGGCGACTGGGATACCGGCGTCTTCACCGTCGGCCGCGGATTGTACAACGGCGGCCACACCGACCGCTTCTTCGGCCACATTGACGACGTCCGGTTCACTAATGGCGCGCTTGCTCCGGCCGCTTTCCTCTACACCACACCGGTCCCGACGTTCGCGAGTTGGATCGATGGCTATCCCGCAGTCGGCTCGGAGGACGGTTTCGGAGACGATCCGGATGACGACGGTCTGCCGAACGGGATCGAGAACCTCCTTGGCACGAATCCAAGCTCGCCAAACCAGGGCCTGCGAAATATCGCCAAAGCAGGCAACACCTTCACCTTCCAGCATCCGCGGAACTCCACACCGGTTAGTGATGTTGCCGCGTCCTATCGTTGGTCGCTCGATCTCGGAACATGGAACGCCTCCGGAGCAAGCCACAGCGGAACGACGGTGTCGTTTTCGGCTGTCCCCGACATGCCGGTAGCGGGCACCACGACCGTCACTGCGACGATCACCGGCAGCCAGCCCGCGAGACTGTTTGTCGAACTGGGGGCCACCCGGCCTTAGTCCGAAAGTCCCCCGGTTTTCAACACAAATCTAGCAGGGGCGCTTCCATCGGATCAGTGCCACCGCTTCCGAAAAGTGATATTTCCAGAATGCGACAGATGCGCTCGGAATTGGATCGTAGTCAAATATCACCATGAAATCACTCATCAGACAGTTGCTCATCCTCGGCTTTTCGATCGGAATCGTTTCTGCTGATGGCGGGATTCCGGTGGATCTCGCGACTCATTCGGTCAAGGTTCCCCATACGCTGCTCACTGTTTCCGAGTCGCAGCGGGAGGAGATCGACGTGGTGGGCACGCTGACTCTGACCCCGGACCAATGGAAAGAGCTTCGCGCGATCGGCCCGGACTGTCCGAAGCGGATCGACCGCATCCTCCTGGAAACTTATGATGACTGTGGTTGTGATCTGATCGACGTGTTTTATGCGATCCAACTCAATACCGGGGCGGTCGCGGTGACCCATGATCAGCTTTCAAGCGGCTGGGGTTTCCGGAAACTGCAACTCGCGCTTTCCGAATCCGACACACTCCAGCTACGCGTGGATCCCCGCGGGCAGTTCTATCATGAAGGCATCCTGATTCCTTTCCCACGGCTGTTGGACCTCGTGAAGGCTTCGAGCAAGAAGCCCCGCGCCGACGGGATCATCCTGCGGAAAATCGGCGTCGTCCGGCCGACAGGAGTCAGCCGCAAGGATGCCGCGGTGGCGGATCGGCTGGAGACGCTTTTCAAAACCGCCGAAGCCGCCGGCTGGGAGCAGTGGTTTTTAACAAAGGAGGATGTGGAGGAAGGGCTGCGGTGAGGAGGAAAGTGCCGAGTGATCAGTGAGCAGTGATCAGAAAATAACAGAAACCTCTCCGCGGGCTGCCGCGAAGTGTTAGGTCGGCTGTTGGAGGAATCTCCGGACTTCTGCGATGATCACGGACGATCCGTCGGCTCCTCGGTCACGATCAACGCCGGTTGTGCCGGCGAGGAATTTCCCAGTCCCGGAATCACCCGGCGAACGAGCTTGGCCAAGCCGGATTCCGAGGCATCGACTTCCGCTTCGCCTTGGCGGAGCGCTTTTTCCCAAGCCGAGGCGAATCCGGGCGCTTGTTCGCGCATGGTGCGGATGGCGATCTCCTGGATGTGCAACATCCGTTGCTCGGCCCGGCCGGGCTTTTGTTGGAGGGCGGCGTTGTTGACGCGCAGCGTTTCGTTCTGTTTGCGCAGCGACTCCAACTCGACTTGCAGTGACTCGTTGCCGCTGGCGTTGATTTTGAGCTGGGTGTTGAGATGGCTCTGGAGGACCTTCAATTCATCTTCCACCCGTTTCAAGTCGCGGGTGACGTTGCGGCGGGCGGTGAATCCGGACTTCCAAATGAAAGCGGCGATCAGGAGTCCTAGCAGCAGGCCCCAACTGAACGGGTGTTGAATGATTTGATTAAATTGGTCCATGATGTTGATAGAGGTAAGAATGGATCACGGTTTCTGCGGGGACGCTTCCGTGGGTTTCTCGCTTGGAGTGGCCGTCCCGGCTTCTTTCAGCGCGGCCTCGACGTCGGCGGTTAGATCGGTGGAATCTTTGCTGAAGAGGACGAAGGGCAGGCCGGTGTTGGTGTTTCCCGAGCTGTCGAAAACCGAATCAAAGCCGCGTTTTGCGGAGATTTCCTGGGAGACTTTCACGATCCGGTTGAGCGCGAACCGCATCCCGGCGACCAGTTTGCGGTTGATCGCTTTTTCCTGCTCGGCCTTGAAGCTCTCGAAGTCCTGTTGGAGCGAGTGGGCCTCCTGGCGTTTGATTTCAAAAGTGCGGGAAAGCGAGCGACTGGTCGTTTCATTGAGCGGGTTGCTCTTGTCCGCAAGCTGGGCTTGCAGCGCCTGAAGTTCGCCGATGGCCTTGCGGAGTTGCTCGGCCCGCTGGTCCTTCATGATGTCGTCGCGCTCCTTCTTGAGCTGTTGGTGGAAGGTCGCGGTGGACGGCAGTTCGTTGTAGATGTCGTTGACCCGGACCAGGGCAATTCGCGGTGCCGCACTCGCCGTCATGGCCAGGGCCAGCAGGGTCGTCGCGATGGCGTGGAAGGAATTCATGCTCGTTGGGGGCATGAAAGGGCAAGGCTGCCAGATCGTCAAGGTTCGCCGATGTCTTCGTTCCAAAGTTCCGGCTTGTCCGCGATGAAGTTCGTCATCAGCTCAATGCATTGTGGTTCGTTGAGCACTTCCAGCGCGACGCCGCAGGAACCCAGGTGCGCTTCGTCTCCCAGAAAAGTCTGATTTTCCCCGATCACCACCTTGGGAATCCCGTAAAGCAAGATTGCCCCACTGCACATCGGGCACGGTGAAAGCGTGGTATAAATGACGCACTCGCGGTAAACCGAAGCACTTTGGCGGCCGGCATTTTCCAAGGCATCCATTTCCCCGTGCAGGGTCGTGCTGCCCTTCTGAACACGCCGATTGTGGCCACGGCCGATGATTTTTCCGTTGTGAACGAGCACGCTGCCAATGGGTATGCCGCCCTCGGCAAGTCCTTGCTGTGCCTCCTCAAGTGCCGCTTGCATGAATGGATCCATGGGGTTGATTATGCAGATCTCAGGCCGATCCGCAGAATAATCGTGCGGATCGGCACGGAAATTGCCTAGTCTTCTGCCCCACCCATTAAATTCATGCCTAAAGTTCGCCTTGCTGGAACCGTTCGCGGTGAAAAAGACCCCAACCGTGAAGTCCGTGCCCGTCTCCTTTACAGCCTCTTCAGCAAAGGCTGGGACATCTACAATTCCAACGGCGACCAGCGTATTTCGCTTTCGAACATCGAAAAGAAGATCATCGAGTCTGACGCATTCGTCTTCACTCCCGGAGCCACACTGGAAGATTTGTTCAAGGCGGTTTCCGTCTTCGTCGGCTACCAAACGCTCGATGTGAATCTCGCCGGGAAGCCAACGGTGCTGCTCAATTCCGACGGCTCGTGGAACCGCCTTTTCTCCCTGCTCACCCACTTGAACGGTCTCGGAACGGTGAAACAGGATCACCGGGACTACCTGCTTCTAGCGGAATCGCCGGAAGAGGTGCTCGAGATTCTCGATACCACCCGTCGCGAGGGGATTCCGAGCGTGGGTCGTGAAAAGATCGGCACCAGCACCGTGGGTTCTTTTGACACACCGCTGCCCGAAAACCACGAAGGCAGCGTCTGCGTCTTTTGCTCGGCATCCATTGAGGATCCGGCCTATTTGGGCGACGGCTACGAGTTCGGCAGGCTGCTCGCGGAGAATAATCTCGGCTGCGTCTCCGGCGCTGGCAGTTCCGGCATCATGGGTGAAGTCGTTCGTGGCTCGGTGGATGCCGGCGGTTGGACCGGCGGGTCCAACGTCCCGCACATCATCGAACTCGAGGGACTCCCCGTCGGTCTCTCCAGCTTCTGGCTCAAGCCGGACATTTACACCCGCATGGAAATCATGATCCAGCATTCTGATGCCTTCGTCATTTTCCCTGGCGGCTCGGGAACCGTGCAGGAAATGCTCGCGCTGATGATTTTCAAACATCAAGGCCACCCGTCGATGACCGGCAAGCCGGTGATCATCTTCAACCGCAAGGACGCCACAGGCCGGCACTTTTGGACCCCGCTCATCGAAATGCTCGGCACTTGGTGCTACGACGGCGAGTTCGTGGTGGTCGATGAACTCAGCGAACTGATTTCTACCGTCCAGAAACTCGTCGTTCCGTCCAAGACCGCCGTCGCCTCGTAGATTCCGCTTCCGCGGCTTGCCAGTGTTGCCAATGCGCCGATAGACTGTTGCATCGTGAACGTTGGAATCCTCGTCAATCCGCACAAGCCTGGCTCGCTGCCCACCCTTCACGCCCTCCGTGCCGCCCTGAAATCCCATGGCTGCACCGCCGTGCTGGATGAAGACACCGCGCTCCTGGCAGGCGAAACCGGCGGCATCCCGGCAGCGGACTTTTCCACACATGTGGACATCACCGCGGTGCTTGGTGGCGACGGCACCATGCTGCACGCCCTTTCCAAGCTCGGGAATTTTGAAAAGCCGGTCGCGGGGATCAACATCGGCACCCTCGGGTTTCTAACCAGTTGCACCGATGACGAACTCGACGTGTTCGCCGCCGCCATCGCGGAAGCACGCTTCACCACGAGTGTTCGGACTTTGTTAGAGGTGACCGTGCATCGCCTGGGGAAACCACCGGAATCCTTCATCGCCCTCAACGAAGTCACCCTCGCCCGCGGCGATACCGGTCGCCTCGTTTCGTTGCGCGCTCTCGTCAACGGTGAGCTCCTGAACGACTACCGCGCCGACGGCTTGATCGTCGCCACGCCCACCGGATCGACCGCCTACTCTCTATCAGCTGGTGGTCCGCTCATCGCGCCGGGTGCCGCGGTCTTTGTCATCACCCCCATTTGTCCCCACAGCCTCAGCCAGCGCTCGCTCATTCTATCGGACGATTCCACCGTCGAACTTTCATCCGAAGACCCCGACAGCGGCCCGATGATCTTCACCGTCGATGGCCGCGACAGCACCCACATCGAGCCGGGTGATCACCTTGAAGTGAAAAAGGCAGCCAGTTCCTTCCATCTCCTCCGCCTCGAAGGTCGCTCGTTCTATGGCGCGCTGCGCCAAAAGCTCCATTGGCAGGGAGTCTAACCGAGCGTGTTCGTCAACCCCGCGATCAACCTCTCCCGTAACGGCATCGCTCGTTCAGCGAGCTGGCGTTGCTCCATTTCATAGACCCTGCGTCCCTCAGCTGTCTCAATGCAAACCGGCGCGCGCTCCCAGGCGGTTAGATCGTAAGGACTCGCCCGCATATCGAGATCTCGCAACTCCGTCGCCAGCTCGAAGCAATCCAACAACAGCTCCGAGCCGATCCACGGCATCGACTTCGCCGCCCACTTGTAAAGGTCCATGTTGGCATGCACGCAGCCCGGCTGTTCCAGTGCGATCCGGCTATCCAAAGTCGGTTGCAAGCGGTTCATCGGCCGCGCCTCGCCGGCGAAAAATCGGAACGCGTCGTGATGCGAGCAACAGATTGCGCGCGACTCCACCAGCGCGTCAATCTCCGCCTGTGGCAAGCGCAGCGGTGTCGTCTTCTCATGCCGCACTTCCTTGCCCCGGTAAACCATCGCCCACTCGTGCAAACCGTGACAGGCGAAATTCGGCAGCCGGCCCCGCGTCGCCGCTAACAATTCGCGGATCCACCCCAGGCGCTCCCGCTCCTTGCCCGCCAGACGCAAGGGATTCACGAACAGAAATCCATCCGCCACCGAATAACAGCGCCGGGAAAACGGCGCTGGCGGGGCAGGGGAGTCCACTGTCGCCCGCCACTCCAAGGCCACCCCGAAGCCCGGCTGCCAACCTTCCAACAACGCGAACGAATACGGGTAATACTGGAACAAGAAGTCCTCCACCGGATGCTGCACCCCGCCATCCCGCCGCTTTCGCGCCGCCAAGGTATGCCGCTCCGCCCGCGCCCGGTGGCAGGCCGCACGTTCCTCCCATTCGTGGGTGGAAATACAAGTGATCGTTGGACAGGAAAGCATCGCGCAGCAAGAAGAGCATGAACTCCAAACAAAGGCAAAATTTCCCTTGCAACTCCAGCGGGTCGCCCCTAACTATGCCGCCCCGCGCCGAAAGGTGCATGGTTAAATCGCGGGATGGAGCAGCCAGGTAGCTCGTCAGGCTCATAACCTGAAGGTCAGAGGTTCAAATCCTCTTCCCGCAACCAATGAAAGCCGCTGAATTCGAAAGAGTTCAGCGGCTTTCGCCTTTTAAAAAGCAGTCAAATCGTTGATTTTCCGTTTGTTTATCTCATAATCAATGAGTTATGAAAATTTGAGTGACTGGGAGTGACAGAAGATGACACTAAATGACGTTAATCGGTCATGATTTTGGTCATGAGTTGATCCCCGGTTTTCAATTCAGAACGGAACATCGTCATCGTCCCAGGCCTCGCTAATACTTGGAGCTTCGATTTTGAAGGCTCCGACCCGGGCGATGGTATTTTTGAGGCGCTGGCGTTCTGCTTGTGAAAGGGAACTAGCTTCGATGACATCTCTGATTTGCTCGTCGCTTACAATACTCCACGCATCCAAGAGTTCGATTCGCCTAAGTTTGGGAGCCGTCGTCAACGTGGCGAATGCTCTGCCCATGCTAGGAAGCAGTACAGGCCTTACCGTCGCCATTTTCAAAAGCTGCTGAACCAATTCCTCAGTAACGACTCGGGGAGTTTTGCCCTTGATTTGAATCCCCTGGATTTTACCGAAAAATCCGAACGGATCCAGGTCAATACAGAGGGGAATGATCTCGATTTTTCTTCCAAGGGCCCACCCTACTTCCTGGGCACACCAATCCGATAGCTTGAATCCCTGTTCTACGACGGGAACCATTACCTCCATTGTTTCGAGGGCGGCCTCTACTTCCAACCTCCACTCCCTGGAAGGCTGAATATCCTCCTTCGCGACAAATGCAGAAATTCCCCAAGTCGCCAGCATTGCTCGCATCAATGGGATCTGACCTTTGCCCCCTGACGAGAGGTGACTCAGGAAAAGTTTCAAATTCCCTTCCTTCCAGAAATCCGCATTCGGAACAGCGTCCTTGAGAAAAATCCTCTGCCACTTTTGAGGGTCCCGTTGCTTGCACCAAGTGTCGATTTCAAAATGCTCGATCACGTCTGAGATTGAAGCGCTGTTCTCAGCGAAAATTCTGTCCAAGACTTCAGCTGCTGCTTGGCCGTAGTCGCCATCGCCAAAGCTTTTCGCTCTAAAGAGCCTCTGATGCTCGGTGATGAGAGCCAACTTCCCCGTAATCTGTCCCAAGGTGCACCAGTCTGCCTCGGAAAATGCATCTTCGGAGGCGAACTTTGTAATCACCGCGGTCTTTAATCGTTCGAGGGAGTTCATTTGCTAGGAAGAGACTACGCTCTAGCAATTTGCCCTTTAAACAAGCCGATATGACGCACTTCGATTTCTGGCGAATGAAAGGCCATTCCTCGGAAGAAACACCACCCCGCAAAACCTTATTCTACAAGGATCAGTGGCCTTTCGGGGGTTTTACTTCCGGAAATGTTCCTACCCATTCCCCTACGGCTCTCCTCCACCCCCTCTCAAGAGCATAGCTCTCCCCCCTTTATACTTTTAAGAAGAAACACCAAAAGGCCACTAACCTTGTATCTACAAGGGTTCCAAGATGGTCTTGTCACTACGAGAAAGGCCTTTTGCCCGCGGATTGTCACGGAAAGTGCAAACTTCGGCGGGATCGGGCAGAAATCGGGATGCGCGCGGCGAGCGCTGCTAGAAAAGGTGCAATGCTCGCGGCGGTAAGGTGCAAATTTGGAAAAAAGGGCCCGAATGGGCGAAGGGTGGGGCTTGGTGACCTCAGAGGAAACGCGCCACTCTAATAGATTCCTTTTTCTCCTGGGAGGGTCACTCCTACGTAGCGACTGGCCTTCTGGAGTTCACACCGGGCTTAAAAAAGTAGGGCGCGGGGAGGCTGAGCCCAGTCGCAACGCATCGCATACGACGGCGGCGGGTGGGCTCACTCCGCGCGGAGAATGTTAGGCGGCCGCGCTTGCGCGAAGAGATCTCAGGCGCTTCGCGCGGCCGTCAGGATCGCACGCGGGAGAGACGGCGTTGACCAGGGCCCGGGTATCGAGCTGGCAGCCGTGGACTAGATCTCAGGCGCTTCGCGCGGCCGTCAGGCTCGCACGCGGGACAGACGGCGTTGACCAGGGCCCGGGCATCGAGCTGGCGGCCGTGGAAGAGATCTCAGGCGCTTCGCGCGGCCGTCAGGATCGCACGCGGGACAGCCGGCGTTGACGAGGGCCCGGGCATCGAACTGGCGGCCGTGGACGAGATCTCAGGCGCTTCGCGCGGCCGTCAGGATCGCACGCGGCATCGGCGACGAGCTTGAGCCGTTATCATTCATCGGTTGATGCGAGTGGTTCGTAGAAATCCGGTAATATCGAAGGCGGGCAGTAAGTCCAACTCTCGAACACCTGGGCAAATGATCCGCTCTGAATTATTTCAGACTTCGTGCAAATGTGGTTCTCGTGACGCTTTTCGACCCGCTGGGTGCATCGCGATCGAAGCTGCGGAGTGTCCGGTGCCTCCCAAATAAGCGTAAAGCTTTGAAAACGGGGAATTATTTGAGGCTGCATGGCGCAAATGAAGCCGGGGGATCGGACCCCGGCTAGTTTGTTTTCGTTCTGTTAGCCGGCGTTCTTGATCGCCTTCATTTCCACAGCCAGCGTCCAGAGCGCGCGGTTGTTGAGCGGACAGCCGGCGGGTGCGCCTGCGCAAATCCAATGGTATCATGCATAGCGGGCGTTCACACCTACCCATAGATAACAGAGCGCGGGAAATCGGCGGTCGCCGAAACCCACTGCGAGCGTTGACCAGGTGCGAAGAATCCGGAGCCGGCGACGCTGGACGGGATCACAGGCGCTTCGCGGGGCCGTCAGGACGCAGGCGGAGCGCCGACCGTTGTGACGAGGCTCGACAAAGAGAAAACCCGCTCCCTGGTGTGTTTCCCAAGAAGCGGGCCGTGGCTACGACATGCTGAGGCCAACCAGCAAGGCGGACAAGGCTACCTCCCCCCCTCAGGATCGGTGCCCAGGTCATTTCAAACCTGCCATTCTTGTAATATCACCCGGGTCACTGCATCGCAACCCACGCGAAAGCGGAGGGACAGCATCAAAGACCCGAGCCCCGCTCCGAGCGGCCGCCTTGTGCTAGGCGGCACCCGCTGCAAATCCAATCGAATCATGCATAGCGGGCGGAAATCGGTTTGGCTGGCTGTTCAAGCGTGCGGAGGATCTTTTGAAGGAATCCCGTCTGTCTCTTCGCCTCGGTGAGCTGACCATTGAGCACGGTGTTGGAGAACCCACCCCCACCGATCCGCGTCAGGCTCATCACGGCGGGCGCAACGGCACGGCTAACGGTTTCCATCGGGCTGCTAGCTTCTCCGGAGCCAATGCCGGGAGGCCGCTTCATCGCGGCCTCCATTTTCGCGGTTGATGCGGCGGCGGCGGCTTGCCTCTTATCGATGTTGATCTGAAGGATTCGGCCCAACTCAGCAAGCTCTTGCAAAATAGGTCCTTGGTCGATGAATGGCTTTCCTCCATTTTTGCTCAATTCCTGAGTCTGTTTGAGCGCTTCGGCGAGCCGGTCGATCCCCGCTTGAATGCCACCTCCAACATCAAGATGCTTCATCCCCTCTTTTGCATGAAACATCGACTCCGTGGCCTTGAAACGTTCCTTTCCGGCGTCCACTTCCCAACCTTTCCAACCGGAGACCTTTCCAATGCTGCTCATGATCGCGGCGGAGATCGTCGATCCGAGCGCATCGGCAAGATGACCAAACACGTTGGCGATTCCGGACTTCATCAGACTCTCCTTGATCGACCCGAAGATTCCGCTAACGGCAATTGATAGAAACGTCATTCCATCCTTAAGCCCGCGCATTAACAGGTTGATCGCGGACGTGAAAGCCAGCTCCAGTCCGACTCCAAGGAGTGCGATGACAGTTCCCGTTTCAAAGGCAGCCATCGCACCATTGAGCGCGGTGCGGATCGCGTTCCCGGCGCGGATCGCCACTCCTTGGAGGGATTCCACCCGGGAAATCATACCATCGAGAAACGGCTTCAGCGCGTCGATGATCGGCTCTCCGAACTTCGCCATCAGCATCCCCACGGAATCAGATAGATTGCTCAGCTTGCCTTTCCATGTCTTCGACTGGCGTTCCATGCTCCCCGAGAAAACTCCCAGGGCGGCCGCGGCTTCGTTCCACACCGCGGGGCCCTTGGCTCCGGACTTCTGAAGATCCTCGATCTTGTTTCTAACATCCGCGGACATGGCTCCCAGCTCCGTCAGCCGCGCCATCGCCTCCCCCACTGGGCGGCCGCTCTGCAAGCCATCGTAAAGGCGACCGATCCACACGGCCAGTTCTTCGATCGGCTGTTGGGTTCCCGAGGCGACGTCGCCCACGAGCCTCAGTCCAGCGCCCGTGGCGATGGCTCCCTTGGTGAGAGTTTGCAAGACCCGGGACGCTTGGGAAATCTCCGGCAATTCGAAGGGCGTGTCCTTGGCGAACTTCGCGAGATCGGCAATCCGCTCTTTCGCGGCTTCGGCTCCTCCTAGCAACGGCGCGAAAGCGGTTTCCAGCGTCTCCATTTCCGCGGCTTTGCTGATCGATTTGGAAACCACTCCCAGGACGCCGGCGACGGACAGCAAGCCCGCGATCAGCGGCCCTCCCGGTGTGAGTGCGCCGATTCCGGCAAACGCGGAGGAAACCGCCGCGCCTGCGGAGCGTGCGGCGTTCCCGATTGCGCGGAAAGCGCCCGTGGCCGTCGAGCGCAAGAGATTCACACTCCCGGCCACGAATCGGAACGCGGTTCTAACCGTATAAATCGCGGTGACCGCGGCGACGGCGGAAACCGCGATGATTTGAAATGTCCGGTTGCGGGCAAGGGCCATCATCCTCGTTCCGATCCCTGACAGCGCGCCGCGGATTCCTCCCATAGAAGTGATCCACCCGCTAAAACGCGACGCCAGGTTGAGTCTCGAAAGCGTTTGAGACACGATTTGCATGGCCTTCAATGCATCATGCGCCCCGGTGGCGGCAGTCCCCAAGGCTTGAGCGGTCGCGACGGTTTGCGCCAGCTGTTGAGAGGCGTTGGCGGATGCCGCGGCGCTTTGGTTCAGAGCCTGCGTGATCCGATCTCCCAGCTCATCAAATTTTGCGCAGATCTGAGCCACTGCGGCCTGCATCGCGGAAAAATCCGCGCCGATTGGAATTGAAAATCCGTCCATGGTCTTTGGGGATGAGGATCGGATTACGCCACCATCAGGGCTTGGCGATTGGCCCGGAAAAATGAAATTCGCTCTTTGCCCGTTAGAGTTTGGAACTCATCTAGCAAGAGGGTAGCAGGAACGGTTCCCTTCGCTTCGAAAGCCCGGGCTTGCGAGGCGAAGGTTCGAAGGGCGGCCGCTTCTCCTTCGTTCCGGGAAGCTGCGGCCACACGCGCCGCTTCGCGCTTTTCCACCACCGCGGCCGCGGCCTTCAACAGAGGTTTGTTAGCCCGAAAAAACGCCGTCTTCGCCTTGCCCTGGAGACCATAGAATCTGGAAAGCAATTCTTCCGGAGCGGTATCCACCGACCTCCCTGCGGGCGCTTCCACCACCGCGGCTTTTTGGGGGGATTCACTCGCTTTTGCGGCTTTTCCCCTCTCCGCATCCGCGGCAAGTAACAGTGATTTGTTAGCCCGGAAAAAAGCGATTTTTTCCCCGCCGCGGAGAGCATCGAATTTGGAGAGCAACTCTCCCGGAACTGTATGCTCCGGCTTCCCCGCGACGGGAGCGCTTTTCGATCTAATTCCAAGCTCTAAGCGCCTCGCTTGAGCCCTTTGGAATACGTCTTTCAGGTGAGCGGGTGATCGGTCTACGGGCCCGCCGGTGGATTTGTGCAACATGAGATGCCCCGAATGTCAAAACGCCATGGCGACAAAGAAAACTGCCGCCGCCCCTGTCGAGGCGACGGCAGTCCGTCCGTCCTTCATGGTCCCCCCAATTTCCTACTGCAACACGGTGCGGGGAACACCGTGCCGAAAATTTCAGTCTTCGCGCGCCTTGCGCCCCGCGTCGGCGGCGTTCCCTTCCCCAGCTCCGCGGCCGGCCGAATATTCTTCGAAATCCGCGATCTCATCTTCCAGGCGGGCGGC
This sequence comes from Verrucomicrobiota bacterium, assembly GCA_040385685.1. GTDB lineage: Bacteria > Verrucomicrobiota > Verrucomicrobiia > Verrucomicrobiales > Akkermansiaceae > Luteolibacter. Next base: position 27,841 of record JAZKGW010000033.1, on the reverse strand, counting down.
TTCTTCTTCATCCGAAGCTCCCGCTCCGTTATCGGGTGAACCAACGTCTTTGACTTTTGTTTTGGTCGGATCGATTCCCATGATCAAAAACGGCAGGCCCTGGTCGCGAGCAAAAATCACCGCACCGCGCCGGTATCTCCAAAATGTGTGCGAGCCATCACCAAGGACCACGATATGCCGAGGAATCACTTTCCTGTCGGCGTGTTTCTCCATCTGATCGGAGAGAAGATCCTGAAGAAGCTTCCAAAATGAATTCTTGATCGCCTTTACGTTGGCCTGCCTTGTGGTTTCGGATTCTTCGTAAGCCTCCCAGACCTTGAAATTTACCTGGGACAAGCCGACTTCGCCGCTTTTGATAGAAACGACAACGGCGGGATCGGCCTTTTTCACGAAAGCATCAAATGGAGATCCGGGATCTTCGCAAAGCGTCGCGACTTGCTGAGCGCGCCACGCGGCGAGGGCTCGGCTGCGGATTTCAAGGTCGGCCGCGGCCGCCGCCATGATTACGGGAATCCTCGATTGCCAGGCGACTTCCGCGCTTTGAATGAGATCGCTGCCAAGAAATCGAGTTTCAAGGTCAGCATCGAGGGCGAGTATTGGTGGAGCAAATTTGTGGTTCATGCAAAAGACCCGCTGTGTCAAAGCAGTTCCGCCAGCGCCTCCACAAAAGGCGCTGGCGGTAGGAGCCTCCTATTTCCAGTTGCATGATGCCAGCGACGTTGCAGGCCGCCAACGCAAGGCACGCCCATGTCAAAGAAAAGCCGTCGGCGCGCTTCCTTCACGCCGACGGCTAGCTATTTGAACGCATTAGCCAATTCCCAATTTCCTAACGAAGCACGGGCGGGAACTTCCCCGGGCCACAAAATCACCAGCTAATGACGCCGACATATCAAAATCATCACGGGAATCCGATTGGATACTTAGCCCCCGCGGCCATGTCACGCCGGCCGAACACGAAAACGCGGCGTTGAGAATCCAACAAATGTCGCCCTTTGAGTTTCCTCAGTCGCCAGCCAAGGGCTTTCTTCGGTTCCTTAGCCCCGCCAACAATCACCTCTAGCAGGTCCTTGGACTCCGCACGTTCCAGAATGTCGTTCGTTGATAGAACCGGCGGCGATTCCTTCACGGATTCACCCACAAGTTCACCAATCACCAAAGCCAGGGCCCGGCCCGCTTCGTCACCGCCGCTGGCCACTTGGCGCGGCGTGAAGGGGTTCGTTAGATTACAGGAAATCACGATCCCTCCAATCAGTCCGCTCCATTCCTCAAACGAGCCGCGGCGATGCTCCTTCATCATCGGCAGCCCGGCATCACGCCAGCGTTTCACGATTGCCCACATTGCAGCCAGGAACCGCGCGCGGTTCTCCGTCGCGAAGAGCCATCCGGGAGTGATTTCCTTCTGAAATCTGCGGGTCGCCGCTTCGTTAGGTTCGAAAAGATCAATCACCAGGGCGCGCCGGTCTAGGTCCTCACTGATAGACAATCCGTTTCCCGTCGCAATCACCTGGGTGATCTTCGGGACCGTGGCCATCCGTTGCGAGTGCATCAGCCGGCATTCATGCACCGGCGAGGTCACGAAGCGGTTCAGCGCTTGCGAGTGGATCGATTTGCAATCATCCAGGACAAGGAACGGCTTGCGGGCGATGGCGGCGGAATCCAGGACCTTTTCAAATTCCGCTTCCGACTCAGGCTTGCCCGATTCCGCCGGCGGACCATGAACCGGAGCGAGCGCCACCCGCATCAGCAAGCTTTTGCCGGATCCGGATTGATTGGCGTTGAAAATGATCAGCGGCCGCGGCGTTCCTTCCGGGAAAAGTGCGTGGCAATACACTCCTAACATCACCGCCATTTGCGCGGAGAAGCTCCGCCGATGATAGATCGTTTCTTGTCCCTCAGGATCGAAGGGGAATTCCTTCAATACCTCCCATAGGACACTCCCGCCTTCATCCGCGCTCATGTTATCCTGATAGGGAATCCGGTCCACCGTAAAAAGCCCCGTGCCTGGATCGAAACCCGCCGGCGCGAGTTCCACGGTCCTCGCTCCACCCTCGCCCGTCCACACTGGCAAGCGGACTTCGGAAACGGCTTTCAGCTCGCGGAGCTGGTCGCGGAATTGATCCGCGGCCATGATCTTTGCGGCGAGATCCTTGCCGATGGATTCCACCGCGGGCGTGTCCTTTGTGGGTCGGGTGAATGCCAAGTAACTTTCCACCCACGAGGGGAACCGCTCCGCACTCATTCCGGTGATGCGGCCGGACTCGTCAACCGTCGAGAGCGACTCCCCGAAGCGGAAAAGCGGTGCGTTGTGAAGGATCATCCCCACCGTCCGCGCCAGCGTGGAAATCGGTTGTGATAGATTGACCGCCAGCACTCGCGAACCATCACCAGGCGCGGGAGTGTCGGTGGCGGCCGCAACGGCCGCGAACTTGGCGCGGATTTCATCGGGACCGGAGTCATCATCGGATAGAGCGGCTGGCGATTCGGGAGGTTGCACAAAAAAGTTATGGGCGAAGGTCGAGAATGGGAACCGCGACGGCTTTGGGATTCAGAAAGTGCAGGCGTTGCAAGCACGGTGTGGGGAAGGGCTTCCACTTGCCGTCGTCGCCCCGTGTTCCATGGCGCATCGCGCCTGGGAGCCTCGTGAGGCGGACGGCGGTCATCGCCGCGGGATCGGCCCCTAGCGGGCAGAGAATGGGCACAAGGTCATCGCGAAGGGCATCCCAAGAAGGCTTGGAACTGGCATCCACACGGGCGAGCGCATGAATCGATTTTCCGCCGCTCGTATAGATCGCCACAATTGGAATTGGCAATTGCACCAAAGCACGAAGCCACAAGTCCGCCGGCGCTTCGTCGGATTCGAGCACGAGGTAGCGCCAGGCGGTCACGCAAGCGCCGTGTCGCCGGCCGATTTTGGGGGAACCGTCTGGCCAGCGATTGTTCAAGTTCACCAGCCATTTGCCGGTCACTGGCTGCGCAAGGAACCACGCGCCGAAGTGTCCGCCCGCGGGAAGCGGCGAGGGCGTAGCCTTCACACCCTGGGAGTCTCCAAGGCGGAAAGAGCCCGCTTCCGGCGTCCAAATGAAATCGCCCTGGGAGAATTCACGGGTGAAGACCAACACCCGCTCACCGGGCTGATAGAGTGCGGATAGAAAAAGCAATGTCGTCTCCGCGTTCTGCGTTTCGGGGATCGCCACCGGCGAACGTCCCGCGAGCCATTCCGGCGTGATCGGATAGGGAACCCGCGCCGCGAAGTCCGCTAGCTTGGCCGGATCATAGGGCGGCCGTTTCTTTTTCCGCGGTGCTTCTGGCATCGGCGCAACATTGCCGAGCGGCGAGCCTTTGAATGAGCCGTCTCCCGGATTTGCTTCGGCCCGGCCGATCTGGCTCCGCAGCTTGGCGTTGAAATCTTCCAGCACGTCGATGCACGAGGCGTGGAAGCATCTGGCGGTTGGCGCGCCTTGCAGTTTCACCTGGAAATCCCGACGGCCTGTCTTGCCGTTGTGAAGCGCGCGGCCGGGGCAAGGCGCGAACCCATCAGCATCGAGCGGATAGCCTAGCAGCGTCTCTGCGATGCTCTTACGGATGGCAGGATTCTCGCTCATCAAGAGGTGATGATCTCCCCGGTTGGTTTTTGGCTGAGCATCAGCGGGATTAGGATTGATTCAGACCAAGACCGCTCAGCCAGCCATGCCTTTATCAGCTCCTTGTCCCCTGATGCCATTACAGCGCGAAGAAGCTCATGAAACTGGTAGATCTGGGCTGATAGGTCCCGGCGGACCGGGGCGGAATCTTCCCCCGGAGGTTCGAAGTTGAGAGATTTCCGCCATTTTTGGAACTCGACCTCCCCCGCCTCCTCGTAGGCGTTGAGCATGCCGTGCAGCGCTTCTAACGCGGTTCGCTTGCCGGTGATTTGTTTCAGGATAAGCTCGCTCATCTGGCGGTTCCAGCCATCCAGATCGCGGACGCGGCGGAGTTCCTCCCACTCTTGAATCATCTTCGCGAGTGCCGCAACGTCATAGGTGACAGGGACATATTCGGGCTTCTTCTTTTTCCTTTTGGCACTCATGAATTTGCAAGGACGATCCGTTTCCCTAACCGTGTTAGAAGTAGCTGCTCTTCCCTCGATTTTTCAGCAAGCCAGCGTGTCTGATCTTCGCGGTCTCCTAGCTCACCGGCGGCAAGGAACCGCTCCCAGAGCCTTACAATCACCAAAAACACCGTGGCGGGGACCCGTGAAACGGTTGGAACTGTTGCTTCCGTGGCATCGCCGGCTGCCCCTGGTGATTCCGACTTCAGCCACGCGGCGATTTCCGCCTTTGCGGCCGGAATGATCGAGTCCAGCCAACCCACATACATTCGCGCATCGGGCGCAAGCCCATCGCGCCATTTTTGGAAGGCGGCGATCTCCTCCGGAAAACATCCGATAACTTCGTGACCTTTTTTCAAGAGTTCCCAGCCATCTATCAAAATCACGATCTCTCCCATCGGCTGATCTTGCCAGACCGGCTTTTCGCTATGCGTTTTACGTTTCATGGAAGTTTCAGCTTTGTTGACCACGGTCGATCACCGAGAAATTCCGATCCAATGCGGCCCTTACCTCCACTGGATCGAAAAAGACGGATTTCCCAATTTTCTTGAACGGAACCAAGCGCTTGGCTTGCAGGCGTTGCAACCAACGCGTCGAGGGGCGGGTGTTCCCGTCAGGGAAGATTTCTTTCAGAAGCGCTACCGCTCCCAACAGCGATGGTTTTCCGGATTCCGCACTGGCGGATGGTTCTTTGTTTGTGCTCACACGGCGACCCACGATGTCAAATGGAGACCCGCGCGCCAAGACGGGGCCGCTATGAAGGACCGATGAAACTTCCTGTTTGATCGATATTCCTAAAAGCCGGCCAGGCGCCGAAATAGGATTTCTGATTTAACTAATTCCACGCGCGTGGGAAAAAACCGTTAGTAAACGCGGCCCGGGGCGAGGACCTTCCGTCTGGAACTCCAATAGGGAAGATTTTTCTATGCACCTAGAATTTCCAAGCGCTTGGAAATTTGTTTTTCGCCGCGCGGCGAAAATTCGGCGCGCGCCGAAAAAACATCCGGCAACTCTTAACGCCCTTGCGGCGTAACATTCGCAGCGCTGCGAAAAAAACGAAGCCCCACAAGACCCACTCAGCGCTTCGGTTGCGAGCCGAGCCTTAAAAGTTTCTCCGCGCGGAGAAACTTGATTCACCACGCAAGTGAACGGTTTGCCACCTCTCGCGCGTTACTTCATAGTCGCGGGATTTATCCCACGAGACCCGTCAGAGTTCCGGCTGCCCCGCCCAGGACAGCGGATGTTAGTGGATGCTCAAGAAAAAGCTTCAGTCTCGATTTCACCTCTTCCTTTTCCTCAGGGGTTCCCGGTCCTGACTCGATCCGCTCCACCACTTGCTTGAGTGATTCGATGATGTTCTGTGTATTGTTGTCCCCAACTTGGAAACCTTGAGAATTATGGATGGCAATATTGACCGTTTTGGCTGGATGAAAGGGAACTAATGCTCCTTGTTTCCGGACTGTCATGCGGACATGCGCGGGAATCGAGTGGAACTTGTGCGTGAAGCTCGCATTGGTGATGTCGTAGCGCTCAGCTTTTCCGTTGGGAAGAGGGCGGTCGATCAAATCGCCTTCGGTAACGTCAAGAGTGCCATCGAAGACTGTGAACTCATTGTTCCCGAAAGCCGCTTGCAGCGGTCCGGACTTGCGCCCATCCTTGTGGCAAATGTGAATTACTTCATTACAGAGGCTGCGAAATGATGACATGGTTTTGTTGGGACTAACAGTGGAAGACCAGTGTATTTAGGGGATGAAGGAAGCGCGAGTTTTTCATTCTGGAATTGGGTCCCTCTACGCTGAGCCCGCGGGGCTGGAGCTCTTTTGGCTTTGGCCACTTTTGTCCCTCGCCGCAATGCCATCTTTTTTCCCTTCGGGAATCATCCCGTAGGTTTCTTCTATCATCTTGGGTTGTGTAATCATTGCGTCGGCGATGATGTTCACGAGCAAAAAAAGCCGGGCCGCAACCAGTGGATCATCGCGCAGGTCAAAGCTGCCTGGATGCACTGACTCATTGCCGATGACGCGAACAATGTCTAAACTCTTCTGGATCATCGGATTCAGCCCTTCTGCCACGAGCGCTCCAATGTCCTTGTTGAGATCCTTTCCTGGCTGGCCAAGGTGAATACAGAGTTTTTGGATGCAAAGGCGTAGAAGAGCGGCGGCCCCTCTCGGAGACGCCGTTGCTATTTCACGAGCTTCAAGGTAGTCGGCTGAAATATCCTCAGGAATGTCAGAATTCGGAAGCGGTGAGACGCCGCCAATAGGATAAATCATAGTCGAGGATGATTTCATCCAAAGGCTATATTTGCCGCAGTGAGTGCAGATTGCTCCGCTCAGACCAGGTAGCGACTGAGGGTTCCGTTTAGGGAGGCCCGTTGCAGTTTCGCTGCCCCAGAAGTGAGCGGCAAACGCCCCACAATTGGGGCAGTTAAAGGCCGTTTCCCAATATTTGGGAGGTGTGTAGGGTTGTTGCATATTGTTTCGGCAGCAGCGGATTTCCGTTGAGGATCAATCTGCTATCAGACATTCCTGCTGGCGAGGGTAAAAAATCTGATCGAACGTTCGCTTGCGCATTGAGCCGGAGCTACCCCTATGCGGCCCATAAAACTTCACGCCCCGGGGATTCAAAAAATAGGGTTTTTCTGGGCTTTTTCCGCTTGCAGCTTTTCTTCTGCTGCCGTTGGCTATTTGCGCTGGCGCGGAAACGCCGGCCCGCATCTCAACCCCGAGTCCATCAACCTCGGAGCGGCAACACCAATGAGCATTGAAGCCCGTCCTGGATACCCGACTGCGCGTGATGGCGCAGGGGGAAAGTGTTTCCGCACTTCCAGGGCGGGCTTCTCATTTGGAAAAATACTGAGAAATGAAGAAGAACCAGCCGACCGCACCGCCGGTCAAATCAGCACAGAAAAAAACCCGCGCTCCCAGGAAAAAAAGGGAGCCTGTCACGCTCCGTCCGACGGCCGCCCAACTCGCCACCTGGCGGCAGAAAGCCGAAGAGCGGGGATTCAAGAAATTGGAGGAATGGGCCGTTTACACCCTAACCGCCGTCGCCTGGCCCTCGGACCGGTTGAGCGTCATTTGCAACTCGGAGCGATTCCACGAATGGAACACGGCCTCGCTGAAGGAGAAAATGCAATTCCTCGACTGGATCACGCAAACGCTTGATGCAAAGGCATTTGCCATCAACAATGCCGAGCAGATCGAGGCGGTATTGGACGAGCGAGCATTCGCCAAGGCCGCGGCCGGCGGGCCGATCTCGCTTGATGAATTCGAGCGATCCCAGCGATACCGCGCCAATCACCCTAAACAAGCAGCCGAGGCTGATCGCAGGAGGCCGGTCGAGTGCCCACAGGAAGCGTTGCTTCGCGACAAGTCGCACGAGGAATCTCCGCCTAGCGGCAATGAAAGGGAATAACACAGCGTCCGAAAAATAACAGCCAGCCAAAGAAAGTCCCGTCACCAGCCAGTGACGGGACTTTCATTTTCGAGATTAAGCCTCCAGCAGTGCCAGCGAGCTGCGAGCGGAAAGGAAAATACTCCAGAACTGTTCGCCCTCCTGATAGCTCGAAAGGTTCAGATAGTGCTTCCTTACGATTGCCTCCGTGTTTCCGCCTTCAAGCGCGGCCTCCCCGATTGATTTGAACGCGGCGACGTGCATCGAGAAAAACGTGTGCCTCAGAACGTCATGCCCCAGGTGAAAGCGCGACCTCACATGCTTGATGAGCCGGTCATGATTGGCCGGATAGATCTCACCAGGGAAGGCCAGGAGCCAGGCCGCAAGGTTGGGGCGGATTATGATTTGCCGATAGCTTCCGGCGGTTTTCGAGACTTCGGGTTGGACGTGGATCACACCGCGCGCGAGATCGATGTATTTCGCCACGTCGCGGTGAGCTGCAAGTTTGTCGAGTTCCCCCTTGGGACCGGTGCGGAGGCCCGCGAACAATGCGAGCGCGAAGTAACGGGCGATTTTCCCCTTCTTGTAGGTCGCGACATAATTCATGAGCTCGCGCACCTCGCCAACAGTTAGCGCGCTGGGAAGCCCCCGGGAGTCCTTGAATTTTTCAATATCGGTGACCGGGTTTTCCCCCGTCCATCGCCGTTGCTTGTCACTGGTCCAGGCAAAGAACGCGTGAATGTCCGCGCGATAGTTGTTCCACGTTTTGCGAGCAGCGGCCGCCTTGCCGTCCTTGGCCTTCAGCGCGCGCAGGTAGCGGCGCACGTCATCCGAGGTCACCTCGTGCACAGCGGGGACGGGTAGGGGCTTTACGGCTTCCACAAGCGCCGCAACCAGCACCCGGTTCGACGGCTGGAAATTCCCGTCCAACGTGATCGCGGCCGCTTCCGTTTTTTTCCGCAATGCCGCCGACAATGCGGCGAAAAATTTCGAGGGCGGAACTGCATCGCTTGCCGCACCGTTTTCGCCGGCAATCTTCCGGATCTCCGCCCGCTCGATTTGAGGAATGGCCAGCAGGATCTCGCGTAAGGTCGCCCGGTTGGAATTCGCCAGCTTGGCCTTAACGCGTTTCAATTCCAGTGCGAGGTTATCGGGAAGCAAATCGAGCGTGAGCCATGCTGAGAAGGCTTCCAGCGTCGCCCGCAACTGCGTCAGGGATCGCTCGCGAACGCCCGCTCGCGCCCGATCATCCAGGAACACCCGAATCGCCTCCGGAAGTTCCTTCCGTTCGTCGGGTTCCGCGAAGTGTTTCAAATAATACTCCACCGCATCGCCCAGGGAATAGCGTTTGCCCAAGCGATTGAAGGCAGCCTCAGCTTCGCTCACCTGGAGAGAACTCAGCCGCGTCGTGACCGAGTGCAAAGCCGTTTTCTCATTGGTGACCGAAACGCGAAGAATCGCCAGCTCCCCATCTGCCTCGTCCCGGGTTTTGAATCGCTTTCGGATCCGGCGGCCGTCCGGCGCGTATCCATCGATCGCAAAGAACTTCACCAGGTAGCCATGCTCCGTGGCAGATCGCTCCACCACCCGCAGCTTGTCCGCCGCAGATTTTGGAAGACGTGTCCTGGCCTTTCGCTTAGGTTGCTTTTTGTCATTCACTGTCATCCTGTGACATGTCAAAGGCGCTGAAACAAGCCATTAGTCACGCAATCGGTCATGAGATTGCACGGGTCTATACAGGAGAAGGGAAGCCGTCAGTCTCATAACCTGAAGGTCAGAGGTTCAAATCCTCTTCCCGCAACCAATGAAAGGCCCTAATTCTTAAAGGATTAGGGCCTTTCGCCTTTCTGGGTATTGGGTAATGATCACACGGAATGATCACATAATTTTGCTCCCTTGTATTCTCCACGACATTTGCTGATGTGCCGGTGGGTCGGTTAGGCCCAAAATGAGCGGCCGCATCTAGAGCAGTTCCCGAGCGTTCGAGGCCCCACGCGTTCGCAGTCAAGACGAGATCGAATCGCTTGGAGTTACTCGACCACTGCCAGATCGGCAAGCACCGCGCCAGCGGATCCGTTCCGAACGACTTTCGCCAGTTCAGTAGATGATGAAACGCGTGCGAACACTTGGGGACGATCCGTTCACGGGCGAACCTTTCATGCCAACGTTCAGTGAAGGCGGCGCGCTTACAGCACCGGGCCTCGCCAATTTTTCAGGATGGCCAACGCGCGTGGGGTCCGGTAGACGGGCCCCATGAAAAACATCATCCGCGTGTGGGTGGGGCTTTGGCTGGGTTTGCTGCTGAACTTGGGAGGATTGGCCGCCGCGCAGAACATGGATCAGTTTGCCAACGCGCTGGATTTGTCGGACCGGGTGCTGACTTACACCGGCTATTACGGGACGGCGGCGACGGCGGAGCCGGGTGAGCCGGCGCATGCCGGAAGCCCGGCGGCGCATTCAGTATGGTTCCAATACGCGGCCCCGGCCGATGGGGTGTATGCGTTTGGCGAGTGGACCAATGGCTCGTCGGCGCGGATCGCGATCTATACGGGCAGCGCAGTGACGGCGCTGACGCGGGTGGCGCAGGGCGTGACGCGGGTCGTTTTCAAAATGCAGGCGGGCGTGCGCTACCACATCGCGCTGGATACGGAGGGCCCGGATGTTTATTTCCTGCGGGCCTATCCCACAGGCGGGGCGGATGAAATGGCGGACGCGCTGGCGATTCCCGCCGACCTGCCCCAGCGCGTGCATGGCAACAACATGCTGGCTACCCGATCGCCCACCGACGAGGACCTACGCCCGCCGTACGCGCCGCAGTACACCGTGTGGTGGCGCTGGACGGCCCCGGCCACCGGCGCGGTGCGGCTGGACGGACGCGATTCGGATTTCGGACCGATGGTGGATGTTTACGAGCAGGTGCCGGGCGGGACTCAAATTAAAAAAAACACCGGCTTGCAGACCTTCGGCATGCTGGTCACCGCAGGGTACCAATACTGGTTCCGCTTCGACCAGTTCATGGACTACGGCCCGGGTGAAATCAATTTCTGGCTGGAATGGATGCCCACGACCCCGCCTCCGAATGACAACATCGCGGCGGCGATCGACCTGGGCAACGCGCCAGTGGCTTGCGATGGCGGCTGGATTTTCTTCGCCACCCCGGAGGCGGGACTGCCACAGGAATACATGGGGCTGCCGCAGTATGGGATCCCGGGGGACCGGACGATCTGGTGGAAATGGACCTGCCCGCGGAGTGGCCACTACCGGTTTTCCCCGCGTGGCAGCGATTGGGCTCCCGAGCTGCTGGTTTACACGGGCACTCCGCCAGCGATCTCGATCATCACCGGACTGCAGGATCCCGACGGGGTGCGCATCCAGGCGACGGCGGGCGTTCAGTATTGGGTGAAGCTGCGCGACGGCCAGTTCCGCTGCACCCGCAGTGAGCTCAACATTCATCCGGCGGAAACGGAAACCGCGTATTTCAAGGAACTGGACAATCGGGCGATGTTCCGTCTGCAAGGGGCCCAGCGACACCCGGATGCGGATCCGGACGGCGACGGGATCTGCAACCAGATCGAGCTAGCATTTTTCACCCGTCCGGATTCGGCGGATTTCGATAATCCGCGGCTGCCTCGCTTGGTTTCGGCCGGCACCGGTTTGTGGAAGTTGCGCTGGAGCCCCTACTCCTCGTATCTCACTTCTCCGCAAGGCGCGGACCTGAAATTGGAGGCCCAGACTACGAGCGATCTTTCGGGGCCTTGGCAGACGCCGCCCCGATTGACTGAAGGCACAGATATCTATTCGGTCATGCTGCCATCAGGTCCCCGGGGATTTGCGCGGCTGAGCCTCACCGATCCGAACTTGGCGCTACCGCCCTGAAGCGAGGTGCATCGGAGGTTTTCTCCGCTCCTTTAGGAAGGGGCGATCGTCAGCGCCAGTGGCTGTTCGCTAGAGAGGCGCCGGGCAGGTCACGCTCGGGTCGTGCGTGAGGATGCCGTTCCTCCTCAATTCAATTTGAGGATATCAGCTATTTTTGGCGCGACTGCTGCAGCTATTCCGGATCGTTCAAGACTCCGGGCGTTCGCAATCAAAACCAGAGATCGTTGGCCCAAGACGGACATCGAACGATGTTCGAATCGTTTGGGATCAAATTCCACCAACGCCAGTTCGGGAAGCACTGCGGCAGCCGAACCGTTCCGAACAACTTTTGCCAGTTCGGTGAACGACGAAACGCGTGCCAGCATCATGGGCGCGATCTGTTTTTTGGCTAGCCATTCGTGCCAGCGTTCTGTGAACTGGCCACCGGGTAACAGTTCGGCTGTTGGAACGGTTCGAACAAGTTCCTCCACCGATGAACGGCCTTTCCAGAAACCGTTCGCCGCGAACACGGCGTAACCGACCTTCCCCAGACGCCACCGCTTGATTTCTGAGGGAACGGCATCCTCCCGCACAATTCCGAAGTCGATGCGGCCATCGGCAACCGAACGCACCACGTCCGCACTGCGCATTTGTTCCAATTCCACGATGACGTTCCCAAGTGTCGCACGGATCCGTTCCAACCGCGGCACGAGCAACCAATCGATGACACTGCCCTGCGAACCAAACCGGACATTCACGCTGCGGCCGGCCATCGCCTCCCGGAAGTCATCGAGTTCGCCAAATTGGCGGCGGATTATAGACGCGAGCTGGGCACCTTCGGCCGTGATCTCGATTCGCCTGCCAACCCGGCGCGTTAGAGGCACGCCAAAGTAGGCTTCGAGTTCTTTGTTCTGACGGGAAAACTGTGACTGTTTCGTGACGTCGCCTTGGGCTGCCTTGGCGAGATTCCCGGCTTCCGCCACGCGTAGAAATGTTCGGAGGCGATCAAGGGAAAGACCGGAGACGGCAAAGAGACGTTCAAATTCAATCATGACTCAAGAGTTGAATAACATGTGATTTCCTCCATTTCAAGGTGATACTTATTCCGGCATCCTAACGGCGCATGAAAGACCTCATCCACTACGACATCATCGGCGACATTCACGGTCGCTTCGAGAAACTAGGAGCACTCATGGCGAAAATGGGTTACCGACCCGCGGGCGACGGTTTCATCCCACCAACCGGACACAAGGCCCTCTTTCTCGGCGATCTGATCGATCCAAAACCCGGCTATGCGGTGCCAGGCGGAGTTCGCGCCACACTGCGAGCTGTCAAATCGATGATCGACGCCGGCCACGCACTTTCCCTGATGGGAAACCATGAGCTCAACGCAATCTTCTACCACAGCAAGGGATCGGAGGACGGCACATGGATACGCCCCCATAACGAGAAGAACGTGAGGATGCATGAAGGCACACTCGCCGACTTCCCCGACCACGCGGACCCCGAAAGCGAATGGAGAGCGGTGTGGCTGCCTTGGTTCAAGAAGCTCCCTTTTCATCTCGATATGGGCAGCTTCAGAGCGGTTCACGCCACTTGGCACACCGATTTTATTTCCGAGATTGGCGACAGAAACTTGGAAAACGCCGAATTCTTCCTCGCCGCCGCTAACGAATCCAAGTCCGAATGGGAAGCCTTGGAGACTCTTCTCAAGGGAGTGGAAGTCGATTTGCCGCACGGAACTTCATACACCGATCACACGGGCGTGGTTCGCAATAACATGCGCGCGAAATGGTGGGAGCTTCCCGCGGCGGGCATCCATTTTGACGAACTGGTTTTCCCTGCCAATCCAGATATTCCTAACGTTCCCGTGGAAAGGGAGTTATTTGCTGAAATCCCCAGCTATCCGCTAGATGCCCCGCCGGTATTTTTCGGCCACTACTTCAAGCCCGCCGATTCCGCGCTCCATCCCGAGCGCGCTAACGTCGCCTGCCTCGACCACAGCGCGGCGAAAGAAGGTCCTCTCGTCGCCTATCGCTGGAAGGGCGAGGCCAGCATTAAATCCGAACATTACATCCACTCATGAACCCCGATCCACTCTTGCCAGACCCGGAGCTTCTCATCAAATCGATGAAGCATGTGAGTTTGTTGGAGAAACATACTCATTACACCATTGACCTCATGGTCTGTGGCCTCGATTTGAACCTTTATGCCCGCCTCGATGTGGACGAAGATGATTTCTACACTGGCGATGGATTCTCGATGTCCGATTACGTGCCAATCTCAGCGGCCGACTTGGTCGATCTCAAAGAATTGAGTTCTTGCTCGATGTTGCGTCATATTCAAACGATCTCAAAAGGACGCCACTGCATTGTCACTTCACGGTGGGAGGCAGCATGGGTTGAGCGGGTCTTTTACCCCCATACCTGAGCCATTCAACGGTTGGGATAAGGAGAAGGACAAGTGCCGAGGGTAATCCTTGCCTTGCTCAATTCTTTGGGCCTCGACAAACCAATTGCCCCCTGTTCTGCATCGCCCCCCGCTGAGCAAGAAGCCGGCGGCGCGGGCCCACACCAGGGCTACCGCAACAAGGCAGTGCTTGTAGTCTTTGAAGAACATTGGACGTGGTGAAATCAGGCGTTCCGCTAAGGTGATCCAGGATGAGATTCGTTCGACGAAAGCCACTCCGTCGCCTCAGCTACAAATTCCGGCTTTAAGTGGGCGCGATTGGACTTCAAAAACTCTATCATATTCGCCTTTGCGTGCTTCGGAGAGGTTGCGGCGAGTGAGCCGAGCGCCATCAGCACAAGCCCCGTGAAAAAGCCAATTTTAGCCGGACTCCCGGTCCACGCTAAAACAGCAGCGGAGGCTGAAACAAGGATCAGTATGGCTATTCCCAAGGATAGGCGATAGCGGAATAATGGAGCCCTCGACACCATATCCCCGTTGGCAAGGCCCTTCCGGCACGACGGAAGCGCAAATCCTGTAATGATGACAATCTGAGTGATCGTCATGGCACCGACCAGCATTCCTACTGGCCACATCAGGAGAAGAGTCAAAATGTTTTTCATCGTCGCAACAGGGAGGTTCAAAACAAAACCAGCCACCTTGATTCCTCAAGGTGGCCGGGGTGTTTAGAAGCCGCGCGAAGACGACCGCGACGACCTTTAGCCGACCCCGTGGGGACGACCTGAACATACGCCGCCGCCACCCCGACCCTTCGGCCTGGTGGCGACGTTGATTCGGTCAACGCCTTCCGCTTCACGCGGGGTTCTAAAGCCCCGGTCCGGATCTCTCCGGACGTGGAGATTGAAGTCCGATCATCCCTCCGTCACAAGCCCAATCCATTTCCTTGCTGCGGCGGAATGTTGCCGTTCTGAGGGAGATCACACGCTTGATAGAAGTGTCAGGAAGGCATGGCGATTGAGAAACGGGGCAGCCGGCAACGCAATAACTCCATGATCTCCGCCCCATCCCTCAGACGCACCAGCGGCTCCTGGTTCCCGCTCGCTTCGTTTCCCTTCACCTGTGCCCGCGTCTACGGGTAGCGGAGTTGGATGTTAGCCCCGCAATCCTTCATCACATTCTCCTCGATCCGGCACCCGTCGGCCTTGTTCGGGTAGATGGCCGCATCCGTGCAGCCCACGAATGTATTCTTCCGGAACACGCCGCCGCGGTGTTCCAGCGACCCGCCGTGGTCGCGGAAATAATTCAAGCCCATCCCGCCGTCCATTGACGTCTTTCCGGCCAAAGACTGAGGTTGTAATGCGCGGAACTTATCGACGTGGTTTTGAGGATCTGAACTCCTGCGCTTGGCTCCTGCCCGAATGCGAAGGGAATCCCCGAGTCGCTGCGCGCATGGATTTTGGCCCATAAACACGTCGGACGAGCTTGTTCAGCGGCCAAGAAATGGTAACAGATGCACATGCGCTCGATTGTCGTCCTCGTCTTCGCTCTAGCTGGCTCTGCTCTTGGACAGGGTTCACTCACGCCCCTCGGAGCCCCCGCACCGATCGGCAAAACGCTCGACCAAGTCGAACCGCGTATCGACGTCCAGCGAACGTTCAACCCGCTGCCCACCGACGCCAGCAACCAGGTGATCATCAACACTGCCGGTTCCTACTATCTCACGGCCAACCTTGTCGTCACCAAGACCAACGCCATCAGCATCACGGTCTCTGGCGTCACCCTCGACCTCAACGGGTTTCAGATCTCGCGTGCCTCGGGGACGGGCGGGATCGGCGTCGTGATCGCCTCCAATACGACACGCTGCGTGGTACGTAACGGAGCGATCACCGGCTTCGGCACCGGTGTGCAATGCGTGACGGCTGCTCCGCTGGCCCGGGGCGGAAGTTTTTCGCAGCTGAGCGTCTCGGGTTGCAGCACGGTTGGGCTGCTGGCCGGGGATGCCTGGGAGGTCAGGGACTGTCGAAGCACCGACAATGGCTCGACGGGAATCTCCGCCGCGTTGGGGGTCCGGATGCGCGATTGTGTAGTTGCCGGCAATGGTGCCGGTGGTATCACCGCAGCGGATGCTGCCATTCTCGACGGCTGCATCGCCACCGGCAACACCGGCACCGCGGGGATTCAAGTCGGGGCGGGATCGACGCTGACCGGCTGCGTTGCAACGGACAACGTCTCTTCCTCGGGCATTGCCGCTTCCTTCGGCTCCTCACTACGCGATTGCATCGCTCGCGACAATACGAGCGCGGCCGCGACTTCGCAGGGTATTTTCTGCAACGGCGAGTGCCAGATCGTGGGCTGCCTCGCGTCTGGCAACACCAACACCAACGTCACCGCGTCGAACAATACCGGCATCGGCATCCGTGTGGTCGGAAACGCACTCATCCGCGACTGCGTCACGCAGGGCAACAAGGGCGACGGCATACAAGTTAGCTCGCGTTGCACCGTCCGGGATAATGTCAGTGACGGCAACGGTGCGGGCGGGACCGGAGCAGGTATCCATGTAACCTCGGCTGGCAGCCGGATCGAAGCCAACCAACTGACATCAAATGACGCCGGCCTGACGGTCGACTCGGGGGACAATGTCATCATCCGCAACACCGCCCGCGGCAACACCACCGCATTCGTCCTCGCAGCCGACAATCATTTCGGCGCCATCATCAACCGGGCCGGTGCCGGCACACCCGCGGTAAATGGCCCCGCTGCCGCTTCAAATCTAACCACGTCTGATCCGTGGGCTAATTTCACGCACTGAGATTGTGCTTACACGCATTGGGGCCCGCATGTTGGGGCGCAATTTGCCCGGACTAACAGCGTCGTGAGTGAATAGCAGCCCCGAGGAGTGATCTGCCAATTTTCATCAGATATCGAGGTAGGAACGGGTTGTTAGGGCCGCTCGCTCCAAACCAGACGGCGACCGTCTGCTGATCCGAAAGATCGATCTCTAAATGACCCAGTCGATTTCAGCACCGTTGGGCCGCATGTCGTCATTGCCATCAGCCCGCTTTTCTCCTTCCCACCGTCCTAACCGCTGATAGCCTCCGCAATCTGAAGCTCTCCATTTCAGCGTTTCAGCTTTCAGAATTTCAGCTTTTGTCCCACCCGTGCCCCACACCTCCTCCCAGACCTTTCTCCGCGAGCTCGACAAAAAGCTCTGGACCGCTGCCGACAGGCTCCGCTCCAATCTGGACGCCTCCGTTTACAAGCACGCGGTCCTCGGCCTGATCTTCCTCAAATACGTCTCGGACTCGTTCGCCCAGGGGCAGGCGGAGATCGAGGCGATGCTGAAGGATCCGGACAGCGACTATTTCATCGATCCCAAGGGCTACGGCAACGCGTTCTCGCCGGAATACGCGGAGGCCATCCATCAGGAGCTGGAGGAGCGGGGCTACTACATCGAGAAGAACGTCTTCTGGGTGCCGGCGATGGCGCGGTGGAAGACCTTGCAGGACTCCGCCAAGCTGCCGGCGGGAACGGAGATAGTGGTGAAAAACGGGAAAATCACCACTTACAAGATCACCTCCACCGGCAAGCTCATCGACGACGCGCTGGAGGCGGTGGAGAAGGAGAACCCGAAGCTCAAGAACGTCCTCAACAAGAACTACACCCAGCTGCAGATCGATCCGGCGAACCTCGCGGGGCTCATCGACCTCATCGCCACCATCCCGTTCCAGCACGCGGACCTTCACGCGAAGGACATCCTCGGCCACGTTTACGAATACTTCCTCGGCCAGTTCGCCCTGGCGGAGGGGAAAAAGGGCGGCCAATACTTCACGCCCAAGTCCATCGTCAGCCTCATCGTGGAAATGATCGAGCCCTATCAGGCCCGCGTCTATGATCCGGCGATGGGCTCCGGCGGCTTCTTCGTGCAATCCGAGCGCATCATCGAAAAGCACGGCGGCACCATCGGCGACATCATGGTCTTCGGGCAGGACCAATGGGCGTGGGGCGCCCATTTGAGACGTGCGCAGCGCGCCCGCAGGGTGAGGCTGCGGCGGAAGCAGCCGAATCAATGCAATCCCACCACCTGGCGGCTGGCGCCGATGAACATGGCCATCCGCGGCATCGACTCCGACTTCGGCAAGGAACCGGCGGACACCTTCACCCGCGACCAGCACCCGGACCTCCGGACAGTTTCAATTTCCAATTAATGAAAAACTTCGACGCCTTCAAAGAACACGGCGATGTCATCTGGAACATCGCCAACCTGCTCCGCGGTCCTTACCGCCCCCCGCAATACCGCCGGGTTATGATCCCGCTTACCGTGCTCCGCCGCCTCGATTGCGTGTTGGAAAAGAGCAAGGACCAAGTGATCGCAATGCACAAGGAACTCAAAGCGGAAACCAAGATCAAGGATGGCGAAAAAGTGCCCAAACATGACGCCGAGACGATCGAGAAAATCATCAACCAGAAGTTCAAACTCACCTTCCACAACACCAGCGAGTTCACCTTTCAGAAACTGTTGGGTGATCCGGACAAGCTCCCGAGCAATCTCTTGAACTTCATGGCCGGGTTCTCCTCCCGGGCGCGAAAGATCATCGAGAAATTCAAGTTTCAGGAGGAAATCGAGAAGCTCGATGAAGCCAACCGCCTGTTTGAGGTCATCAAACAGGTCGCAGCCGTGGACCTGCACCCGCGGACGATTCCCAACATTGCGATGGGTTACGTCTTTGAGGACCTCGTCCGGCGCTTCAATGAGCAGGCCAACGAGGAGGCCGGGGATCACTTCACGCCGCGGGAGGTCATCAAGCTCATGGTGACGCTGCTCTTCACCTACGACGATCTCGTTTACAAGGAAGGCAAGGTCATCAAGATCTACGATCCCACGGCAGGCACCGGCGGGATGCTTTCGGAATCGGAAAAACTCATCACCGATCCGGATACCGGCCTCAATCCCAGCGCCAACCTCGAACTCTTCGGCCAGGAATACAATCCCGAGTCCTTCGCCATCTGCGGCTCCGATCTCATGATCAAAGGCGAGGACGTGAAGAACATCGTGTTCGGCGATACGCTCGGCACCGGGAAGAAGAAGGATGACGCCGTCGATGGCGATGGCCACCCGAACGAGAAATTCCACTACATGCTGGCGAATCCACCCTTCGGCGTGGAGTGGAAGCCGGAGAAAGACTTCGTCACCAGGGAGCACAACGAGTTCGGTTTCAATGGCCGCTTCGGTCCCGGCCTTCCCCGCATCAATGACGGCGCGCTGCTATTCTTGCTCCACATGATCTCGAAGATGCACGACGCGCCGGACGATGGTGGCGAGGGCTCGCGCATCGGCATCGTCTTCAATGGCTCGCCGCTCTTCACCGGGGATGCGGGCAGCGGCGAGAGCAACATCCGCCGCTGGATCATCGAGAACGACATGCTGGAAGCCGTCATCGGCCTGCCGGACCAGCTTTTCTACAATACCGGCATCTCTACCTACGTCTGGATCGTCACCAACCGGAAACGCAAGGAACGCGCCGGCAAGGTCCAGCTCATCAATGGCACTGACTTCGCGTGGAAGATGAAGAAGAGCCTCGGCAACAAGCGCAAACAGATCGGCGATGGCACCGAGGGCGCGCCTAACCACATCGAGACGCTTGCCAAGCTCTACGCGGATTTCAAACACGACGTGCGCCTAACCGTCGGGAAAATCCAGACCAACGTGGATGCCAAGCGGGATCAAACGAAGAGCATCTTCGTCAGCAAGATTTTCAAGAACCAGGACTTTGGCTTTTTGAAAATCCTCGTGGAGCGTCCCTTGCGGCTCAACTTCGCCGTGACGGACGAACGCATCGCGCGTGTCCGCAAGTGTCCCGCCTTCATCGATCTGGCCGTCTCCCTGAAGCGGAAGGATAAGCGCAAAATCGCCGATGAGGTTTCCGAAGGTGAGGAGTTGCAGGAAAGCATCGTGGCGGTGCTCGACTCCATGAAGCCGGCTTTCTCCAAAGGGAAACTCACCTTGAACCGCCCGGACTTTGTGAAATCGATTAGCGCCTCCTTCAAGAAAGCAGGTCTCGATATGGAGGCCTCGCTGATTGGCGCGCTGCTAGCGCCCGGCGTGCTTGCAGACAAAGATCCGGCGGCCGAAATCTGCTGGGATTCCAAAGGCCGCCCGATTCCCGATCCCGACCTGCGGGATACCGAGAACATGCCATTCCCTCCCGGCATTAAGCTGCCGCTGCCACTCGACTACGAGGGGAAAAAAAACAAGGGCAAGGTGGACGTGAATCCTTTGTTAGCACTCGTACGAAACCATTGCGAAGCCTACCTCAAGGCCGAGGTGCTGCCTTATCGGTCCGATGCGTGGATCGACCACAGCAAGATCAAGGTCGGTTACGAAATCCCTTTCAACCGCCACTTTTACGAATACCAGGCACCACGCCCGCTGGAGAAGATTGAGGCCGACATTGTCGGGCTAGAAAAGGAAATCATGGCCATGTTGAAGGAGGTGGTTTGATGAACTATCCCGTCTATCAAAAAATGGGGTCCACGCGCTGGCATCAAGCTGGAAGTATTCCTGTCGGCTGGGAGGCGAGGCGTCTTAAGTTTTCGGTTTCCCTCCGCAATGAAAAGGTTGAGGCGGAAGAGTCTGGCTTGGATTACATGGGCCTGGAGCACATTGAATCGTGGACTGGCAAGCGCATAGACGATGAAGCGGCTGCAAGCGAGGGGATTGCCACCCGCTTTGTAGAGAATGATGTCCTCTTCGGAAAACTTCGACCTTATCTGGCCAAAGTCTATCTTGCCAATCATGAGGGCATGGCGACCACTGAAGCATTGGTTCTAACATGCACGGATGCTCTTGTTCCCAAGTTTCTGAAATATTTCCTAATCTCGGGAAAATTCATTGATGCTGTGTCAGGGACTACCTACGGAGCAAAAATGCCGAGAGCAAATTGGGACGCCATTGGGGCCCTCCCGATTCTTTTGCCGTCCCGCGATGAACAACGGAAAATCGCCGCGTTTCTGGACTGGAAGACGGGGCAGATCGACGCGCTGATCGCCCGGAAAAAAGAGCTGCTGGAGAAGCTCAAGGAGAAGCGCCTCGCGGTCATCACCCGAGCGGTCACGAAGGGGCTCAATCCGGACGTTGCGATGCGTAATTCCGAAATCCCTTGGCTCGGGGAAGTGCCGGCACATTGGGAGGTGAAGAGGTTCAGTTATTTCTCGCGGGTGGTAAGAGGTGCGTCGCCGCGCCCGGCAGGCGACCCAACATTCTTCAATGGCGATTTCATGCCTTGGATCACCGTCGGTGAAATCACGCGGGATGAAGAGCTCTACCTTGAGTCGACAGAAACCATGTTGACGGAAGAAGGAGCATCAAGCAGTCGCACGATGACGTCGGGAACTTTGGTCATTACAAACAGTGGGGCTACCTTGGGAGTGCCTAAGATTCTCTCGATTACCGGATGTGCAAACGACGGCGTTGTTGCTTTTGAAGATCTGGCTCACGATGCACACAAAGAGTTCCTTTATTATTTCCTTAGATCTCAGACCGAGGAGCTTCGGGAAAGAATGAAACAAGGTGGAGGCCAACCGAATCTAAATACAGATATCATTAAATCACTTTCCGTGCCTTTTCCTCCTTTTCCAGAGCAGTCGCAGATTGCGGAGCACCTTCGACGCGCGACTACCAAAGCCGACAAAATGGTCGAGAAGGTCACCGAGGCCATCAACCTCCTGACCGAATACCGCACCTCCCTGATCACCGCCACGACGACGGGGAAAATCGACGTGTGCAAGGTAAGAATTTCCAAGCCATCATTAAGCCATGTTGATTCTAAAAAAGGATTTTAACTTCGATGAATTCGAAGCGTCCCTGAAGACTGCGCGAGCGGAGAATTGTTTGCGCTTACCAAGTCAGTTTAAACACATCGGGTTCTGGGGCCTAGAGGTCGCCTTGATCCAGCTTCTCGTTACTTGGGCAAGGTCGCATAAAGCTCCGGAGATCAAAACATATATAAACGATGCGGACGCCATCCCTGCTCGCTCGGGTCAGTTGGACGACATTGGTAAACGCCTTTTCGGCATCGCGGCGTTCTACCTGACCGGAAAAGTATCAACGGCCCAGGGAACAGAGATTCCGCGGATGGAGTATGCAGGACATTGCCTCAACGTGCTGAAGCAGATGTATGAATGCGATATTTATGCGCCAGAAAGCGTAAACCAAACATATCCAAAAAATCGAGGCAAAGTAGCAGCCCAATTTATTTGCTTGCACGGTACGAGGTACGAGTTTCAGCGCTCGCTTTACAACGGTCCATCAAGAAGCCAAGCAATCGGGCGCAAAGAATTCGGAGCATTGATTCGATCAGCGATCAAAGAAGACAAGCCGTTGAGTGCAAGTCTCGACAAGATGCCTGAATTGACAAGCGGTCTTGCAAGTTTGATTTACGAGATATTTCAAAATACCAACGATCACGCATATGACCAGCTTGATAGGACTTCGTTTGTGAAGAATGTCCGAGCGATCACACTGAAAAGTCATTCGGATATTACTAAAACCAAGGATTTGGGCGCAATGAAATCAGACAATACGCGTTTCAACTCTTACCTAGAACATTGCACGAAGCTCTTCACCGACAAAAATTTGGAGAGGCATCGATTTCTAGAAATCTCGATCGTAGATGGAGGCTTGGGGCTTGCTCAGCGGTTCACCGGCAAACCTTTACAAGAGATTGCGGATGAGGATGAACGGCGGATCACAGCCGATTGTTTTCGCGATGGGGTAAGCTCAAAGGGGCCTCTCAGTCGCGGCGAGGGGCTTGATGAAGTGTGGAAAGCACTTTGCAAACTTGATGGCTTTATTCGTATCAGAACGGGACGTCTTTGCCTGTTCCAAACTTTCCACGATAAAAACCCGTCGGATGTGAGAGCATTTTCAAACTGGTCCAAAACAAGATTGGAGCACGCCGAGGGAACGGCTATCACCCTTGTCATCCCTTGCGTCTTTTGAATATGGACCAGCCCAACAACATTTTCGCTTTTGAGTCGCGATTGACGTTCAACATTTTCGTCGCCTGCGGGACTTTTGAGGTCGCGGAATTTGTGGATTTCGTGGATGCAGCATCTCTTGAGTACGTTCCAGATAAGGTTGCAATCTATTTTCCGGAAAATTCGATAGACTCCACCGAACTTGAGGAAGTAAAGCAGCATGTCCAGGCGAGATTTCATTGCTCACCCACCTGCTTCCCATTCGACAGTATGGGACGCTTTGGGAGTGATGAATCAAAAATAGAGCCTTTTTTGGAAAAAGGAACGGCCGAGATCATTCGGCTTCGTCAACCAGTGATTTTGCCGCCTCCGGGAAGGTCATTCGTGAAACCTTCTGGGGCACGCGAAAGTTATTTTATTCAAGCGGCGAACCTCTTTATTCGACACGCTGAAATGTCATTCTTCGCTCTTCTACTTATCCGGCAATGGGGCACCTTGTTTGACGAAGGTATCAAGACAGTTTATGTCGATACGATCGATCTCTACGGATTAATTTCGGTCGCTTGCAGGATGCGTTTTGGTACAGAATCACATGGTCCGATTACGGTTTCCTATTCGTCTTACAGCTCCTACAAGGAAGTATTAAAACATGCGAACGTTTCAACGTCGTTAATGGTAATTTCGGCAACAACGACCCATAAGCTATTGAGAAAAATCCTCCAGGAGACCCGCTGGAAATCTATTGAGCGAGTTGTAACTATCCTTGATCTAGATTCGAAACTCCTTCATTCGCCGAAACAGGTTGAGGGTCCTAAGGTGATTTCGTCTGTGACACCAACTGCGTTGCAACCACACGCATATTTACTACCTTCAATTCGGCTTTCAGGTGAGAAATTTACACTTGAGGTGGACGAACCGAAGTCGGTCGTCCTCAATGCCATCAGGCACGCTTCCTGTCTGAAGCATCTCGAACTACAGAGTTTGAAAGAAATGGTCAGTTGTTTTACTGTCTATGGTAAAAACGGTAACGAACGTCTACCGATTTGCGTTGATCCAAATAGACTTCAAAACAACACGGAGTATGTGAAGTGGCTCCAACGAGAGATCGAAAAATATGCACCGGCCAGCACGAGTCACGTCGTCTGCATAGGGAACTTTGCGGATAAAATAATTCCCCTGCTCAAGGTGTTTGGTGAAAGATTACCCAAAGTAATTTCGCCGGAGTCACTTCGAGATCCCAAACTAAAAATTGATGGCTCAATAATTGTAATTTGTCCAACTTTCACGACAGGGACGAAGTTATTGGAAATTAGCCGCGACATTAGAAAGCATGCTGATCACAAGAATATCGTCTACTTTACGGGGGTTGGCACACCGGTTTCTCTCTCAGAGTTCACAAAGCTCAAGCGCAATCTTGAACATCAGGTTTACCAAGTCCGGAGCTTTTGCAACTTATGCACGGGCGAACCAACGAGTCTGCGGCTAAGTTGGGAAGCCGAACAGGAATTGTTAAGGGACGAAAATGAATTGGGGACAGTGGGCGAGCTGCGCGAACGAGCAAATAAACTGGAGGATGGAAGTCTTTCCGATGCAGAGATGTTCTACCGGGTCTCGGATTTGGAGTTACACCCTGGCTTCAAGTATTGGGAGAAGTTAGTTGACCCCTATCCCGGCAGTCACCCATCCGTTCTCCTTTTTTCAACATTCGCGTTTCTTCTCCAGAACGCTAGGACGGACGATTCGTTACCGGAGAAAGACAAGCTTGCGCCTCTGCCTAACCGCCGAGTGCTCTTGGATCCGGAGAACTTTTTCAGATACAACGACAGCTTGCTCCAGGTTGCGATTTTAAGAGCTGCATTCCCTGGTGAATTGGATTATTCCGATCACAGCGCGCACAGTATGAGCATGGTTTACCTCTTTCAAAGAGCCGAGCAAATTAAGCAAAGAGCAATGGTTTATGAGCTGCTCCTGGCCCTCGCGTCCCGGAGACTTTCTATCACCCCGCAAGAGCTGAAAAGAGTGAAAGCTATTATTGAGGTTAGTCCTATGTCTGAATGCAAGTGGTTCCGTGAAGCCAGTTTCTTCAAGGGGGTGGCACCATGAGAAAGCACACCGAAACCCGCTTGGAGGACGCGATTATAGACCACCTGACCACCCGGGCCGGTTATATCTTCGTGGATTACCGCGAAGGCGGAGCGAAGGACCGCTATGACAAGGCGCGTGCTCTGGATCCAGCCCTGGTGCTCGGTTTCATCCAAGCGACTCAGGAAAAGTTGTGGACGGGCCTTGAAGCCATTCATGGCGCTGAGACGGGCAAGGTGGTATTGGATCATCTCGGCAAGGAGTTGGAAACGAAGGGCATGCTCAAGGTGCTGCGGCAGGGATTCAAATGTTACGGCAAGAAACTGCGCATAGCGATCTTCGCGCCCAGCAACGGGATGAACCCGGACACGCTGGCGCTTTATGGGCAGAACGTCCTTTCCGTGACTCGGCAGCTTTTTTACGGGACCGAGCATTCCAAGTCGCTCGATCTTGTGCTTTTCCTGAACGGTTTGCCCATCGTGACGGCGGAACTTAAGAACCCGCTGTCTAACCAGACAGCGGAGGATGCCAAGCGGCAGTTCAAAAAGGACCGGGACCATCGGGAACTGATATTTGAGTTCACTAAACGGGCGTTGGTGCATTTCGCCGTGGATCAGGATCAGGTTCTGATGACCACGCGGCTGAGCGGAGACAAGACGCACTTTCTGCCCTTCAACATGGGCAACCATGGTCACGCCGGAAATCCTCCGGCGGAAGACGGAGGTTATCGCACCGCCTATCTTTGGCAGAAGGTATGGCAGCGGGACAGCCTGTTGGACATCTTCGGGCGGTTCATGCACTTGCAGGTTGAGGAAAAGCGCATCCTCACCGATGAGGGCATTCGCAAGATCACCAAGGAGACGATGATTTTTCCTCGCTATCACCAGATCGATTGCGTGCGCAGACTGGTGGATCACGCGAAGGCGAATGGTCCGGGGAGAAATTACCTCATTCAGAATTCAGCGGGTTCCGGCAAGTCCAATTCCATCGCTTGGTTGGCCCATCAGCTCTCCAGCCTGCATGACGCAGCGGACAAGAAGATCTTTGATTCGGTGATCGTGGTGACGGACCGCCGCATCCTCGACCAGCAGCTTCAGAATACGATTTACCAGTTCGACCACAAACAAGGAGTGGTCCAGAAGATCGATGAGGACACGCGCCAACTGGTCCACGCGCTGGCGAATGGAACGCCAATCATCATTACCACGCTCCAGAAGTTTCCCTTCATTTCGGAGACCTTGGAAAAGCTGAGGTATGAAGTACAATACGGCCTCGGCATATCCACCAAGGACAAGCAATACGCCGTGATCGTGGACGAGGCGCACAGCTCCCAATCCGGGGAAAGTGCGATGGAACTGAAAGGGGTCTTGAATGCCGACAAGATCAAAGAAGAGGCGGAGAATTATGCCGCCGATCACGGCCTCGATGAAGACGACGATGCCGACCAACTCGCCGGAGTGGTGCGCGAAATGATGCGGCGGGGCAAGCAAGCGAATCTGAGCTTCTTCGCCTTCACCGCAACACCGAAATACAAGACGAAGAAAGTCTTCGATGAGCCCGGGCCATCCGGCGAGTCGCCCTTCCACCTCTACACGATGCGGCAGGCGATCGAAGAGAAGTTCATCCTCGATGTATTGAAGAATTACATCACTTACGAGGCGTATTTCCGTCTCGTGCAGGTGGGGGATGACGATCCCCATGTTCCCAGGAAAAAAGCCGCGCGAGCATTGGCACGGGCACTCACTTTTCATGACGTGAATCTCTGCATGAAAACCGAGGTGATCGTTGAGCATTTCCGCACACATGTGAAACACAAGATCGGTGGGCGGGCAAAAGCGATGGTCGTCACTGATGGTCGTCTCCACGCCGTGCGCTACAAGCTGGCCTTCGACAAATACATCGCGGAGAAAGGCTATACCGATGTGAAGACGTTGGTGGCTTTTTCAGGAATTGTGGAAGATCCGAAAGTTCCCGGCAAGAGCTACACCGAAGTCGCGATGAACGGCGGCATCAAGGAAAGCGAGCTGCCGGAGAAATTCGACAGCCACGAATACCAAGTCCTGCTCGTCGCGGAGAAGTATCAGACGGGTTTTGATCAACCGCTGTTGCACACGATGTATGTGGATCGGGTTCTGACGGGGCTTCAGGCAGTGCAGACACTTTCCCGCCTGAACCGGACCTGCGCGGGGAAGGAAGACACATTCATTCTCGATTTTCGCAACAAGCCGGAGGAAATTTTCAAAGCGTTCAAACCCTTCTACGAGGACACGCCCGCCGAGCCGCTGACCGACGCGCAGCACCTTTACCGGCTTCAGCATCAGATCGAAGAGACGGGTTTGATTTTCGAAGAAGAGATCAATTCTTTTTGTGCAGTATATTTCAAACCGCGCCGCAAGGAGACCGTGCATGACCATGCCGAGATGAACGGCATCCTGGATCAAGGCGTTGAACGGTTCAAGGAACGACCGGAAGAGGAACGTGAAGAGGTGAAAACCTTGCTCGTGAACTTCCGCAACCTGTACGGTTTCCTTTCGCAAGTGATTCCCTATCAAGACAGCGATCTTGAGAAGCTCTACACTTACCTGCGGTTCCTTTTGACGAAGCTGCCAAAGCGCGAATCCGAAGTGGCATCTCACCTCGAGGACGAGATCGAGCTGCAATACTACCGTCTTCAGAAGATCAGCGAAGGACAGATCGACTTGACCGCCGGCGCTGCCCACCCGTTGAAAGGTCCCAGTGACCTCGCCACGGGGCAGGAAGACGAGAGAATCCGGTTGTCCGAACTTATCGACATTCTCAACGAACGTTTCAAAACCGATTTCACCCAAGCGGATCAGCTCTTCTTTGACCAAATCCAGGAAGAAGCCATCGAAAGCGAACTGCTCAAGAAAGCGGCGGCATCAAACTCCAAGGAGGATTTTCGCTTCGTGTTCAAGAAGGCTTTTGAAGGGCTGGTGATCGATCGCATGGAAGGCAATGAGGAGATTTTCGGCAAGCTGATGGCCGACGGCGAATTTAGGAAACTGGCTGTCGAGC
>JAZKGW010000032.1:0-49512 GCA_040385685.1 Verrucomicrobiota bacterium | reverse complement strand
CGGGATTCCTGGTGACCGAGGGCATCATTTCCACGGTCGCGGAACTGCGGAAGATTGAAGCCCGTCCCGAAGAAAACCGGGTGCTGGTGTTTCTCCAGGATGGCGTCGCGGTGGACCTCGGGCGGCTCACGCGGCATCTTTTCACCGGTTCCTCCTGCGGACTCTGCGGCAAAGCGACACTGGAGGCGATCTTCACGGATTTTCCGCCGATCGAAGGCGGAATGGAGATTTCGGATGCCGTCTTCCTGGACGCTCCGGCGAAACTCCGGGTGGCGCAGGGAACTTTCGAAACCACCGGCGGATTGCACGCGGCGGGAATTTACTCTGCGGATGGCGAGCTGCTAATTATCCGCGAGGACATCGGTCGCCACAACGCGGTGGACAAGGTGATCGGCCACGCCCTGCTGAACGGCATCGATCTATCCGCCACGTTCCTGCTGGTGTCCGGCAGGCTGTCATTCGAGATCATGCAGAAGGCGCTCGCGGCGAGGATTCCCACGGTCGCGGCCATCTCCGCACCGAGTTCGCTGGCAGTGGATTTCGCGAAACGCTCGGGACAAACACTTGTTGGCTTCCTCCGCCCGCCGACATTCAACCGGTATGCGTGAGGGGGATCTAGAAGGCACGGCTCAACTGCGAATCGACGCGGATAAGAGATGTGAACAACTGGGGAAAACTCTTCATCTTGCTCTCTGGCATCGACTCTCGACGCTCCATTTCTATCCCCGATCTGCATTTGTCGGTAGTTCTGAAAAATATTCGAAACTGGCTGACTTCCAATATTCGTCATTATCGACTGGAACGCTTGTTCTCCAGGGTCTAGAGAAAGCGCATGAAACGAGTGTTGTGCATCGTGCTGGATTCGGTGGGTTGTGGCCACGCGCCGGACGCGGCGGAGTATGGGGATGTCGGCGCAAACACACTGGAACACTTGTTTGAAGGGATCGCTGGCCTCACTCTTCCGAACTTGGCCCGGCTTGGATTGAACCAATTGCTGGACTTGCCAACAGTTGTTGGAATCCATCGTGCGGCTTCTTATGCGCGCCTCACGGAGCGGTCCGCAGGCAAGGACACGACGACCGGCCATTGGGAACTGATGGGCTGCTCACTGGACAAGGCCTTCGCAACCTTCGAGTCGTTTCCCGCCGATCTGGTGGCGGAGTTGGAAGCACGCGGCGGGGTGGAATTCATCGGCAACGTCGCCGCCTCGGGGACGGAAATCCTCGTGCAACTCGGCGAGGAGCACCTGCGGACCGGCAAGCCGATTCTCTACACCAGCGCGGACAGCGTGCTCCAGATCGCGGCGCATGAAGAGGTTTTCGGACTGGAGCGCTTGTGGGGTCTTTGCAAAACGGCGCGGGCGTTGCTCGACGAACGCGGCATCCGGATCGGCCGTGTGATCGCGCGGCCGTTTCTGGGAGAGTCGCCCACCAATTTCAAACGCACGGGAAACCGCCACGACTATTCGCTGATGCCGGGTGAAACGGTTTTGAACCGGCTGCAAGCGGCGGGAGTGACGACCATCGGCGTGGGGAAAATCTCCGACATCTTCGCCGGATCGGGAATCTCGGAATCCTATCCGACAAAGTCCAACGCCGAGGGCATGGCGGAAATTGCGCGCCTGTGGCGGGAGCCGCGTGAGGAATCGCATTTCATTTTCGCCAACTTGGTGGACTTCGATTCCCTCTACGGCCACCGCCGCGATCCGGAGGGATACGCGCAATGTCTGCGGGAGTTTGACAAGTGGTTGGGCGGCTTCATCGAGCAGGTTTTGCCCGACGATCTTGTCATCCTAACGGCGGACCATGGCAACGATCCCTATCATCCCGGGACGGATCACACGCGCGAGCAGGTGCCGGTGTTGACGCTGGGGCTTGGCAGGGAATTGGAGACCGGCACGTTTTCCGATGTGTCGCGCTGGGTGGAAGAGCGGCTGATCCGCTTGTAGTGGCGGTCTGATACAGTCGCTGCGGTTGCGAGGCGCTTTTCATCGGCACCGTCGCTCACAGAGCGACGCTACAACTCACCTCTTTTTCGGCACGGCGCGGGTGGCTCCGGTGGAAATCCCGCCGTCTATCAGCAGAAGCTGGCCGGTCATGTAGCGGCTCTCCTCGGAGGCGAGGAAGACCAGCGGGCCGTCGAGATCGCCGGTTTGGCCGGGACGTTTGAGCGGGATCCGGTCGCTCAGGTATTCCACCCATTCCTGGTCCTCGTACATCACGGCGTTCTGGGCGGTCTTGAACCAACCGGGTGCCAGGCAATTGACGGTGATGCCGTGCACGCCCCAATCGTCGGCGAGGCTCATGGTGAGTTGTTTGGTGCCGCCGCGGCTGGCGCAGTAGGGCGCGAGGCCGGCATAACCGGCGACGGAAGTCACCGAACCGATGTTGATGATGCGACCGTATTGCGCCGGGATCATGAACTCGACGGCCACCTGTTGGGCGACGAAAAACGTGCCGCGCAGGTTGGTGTCGAGGACGAGATTCCAGTCATCCCAAGAGATCTCGGTCGAGGGCTTGCGGACGTTGCAACCGGCGTTGTTGACGAGAATGTCGATGAACCCGACGTGAGCCTTCGCCTCCCTAACCGCCGACTGGATGCTTTCAAACGAACCGACATCGAGCGCCAGCGGGAAGCAACGCCGCCCGAGCGCTTCGATTTTCGCGACGATCCCGTCGAGCGATCCGCGGGAACGGCTGGTGACGATGACATCGGCCCCTGCCTCGGCGAGTGTGATGGCGAAGCGTTCGCCCAAGCCGCGGCTGGCACCGGTGACGAGGGCCGTGCGGCCGGTTAGATCGAAGGATTTCATGGCTTGAGAACGA
Source organism: Verrucomicrobiota bacterium (assembly GCA_040385685.1). Classification (GTDB taxonomy): domain Bacteria; phylum Verrucomicrobiota; class Verrucomicrobiia; order Verrucomicrobiales; family Akkermansiaceae; genus Luteolibacter. The sequence goes on along the minus strand of JAZKGW010000032.1, from coordinate 46,687 downwards.
CTTTGAGCAAACCTTCCTTGTTGTTAGCCAGGCGGACGAACCAAGCCGCGCCCTCTGACAGAGGGGCGGTGGCGCTGAGCAACGGCTCTACCTGGATCGAGCCATCCTCGATCCGGCGGATCGCTTCCGGATACTCCCCGGCACAAGCGCACGAGCCTTTCAAAGTGATTTGGCGGGTGACGACTTCCTGCAACGGCATCGGTACGCTCGGCTGAAGGTTTCCCACCAAGACCACGGTGCCGCCCTTGCAAACGCTGCGGATCGCCAGCTCGACAGGGGCCGCGGCGCCGACGACTTCGAAGGCGGTGCGAGCGCCATCGCCACCACAGATTTCGCGGAGGTGAGCCGCTAGATTTTCCTGTTTCGCGGAAAATGTTCGGGATGCTCCGAGCTGCCTGGCGAGGGCGAGCCGCGAGTCGTCGAGATCCACCGCGAGGACCTCCGCCCAACCGCGGGCTCTCAGCGCCTGGATCACTAACAACCCGATCAGCCCGGCTCCGATAACCACCACCGGTTCGTCAAACACCGGCGGCGCGAGATTGACGGCATGCAGGGCGATTGCGACCGGCTCGGCGAACGCGGCCTTTTCGAATGTCAGGGTGTCTGGGATCCGATGGAGGATCCGGGTCGGCAGGACGACATGCTCGGCGAAACAGCCGTGACGCCGGTAGTCGGCACACGAAACCCCGAGGACGCGGCGATTGGCGCACAGGTTGAAATTTCCGCGCGCGCACTCGTCGCACTCGCCGCAAAATTCGGTGGAATCGAAGGTCACGCGGTCGCCGATTTCCCACTCCGACACCCCTTCCCCCAGCCCGGAAACAATTCCCGCCGCCTCGTGGCCCATCACGATCGGCGGGATGCGCCTGCCACTGCGGCCGTCCATCCCATGGATGTCGCTGCCGCAAACGCCGCACGCCTGAATGTCGATACGGACTTCCCCCGGGCCGGCTAACGGATCAGGGACCTCGGTGAAGGAGAAGGTCGAGGGAGCAGTTAGAACAAGTGCCTTCATGGGGTTGCAAGTGGGTTTCGGACGTCCATGTCGCAGCGACTTAGCAGGGTTTCGCGGGGATCGGCAATCCCAACTTCCGATTTGAAGTTGCTCGCCGCCTTGCCAACACTCCCCGTATGGAAAAGCCGCGGGTTGTCGTTGTGATGGGAGTCGCCGGATCGGGAAAATCCACGGTCGGCGCGCTGCTGGCATCCCGAAACGGCGGCAGCTTTCACGATGCGGATGATTTCCATCCTCCCGCAAATATCGCGAAAATGGCGGCGGGCGTTCCTTTGGACGATAATGACCGCGCACCGTGGTTGGTGCGGATGCGCGAGGAGGTGATCGATGCCGCGCCCGCCGGTGGCTTGTCGGTGCTCGCGTGCTCGGCGTTGAAAAAAATCTATCGCGAGCAACTGGGTATGGGCACCTCCAGCGTGGCGTTGGTTTACCTGAAGGGCGGCGCCGACACACTGACAAGCCGGCTGGCCGCACGCCCGAACCACTACATGAAGGCAGGAATGTTAGAGAGCCAGCTCGCGATTCTGGAAGAGCCTTTGCCCGCGGAAGGGTTTACGGTGGGAATTGAGTCACCGGTTGAGGAAATCGTGGCAGCCATCGAAGCGGCGTTGGGCTTGCGGGTGATTTGATGCGGATCCATTCGTGGTTCGAATTCCACGAGACCCGGAGCGAGACGTCGCAGCCACTAACAGTCGCCGGGGGTGGGTCAGTTGACATCGAGGCAAACGGCCTCGCCCTTGTTAGTTCGGGCGAAAACGCGGCCGTGGGCGAAGGCGACCGGCGCCCAGCTGAGGGACGACAGCGCTTTGATCCGGCCGTGCTCTTTCCAGCCGCTGATGGCGGGCTCGCCGCAGATGATTTCTCCGGTTTCGGATAGAATCACCATTTGGTCGCCGACCATCAGGCAACTACCGCGGGTTCCGGGCATTTTCGCGCGCCAGTGGGGCTTGCCCGTTTTCAGATCCATCCTGATCAGTTCGGCATCGATGTTTTTGTCGCCGAAAACGCCGAGGATGTCGCCACCCACCAGGATGCTGTTTTGGAAAATCATCCGGGTGTCCTCATCCTTGTGGAGAACTTTGGGCTCGCGGCCGGAGACGTCGATCACGACGTAGCCCATGCCGTAACCCGAGGCGAGGAACATCATACCGTCGTGGTATTGGGGATTGCTGGCATTGATGTCATAGGAAGTCCGCCAATCGAAATCGAAGACCGGCTTGCCCTTGCCATCGAGCTGATAGACCACCAGTTGGCGGCCATGGAACGCCGCCACGACCTCGCGTCCGTTGTGGTTGAAAAACACGGGGGCCGCATAGCCAGGCTTGGTGTTGTCGCCCGATTTCCAGCTCACTTTGCCGGTGGTTTTTTCAAGAGCGAACAAGCCGCCGTCCGGGGCACAGGGCAAACAATAAAGCAGGTCCCCCTTGACGACCGGAGACGCGGAATAGCCCCAGCCCGGCACGGTGCCTTTGAAGTCCGATTGGAAATGCTTGTGCCACTGCGGTTTGCCGTCGGTTAGGGAGAGGCAGAAGAGATTGCCAGTCCGGCTGAGCGTATAAACCATGCCGCCATCGATGGTGGGCGTGGCGTTGGGGCCGCCGTCGTAGAGTTTCGGGTCGAGCTTCTCGGGGTATTTGTGGGTCCAGAGTTCCTTGCCGGTGGCAGCGTCGAAACACCAGACGATGTCGGTGTCATTCTTGTTTCCCATGACCACCACCTTGTCGCCGGCGATCGCGAAGCTGGAGCAGCCTTTGCCAAGATCCTTGCGCCAAAGTTCCTTGGGTTTCGCAGTCTGCCAGTCGGTGCGGATTTTCCCCGCCACTTTTCCCGATCCGTCAGGGCCGAGGTAGCGGGGCCAATCTTGGGCAAGGGCGAGGGAGGGAAGGAGTGCTAGCAGGAGGAGCGGAAGTTTCATGGGTGGAGGATGTTAGATGAATCGGGTCACTTGGCGCGGATCGCGCGCAGTTTCTCTTGGGTGCGCAGGTAGCACAACTCGCCATCGAAAATCGGGGTGCTGCGGTAGGGATCGACCTTGGTTCGCGAGATTTCCTGGAAGGTGCGGCCGGGCTTGACGAAGGCGGCGCTGCCATCCTCCGCGCCGACGAATATCACGGAGCCGACCAGCGTCAGGCTGGGATAGGCGGTGCCAGTGAAGCCCTTGATTTTCTCCGAGTAGGCGATCTCGCCACTCGCGGCATCCAGCGCCTGCATCTGATACTCGCGGGAAATCAGATAGACGAGTCCTTCGTGAACCAATGGCGACGAGTAGTAGCGGTTCTTGCTGATCTCCGTGTGCCAGAGTTTTTTCAATCCGTCCTTTTCGAGCAGTTCGGCGGTTGTCGGGATTTCATAGGCGTTGGCCTCACCTTGTTCGCCTTCACTGCCGTGGGCGGTGTAGATGCGGTTGCCGATGACCGACGGAGTGTTGAAGAAGCAAAACGGTTTGGCGATTCCCTTCAAATTCTCGGACGGCAGCTTCTTGCCGTCGCTCGCGCGTATCAGCTCGCCGCGGGCGGTGAAGATGTAGGCCTTGCCGTCGAGTTTGAAGTTCGACGGGCAATTGAACGCCACTCCGGTTGAAGGGGTTCTCCACAGTTCCTTGCCGGTCGCCGGGTCGAACGCGACGTGATCGGTGAAACGGATGATGAGCTTGCCATCGACCAAGGTTGGCGAACTCGCGCCGCCCCAGTCGTGGTCGGGCGTGTCGGTGCGCTTGTGCCAGACGCGTTTGCCATCGAGATCATAACAGACGACCACGCCGGTGCCGAAGCAGGCCCACACGTGCTTGCCGTCGGATACCGGCGTGTAGGACGAGTAGCCGTTGGTGTCGTGGGCGTTTGGCTTTTTCATTTGTTCCGCCTGAGGGCCGCCCTCCTTTCGCAACTCGCCGATCTGTTTCTTCAATTCCTCCACGCGGGCGCGGAGGGTCGCGTCGTCCTGATTCCGCCGCATCCGCCGCTCCTCGCGGTAGAGCTCGCGTTCCAAGGGCGCGGCTTTCTCCTCGATTTCCTTCGCCTTCGCGACCGCCGCCTTCATCTCATCGGACTTGCCGGGCGCCATTTCCATCAGGTCCGTGTACTCGTTGGGCTTTTCCCACAGGATTTTCCCGGTCGCGGCGTCCACCGCCATCAGGGTGGCGGGTTCCGCCGTTAGAAACAACTTGCCGCCCACCAGGATCGTGGAGCCATTTCCGCGCGCAGGTAGCGGCGTCTCCCATTTCACCCGCGATGCGCCGGACCAATCCGTCGCGACCTGCGCGGCGGGGTAGAGTCCGTTGCCGTCATTGCGCCAGGATCGAACGTCGCTTGCCGCAACCGTGGCGATCGAAATGCCGGCAAGCCAGAGGTGATGGATGGGAACTATCGGAGTTTTCATAAAATTAGTTGTAAGAAATGACGCTGAATCGGATTACGCCCAATCCCGGTGAACTGTTGAAAACGACAAAAGTTGCCCGGAACTTTCCAATGACATTTACATCGTCAGGGGAATTGCCAACTTCGATCTGAACTCCCCGAAATCCAATCCATCCCCACCCAGCCGATGATCCCACCCATGCGCACCGCTTCCGCCGCCCTTGCCCTGAGCGCCACCCTCCACGCACAACAACCCATATTGCTCTCGCCAACCATCGTGGAGGCCGAACGGATCGATGACGAACCATCCGCCGTTAGCGTGATTTCCGATCAGACGCTCGACCTGTTCCAGGTCCAGTCATTTTCCGACCTCTCCGGCATCGTTCCCGGGTTCAACATAATTTCCGCGGACTCGCGTGGCTACGGCCAGGTCGTCGTGATGCGGGGCTCCGCCAACACCCTCTTCTTCGGGCCGCCCGCGCTCGGACTCACCTTCGATGACGTCCCGCTCGGCGATGCCTACAGCTATCCGTCCGATTTGTTGGATCTCGCAGAAGTGCGAGTTTACCGGGGCCCCCAAGGCCCCTATTTCGGCCGCAACGGCCCGGTCGGGATGGTCGAAATGTTCAGCCCGCGGCCGGGAAAAGAAATCTCAACCACCCTCACGGCCGAATACGGTTCCTACGACCACGTCGGCCTAGGCCTGAATACTTCCGGACCGCTCGGCGGCTGTTTTTCCTACACGCTCCAGATGTTTCATGATCAGCGCGACGGCTACGTCCGTAACACCTTCCTGGATGACGAGACGGACGACCGCGAGGCCGCCGGTGGCCTGCTCAACCTGTTTTGGAATCCCGACAATGATGTCGAGCTGCGGCTCCGTTTCTATGCCGAGCACGTCGACGACGGCTCCCAGCGTCTCAGCTCGCTGTTCAGCCCGGACCCGTTTACCGATTCGTCCGACTTCCGCGGCGTCACGGATCTTGAGCGCTATCAATGGTCGTTCCACTCGCGAAAGGATTTCACGTGGGGGAAAATGGAAACGATCAGCAGCTATCAGATGTGGGACCTCGATCCGTCGACAGTCGATCTCGACCTCACCTTCCCCAACAGTTTCAACAACTTCGCCGACAGCCGCTCGAACATCGTCCAGAGCCAGGACCTGGTCTCCAATGAAATCCGCTTTTCCTCGCCGGATGACGCAAAACTCCGTTGGAAAACCGGACTTTTCCAAATCTGGACTGGAAACGAAGGGATCGCTTCCCGCCAGTTGTTTCCCGGCTTCATCGAAGACACCCGGTTTTCCATCGATCAATTCAGTCTGGCTGGCTTTGGAAATCTAACCTGGCAGCTAAGCGACCGCCTTGCCCTCGATGCCGGCCTGCGGCTCGACTATTATGAGTCGGAAATCGACCGCGTGCAGACCGATCCGGTGCCCGGCGACGACGTGGTGCGCGACGATCAGGATGACACGTTCGTTTCACCAGTCGTCGGCCTGACCTACGGCATCACTCCTTCGGTCGATCTCTTCGTCCGCAGCGGCCTCGGCAACAAGCCAGCCGGATTCTCCGCTTACAGCGACGATCCGGAACTCGCCCGCTACGAGCGCGAGGAAAACTGGTCTAACGAAATCGGGGTTCAATACGACTGCCCTGACTACGGCATCCGGATCGGCCTGCGCGGCTTCTGGGACCAGATCGACGACTATCAGTTCAACCAGTCGGTGCCGCTCTCCTCGGATTTCATCGAACTCAACGCCGACGAAGTCACCTCTCGCGGGGTGGAGCTGGACATCGCCTGGGCACCGGTGGAACAGGTCACGGTTAGAGGCAGCTTCGGCTACGTCAATGCCGAGTTCGATTCCTATCAGGATCCGTTCACGGCCGGGGTCTCCTATGATGGCAACAAAGTGCCCTTTGTCCCGGAATACACCGGCAGCCTCGGCGTCCGCTATGATTTCGAAGGCGGCTTCTACGCCCAAACCTCCGCCCGGGTATCCGGTTCCACGGAGTTTGATGCGGCTAACACCGATGCCTTCTCACAGGATGCCTACCTCGTGTGGGACGCGGAAATCGGCTATGCGACCGAACACTTCAGCATCGCCTTTTTCGGACGCAATCTTCTCGATGAAGAGTATTATACCTTCATCAATCCCCAGATTTTTGCCGGTTCGCCCGGCAATCCGCAGGTCTTTGGCCTGCGGGTGAGCACCACGTTCTAACCCTCCGCCCGCCATGCGCCCTCTGCTTTTATCCATCCTGCTGACCGCTTCCCTGCACGCCGACGTCACCGGTTGGCTCAACTGGCGCGGGCCGCTCGACACCGGTGCCTCGCTCGAATCCAAACTGCCGGAAAAATGCGAGCCCGGCACCGAGCTGTGGACGTATGACCTCCACGGCGCCGGCACTCCGGTGATCGCCAATGGCAAGCTCTACGCGTTCGGCTTCTACGGCGACAAGGGCGAGGATGTCCGCGAGGCGCTGGTGTGTCTGGACGCCGTCACTGGCAAAAAGCTCTGGGAAGCGCGTTTCAGCGACTATCTCAGCGATGTGGTTTACAGCCGCTACGGGATCGGCGCTCCGGCCGTGGATCCCGTCACCGGAAACGTCTATCTCCAGCTCAGCAACGGCCTCAGCGTCGCCTACACCGGCGATGGCAAACTGCTCTGGGAGCACTCGTTGATGGAAGATTACGGGCGGCTCACCTTCCCGAACGGCCGCACCGGTGCTCCGGCCATTTACGAGCATCTGGTTATCTTCCACTGCGTCACGGCCAACTGGGGCGGCGACGGACCAGCCGCCGATCGTTTCTATGCCTTCGACAAAATCACCGGCGAACTCGTGTGGTCTTCCACCCCGGGAATCGTGCCGGTTGACAGCTCTTTCGCGGCCCCGGTCTTCGGCACGCTCGCCGGACGCGATGTTTTCTTTTGCGGCACCGGCTGCGGCCACGTTGTGTGCGTCGATGCCAACACCGGCAAGCCGCTCTGGCGCTTCCGCCTCTCACAAGGCGGCGTCAACGCCCAAGTGCTGCTGCTCGGCGACAACAAGCTCGTCGCCGTCCACGGCACCGAAAACACTGACGCGTCCACCGCCGGCCGCATGGTTTGCCTAAAAATGCCCACCGAGTATCCCGCGGAACTCGTCACGCTCGGCAAGGAAGCCGAACTGTGGCGCAACGATGCAATCACCGCCTTCACCTCCTCCCCCACCCTCGCCGACGGGAAAATCTATTCCACCGTCGCCACCGGCTCGCTGCTCTGCATCGATGGAGCCACGGGAAAAACTCTGTGGGCCGAAAAACTCGCGCCGGACCAAATCCACGCTTCACCCACGTTTGGCGACGGCAAGCTCTACGTCCCGATGTTCGATGGAGCCTTCCACATTCTCAAGCCCGGCACAGACAAGGCCGAACGGCTTTTTGAAACCAAATTTGAAACCAACCTTCTTGGCGCTCCCGCCATCTGGGCCGGCAAGATCTATCTCTTCACGAAGGAAAAGCTCCATTGCTTCGGTCCGAAGGAAGGCACTTACAAAGGCGTCGATCCCGCGCCAAATCCCGCACCTGGTGAAATCATCAGCCTCCAGGTCGTCCCTGCGGAATTTGCACTAAAGGCGGGAGGATCGCAGGATTTCAAAGTCTTCGGACTCGATGCCAAGGGCCGCCGCGTCAAGGAAGTGAAAGCGGAATCCTGGGCAACCTTTATCCCGCCCACCGCCAAGGTCCAGTCGACCGTGGATGCGACCTTCGAAGGTTCCAGACTCAAAGCCGGTCCCGCCGCCAAGCTCTCGGCCGGGGCCTTCAAAGTCACCGCTAACGGACTCACCGCCACCACCCGCGGCCGCATCGTCGCCGACTACGGCTACAGCGTGGATTTCGAATCCATCGAGCTATCGATGAAGAATGAATTCGATCCCACCGAAGCCGTCAATTTCCCGCCACTCCCATGGCTCGGCGCGCGGCTGAAATGGCACGTGCTCGAAAAAGACGGCTCCAAGGTCCTCGGCAACCGCCTCGACAACATCCTGTTCCAACGCACCATGAATTTCTTCGGTGCATCGGACATGAGCGACTACACGCTGGAAGGCGACGTCATGACGGATGGCACCCGCCGTATCATGTCCACGGTGGGCTTCGTGAACCAGCGCTACCTCGTCGCGCTCGTCGGCAATGCGCAGATCCTGGAAGTCTCCAGCAACCACGACCGCCTCAAGCAATCCGTTAAATTTCCGATGAAACCGAACACCTGGTATCGCCTCAAGACCCAGGTCAAAGCGATGCCCGACGGCACCGGCACGGTTTATGCCAAAGCCTGGCCGCGCGGCACCGACGAGCCGGCCGAATGGACCATCGAGACTCCCGTGAAGCACGTGCACCCCAAGGGCTCGCCCGCCGTGTTCGCCTTTTCACCGCAGTCCCAGAAGCGCGTTTACATCGACAACATCAAGCTCACCAAAAACCGGTGATGGGCCGCTCCATTTTAAACCAATCCCTCAATCCCATGAGACTTCCGATTCTTCTTCTCGCCGTCGCACCCGCACTTCACGCCAAAGATTGGCCGATGTGGGGTGGCACCCCGTCCCGCAACATGGTCGCCGACGCCACGGGCCTCCCCTCCGAAATTGTCCCGGGTCAAATCGATCCTGAAAAGGAAACCGTCGATCTCGCGAAGGCCAAGAACATCCTCTGGACCGCCAAGCTCGGTTCGCAGTCGTATGGCAATCCGGTCGTCGCCAACGGCAAGATCCTTGTCGGAACCAACAACGAGTCGCCCCGCGATCCCGCGCAGAAGGGCGACCGCGGCAACCTGATGTGCTTCGACGAGAAAACCGGCTCGTTTCTCTGGCAGTTGATCATCCCGAAACTCGGTGCCGGCAAGGTGAGCGATTGGGAATTTGTCGGCCTTTGCTCCTCGCCCGCCATCGTCGGTGACAAGGCTTGGGTCGTCACCAACCGCGGCGAAATTGTCTGCGTCGACCTCAACGGCATGGCCAACGGCAACGACGGCCCGTTCAAGGACGAGGTGAAGTTCATGAGCGCGGACCCCACGAAGCCCGTGGTTCCCGGCGACCAACATGCCGACATCATCTGGAAATTGGACATGCGCGAGGAACTCGGAATTTTCCCTCACAACGTCTCATCGTGCTCGCCCTTGGTCGTCAACGGGGTGGTTTATACCGCCACTTCCAACGGCATGGACTGGTCCCACACCAACATCCCCGCTCCGCTCGCGCCGTCTCTCGTTGCCGTGGATGCCAACACCGGCAAGCTCGTCGGTGAGGATGTTTCCGGCGTCGCCGAACGCGTCCTTCATGCCTCCTGGTCTTCTCCCGCTCTCGGCAAGGTCGGCGACAAGGAAATGCTCATCTGGGGCGGCGGCGATGGTTTCGCCTACGGGTTCGAGCCCAAGCCGGTCCACAACGAGGCTGAGGACATCAACGCCCTCAAGGAAATCTGGCGCTACGATTGCAACCCGGCCGAATACCGCACAAAGGAGGGCCAGCCGGTGAAATACGCCACTTTCCGCGGGCCCAGCGAAGTTATCGGCACCACCGTGCTCGCCGACGGGCTGGTTTACGCGGTCATTGGCCAGGATCCCGAACACGGCGACGGCGTCGGCCAGCTCAGTTGCATCGACCCCGCCACCGGCAAGCCGAAGTGGACTTACAAGGACATCGGCCGCTCGATTTCCACCGCCAGCGTGAAGGACGGAATGCTCTTCATCGCCGAATATGCCGGCAAGCTCCACTGCCTGGACGCCAAGACCGGGAAAGTCCACTGGGTTCACGAAACCCAGTCCCGCATCTGGGGCTCGACCGTTGTCGCCGACGGCAAGGTCTTCCTTCCCACCGAGGACGGCGACCTCCATATCCTGGCCGCGGCCAAGGAAAAGAAGGAACTCGGCAAAGCGAATTTCGGAGCTCCGATTTACAGCACACCGGTCGTCGCTAACAACGTGCTCTACGTCGCCACCATGACGCATCTCTACGCGATCGGCACCAAGTGATCCCGCTCCTTCCGCCATGAGAATGCCCGTCGTCATTTCCATCGTGGCCTTCGTCGCGCTGTTCCTGCTCCACCACGATTTTTGGAATTGGTCGAATGGCAACCTGGTCTTCGGGTTCATCCCCGTCGGCCTCGCCTATCACGCCGGATACAGCATCGTGGTTTCGATTTTCTGGGTCTTTGTCGTTCGATACGCCTGGCCGCACTCGATCGAAAAATGGGGTGATGAGCCACACGATTGAAGACCGGTTGCATAACACTCTCAAAACCCGAGCCGTCGCCCAACAATACTGTTAGCTAGTAATGAAGCTCTTTCTCCTTAGCATTTTCTTCCCGCTAGCGGTGACACTTACAGTTCGTGCGGAGGCAAGCACGCCGAGTGAGCGCAAATTGATCAAAGCAATTCGGGAGGACGCTCCCAAACCCGTAAAGGCTCATATTGATTTCAACAAAGATCCAAACACGGTAATAGACGGAGACACGCTTCTGCACCACGCCGCACTCTATGGAAGCAATAAAGTCGTCGAATCACTTCTTAAGTCAGGAGCGGATCCGATGCGAATGAACGCATCAATGGAGTATCCAATCGAGGTGGCGATTCGTCATGACGCTAAGGAAATCATCAAGTTGCTTTCCCGTCCGGAGGACAAGCGGAAACCTGAAGATGTCACCACTGATCTATTGTATCGCCTTGTTGCCGGGTCTTATCCTACGAGCGATGAGGGCGACAAAAAGACTCCCCCAGTGTTCGTCCGCCTTAACGGTAACGATCCGTCGGGCGCTCAAATGGATCGCCTCCGCTCCCTGGGCAAGCAGTTTGCCCTGTTCAGCGAGATTCCCTTAAATCCAGATGAACAACCCAAGAAAGCCAGAGCGGGAAAACTCGCCGAGATTGAAACGCTATATATTTCAATAAAACCCTCTGCGAATGGGTTCGGTTTTGATTGGAGTTTGAGCATCTCGCCCGGCCCGCTTACCGGTCGCGGCAGTGAGGGGAATTGTTTGCAGCAACACGGTTACTGGATTGTAGAGACAACAAAACGTTGGGTCTCATAAATGCAAACAAGGTCGTCACATCTTTACCGCACCTGCCTCTCACCTCCCCCTGATGACCAGCCTCTATATCATCGTCGCTTACCTCGCGCTGCTCATCCTTCTCGGCTTCGTCACGAACCACTTTTCCAAGGGAACGAGCGCCGACTTCTTCGTGGTGGATCGCTCGATCGGGTCGTTTCTGCTGCTGATGTCGATGTTTGGTGCCACGATGACTGGCTTCGCGTTGGTCGGCTCGACCGGTGAGGCGTTTTCCTCGGGGATCGGCGTTTATGGGGCGATGGCCTCCTGGTCCGGCCTGATGCACTCCGCCGTCTTCTTCCTGATCGGCATCCGGTTGTGGGCGGTCGGCAAGCGCCATGGCTACCTCACCCAGTGCGAGTATTTCCGCAATCGTTTCGACTCGAAAGGACTCGGCTACCTGCTTTTCCCGATCCTCGTCCTGCTGCTCATTCCCTATCTACTGGTAGGAGTCATCGCCGCGGGGAAATTCCTGCAAGCGTTCACCAAGGGCATGTTCCCGGAACAATTCGCACGAACTCTAGCAGACGGCAGCCCTCACCCGCTCAGCGGCGGACTTCCGCCCGAACTTGGCGGCGGGATCCTTTGCGCGATCATTCTGTTTTATGTGTTCTTCGGTGGCCTGCGCGGAGCCGTGTGGGCAAACACCTTGCAAACGACCATCTTCATGATCACGGGCGTGGTCGCCTATTGGATGATCTCCCAAAAACTCGGCGGACTCGCCGCGGCCAGCCAGGCCGTGCTCGATAGCGACTTCGCCAGACCCCGCGCCGCCCGCGAAGGCATGATGGGCCAAGGCCAATTTCTAACTTACTGCTTCATCCCGATGTCGGTCGGCATGTTTCCCCACCTTTTCCAACATTGGCTCACCGCCAAAAGCGGGAAATCGTTCAAGCTCACGGTGGTTGCCTTTCCGATTTTCATCCTGATCGTTTGGCTGCCCTGCATCCTCATCGGCATCTGGGCCGCAGCGGAATTCGGCCCGCTTGGTCCCGGTCAGAGTGCGAATGGAGTTCTTGGACGCATGGTCGAAGGGCTAGTCGGATCGCCGGTGCTCTCCGGTCTCGTCGGGGCCGGCGTCCTCGCCGCCATGTCCAGCCTCGACTCGCAGTTCATGTGCCTCGGCACGATGTTCACCAATGACATCGTCCTGCAAAAGCTCGGGCCTAACCGCCTGACCGACTCCCAGAAGGTCCTCGTCGCCCGAGGCTTCATCCTGTTGATCGCCGGTGTGACTTATGCCCTGTCGGTCGTGCTGATGGACACTGCGCAGGTCTTTGCGCTGGGTGTGTGGTGTTTCAGCGGCTTCGCGGGGCTGTTCCCACTCGTCGTCGCCGCCGTTTACTGGAAGGGAGCCACCCGCGCCGGGGCCATTTCGTGTATCATTGTGACAATCCTCACCTGGGGCATTCTGTTTTATCGCGATGTCTTCGTCGCGAAGCTTCCCGGTGCCGCCGGCTCCCCGCTGATTGCGGGCATGATGCCTGTCACCCTCATCATCGCCGCGTCCGCCGTCACGCTCGTTGGAGTTTCGCTTTTCACTGAAAAACCATCCGACGCCACTCTCCGGAAATTTTTCACCTGAGCGGGATCGCATCCCTCCCGAACAACACCGTGGACAACCCGTCAGTGACTTCCTAATCTTCAAATATGAGACAAGACCTTCGAGAACCCGTCCGGCGACGAGTCGGCGGCACGCTTGCCGCCCTGCCTCCGCTCGTTCGCTTGGAAGCCTTGCGAAAAAACGCCCGCTGGCTGCTCGGCGGGAATTGGCAACCCCCGATCAACGATGGAACCCACGTTCGAAAAACTGTTGGTCATCCTCGCTGAAGCAGGCGTGCGGTTCGTGATCGTGGGTGGGGTCGCCGTCACCCTCCACGGCTACGTCCGGCTTACCGAAGACGTCGATATCCTGATTGAAGCATCCGCGCCTAACATCCAGCGCTTCCTCGACTCCCTGGCCGACTATGGCGAAGGCTTCGCGCGGGAACTTTCGCCGGACGATTTCACCGACGAGGAAGGCGCCATCCGGATCGTCGAGGAAGTTGAATTCAGCCAGATCGACATCTTCACCCGCATGTCCGGCCTCAGCTACCCGGACCTGAGATCCGATGCCGCAATCCTCACATTGCGGGGTCATTCGATTCCATACGCCTCGAAGGCGGCGTTGATCCGGCTCAAAAGCCAGTCAGTTAGGGAAAAGGACCAATTCGACGTGGCAGCCCTCAAGCGCCTGGAGATCGATCCCCGGGCCTTCGATTAGATGCCCGAAAATCCTTGTCCGAGATCCAATCCAATCTACCCGTTCCAAACCAGATTCCCATGTCCTCATCTCTCACTCCAGAAGCCGCAGCAGCAGCCCTCGACGTCCACACCCGTGAAATGGTGAAGTGGCATTTCTCTCCGGAAACCGGCTGTCCCTATTGGCTCGAACAGATCGCCACCCTCGGTTTCGATCCGCTCAAGGAAATCACGTGTTTCGCTGACATCCAGAAATTCGAGCCCTTCGACGACGAAGTCCTGCGCAAGGAAGACCCGGCCCGTTTCATCCCAAAAGCTTTCGGCAAGCGCCCCTACAACGTCTTCGAAACCGGCGGTACCACCGGCATGCCCAAGCAGCGCATTGGCTGGGATGACTACCTGACCGATTACACCGAATTCTCGGAACACTACGGTCCCGACTTCTTCCCGCAGGGCGCGAACTGGTTGATGGTCGGCCCCACCGGCCCCCGCCGCCTCCGCCTGGCCATCGAACACCTCGCCAACATCCGCGGCGGTGCCTGTTATTTCATCGACCTCGACCCGCGCTGGGTGAAGCGCCTCATCGGCATGGGCGAAATGCGGATGGCCAAGCTCTATCAGGAGCATGTCATCGACCAGGCAGCCACCATCATCCGCCACCGCGACATCGGCTGCATGTTCACCACTCCCAAGCTGCTCGAAAGCCTCGCCGAACGGATGTCGCTCGTCGATGCCGGCATCCGCGGCGTTTTCGCCGGCGGCACCACCATGACGCCGCAATATGTCCGCTTCATCGAAGAGGAAGTGCTCGAAGGAAAAATCAATTTCGCCCCCACCTACGGCAACACCCTGATGGGCCTCGCGATCAGCAAGAAGCGCGGCCACGGTGAATTCAGCCTCACCTACCACGCCCCACAACCGCGCGCCGTGCTGCGCATCGTCAATCCCGACTCGCCTGCCGAACTCATGCCCTACGGCGAATACGGCCGCGTCGAACTGACCACGATGACCCAGGAATTCTTTATGCCCCGCTTCCTCGAACGCGACGAAGCCATCCGCCGCGCCCCGTGCGATGAATTTCCATGGGATGGCGTGGGCGATGTGCGGCCGTTCCAATCTGGGACGAAGACGGTGATTGAAGGGGTTTACTGAACTGCTAGAAAGGCCACCATGCTTCCACAAGGTCCCGAGTATTTAGTCCAATATGCCTGTTTCGTCTGCCGCAAGTCTTTCAAGCGGGCGGTTCAACAGCAGTCGGCAACGTGTCCAAATTGTGGTGCAATTGCTTACATGATGGGCCGCAACTTTAAGGCACCAAACGTTTCCGATGATCAACAATGGAAGAAGGTCGAAATTCTATATCAGGGTGGAGTGCGATTCTGGGGAACCCAAAGCTACGAAAAGGGAAAGTTTCCCGACACCATCGACGAGGCAAAAGCATTCCTTGAACGGAACAAAGCAACGATTCAAGCCCAGTGGGATCGCTACCGGTCTTTCCTCGCGGAGGATGCAAAGCGAGACGAACGGTTTGCTGAAAAAAGACGCCGTCTAAAACCAAAAAGGCTCGGCAACGCTGACTTCAAATCCACTGATCACTGATCACCCGGCACTTCTCATTTCTCGTTATGAACATTCCCATCCTCCGCCTCGGCCGCGAATACACCTCCTACGACGTGGTCGAACTCGACCTCGGTGGCGGCGAAACGCTGACCACCCACACCGCGAACCCCGGGCTGATCCGTCGCGACCTTCTACAAATCGCGAAGTCAAAGGCCGCGCTCGACGCGATTCCGGCCGACACGCTTGCGACTTATTGCGAGCAGGCGGCCCAGCTGTTCCTCCACGCCGATCTGCCCTGCGGCGATGCCGTCCACTCGCCGCAGCAATATGTCGAAGCCCTTTCCGCGCTGACCCGGTTGCCGCACACGCTCGTCCGGATGAACATGGGAAAAATCCATGCCGCCATGTCGCAGGTCCGCACGGTGATCGCCGGGCTGACCCGCAATTTGCCGCTTGGAATTTTCGACAAGGGCATCACTCGCCTTGAGGGACTCGCGATCAACTATTTCCCCACCACCTCATCGCTCGGCGTCTCGCTGCCGAGCAACGCCCCGGCGGTCAACTCGCTGTGGATTCCCGCTCCGGTGATGAAAATTCCGGTCCTACTCAAGCCCGGGCGCGAGGACCCGTTCACCCCGTTGCGCATCGTGCAGGCGATGATCCAGGCCGGTTTTCCGAAAGAGGCGTTCGGCTATTACCCCACCACCCACGAAGGCGGCGATACCCTGCTCACCTGCTGTGGCCGTGGAATTGCTTTTGGCAACGATACCACCCTGAAAAAATATTCCGCCTTCCCGAGCATTTCCGTCCACGGCACCGGCCGCTCGAAAATCCTCGTCGGCGAGGACATGATCGAACGTTGGCCCGAGTTTCTCGACGTCATGGTCCAGTCGATTTCCGCCAACGGCGGGCGCTCGTGCATCAACACTTCCGCCATCCTCGTTCCCAGCCATCGGGATGAAATCGCCGATGCCCTCGCCAAGGAACTCGCCAAGATCCAGCCCCACCCGCGCGACCACGCCGAGGCGCTTCTCTGTGGTTTTGCCAATCCCGCGCTCGCCGACGGCATCGACGACCTCATCACGGCCCACCTCAAGGATTCCGGAGCCGCCGACATCACCGCGCTTCACCGCGACGGCCCGCGCAAGGTGGAAGCCTTCGAGCAAACCTACCTCCAACCGACTCTCATTTCCTGCACCGACAAGGACCACGCGCTGGCCAACACCGAGTTCATGTTCCCCTATGCCAGCATCGTCGAGATCCCGCAGTCCGAAATGTTAGCCAGCATCGGCCAAACCCTTGTCGTATCCGCCTTCACCGAAGACCCGCGTTTCATCGAGCAACTCCTGCTCAGCCCCGACATCGAGCGCCTCAACCTCGGCACCTACCCCACCAACCGCGTCCAGTGGGAACAACCGCACGAAGGCAACCTCTTCGAGTTTCTCTATCACCGCCGGGCGATTCAGGGAAATGTCGCCACCGTGGCATGACCTCCAAATTTCCGGGAATTTTTGAGACCTCGCCCTCTCCCATACCAAGCTCTTCATGACCCCCTTCGACGCCCGTCCGAGTCCACGCCTCATCTTCGGCCCCGGACGCCTGTCCGAACTCCCTGAAGCCGTTGCCTCGCTGGGCGTCTCGAAGCTGCTTCTCGTCACTGACCCCGGCATCGTCGCGGCAGGGCATGTCGGACGTGCCACGGAATTTCTCGAAGCTGCCGGGCTCGACGTCACCGTTTACGAAGGATCCCACGTCAATCCGACCGAGTCCGACATCGAGGCTTGCCGCGATTTTGCGAAAACTCTCAATCCAGACGCCCTCATCGGCCTGGGAGGCGGCAGCAGTATGGACACCGCCAAAGGCTGCAATTTCCTGCTCCACAATGGTGGCCGGATGGCCGACTTCCGCGGCTACGGTCTTGCCAAAAACGCGATGCTGCCCTTCATCGCCATCCCAACCACCGCCGGCACCGGTAGCGAGTGCCAATCCTACGCCGTGGTCTCGCGCGATGATTCCCACGAGAAAATGGCCTGCGGCGACCCCAAGGCGCTCGCCCGGATCGCCATCCTTGATCCCGAGCTGACGGTCTCCCAGCCGCCGGCGGTTGCGGTTCTCACGGCGCTCGACGCCCTTTCGCACGCGCTTGAGTCCGCCGTCTGCACCAAGCGCAACCCGGTCTCCTCCGCGTATTCGGCGGCGGCGTTCCGTCTCATCGTTTCCGCGATCCGCTCGATCCTCGATGGCACTGCGGACATTGAAACCCGCGGCCGCATGTTGCTGGGCGCCGCGATGGCGGGTTCCGCCATCGAAAACAGCATGCTCGGTGCCGCCCACGCTGCCGCCAATCCGCTGACCGCCCGCTTCGATCTGACTCACGGACATGCGGTCTCACTGATGCTGCCCCATGTAATCCGCCTCAATTCAAGCGACCCGGCCATCGCCGCGATCTACGATGATTTCGCCGCCACGCTCGGCAGCCCGCTTGTCCCGTGGCTGCAGGAAACGATCGCCCTCGCGGGACTTCCCATGTTTTCCATCGACTCCAGCGCCATCCCCGAACTCGCGGAAGCCGCCACCCAGCAGTGGACCGGTCGCTTCAATCCCGTCCCGCTCGACACCGCCACCCTCACCGCGCTCTATCAACAGGCCGTTTCGTCATGATCCGACTGCTCGCCGCGCTCCCCATTTTTTTCCTCGTGGCCTGCGACAAACCGCAGACCGGGGGGAGCGTGGGAACCGGCAAAGTCACTCCCCCGAAACTCACCGACTGGCCCATCACCCGCGGCGGCCCCCATCTCCAAGGGCGGGTTCATGCTCAGACACCCAAGGCCCCAGTGGTCGAATGGACGTTTCAACTTGAGTCGGCCGGCGTCGCGGAAGCCGCCGTGGCTGAGGGCGTGATCCTCGTCGGCGACGTGATGGGCATTCTCTATTGCATCGATTTCGAAACCAAGAAGCTGCGCTGGAAAATGGAAACCGGGGACACCATCCAGGCCGCGCCCGCCATTTCCAACGGCCGCGTGTTCGCTGGCTCCGGCGACAAGCACTTCTACGCGCTTGATCTCAAAACCGGCGACAAACTTTGGTCGATCGAGGGAGGCGATAAATTTTCGTCGGCCGCCAGCTTCGTGGCCGCTCCCGACGGCTCGGGCGAATGGATCCTGGTCAACGGCTACGACGGGATCGTCCGCTGCCTTCGCGCCACCGACGGATCCGAAGTCTGGACCTACAAAACCGACGACTACATCAATGGCACGCCGGCCATTCTCGACAATCGCCTCGTCGTCTTCGGCGGCTGCGACAAGGTCATCCATGTCCTCAATCTCAAGGATGGCACGCTCCTCAACGAGGTCGTCACCGACGCCCAAATCACCAACTCGGTCGCCACTTCCGGAACCACCATCTACTGCGGCAACCACGCCAACCAACTGGTCGCGACCGAGGCCGAAGCCGACCGCCTGACGTGGATCTATCAGGCCACCGATTTTCCTTTTTTCACCTCTCCCGCCGTCGATGACCGGAATGTTTACATCGGCTGCCGCGACAAATCGCTGCATGCCGTCAAACGAGCCGACGGCAAGCGCGCCTGGACCTTCAAGACCGGCGGCCGGGTCGAGAGCTCGCCGCTGGCCTTCGACGACGGCATCGTCTTCGGATCCAGCGACGGTCGCCTTTACGCCGCCAATCCCGCCGACGGGGCGGAACTTTGGCGGCTCGATTTAGGGGAAGATCTCACCGCCGCGCCCGTATATGCCCAAGGCCGCTTGATCATCGCCGGTGGCGACGGCACGCTTTTCGTGATATCTGAAGGCAAGACCTCTCCCACTCCACCCGGCAATCCCTGACATTTACCCATCATGCCTGACACCGCTTCAACACCTCCGCAGTCGCATGCCACCCGTGCGGGCAACTACTTCATCTCGAATTACCCGCCGTTTTCCTTCTGGACCGAGGACCAGATCGCTGCCGTTGAGGAAGCCTACTCCGCCCCTCACGTCGGCACGCCGCCCGCGCTGGGCCTCTATCATCACGTACCGTTCTGCCGGAAACGCTGCCACTTCTGTTATTTCCGCGTCTATACCGACAAGAACGCCGACGAAATCAAACACTACCTCGACTGCACCGTCCGCGAACTCGAAATGATGGCCCGCAAGCCGCTCATTGCGGGTCGCAAGCCGCATTTCATTTACTTCGGTGGCGGCACGCCGTCCTACCTTTCCGCCACCCAACTCGTCGATCTAACCAACCGCATGAAGGCGCTCCTCCCGTGGGACGCCGCCGAAGAGGTCGCCTTCGAGGCCGAGCCTGGCACCCTCAATCCTGGCAAGTTAACGGCGATCAAAGACATCGGCGTTACCCGGCTGAGTCTCGGCATCGAGAATTTCGACGATCGCATCCTCGAAATCAACGGCCGCGCCCACCGCACGAAGGAGGTTTACCGCGCCTTCGAGCGCGCCCGCGCGGAAAATTTCGACCAGATCAACATCGACCTCATCGCCGGCATGCTCGAGGAGACTGAGGAAAACTGGCAGAAGAACATCGCCAGGACGCTCGAACTGGGAGCTGACAGCGTAACCATCTATCAGATGGAGGTTCCCTACAACACCGGCATTTATAAAGACATGAAAGCGAGCGGCAGCCTCGTCGCGCCGATCGCCGATTGGGAGACCAAACGCCGCTGGGTCAAGGAGGCATTCGCCGAGTTGGAGAAGAACGGCTACACCATCAGTTCGGGCTACACGGCCGTGCGCAATCCCGAGCGCACCAAGTTCATCTATCGCGACTCCCTCTGGGGCGGAGCCGATCTGCTAGGACTCGGGGTGGCTTCATTCTCGCACGCGAAAGGCGTGCACTATCAGAACGTCACCGAGATCGACGACTACGACGCCGCCCTCGACGCCGGGCGCATGCCGACCAAGCGCGCGCTCCGGACGACCGAAGAAGAGCGCATGATCCGCGAATTCATTCTCCAGATGAAGCTCGGTCGGGTGAAGGCGGATTATTTCCGCGACAAGTTCGGCATCGATGTTCTCGAACGCTTCGCCGCGCCGCTCGCCCAAATCCAGAGCGAGGGCCTGCTCAACATCGAGGACGCCGCCATCGTTCTCACCCGGGACGGCCTGCTGTGCGTGGACAACCTCCTCCACGACTTTTTCCTCCCGCAACATCACACCGACAAGCTCGTGTGAGCCTCGTGGCTGCCGCGTCTCGCGGCAGGCCGTGATTGGGGCGTCCCGCCCCAAGTTTTGAAGTCCTGATCCAAAATGAAACCCATTCAGGTCCCACTCACTCTCCCTGCTGAACTCTCCCCGATCCTTGCCGCATCCCTTCTCGGCGCGACGACGCTCGACTGGCTTTCCGCCTCGGAAGTCCCCGCACCTTGCCAAGGACTCTTGGTTCATGATCATGACATGACCTCGGAGCTCGCCGGATTCCACCATGACTCGATCAACCTAACCGTCCTCCAGTCCTATCAATCCGGCGGAATCTATTTCCGCGAAGTTACCCTCCACGCCGCCACCACGGGTCACCCGGTGGAGTACGGCCTGATCGAAATCCTGCTGGAATCATTTCCCCCAGAACTCCGGCCTCTAATCCTGGCGGGAGAAACTCCGCTCGGTGCCATCCTCACCACCTCGGGCCTCGATTTCCGCAGCGAGCCGCAGGGATATTTCAGTATCCCGGCCAAGGGACTCAGCTCGGTTTTTCCTCGATCCTCCCCTGATGCGCTTCTGTTTGGACGCTACAATCACCTGCTTCGTGGCGAAGACACCTGCCTCGCCCGCATCCTGGAAATCCTTCCGCCAGTGCCTCGCGACCCTCTCTAACCGACCGCTGGAAACCCCGGACTTCAGTGAACCTCGCCTTCCTCACGCCCGGCACCGGCTCCTACTATTGCGGGGCCTGCATGCGCGACAATGCGCTCGCGAAATCCCTCCTCGCCGCGGGCCACCAGGTTTCCCTGCTGCCCATGTATCTTCCGCTTCAGCTCGATGAGGACGTGCTTCCCCAATCCGGAAACCCGATTTTCTTCGGTGGCATCAATATTTACCTCCAACAGAAGGTTTCGCTCTTCCGCCACACGCCCCGCTGGTTCGACAAGCTTCTCAACCACTCCGGTCTCCTGCGCTCCGCCGCCAAACGCAGCCACATGACCTCCGCCCGCGAGCACGGTGAAATGGCCCTCGCCATGCTCCGCATCGAGGACAGCCACTTCGGCAAGGAACTCGACAAGCTCATCGACTGGCTCGCCACCGAAAAGCCGGACATCCTCTGCTTGGGCACCGCCCTTCAAGCGGGCATGATCCGCCAGCTCAAGAGCCGCCTCGGTGTGAAGATCATCTGCTGCTTCCAAGGCGAGGACAGTTTCCTCGACGGTCTTCCCGAGCCGTTCAAGTCCGATTGCTGGTCCGAACTTCGCTCCCGGCTCAACGATGCCGACCTGCTGATAGCGCCCAGTCAGTTCTATGCCGACCTCATGCGGCAGCGGCTGAATGCTCCCGACCTGCACGTCGAAGTCATGCCTAACGGAATCGACCTCGATGGCTACCGCGTGACCCAGTTTTCATCACCTCCCGTCATCGGCTACCTCGCCCGCATGATTCGGGAAAAGGGTCTTCATCATCTGGTCGAGGCCTTCATCCAACTCCGCACCCGACTGAAGCACCCCGATGCGCGCCTCCACATCGCCGGGACAGCCACCGCCGGCGACTCCACGCTCATCGGAGAACTCAATCAACAGCTCGAAGCCGCCGGGCTCAGCGATCAGGTCACCTGGTCCCCTAACATTTCCCGCGAGCAAAAGGCCGACATGCTCGCCTCGCTAACACTTTTCTCCGTCCCCGCGATCTATCCGGAAGCCTTCGGACTTTACCTCGCCGAGGCACTGGCCAGCGGCGTCCCCGTCGTCCAGCCCCGCGCTTCCTCGTTCCCCGAAATCGTCACCGCCAGCGAAGGCGGTGTGCTCGTCCCGCCCGGCGATCCCATCGCCCTCGCCACCGCTTGGAACGATCTTCTCCAGCGCCCTGCGGAACTCCAAACCTTTCAGGAAAAAGGTCGACACGCCGCGGAGGATCTCTACAGCGTCGCCGCAATGCGCAACCGCTTCCTCGCCCTCGCGAACCTCATTCATTCTCGTAGTTGACTCCTGCCATTTTCGACTTACCGTCAACCGCATGTCCGAAACGCTTTCCATCAAGATCACATCTGCCGAGAAAGCGCGGCTCAAGGCGGTCGCTTCCGCAAGAAAGATCCCCGTCTCCGACCTGATCCGGGAAGGCCTGCGCAAGGTTCTTTCGGAGTCAGGGGACTTCGGTCAACCTTCCTGCTACGATCTTTTCGCGAAAGATCTCGAGAATCTCTGGGCTCGGGGTGGAAGCGGGATTTCCGACCTCGCCTCCAACAAGAAACACATGAAAGGCTTCGGGAAATCATGACCGCCGTGATCGCAGATACCGGCCCGATCGTTGCCCTGTTGGACGGGTCCGACAGCCATCACTCCTGGGCCCGGGAATGCTTCAGGCACCTTGCCCCCCCGCTCGCCACCTGTGAGGCGGTTCTTTGCGAGGCTTACTTCCTTCTCCAGCGCTTCCCCCCCGGCAAGCGAACGTTGCTCAAGATGATCTCCGGTGGCGCTTTCTCCCTCCCATTCCGCGCGGGCGACCACCTGCCCGACATCGCAAAGCTGTTGGTGAAATACGATGACACGCCGATGGATTTCGCCAATGCCTGTCTGGTCCAGATGGCCGAGACCTCGAAAGCCCCCAAGGTCTGGACCATCGATTCGGACTTCAAGATCTACCGCCTCAACAATCGCCGTGTCGTTCCCGTCCTCGCGCCCTGGTCCTGAAATATCATTGCGCCTTGGCGTCCGTCTTGGCGTTTACGTCCCAATCTCCCACCCATGAAGCCTGCTTTCGAAATCCAGCGCCATGTCGAGTTCTACGAAACCGACATGGCCGGCATCGTCCACTTTTCTAACTTTTTCCGCTTCATGGAAACCTGCGAGCACGCGTTCGTCCGCAGCCTCGATCACGAACTGCACGGCATGCTTGACGGCCTCGAAACCGGCTGGCCTCGCGTGAACGCCACCTGCGACTACCGAGCCCCCGCCCGCTTCGGCGACCTCCTGACCATCCGCCTTTTCGTCGCCCAGGTCCGCACCCGCTCCGTACGCTACCGCTTCGAAATTGTCCGCGACGAAACGCTCATCGCAGAAGGATCCATCGCCGCCGCCCACGTCGCCATCACGGCGGATGGCATCAAGGCCGTTCCTCTGCCGTCCGCCCTCGCGGAAAAGCTCTCCTCGTTCTCTTCCCAATCCCAATGAAATCCATGAACTGGTTCTATCTCGCACTCGTCACCGTCGCCTGCTGGGGCCTCTACGGCATCTTCCTCCACGCCGGGCAGGTTGGCATGAAGGATCCGCAACTCGGCCGCTACAAGGCGTTCCTGTTTGTCGGCATCGCCTACTTTCTAACTGCCGTTATCGCTCCGCTCATCATCCTCCTTGCTTCGAAGAACATGAATTGGAACATGCCGCCCAAAGGCATGTGGATTTCCCTCTTCGCCGGCATCCTGGGGGCCATTGGAGCCTTCTTCGTCCTCCTGGCCATGGGCTCGGGCGCGAAGGCCGGAATGAACCCCGGCATCGTCGCCGTCTCAGTGATGTCCATTATTTTCGCCGGCGCACCCATCGTGAATGCCATCGTCGGCATCGTGATGCATCCGCCCAAGGAAGGATTTTCCGCCATCCCGATCCCGTTCATCCTTGGCATCGCACTAGCAGCTGTCGGTGGCTTCATGGTCACGAAATACAAGCCCGCGAGTGCCCCGCCGCCGAACACCAGCGTCAGCGCGCCGGACCAGAAATAGGTCCTATACGACCTATAAGACTTATGTCCTCGCAGCTCACTAAACTCAATGAGTTGATCCAAGCGATCCTCCCGGCGAATCGTTTCTATCAGAAAAAACTCGGACCGCTCCGCAGTGTCGCCAGCCTGGAGGATTTCACAAAAAAGGTTCCCTTCACCACCAAGGAGGAACTCGCCGCAGACCACGAGCAGCATCCGCCCTACGGGGGCACCCACACCTTCCCGCTCGCCCGCTACCACCGTTTTCACCAAACCAGCGGCACCCGCGGCAAGCCGCTCATCTGGCTAGACGAGCCCGATGGCTGGTCATGGATCCTCGACAACTGGGAATGGGTCTGGCGCGGCGCTGGTGTGAACGCGGGCGACATCGCCTTTTTCCCGTTTTCGTTCGGTCCCTTTCTCGGATTCTGGGCGGGCTTCGAGGCCTCCACCCGCATGGGCGTCCGTGCCGTCCCCGGTGGCGGACTTTCCTCGGAAGACCGCCTCCACCTCCTTCAGCGCAGCCAATCCACCATCCTTTGCTGCACTCCCACCTACGCCCTGCGACTCGCCGAAGTGGGGGAAAAAATCGACCTCCCTGTCTCCTCGCTCGGGGTCACGAAAATCATCGTTTGTGGCGAGCCCGGTGGCAGCATTCTGGAAGTTAGAAAGCGCATCGAATCCGCCTGGCAGGCCCGCGTTTACGACCACCACGGCATGACCGAGATCGGTCCGGTTTCCGTCAGCTCGGAAACCGATCCCGACCTGCTCCTGCTTCGGCACGAATCCTACTTTTGCGAAGTCATCGATCCCGCCACCGGATTTCCCACGCCCTTCGGAGAAACCGGCGAACTTGTCCTCACCACCCTTGGCCGTCACGGTTCCCCGCTCCTCCGCTATCGCACCGGCGACCTTGTCCAGCCGGTCGCCCACGAAGATCAATTCGCCCTTCGCGGCGGCGTCCTCAGCCGCACCGACGACATGGTCGTCATCCGCGGCATCAACATCCACCCGAGTTCCATCGACGCGATCGTCCGCTCCTTCCCGGACATCGGAGAGTATCAGGTGGAAATCGACCAACGCCCTGCCCTCTCCGAGCTCAATCTAACTGTCGAAGCCACCGGGGAAACCGCCAACGCCCTCTCACAAAAACTCCGCTCCACTTTCAGCCTTCGCATCCCTGTCACCCAGGTTGCACCGGGCACCCTGCCCATCTTCGAAGTCAAAGCCAAACGCTGGAACATCCTCCGATGATCGAAGTCCGCCAACTTTCCAAAACCTACGAAACTCCGGGCGAGAACATCAGTGTTCTCGATCAACTGGATCTAACTCTAGCCGCCGGCGAAACCGCCGCCATCACCGGCCCGTCCGGCTGCGGGAAATCGACCTTGCTCAATCTCCTTGGCGCTCTCGATCGCGCGACCGCCGGCTCGATCAAAATCGGTGATCAGGATGTTTCCGCTCTTTCCGAAGAACAAGCCGCCGCCTTCCGCAACCATTCGCTCGGTTTCGTCTTCCAGCAGCAGCATCTCCTTCCGCAGCTCACCGTCCTCGAAAACGTGCTCGTCCCCCGCCTCGCCGGAGATTGGCAGGAGCCCGCCGCGGATACCGAAAAGCGCGCCCTCCATCTGTTGGAATCCGTCGGCCTAACCGACCGCATCCAGCATCTCCCCTGGCAACTCTCCGGCGGCGAGAAACTCCGCACCGCCGTCGCCCGCGCCCTGATCAACCGCCCCAAGCTCATTCTAGCAGACGAGCCCACCGGCTCCCTCGACCCGGCCTCCACCGACACGGTCGCTGACCTCCTGCTCGGCCTGAATCGCGATCACGGCGTCACGCTCATCGTCGTCACGCACAACGCCACCCTCGCCCGCCGCATGGGCAGAACCTATCAACTCCGCGACGGCAAACTCGTGTGAAAATCTCGGGCAAAACCGCCAGTTTGACATAAAACCAGTTTTATGGGAATTTTTCGTCTATGAAAACTACACTGGATCTTCCGGACCCTTTGATGCGCAAGATCAAGATCCGAGCCGCCGGAGAAGGTCGAAAACTTAAAGATCTGATCGCCGAGCTACTCGACTTGGGTCTCGCCGCGGGCAACTCATCCCGGCAAACAGGCTATTTCAAAACAGACACGGACATCGGCATCTCTGTTTTTGTCAGTCCTCCAGACGCTCCGGTGCATCGAATGACGGGCGAGGAGATTCTTCTCCTGGAACAGGAATCGCTCGAACAGGAGGACCTTCAACGTGTCGGCCTCCCTCTTTGATTCCAATGCGTGGGTGGCTCTCACCTTCGCGAACCATCCGCATCATTCCAAGGCAAAGGCTGCCCTTGGTCTCTGCTCTCCCGATCAGCCTGCAGTTTTCTGTCGTGCCACCGAGCAGAGCTATCTGCGATTGATCACCACCCCGAAACTGATCGCACATTACCGGGCCGACGGCATGACGAACTCCAGAGCGGTCAAAAACCTCGCCGACTTCCTGGGCCAGCCTCGGATTGTCTCTTGGCCGGACGAACCCTCCGGCACGCGGGATCTCTGGCTCAAATTTGCCTTCGGCGACACCCCCTCGCCCAAGGTCTGGATGGACGCCTATCTCGCCGCATTCGCCATTTCCGCCAAGCTGACTTTCACCACGCTCGATGCCGATTTCGTCGCTTATAAATCCCACGGCCTCGATCTGCATCTTCTCACTGATCACTGATTTGCCTTCGGCCATGCCAAAATGGGCTTCGCCACCGGTTAAAGTTCGCTATCGCTCACAACGCATTCTCGGCACTTTTCCATGACCTCCCGGTCCTTCATCCTCCGCGGCCTCCGTCACTACCGCAGCGCCTATCTTGGCGTGCTGCTAGGCTCCGCGCTTGGCGCGATGGTTCTGCTAGGTGCGCTCTTCGCCGGCGACTCGGTGAAATCCACGCTCCGCCAGATCGCGGAACAACGCACCGGCCGCACCACCCAGGTCCTCGCCGGGGGAGAAAACTTCTTCCGCACCAGCCTCTCTAACGATCTCCCCGGCACCGCACCGGTCCTCCAACTCCGCAGCCAGGTGGATACCCCGGGAGGCCGCTCGACCGGCCAGGTCAATCTGTTCGGAGTTACTCCTGCATTCTGGAATTTCGCTTCCGGAAAATCCACCCCGCCCGCATTGGACGATCGATCGTGGGCCATCAATCGCGAACTCGCCCGCACGCTCGATCTTTCGCCCGGCGACACCCTCGTCATTCGCCTCGGCAAGCCCGGCCTCGCATCACGCGACGCCCCGCTTTCCGGCGAGCCCGAGGAACTCATCACCCTGCGAGGAACTGTCGCCGAGATCCGTGAGGACGACGCGATGGGCCGCTTCAGCCTTGAAGCCACCCAACTCCCCGCACCCGCCATTTTCCTGCCCATCGAGCGCCTTGCCAAAGCCATCGAACGTCCTGACCGGGCCAATCTCCTTCTTTTTCAAAACGCTATTTCTACCACCGAGGCCACCAACCTCATCCGAAAATCCGCGCAACTCGCCGACTACGGAATCACGCTGCAAGACGTCTCACTATCAGCCGCCACCGAGATCCGCACCGACCGCATTTTCCTGCCCTCAACCATCGAGGAAAAACTCCGCACGCTCCTTCCCGCCGCCCGTCCGGTCGTCACCTACCTCGCCAACACCATCGCCGCGAATGGCCGCGAAACCCCTTATTCGATGGTCACGGGAGCCGACCCTTCCTCGGTCGAATTCCTCCCGGACGATCTCGCCGCCGACCAAATCGTCCTCAACTCGTGGGAAGCCGAGGACCTTGCCGCCAAGCCCGGCGACGCCGTCACGGTGAGCTATTTCACGCTTGGCAGCGGCAACCAGCTCGCTGAGAAAAAATCCACTTTCACTGTCCACAGCATCGTCCCGCTTGCCGGGGCCGCCGCCGACAAACTCTGGATGCCCGACTTTCCCGGCATCGCCGAGGCCGACAATTCCGCCGACTGGACACCCGGCCTGCCGCTCGATCTCACCCGCATCCGCGAAAAGGATGAAACCTACTGGGACGATCACCGCGGCACGCCGAAAGCCTTCATCCACATCGACGCCGCCCGCCGGATGTGGAGCAACCGCTGGGGAAATGCCACCTCGCTCCGCCTGCCCGCGGGTCAACCGGATCTCGAACGCCGCATCCTCGACACTCTCACCCCCGCCGACGCGGGCCTGCTCGTCCGCGACCTCGGCAGCGAAAGCCAATCCGCCGCCGCCTCGCCCGTAGATATTGCCAGCCTGTTCCTGAGCATGTCGTTTTTCCTGATCCTCGCCGCCGTTGCGCTGACCGCCATGTTGTTCCGCTTCAATGTCGAACAGCGCAACCACGAGTCCGGCCTGCTCGCCGCTCTCGGCATTCCCGCGAAAAAAATCCTCCGCTGGCGGTTGTTCGAAGGCTTGATCGTCGTCGCTCTCGGCAGCGCCTTCGGCACCCTGCTCGCCTTCGCCTACACCCGCGGACTCCTGCTTTTCCTCGAATCGATCTGGAACCGTGGCGACGACCGGATGTTCCGCTTCGACGCCGCTCCCGCCTCGATCATCGGCGGCGTTATCGGTTTCGTCGTCCTGATGATGATCACCATTTGGTTCGTCACCCGCCGTCAGGCGAAACGCTCCGCCAGCCTGCGACTTGAAGCTGGCACCGAGGAAATCATCCGCGCCGGTAAATCCCGCGCCCGTTGGATCGCCCCCGCCGCGGCAGTGATTGGCCTTGCCGCGTTGGGCGCATCGAAAGCCATCGGCCCGCAAGGCGCGTTCTTCCTGGCCGGGTTCTCGTTCCTGATCGCAGGTCTCGCCGTTTTCAAGCTCCGCAGCGCGAATCCAACTTCCCACACGCTCGACCTCGCCCATCTCGCCCGGCTCAACATCGCCCGCCGCCCCACTCGTTCACTGGTCGTGGTTGGCAGTCTCGCCGCCGGGCTTTTTCTCGTCGTGTCCGTCACCGCCTTCCAGAAACACGGCGGCGGCGATTGGAAAAAGCGCTCCAGCGGCTCCGGCGGTTTCGCGTTCTGGATAGAAACCACCACCGCCGTTCATCGCAGTTCCGCGTCTAACTCCACCGACGACCTTCTCAAACTCGGCGACCAGCGCGACCGCCTTGGCGACATCCTTCCGTTCCGGGTCGGCACCGGCGAAGACGCTTCCTGTTTCAACCTCAACTCCGTCACCCGCCCCCGCCTGCTAGCCACCGACACCGCGGCCTTGGAAAAGCGCGGCTCATTCACCATCAAATCCACCGCCCCGGGCATCGAACCGTCATGGAAATCCCTCCGCGAGGGCGATGCCCTCCGCGCCTTCATCGACGAAACCACCCTGATGTGGGTTCTCAAGAAAAAGCCCGGCGACCGGATCTACTACACCGACGAACAGGGAAACACGTTTCCGCTGGAAATCGCCGGCACTCTGGACGGTTCGGTCTTTCAAGGCAGTTTCATCGTCGATGAGCAACGATTCCTCAAACGCTACCCGTCCACCGGCGGCTATCAGCTTTTCCTCGCCGACACTCCGGTCGCCCTCGATGAAACCCGAAGAATCCTCCAAAAATCCCTCACCGACCTCGGTGCCACCGTCACCACCACCGCCGACCGCCTTGCCGCGTTCAACAGCGTCGAAAACACCTACATCTCCATCTTCAACGTCCTCGGCGGCCTCGGCGTGATTCTCGGTGCCGCCGGCCTCGGCATCGTCACCGCCCGCAATCTGGCAGAGCGCAGCAACGAGTTCAGCCAACTCCATCAAATCGGCATCTCCAGGAAAATCATTCGTTCCCTGATCTTCCGCGAAACTCGCCAGTTCATCCTCTGGGCCATCGGCATCGGTCTCGTCGCGGCCGTCATTTCCATCCTACCGGCCCTGCCCAAAACCGGGCTTCTCACCACCCTCGCCTGGATCACCGCGCTGGCCGTGATGTTCCTCCTAACCGCTGCCTTCTGCGCGTGGCTCGCCTATCGAAAGTCCGCACTCTTCAGCGACAAGCCCGTAAATACCGAGTTGGCCTGAAAATCCCATTACCCTCCTCACCCGATGAACTCCGGAAAATTCCACCGCCCATTATTGGCATGCTTCGTCGGATCGTTTCTAACCGCCATCGTCGCGGCTGAGCCCGCTTGGCCGCAATTCCGCGGCCCCACCGGCCAAGGGATCGCGGACGGAACAGGTCCGCTCAAATGGACTCCTACTTCCGGAGTCGCTTGGAAGATGCCGTTACCCGCCCACGGCTGGTCATCGCCCGTTATCGCTGGCGGAAAAGTTATCCTAACCGGCTCACGCAAGGATGGCGAAACCACGAGGCTCAGCGCCTACGCCCTCGACATCGCGACGGGCAAAAAACTTTGGGACGTGGACCTTTTCGCTCCCGCCGCCGAGGAGATCGCCGCGCTGCACGGCAAGAACAGCCTTGCGAGCCCCACGCCGGTCATTGGAGACGGCGTCGTTTACGTCCACTTCGGTCACATGGGCACTGCCGCGCTGCGACTCGATGACGGCGGGGTGGTTTGGAAAAAGCAGGTTTCCTACAAGCCGACACATGGTAACGGCGGCTCCCCGGTCCTCGTCGGCGACCTGTTGGTGGTGAACGCCGATGCCGAAACGGATCCGACCATCGTCGCGTTCCACCGGAAGGACGGTAACATCGCCTGGCGCACCCCGCGTGAGCAGAAGGTCCGCAGCACGTTTTCCTTCAGCACGCCGCTTGTCGTTGAAACGAACGGCCGCACCGAAATTCTCAGCCCCGGCAGCGGGATGATCGGAGCCTACGCGCCGGACGACGGTCGGCTGCTTTGGAAAGTCACTTACGGCGAGGGCTACTCGGTGGTTCCCCGACCGGTCGTCGCCGACGGCATGGCCTACGTCGCCACCGGCTACAACGTGCCCAAGCTGATCGCCATCCGCCTCGGCGACGCGACCGGCGACGTCACAAAAACCCACCTCGCGTGGGAAGCGACCCGCCGGATGCCCAAGACGCCGTCGATGATCGCCACTAACGGGCAGATCCTGGTGCTCGACGATACCGGCACCCTCAGCAGCCTCGACGCGAAGTCAGGCCAGCCCGTCTGGGACACAAAACTGCCGGGAAATTTCTCCGCCTCGCCCATCCTCGCGGGAAAAATCCTCCACGCCGTCACCGAAGACGGGGTGTGCTACGTCGTTGAGATCTCACCGACTGGCGCCAAAGTCCTCACCGAGGTCGACATGGCCGAGCGCACCCTCGCTTCGCCAGTTCTGCTAGACGGAGCCCTCTATCTGCGCACCGAGAAACACCTCTGGAAAGTCACCGGAGAATAATTTTCCTTCACCAATCCATCGCCATGAAAACCCTCCTGCTCCCGCTCGCTGCCGCGCTCGCCTTTTCCTCATGCGGCCCCAATTCCTACACGCGCGAATTTGTCAAAGCCTCCGCAGCGCTCCCCCGCCCGCCCGCCAACGCCGAGGGGCCGTGGCTGGGCACGTGGAAAAGCAAGGTCAACGGCCACACCGGACCGTTGTGGTGCATCGTCAAGCCGAACCCCGACCGCCCCGGCCATTACGATTTCCGGTATCGCGCGGGCTGGGGCGTGTTTCAATTTGGCGACTACACCCACACCACGCCCGCCAAGCTCGCCGACGATGGATCGATCGCACTTTCGGGCGAGATGAAACTTCCCGGCGGTTTTGGAACCTATCAGGTCGAAGGGAAACTCACCCGCGAGACATTCACCACCACCTATCAAGGTGCGGGCGACCGAGGCATCATGACCCTGAAGCGCCCCGCGCCCTGAAGTTAGACTGCCGCGGCATCGGAGCACTCCAACGGCTCGCCGTAGGGCAGGTCGTCCGGAAGCGGAACGATCTCACGGATCCATTCCCAAAGTTGGGAGAAGTCCTTGTTCACGTCGCCGGACAAGCAGTCGGTGATCTGGCCGCCCGCTTCAGGATGGCGCTTGATCACTTCGCGGAAGGAGAAGTTAGGGTCGTAGAACGCATAGACGAGCTTGCGCATGTTCTCGACGCCCTGGCGGATGGTCGCGCCGTAAGCGGTGAAGCGGCTTGGCGAGAGATCACCGGCGAGGAGGCCTTCGTGAATCGCCTCGCCCGCAAGCTGCCCGCTCTTCAACGCGAGCATCACTCCGCTGCTGAAGACCGGATCGAGAAACGCCAGCGCGTCACCCACCAGCAGCAGCCCGGGTGCGGCGCAGTAACGCGAATGGCGGGAATACTCGCTGGTTAGATAGTAGTCGCCGGTCGATTGCCCCACCGAGAGCCGGTCTTTGATCCACAGGTTTTCCTCGACCTCGCGGTGGAAAATTTCCTTCGGATCCTTCACGCCGCCGCGTGTTAGATATTTACCTTCGGCGACGATGCCCACGCTGGTCATTCCGTCGTGCTGCGGGATGTGCCAGAACCAGCCCTTCTCCGGAATATAGGCGACGGTCGTGTCGCCTTCATCGATGCCCTCGCCGCGCTTGGAATCCTTGTAGTAGGTCCAGACGGCGATCTTGTTAAGGTAGGGGTCGCGCATTCTCCAGCCAAGGCGGTTAGATGTGAATGCCTCCTTGCCCGAACAGTCGAGCGTGATGGGGGCGCGCACTTCGTAAGACTCGCCGGTCTTGCGGTCCGTCACTTCGACGCCAATGACCTGCTCACCGTCCATCAGCAGCTTGTTCACGGTGGTTTCCTCGCGGACCTCCGCGCCCTTTTCGCGGGCATTGTCGAGCAGCATCTGGTCGAACTCCGAACGAAGCACCTGCCAGGTCTGCGCCACGGTTTCGCGGTCGTAGCGGTTGAAGAAATAAAACGGCACCGAACGCCGGCCATCAGGCTGCACGAAGGTCACGCTGTATTTTTTCACGAAATGGGACGCCTTCATCTTCGGAATCATCCCGATGCGTTCGAGCGGCCCGAAAGTGAACGGAATCAGCGATTCGCCGATGTGGTAGCGGGGAAATTTCTCGCGCTCGATGATGAGCACGCGATGGCCGTATTCGGCAAGGATGGCGGAAGCGCAGGAACCGGCCGGCCCTCCGCCGATCATGATGGCGTCGTAGTCTTGAGTCATGGGTTGGGTAGGTGAATGGATGCCATTCACTACCGTCGGGATCTTGGGGCGGCAAGGACTCAGTCACAATTCCGGCATCCAATCGATGTATCGGGCTTGTCGGCGAAAGGTGGGGTGCTTAAACAACCGTTAAGCTTCGCTCAACCTGCCCGCTCCCCATGCCCGCTCCCCGACTTACCCCCACCCAATGGCTGATCTGCATCATTGCTTCGATTGGTTTCGCCTTCGACATCTACGAACTGCTGATGCTGCCGCTGATTGTCGGGCCCGCATTGCAGGAACTCGTCGGCGCGGCCCCGGGAACTCCGGAGTTCAACAGCTGGGTGGGAAAATTGTTCTACATCCCGGCCATCGCAGGTGGGCTCTTCGGTCTGCTGGGTGGTTACCTCACCGACCGTCTTGGCCGTCGCCGCGTGCTGACGTGGAGCATTTTGTTATACGCCTTCTCAGCCTTTGCGGCGGGTTATTCCACCAGCGTGGAGATGTTGCTGTTCTTCCGCTGCCTGGTCTTCATCGGCGTGTGCGTGGAGTTCGTAGCGGCTGTGGCATGGCTCGCGGAGCTATTCCCCGATCCGAAACAGCGCGAAAAAGTGCTCGGCTACACCCAGGCGTTTTCATCCATCGGCGGCCTGCTGGTGGCGGTGGCCTATGGGCTTTGCGTCAAGTATTCGGGCAGTTTTCCGGCGATTCATTTCCCTGATTTTCTCAGCAGCATGTTCGGCGGCGGCAAAGTGGGCGACGAACACGCTGCCTGGCGCTACACCTTGATGTCCGGCCTGATCCCAGCCATTCCACTGATCGTTATCCGGCCCTTCCTGCCCGAGTCACCCGCCTGGGCTCAAAAGAAGGCCGCGGGCACGCTCAAACGCCCCAGCCTTCGCGAACTCTTCACGCCGGAGCTTCGCCGCACCACCCTGGTGACGACGGCGATGTTTGCCATGGCCTATGGGGCTGCCTTTGGGGCCATCCAGCACATCCCGCGCATCATTCCGGGTCTCCCGGAAGTGAAGGCCGCCTCGCAAGCCGCCTCGGCGGCCGCCGCCACGGCCAATGCCGGCAAGCCACCCGCTGTGGTGAAAAAAGCCTCCATCGGCGCCGGAAAAAAAGCCGAGCAGTCCATTGCGGCGAACACGACCAAAATCCAGGAAGTCGGAGGGCTGGTCGGCCGTTTCACGTTGGCCTATCTGGCCGTCATCATCATCAGCCGCCGCAAACTGCTGCGGCTGTTCATCATTCCCGGTCTGGTCGTCATGCCGCTGGTCTTTGCCTATTGCGCCGTCACCGGATTGGTCTCCTTGCAGATCGGTATTTTCGTCGCCGGGTTGCTCACCGTGGCGCAATTCAGCTTCTGGGGGAATTATCTGCCTCGGGTCTATCCGATGCATCTTCGTGGCACCGGGGAGAGCTTCGCCGCCAACATCGGCGGCCGATTGATCGGCACTTCCTTCGCCTGGATCACCACCACCCTGGCGACCACCACGAATCTGGCAGCCGCTCCGGCCAAGCTGGCCTACACGGCCGCGGCAGTGGGTTTTGGCGTCTATCTAGTCAACCTGATCCTGTCTTTTTTCCTGCCCGAGCCGAAGGAAGAGCTGCTGGACTGATTTTACTTCAGATCATCTCCCAGCGGACACTGGGAAGCACCTTTCCTCGTCCCACAATCTGTTTGCGGAATAGCTACACAAACATCAACTGGGCCGCGCATCCCAGTCCCGCCTAACACCTAGGACGGGCTCCGATTCCGGGAAAAGGAACCTGGTCGAAAGATCCAAAAATGGCGGAACATTTCCGATGACGCGTCCAGCCCTAACTGATTGAATCCGTCCAATACGCGGAACACCCTTGGTTTCCAGGCCCCAACGCCCGGTTCGACCAAAGGCGGAAGCGTCTCCAGAGCCCCCTTCTGAAGCCCGTTGCACGAGTAAAATCCTCATCCACTGAGTCTCCTATCAACGTGGCCAAGCCTCTCACGGTAATGAGACATTCACACTCTCATGCTTGCCGACCTTGTCACCCTTCCGGTCGTGATGGCCACCCATTTCAGTGAAATCTCCGAAAATGAATTGCATCCGCATCCTCCTCTTAGCGCTTGTCATCACCATTCCAGCACGCGCCTGCCTTAACGTCCAAGGCACCAGCATCGACGGTGGTTCTGCGACGGGCAGCGGCATTTTTCCCGCGCTTCCTATCAGAAATGCCATAAAAAGCTCCCCGGAGGACAGGTTCAACGAACTTTCCCGCAATCGAGACACCAAGTGGGACGATGAATTCACCGACCGCGAACTCGAAGGCGTGGCGAACGTCTTCATGGGTCGCTATGAGCAGGCAATTGCCATTTTTGAGAAGATCGAAGCCGACCGCCCGGGACGTTACAGCACCGCGTCCAATTTGGGAACGGCATACGAACTCAAGGGAAACTTGGATCTCGCCCTCAAGTGGATCGCTGAGGGCATACGCAGAAATCCCGAATCCCACCATGGCACCGAGTGGCTGCACCTGGAGATCATCAAGACCAGAATCCGGCTGGCGGGAGAGCCTGATTATCTCACCAAGAATCACATCATTGACCTCCCCGAAACCGTTTCCAATCACTCTCCGATCAAGATTGACGGCCAAGTTCGTCCCGCCGCAGTCGTTCGCGAGGCTCTCAAATACCAACTGACAGAACGGGTCTATTTTGTGAAGCCACCGGATCCGGTGGTTTCGGACCTCCTATACACCTATGGAGTGCTTGAGGCACACGCCAGCGTGGTTGAAGCAGGGATCAAGCTCTTGGAATTGTCGCGGGAGTATGGCAATCAAAACTCCAAACAACTGGATCAGACCATCGAACATTATCAGTCATTGGTTCTCTTCCGCAAAATCCGGTTCGGCGGACTTATCGCTCTCGGAGCCTTGGGAGTCATCGTCTTCCTCGTCTTTGCCTACAGGAAGAAGTGGTTCTTCCTTACCCGGTCGGAATACAGAAAACACCAATTGGCCCAGCAACAGCAATTTGGCTAAAGGCTTGTCCAAGCAAACTCCGCGCTGACAATGCGTCCGCGGATGCACTCGTGTTTACGCTCCAAAAATCCTATGCGAGCCATTGCAATCGCTGACGACGACTCTCTCGTCGGTCACCTTGACTCCACCTCCGTGGATCTGCTCCTCTGCCTTGGGGATCTCTGGGACGGAAGCATCGAGAAGGCGTATGCAAAATACTCTCCGCGCAAAGTATTCGGCGTTCGAGGTAACCACGATACCGACGCACCATTCGTCCCCTACGTCACTCCCCTCCACTATACAATTGAGGATTACGGTGGCCTGAAGTTCGGCGGATTCAACGGAAGTTGGCGCTACAAGCCGCGGGGACACCATCTCTACGACCAGGAAGAGGTCTCTCGGATGCTCCGGCACTTTCCCCGAGTCGATGTGTTCGTAGCGCACAATTCTCCGCGGGGGATTCATGAGCGTGGTGGTGACACACATCAAAGCTTCGATGGCTTTCTGAGCTACATCGAGACCACTCAGCCTCGTTATTTCCTCCACGGCCACCAGCACTTGAGAGAGACCACAAGAATCGGCGCGACAACGGTTATTGGAGTTTTCGGTGAAACAATCCTTGAGATCGAAAACTAAGCGAACAAGCGTAGATCCCGATGGGCATAAGCTTTCCAGTTCCACCTCAACCTCAGTCTTAAGGCGAACCCACGGGATCGCTCTGAACGTTGGCGCTATCAACTCATATGCTCACAAACCAACCAATTAGGCCCGTAGCAGGCGACATGGATCGCCGTTGGTTCTCCGATGAATATTTCGATCTTATTGTGTGGTATGAGTCCGAAGACCAGATTCACGGATTTCAACTCTGTTATGACAAGACCGGTCGCGAACGTGCGCTCACCTGGAGCCGCGGGCGGGGATTCCAGCACACGGCAGTTGATTCAGGCGAGTCCATGCCAACCGCGAATCGCACTCCTGTCCTCGTCGCGGACGGAGCATTTCCCTTCGAGCAGGTCAGACGCGAGTTCACCACACGGAGCAGCTTACTTGCGGCGGAAATTCGCGAGCTGGTTCTAGTCCATGTTCGAGACTATGAAAACAGCCTATGCACCTAACTGTCCGCAGTAGCGAACCCGGCCATCGCGTGCTGGTTGCAATCCACTCGTCCTGCGGGCCGTTTCGCTCAACTTGGGTCGTTCGGCAGAAATGAAGGGCTGTATGACAACACGCAAACACAACGGGTGGACGATTTCCTTTAAGAGGAATATCCACATGTATTGTCACGATTTGAGGGCGTCAAATGGTGGCACTACCTACACAATACCATGCGAAGACTCACCCGTCAGTGAAGGCCTGGTCGCTATTTGGCCCTACGAATTGGAGATGGCTGCGAGCACCTACGCCAATCTGATCCAAGCGCTTCATGATTGGGCCGCAAACGAAGGTCTTTTCTACCGAATCTATGTTACCCCTAATCATTTCGAGCCCGAGGAACCGATCATCAACAACCAAGCCGAATAGAACGCGGCCTCCGACCGCCACTGGGGCGGATGCGCTTGGGACTTCGGCAGGAATAGAAACGATGAGTCGAGTGAATCCAAATCAACCGGCGGCTGGCGTCGGTCCCCCTACGGTAATTTCGGGGCTGTGCGGATCGCTTGTCGCAGCGTTGGCGGCTTGCTTCACATCCTGCGGATTCATCGATGTTAGCAAGGTGCTTGAGACAGTGGATTACCCTGCCGGTATTCACGAGGATCGAGTCGAGATTGTTGGGAAGCCGGCTTTCCGACAATCATCTGATTACTGTGACCTCGCGATTGATGGGCTGGATACTCAGCGATTTCGGCATCTTTCATGGCCTACGAGAGCGCCCGACCCTAAGGTTCTAGATGCATCGAGTCCCTGGCGGTTCGAATTACTTCGGCAGGACGGCGGAAAGTGGGACTACGTGGGGGCGGAAGTCCTGACGGCAAGATCACAAGGTCGGTTAGTTTTCGACGCCTCTCTTTGCGAGGTTCACCACCTCAAAATGAGTCGTGTCGTTGAGGTATGCGAAGATTACTCGGAACACACGAAGCCCGATGGTTTTTACGAAGTCAGATCGAAGCAGTTTCCACACAGTGGGACAGCTTTCCCTGCATGCACCTACTACCCAGATCGCGAGCTGACATGGCAGTGCGCGGAATGCGCCAGGGCCTCGAAACGCTGGTGCCAACGACATCTGAGAGGGCGCCCACTGATGTAAAGGATTAGAGACCGCCAAATAGGGCGAGACGCTCCTTGTTTTCGGCGCTCCATTGATGCTCTTTGGACGCCGTGTCCTTCGTCGCCAAGCTTAGGTCGTAAGCCAAAATGAACGCCTCCACATACCGCTTACTCGCTGACCTTGTCCTAGTCTTGCACGTCAGCTTTGTAGTATTTGTCGTCTTGGGATTGATTGTGATCATTTGCGGCGGAGTTCGTAGCTGGGCGTGGATTCGCAATCCCTGGTTTCGTACGGCCCATCTTGGTGCTATCGGCGTGGTTGTGGTTCAAGCATGGCTCGGAGTGATCTGTCCACTTACGACTTTGGAGATGCACTTGCGTGAAAGAACTGGTGATTCCACCTACGAAGGCACGTTCATTGCGCACTGGCTGCACAAGTTGCTGTATTTCGAAGTGCCACTATGGGTATTTGTAGTCGTTTACACGCTGTTCGCCCTGGCCGTAGTCTACAGTTGGCTAAAATTTCGGCCGCGAGGATTTCGAAGCAATACACAGATTTTCTAACTATCGGGGTACGATCAGCAGGTGCCGGGGCTAGCGGGTTTCGGCGAGGACAGTTGAGGAGTTAGAATTCAAAAAAGGCGGTCATCAAGCTTCAGGCTTGATGGCCGCCTTTTTATTTATTCGGAAAGGTTGCGTGGCCATTGGTGCCTCCGACAGCCCGCACCAGGGCCTGATGGACTCACTGATCCTGGAAATCGGCTTCGATAAACGTATGTGCGAGACGCTTCCGCTCGCTTAAGCAAATCCTTACGCGGCTGCGAGCCAAAGCGGATTTGCCGCAGCCCCCTAATTGCGTCGCGGAGTATCTGGCAGTGGCGATTGGACTGCCGGAATGCTGATCGGCTGAGTGACCGTTCTACAAGCATTGAAGTCGATTGACGTAGCGGCATCGGTGACGACCGGGCCAAGGATGCCGCAGAGCCTTCACTGTTTTGCCGCCAGCGGCGGTGAGGGCGAGCAGTGGGAAGAGGAAGGGGGGCATTCCGGCCACCAACGGTTCGCCGGTGTTTTCAGCCCGATCTTGCCCGTCGGGCCATTTGGAAAATCAATTTCGTTCAATATTAAATCTCCATTAGCGGCTTGTGGCCGATTTTGGGACCAGTTGGCCGCAAACGGGACCTTATTATGCTTCCGGTTTCCTGATTTTCAGGTAATTTGGCTTCGTTCTGAGGCGCTTCGGCAACTTAGAAGGCAGAGCCAAAAGCCAAGCCGACAAAGTTCGCATTGATCCCCGGGGGGAAGTCAACCGAACCAGGCAAGGCGAGATGGCTTTGAAAGAGCGCGAGTTGCGAGATCCGGGGGGATATCCAACTCGCGCTTTTTTTTTGCCCCGAAGGAGCGTCGGCATCTTTTTGAATTAGAGACCAGCGCCGTCGGTGCTATTTATGCCCACTCCATCCCCCCTCGCTGGCGCGGGGGGCGTCTCCCGGTATAATTTCAATGCTTGCGCTGCGGCGCTTGAAAACAGGGACGGCCTTGAAAGACTAAGACCGTCACGCAGTAGCGAGCCTGAAGTGAGAGAAAGGTGCGCAACCTAACATTTTGTTAGCGTTTGTTTCACCGCAACTTACTTAAAATAAAGTGGTGCGCCTGATTGGATTCGAACCAATGACCGCCCGCTTAGAAGTCGAACGCTCATTTCATAACTTACTAACCATCAAAAGCCATATTTCCGCCATTTTCTCTTTTTTCGTGATTTGTTGACTTTTGGGGGCGATTCGGGCACAAAACGGCATGGCCAGAACCCCAAAATTCGCACACAAAAAGACCTCTCGTGGATGGCTGGTGAATTCTCCCGCCAGCATCACCCTCAGCGGACGGCGGGAACGCTGCTATTTTTCGACCCGGGACGAAGCCAAGGAGCACGCCGCGAAACTCCGCGAAAAGTTTCTGGAGCACGGCGGGAACGCTCAAACCATCACACCCACCCTTGCGGAAGCCGCCACCACTGCCGAGCGTTGGCTGGAACCTTTGGGCATCAGCCTGCTGGAAGCCGTGCGCCGCTTTGTGGACGCGGAAACACTCAACCGGGCATCAGTCCCCATCGAGACCGTCGTCGCGGAGTTCCGGGCATCAGGATCCACTTGGAGCGATAGCCAGTCGTCAGCCTACAAGCTCCGCGGCGAGAAGCTGGTTGTGGAATTCCCCAAGCGGATGATTTCCACCATCATGGGCGAGGAGCTGCGGAAACACCTCGAAGCCACCACGGGCGGGCCGGGATCGTACAACCAAGCCTTACGCCTTGTCCGGGCGATCTGGCGATGGTCGGCGAAGCCTCCGCGGAAGTGGTGTGACACTGAGGCCGTCCAACACCTCGAAGGCCGGGATTCCGTTTCCGGGGAAATCGGCGTTCTCAGCCACGAGCAGGCCCTCGCCGTGATGCGCGCCGCGGAGAAGTATCTCCCCGAGACCGTCCCCGCTTTCGCCATCGCGCTCTTCACGGGAATGAGGCAAGCGGAGATTGATCGCCTCACGAATGGCGATGTAACGAGCGAGGGAATCACCGTCCCGGCCGTATCGGCGAAAACGAAGCGCCGCCGCTTCATCCAGATGCCCGAGCCGCTGGCCGCGTGGCTGAAACGCTACCCGGTGGGGGAATCCGTCACTCCGCCCGATTGGCGGCGGCGGCAAATTGCCGTGCGGAGATTGGCCGGATTCAAAGTCTGGAGCGACCTTGTGCCGCGCCTGGATATCACCCCGAGGCTCGAAGCATCGCCGCCTGACGATCTGCCAGAATGGCCAGACAACGCACTCAGACACACCGCGGCGACGGTATCCATCGCGCTGGGAAAACCGATTGAGACGCTCACCTTTGAGCACGGGCACGTCGGTGGCCTGGAAATGCTCCGTCGTCACTACGTCGGCGCGATGCCGAAAGCCGAGGCATTGAAAATCTGGGCGCTCAGGCCGGAGGGGAAGAAGCGGAGGAAGAAAAAGACTCATCTGAAGGTCGCGTGATGTCGCCATTTCTTTGGCCGTGCGGGGGGGTGATATTGAATCCCCGCGTCCCTGCGATGCTCACTTCTCCTTACACTCTAAGACAAAAGTGTATGAACTCCTAGAGTTAAGAAGGAACGCGGGGTGACCTCCAGTGAAAAAGGGCGCAAAGGGCATCAAACTGCGGTAAATCCTATACAAGATTTCCCTAGGAGGATGTACCCCAAAAACTTAGAACGAGCCCTACGCGCTCTGCCCGGGATTGGAACCGTCGACGAGGACACGGTGCGAACCTCGACTAAGGGGGGTGATTTCAAGGCACACCCTCCACCCCTGCCTCACGCCCGGGCTTCGCCCTGCCCCGAACGATCCGGGAGCGGGCCTTTGAAAACGCCCGGTTCAATCTCAGCGAAATTTCGGAAAACCACTCTTGAATCGGAAAAAACCCGTTTGACTTGGAAAGCTGCTAGTGGCATTCTCCCGGCGCTGACTTTCCAAGAGAAGGCACAAGGCAAAGCGCGAACCGACGACCGGGGGCGCAAAAACAAAGATCGGGGACAGCGTAAAAGCCGCGTCCCTCTAACCCGGGCCGCCACATAGGCCGCCTCCAACTCTAACGGCTCCGTTCTCTAACGGCTCCGTTCGCTACAGGCACCGTCTCGGCATCAAAACCGACGACTTGCCCCGCCCCGCCTCACCCGCGGGAGGGTTCTACTTTGTTTTTCTAACCTTCTGCCGCCGACGCGGCCCGCTTGCCCCGTGAAAGCCACATCATCCACCGATCTACGGCCAAAGACCACACCACCGCTCCCCGTTGAGCTCCTGACTCCCGCGCAACTCGCCCGGGAAATAGGCACCACGCCCCAAACCATAAACACCTGGCACCGAGCCGGCATCCTTCCCGCACGGATCGCCATCGGTCGTATAATAAGGTTTGAGCGCACCGAGGCCTTTGCCGCACTCGCCGCTCAAAGCCGCAAGGGGGAGGTGCAAGCGTGAAACGTCACCAGTCCCCGCCGTTTCCGGCCGAGTTTCTCCCCAGTGCCCACCAGCGCCGGACAGCGCCAGCCAAGCCCCGCCCCCCGGGGTATGTCGAGGCCGAGCAGTTCGATCTCCCGTTCGTCGCTGAAAACGCCAACTCGATCCAACTTGACCCGTTCTCCGGAGACCAGCCATCCAAGCGCAAGACAGGTGAGACTGCGCGTGTTCTGGTAATCCTCGACTCTCTGGAAAGGGGCAACGTATGAGCCTCGACCTGCCGCACCTCGAAAAGCCCCGCTTCCAATCCGGCAAGATCATCGCCCGTTGCCCGGCCTGCGCTGAAACTGGAGCCGACACCGGCGCAAACCACCTATTCATCAACGCCGATGGGAAGTTTGGATGGGTCCTCTATCAAAGCACCGATGGAGCTGACCACCGGAAGAGCATCTTTGAGCTGGCCGGGATCGCCGATGACAAGCCCACCCAGGCCGGTGATAAACCGATCTGGACCGCGCTCTCATCGGCTGCAGCGTCCGCGCCGTTTCCGCCGCTGAATCACCACAAGCACGGAGCACCGTCCGCACACTGCACCTTCCGCACGGCATCCGGCGCAACGGCCGGAATCGTCGACCTGGCCGAGGGGAAAAATGAAACGCTTCCGCGCGCATGGTGCCGCCCCCGTCGTATCAAACGGCCAAGGGCAGTCCTAGTCATCCTACCCTAATATTTCCCCT
Organism: Verrucomicrobiota bacterium; assembly: GCA_040385685.1. Lineage (GTDB taxonomy): Bacteria > Verrucomicrobiota > Verrucomicrobiia > Verrucomicrobiales > Akkermansiaceae > Luteolibacter. Next base: position 3,636 of record JAZKGW010000032.1, on the reverse strand, counting down.
TTTAGTACCTTTTCCAGCTAACAGCCTCGTCCCCTTCAAGTCCTGCATGATCGACCTGATAACCTTCCTTCCCGACTGCCTCTACCTCAACCAAGAATCAATGGCCCCCAAATCCACTATTGAACGATTCTTCCGCAGCTACGGCGTGCAGGGAAAGTCCGCTGACGGCCGGACCGCAACGTTGAGCTTCTCGGTGGACGGCTACTCACCGGTCAAGATCAAGGCCCGACAGTTGAAGTGCGCGCGCTGGTGGGTCTATTCCATCATGGCTGTGCTTCCGTCCCTCATTTGGGGGCATAACGGCCGACCTATCAGGACGGCGGCGGAACTCTGGCAGGCCCTGACAATTCTCGCCTACATCGTGTCGAGGGTGACGAACGTTTTGGACCCAGGCCGGATCATACCGGGCGTCGGTTCCGACAATCGCGGCTTCATCCTCCGCGTGGAGAATACCGTCCAGTTTCAGGACCCGCTTAAGAGCTTTCTGCTCGGCAGCCATTTCACGCGGATGAAGAACCAGCAAAGGCCGAGCGGCGTCTACTATGGGGAAAGCACCTGCCTCCGTTCCCGAGAGCGGAGAGTTTCCATCTACGACAAGAAAGCCAAGGTGTACTACGGTGTTGTCGCACCGTCAGACATCGACTGCACCCGCGTCGAGGCCATCTACACCGATGCCGAGCGGCTCGCCAAGGATGCCAAAGCCACCAAGCTGTTTTCGGGACAACCGGGCGAGGTCGTGGCCACACTCGCGCCGGAAACGTCGTACGCACTTATCCGCCAGTCGCTGACGCGGTTGGCGGGCTTCGGCTGGCTGCCGGATGCCGCCGATCTCGAAAGTCTCGGCAAAAGCGCCCGTGGTCTCGCTTGCGGACTAGGTGGCGACGTCGCTCGTCCACACCGCCTGAATGGCGCGCTGGAGACCTTCAGGCGCGTCGAGCATCCCAAGGGCGGCCCCACTTTCCGCAGGGTCGAGCGCGAGCTTCGGGCTTACGCTGTGCGTACGGTGCTGCCAGATCCCATGGCGTTTTTTCCGAAGGACCCCGCCGACCTAATGTGGTCCGACGTCCTCTGGCGGGACCGCGAGGAGGCGTGGGCGGTCCTGATGCGCGACTTCGGCGCTCCAACCGCGCCCGACCCCGCCATCGCCGCGGCTTGGGGCCAGACCAGGTTCCTGGCCAAGCGGCCCGAGCCTGCCGAGCTCATCGGTACCGTCGCTCCTTCGCGTCCCCCATTCCTAACAAGCCTCTGACCCCGATGAACACTTTTCTACCTGATCTCATCGCCCCCGGGCAGCACCTGCCCGCGGGTGGCGGCCTCGCAGACTTCGATCGGCTGTGCAGCCGTGGTGTGGGTGGCGGGACGCCCAGCCACCAACGCTGCGCCGCCGCCGCCGTGGCTGCTCTGCCTGCGAACCTATCGCGAGTACGTGGCCGCCTCTTAAACATTCCGCCGACAGGCGCTAGCCTGGCCGGTGCAGTCAGCAAGCGGGAGTTTGAGCGCACAAAGGCATCCACGAGCGCTGGGGCTTGGCCACGAAGTGGGCACGCACCAGTGACTCCGTGGACCTTTAGTGGCGCGACTCCCGACGAGCGTCGTGGTGTCTCGCCCCCCTTGCAAGGGCCCACGCCCCCTCGCGAGACGCCGCCGACTTCCGAGGGCTACTTGCCTGACTTCGGCGATGAGGGATGCCTTCCGCCTGTTGCATCCGGGTATGACGTCTCCGACGATGCCCTGTTCGAAAAGCCCCTCGGTTTATTGATGGAGAAATCCGCCGAGCATCACCTCGCCGCGTTTGGCCTTCCGGAGGCATTTCACTATCAGATGATGCGTGGGTGCGAAGTCATCGACGCCGGAACCTCGAACTGCCTCCGCCGCTTCAAGGCGCAGGTGACCTTTCCCTACGCGCAAGTCTCGCACCAATCAATGACTCCGAGCCCTCATGCCCTACCCGCCCTCATGCCCTACCCGCCCGCAAAAACCCGCGCCAAGCGGCGGACGGAGGGCTGCTCCGCCTCGCTCGCTTCACCTATCGCCGGTGAACCCCTCGTTCCGACTCACCTAAATCTCAGCTCTCCCTCGAAAAACCAATAACCAGAAACCACAATGGAATATCCCCACAACAACGCCTCCGCCTACTCGCAGCACCACGCTGGCCCAGCAGGTCCTCCCACCGCCCCGCCAGCGCCGCCGTATGCTCCGCCACTCTTGCCGCCTGCCGGGCCGTCAAGATTAATTTACAGGGTCGACCGAGATGACAAATTGGACAAAGCCAATGAACCAGCAGCTGATTCGCAGGTCTCAGTCGATCCACTCGCTGCAACTATTTCCCATTGGGTAGCCTTTATTGACAACTGGTACATCGGGGAACCCTTCTCCGACTATGTTCAGCTAACCCGCTCTTTCTTGGCGCACTTTCTCAGGCCCACCTGGTTGCGCACCGACGCGGTGATGGCTCACGCGCGGCTCTTTCTTCTCGATAATCCCGAGTCGGATTTAACTGACGAACTGCCGGGCATTTTGCCAGCGTCATTGGATAGATCACGAAAGGAATTCCTCTGCATTGTAATGCTCGATTTCTGCGATGCAGACCCAAGCTTGGATGACTTGGTCATCGCAGCGGGAATCCAACAAGCCCGCGAACTGGGATCCCTTCAATTCTTCGAATATCTCGTGGATAGATGGATGGAACTGCATCCCGGTCACATGAAGCTGCTGAAATCAAACGCGGCTCGGATGTTGGCCGAAATGGACAGTTACCCGTCCATGCCGCCGGCCTCGACTTTGGATTTGATGCCGCCACCGCCGCCGCCGTGGGCCATGAGAATATCGTGGAGCCCTCCCGCCACGCCGCATGGGGGCTATCCCGAGGGACGCGACCGGGGTGACGAGTCCGAAAATGATGAGGAAACTTTCGAGAGTCCGGAGGCCGAAGACCCATCCAACGCCTCCATTCATCATTGGGCGAGACTGGCCAGCCGGTGGTCCAAAGCCGACCCTTCCCTTGCGAAGCTGTTTGCAAAGCCAGGATGGGTCCGGCCGATTCGACTTTACCTACGCCAATTCCTCCGGATCAAGCAGCTGCGCACCGACGCGGTGATGGCCCACGCGCGGCTCTACTTTACTGACTTCGCCGATGCAGAGGTTATTTACTCGCAGCCTTCCGATCTACCAGCAACCTCGTCGAAACTGCAGAAGGAATTCCTCTGCAGGCTGATGCTCGACTTCATCTGGGTGGATCCAGCGGTGTGCGACCTCATGATCGGGGTGAGCGTCGAACAAGCGCGGGAATCGGGGTGCCTCCGCCGCTTTGAGCAACTGATGGTTCAGGAGCGCAAGGTGCCTCCCGCCGTCCTGAAATGCATGAAAGCCCAAGCGGCCCGCATTTTGGCCGAGGCGCAGAGCAACGGCTGCATCCCCCTTGTCTAACCCACCTCGCTACCTGCTGTCTTCTGATCCCCACCACCACCCTGTGACCTCGCTACTATTCCAGCCACCACGTCACCCATGAACCCGTTCCCCACCAACTTCATCCATCCCAAGCGGGACCTTCCCGAAATCGACCCGCTGGGCCTTGAGGCCTACGCCCTCTCGCGCGGCCTTCCGACACACACCGCCCTGGCGGCGGCGACCTCTATT
>JAZKGW010000031.1:0-11713 GCA_040385685.1 Verrucomicrobiota bacterium | reverse complement strand
GAGAAGCTTCGATGCGCTTCTCATTGGGAATTTCAATGCCTAGGATACGTGCCATGATGTGCGTGATTTCGCGTGACCACGCGGATGTCCGGATTCCTCCAAAGACTCCGCGGGGCGGGTGATTTAGCAGAGTGCCGGGGGCTGGCAAGCCGTAAATGGAAATTTTCTCAGGGTTTCCGGGGATTCGCCGGCGGCCAGTCCCGAATCTCCCGTCCGGCATGGAAAGCTGTTGGATTGGCCGACATCCCTTCTGGACAAAACAGGGACGCCTCTTAGTTTCGCGAGCACTTCCCTATCACCCATGGAATCCTATACCGACTTCAGCAGTCAGCTCCCACCCGATGACGTCGCCGCCATCGATGAACTCGGAAAAACTTACCAGGCGTTCCGTGCCGAACTCAGCAAAGCCATCGTCGGCCAAGAGCAGGTCATCGAGCAGCTCGCGATCTGCCTTTTCGCTCGCGGGCATGCCTTGCTGATGGGGGTTCCCGGCCTTGCCAAGACACTGCTGGTTTCTTCGGTTGCCCAGACTTTCGACCTTTCCTTCAACCGCATCCAATTCACCCCCGACCTGATGCCGGCCGACATCACCGGCACGGACATTATCCAGGAATCGGGAGTCGGCGGGCGGCGCGAATTTGAATTCATCAAGGGCCCTGTGTTTGCCAACATCGTTCTCGCCGACGAAATCAACCGCGCTCCTGCGAAAACCCAGTCCGCCATGCTCGAGGCGATGCAGGAAAACAAGGTCACCGTCCTCGGCAACACTTACACCCTGCAGCCACCATTTTTCGTCCTCGCTACCCAAAACCCGATCGAGCAGGAAGGCACCTACCCGCTGCCGGAAGCCCAGCTCGACCGTTTCATGTTCCTCATCGAGGTCGGCTATCCGTCGTCCAGCGAGGAGAAGGAAATCGCCCGCGCCACAACCGGCACCGCCCGCCAAGTACTAAGCCACCTTCTCGATGGCGAAAAAGTCATCGCCTATCAGCAACTGGTCCGCCGGGTGCCCGTTCCCGAGCACATCTATGACTACGCGGTGAAGATCGTCCGCAAGACCCGCCCGGGCGAACCCGAGTCCCCCCAATGGATCAAGGACACCGTCGGCTGGGGTGCCGGTCCCCGCGCCGTGCAGTATTTAATCCTCGGCGCGAAATCCCGCGCCGCCCTCCGTGGCGCTTACATGGCCTCCCTCGAAGACCTTGAGGCCATCGCGTCATCCGTGCTCACCCACCGCGTCATCACGAATTTCTCGGCGGAGTCGCAAGGGATGACTTCCAAGAAGATCGTTGAGCGTCTCATCAAGGAAATGCGGGAAGAGTGATGCACTCATTCATCGACAACACCCTGCTCTCACGCCTCGGCTCGCTGCCCATCGAGTCGCGGGTGCCGATGTTAGGAAATGTCGCGGGCAAACACCGCTCGCCCCACCGGGGCTCGTCCGTTGAGTTTGCCGAGTATCGGAAATACGTCCCGGGCGATGACACTCGGCGGTTAGATTGGAAAGCCTTCGCTCGGTCGGACCGGTTTTACATCAAGGAATTCGAGGCGGATACCAACCTCCGCGCCTACTTCGTTGTCGATGCCTCCGGCTCCATGAACTTCACGGGAAATGGTGAAGCAAAAATCCAAGTGGCCCGCCGGATCGCAGCTTCGCTCGCTTATCTGCTAGTCAACCAAGGCGATGCGGCCGGTCTATCTATTTGCACCGACAAGCTCCACCTCGAAGTTCCGCCGAGCCGCCGCGCCGCTCACTTGGAGCGTTTCTTTTCCACTCTCGGCAAAGTCCAGCCATCCGGCGAAACTGGACTTATCCCAGCGCTCCACACCATCGCGGAGAAAATCGGCCAACGCGCCTTCGTCGTCATCCTATCCGATTTGTTCACGGATCCCGTCGCGCTGGGTGACGCGCTTCAGCACCTGCGCTATCGCAAGCACGACATCTCGGTCTTCCACCTGATGGACCCGCTGGAACTCGGCTTCGAGTTCGACCGCCCGCACCGCTTCGTCGATCTCGAGGACGGCACATCGATCGTCGCCGAGCCCAACCTCATCGCCGACGAATACAAGGCCGCGCTCCGCGATTTCCTAACCGCCGTCCGCGCGAAATGCCACGACGCTTCAGCGGACTACCAGCTCATCACCACCGACACGCCGCTGGAGCCGCTGCTCCGCGAATTCCTCACCGCGCGATTGCCCAAGTCCAAGCACTGACCCAACCCATGCTTTTTCTCAATCCGCTATTGCTCTGGGGGCTGCTTGCCGCGGCCGTTCCCATTGCGATCCACCTCCTGAACCGTCGCCGGCACAAGACGATCCAGTGGGCGGCGATGCAGTTCCTGCTCAAGGCCACCCGCGAGTCGCGGGGAAAGAAAAAACTCCGCCACATCCTCATTCTAACGTGCCGGGCCCTCGCCATCGCCGCGCTCGCGTTCGCCGCCGCGCGACCGATTGTTTCCGGGCTGATCGGTTGGGGTGGCGGCTCAATCGACACTGTGGTCTTACTGCTAGACCGCTCGGCCTCGATGGAAACCAAGCCCGGCGACGGCCTGAATCCGCGACGGCAGATTGTCATTGAAAAAGTCCGCGACGCGATGGCCAACCTCGGAGCCTCCCGCCTCGTGCTGATCGACAGCGCCAGCGGGAAACCCCAAGAAATCCCCTCACCGGACATCCTCGCCGATCTTTCCTCCACCGCAGCCACCGATACCGCCGCAGATTTCCCCACATTACTGGGCCGCGCCGCCGAATTTCTGGCGGAAACCACCGGACGTTCCGAGGTGTGGCTCGCATCCGATCTCCAAGCCTCCAGTTGGCACGCCGAAGACGAACACTGGTCAGCCGCCCGCGCCAGTCTCGCCGCGCTGCCGCAGAAACCCGCCATCCGCGTGCTCTCGATCAGCGGGCCAGCCGCTCCTAACACCGCCATCCGCGTTCTCGGCTCGCGCCGCTCCGGCGACGAAATGCTGCTGGATCTTGAAATCCTCCGCGCCGCCGACTCTCGCGGCAGCGCCAGCCTGCCGCTCACCACCAATCTCAACGGCACCCGCACCACCGAGACACTAACACTTCCCGGCCAGTCCCTGCGATTTCAAAAACGCATCAGCCTCCCAACCGGCAGTGCGAGCGGCTCCGGCTGGATCTCTATCCCGGCCGACGGCAATTCACGCGATAACTCCACCTTCTTCGCCTATGGCCCCGCCCGGCCTATCAAGTCCCTCATCGTCGCTCCTGCCGGAGAAGCCGCGGACTATCTCGCGCTCGCTGCCGCGCCTCCGGGATTCGGCAACCAAACCGTCCAACGGACCGATCCGGCCAACGCCGCCAGCATCCCGACCGGCGACCTCGCCACCATCCTGTGGGCGGCCCCCTTGCCCAGCGGTCCCGCCTATGATGCCGTCAGCCGTTTTCTAAAATCCGGGGGCCAGGTCATTTTTTTCCCTCCCGGCATTCCCTCTAACGACACGTTCGTCGATTTGAAATGGTCAGATCCCACCAACGCTTCGGCCGGAAAATTCTTCATCCTCAAGGACTGGAACCACAGTGACGGCCCGCTGCGCGACGGCATCGACGGCACCCCCATTCCCGCGGACCGGCTCAAGGCGATCCGCCGCCAGATTCCGCTCGGCGATGCCACCGCGCTCGCCCGTTGGGAAGATGGCGAGCCGGTCATCACCCGCCGCATCGTCGATCACGGCACCGCGTGGTTTGTCGGCTCGCTGCCGGATTACACTTGGTCGAACCTTGGCGACGCCGATGTCCTGCTGCCCACCGTGCAGCGCATCATCGCCGCCGGGGCCGACCGCTTCGACGCGTCGTATCTAACCACTGTCGGCACCGATGCCGCCCAATCGCTTCCCGGCGAAACCCGCAGCCGCATCGACGACTACGGCACGCCTGATCCTGCCAACGCCGCTTACGAAGCGGGCGTTTTCCGCCTCGGCGAGCGACTGTTAGCTGTCAACCGCCCAGCCCAGGAGGACAACGTGGAGATCCTCACCCGCGAGCAGTTGGACCAGGCGCTCGAGGGCACCAAATTCACCCTGCTAGATCAGGCTGGCCAAGCCAGCGATCCCTCGCTCTCCCGCGATGTCTGGCGCGCCTTTCTCATCGCCGTGCTGTTCTTCCTCATCTCCGAAGCCATTCTTTGCCTTCCGAAAAAATCGCATCCGCAGGTATTGCCTAAGAAAGCTCTAGCCTGACTCAACTACCATAGGTCGTATAAGACCTATCAGACCCATTTTCCTTTGCTCCACCTCTCACCCACTCCCCTCACCCTCTGGATCGGCATCATCGCTTTGATCCTCGTGGCCGTGCTGTCCGTGGTTTCTTGGAAACGCAGCCCCCACCCCAAGCGCACCGCCGCGCTGGAGTGCCTGCGATTTCTATCCGCTCTCGTCGTGGTGATCCTGCTTTGGCAACCCGAGTGGCTGACCACCATCCATCCTGACACCAAGCCGCAGATCGCGATTCTGTGGGATGATTCCAAGTCGATGACCACCCTCGATGCCACGCTGCCACCCGTTCTATCCGAAAAATCCGAAGTCGTCTCCCGCGCCGAGTGGGTGAAAAAAGCACTCGCCTCCGATCTCTGGAAACCTCTCGAAGCCGACGGTGCGAATGAAGTGTCCGCCCTCCCCTTCGCCACTCCGCCGACGGAAAACGGCGCCATCGCCGGCACCGACCTCGAAACCCCGCTCACCGACCTCATCGCCAAGCAGACCAACCTCCGAGCCGTCGTCATGCTCAGCGATGGCGACTACAATCTCGGTCAACCACCCGTCGCCGCCGCGCAGAAACTCCGACTTCGCGGCATTCCGCTGTTCCCGATCCCCGTCGGCAGCAAGGTCCGCCTGCCCGATCTCGACCTTCTATCAGTCACCGCGCCGACCTATGGCATCGTCGGGGAAAACGTGCAGATCCCTTTCACGATCCGTTCGTCGCTCGACCGTCAGGTTCGCACGATCGTCCGGTTGCGCGACGAATCCGGCCGCGAGCGCACCAAGGACATCGTCATCCCGCCGAACGCCGAGACCTACGACTCCATCCTCTGGCGCCTGGAGAAGGAAGGCAGCTCCACCCTCGAGCTCTCGATCCCGGTGGCGGATGGCGAACTCGTTGCAGCTAACAATTCGCGGAAATTCACCATTGCCGGCCGCCCGGAGAAAATCCGCGTCCTGCTGATAGAAACCTTGCCGCGCTGGGAATACCGCTATCTTCGCAACGCGTTGTCGCGCGATCCCGGTGTCGAGCTTTCCTGCCTGCTCTTTCACCCCTCGCTGGGCCCCGGCGAAGGAAAGGACTACCTCACGGAGTTCCCCTCGAAAATCGAAGAACTCGCGAAATACGATGTCATCTTCATCGGCGATGTCGGCACCGAACAAATCACCAAGGAACAATGCACGCTAATCCGCGGCCTCGTGGAGAACCAGGCATCCGGCCTCATTTTCATGCCAGGTTCCCAAGGCAACGAGTTCTCCCTGCTAGATACCGAACTTTCCGACCTCATGCCTGTCATCCTCGACGAGGCCAACAAAAAAGGCCTGGCCGAATCCATCGCTTCCCCACTCACGCTCACCACCGAGGGCCGGGCGTCGCTGCTGACCATGTTAGGCAACAGCGAGGAGGAAAACCCCGAGATCTGGCGACGCCTCCCCGGTTTCTACTGGCACGCCCCGGTCATCAAGGCCAAGGGCGGCGCAGAAGTCCTCGCCGTCCACGGCAACCGCCGCGGCAAGTTCGGACCCGTCCCGTTGTTAGTCACCAAGCCCGCGGGCAGCGGCAAGGTCCTGTTCATGGGCATTGACTCCGCCTGGCGCTGGCGGCGCGGCGTGGAGGATCTCTATCACTACCGGTTTTGGGGCCAGGTTGCGCGCTGGATGTCCTATCAGCGGAACATGGCCGCCGGCCAGCGCGTCAGACTCTTCTTCAATCCCGAGCGCCCCGAGCCCGGATCCACAGTCACTCTCAACGCGAATGCCTTCGATCCTAACGGTGCGCCGCTCAAGGAGGGCGGCGTCTCGGTGGACATCACCGCGCCCGACGGCCGCACCCAGCGCATCGAGCTTCAGAAGAACGACACCGCCTGGGGCGCCTTCAGCGGGCGATTCAAGGTCGATCTCCCCGGTGCTTGGAAACTCCGGGCCACCGCCACCGGAGCCGAGGACAAACCTCTCGAAACCACGATTCTCGCGCAAGGCGTCGAGATTGAAAAAGTCGGCCAGCCCGCCCGCCCGGAAGTACTCGAGGAAATGGCCAAGGTCTCCAAAGGCCGCGTCATCCAGCCCGCGCAACTCGCCGAACTCATCAAGGAAATCACCGCCCTCCCCGCACCCCGCCCGCTCGAAAACCGCATCCCGCTGTGGTCGCATTGGGCGACCGTCGCCGCACTGGTCACCCTGTTAGGAATCTTCTGGGTCGGCCGGAAGCTGAACGGAGCGTTTTGACCGGGAGTCTTCCGAAGCCCGATCATTACCGGAAGGTGAGAAATCCCGTGTCGGCATTCGGGAGGAAAAACCGTTTTTAAAGTTGAGGTACGTTTCCTGAAGAATTCGGGGTCATGCTTCTCCCATTGCAGAAGCCATGGACTCACCTGTTCAGGTTATAGACAGCGGCCCCCATTCCGCAGTTCCCTCATAGAGTTGGCCGTAACAGCGAATCCGTGATTCGGCATCAAAGTCTTCTTCCCTCACTTGGGAGCTCGGAAAAAAAATTCCTGACACCCAGCGAATATGTTTTACATTGTAAAGCCACTATCTTGTATTTCGGGCAATCCAATCGTGCCGTTTCAAAATCCGGGGTTGCTCAGATTGGAATATATGCCCACAATTTAACGTTTAATTAAACTCCCATGAAACCCACCACCCGCATCCTGGATCAACCGAGGCCGGCCCGCTCCCACCCGCGCGGCTTTGCCTTGATCGTCACCCTTTCGCTGATGATTCTTCTAACGGTGATCGCGGTCGGCTTGTTGTCGCTTTCCAGCATCAGTTTGCGCAGTTCTTCCCAAGGCGACGCGATGCAAGCGGCGCGGGCGAACGCCAGGATGGCCCTGATGCTGGCGATCGGCGACCTCCAGAAGCAGCTTGGTCCCGACACCCGCATCTCCGCCACCGCCGATCAAATTGCCGGTTCCGATGCATCGGTATCCACCACCCCGAAAACCCAGCGCCAGTGGGCGGGCGCTTACAATTCCTGGGCCACGGCCCTGCCTAACGCCACTCGCCCCGCGCCAACCTTCCTGCAGTGGTTTGTCTCCGGCGATCCGACCAAATTACTCACCCGCGCCTATGCGAGCACGGCGATTGGCACAAATCCCAAGGACTCCGTCGAAATCGTCACGACGGCCAGCGTGGGAGCCGACGGCGATCCCGTGCGGGTTCCGCTGCTTAGCATGACCGCCGGCAACGGCGCGAAAAGCAGTTGCGCCTGGTGGGTCAGCGACCTTGGCACCAAGGGATTGATCTCCCCGGCCAACGTCATCCCGACAGCGATCGCGGATACCCGCGCCGACCAGCAATCGCTGCCATCCTTCAATCTCAAGGGCGCTGCCAGCGGCACGACCAAGCCGTTCGAAAATCTCGACGCCACCAATCCCTTGCTGGCAAACGTTGTCTCCCTGCAAAGCGGTGCGCTGTTAGCCGACAAACCGGATAGCATCCGCGGCTTCTATCACGACCTAACCGCCCAAAACCGCGGCCTCCTCGTCAACGTCCGCAAGGGAGGATTCCGCAAGGACCTGTCGATGGAACTTGAGCGCCCTCTCGGCGCGGCGACTCTAGCTCCTGCAACGAGCGCTCTCTACAAGGTGGGTGGGGAAACCGGCATCAACTTGAACGAATTGTGGGCCTACTACCAGCTCCCCTCCGCCTACGCCGGAGTCAAGGGCGTTAAAAAATCCGGCGGCGCGACCTTCACCACGGGCGGGTCGATGTCCTCCGGCACGCCCTACCTCCAATTGGAGACCACCCCCACGGCTTGCAGGAGCGACGACTGGTTTTATTACAAGCAGCCGGTGATCATCAGCTACCAGTTGGTGCTCTCCTTCAAATCGGCCGCGGTGGGCACCACCGGCAACTTTCTCCATATCGTTGCCGACCCGATCATTACCCTGTGGAATCCCCTTGATGTCCCCGTGGTGTTGCCTGCCAACCTGCCTCTGACGGTGAAATACTGGTCCATTCCCTATGATTTGAGCATCTCGAAAAACGGAGTGATCCTCGATTGTCCGGTGGCAAGCGTGAACGCCGAGGATAGCAACTTCATGAGTCTCGAAATGGGAATCTTGCACCCGCTCGTGTTCAAGCCCGGTGAAGTGATCAAGATGTCACAGAAGGCAGCTCAGCTCGCGAGCTCCATAGGCAATGTCCGGCACCAACTCGCCGGCAGCAAGGGTTTCAACTTTGGCACAGGCTTTGCCATCCAGGCGAAAACCCGCGCCGGAGCCACCATTCCTGTCGCCGCCACCGACAAATTTATCTTCGTGTCCGCCAAGCCCAACAACCTCACAGCCGGCAAAACGAGCACCGATGGCAATGTGATCGGAACCAATAACCACACCCGCCATTTCTCGCTCACCCACCACGAATACTACGTCGGAAAGGACCGGGCCAGTTATGGGGATTCCCTCGGCATCGGCGGGATCTTTCTCGACTATGACTTTGGCAACAAACGTCTGAAGCCCGGTGAAACCCGCCTGGACAAAACCCCGGGGACCAAAGCATCAGGCGAACGCTACACCGCGCTCAACAAGACGGATGTCTTCAAGACGTTTGCAAACGACAACCGGCAGATCCCGACGAACACCCCGAACCCGGCGGACAGCACGAAGATGCCGTTCATGTTGTTGGCCTTCAATGCCAAGACAGAAGCGAGTTCCACCCTCGGAACTCGCAGCCTGGCGCGTTTCAACCCCAAAGCCCTTCACGTCGATTTCTATGACCTCATGCCAGCCGAACGCGCCATGTTGCCTTATGAATATTCCGTCGAACTCCTGAGCGGCTGGAAGAACGACAGCCTTGAGGAAGATGCCGCCGGCCGCGGCTACTTCGGCGGGGGAAGGACGGCTGCAACCGGCTCGAACTTCGTGACCACGCACTCCGTCCCCCGTGAGCCCATCGTTTCTCTGGCTGCGTTCCAACATTCCTTCGCCAACGGCTTCGACATGCAGAAACCGACATGGGAATATGCCACGATTAATGCCCGCGAGCCGATGCTGCCGCAGATTTCTCATGCGATCGGCAACTCGCTGGCGTGTCCGATGCTCGCCAAGGACAAGGTCGAAGGCACCTTGGCTGGAAGTCGTCCGCTCGCAGACCATTCCTATCTCGCCAACACGGCACTGTGGGACGACTGGTTCCTGTCCGGCATCGCTCCGCAGACCGGGAACACCTTCAGCACGCCGCGACCCCAGAAGAAGGTCGCCACCGACTTCTTCACCGGCGTAGGCAAATTGCCCGTCGCCCGCTACATCGCCGACCTGCGCGGGCAGGACGCCACCAAACTAACAAACACCTTTTTCAGCTCGGCGATCCCCAGCGCCACCGCCACCACCAACATCGCCAGCCTGATCCGGGTGGACGGCATGTTCAACGTCAACTCCACCTCCGTTGAGGCATGGAAGAGCCTGCTGGCAGGACGCAAGGCGCGTCCGGTGCTGGTGCGGGACGCCAACGGAAAGGAGTCCGTCCAGGCAGGTGACGACAAAACACCCGTCGCCGGGCTGCTGGGACCGGTCAATGAGATTTCCACAGACGATGCCGACATAAGCGACAAGAACCAATGGGTCGGCCGCCGCACGTTGACGGATGAGGAAATCGACCTGCTCGCCCGGGGTATCGTGAAGGAAGTCCGCAAGCGCGGTCCCTTCCTTTGCCTCGCGGATTTCATCAACCGCCGGGTGGGTTCGGACGCCGACCTGGCCCGCGCCGGAGCGATCCAGAACGCGCTCGATGACCCCAAGACCAAGATCAACGAAGGCTTCCTTTCCGGACGGGCGACCACTGCCACCAAGGGCTTAATCTTCACTGAGGCCGAAAAAGGCCCAATCTCGCAGGGCATCCCCGGCATCGTCAAGCAAGCGGACATCCTCACCCCGATCGCGCCGCTTCTATCAGCCCGCTCGGATTCCTTCCTCGTCCGCGCCTACGGCGAAAAAACCGACGCCGCGGGAAAAGTCATCGCCCGCGCCTGGTGCGAAGCCGTGGTTCAGCGGTCCCCCGCCTTTGTTGACCCTGCGGATCTTCCTGAAAAGCTTTACACTTCGATCAGCACGCTTAACAAAACGTTCGGCCGCCGCTTTGAAATCGTCTCGTTCCGATGGCTCAGCGCCTCCGAAGCCTGATCTCCATCAACCCCTCAACCCACCGCCCGGTTCCCATGCCTTTCCGATTCTTCTGCCTGCTCCTAGCGCTGCTCTCGCCCGTCCTCGCCCAGGACAAAATTTCCACCAAAGCCGCCGGCGGCCTGCAAGTGAAATTCCTCGCCGAGCAAGCACCCGAAAGCCTGGGCAACGTTTTCCTGCAATTCGGCGATAAGGAAAAATCCGCGGACTTCACCCTGCCGACCAACCGTCTATCCGATCCCGTTGCGGTGGAGGTCCGGGTCATGGTCCTCAAGACCCTCGACAAGGCAATCCCGCTCTGCACCATCACCCTGCCGGAAGTCGGCAGCGAATTCGCCGTCGTGCTGGTAACGACCAAGCCCGCCGGGTTCAAGCCGATCGTGGTCCGCACCGATGATCCATCATTCAAGGCTGGAGACGTGCTTTTTATCAATCTTACCGAAAAAACCGTCCTCGGGAAACTGGGCACCACCCCGTTGGTTCTAAAACCCGGCGAGACCGCCAAATCCCGTCCCAGCGGGGCGATCGACAACACCTACTACGACATTGCCTTCGCCACCCGCGAGGAAACCGGCGACAAGCTCCTGAGTTCCAGCCGCTGGCCAATCGACAATATGCTGCGCAGTTACCTCTTCTTTTTCACCAACGCCCAAGGCCGCACCACCTTCCGCGCCGTGGATGAATACCTGACACCGCCCGCCCCGGCCAAGCCGTGACGCGGAATCGAATCGCGGAAGCTGGACGCCAAGGCGATTCGATCGATACCGGGATCGACACCTAACAGCCGGAACGTCTGCCCGGAGATTCCTGCAAATACGGCACCCGGCGGCCACGAGCCAATGTGGCAAGCTTGGACCGGTGGTGAGTCGTCGCAGGTCGAGCCCGGCAAAGTTGCAGGATTGCGCAGCTACCGGGTTGGCAAGTCACGCGATTTTCTCTATTTACATTTCCGAAACGCTCAATACGTTGCATTTAATTGCAACGCAATGAAACCCATTCAAAGTAATCGAGGCGCCGCGCGAACGAAATCGGGATTCGCCAGAAAAATGGCGGACTTGTGCGACGGATGGCGCATTACTGAGTGTAAAAGCGCTTTGAGTGCCCCTGACTGCCCCCGACTCACGCCGGCCCCGCCGTCTAAAAACTCCCGGCGCAAAAACATCTTTACTTTGTAACTACGCGGTGATGCATTTCGAATAAACCAATCCCGCTTCCGATTCCCCTAAACGGTTGAGCGCTTCCAAGACATATTTCAAACCCATGAAACCCATCAGACAGTCTCTCGCTGGACCAGCGCGTCTCAAAAGGCTCCAGCCCGGCTTCGCCCTGATCGTCACGCTCTCGCTGATGATCCTGCTCACCGTGATCGCG
>JAZKGW010000030.1:41697-78200 GCA_040385685.1 Verrucomicrobiota bacterium | reverse complement strand
TCGCCCATGGATTTCCAGAGGGTGAAGGAATTGCCGTGCGATTCATCGACCCGATAGTGGGTGAGTTTAGCTTGGCCGCTGATGACGGGCAGGCCGGGGATTTTCAGGGAAACCGCGGCATCCGGGCCGACGAGATCATCGTCATGATAGTGCCAGACGAGCACGCTGAGTTTTTTCCCCCCGAGGCTGGCGAGTGCGGAAACATCGGCTTGCTTGCGGACGCCGCTGCGCAGGATGTCCGGCAGTGAAACGGCGGAATCGCTGGTAACCGGCAGACGGTCGCCGTCCATTTTCGAGAACATCCGGAAAACATTCATCACCGGCTTGTCCACGCCGTTGGTGGCGAGCGAGCGGAATCCCGCGAAATACGGCTGGTCCTCGAATTCGAACGCCCAGGTCAGCGCGCCTTCCAGATTCACACCGTGTTTGGCTGCCAGATCGAGTTTGCGGGGAAACACGGCGGCGGTGTAACTGGAATACATCGTGCCGTTACGATAGGCGAGATTCGGACCCTGGCAGGCGGCGCAGCCTTCCGGATCGGACTCGCCGATGACGATCGGCGTATTTGCGAATTCCGGATAACGGGCGATCACATTGAATGCTGCGTCGATGTCACGAAGCTGGCTCGAAATGCCCATTTGCACGCGACCGCCGACATCCTTCGGCTGCCCCTTCGCGTGGAAGGAAATGAAATCCGTGGGGGTGCCGGTCTCGCCAGTGGCGGTGTTTTTGCCCTTCACGCAGTGGTCGAGGAAGCTCTTGAGGAAATCCCCGCCCGCACCGCCTGCCAGATCGGGGCCGCCAACTTTGGCTTCGGGAATCGCACGGCGGACCGCCTTGATCGCGTGGTCGTGCAGTTTGAAAAACTCATCCCGCGAGCCGCGCCAATAACTGATGTTAGGCTCGTTCCAGGTTTGCCAATACCACTTGAGCACCTCTTCCTTGCCGTATTTCTCCACGGAGTGCTTCGCCCACTGATAGACGAGCTCCTCCCACTTCGCCCAATCCTTCGGCGGATAGGCCCAGCCGGTGTAAATCTCGTCGTATTTCGCCTTCGGCGTCCAGTGGTGACGATAGGGCTCCGGCTTCACGGAAAGCGCTTGCGGCATGAACCCGATCTGCACGTAGGGCCGGACGCCGCGCTCCAAATAGGTATCGAAAATACGGTCCACGATTTTCCAATCGTAAACGGGATTTCCTTGGGCATCCTCGGTGTAGGCATTGGTCGACCCCCACTTGAGCGCGTGGGTGCCCTCGCCGGTGACTAACAGGCTATGGGTGCGGAAGAAAACCTCCTTTGGCTTCAGTTCGCCCAATTCGCCTATGAGTTTTTGCCCGTCCTTCATGTAGGCGTAGTTCGGTTCGTCCGCGCCGAAGAACCGCCAGATGGGCTTGAGCGGGCCGGTCGGCCGGGCGGCATCGACCGTGATGTTGACGGGAAACGAGTCGGGATTTTGTGCGAAGGCGACAGCGGTGCCGGCGAGGCAGAGGGCGGAGATGCGGGCGGAGAATCGGGACATGGGATTTTGAATTGGGATATTTCCAGAGAGTTCCGGGAAACGAGGCGTCATCACGCTATTCTTTCAAATCCTCGCGTTCTTGTGTGACTGCGACAGTCAGGTGTAGAAATGCGACACTGGGTCGCCGGGCCCGGTCCTTCAACCTTCCGCCGCCTTGGCGATTTGGAGCAACTTCGCTTCTCCCAAATGCGGGGCAAGGATTTGGAGACCGACGGGGAGGTTTTTTCCGCCGTCGAAATCGGTGGTGCCGCAGGGGATGGAAATGCCGGGGATGCCGGCGAGATTGGCGGCGAGTGTGAAAATGTCCGAGAGGTATTCTTGGAGCGGATCGCCCGAAATGCTGCCGATCCTGCGGGCGGGACTTGGGGCGACGGGCGAGAGGATCGCATCGACCCTCATGAAGGCGTTCTCGAAATCCTGGCGGATCAAGGTGCGGACTTTTTGAGCGCGGCTGTAATAGGCGTCGTAGTAGCCGGAGGAAAGGACGTAAGTGCCGAGGATGATCCGGCGTTTGACCTCGGGACCGAAGCCTTGCTCGCGGGATTTTTTGTAAAGGTCGAGGATGTCGGCCGGGTTGGCCGCGCGGTGGCCGTAGCGAATTCCGTCGAATCGCGAGAGATTCGACGACGCCTCGGCCGGGGCGATAATGTAGTAAGTGGCAACCGCGTGCTCGGTGTGGGGCAGGGAAATGTCCACAATTTCCGCACCTTGGGCGGCGAGGGCTTGAATGGCGGCTTCGACATTTTTACGGACACCGGGATCGATCCCTTCGCCGAAGTATTCCTTGGGAATGCCGAGTTTGAGGCCCTTCACACCGTCATTGAGACCGGACAAGTAATCCGGAACGGGGGCGTCGAGGCAGGTGGAATCCTGCGGATCGCCACCGGCGATGGCTTGAAGAATGAGAGCGGCGTCTTCCACCGACTGGGTAAGCGGGCCGATCTGATCGAGCGAGGAGGCGAATGCGACGAGCCCGTAGCGGGAAACGCGGCCATACGAGGGTTTCAGTCCGACAACGCCGCAATGTGAAGCGGGTTGGCGGATCGAGCCGCCGGTGTCGGAACCAAGGGCGGCGACGGCGGTGAGATCTGCGACGGCAGCCGCGGAGCCACCTGAAGAACCGCCGGGGATACGGCCGGGATCGTGCGGATTGCGGGTGGCTTGGAGGGCCGAGTTTTCGGTGGACGAACCCATGGCGAATTCATCCTGATTCATCCGGCCGAAAGGGATGGCACCGGCAGCGCGGAGCTTGCGGATGACGGTGGCGTCGTAGGGAGAGACGAAATTCTCAAGGAACTTGGAACCGCAGGTGCAGGGTAGGCCGAGGACGTTGATGTTGTCTTTGATCGCAATGGGAATGCCACCCAAGGGCAGGTTGAGGTCCGCGCTGGCCGCCTCGGCGAGAGCGGATTCGAGGTGGTGGGAAAGGTAAGCGCCGGTCCGGCCGTCGCGGGCTGCGATTTCTCCGTCGAGCTTCTCGAGAATGGCGGCGGGCGTGGTTTCCCCGGCGAGGAGTTGCCGGCGGAGATTGGTGATGGTCATTTTAGGGAAAGCTGAAATTCTGAAAGCTGAAATGAGGAAATGAAGAGCTTCACGCGTCGGTGACGACTTTGGGGACGCGAATTTGCCCTTGGGCTTGGTCGGGAGCGTTTTGAAGCATGTCTTCCTGAGACAGGCTTTCGTGCGGGACATCCTCGCGCATTTTTCCAAATACGGCCCCGGCGTGGGAGCTGGAGTCGATGCCGGAGACATCGAGCTTCGAAAGAGCCTCTACGTAGCCGAGGATGGCTTCGAGCTGTGGCTGGAAAGTGGCCACTTCCTCATGGGTCAGTTCGAGGCGGGCGAGATTCGCGACGTAGCGGACATCGATATGGCTGTGCGGCATGGGCGGAACAGTCCTGAAATGGCGGGGGTTTTCCAAGTGCCATTTTCCGCGATCCTGACGGTCGATAAAAAGGAGTGCGAAATTTTCAAATTACTTTGAACGTTTGTAGAACTTGAAGGTCTTAATACTACGAAAGCAGCGAGCAATTGCTCTTTCATGTAAGGGTGTAACAGCACAGTTGTCTGCCAATTCCACGGGTGTGGGTGGGTGTGACAATTTTGGCCGCCGGGGAAGGGACTCCCCGGCGGCCTTTTCTTTTTCAGAGGCATGCCGGGTTCCGTGGGCTTCCGGGGATCTGATGGAAACAGGCGGAAGACAGCTAACCGGCAGTGAGGTGTTAGCTGTAGCAAGGCTGGATTGCGGCGCCTAACGCTCGATTAGAAAATTTGAAGATTCTTTGAACGATTGTACTGTTGGGCTGTCTTATCCTCCTGAAAGCGGCGAGCAATCGCTCTTTCATGTAAGGGTGTAACAGCACAGTTGTCTGCCGATTTCACGGGTGTGAGTGTGGGTATGACAATTCAATGGCCGCCGGGGAAGGGACTCCCTGGCGGCTTCTTTTTTCAACCGTGCGAAGGCCGGGATTCGCCGATTATTGGGCGCGGAGATCCTCGATCTTTTTCTCCGTGCCGGCGGCATCGTCAGGCTGTTTGGCCTGATCGAAGGCGGATTTCAGGCCGAGGAGCGCGTTCATGTCATTGGGAAAGCTGGTGAGCGCACGTTGGTAGGACTCGATGGCCTCCTTCGATTGACCCATGGCGAGGTAGTATTCACCGAGTCGGTTGGCCATGGGAGTGAGGATCATCGGCGGGAACATCATGGGCGCGGGATGCTGGCGTTCGACGGCGGCTGCGAACCAGTTGTAAGCGGTGCCCCTGCGGTCCTTCGGGCCCGCGAGAGCGAGACGGCCACGGAGGTCGCTGGCGAGAATTTCCAAGGCGCGGAAGGAACGGTTCCACGCGGAGCGCTCGCCGCTGGCATTGGCGGCGGCTTGGGTTTTGCTCATGGCCTCACCATGATGGGTGATGGCGGCGATTGCATTGCGGGCTTCGTCGATTTTCCCATCGTCGATCAGGCGGCGGGATTCCAGCGCGATGCGGACGCCATCAATCCACCAATAGGCGAGGGATTTTTGGTGGCTGTCCATCAGATCGGCGGGCTTGGGCAGCGAGTGCAGCGCCTCATTTGCATTTCCGCGCAATCCGCGATGAAGGAGAATGCGGGAGGGGAGGGTTTTCGCGTCCCACAGCAGCATGCGGACGCCGGGCGACGCGGACCGCCTGGCCGGAAGCGGAGTCGCGGCGATTTGGCGGGCGGCGGCGTAAGCGGAGTCAAAATCACCCTTTGAAACCAGCGCGACGATCCGATAGCACTCGGCTTTCACCCATTCGGGGCAATCGGCGAGGGAGGCCTTGTTTTCCTTCATCCACAGATCGTAAAGAGTGGTGGCGCGGCCGAATGCGGCAATGGCTTTGCCATGCTGGCCGGTGCGCCATTCATAGTGGCCTAGCAGGTGATGGTAGGGCGCGTAGTCAGGTGCCATCTGGCAGAGCTTGCGGGCGAGATCGACGGAAAGGCTGAGATCCGGACCTTCCGCGCGGATTGACAGCAGGGCGTTGAGGGGCAGGGGGCTTTGGGGATTCTTCTCGATCATCGCAAGCAGGCTCTTTTCCGCAGCTTCCTGACCGGGAGTGGCACCGCCGAATTCATCGTATCCGGTTCTTCCAAACAGCGCCGCGAAGATGCCTGCCTGCAGGTCATTGGGGAATTGATTGGCCACCTTCTGAAACGCGATCGCGGCTCCGGTCGATCCGTTCTCGATGTATTTGATCAAACCGTAGGCGTAGCCGCGCTCAAGTTCGCTGCCCTTTCCGGCGTCGACCAAGTCGAGCAAGCGGTCCGTCGCGGCGTTGCGGGCGGGCCCCGTTTCCGGCGACGGCGTGAGCAGCGACATGGCCATCCCCCAGTGCGCGAGCAGGCATTCCGGGTCTTCGTGCATCGCGGCGGCGAAATGGCGGCTCGCCTGGAATTCCCAACCGCCGTGCAAGTGGTTCAGGCCTTGGTTGACGTGGGCCTGTGCCTTGTCGGTGGCGGCGGTGACAGCCATTTGTATCCCGTTGGGGAAATTCATCATGGCGGGTTCGCCAAGTTCTTTGACGGGACCGGGGATCGCTGCTTCCACGCCAGGGGCTTCTTCCGCGGGCGGGATCGTTTCGGCGTCCGCTGGAACGATGTTTACTTTGGGCTTTGTCGTGTCCGTTGCGTTCTCCTTGATCTTGGTTTTCACCGGGGACTTGGGTGTTGTTTCCGCGTCGGATGTTTCGCCTGTCGCGAACGCGCAACCTATCAGCATTGCTGCCATCAACCGTAGTTTCATGGGCGGAAGATGGCCATGCGCCGCCCGCACCTCCAAGCAAAATGACACTGGCGTGCGTCGCCAGGACCCGCATAGTCTCCGGCCATGAAGCTTGGAGTCATTGGATGCGGAAAAATGGGAACGGCGCTGATTCAGGGCGCGATTCGTGCGGGAGTGGTCGCGGCCGACGATGTGATTGGCTGCGATCCTTACGAGAAATCCCGCGAGGCATTCGCCCAAGCCACCGGTGCCAAGGTCACCGCGGACCTCGTCGAACTGGGTGCCGCCAGTGATGTGATCCTGCTTTGCACCAAACCTCTCGACGTCCCCGTCGCCCTGGGCGATGCCGCCAAAATGAGCGGAGGGCAGCCCCGATTGGTGATTTCCATCGCCGCCGGTGTCACCCTAACGGCGCTGGAAGCGGCGGCTTCGGAAAATTTCCGGATCATCCGCGCCATGCCTAACACCCCGGCGCTGGTTGGCCATGGTGCCGCCGGCTACTGCCTCGGAACCCGCGCGAATGCCGATGACGCCAAGACCGCCCAATCCCTCCTCGGCGCGGTCGGACTTGCCGTCGAAGTGCCAGAGCGCCTGATGGACGCGGTCACCGGTCTATCCGGCAGCGGGCCGGCTTATATTTATGTCGTCATCGATGCCCTTGCCGACGGCGGCGTCCGGGCCGGCATCCCTCGCGCGGATGCCGTGCGCCTTGCCGCCCAAACGGTGCTTGGCGCTGCGGCGATGGTCTTGGAAACCGGCGAACATCCCGCCGTGCTCAAGGACATGGTCACTTCGCCCGGCGGGACGACCATCGCCGGGTTGGCCGCGCTCGAACGCCATGGCTTGCGGTCCGCCCTGATCGAGGCTGTCGGAGCCGCCGTCCAGCGCGCGACCGAACTTGGGAAGTGATTGATTTTGGGCTTTCCCAGCTCCCCCGGGCTCCTATGCTCCGCCGCATGATCTATCGGTTCATCGCCCTCGCGCTGATTTCTGCCTCCGCCATCCATCTCACGTCGTGCGGCAACGACGATGACATGCCGATCATGGCGGGAAATACCCAAGCCGCCGCCAGTGAGGGCGAGAAATTCTATCAGCAGGCCAAGCAGGCCGATGACGCCGGAAAAACCAGCAAGGCCATCAAGCTTTACGACGAAACCGCCACGCGTTTCCCCTTCGCACCGTCCGCCCCGCAAGCCCGCTTCCGCCAGGCCGAGCTTCTTGAGCAACAGGGCGAGATCGTGAAATCTTTCGAGGCTTACGACAAGTTTCTCTCCCGCTTTCAAGGCAGCGGCCTCTACACCACCGCGCTCAACCGCCAGATCGCCATGGCCCAGTCCGCCGCCGACGGCGACGTGAAACAAAGCATGCTCGGCCTGAAGACGAAGCTCTCCCTCGACAAGACCGTCGAGATGCTCGGCAAGGTCCGCGACAACGCGCCTAAATCTCTCGCCGCGGCGAAAGCCCAGTTCACCATCGGCCAACTCTATGAAGGCAAGAAGAAGTATAAGGAAGCGATCGCCGCATACCGCCAGCTCGTCCGTGACCAACCCAACAGCGCTCAAGCCCCTGAAGCCCTCTTCCGCGTCGGCCTGATTCTAACCGCCGAAGCCGATCGCGGAAACCAGAACCAGGCAAACCTCGACCTCGCGAAGGAAGCCTTCAACGACTACCTGATCCAATATCCCGGCCACTCGCGCAATGCCGAGGCCCGCCAGTTTATCGCCAACGTCGGCGGCAAGGATCTCCAGCGCTCCTACGACATCGCCGAGTTCTATCAAAAAACCGGCAAGATCGAATCCGCCAAGGTTTATTACCGCGACATCGTCAAGCGCGCGCCGTCCGGACCCTTGCATGACAAGGCCCGCGCCCGGCTAAAGGAACTCGGCGAGTGAGGGGAATTGAGAATTGAATATTGAATATTGAGGATTGGAAATTGGAATCAACAGATACCCGTCGGCATGAAACCAATCTCCAATCTCCAATTCTCGATAATCAATCTCTTCTCTCTGCTGGCTCCCGCGCTCCTGCTTGTTTCCTGTGCCGGCTATCAGCTTGGCGCCACCAAGCCCGCGTCGCTCGCGCGCGTGCACACCATTTCCGTGCCGATGTTTGCCAACTCCACCCTGCATCCCCGCGCCGAGGCCCTCGCCACTTCCGCCGTGGCCGATGCCTTCGTCCAGGACGGCACCTATCGCCTCGCGAAAACGGACCATGCCGACGCCGTGTTGGAAGGCAACCTGCGAAGCATCATCTACACCGCCATCCGCGGCACCCGCCGGGACACCCTGCTGCCTGAGGAACTGGCCAACACGGTCACCATCGAGTGGACCCTCCGCGACGCCAAGGATCCCACCAAGATCCTCGCCTCCGGTGAATCCTCCGGCACCAGCCAGCTTTTCGTCTCGTCCAATCTCCAGACCGCGCGCAACAACGCGCTCCCCGAAGCCCTCGAGCACGCCGGTGAGGCGCTCGTTTCGCGGCTCTCCAACGGTTACTGACGCCGGTCCTTGCCGGGGAACTGGACCGCGGGATTCATCCCGCCTGAGTCCAAGTGCATGTGAGGTCGACCCAAAGTGCGTGCGGATTCTATCAGAAAGCCTGTGAGGATTTTGTCAAATCCGCCTTCAGTATCCCTCGTGAAACAATTGTAATCATCTTAATATGCGTAACTTGCGGATAATGGTATCCAACAACATTTGCTGCTTTCCAACCCAATACTTCCTGCCAGTTTTCTATCAAGGATCCGGGAAGGAGCCCTTTTGCCCAATCTCCAATCCTCAATTAAAAATCAAAAATTCCCCACCATGGCCGACCGCAACATCCGCCGTTCCCAGCAATTTCTCAGCAATTTGCGGAACGTCCTCGTTCCGTTGGTCATCCTGCACTTGCTGGCACAGGCGACACCGGTATCGGGGGCTCCCACCCTCACGGGAGCCGATCGCTACGTGTTACCCGAAGGTGAATCCATCACCCTTACCGGTTCCGGACTGACCGGAGCCAATGCCGCCCACCTGTTCTGGCTGAGCTCGGACTTCGCCGCCACGGTCAATCCCGTCAACGACAACACCCTTCAGGTGGTCATGCCCAATGTCTTCCAGGACATCCGCGATCACCTGTTGCTCGTCGAGACGCCCGGAGGCTCGACCTTTGGAATTCCTTCGGCCTTTGCCAATCACACCACGACCGGCTCCCCACCGGAGTTTCCATCCAGCCCTACCCGCGTCATCGTCGTGCGTGCCGGTGCCACCTTATCGAGTTCGATCAACGCCGACCTCGTCTTCGTGGAAACCGGTGGCGTTTATCAAGCTGCGGCGGGTAGCAGCGTCAGGCTCATCGCCGCCGCGAGCGGTGCCTACATCGACTTCCAGGGCGTCACCTCGCTTTCATCCTGCCGTTTCTTCAAGAGTCCGGACACCGTCATTCTCGGCTCCAATCCCACCGGCGTGACCACCCGGCAGCTCACTCCCATCCGCGCGAGTTATGGCATCGAAACCTTCACCGTGGGCTATCCCGTCAATATTACCACCGTCGGCGGCGGTGTGGTGAGCCGCAGTCCCGACCAAACCTACTACCGCCTTTATGATTATGTTTCGCTCACCGCCGCACCCGACGCCGGCTACACGTTCTCAGGATGGAGCGGTGCCGCCAATTCCTCCCAGAACCCACTCAGCGTCCAAGTTGTAAACGCACCGCTGAACATCACTGCCACGTTTTCCCCGGGATGGGTTCTCGATCTCATCGACGTTCCCGGCGTGACTGTCACCCGATCCCCGGCTGGCCCGACTTATCCTAACGGAACATCAGTCACGCTCACCGCAACGGTCGCAAGCGGATACGAGTTCCTCGGATGGGGCGGAGACCTATCCGGGCCCGAAACCACGATCACCTTCAACATCATCGGAAACACGACTGTCGTTCCGATCGTCCGTCCTAACGGTTACGCGCTTCTTCCCCAAATCTCCGCCGCCGACCGCTATGTCCTTCCCGAGGGTGAAACCATCACCCTCACCGGATCCGGGCTGACCGGCACCAACGCCGCCCACCTGTTCTGGCAGGCCTTTGATTTCCCCTCCGCGATCAATCCTGTTAGCGACAGCTCACTCGGAGTGGTCTTTCCCAATGTCCAGCAGGACATCCGTGATCACCTTCTGCTCGTCGAGACGACCGGTGGCTCGACCTTCGGCATCCCCTCGGCCTTCGTCGATCACACCACCGACGGCCCGCTTCCGCCGGAGCTTCCGCCCAGCTCCAACAACGTGATCGTCGTGCGCGCCGGCGCGACCCTCACGGGTTCGATCCACGCTGATTTCGTCTACGTTGAAACCGGCGGCATCTTCAAGGTCGCGGCGGGTGGCAGCATCAGGCGCATCGCCGGCGAAAACGGCGCCGTCATCGACTTCCGGGGCGTATCATCGCTTTCGTCCTGCCGTTTCTTCAAGAGTCCGGGCACCGTCATCCTCGGCTCCAATCCCACCGGCGTGACCACCCGGCAGCTCACTCCCATCAGGGTGAGTTATGGCATCGAAACCTTCACCGTGGGCTATCCCGTCAACATCACCACCGTCGGCGGAGGCACAGTGAGCCGCAACCCGGACCAAGCCTACTACCGCATCTATGATTCTGTTTCGCTCACCGCCGCACCCGACACCGGCTACGCATTCTCAGGCTGGAGCGGTGCCGCCAATTCCTTCCAGAATCCACTCAGCCTCCAAGTCGTAAACGCGCCGCTGAACATCACCGCCACGTTCTCTCCGGGTTGGGTTCTCGATCCCATTGACGTTCCCGGCGTGACTGTCACCCGATCCCCGGTTGGCCCGACGTATCCCGACGGAACATCTGTCACGCTCACCGCAACGGCCGCAAGCGGATACGAGTTCCTCGGATGGGGCGGAGACCTATCCGGATCCGAAACCACCATCACCTTCAACATCACCGGAAACACCACCGTCGTTCCCATCCTCCGCCCTAACGGCTACTCCCTCCTTCCCCAAATCACCGCCGCCGACCGCTATGTCCTGCCCGAGGGTGAAACCATCACCCTGACCGGATCCGGACTGACCGGCACCAACGCCGCCCACCTGTTCTGGCAGATCTTTGACTTCCCCTCCGCGATCAATCCTATCAGCGACAGCTCGCTTGGAGTGGTCTTTCCCAATGTCCAGCAGGACATCCGCGACCACCTTCTGCTCGTCGAGACGACCGGTGGCTCGACCTTCGGCATCCCCTCGGCCTTCGTCGATCACACCACCGACGGCCCGCTTCCGCCGGAGCTTCCGCCCAGCTCGAACAACGTGATCGTCGTGCGCGCCGGCGCTACCCTCACGGGTTCGATCCACGCCGATTTCGTCTACGTGGAAACCGGCGGCATCTTCAAGGTCGCGGCGGGTGGCAGTATCAGGCGAATCGCCGGCGAAAACGGCGCCGTCATCGACTTCCGGGGCGTCACCTCGCTTTCATCCTGCCGTTTCTTCAAGAGTCCGGACACCGTCGTCCTCGGCTCCGTCCCCACCGGAGTGATCACCCGCCAGCTCACTCCCATCAGGGCCAGCTACGGCATCGGAACCTTCACGGTCGGTTATCCTCTCAATCTAACTGTCGAGGGGCCGGGCACGGTAACCGTTGTGCCGATGAAGGACTATTACGCGGCCAATGAACAGATCACACTCACCGCCATACCCAACGCAGGCGCGTTTTTCATCCGTTGGATCGGTCCCCTGTCCGGATACGCCAATCCTGGAACCTTTTCGATCCGGAATGGCAGCTCCCAGATCGCCCGTTTCTCGACCGCTCCTGATTTTTTCACGGTATGGAGGCTTGAGCACTTCACAATTGAGGAGCTCGCAGACGTCAATATCAGCGCTCTCAGCGCAGATCCGGACGGGGACTCGCTGACCAACGCGGCGGAGTATGCCTTCGGAAGTGATCCGCGGGTGCGCGATTCCAAATCAAAACTCCGAACCAGAAGAGAAAAGGTCAACGGCGAGTTCATTTTCCTGCTTTCTTATACACGGCCGAAAAACGCGCTCGATGTGACTTACGTCGCGCAGTTCTCCAAGAACACCGTCACCTGGACCTCTAACGGTGATGAGACAGGAATTCTCTACAGCCAGGAGATCTCCGTTACAGACGTCGATGCCGATATGGAAGAAGTCACTCTCCAACTCTATCCCGGCTCCGAACCGCCAAAGACCTTCTTCGTGCGCATTGACGCTCTCATCTTCGATTGACCGCTTTTTGAAAGGGGGCTGTCCGCACTGCTTGGATTCGCACTCGCCTTCATGTCAGCAAAGACCCATGCTGCCGTCATGCTTGCACCGGGCACAATCCTTCCGAATTGGAGTCACTAACCGATGACATCGCGCGAACCATCCACCCTCACCTCCGCCGAAGCGCTGGAGCGACTGAAAGCGGGAAACCAACGTTTCCTGCGAGGTGAGGCGCGATTTCCCACGGTGCAGAAGGAGGTGCTCGCGAGCCTGGCGACGGGTCAGCATCCCTACGCGACCATCTTGTGCTGCAGCGACTCGCGCGTGCCGCCCGAGCTGATTTTCGACGCGGGCTTTGGCGAGTTGTTCATCATCCGCGTCGCGGGCAATGTCTATTCGCCGGAAGTCGCGGGCAGCCTTCAATACGCGGGCCGGCACCTGCAAACGCCGCTTTTCCTCGTGCTCGGCCACACCCGTTGCGGCGCGGTGGATGCCGCGGTCGACGCGCGGCTGCAAGGCACGCAACAACCCTCGCGAATTCAGATCCTCGTCGACTCCATCCTCCCGTCGCTCAACGATATCGATGACCAACTCGCGCCGGAAGCGCTGCTCGCGCAAGCCGTCGAAGCCAACGTCCGCTGGAGCATGCGCCAGATCCTGGATACACCCGAGGCCCGCGAGCGGCAGGCGGAAGGTCGGGTGAAACTCGCAGGGGCTATTTACGAAATCGAAACCGGCAACGTTCGGTTTTTGGAGTGAGCAGACTGGCGAGCGCTTAGGGCGCGAGGGCCCGGACCCGGAAGAATTTCGCGGGAGTGCCGGGGGTGATTGTCACGCTAACATCCGTGTCGGAGTCAAAGCCCGCCGGGTAAGTCTGCAGGGCGCTCCACGCAGTTAGATTGATGCTGCTTTCCAAAACGTAACTGTTCTTGGCGATCCGGTGGAAGGACAGGTGCAGGGTGTCGGCCGCGGTTTGGGTTATGGTGACCGCATAGCGCGACGCGGCGTTGTGTGGATCGCTGCCGAAGATGTACTCGTCGAGGTCGGACATGCCGTCGCCATCGCTGTCGGAATCGCCGATGAAGGTGACGGCTAGGTTGTCGATGGCGATGCCTTGCGGCGGCAGAGTGGGAAGGACAAACGTCTGGCCCGTATTGGGTAAACCATTGCTGGAGAGGCCGGCGATTTTGTCCCAGGTGAAATCCGTTCGCACCCCGCCCGTGCCGATTAGACCGAGAGCTAAATAACCGATGGCTTCGCCGCCGGTTTGTGAAAAGCCGATGTCGGTGGACCCTGCGGGCGCGCCGGGCGGAAGGCCGGCAGTCGCGGTAACGACGCCCTCGTAAGAAAGGAAGTGAAGCAACTGGTTGGTGATTTTGTTCACTACGGCTATGCCATTGCTTGGTCCGTTTTGGAGCCCATTGACTGGAAGGTCCGCAACCAGAATTTTAAAACCGTTCACGGAATTCTTGAGAGTGAATGGAGAATTTCCCAAGTTCAGTGTGGAGTAAACGGTGCCAACGCCTCGATAGAGCAGCACATCGATATCGGACAGATTTCCGGAGAATCCCGGGCCGACGACGACCTCAATGAACTCTCCCGTATCGGTTCCGGTGTTGTCATAATGGAACTCGTTGACGAACACGTCGGTTGGCAAAGGAGCGTTCCCAGCCCCGGGCGTGAAGGTGAAACGAATCTGGAAGGTCCCGCCGGGAGGCACCGCCAAGCCGCTCACGAGCATGCTTTTGGGCGTCGAGGCTCCGCCCGAGATCGCGCCGGCGGGCAGGTTGGTGGCCGCGTGGAACGTGAGCGCGGGAAGCGGGTTTGGCACTCCCCCGACGATCAGGTCGGCGCTCAACGTATCGGCGGTGCCGCCCGTCGCGGACCGCCATTGTTCGGCGGTGTAGGAGATGTGCAGGTTGGTTAGAGTCACCGCGGAGTGATTGACGAAGCTCGCGGTGGCGCTTCCACCGGTGGTTCCCGGGAGAAATCCGAGCGACGGATCGGCAGCCGAGCCGTAGCTGCGGAATCCCGGTGCCGTGGCGCTTCCATTGTCAGTTCCCTGCCAGTCTCCGCCAGTGGTCGTCCACGGGTAGGGATCGTAGGTTCCGGGAAAACCGGGGAATGCCTCGTTCACAGTTTCGCCCGGCGAGTTGAAGGTGTAAGGAAGCGCGGGGTCGAGTTCGAAGTCGCCGAACAACGGGAGGTGGTCGGAAGCCGTCGCGCTCGTTCCGGCGGCGAGCGGTGCACCGGCTTTCGGCAGTCCCGCCGAGTTCGAGGTGTCGAGTGCGGAGTTATAGATTTCCGTCCGAAGGGGGCGCGATCCGATGATGCCCGAGCCGAGGAAAACATCGATGGTCGAGCCGCTGGATGGGAAGGTGACCGTCGAGTTGTCGAGCTGGCGCGGCAGGATCCGGGTGACGGACGGGTTGCTGAAATAGAGCGTGGGATCGGTGAAATAACTGATAGGAAACGTGATGTCCGCGCCGAGGGAGAAGCTGCCGGGCAATCCCGACGCCGGGATGGAAGCGAAAGTCCGGGGATTTGAGGATAAATTGAAATCACCCATCACCAGGAAGTTGTCGCCGGAGGCAAGGCCTTGGGCGGTTAGATAGTTCGTCAGGCGCCGCAGTTCGATGGTCCTTTGGAAAAGGTCGGACGCCTCGGAGCCCGATTTCAAATGCGCCGCAACCAGCACCGGATCGCGCGTGGTGCCCGGCACATCGACTTTCACGGCAGGGATGAGCCGGTTCATTTCCTTGGCCCCCGCCGGCGAGCCGATCAATATCTGGCTGAGAAAGGGAAACCGCGAGAAAAACGCCACGTGCAGGCTGGTGTCGAACGTGTTGGTGGCGGGAGCATAGCAGACGTAAGGATATCCGAGGCCGGTTGCCAACGCGGTGAGGTTGCCCGCGTTGAAGTCGGCGCCATGGATTTCCTGGAGCGCCACCACGTCGGCATCGATGCGCTGCAGGATGTCCCTCACGGTGTCGAAGTCGGGCTGGCCGGGCGGGCCGATGCCGTAGTCGAAATACACGTTGCCTCCGCCGGGAGGAACGACCAGATGGGCTCCCACATTGAATGTGGCCACCCGCAGACCCACTGCCTGGACCAGGGAAGCCCCGAGAAAAAGCAGCAGTGCGGTGAATTTGAAGGGCATGGGCGCGGGAACCTAGCACACCCGTGGGAGGTGTCGATTTGGGTTAGGTGGCGGTGCGCGAGAGAGCAGTAGCCGTTCCACTTGCAAGTTCTGCCGATTCGAGGCGTAGTGGGGAAGTTCAATCCATTTTCACCAATGATCAAAACCCATCGGCCAGTTCTGCTTTCGTTCGCCTGTGTCATCGGCGTAATCACCACTCTAACGACGGTCGTCCGCGCGGAGCCTGCGGCGAAAAAGAAAATCGTCCTCGTCGCTGGCAGACCGAGCCATCCGCCGGGCCAGCACGAGCACCGGGCCGGTTGCATGCTCCTCGCGGACCAATTGAACAAGAGCGGGCTGCCCGTGAACGCCGTCGTGACCACAGACGGTTGGCCGAAGGACAACGCCATTTTCGACGGGGCCTCGGCGGTCGTCATCTACTCCGACGGCGGCGGCGGTCATCCCGCCATGAAGCACCTCGATGAGTTGAAAAAAATGGCGAATGCGGGCGTCGGCATCGGTTGCATCCACTACGCCGTGGAAATTCCCAAGGGGGAGCCAGGCAACGCATTCCTCGATCTCATCGGCGGATATTTTGAAAGTGATTGGTCGGTCAATCCACATTGGGATGCGTCGTTCAAGCTGCCCAAGCACGCCATCACCCAGGGCGTGCGGGATTTCAAGATCAACGACGAGTGGTATTATCACATGCGTTTTCGCGAGAAGATGGAAGGCGTCACCCCGATCCTAACGGATCTGCCGCCGCCGGAAAGCCTGACCCGGCCCGACGGACCCCACGAAGGAAATCCCGCAGTCCGCGCTGCCGTGTTAGAGCGCAAAGAGCCGCAACACATGATGTGGGTTTACCAACGCCCCGCCACCCTCGGCGCGGGCCGCGCGTTCGGATTCACCGGCGGCCACTTCCACAAAAACTGGCAGCAGGATGACAACCGGCGCATCGTCCTCAATGCGATCGTTTGGATTTCCGGCCTTGAAGTCCCGGCAAAGGGCGTGCCTTCCAAGACTCCCACCGATGAGGAAATGAAGGCGAACCTGGATAAAAAGGGCTGATCCATCACCCCGGCTTATGAAAATCCACATCGGGCTGGTTGCCCTGCTCACCTTGGGAGCCGCGTCGGCCGCCGCGCCTTTGGAGTTGAAATACTCCAAGCCCGCCGGCGAATGGACCGAAGCACTGCCCGTCGGCAATGGCCGGCTAGGCGCGATGGTCTTCGGCGGCGCGGTCGCCGAGCGCTATCAGCTCAACGAAGCGACCCTGTGGTCCGGAGCTCCGGTCGATTGGAACAACCCCAAGGCCAGGGAAGTCCTGCCGAAAGTTCGCGAGGCGATTCTCGCTCGCCACTATCAGGAAGCGGAGAAACTCTGCAAGCAAATGCAGGGCCCGTACAACCAGTCCTATCAGCCGATGGGCGACCTGCGGCTCACGTTCCCCGGCGATGCCGCCGCCCTGCCCGGCAACTATCAGCGCAGGCTCGATCTTGACCGCGCCGTGACCACGGTGACCTACCGCGAAGGCGATGCCCAATTCACCCGCGAGGTTTTCAGCAGCCATCCGGACCAGGTCATCGTCATCCGGCTAACCTGCGACCAGCCCGGGCGTATCAATTTCAGCGCCACCACCGACAGTCAGCTACAATTCGAAACTTCAACCGCGGGCGGCAACACCCTGGTGCTTCGCGGAAAGGCTCCCGCGCACGTCGATCCCAGCTATTTCAAGACCCAGGAGCCGATCCGCTATGATGTCACCGAAGGCATGACCTTCCAATGCCAGGTGCGGGCCATCTCCCAAGGCGGCACGGTGACCGGGGAAGGGAAGAATCTAACCGTCGCCAAGGCCGACGCCGTCACTTTGCTTCTTTCCGCCGCCACCAGTTTTAACGGTCCCGACAAATCGCCCGGCCGCGATGGACTCGACCCTGTCGCCATCGCCTCCCGCCATCTCGAAGCCGCCGCAAAGCGCCCGTATGCGGAGCTTCTCGCCCGCCATGTCGCGGACTATCAGAACCTCTACCGCCGCGTCGATCTCGATCTCGGCACGGCCGCCGAGGTGGACGCGCTCACGACCCCGGAACGTCTCGATCGCTTCGTCAACGGCCAGCCCGATCCCGGCTTGACGACCCTGCTCTATCAGTTCGGCCGCTATCTCCTCATTTCCAGCTCCCGCCCCGGCGGCCTGCCCGCGAACCTGCAGGGGATCTGGAACGACAAGATGCGCCCGCCGTGGAGTTCCAACTGGACGCTCAACATCAACGCCCAGATGAACTACTGGCCGGCGGAAGTCGCCAATCTATCCGAGTGCCACCAGCCGTTCCTAGACTTCATCGAAAAACTCGCCGTCAACGGCCGCAAGACCGCGGAGATCAACTACGGCGCCCGCGGCTGGGTCGCCCATCACAACGCGGACATCTGGTGCCAGACCGCGCCCGTTGGAAGCTTCGGTCACGGCGATCCGGTTTGGGCGAACTGGGCGATGGGCAGCCCGTGGCTGAGCCAGGATTTCTGGGAACACTACGCGTTCAGTGGCGATGAGAAGTTCCTCCGGGAACGCGCCTGGCCGGTGATGAAAGGTGCCGCCGAGTTCTGCCTCGATTGGCTCGTCGATGACGGCAAGGGGCACCTCGTCACCGCCCCGTCGGCCTCGCCGGAAATCGGATTCACCACGGCCGACGGCACGCGTGGCACGGTCAGCATGGCCTGCACCATGGACATGTCGATCATCTGGGACCTATTCACCAACTGCCTCGACGCCGCGAAAATCCTCGGCACCGATCCCGAACTCGTCGCCCGGATCGAAGCCGCCCGCGCGAAACTCTATCCGCTGAAAATCGGCGCGCGCGGAAACCTTCAAGAGTGGTTCGAGGACTTCACCGAACTGGACGTCCATCATCGCCACACGTCGCACCTTTTCGGAGTCCATCCGGGACGCCAGATCACGCCCGCCACTCCCGAGTTTTTCGCTGCCGCCCGCAAGGCGTTGGAAATTCGCGGCGACGACGGCACCGGTTGGTCGCTCGGCTGGAAGATCAACTTCTGGGCCCGCTTCCGCGATGGCGACCACGCCTATCTTCTCATCAAGAATCTCCTCCGTCCCATCGGCGGGAGTGCCAAGTCCGGCTCTGGCGGCGGAGTCTATCCGAATCTGTTCGACGCCCATCCGCCATTCCAGATCGATGGCAACTTCGCTCTAACTGCCGGCGTTTCCGAGATGCTCCTGCAAAGCCACCTCGGCGAAATCCATCTGCTTCCCGCCCTGCCCGCCGCCTGGCCCAACGGTCACGTCAACGGCCTCCGCGCTCGTGGCGGATTCGAGATCCGTTCGCTTGAATGGAAGGATGGGAAATTCACCCGCGCCACCATCCTCTCCACCCTCGGCGGCCTCTGTACCGTCTGGTCCGACGAGAAAACCGCGACGTTTCCGACCAAGCCCGGTGAAGAGTTCACGGTTGGTGCAGACGATCTTTTCTCCATACCCTGATGGGATGTTAGGAAAATGGCGTCGTTTGGGTTGTTGGAGCCACGCCCAACCCAGATTCAATTCGGCCGTACTTCCACATCTGCCGCGTGCGGAATCCCTAGTCCAAGCTCCAGCGTGAACGGCGAATCGCGCGATCCGTCGCCGACAAGTTTTTTCCATCACTCTCCGGAGCAGCACGACCCGCGCTCGTGGAAACAATCGACGCACCACCCCTTGCCATCGAGCTCCACCGCCGCCTCCCTTCCACAGCCCTCGCAATCCGGCAGCGGGGCAGGGGACTCAATGGGGATTTCGGGAAGCGACATGCAGCGAGTTTGATCCATTCCGACGATGCCCGCAATCTATCAGAGATGCTTGTCAGCCCATCGCCTCTATCAGCTCGCAGGTTTCGCGGAGCCAGCCGGCGGGATCGAATTGTCCGGCGACTTCCTTCGCCCGCCGGGAGACAGCGGGATCATTCAACAAAGATTCCAGCTTGGCGGCGATGCGGTCGGCCTTGAAATGCTTGGGATGAAGTCCATCGCCGACGCCGAGATCGCGCACGCGGCTCAAAGTGTCGAGCTGGTCATGGGCCATCGGTTGGATGAAATGCGGTATGCCCGCTCGGAGCGTTTGGGCGCAAGTGCCGACACCGCCGTGATAGACCATGGCGGCGGCCCTCGGCACGATTTCGCCAAAGGGCACATAGCTGAAGTGGCGGACGTTGGGCGGCAGGTTTTTCGGAATGCTCGTTTCAAAGGGCGAGAGCAGAATGCCGCGGCGTCCCGTTAGGTTCATCGCCTTCACCGCTTCCTCGAAAAACACATGCCCGCCAATCATCGCGCTTCCGGGCGTGAAGATCACCGGCGGTTCGCCGGCATCGAGAAATTCCAACAGCCCGGGTGGCACGCTTCGCAGGCCGGATTCATCGAACATCGGGAAGCCGGTCTGACGAGTCTGTGGCGGCCAGTCGGGTTGAGGTGGCGCAAACCATTCGGGAAAGAGGGCGATCACGCGCTCGGGCGCGTGCCACCAGTCGCGGAGGATGTTTCGCGCCGGCGGCAGGCCGAGACTTTTTCGGAATCGATTGAGCTCCGGCAAGACATGGAAATCGACGATCTTCCCCGCGATCGTCCATTGCAGGGATTTTAGGAAACGGGGAGCGCCTTGGCCAAAGGGCATGCCATGCACGACTGGCTGGCGGTAGCTGCTAGGGAACAACGCCGGAGCCAGGTGAACTGTAGCAAAAGGAATTTCCAGCAACTCGGCCGCATTGCGCGCGCCGAAGGCCACCGAGTTGGCAAGCATCACCGATTTTCCCGGCAGGTGGAGTTCACGCGCATGTGTTAGGATCGGCCCATAGCTCGGGTTCATCGCCCGCTTCACGATGGTGGGGAAGCCTTTGAGAGGGTGCCACAGGTCCATGTCCTCCTGCGCCTGCCTGAAGTCCTCTGCCGTGCCAAGCATCCGGAATCCAAGCCCGGCACTTGTCACCAGGTTTTCGAAATGACCACTGGTGATGACAAACACTTCATGCCCCCGGGCCAGCAACGCGCGACCGATTCCGACAAACGGATGAACATCGCCCGAGCTGCCGATGGCAAAGATGAGGATCCGCAATGGCTTCACCCGTTCAGGCTGACGTGGTCCCGGCACAGACCAAGCAGGAAATACGGCGAGGCCCTTTCCCGCGCAACCAACCTCTCATCCCCGGGTTCAGCATCCATCATGAGATTTCTCCCATCGTGCCTGAGCATCGCCTTCGCGGCGACCGGCTTGCTAACAGCGGCTCCCGCCGCCTACGACCCGCTCAAGGTGGCGGATGTGACGATCGTTTCAAAAACCTTGGAAGTGGCTGATGCCAAGCGCGCCCGCACCCTTCCGATCCGGATCTATCTGCCGGAAACGGACAAGCCAGCGCCGGTGATCCTGTTTTCCCACGGTCTCGGCGGCTCGCGCGACAACAACCCGTATCTCGGCAACCACTGGGCCAAGCGCGGCTACATCGTCGTCTTCGTCCAGCACCCGGGCAGCGACGAAAGCGTTTGGAAGGGCGCCGAGCGCTTGCAACGCATGGTCGAGATGAAGAAAGCCGCTTCTCTCGAAAACTTCATGCTTCGGGGCCACGACATCCCCGTGGTCCTCGATGCTCTAACGGCTTGGAACGCGGCGAAGGAGAATCCGCTGCACGACCGGTTTGATCTGAAACACATCGGCATGTCCGGCCATTCCTTCGGTGCCACCACCACCCAGGGCGTCGCCGGCCAAACCTTTGCCGGAGGGCGGCTTTCGTTCCTCGAACCCCGGATCTCGGCCGCGGTGATGATGAGTCCGAGCATTCCCGCGCTCGGAGATCCGGCCAAGGCGTTTCAATCCATCAAGATCCCTTGCCTTCTCATGACCGGCACGCTCGACGACAGCCCGATCAGCGATTCAAAGGCGACGGATCGGCTCAAGGTTTTCCCCAATCTCACCCACGCACCCGCCTGGCAGATCGTTTTCGACAAGGCCACCCATATGAGCTTCGGCGGCCGCGATTTGCAGGAAGATCCGGAAAAAGAAAGCCGCTATCACCGGGCCATCCTCGCTCTAACTACTGCGTTCTGGGACGCGCATCTCAAGGGCAACTCTGACGCGAAAGTCTGGGTGAACGGAGGTGGCGCGAAGTCCGTCCTGGTGCCGGAGGACAAGTGGGAACTGAATGCGATGGCTGATGACCCGCGATAGCAGGTCGTTTGAGTCACAGCCTGCGCCACTGGTTGCCGTCCTGCTGGAGAAGGTCGTCGGCTTCCTTGGGACCCCAGGAACCGGCGACGAACTCGGCCATCGGCGGCGGGCTCGTGGACTCGTGCCAGGCGTGTTCGATGTGGTCGATGAATTTCCAGGCCTCCTCCACTTCGTCGCGGCGGGCGAAGAGGGTGGCGTCGCCGGCGATGGCGTCCAGCAGCAGACGCTCGTAGGCTTCCGGGCTGCCTTTGCCGAAACTGGTGGCGTAGTGGAAATCCATTTTCACCGGCTCCAGGCGCAGGCTGGTGCCGGGGATTTTTGAAACCATGCGCAAAGATATCCCTTCGTCCGGCTGGATGCGGATGACGAGCACGTTGCCACCGGGGACGCCGCCTGATAGAGCGTTAAACAGCACGCAGGGAGCGTCCTTGAAGTGGATGGAAATCTCGGTGGACTTCTTCGGAAGGCGCTTGCCCATGCGGATGTAGAATGGCACGCCGCTCCAGCGCCAGGTGTCGATGAGCAGTCTAACGGCGACGTAGGCCTCCGTGTCGGAGGTCGGGCTCACGCGGTCTTCCTCGCGGTAGCCGGGGACCGGAATGCCATCGACATGGCCGGCGGTGTATTGCGCGCGGACGACATTTTTGGCGACCTTTTCCGGAGTGTCCCACTGCCGGAGCGAGCGGATGACTTTCACCTTTTCGTCGCGGACGCCATCGGCTGATAGATCGGTCGGCGGTTCCATGGCGACGAGGCTGAGGAGCTGGAGCAAATGGTTTTGCACCATGTCCCGCAGCGCGCCGGCACCTTCATAGTAGCCGCCGCGGCCACCTTCCATGCCGAGGTTTTCGGAGCAGGTGATCTGAATGTGGCTGATGTACTTGCTGTTCCAGAGCGGTTCGAAGATCGAGTTGGCGAAGCGCAGGACCATCAGGTTCTGCGCGGTTTCCTTGCCGAGATAGTGGTCGATCCGATAGGTGTCGCTTTCCTGGAACGTGTCGTTGACGACTTGGTTCAGGTGTTTGGCGGTGGCGAGGTCGGTGCCGAACGGCTTCTCGACGATGACTCGCGACCAGCAGCCGGGTTTCGCTTCGTTGAGGCCGGCGTTTTTCAGGGCGATGAGGATTTCATCGAAGAATTCGGGGGCAGAGGCGATGTAGAAAAGGCGGTTGCCCTTGCCACCGTGTTCGGCGTCGATCGCATCGAGCTTTTCAGCCAAAGTCCGGTAACCTTCGGCATCGGTGAACTCGGACGTGTGATAGCTAACGGTTTGGATGAAGCTGCCCCAGATCTCGTCGTTGTGGCCGGAGCGGGAAACCTTGCGGTTCAACTCCTCGAGCCCGGTGCGGAACTCCGCGTCGGACTTTTCGCGGCGGGCAAAACCGATGATCTTCACGCCGGTCGGCAGCTCGCCATCGACCGCAAGATTATATAAGGCGGGGATGAGCTTGCGGTGCGTTAGATCACCGGTGGCACCGAAGATGACGACGGTGCAAGGCTCGGCGCGCGAGCGGGAAACGAGGTCTTCGCGGAAGGGATTCATGAGAGAGGTTGAGAGTTGAGAGTCATGAGTTGAGAGCGAAGAGGAAGATAAGCAGATAGCGGACCCAAGGTCTTGCTCTCAACTCTCAACCATCAACTCTCAACTTCTTCACCACGGCAGCGGGAAGGCGCGGTTGAAGGCGAACACCCGCTCGCGGATCGCGTGGAGCTTGGCGACGTTGGTGTGGTCGGACAAGGCTTCGTGGATGAAATCGGCTACTTGCTCGACATCGGTTTCCTTCATGCCGCGGGTGGTCACCGCCGGTGTGCCGATGCGGATGCCGCTGGGTTTCATCGGGCTGCCGGTGTCGAACGGGATGCCGTTCTTGTTCACCGTGATGCCCGCTTCATCGAGGGCGTGGGAGGCTTCGGTGCCGTTGAGCTTCTTGTCCCGCAGATCCACGAGCATGACGTGGTTATCGGTGCCGCCGGAGCAGATGCGGAAACCGTGATGCGTTAGACGGGCGGCGATCGCCTGCGCGTTCTTGATGACCTGCGCCGAGTATTGCTTGAACTCGGGCTTGAGCGCCTCGCCGAAGCACACGGCCTTGGCGGCGATGACGTGCATGAGCGGTCCGCCCTGGATGCCGGGGAACACCTGCGAGTCGATTTTTTTCGCGAACTCTTCCTTGCACAGAATGATCCCGCCGCGGGGGCCGCGCAGGGACTTGTGGGTGGTGGAGGTGACGAAGTCGGCATGCGGTATCGGACTCGGATGCAGACCAGCGGCAACGAGGCCGGCGATGTGCGCCATATCGACGAAAAGGTAGGAACCGATTTCCCGGGCGAGCCTGCCCATGCGCTCGAAGTCGATGACCCGCGAGTAGGCGGACGCACCGACGGTGATCAGCGCAGGCTTGAGTTCGCGGGCGGTTTTTTCCAGCTCCGCGTAGTCGATCCGCTCGTCGTCCGGCGAGACGCCGTAGTGAGTCACCGCGTAAAAACGGCCGGAGAAATTCGCCTTGTGGCCGTGGGTGAGGTGACCGCCGTGGGCGAGGTCCATCGTGAAAATCTTATCGCCTGGCTTGAGCACGGAAAAGTAAACCGCGGTGTTCGCCTGCGAACCGGAGTGCGGTTGGACGTTCGCGTGGTCCGCGCCGAAAAGCGCCTTCGCGCGGTCGATCGCGAGCTGCTCGACGACATCCACATTTTCACAACCGCCATACCAGCGCTTGCCGGGATAGCCCTCGGCATACTTATTGGTGAGCACCGAGCCCTGCGCCTCCATGACGGCGGGCGAGGTGAAGTTTTCCGAGGCGATCAGCTCGATGTTATTTCTCTGGCGATGTTCCTCGGCGGTGATCGCGGCGTAGATCGCCGGATCGGTGACGGCGAGGCGGCTGCCGGAGGAATTACATACGCGTCCTTCGTGGCGGCCCCCTTCGAAGGGAGTGGCGAGAAACGCGTCGGCCATGGCGATGGCGGCATCCTTGTCGGTGTATTTTCCAGCGAGGCAGAGGACGTTCGTGTCGTTGTGCTCGCGGGTGGTCACCACTTCTTCGAGCGAGCGGACATTCGCCGCGCGAACGTGGTGGTGACGGTTCGCGGCGATGGACATGCCGACTCCGGAAGTGCAGGCGAGGAAGCCGAAATCGTAGGTGCCATCCGCCACATTGCGGGCGACCAGGTTGGCGTAGTCGGAATAATCGACCGACGCGGTGGAGTTGGTGCCGAAGTCACGGACCTCATGACCCACCTTCTTGAGGTGTTCGACAACGGCGTTTTTGAGATCGACGGCGCCGTGATCGGCTCCGATGGCAATGCGGAAGGTAGGATGGCTCATGGACGGGGCGGGGATTGAAGTCCGGGAAAGGCGTCTTGCAAACCGCAAATTTCAGCGAAATCCACCCCGCTCCCATCGGTCTCCGCCGCCCGCCATTTAGAAGTTGCATACTTCATATGTATTTACATAGAAACTCCATTGTAACGCAAAAGCCCACTGCCATGAAAGCCCTCCGCCCCGCCATCGTCCTTGCGCTCGCTCTATTTCCCCTCGTCGCCCCCGCCACCATCGTCACCACCGCCGCCGATGAGGACAACGGCTTTCTCGGCGGCGGCACCGGCATCTCCCTGCGCGAAGCCGTGAAATTCTCCGGCGCGGGGAGCACCATCACCTTCGCCGCCTCCCTTTCCGGAAAAACCCTCCACCTCGCCGCAGGCCATCTCGTCATCGACAAATCCCTCACCATCGACGCCTCAGCCCTCCTCGCAGGCCTCACCCTCTCCGCCGACCGCACCGGCAATGGCAAAACCACCGATGACACCTACGCCATCCACCTCACCGGCGGCAGCCTCTTCCTGGATTCCCTCATCCTCGCCGACGCAAACTGCGGCGAATCCTCCGGCTGCATCACCGTCCAGCCTTCGGCCACCTTCACCCTCACCCTCGACCACTGCACCCTCACCCGGAATGCCGGCTACCACACCGCCGCCCTCCATTGTCACAGCTACCAGCCCCAGCCGACCGATGCCATTACCATTCGGAACTGTACCGTCTCAGGAAACTCCGTCGTCAAAGGCTCCTCTGTCATCGATGTCTTCTTTACCAATCTCACCATCCAGAACTCCACCTTCAGTCAAAATCAAGCAGGAGCCATCTACTACCGCGCCGGGGGTCCTCCCGCCACCCTCTCCATCCTGAATTCCACCATCACCGGAAACTCATTCCAATGGGGAGCCAGCGGCCTCCACCTCGATCTCCAGTACCTCAGCCCCCCCGCCACCATTTACCTCAACAACACCATCTGCACCGGCAACGCCTCCACCAACATCCTCATTTCCCCCGGCCTCACCCTCTCCGGCGCAAACAACCTCCTCATCGGAAATCCTCTCCTCGCCCCCCTCGGCGACTACGGCGGACCCACCCACACCATGCCGCCCCTCCCCGGCAGCCCCGCCATCGACGCCGGCGGACCCACCTCTCTCGCCACCGACCAGCGCGGCTTCCCCCGAATCGCCGCCCCCGACATCGGCGCCGCCGAATACCTCACCACCGCCCGCCTCGCCCAGGACTGGCATTCCGACGCCGACGGCGACGGCTCGCCCCTCGGCGCGGAAATCGCCCTCGGCACCGATCCCGCCACCGCCGACTCCCATCACCCCCGCAACCTCGCCGCCCCTGTCTTCTATCCCGGCGGCTACGCCGTCCTCCGTTTCGGCCTCGGAGCCGACATTCCCGGCACCCGTTGGATTCTCAAACGTTCCTCCACCCCCGGCGGCGGCTTTCAGGAAATCTACCGCTTCAACGGCACCACCGACTCCGTCACCCCGGGCTTCGGCGTCGTCCGCACCGCCACCAGCATCTCCGTCACCGATAAAAACCCGCCCCCCGGCCGCGCCTTCTATCGTTTCGAAGCCATCATCGAGCCCTGAAGCAGTCACCCCCGGCGATGATAGCCGTGCCTTCCTTGTCTCCCGTAATAACTCCTCGCACGATGAACTTCCTGTTTCCCCCATCCATCGCCTGTCTCCTTGTCTGGCCGCTTGCCGCCCATGGCTCTGTCGTTACCTCCGCCAATGACGAGGACAACGGCTTACTCGGCGGCGGTAGTGGCGTTTCCCTCCGCGAGGCCGTGAAATACTCGACGGTGGGCGATACGATCACCTTCGCTCCCGCGCTTTCCGGTCAAATTCTCCGTATGGCCTTGGGTTCTGTTCCGATCCAAAGATCCGTCACCATCGACGCCTCCGCGCTGCCTGACGGCATCACCGTGTCGGGAGATAAGACCGGAAACGGGCGCACCTCGGACGATACCCGCGTTTTTACCATCTCAGCCGCCCCGGTGTTGATGGATTCATTGACCATCTCCGGCGGGCGCAATTTGGAGAATGGCGGAGCGATCGTGAGCTACCAAGGCAGCAATCTTACCCTCAATCGATGCACGGTTTCAGGAAATTCAGGGCTGAATGGTGGTGCCATCGCGTCCTCTGGCACTCTGACCCTCCGGAATTCCTGCTTTTCGGGAAACTCCGCCACCCAGGGGGGAGGGGCGATCCAGTTGTTCAGCAATACCTGCGTCGCTGACAACAGCACATTCGCTGGAAACTCGGCAAATGGGTCCGGGGGGGCTTTCCTGGTCCAATCCGCCACCCTCACTCTCCGGCATGCCACGGTCTCGGCGAACTCCGCGGGTATTTCCGACGGGGGAATCTTCGGTGCCGGCACCTTCAACCCGGGCACGATTTACCTTCAAAACTCGATCGTGGCGGGAAATACAGCGCCCGCCGACCCCAACATTGCCGGGACCTTTACCGGCACTAACAATCTCCTCTCCGGCACCCCTCGGCTCGCGCCACTTGGAAACTACGGCGGTCCCACCCACTCCATGTCTCCCCTCCCCGGTAGCCCCGCATTGTCGGGAAGTCCCACATCCGCGGCCGACATTGCCGCCTTTCCGACCGACCAACGTGGCATGCCACGTCGCATCGATTCCTATCATATCGGTGCCGTTCATTACCAGGGCAGCTCCGAACTGCGCCGCTTTTGGAATCTCGACTTCGATGGCGATGGCAGCCCCTTCGGCATCGAGGTGGGTCTTGGCACCGATCCTCTTCTATCCGACGCCACCAGTCCCCGCAACCTCACCGTGCTCACCCGCGACCCTTCCGGCCACCCCGTCATCCACTTCGGCTATGGTTCACAGTATTTCGATTATGCCAAATGGGTCCTGAAACGTTCATCCACTCTCAGCCCCGGCAGTTTCCAGGAAATTTACCGCTTCAGCCCCATCAGTTCCGTTCCGCAATCTGGCATCATCCACCGCCGCGATTCCAGCGGCGACACCGTCACCGATACCACCGCTCCCGCCGAGGGAGCATTCTATCGCATTGAGGGCATTAGCCCGTAAACCCCATCCGGATCCCCTCCCATCCGCCGTGACAGCTCCCTCACCCGTTGGAAATACCTTTCCCCCGCATCATCCAACTGATAGCCATGCCTGTCGTGCCTCTGGCAGCAGCTCATCGCATCGTGAAGTTCCCGCTCCCCTCATCCATCGCCTGCCTCCTTCTCTGGCCCTTCGCCGCCCGCGGCACGATTGTCACCACCGCCATCGATGAGGACGACGGCTCACTCGGCGGCGGCACCGGCATTTCCCTTCGCGAGGCCGTGAATTACGCGGCGGCAGGAGACACCATCACCTTTGATCCGATTCTCTCCGGGCAAACGATCCGCCTCACCGCTGGCCAGATTGTTGTCACCAAGTCTCTCACCATTGACGGCTCCTCTCTAGGCGAGCGCGTCACCCTTTCCGGCGACAAGACCGGGGACGGAAAAACCGCGGATGACAGCCGGGTCCTGAGAATCAACTCAGGCACCGTTACCATCGATTCAGTCATCATTACCGGCGGCTACATGTCCGGGACCGCGACGGGTCTACAAGGTGGTGGCATTTACATCAATTCAGGAAACTGCAATCTCACGCGGTCCATCATCTCGGGGAACTGTTCCCAATACGAGGGCGGCGGAATCTACAACCAAGGCACACTCTCACCATACAGCAGTGCGAAATTTCCGGCAATTCCGCGATCCGGGCCGGTGCTATTTTCAATTCCGGTTTTACCACCTCGATTTTGATCGAAAACTCCACCATTTCCGGAAATACCGCTGCTGGCGATGCTGGCGGAATCTGGAACATGTCCGGAAACGTGAACCTCAGAACCTCCAGTGTGATCAACAATTCCGCCGATTTCGCGGGTGGTGCCATTGATAACGATGGAATTTTCTTCATCGACAGGTCCACCTTTCAAGGGAATTTCGCCAAACTTTCGGGTGGAGGTATCAACAACAACGGGACCCTCAACCTCAGGAACTCGACAATCTCTGAAAACACTTCCGACACCGCTGGCGGCGGCATCTACAAGGAATCAGGCAGCATTGTCATGAACTACGTGATCATTGTCGGGAACCATGCGCCCGGCACGCCAAACATCTCCGGCACTTTCACCGGTTCCTACAACCTTACTTCCGGCGCCCCCCTCCTCGCACCGCTCGGCAACTACGGCGGACTCACCCAAACCATGCCGCCCTTGCCTGGCAGTCCCGCAATCGATGGGGGCGGTACTGTCACCAACGACCAGCGCGGCTTTCCTCGGATCGGCATCCCCGACATCGGCGCTGCCGAATACCAAGGAAGCACCGACCTCGCCCGCTTTTGGAAACTCGACTTCGACTTCGACGCCTCTCCCTACGGCGCGGAGCAAGCCC
The DNA here is from genome assembly GCA_040385685.1 of Verrucomicrobiota bacterium. Taxonomy (GTDB): domain Bacteria; phylum Verrucomicrobiota; class Verrucomicrobiia; order Verrucomicrobiales; family Akkermansiaceae; genus Luteolibacter. The sequence goes on along the minus strand of JAZKGW010000030.1, from coordinate 49,145 downwards.
TCGGCACCGATCCCCTCGTGGCGGATTCCAGCAACCCCCGCAATCTCGTCGTCCCCTTTTTCAACGCCACCGGCCACGCCGTTCTCAACTTCGGCATCGGAGCCGCCGCCCCCGGCACCCGTTGGATCCTCAAACGCTCTTCCGATCTCAGCACCGGCGGTTTTCAGGAAATCTATCGGTTCGATGGCAACGCCGACACCGCCGCTCCCGGCATCGGCTTCTTTCGCACCGCCACAGGTGTCACCATCACCGATGAGAACCCGCCTGCGGGCAGCTCGTTTTATCGTTTCGAGGCCATCATCGAACCCTAACCGCCCTTGTCCGACCACCCTCCATCCCATTCCGGACTCCAACCGACACTCGGTCGGTGGCAGGTGCTTTTCTACGGACTGGGGTCGATGTTAGGCGCGGGGATTTACGCCCTGGTCGGGCGTGCGGCGGAGACGTTGGGCAACGCGGTGTGGCTCGCATTTCTAGCAGCCATGATTGCCGCGTTGCTAACGGGCTTGTCTTACGCGTGCGTGGGCGGGCGCTATTCGAAGGCGGGTGGGGCGGCCTATGTGACGCAACGGGCACTGGGCCGGCCGGCACTGAGCTACGTGGTGGGCGGCGCGGTGATGATGAGCGGGCTGACGAGCATGGCGACGGGGGCGCAGGCGATCGCGGAGAATCTGGAGAAGGCGGTGGGGGTGCCTCTGCCGATCAAGTGGGTGGCGATCGCGCTGGTGTTTCTGGTAGGCTGCGTGATCTATCGAGGGATCCGCGAGAGCATGTGGGCGAATACGGTTTGCACGGTGGTGGAGGCGGCGGGGTTGCTTTTCATCATCGCGGTGGGCGTGCGGTTCTGGGGTGGGGTGAACTATCTGGAGACGCCGGTTGATAGTGGTGGGGAATTGGGCTCGGGGATCACGCTGGCACTGGTGCTGCAAGGGGCGGTGCTGATGTTTTTCTCGTTCATCGGCTTCGAGGACATCCTCAACGTGAGCGAGGAGGTGAAGGACCCGAAGCGGGATGTGCCCTTCGGCCTGATAGGGGCGATGATCCTGGCGACGCTGATCTACATGGCGGTGGCGATCACTGCGGTGTCGGTGTTGCCATGGCGGGAACTGGCGGCGAGCAAGACTCCGCTGATGGAGGTGGCGCACCGGGCGGCACCGTGGTTCCGCGGGATCGACCGGGTCTATCTGGTCGTCACGATTTTCGCGATCGGCAACACTGCGCTGCTGAACTATCTGATGGGTTCGCGACTGTTATACGGGATGAGCCGCCAGGGGCTGCTGCCGGCGGTGCTGGGGAAAGTTCATCCGAAGCGGCACACGCCGCAACTGGCGATCGCGGTGCTGTTCGTGATCGTTTCACTACTCATCCTGAGCGGCGGGGTGAAGCCGCTGGCGGAAGCGACGGTGCTGTTGCTGCTGTGCGTTTTCACGGTGGTGAACGTTTCGCTGATCGTGCTGAAGCGCCGCGAGGGGGAGCCGAAGGATGGATTCGATGTGCCGCTGCTGGTGCCGATCCTCGGAGCACTGGTTTGCGCGCTGCTAGTGGTGGTGCGGGTGCGGGCGGCGTTCACGGATCCGAAGCCGGGAGCGGCGGTCGCGCCGTTGATCGCGCTGGGGATTTTCGCGGTGAGCTTTTTGCTCTACTTCCTGATGAGGCCCAAGCGGGTGGGGGGGGAGGAGATCGAGTGAGGGGCTTTCCTATTTTCTGAGTCCATGAAAGTCTCCCTGAGATGAAGCCGCTTTTCAAATCGCTGCTCTTCCTGTCCGGCTGGGCCGTGGCGGGATGGATTTTCTGGGAGAACGCGACGCCCGCCTCGAGGCCACCCGAGCCTTCTCCTCCATCCGTCGGGCACTCGCTGCCTGCCGCTCTTCCGTTCCAAGCCGCGTTCGAGAAATGGACGGCGAAGCCGGAATTCAAGTCCGCTCTCGTCGGCTTCGTGTTGCTCGACGAAAATGGCCAGGTTGCCTTTTCATCGCCTCTCGGCGAAACCGTGCTGTGCCCGGCCTCCGCGTTGAAGACGCTCACCACCGGTGCGGCCTTCGGGATGCTGGGGCCGGAGTTCCGGTTCGAAACGATGCTGGTTCACCGACCGGACGGAAACCTCGTTCTCGTCGGCGGGGGCGATCCCACGCTCGACCTCGCCGATCTGGATGGACTCGCCGCCGCTGCGGTTGCTGCGGGATTGAAAGAGGTCGATGGCGATCTGATCGCCGATACCGCCGTTTTTTCCGCAGCCCCGGTCAACGATCACTGGAACTGGGGGGACATCGGCAATGCTTACGGAGCCGGGGCCTACGGGCTGAATATTGGCCACAATCGAATGCTCGTCAGTTTTCTGCCTGGGAAGAACCCGGGAGATCCGGCGGAATTTCTCGGTGGCAGCCCGGCGGCTGCGGACACCCGCTGGGTCAGCACGGTGACCACGGGACCGCCGGGCAGCGGCGATGGCGTGACGATTTACTCCACTCCGCAAGGGCGGATCGTTTCCCTGTTCGGCACGGTGCCGCAGGGCACGGCCTTCAGCGTCAGCGGCGCGATTCCGGATCCGCCGACGGTCGCGGTGGAGGCGCTTCGTTCCGCGCTGCGCCGGGCGGGAGCCAAATTTTCTGGCAAGCCAATCCCGCGGAAAGGCGAGGCCGCGACCCTCGCCTTGCATCGTTCCGCACCGCTGGCGGAGATCATCGATCACTTGCACAGGGTCAGCGACAACCTCGAAGCGCAGTGCCTGTTTCTCACGTTGGGAAATGTTTCCCAAACCGATCCCGTTACGGCCGTCCGCAGATACTGGGAGAAATCCGGGGTGGCGTTCGAAGGCCTGAGGCTTATCGACGGCAGCGGTCTCGCCCGCGCCAACATGATCCGACCGCTGGATTTGGCGCGGGTCAATTTCGCCGCCCGCCACGGACCACACGGTGAGCGGTATTTCCAAAGCCTGTCTGCCATTCTCGACGGCGGGGGGCGCGCCAAGCTGGGGGCGATGTCGGGCGTGAAAACCGAGACAGGTTTCTTCCGGCTGAAAAATGGCAGGGAATACACCTTCGCCTTAATGGCCAATGGCCTCGCTTCGGGCTTGGATTTCTGGTCGCTGCGCGAGGAGCTGCTGGCGGAAATCCAGAATGCCGGGGAATGAATGGGCTAACAGGATTCCGCCGCGCGGACATCCTGGATGATCAATTGCAGGGTCGTCCGGCCGCGGAAGGTATTTCTATCAATCGTGAACGCGATGTCCCACGGCGGATCGGGCAGGGGATACTCGCCGCCGCCGAAGTAGACGGCGTCCTGCTCGTGGTAGCCTTGGCGCAGCATGAAGCGCAGGTGGTTGTTCTTCATGTGCAGCGGGGAACGGCTCAGGCCGACGTTGCGGGAGATGAAGACTGGCTGAGGATTGCCGCTGCCGAAAGGTTGCAGCAGGTCGTAGCTGGCGAGAAACTCTAACGAGAGCTGGTCGAAGGAAATTTCCGCGTCGTACATCAGCTTCGGCTGGCGCTGCTCCGGGGTGCTGTTTTTCAACACGTATTCCGCAAAGCGGGCGCGGAATCCGTCCAGTTTCCCCTCCTCGATGGAGAGCCCTGCTGCCATCGCATGACCACCGCCGACGATGAGATCGCTCTCACACGCGCGGATCGCCTCGACCAGCGAGATCCCGTCGATGCTGCGGCCCGAGCCTTTTCCGACTCCATCCTCGTCGATGGCGATGACGAACGTCGGCTTGTGGTACTGGCGCATCAACCGCGAGGCGACGATGCCGACCACGCCGTGATGCCACGTCCGTGAACCGAGGACGATGACCGGATCGCGCGCCGGATCGAAGTCCTGCAACATTTCCACGGCTTCACGCCGGATCAGGCCTTCGTGGGCTTGGCGCTGCTTGTTATAGGCGTCGAGTTTTTGCGCGAGATCGTGGGCGAGGCGGCGGCAATCGGTCGTTAGGGTCGCGAGCGCGTCTTCCGGCGCGTCCATCCGGCCGGCGGCATTCAGGCGCGGGCCAATGCGGAATCCGACGTCCATCGAGGTGGCGTGGCCGTTCATCCCGGTGACTTCCTGGAGCGCGCGCAGGCCGGGATTGAGCGTGCTGGGCAGATGTTTCAGTCCATGACGCACCATCAGGCGGTTTTCCCCGATCATGGGAACGATGTCGGAAATGGTCGCGACGGCCACGAGGTCCATCAATTCCTTGAGATCCAAGTCGACCGTGCGGGTTTTGAGCATCGCGTGGCCGAGTTTGAAAACAACGCCCGCCGCGCACAGGTAGGTGAACTCGGTTCCGCATTTCGGGTTCACCAGTGCGCAGCAATCTGGTTTTCCCGCTGGCGACGGCTCGTGGTGATCGACGATCAGGACATCAATCCCGTCCGCCCGCAGCGCGGCGACTTCGTTGATCGAGACCGTCCCGCAGTCCACGGTGATCAGGAGATCGGGCTTCGGACCCTCTGCCATGCAGCGTTTCAGCGCCGCGGTGCTCAAACCGTAGCCTTCCGGCCCGCGGCGGGGGATGAAGTAGCGCGGCGTCAGGCCGTAGGCCATCAGGATCCGCCGCATCAGGGTGATCGAGGTGACTCCGTCGACGTCGTAATCGCCATAGATGCAGACCTGCTCCTTCCGGTCGATGGCCAACAGCACCCTCTCAACCGCAATTTTCATGTCGGGGATGAGAAACGGATCGGCCAGATCCCGGAGGCGCGGGCGGAGGTAGCCCTCCAGATCGACGCCGGGAGGAAGGCCCCGCTGGCGGATCAGGTGCTCGAGGATCGGTGGAAATGTGCCCGATGACCCGTTTGTGTGTTTCTCAAACGGTTCACCGCGCGCAATCCATTTGAACGGCTGGGCTCGCATGAAGTGGCGCGGACACTAGAGGGGGATGCAGGCCTGACACAAGATCGGAAACGAAAACCGTGCAAAAGTGCCCAGCGCGTCAGGATGTCGCTGTGCAAGTGCGCCAAAATGTCGCTAAAAGGCGAGTTTTTTGCGGATTTGAGCAACTTCTGAAATCGTAACTCTCAAATATTAAGTTATTTGAGAGATGATTAGGTGTTTCGGCACATTCCTTGCGAAAGCGCGCACATCATAACCGCCGCTCACGGCCCAAACTGAAAGGAAACCAACTTATGTCCAAAATCCTCGGAATCGACCTCGGAACCACCAACTCGTGTATGGCCGTCATGGAAGGTGGCGAGTCCACTGTATTGGAAAACTCGGAAGGCGCACGCACCACTCCTTCCGTGGTCGCGTTCGCGAAAAACGGCGAGCGCCTCGTCGGCCAAGCCGCCAAACGCCAAGCGGTTACCAACCCGCAAAACACCATTTTCTCCGCCAAGCGCCTGATCGGCCGTAAGTTTTCGGAACTCAAGGATGCTGACAAGCGGATGCCCTACACTGTCGTTGCCGCCGCTAACGGCGATGCCCACATCCAAGTGGAAGTGGCCGGCGAGAAGAAGACCTACTCGCCGCAGGAAATCGCGGCGATGGTCCTCGGCAAGCTCAAGGCCGATGCCGAAGCCAAGCTCGGTGAAAAAATCACCAAAGCTGTCATCACAGTTCCTGCTTATTTCAACGACTCCCAGCGCAACGCCACCAAGGCCGCCGGCGAGATCGCCGGACTTGAAGTGCTCCGCATCATCAACGAGCCGACAGCCGCCGCCCTCGCTTACGGACTCGACAAGAAGTCCGATGAAAAGATCGCGGTGTACGACCTCGGCGGTGGCACTTTCGACATCTCTGTCCTCGAAATCGGCGACGGCGTTTTCGAAGTTCTCGCCACCGACGGCGACACCCAGCTCGGCGGTGACGACTGGGACAACGCGTTGATCCAATGGATCGTCGGCGAGTTCAAGAAGGACCAAGGCATCGACCTCTCCGGACAACCTGACGCACTTCAGCGCATTAAGGAAGAAGCGGAAAAGGCGAAGATCGCGCTTTCCTCCACCCAGTCCTACGACATCAGCCTGCCTTTCGTCACTGCCGATGCCACCGGACCGAAGCACATCCAGCTCACGCTGACTCGTTCCAAACTGGAGCAGCTCACCGATTCCCTTTTCGAGCGCACCAAGAAGCCCGTCCGCGACTGCCTCAAGGAAGCCGGTCTGTCGCCCTCGCAAATCGACGAACTCGTCCTCGTAGGCGGCATGACCCGGATGCCGAAAGTCGTAGAGATCGCCCGCGAACTCGCCGGCCAGACTCCTCACCAAGGCGTCAACCCGGATGAAGTTGTCGCCATCGGCGCGGCCATCCAGGGCGGCGTCCTCCGCGGCGATGTTAAAGACGTGCTGCTCCTCGACGTCAGCCCGCTCACGCTTTCGATCGAAACGGAAGGCTCCCGCGCCACCGCGATGATCGAGCGCAACACCACCATCCCGGCCAAGAAGTCCCAGATCTTCTCGACCGCGTCCGACAACCAGCCCGCCGTCGATATCCGGATCTGCCAGGGCGAGCGCCCGATGTTCTCCGACAACAAACTGCTCGGAAACTTCAAACTCGACGGTATCGCCCCGGCCCGCCGCGGTGAGCCACAGATCGAAGTTACCTTCGACATCGACGCAAACGGCATCCTCCACGTTTCCGCCAAGGACAAGCAATCCGGCAAGGAACAGAAAATCTCCATCCAAGGCTCCTCCGGCCTTTCCAAGGACGAGATCGAACAAGCCAAGCGCGACGCCGAGGCCCACGCCGATGAAGACAAGAAGCGTGTAGAAAAAGTCGATGCCAAGAACAAGGCCGACAACCTCGTATTCAACGTCGAAAAGCAACTCGGTGAACTCGGCGACAATGCCCCGGCCGAACTCAAGGAAATGCTAGAAGGCAAGATCAAGGCCGTGAAGGACGCGATCAGCAGCGACGATGTCGGGCAAATCAACAGCGCTGTTAGCGATCTCGAAGGTTCGCTCCAAGCACTTGCCGAAGCCGCCCAACAAGCCGGTGCCGGAGCCCAACAGCCCGACGTCGAGCCCGCCGAGGAATCCGCCTCCAACGAGCCTAAGCAGGCCAAAGGTAAAGTCGTCGACGCTGAAGTCGTCGATTGATCCGCAGTGGCGGCGTCCTGAAAGCGCCGCCGCATTTTTTTCTCTATTTCTCTCGATCTGATCTCCCGATCACTTCTCACTTTCCACCCGCCTCGGCGGCGTGGCTTCTCACAGAAACCAAAACCAAACACATATCATTATGGCAAACATCAAACCACTCGGACAACGCGTCCTCGTCAAACGCCTCGAAGCCGATGCAATCAGCGCCGGCGGCATCGTCCTTCCGGACACCGCCAAGGAAAAGCCGCAGGAAGCTGAAGTGCTCAGCCTCGGCACCGGCGGCAAGGACGACAATGGCAAGGCCATCGAGTTCACCGTCAAGGTCGGCGACAAGGTCCTCATCTCCAAATACGGCGGCACCGAAGTCAAACTCGACGGACAAGAAGTCCTCATCATCAACGAATCCGACATCCTCGGCATCGTCGGCTAATT
>JAZKGW010000030.1:10912-41597 GCA_040385685.1 Verrucomicrobiota bacterium | reverse complement strand
GACAAGAAGTCCTCATCATCAACGAATCCGACATCCTCGGCATCGTCGGCTAATTTTTAGTCTTTCTATCAATTCTTAACTACCAACTCTCAACCTATTATGGCCAAACAACTCCAATTCGACGAAGCCGCACGCCAGGCCCTCCTGCGCGGTGTGGAAAAACTCGCGCGCGCCGTCAAGGCAACGCTCGGACCAGCAGGACGCAACGTGATCCTCGACAAGAAATTCGGTTCCCCAACCATCACCAAGGACGGTGTTTCGGTTGCCAAGGAAATCGAACTTGAGTGCCCGTATGAAAACATGGGTGCCCAACTGATCCGCGAGGTTTCCAGCCGCACTTCCGACATCGCCGGCGACGGAACCACCACCGCCACCGTGCTTGCCGAAGCCATCTACAAGGAAGGCCTTCGCAACGTCACCGCAGGTGCAAATCCGATCTCGCTTCAACGCGGCATCATGAAGGCCACCGAAGCCATCGTCGCCCAACTGAAAGTACTTTCCAAGCCCGTCTCCGACGCCAAGGAAATCGCCCAAGTTGCTTCCATTTCCGCCAACTCGGATCAGGAAATCGGCGGCATCATCGCTGAAGCCATGGACAAGGTCGGCAAAGACGGAACCATCACCGTTGAAGAAGCCAAGGGCATCGAAACCACCCTCGAAGTGGTCGAAGGCATGCAGTTCGACAAGGGCTACCTCAGCCCCTACTTCGTCACCAACCCCGAGTCCATGGAAGCCTTCCTCGAGAACGCTTACATCCTCATCAACGAGAAGAAGATCTCGTCCCTCAAGGACATGCTTCCGCTCCTTGAAAAGGTTGCCAAGACCGGCCGCCCGCTCCTCATCATTGCCGAAGACGTCGAAGGTGAAGCCCTCGCGACCCTCGTCGTCAACAAGCTCCGCGGCATCCTCAACATCGCTGCCGTCAAGGCTCCTGGTTTCGGCGACCGCCGCAAGGCCATGCTCGAAGACCTCGCCATCCTCACCGGTGGCCGCGTCATCACCGAAGACCTCGGCATCAAGCTCGAAGGCGTGGAACTCAGCGACCTCGGCGAAGCCAAACGCGTCACCATCACCAAGGAAAACACCACCATCGTTGAAGGTGGCGGCACTTCCGAAGGCATCACCGGCCGCGTGAACCAAATCCGCCGCCAGATCGAAGACACCACCAGCGACTACGACCGCGAGAAGCTCCAGGAGCGTCTTGCCAAGCTCGCAGGCGGCGTCGCCGTCATCAACGTCGGTGCAGCCACCGAAACCGAGATGAAGGAAAAGAAAGCCCGCGTCGAAGACGCCCTCCACGCGACCCGTGCGGCCGTTGAAGAAGGCATCGTCGCCGGTGGTGGCACCGCCCTCATCCGTGCCCAGGCCGCCATTGGTGACCTCGGCCTCGAAGGCGACGAAAAGACCGGCGCAGGCATCGTTGCCCGTGCGGTTGAGTCACCGCTCCGTCAGCTCGTTGCAAACGCCGGCCGCGAAGCCGCACTCATCGTTGAGCGCGTCAAAAACGGCAAAGGCGGCGAAGGCTACAACGTCGCGACCGACAAGTTCGAAGACCTCATCGCTTCCGGTGTTGTCGATCCTACCAAGGTCACCCGCACCGCGCTCCAAAACGCAGCGTCCATCTCCGGACTCCTGCTCACCACCGAAGCCCTCATCACTGATCTTCCTTCCAAGGAAGCAGCCGGTGGCGGCGGCGGTGGCCACGACCACGGCATGGGCGGAATGGGCGGAATGATGTAAATCGTCCCGCGACGGTCATAGACCGACGCTACAGCTAACAAGAAGCCGGGCAGGGAAACCTGTCCGGCTTTTTCGTGTTCTATCACTTCACTCGATTCCTCTGCCGCCGGCGGAACGGATGCAGCATCTGTCCCAGATAGCCGCGTGCGATTTCCTCGTGAATTCCGAAGGCTTCCGGCTCGTGGTCGGGGCAGCGATAGGTGCCGAAGGCGAGGTCCATTAGAGGTGAAATGTTGGCGTAGTTTCCGGCGTCCCGCGCGCGGTCGTGGTGCCAGTGGTGCAGCTCGGGCGCGCCGATGAACCATTTCAACGGGCCGATGTTCAGCCGGACGTTCGAGTGGATGTAGATCGCCCAGATCCCGCGGAAGGCGATCAAGCCGGTTAGGGTTTCGAGTGGAAATCCTAACAAAAAAGCGGGGATGTTGATGAGGCCCATCGTGTAAACCGTATCGAGCGGGTGCTCCCGATGCGCGGCCAGCCAGTCAAGATGCTCGGCGCTGTGATGGATGGAATGAAACCGCCAGAGAAACGGAATCCGGTGCTGCAAGCGATGGCCCCAATAGACGCAAAAATCGCTGAGCAGGATGACTTCCACCGCTTGCAGCCACCACGGCTGGTCCGCCACTGCCGCGCGGAATCCGGTGGGAATTCCGCCGTCTATCCAATTCGCGAAATGAGTGAGAAGCCAAAGCACCAGCCCGCTCCACAAGAGGTATTGGCCGAGGAAGAAGCAAAGGTCGATCCACCACTCCGGGCGCAGGAAACGTTGGCCCTGTTTCGCTGGGAAACCCCGTTCCAACGGATGGAACACCAGGCAGAGGAAGAGGAAACTTCCGCCAGTGGCGAGAATGGCGGCGGGCAGGTTCATGGTTTGACGGGTTTCGGTTGCTCTTCGGGAGTAATGCGTCGCTCGCGGAAAATCGGCATCGGAATACTTTTCGAGCTGGGCAGCAGGGTCCGCTCCTGCGGGACCACGATGAAACTTTTCGAACCGGGCATCAGGGTCCGCTCTTGCTCTGGCCCCGGGGTGAAAATTCCGGACTTCGAACTCGACATCAAGACGCGGTTGGCTTGCTCCTGATCCACCGGCAAAGGAACCGGAGCGATGACCGTGCTTTTCGAGCCCGACAAGACCGTGCGCTCGTCCGGCTTGTCAATTTGCGGAGCCGCCTTTTGCTGCTGCCGCCAAATGTAGGCGCCCCCAAGGCCGATCGCGGTGCACAGCGCGAAGATTCTGAACCCCAAAGATGCTTTCCTATTCATGAACCTGTGGTTACCTCGGATTCGTGGGGCCGGTCAAGGTGGCCGCTCGGCTTGACGAAGATTTTACCCAGCTTCCCGAAAACTTGCGCCACGGGCGATTCCGGGCGACGAATCGCCCATGACGGATTGGGAAGAACGTTATCAGTCGGGAGACACCCCGTGGGAAAAGGGCCAAGCTGCGCCGCCTTTGCTGGAGTTGTTGCAGGTCATCGAGGTCAAGGAGTGGGGGGCGGGTCCGATCCTGGTGCCGGGCTGTGGACTGGGCCACGATGTGCGGGCGCTCGGGGTGTTGGGAGTTCCGGTCGTGGGAGTTGACGTGTCGCCGTCGGCGGTGGAGCGGGCTCGGGAGTTCCCGACGGCGGGAAAGGAGAGCTATGAACTGGGGGATTTCCTGGACCCGGCATGGCGGCAGGGGCGGGAGTTTTCCGCGGTGTGGGAGCACACGTGTTTTTGTGCGATCGATCCGTGCGAACGGGGGCGTTACGAGGAGGCCGTGGCGGGATGTTTGCCGGTGGGCGGGCTGCTGGCGGGAGTGTTTTACCTGAATCCGTATGATCCCGGCGAAGAGGAGTGCGGGCCACCGTTCGGGGTGACGGTGGCGGAGTTGGACGCTTGGTTTTCCCCGTGGTTCGAGCGGGTGGACGGCTGGGTGCCGCACGGGGCCTATCCGGGGCGTGAGGAGCGGGAATGGTTGGGTCTATTTCGCAAGCTCGCGCAAAGGTCCCGATGATGACCGATCTTAAACTCCGGAACTAGAAACCCCGTAGATGTCTGTTCTTCAGACCCTGAAGTCCAAAATCCGGAGGGCTGCCTGGCAAGATGTTCTTCACTGAGTGGGTGATGTCTGCGGGCTGTTAGCGCGGTCGATGGTTTCGAGGTCGGCGAGCAGGGATTTTTCACCTGGGTGGTGTTGCAGCCCTCTCATCACGGCATTGCGGGCTTGTGGCTCCTTGTTCTCCCCCAGATAAAACTTCACGATGGTGTGCACCGCATCGAGATGGAATTCGCCAGTTGGGTCTTCGAGAAGTGGCAGCAGGGTTTCCCGGACGAGATGTCTGGTTTCGGGACGTGCCATGAGGGCGTCCGCCTTACGCAGGCGGCAGAATTGGTGCACCGAGGAGTGCGGGGCGGAGCGGCTCATGCATTGGTCCAAATTGGAGATCGCCTTGTCATACTCTTCCTCCGTCAGGGCGATGACGCCAATGAGACCCAGGGTATGCGGATTCCACGGGGCAATCGCGAATGACTGTTCCGCAAGTTGCCGCGCGACTTCAACATTGCCCTTTTCCATAATCAGCCGGGCGGCGATGGCCTGGAGTTGAAATTGGGCTGGCCGTGTGGCCTCGTAGCTCAAGTAGAGCGCGATGGGATTCTGCCACAGTCCCGCTTGGAGCCAGAAGAGCGGGATGCCCAGCGCGCGCCAAGTGATGCCGAGCGCGAGCAGGCCGCCGCAGATGAATCCGTACTGGGGCGATCGGGCGGAGCGTTCGGCCCGCAAGGCGATAAGCAGCCGTGCGCAGCCGAGCAGGGCGATTACGAGCCCGATGCTGGGAGCAATCAAATAGTAGTCCTCGATCGGCCCGGAAAAGATGGGCACGAAGTTCGAGGAAGGGAAGCTGGCCACAAAGAACCAGAGCAGCCCGAGGGAAATCCACGGCTGGCGTTTCCACGTCCATACGATCACCGCGAAGAAAGCGGCCAGAAATACCCACGATGCTGCGATCACCCACAGCGGAGCGGAAACGCCCCACAAATAGGTGCTGCAATATTCGATCCTGCCGAAGGGCATCAGCCACATGCTCAGGTGACGCCAGAAAAACCAAGGCGCGGAGAGCGCCAACTGCCAGAGCTCAAGGTCCGGACTGAATCCGAAGTTTCCTTGGGCGCTGGTCCGTGCCCCCGTGGAGGAGCGCACGATCAGATAGGCCATCGTCAGGCCGCCGTAAATGCCGTAGCGGAGGATGGCAGCCCGGGTGAAAATCGGGCGCTTGCGCAGCAGGTCCACGATGATGGCAATTAAGGGCAGCGCGACCGCGCTTTCATAGCAAACCTGGGCCGTTACCAGCAGCAGACCGGTCATCAGCGAAGCGAACCATGCCCGATCCTTTGTCCGGACGTGGTCATGACCGATCAGGAACGCGCATCCGGCCGCCACGGCGAGGTTGAGATTGAAGCAGGTCATCCACACTGCGGCGCTGACTTGGGTCGGAGAAGTGGCCCACAGGGCTGCGCCGATCAAGCCCCAAGCTGGGTTGCCCAGAATCCGACGCAAAAGCAGGTGAACTCCAACAACCGTAAGCAGGAAAGTGCCGAGATTGAACCCGTGCCAGACTGGCAGGGACCATTCGCCTGATAAATAAAACAGCAGATTTTTGACCGGTCGGAACAGGCCGAACGCATCGGGGCCAAAGATGTCCTTCCAGCTGCGGAACTCTTTAACGAACTCCAGTTGCGTCTTGTCGTCCAACAGGCGTTGCGACGACATGCCTGGGTACGCCAACAGACAGATCAAAGCGAGCAGGGCTGCCAACGCAATGACTTCGACTTTGAGGCTCCAATGAGGGCGGGCGGTGGCTTCCATGTTTTAAGGCGGAGAGGTCAGGTCAGGGTGACTAGGCGGGTCAACGCCTCGAATTCACTGCAGTTCGTTCCCTCGGGAGCATGGCGAAAAGGGCGGTTTTGCCAAGAATTGTTTCAGATTGATTGATTATCAGAGGGTATGGTCTTACATTTCGCTCGCGAGTGGGTTTTTCGCAACCCGACGAAGGCATGAGTTGCGGGCGAGACAGGATGTCATTAGCGTGTCGCTCAACCAACGCCATGAAGTTTCCAATCGTTATTCCTCTGCTGGCGTTGCTGCCGTTGAGCGCCATGGCCCAGGGGGCCCGCTCGTACGTGAACGATTTAAAGGCACCGGCTAACAGAAAAGATTTGGAAACCCTCCAGAATGCGGTGGCCGCGGCGCTGCCGAAAGCGCGGGCGGCGACGGTGTGCATCGAAATCAAGGACGGCTCGGGCAGCGGGGTGATCGTTTCCCCGGACGGGCTCATTCTAACGGCCGCGCACGTGGCGACGGGGGTGAAGAAGAAGGTCACGGTGGTTCTCGAGGACGGCACCCGGTTGAAGGCGGAGACGCTCGGATTGGTGGCAAACACGGACGCCGCCATGATCCGGATCACCGACAAGGGGACCTATCCATTCGTGGAAATGGACCGCGCGGAGGCGACGCGGCTGGGCGACTGGGTTTTCTCGCTGGGCCACTCGGGTGGCTTTGACAAGGAGCGGGGATCGGTGGTGCGGCTCGGGCGCTTGGTGAGGATCGCGAACTCGACGTATCAATCCGACTGCATGCTGATCGGCGGCGATTCGGGCGGGCCATTGTTTGATCTAACTGGAAAACTGATCGGGATCCACTCGCGGGTGGGCCAGCAGTTGCAAGTGAACATGCATGTGCCGATGGCTGAGTACATCGCCAATTGGGACGGTCTGTTGAAAGCGGAATTCATCGGCGAGGGGCCGTACGCGCAACTGCCGGAGAAGGGGAATGGATTCCTTGGCCTGGCCACCGAAGCAAACCCGAAGGGTGGCCTGCGGGTCACAAAGGTGGGGAGCAAGAGTCCGGCCCAGGAGGCGGGGATCAAGGACGGTGATATTTTGCTGAAGCTCAACGGCGTGGTCTTGGAAAAGCGCGAGCAAATGCAGGACCTGCTCAAGGAGATGTCGGCGGGTGACGAGGTGACCCTCGACACGGAACGCGATGGCAAACCGAAAACCTTTACCTTCGAACTCGGTGAACGCTAACTGGATTCTAGCAATCGTATTCGCCGGACTGTTGCTGCCGGTGGCGGGGCAGCAGAGCCTCGATTCCGCCTATCGGACGACCGGAACGGCGGTGGTGGCGGCCTTCGAAACGCAGCGGAAGGTCCTCCAAACATCGAGCGCGGTGATCCTGACAGGCCGGAAGGAGGTCTCATACGGTGTGGTGATTTCCGAGGAGGGCCATATTCTAACGAAGGCGAGCGAGGTGCGGGACGTGACCGGCCTGTCGGCGACAGTGGACCAGACCAACTATCCGGAAGTGAAAGTGCTGATGGTGGACCCGGCGTGGGACGTGGCGCTGTTGAAAATCGAGGCGAGCGGGCTGGTTCCGGTCGTTTACGCGCCGACCAGCGCGGTGCCGCAGGGAACCTGGGTGGTGGCCAACGGTGCCACGACCCGCACGTCGCGACGGCTATTAGCGGGGATCGTGAGCGCGAAGATCCGCGAGATCCCGCCATCGGGCGGTGCTGCACTGGGGGTGATCCTGAATCCGAAATCGAAAGCGCTGGAACTGGATGCGGTGAACGAAAAGAGCGGTGCGAAGGAAGCGGGCTTGCAGAAGGGTGATGTGATTTTATCGATCGAAGGCAAGAAGGTGAAGAAGATCGAGGAGATCGGGGAGATTCTCAAGGACCGCAAGGCGGGCAGCACGGTGAAGCTGACTTACCGGCGGAACGACGTGGAAACCACGGTTGACGTTAGATTGGCGGCGCGCGGTGAAATGTTCACCGACCAGATGAACCGCAACGACCAGATGAGCGGCGAGTTTTCACCGCATCGCAGCGGATTTCCACGGGTGATGCAGCATGACATCCTCGGCAGCAGGTCGGTGGTGGGAGGGCCGTTGCTGGACCTGGACGGGCGCTGCATCGGGATGAACATCGCGCGGGCGAACCGTGCGGAAAGTTTCGCAATCCCCGTCGAGGATCTCAAGGAGCTGGCCGGCCGCTTGATGAAGCAGGCGGGTAAATAAGTTAACGGGCGGATTCGCGGTGGCGTTTGAAGATGGCCAACGTGCGGTCGCGCTCGATCTTGTGGTCCACGCAGGGCAGGGGATAATCCGGGGCGATGGATCGTCCGTCGACCGGCGCTGCGAGGAAATGCGAGGGGTGGACATCGGCGAGTTCGGGGACCCAGCGCTTGATGTAGATTCCTTCGGGATCATATCTCGCGGTTTGCGACCACGGGTTTTGGATTCGAAAATACGGTGCCGCATCGGCGCCGGTGCCAGCCGACCATTGCCAACCTCCGTTGTTAGATGCGATTTCGCCATCGACAAGGTTTTGCATGAACCACGACTCGCCTTGTTTCCAATCGATGTGCAGGTCCTTCGTCAGGAACATCGCGGTGATCATGCGGAGACGGTTGTGCATGAATCCGGTGGCTTTGAGCTCCCGCATCCCGGCATCGACGATGGGGAAGCCAGTCCGACCTTGTCTCCATGCTTCGAACCGTTCCCCCGGCTCGTCCCACGGCAAGCCGCGCCAGTCGGCGTTGAATTCCTCATCCAACACGTTAGGGAAATGGTGGAGGATTGCGAAATAGAACTCCCGCCACGCCAGTTCCTTGATGAAGACGTCGATCCCAGCCTTTCCCGCCGCATCGGCGGCGGCGCGGGCTTTCAGAGTTTCCGCATATACGGTACGGATGGAAACGAGACCGAACCGCAGGTCCTGGGAGATCCGGGAGGTGCCGTTCGCCGCCGGGAAATCGCGCTTTGCATCGTAGAGCGGGATTTTCCCGGAGATCGCCTCCTTCAAGCGCTTGCGGGCTGCACGTTCCCCGGGATCGATGATTTGGGTGGCAGGGATTTCCCAACCCCAGACTTTGACGGTCGGGAGTGGTAGTGACGAGAGGTGTGCCGGAGTTCGGAGCGCCAGAGGCTTCGCGAACGGTGCAGGCTTCGGACGGTCGAGCCAAGTCCGGCTGTAAGGGGTGAAAACCCGGTAGGGAAGGTCGCTTTGGGTCAAGACTTCATCCGGTCCATGCAAGGTGGCGTCCGGGTGCGAGTGACATTCGACTCCAAGCTCCGCGCAAAGTCCCCGAACCGCTTTTTCGACGGATTTTCCAAAGGGATCTGGGTCGGCATTGAAATGAAGGGCAACCGCTCGACTCTCCAGAATGATTTTCCGGAGTTCGTCCGCAGCCGGTCCTTGGCGAACGATCAGGCGTCCTTGGATTGATTCGAGGTTTTTCGCCAAGGATTCCAGCGAGCCACAGAGGAAATGTTGGCGGTTCGGGCCGGTCCAGGAATGGACACCGCGCCAATCACTCAAAATATAAACGGGAACAACGGGGAGTCCGAGTTTCGCCGCGCGGCTCAGAGCCGTGTTATCCGCGATGCGCAGATCGCGACGAAACCAATGGATGACTGAAGCTTCCGGGACTGGCATGGGCCAAGTTTGTCGTTCGGAAAATAATCCGCGCAACCCCCGAAAGCTTCACCATTCCGGAATCTCCTCAGAACGCCTCGGCGAGCATCTTTTCGGCCTTCTTAATGGTGGCCGGGCTCAGCTTGCCATCGACGCGCTTGGAACCCTCGATCGTAGCTTTCACTTCGGCGAGGACCTTTTCAGCAGCGGCCAGCGACTTCTTGCCACCACCGAATTTCTTGTCAGGGAAATACTTGGTGAAGGTCGTGCCAGCGCGGCTGATGCATAAGCGCCATCCTTCGAAGGCTGCGCTTTCGTAGGTGAATCGGGTCAGGTTTCTTTTTGATTTCATATTGATGTGGTGGATTGCTCGGAAACAATGCGCGGATTCTGATAGAAATCTAGCCATTTTTTCGGAAATAGTGCCGAAATGGTAACTTTTTGCCAGAAATGCCCGAAAAAAATGCTTTGCAAGCCGCCCGCTCCGACATTTATTCACGCCCCCGCGGGCAATCGCACCATGCCGTCGGTCCTCTCGGACGCTTCATAACAGAAGCTTCCGGCCCGCAAGAGGGTAACCCGGCAACCAAAAAATAACATGTCAGCAGTCAAACTTGCTCGTTTCGAGCTCCCTAACCGTCTTGTCCGCAACGAGGACACCGCCACCGATACCTACGCCCAGTTCACCGCCGAGCCATTCGAGCGCGGATACGGCCACACCATCGGCAACTCGCTTCGCCGCGTGCTCCTCTCTTCGTTAGAAGGCGCGTCCATCACCTCCGTCCGCATCGCGGGCGTGCAGCATGAATTCTCCAGCCTTCCGGGCGTGGTGGAAGATGTCACCGACATCGTCCTCAACCTGAAGAAGGTGAAATTCTCCCACAATGAGAAGGATCCGCGCATCCTCACGATTAAAGTGGAGAAAGAAGGCGTCGTCACCGCCGGTGACATCTTGGCCGATCACATCTACGACATCGTCAACAAGGACCAGGTCATCTGCACCCTCGACAAGAAGGTGAAGTTCGACTGTGAGTTCGAAGTCCGCGTCGGACGTGGCTTCTCCACCGGCGACGAAAACAAGCGCAAGGACCAACCGATCGGCGTCATCGCCATCGACTCGATCTTCTCGCCTGTTACCCGCGTGAAATACTCGGTGGAAACGACCCGCGTCGGCCAAATGACCGATTTCGACAAGCTGATCCTCGACATCTGGACCGACGGCCGCATCACCCCGCAGGACGCGTTGCTCCAAGCATCCGCCATTCTCCGTCATCACCTTGACGTTTTCGTCAACTACGACGAAAACGCCGTGGACTTCGAAGAAGCGCCGGCCGAATCCAGCGAAGAGAACGCCGCTCTCAAGAAACTCCTCAACATGTCGGTCAACGAAATCGAGCTCTCGGTTCGTGCCGCCAACTGCCTCAACAACGCGAACATCACTTCGGTGGGCCAACTCGCGATGAAGTCAGAAGCAGAAATGCTCAAGTATCGCAACTTCGGCAAGAAGTCCCTCAACGAAATCAAGGACAAGCTCGTCGAGCTCGGCCTCGGCCTCGGGATGTCCTTCGAATCCTCGTTGCTTTCCGGCCCCGCCGCTGCCTCACGCGGACCGCGCCTCGGTGCGGAAGATGAAGCGCCAGTCGGTCTTGCCGATCTGATCGCCCAGAACCTCGACGACTAACACATTTAAATAGAAACGGAAGCAACCGATGAGACATCGCAGCAAAACAGTTAAGCTCAAACGCAACGCCTCGCAACGGCGGGCCCTGCTCGCCAACTTGGCGTGCAACCTGATCGAGCATGGCCGCATCAAGACCACGTTCGGCAAGGCCAAGGCACTCCGCCCGGTCGCGGAAAAGTTGATCACCCTCGCCAAGCGCGACGATCTTCACTCCCGCCGCCTCGCGATCGCCTTCCTTCGCCAGAAGGAAACCGTCCAGAAACTTTTCTCCGAAACGGCTCCCGCTTCGAAGGATCGCCAGGGCGGTTACTGCCGCATCACCAAGCTCGGCGCCCGCATGAGCGACTCCGCACCTATGGCCATCATCGAGTGGGTTGACGCTCCGAAAAAGGACGAGCCTGTGGAAGAAGTGGCAGTGGCCGAAGAACCCGCTCCCGCACCGGCGAAAAAAGCCGCGAAGAAAGCAGCCAAGAAGAAGGCAGCAGACGAGGTCGTCGAAGTCGCCGGAGAGTAATCTCTAGCAGGAAAAATTCTGAAGGCCGCCCGCGTGCATGCGCGGGCGGCTTTTTTTATAGGTCCTATAGGACTTATAAGACCTATAAATCCTCGCAGTTCCCGGCCTACCCCGCTAAAACCCCGCCATGAGCGATTCCATTGCCGAACTAACCGCCCAGATCCAGACCTTCGTGGATGCCCGCGACTGGCGGAAATTTCACAACGCCAAGGATCTCGCCGTGGCGATCGCCGCCGAGGCTGGAGAACTTATGCAGCATTTCGTCTGGCAACAGGAAGAGCAGATCGAAAAACGCTTGGAAAACCACCGCGAGGAAATCGCCTCCGAGATCGCCGATGTCGCCATTCTGTTATTTGAGTTCGCCGACAATCTCGGGATGAACCTTGGCGACGTCATGCAAGCGAAGATCGCCCGCAACGATGTCCGCTATCCGGTGGAAAAATCCCGCGGCAACAACCTGAAGTACTCCGAACTGTGAGCGACGAAGCCCCACGTCCGCCACGCCGCAAACGCTACAGCGGGAAAAATCCCCGGAAGTTCGAGGACAAGTACAAGGAACACGATCCCGCACGCTACGGCGAGACGGTGGCCAAGGTGATCGCCTCGGGTAAGACCCCGGCGGGTACTCACATACCGATTCTCGTCGATGAATCCCTTGAAGCGCTGAAACTCCAGCCGGGAATGACCGGCGTGGATGCCACGCTCGGCTACGGCGGTCATGCCGTTAGGGTACTGGAACAAATCTCGCCGGCAGGGAAACTCATCGGCCTGGACGTTGACCCGTTGGAGCTGCCGAAGACCGAAGCCCGCCTGCGCGGCCTGGGCTATGGCGAGGACCGTTTCACCGCTGTGCGCTCCAACTACGCAGGCATCGCCAAGGCCATCGCGAACCCGGTGGATTTCGTATTCGCCGACCTTGGCTGTTCGTCGATGCAGTTCGACGATCCCTCGCGCGGTTTCAGTTTCAAAGCCGCCGGTCCACTCGACATGCGCATGAACCCCGGCCGCGGTCTATCGGCCGCCGACTGGTTGGCCAAGGTCAGCGCGGAGAAACTCGAAATCGCCCTTTGCGAGAATGCTGATGAACCCCGCGCCGAATCCGTCGCGCTCGCGTTGGCTGGCAAGCGGTTTGCCAACACCCTGGCGCTTGCCCAAGCGATCCGCGAATCGATCCGCGTGAGCGATGAGGATGAGCGGGAGCTCACCGTGCGCCGCGTCTTCCAGGCGGTTAGAATTGCCGTGAACGAGGAGTTCACCGCGCTTGACGCGTTTTTGAAAGCTTTGCCCAACTGTCTGAACTCCGGCGGGCGGGCTGCCATTCTCACGTTTCATTCGGGGGAAGACCGCCGCGTGAAGCAGTTCATGAAGGTCGGAGTCCGCGATGGTCTCTATTCCGAAATGAGCAACGGCACGATCACCGCTGGTCCCGAGGAACGCCGCTTGAATCCACGGAGCAGCTCCGCCAAGCTGCGCTGGATCACCCGCGCTTGAGAAGCACGGTATCGATGAATTCTCCGAAAAGTTTGCTGTCGCGCCTCGTAACCCTTGCCGATGTTTTTCAGATTCCTGGTCCTGCCATTCCTCGTTACCCTCACCGCGCTCGCCCAGCAGGGCGACGACAAGGGTGCCCGCATGGACCCGGTGGTTCCTGAAAAGTTGATTCCTCCCAGTCCGGTGCTGACGGTTGAGCAGGCGTTGAAGTCGTTCCAACTTGCACCCGGCTTCGTGATCGAAACCGTGGCCGCCGAGCCGCTCGTGGAGAAACCGGTGTGCCTCGATTTCGATTCCACCGGCCGGATGTGGGTCTGTGAAATGCGCGGCTACATGCCCGACATCGACGGCAAGGGCGAATCGATCCCCGAGGGCCGCATCGTCATTTTGGAAGACAGCGACAACGACGGCAAAGCCGACAAGCGGACCGTATTCATGGACAAAATTCTGTTACCTCGCGCGCTTGCCGTGTTTGAGGACGGCGTGCTTTTCATGGACGAGCACCGGCTCTGCTGGATCAAGCGGAACGGCGATGCCCCTGACGGCGAGGCGAAGCTGATCGACTCGAAGATCGCGCAGGGAGGCAACGTCGAGCACAAGGCTAACGGCCTGTTGCCCAACCTCGACAACCGCTACTACCTCGCCAAGTCCGACAAACGCCTCCGCCGCGCGGGCCGCGATTGGGAAATCGAATCCACGGCATCCCGCGGCCAATGGGGCATCGCCCGTGACGACTACGGCAGGCTCTATTACAATAACAACTCCACCTTGCTCTTCGGCGATCTCCTCGCGCCGAACCTTCTTCAGGGAAATCCCGGAGTGAAAATGAAACCCAAGGACTTCGTCCAGTTAGGCGACAACCGCGTCTGGCCCGCCCGCGTCACCCCGGCGGTCAACCGCGCCTACATGGCGAAAACCAACGGCTTCGACAACAACACCTTGGATCCGAAATCCTACAAGCTGATCAACGCCACCGCTGCAGCGGGTCTGACGATCTACCGCGGCACGAATTTTCCAACCGAATGGAGGGGCACCGGATTCAGCACCGAGTCGGTTGCCAATTTGGTCAAAGCCATCCGCATCAGTGAGAAAGGCGGCATCATGACCGGCGAACATCCATTGCGAGAAAGCGAGTTCCTGGCCTCCACCGACGAGCGCTTCCGCCCGGTCAACGCCTACAACGCGCCCGACGGCTCGCTCTACATCGTGGACATGTATCACGGCATCATCCAGCACAGCACCTACATGACCACCTATCTGCGGAAGCAAACGCTGAGCCGCGGGCTTGATGCTCCCGCGTTTGGCCACGGCCGGATCTATCGGATCCGCAGCACTTCCGGGAAAATCGAACCGCTTAAAAACCTCGCCGCCCTCCAGGGACTCGACCTTGTGAAAGTCCTCATGCACCCGAATGCGTGGCAACGTGAAACCGCCCAACGCCTCCTGATCGCCCGCAACGATCCCGCCACGATTCCCTTCCTCGCCAAGCTAACAGCCGCCGGTTCCGTGCTCGCCCGCATCCACGCGATCTGGACCCTCGAAGGCATGGGCGCGCTGCAAGCGGTCCATCTCGTATCCGCCCTCCAAGGCACCGATCCCAAGCTCCAGTCGTCGGCACTGTGGGCCAGCACCCGCCTCGCTCCCGCCGAGCTCGCAAAACTGGAGTCGGTTCTGATAGCTGTTAGTCCGGCGGCTCCGGAAGTGGCGCCCTATCTTGCCCGCGCCCTCGGCCCGCTCGGCACGCCCAAGGCATTTGCCAAACTGGCTTCGCTCATCGCCACACCGGGAAAAAACAACTTCGTCCGCGAGGCCGCGATCTCCGGGCTCGATCATCACGAAATCGCATTCCGCGACGCTCTGCCTAGGAGCTCGAGAGACCCGCAATTCCTCGCTTGGCTCGATCAAGGCAGCAAGGACACCGGTGTCGAATCGCCAACCAATCCTGAATTGAAAGGACTGGACCTCGCCTCCTATCAACGCGGCCGGGCACTGTTCCAGGGCGAAGCCGCATGCTTCGGTTGCCATGGTGCCGATGGTGCCGGCATGCCTAATCTCGGCCCGCCGCTCGACGAGTCGCAGTGGGTCACCGGACAACCCGGGATCCTCATCAGGATCCTGCTCCACGGGATGACCGGCCCGGTCGATGTCGCCGGTGAAACGTACACCCCCGCCGCCGACATGCCCGGCCTCGGTACCAATCCCGCCATCACTGACCAAGCTCTCGCGGACATCGCCACCTACATCCGCAACGAGTGGTCGAACAAGGCCGCTCCGGTCTCCGCCGCCGTGGTCAAAGGCCAGCGCGAGCTAACCAAAGACCGCGCCGGTCGCCCTTGGACCGCCAAGGAGTTTGCAAACTAGCCGGACAGGGGAATTCATCCCGAGTAGCGCGAGGAGCCGGGGAATCCCGCGGCCGCTGACAGGGACTATTTCCTTGAGCACGTCAGAGCTGATGTGATAGGGGCATCGGATAGTGGTAACTCTCGATATCCCCGGAATTTCGCGCGCGATGGTCCGGGGTTTTTCGTGAAAAACTAACAGTCGTCGAATCTCCGGAGCATGACACACGAATCCAGTCGCAATGGCTATCCAAGTGATCCCGAAGTGAACTCACTCTTTAAAACTGAAACCAACTCGCAACACATGAAACCATTACCACGCATCATTGCGCTGGCCCTCGGGTTGGCGCTCTTCAACTCTGCCGCGCACGCGCAGCAGAAGAAACCTAACATTTTCGTCATCTGGGGTGACGACATCGGCATCGCCAACATCAGCGCCTACAGCGGCGGGGTGATGGGTTACACCACGCCCAGCATCGACCGCATCGCCAAGGAGGGGCTGCGCTTGCAGCATTATTACGGCGAGCAGAGCTGCACGGCGGGACGTGCGGCGTTCCTAACCGGACAGCACGGGATTCGCACGGGCCTGACGAAGGTCGGCTATCCCGGCGCGCCGATGGGCATGAGCCAGCTCGATCCATCCATCGGCGGGCTGCTCAAGAATCTCGGTTACGTCACCGGCCAGTTCGGCAAGAACCACGTGGGCGACCGCAACCCGAGCCTGCCTACCGTGAATGGGTTCGACGAGTTTTTCGGCAATCTCTATCACCTCAACGCGGAGGAGGAGCCGGAACTGCCGGACTATCCAAAAGATCCGGCCTATCTGAAAAAATTCGGCCCGCGCGGCGTGTTGAAATGCATGGCCACCGACAAGGATGATCCCACCGACGAACCACGCTTTGGCAAGGTCGGCAAGCAGACCATCCACGACACCGGCGCGCTGACCAAGAAGCGCATGGAGACCATCGATGACGAGACATCCACCGCAGCGATCGATTTCATCCAGCGCCAGCATGCCGCCGGCAAGCCGTTCTTCTGTTGGTGGAACGGCACGCGCATGCACCTGCGCACCCACGTTCGCGCCGCGCATCGCGGACGCTATCAGCACGGCGACAGCGAATACATCGATGGTATGATCGAGCATGATGACACCGTCGGCACGCTGCTCAAGGCGCTCGACGACCTCGGCATCGCGAACGACACCGTCGTCGTTTATTCGAGCGACAACGGCCCGCACATGAATACCTGGCCCGACGGCGCGATGACACCGTTCCGTTCCGAAAAGAACACGAACTGGGAAGGTGCGTTCCGCGTACCGTGTCTCGTCCGCTGGCCGGGCAACATCAAGCCGGGCACGGTGACCAACGAACTGATGAGTCACAATGATTGGATCCCCACGTTGTGCGCCATCGGCGGCGAATCGGATATCGTCGGCAAGCTCAAGCAGGGCTACACCGCCAACGGCATCAACTACAAGGTCCACCTCGACGGCTTCGACCAGTCGGCTTTCCTGAAGTCCGTGAGCGGCACCGTGGGGAATGACCGTCCCGTGAAGAGCGCGCGGGAAAAATTCTTCTACTCCGACGACGATGGCCTGTTAGTGGGTCTGCGGGAAGGTGACTACAAGTACGTTTTCTGCGAGCAGCGCCTCGCCGGCACCTTGGGTGTGTGGGCGGAGCCATTCACGAAACTGCGCCTGCAGAAGATCTTCAACCTGTTCCAGGATCCCTACGAGCGAGCGGACATCACCTCGAACACCTTCTGGGACTGGCAGCTCAACCATGTCCCCATGGTTTATGGGGCGATCGACGAAGTCGGGAAATTCGCCATGACCTTCAAGGAATTCCCGCCGCGCTCGATCCCGCCGAGCTTCTCCGCCTACACCATCATGGAGGAAACCATCGATGCCATTCGCGCGGAGAAAAAGAAGGCTGGTGGCGAGTAGTTTGAAGACCGGATGCCGGGCGCCTGTTCCAGGTGCCCGGCATTCTACGTTTGCCAAAACAAAATGAGATTCCATGAAGAAAAGATATTTGTTAGCCATGTTCGCTCTAACCGCCGTCTCCGTGCCATCCGCGTTTGCCGTGGAGGGAGCTCTCGGCCGGCCGGTTTTTGGGCTCCCGGCGAATATGATCCCTCGGACCTTGCCAACCTGAGCCTCAACAACTGGACCTTCATCCCCAGCCCTTCCTACACATAGCTCTGTCCGACGCTGGGCCTGGAATACAGCGCGGCCCATCGTGATGATGGCGTGGTCGGTATTTTGGTTCGAGCCGACCGACGCCTCGACGCAGTTCGGCATCGCCGTCACCGCCATGCTTACTCTGATAGCTTATCGCTTCGCGATCGACGCCGAGGTGCCGAAGCTGCCCTACCTCACGCGGCTCGATGCCTTCGTGCTGATGAGCACGCTGCTCGTCTTCCTGTCGCTCATCGAGGTGATGATCTCGACCAAGTGCGCCAGCCGCAACCGCCTCGCGTTCGCGCATGCCCTCGACCGGTGGTGCCGCTGGATTTTCCCGCTCATTTTCGCCACCGCCACCACCGCCATCTTTCTCCGCTGATATCGCCAGCCCCGTGTCCCCTACGACAGCAACTTTGAACCCAACACGATCCACGAAAGGAACCTAACGATGAACTCTAACTCCAAGGATGAAATCAAGAGTGACGAACAGGTCACCGGTCCCCAACCCATGAGTCGCAGCGATATGCTCAAGGCCGCGGGGTTGGCGGGAGTCGCCACTCTATCAACCGCCGGGGTGTCGATGGCGCAGGCAGCAGACGAGAAACCAACAGCCGCTGTGATGCCGAAAAATCCTTACGGCGGGGTGCCGAGCGGAGGCATCACGCTGCCGCCCTATTATCGGCCCACACCTCACCTGAAGAGCAACAATGTTTACTACCCCGGCCAGGAAGAGATCGGCCCCGATGAAATGCGGATTTCCTTCATCGGCAGCACGCCGATTCCGGTCACCCGTTCTCGGGCTGGTACCTGCATCATGGTCGAGCTTGGGAACGGCAGTCGGTTCTTCTTTGATTTCGGCTCCGGCTGCGTGCGCAACATTATCGCGATGGCAGTGCCGTTGCAGACGGTCCAGGACATCTTTTTCACTCACCTGCACGTGGATCATTACGCGGACCTGCCCTATCTCTACGCCTTCGCGCCTTGGATGGACGCTGGAAGCCGTTGCGCATCCACGGGCCATCGGGCCGCACTCCCAAGGACGGCATCAAGCACATGATCGAAGGCATGAAGATGATGACGCACTGGCACACCGACTCCTTCAGCGGGTGCCCGGTCGGCGACGGCTACGAGGTCGAAGTCAACGAGTTCGATTTCCGCGACGACAATGGCATCTGTTACGACAAGGACGGCGTGACCATCCGCCACTGGCGGGGATCGCACACCAAGGACGGCGCCTCGGGCTACCGGCTCGACTGGAACGGGCTCTCATTCGTCTGGACGGGTGACGGCCGGCCCGAAGAACGCACCATCGAATTCTCCAAAGGCGTGGACGTTTTCGTGACAGAAGTGCAGCCCGACACGGCACATCTCCAAGCGATGAAAATGGGCATGCCGCCCGTCATTATGGCCACGACGATCGATCAGGCGCATACCCCGCACTACGCGGTCGGCTACATGTTTAATAAGATCAAACCGCGTCTGGCGATGGTGACCCACACGGCTTACGACGAGGAGTTGATCCCGGAAATCACCGCCGGGATTCGCGTTCATTACGAAGGACTGTTCCAGTTCGGCGCGCCCGACGTGGTGGTTGTCAACGTCACCAAGGATGCCGTCTGGACGCGCAAAGCGGCGATTCCCGATTGCGGCGCGATGGCCCGCCCGACGCCGGCGCAAGCGATCGAACTGTTCGACCTGAGCCCCACCAATCTGAAGGTGAAATTCCCCAATCCCCAGCGATCGCTCGCCGACCTCCTTGAGGCCGACATTCTCAACGGCGATATCGACCCCAAGAAATATTACCCGCCGGACCTGTATCGCGAACCGAACAAGTCTTACCCGAAGGACCTCACGATCGATGTCCGCGAGATGGCGCTCGTGAAAATTAAAAAAGCCCAGGCCCAGCTCTCGGAAAAGGCGATGAAACTCCAAGCCATCATCGACTCACTTGAAGGACAGAAATAGAACATGAACGACAACCTCACTCTCACGCCGCACGCAGTGGAAATGGGCACGGTGCCCGCGGTACCGTTGACCGTCCTCACCGGCTTTCTCGGTGCCGGCAAGACCACGTTGCTGAACCGCATTCTAACTGGCGATCACGGCCTGCGGGTCGCGGTGTTGGTGAACGACTTCGGTTCCATCAACATCGATGCCGAACTGGTGGTCGGTGTCGAAAGCGAAGGGGACATCATCAATCTCGCCAATGGCTGTGTCTGCTGCAATATCCGTGAGGATCTGGTCGCCGCGGTGACACAGGTCATGGCTCGTCCCGAGCAGCCCGAATACATCCTGCTGGAGGCCAGCGGAGTGGCCGATCCCTCCGGCATCGCCCTCACCTTCATGGACGAAGACATGCGGGACCGGATCCGGTTGGACAGCATCATGTGTGTCGTGGACGCGGAGCAGATCTTCGCCGCACCGGAGATGATGGAACTGAAGCTTCGCCAGGTCGCCTTCGCCGACATGCTCATCCTCAACAAGGTCGATCTCGTCAGCCGGGAGGAGATCGCGCGGATCAAGGCATGGCTCGACGACCGTTTCCACCGCTATCGACTCGTCGAGGCATCCGGCGGAAACGTGCCGTTGGAAATCCTGTTGTCGGTCGGCCGCTTTGATCCCGCGCAGCTCGATGACACACCCGAGGAGTCCAGCCATTTCCACGACTGTCATGATCCCCATTGTGGGCATCACGCTCATGACCACCGGAACGACCACACGCAGGCCTTCAGGACGTGGAGCTACGAAACGGACGAGCCTCTATCATTGGAAGCCCTGCGGGAAACCGCGCGCAAACTCCCGGCCAGCATTTACCGATGCAAAGGCGTGGTTCATACCGCCGATGAACCGGGCCGACGGGTCATCCTCCAGGTGGTCGGCAAGCGGGTGGACATCGCAATGGGTGATACATGGAATGGCCGCGAACCACGGACCCGGATCATCGCCATCGGAGCGCACGGTGGCGTGAATGGAGCTTCACTGCGCGAAGCTTTTGACAAATGCCGGATGAGAGAAACCCGATACAATCCGCAGCTCCGGTTGTCCGACCCGCCCGTGTCGTGATGAAAAAAATCCGCTTTCCCACCCCATCAAAATTCGGCATCCATCTTTTCAATCCCATGATTCGAAAACACGCCGCACTCCTCGCCACCTGTGCCGCCGCGCTTGCGCTCGCCGGTTGCACGCAATATGCATCCGTGTCCGAAAAGCGACCGCAGTTTCGACCCGTTAGGGCGGGGCTCGGCGCGCTCACGTCGGTCGAGCAGGGGATTTCCAATGCGCTTCGCCAGGAGAACAGCCAGCCGCTCGTGGCGATGGGCGAATTTCTAACCGCCGCTGAGGTGGCCGCCCGACAGCTCGCACGCAATCCCCGCGATACCACCGCACGCGACGCTTACAACTACGCGGTCGCGCGCGTTTTCGGAACCATCAAGCAATCGAAGCTCGATCCTTGGAACCAGCCATTGCAGGTGACGGCCGCGGGCGGTGAATTCGTCCTCACCCGCAAGCCAGATCCGCGCAAGGCGTGGAATCCGGCGCTCTACGAGTTCACCCCGGCGGATCAATACGACATTCACGGGACCTACGTCACCGAGCGCACGGTGCGCGAAGGTGTCGGCGCGCCGCTCGTCGCCGTTGGGCGCGAAATGAACAAGGACGCGGTGGCGGACTTTGCTGTCCCGCGGGTGATTTATGGCGTTACGGCGGTCATCCGCTTCGAGGGGCGGCACGCTGTCGTTGGTTTCGAGGACCCGTTGGCCGTCGAGCAGGTGACCTTGGCCGGGCGCACGTTTCCGCTTGCGGCGGATTTCACGGTCCCCATCGCCGTCATGCTTGCGCTCAACGATCCCAAAAAGATGGAACTCGCCCGGCTTCTGAATCCGGAAAAATTTGCCGAGACCGCCCGCATCGCGCGGCTGCAGCCCTACGATCCTAACAAGACCGTCGTGCTCGTCATCCACGGCCTCATGGATTCCCCCGCCACCTGGACGCCGATGCTCAACGCCCTCCGCGGCGACGAGGAAATCCGGAAAAACTATCAGTTCTGGTTCTACAGCTATCCGAGCGGCTACCCGTATCCACATTCCGCCGCGATTCTCCGACACGAACTCGACGCGATCCAAAAGCGTTATCCCATGAAAAAGAAAATGGTCGTCGTCGGCCACAGCATGGGCGGTTGCATCAGCCGGCTGCTCCTCACCGACACCAGTGATGAAAAACTCTGGCTCGCCCTTACCGGCAAGCCACCGGCCGAAGTGCAGCTCTCGCCGGAAAGCCGCAAGCTTCTCACCGACGGCGTCATCTTCAAGCATCGCCCGGAAGTAGGCCGCGTCGTCTTCATCGCCGCCCCGCTCAAAGGCAGTGACCTCGCGAGCGGCTGGATGGGCCGTCTCGGTTCGAGACTGGTGAAATCCCCGGTCACCCTGCTCAAGGCGAGTATGGATGTCATGAAGGTGGCCACTTTCCAGGGCGACGATCTGCGCCTCAAACAAATCCCCAACAGCGTCGACACGCTGGCACCTAACAACCGCTTCGTGAAAGCGATCCAGAACGTTCCGCTCACACCGGGCGTTCCCTATCACGTCATCTGTGGAGACCGCGGAAAGGGCGGCAACCATGACAAGACGCCGCCCGTCCAGTCCGACGGCGTGGTGCCTTATTGGAGTTCGCACATGGATGGCGCGCAGAGTGAACTCGTCGTCCCGTCGAGTCACAGCGCGCACCAGAATCCGCAGGCCATTGCGGAGGTGAAGCGCATCCTCAAGCTTCATTCGACGGCCTCGAATCGATAGGGCGGGAATTAGGGCAGGCCGAAACAACGCCGCGTGTTGTCGCCAGTGAGTTCTGCCAAGGCTTCCGGCATCATGCCAAGCGCTGCGGCGAGGGCGTGGCCGATGGCCGGGAGATTGGCCGGATGGTTGTGATTTTCCGGCAGGGGGTGGGTGATGGATTCCGCGGGCGGGAGCATGTCGGGCGCATCGGTTTCCAACAGAATCCGATCACGTGGGAGCTGGCGGAAGACATCGAGCGCGGCGGATTTGCGCGGCTGCAGGAAATGTCCGGAAAACGAAAAGAACGCACCTAACGGAATCAGCCGTCGGGCGGTTTCGATCGAACCACCGAAGGAATGCATGAGAAACCGCGGAGGCGGGAGCGCTTCCGCAAAGGCGTCGAACAGCGCACCCCAGGCCTTGAGGCAGTGGATGGTGAGCGGGCGGTCCAGCTCGCGGGCGAAGCGGAGCTGGTCGATGAATACCGGTCGCTGGATCTCTATCGGCGGATCGGTGATCCATTGGTCGAGCCCGCACTCGCCGATGGAAGACTGCGGATCCCCGGCTAACAACGCCCGGAGTTTTTCCTGCCAGCCGCAACTCGCGGTGTGCGCGTGCCACGGATGGATGCCGAATGCGGGGACGATGAAATCCGGGCAAGTTTTCGCTAGATTTTCGACCGCCGTCCAATCCGCTTCGCGGGTGGCGTTGACGACGCAGCGGGTGACACCTGATAGTTTCATGGCGGCGACGACAGGGCCGGGATCTGTCAGGCGGGAATCCTGGAGATGGTTGTGGGCGTCGATCCAATGAGGAGTCATTTTCGTTTGAATACGATGTGCGGGGAGCAGGGGTGGATCAATGCGAACCTTTGGGGCGAGATTTACCACCCATTCGAGCATTGGACGTGAACGAGTCCAACTGATTGAATCGTAGCTGCGACCCGCAAACCCCGCGACCGACCGACCCGACCATGATTTCAAAACCCAGCCATCCGTCCTTTCTTGCACTCATTCTCGGCCTGCTCGGCGTCTTCCCTGCGACGGCGTTGGAAACGGAGTTGCGCTACCTGTCCGGCCACGGCCCGAAGGATGCAGTGCCGTGGGAATTTTCCGTCACCAAAGGTCGCCGCGCGGGCGAGTGGACGACCATCCCGGTGCCCTCGAATTGGGAGCAGCACGGCTTCGGCACATACAATTACGGCGAAAGTCCGGGAGGAAAAGCGGACGAACATGGAATCTATCGAACCCGCTTCACCGTGCCGGAATCCTGGAAAGGCCGGCGGATCCGCATTGTTTTCGACGGCGTGATGACCGATGCCGCGGTGACGGTGAACGGGAAATCCGCGGGACCGGTCCATCAAGGCGGGTTCTATCGGTTCCGCCATGACATCACCGCGCTGCTCAAGCCGGGCGGGGAAAATCTGCTGGAAGTGGACGTCTCGAAACGATCCGCGGATACTTTGACCGAGCGCGCCGAGCGCGATGCGGACTACTGGGTGTTCGGCGGAATTTTCCGGCCGGTGTTTCTGGAAGCGGTGCCGGAGCGCAGCATCGAACAGGTGTCGGTGGATGCGACGGCGGACGGGGTTTTCACGGCGAAAGTGGAATTCGGAAATCTGCGCGAATCCGCCGTGCTGGAGGCACAGATCTTCGATGCGGCCGGCAAGCCAGCGGGTGAGGTTTTCACTGCGGAGATCCCGGGTGGAGGCTGCAGTCACGTCAACCTGGAGACGAAGATCAAGGATCCGGCACTTTGGACTGCGGAAACGCCGCAGCTCTACACGGTGAGGCTCGCGCTGAAACGGGACAAATGGCAGATGCACGAAGCGACCCAGCGGTTCGGCTTCCGGACCATCGAAGTGCGGAAGGGCGAGGGGATTTTCCTCAATGGCAAACGGATCCTGCTCAAAGGCGTCTGCCGCCACAGCTTTCGTCCGGAGACTGCGCGCTGCCTCAATCCAGAGGACAGTTATGACGATGTGAAGCTGATCAAGGGAATGAACATGAACGCTGTCCGGATGAGCCACTATCCGCCGGATGTCGCGTTTCTGGAGGCTTGTGACGAACTCGGGCTCTACGTCATCGATGAGCTCAGCGGCTGGCAGAAAGCCCACGGCACGGAGATCGGCCGCAAGCTGGTGCGGGAAATGATCACCCGCGACGTGAACCACCCGTCCATCTTGTTTTGGGACAACGGCAACGAAGGCGGCTGGAACCGCGAGCTCGACGGCGAGTTCGCGCTCTACGATCCGCAGAACCGGCTCGTGCTGCATCCGTGGGAGACCTTCAACGGCGTGGATACGAAACACTATCCGACTTTCGAGGATCTCGCCAAACGGCTAACCGGACCTAACGTGGTGATGCCCACCGAGATGATTCACGGCCTCTACGACGGCGGCGCGGGGGCGGGTCTTGAGGATTATTGGAAAGCGATTTCCAGCTCGCCGGTCGGCGGCGGTGGCTTCATCTGGGTGCTCGCGGACGAGGGCATCATGCGTACCGACCAGAATAACAGAATCGACGTCTTCAGCACCTATGCGCCCGATGGAATTGTCGGTCCGCGGCATGAGAAAAAGGGCAGCTATTACACCGTGCGGGATGTTTTCTCGCCGGTGCAAATCGATGCGCCGGTGCTCGATGAGAAATTCACGGGGAAGCTCACGGTCCACAACAGCTACAACTTCCGGTCTCTGGCAGGCTGTAAGTTCGAATGGAGCATGCTATGGTTTTTCGGTCCGGCGGTTTCCACGAAGAAGCCAGCAATATTAGGAGGTGGGGAAGTGCTCGCCCCGGATATTGCCGCGGGCGCGGACGGGACGCTGAATCTAAGACTCTTCGACGGTTGGCAGGATGCCGACTTGCTGTCGTTGGTCGCCACGGACTCCGACGGACAGCAGTTGTGGAACTGGACGTGGCCCACCGTGTCGGGCGGAAAGCATTTTATCGAACCTGCCGATCCCAAGTTGAAGACCAGTGTGGAAACCGTGATGGACGAAATTTTCCTGAAGTCCGCAACAGTGACCGCGACCTTCGATGCCAAGACCGGCCTGCTCAAAGAGCTTCGACGCGGCGATCAGGTCTCGTCGCTCACGAACGGCCCGCGGGTCGTGTATGCCCGCCCGGCGAAAGGGGAAACTCAGTGGTTCGAGGCGCTTGATTTGATTTCAAGTCCCGGTGCCACGACGACCTGGCAGTTCGACCCGCCGCAGCCGTTGAACCTGCTTGAGGTTGAACTGGATCTTCCGAAGAACATCAACTGGGCGGGCTTCAAACTGGAAATCTCGTCCGATGGCCAGATTTGGAAGACCGTCTACGACGCCACGCGCCGCAACAGCGACGGAAAGACTTACGAAATTCCGCCGCAGCTCGTGGCGGCGGTGCGTCTATCCAATTTCCGGCAGGTGGATGGCGGCATTCCCAAACTGAAGCGCCTCCGCGCGGCCTATCAGGCGGACCGCTTTCCGACCGCCGCCCTACCTGTCAAGGTGACGAGCGGACCGGATTGGGTGGAGGGCGCGGCCGCCAATGGCCCGGATCGGTTCCGGTGGACGCTGGTGGGAGACGGTGAACTTCGGTTGGATTACTCCTATCAGCTCGACGGCGAGTTCACCTATCACGGGATCACCTTCGATCACCCGGAGGAGAAATTCAAATCAGTCCGTTGGCTGGGCGAGGGGCCGGGCCGGGTCTGGCAGAACCGTTTGCGCGGCACCATGCTCGGCGTGCATGAGATCGCAGCCAACGACATTCAACCCGGCGAGTCGTGGGCATTTCCCGAGTTCCAGGGCTGTTTCGCCGGGCTGCGCTGGGCGCGCTTCGAGACCGCCACCGGCCCCCTGACTGTTTCAAGTTCGCGGCCCGGAACCTATCTGCGGCTCGGCACCCCGCGGATCAGCCATCCGTTCACGACGGTGGCCTTCCCGGCGGGGGATTTGTCGTTCCTCGAAGCGATTCCGGCGATCGGCTCGAAGTTCATCACGCCGGAGAAAACCGGCCCCGCCAGCCAACCTGCGAAAGCGGCGGGGCTGCATAGCGGTTCGCTGGTGTTTCGAGTGGGCGATTAACGAAAACTCAACGCACGCCGCGCGGGCCGGCCTTCTTCGGCGAGGCGAAAGTCACGTCGGTGATCGAGAGTCGGCGTCCGCCGTTGTTAGGATCGCAGGTGGCGACTTGCATCTTGCGCAGCGTCCAGACGTTGTCGGCGACAGGCATCACTTCTTCGACCTCGAATTCCTTCACGAGCCCGCCATTTTTATCGTGGCCGCGGATCCGCATGAAGGCTCCGAATTTCTTGTGAACCCAGACATAGACGACGTCGTATTTTCCCGCCGCGCCTTTGGGTTTATCGACCCGCAATTTATAACAGGGTTGCCCGCCGACGTCTTCCGTGGCTTCGAGCTTGGGATTGGGCCAGTAGAAAAACCGCAACGCCAGGTCTTCGTAAGTCAGGTCGGTGCCGGCGATTGGCTGGACGATTTTGGCGGCGGGAAACTCCACGGTCTTGCCGTCGACGATTTCGAAGAGGTTGAAGTTCTCATCGCCGATCCGGGTGTGGAAGATCCGCCAGGGCCCCTTGTTTTCGGAAAACTGGAACTGGATGTCCTTGCCCTTGAGGAACAGCGTGATGGGGGTGTTGCTGCTGCCTTTGCGGAGATTGCCGGTGAGGCCCTCGTCGAGCTTGGTGAGGGTTGCCGAGATGCGGGCCCCTTCGAGGATCTGTTGGGCGTTGGGGTCCTGGGCATTGGCGCTGGAAACCAGGGCGACGGCGAGGAATGGGAGAATCGATTTCAAATTCATTGGGGTGAGGATGGGCGAATCGCCCGCTTCGACAAGCCTTGCGGCGGATTCCTTCAAATAAACGTCGCGGCGGATGATGAATTTTTAGAATCCGCGGGTTTGGGGCTTGATGATCCGGGGGCGGGCGAATTGGATGGCCGGAACGCAAGAGTCGTTTCACCCCCCTATGAGTCTCCGCACCCAGCTATCCGATATTCTCCCGACCTTACTTCCAGGAAATCCCGTCGATTCGATCAAAGGGACGGAGTTGATCCGCCTCACCCGGTTGCAACTCGCGGGCAATTATTCGGACGCCTCGCTGCGCTATCATTTCTCGATCATGTCGTGCGATCCGGGCTCGCCGATCGCGAAAGTTGAGAAGGGCCAGGGCTACTATCGCCGCAGTGCGCCGTTGCCGGCTCTTTCGGGCGCGCAGGAACTGTTGGCACTGACCCAGGGACGGCTCGACGACCTAACCGCCGCCGACCCGGACGTGGTGGACGGCGCGATGATGCGCATCCGCAAGTTCCGCGCGGTGGTGACGCGTTACTTTGAAATCAACGGCCGTTTCCCGTTTGCATTCCGCCAGGCCTTCGGCAAGGACTCGCCGCTGAGCAACCTGTGGAAATTTCCTGAGCTGGTGCTCGTCGATTGGGAAACCGGTGGCTCGCCGGACGAAGAAATGTCGCTGGATGAAACGATGCTGAACTTCAAGCAGCGGTTGGGGATTGCGCCGTTCCGTTTGCACGCGGCCCGCCTGCGGATCCAGCCGTCGTTGCAAACCTACCGCGAGGATTTTTTCCAGACGCTGGCGGTTTCGATGTGGGCGCAGGGCGGGGAATTGATCTACGCCGCTCCGATCGAGGACGAGGCCCTGGCCGACAGCCTTCGCCAACTGAGCGCCACCTTCGGCGTGGGGGTGACCTCGTTCGGTCTAACGGCCGAGGCCCTGGACGAACTCCCGGGGCCGGCTAACATTCTCAACGCCCATCCTCGTGAAACCGAGGCGATCATGGGCAAGCTCGACATCAACCGCTTCGCCGTGCCGCGGTCTCGTCCGCATCTCGACTGGGCGGCGCTCAGCTCGATGCGCAACGAGTCCGAGGAAGCCGAAAAACTCGTTCGGTGGCTCACCCGTTGCATTGACGAGCGCCGCGCGGAGGCCTTCAAGGACGATTGATCGCGTGTCTTGGAGCTTCAATAGCGTGGCCGTTGTCGGCTCGGGAGCTGTCGGGCTGTATTTCGGCGGCCGCTTGGCCGCGGCGGGTGAGGATGTTAGGTTTTTGGTCCGCTCGGACTTCGAGGTGATTTCACGCGATGGATTGAAAGTCGCGAGCGCGCATGGCGATTTCGAAATGCCGCAGGTGAAGGCCTATCAGACCGCGGCGGAAATCGGACCGGTGGATCTGGTGATCGTGGCGTGGAAGGCGACCGCCAACGATCAGTTAGCCGCGGTTTTGCCACCCTTACTTCATCCGCAAACGCAGGTGCTTACGCTCCAGAACGGCTTGGGAAATTGCGAGCTCCTGGCGCAAATCGTCGGGCCCGAGCGGGTGTTGGGCGGGCTCTGTTTCATCTGCATCAACCGGACCGCACCCGGCCGGATCAGCCACTCTGCTGGCGGGCGAATGACCATCGGCGAATGGCGACCCGATGGCAGCGGTCGTGCGGTGGAACTGGAAAAGCGCTTCAAGGCCGCAAAGATCCAAGCGGTCGCCGTCGCCGATCTGGAGAAATCGCAGTGGGAGAAACTCGTGTGGAACATCCCCTTCAATGGGCTCTCCGTCGCGGAAGGCGGCGTGACCACCGACGTGCTGCTCGCCGCGCGGGAAACCGAAAACGAGTTGCGTGCGCTGATGGCCGAGGTGATCGCCGCGGCGCGGGCGCTCGGACACGATTTGAGCGACGATCTCATCGATTTCAACATCGACCGCACCCGCCCGATGGGCCCCTATCGCACGTCCAGCATGATCGATTTTGTGGAAGGCCGGGAAGTGGAGGTCGCTCCGATTTGGGAAGAACCGCTGCGCCGCGCGAACGAGGCGGGAGTCGCGATGCCGCACACCGCGGATCTGTTGCGGCGGATTCGCGAGCGGTTGGCGTGACGTCCGATGCCCGGCTTCGCCGTGAATCTTGCCGGGTTTCTGAAAATTCACGTTGATTCTGCACCCCATCGCCCGCGAGAGTCGCGCCGCCATGCTCGATATCCGCGTCATCCGCGACAACCCCGCCGCCGTTCAAGATCGCCTCAAAACCCGTGGCGGTGACCATTGGAAACTCGTCGATGACGTGCTCGCCTACGACGAAACCCGCCGCAAGGCCGAGACCGACAAGCAACAGCTCCAGAATTCCCGGAAAACCATTTCCAAGCAGATCGGCATGCTCAAGGCCAAGGGCGAGGACACCTCCGCCATCGAGGCCGAAGTCCGCCACATCAACGAGCAAATCACCATCTTCGACGTGAAAGCCGAGGATGCGTCTGCTGAGCAAAGCCAACTGCTGCTCAACATTCCGAATCTTCCCCATGACGCCTGCCCGATCGGTAGCGATGAAACCGCCAACCCGGTCGTCCGCGAGTGGGGGACCAAGCCCGAGCTAACCGAGCCGAAGGACCACGTCGAACTCGCGCTCCAGCACGGCCTGATCAACTGGGACGACGGCATCCGCACCGCCGGCTCTGGCTTCGTGGTGTATCGGGGAAAAGGCGCGAAGCTCGAGCGCGCGCTCATCAACTTCCTGCTAGATACGCAAACTGCCAACGGTTACGAAGAGGTCAACGTCCCGCATCTCGTCAAGCGCGAGTGCATGGAGGGCACCGGCCAGCTCCCGAAATTTGAGGACGACATGTACGGCACCGATGCCGATGACGCCGGCATCAACAACCTCTTTCTCGCGCCCACCGCCGAGGTTCCCGTCACCAACCTCTATCGCGACACGATTCTAACCGAGTCTGATCTGCCGTTGAAAATGGTCGCCTACACTCCCTGCTTCCGCCGCGAGGCCGGTTCGGCCGGGCGTGACAACAAGGGCATCATCCGCATGCACCAGTTCGACAAGGTCGAGCTAGTCCAGATCGTCCACCCGGACCACGGCTTCGAAGTCTTGGAACAACTAACTGCTCACGCCGAATCGGTCCTGCAAAAACTCGGCCTGCACTACCGCACCATCGAGCTCTGCACTGGCGACCTCGGAGCGAACGCCGGCAAAACCTACGACATCGAAGTCTGGGCGCCCGGCCACGGCAAGTATCTCGAAGTTTCGAGCTGCTCATGGTTCAGCGATTTCCAGGCGCGCCGAATGAAGCTTCGCTTCAAGGACGCCGAAGGGAAAAACCGCTTCCCACATACCCTCAATGGTTCCGGCACCGCACTGCCCCGTCTCTACGTCGCGCTGCTGGAACAATGCCAGCAGCCCGACGGCTCCATCCGAATTCCGGACGCTCTCGTGCCGTACTTCGGCGCGGAGGCGATCTGAGCCAGCGGCATCTTCACGCCAGCAGGCTGGTGAATTCCTCCGGCGTGTCCGTGGTCAGCAGTCGCTGCAGGATCTCCGGATCGCGGAGCCGTTTCACCAGCACCGCCATGAGTTCGAGGTATTCGTTGATCCGGTGAGGCGGGATGCCTAGCAGGAAAATCAGCCGCACCGGCTCGGACTCGGGGCCAAACGGGATTGGGTCGGCGGTTCGCGCGGCCACGCAGACGATGTCCCGCGCGAGCACGGTGCGGGCGTGG
>JAZKGW010000030.1:0-10902 GCA_040385685.1 Verrucomicrobiota bacterium | reverse complement strand
GATCGCGACTCCGTTGCCGAGCAGTGGCGGGTTGATCCGCTGCCGGTCGAAGACGGCATCGACAAATCCGCCGAAATTGGTGATGCCCGAATCGATCGCCAGTAGTTCCGCCGTGCGTCTGACGGCGTCGTGTTCATCCGTTGCCACGAAATCGAGAAGCGGAGGCGCGGCGAATGTCAGGAGGGGGGGATTCATTGGCATGGATTCAAAAGAACAATTCATGATCCGGCGACTAAAAACCATTGCTGCGGACTTACTAACGAGAGGTGGCTGCCAAACCCGAGATCCTTGACCCACGCGGGAATAACAGCTTTCTAGTGACTCATGAATCAACCCACCGAAAAGAAACGATTTCCAGCCTGGCTGAGGACTGTGGGTTGGCTGGGTTTCGTTCTGTTGGGACTGGTCACGCTGTTGTTAGCGGGGCGGCGGTTGGTGGAAAGTTCGCATCAAAAGGCACAGGCATTGGTCATGCCGGGAAGGACGCTTCCAAAGAGTTCGTCAAAAAATGCTGTGGCAGCATCAACTTC
The DNA here is from genome assembly GCA_040385685.1 of Verrucomicrobiota bacterium. GTDB lineage: Bacteria > Verrucomicrobiota > Verrucomicrobiia > Verrucomicrobiales > Akkermansiaceae > Luteolibacter. Next base: position 10,372 of record JAZKGW010000030.1, on the reverse strand, counting down.
GGAGAAGGAATCCACGACCTCCCGTGGCATTCCAATCGCGGAGTTGCCGTTGGTCGGGGTCTATGCCGGTGATGATATGGCTGCGCGGAAGGAGCTTGAGAAGCAGCTTGAGGAGATACGGAAATTGATGACGAGTTTGGCGGGGAGTTCAGGCTCCGATTGCCAGGTGGACGGAGTGCTGAGTTTTCGCGCCGCGCTCGCCAAGATGGGCGTGGCCGTGTCGGACATCATGACGGAGGCGGAAGCTGCCGCGGAGTTTCTCAAACAGACGGAACGGTTTTCGGCCATACTCGCGCAGTGGCGGGAGGCGGTCGGCAAAGGGCCGTGGGATTTCAGTTCGATGGAAACGAAGGACTCTTTCGCGACGGGAAATAAAATTTTAAATGTGGCCATTTCTCTTCAACGTCTGTTGGGTGCCATGGCCGAAGCTCATATGCGAACTGGAGACACGGATGGCGCCTGGTCTGACTTGCAGATCATGCATTCCAGCGCGGATCGCAGTGGTGACGTGCTGGCAAACCCGATGTTCTGGCTATGGCCGCAGACGTTTCAGACAGCGCATGCCGGGATGAAACTGGGTGCGTGGACGGATATTCAACTGATGGGAATTTCGACGATGCTGGGCGAGGAAAACGCACACACCTCCATGCGTCGCGGGATGGATGGGCAAAAATTCTGGATGGCTGACTACCTCACCCATTTCCGGGAACACCAAAGTGAGATCGAAGAGGATTTCTCACGTTCGAAATCGCCAATCGACAAAATGATCAACCGGTTCGGTATTGCCACGGCCACCGATCAACAAATCTCGGACAACCTCGCGGTGATAGATTTCCAAATGGATCAGCCGTTCACCCGCTTCGATCCGGATACCGGAGTTTATCTGGGAGAATCCGCGGGAGATTCCCGCGAACTTCCTCACTCAAAGCCTTCGGATGTATCGTTCGATAAATTCTACTACATGTATTCCGAAATGTATGGCGGTCGGCATGATTGGGTGCCGGAGCAAATCATCAGAAGCCAATCCGGCATCGACCAAACCCGCATCGCCGCCGCTTTGGAAATCCATCAGCGGGCGATGGGGGAATACCCGGCAACGCTGGACGCCGTGAACGCGACCTTCGGCGGTTCCACTCCAATCGACATCGCCACCGGAAAACCATATCTCTATCAGCGCGACCGGGACGGCGGCTACACGCTGTGGGGCACCGGGATCGACGGGAAGAGCGACGGCGGCGACAAGAAGACCGATGTCACGTGGACGCATCGTCCGGTGAAGGGGAAGTGAAGGGGGCGACATCTCCTTGACGCCTTTCAGGATAACCGCTTTCTAGTGACAAATGAATCAACCCACCGAAAAGAAACGCTTCCCCGCCTGGCTGCGGCATCTCGGGTGGCTCGGATTCTCGGTGTTGGGGGTGGCGACGGTGCTCGTCGCGCTGCGATGGTATCTGATAGGCACTGCGCATCGGACTGCGGTGGAATTGGTGAAACAGGGGCGGGCGCTTCCGCCGGGTTTCAGTCGGACGGCGGGCGAGGATGCTGCATCCTCGCAACCGGTCGCTTCCCGCGACAAGCCGCTGGCGGAGTTTCCTCTGTTGCAGGCTTTCCTCGACGAGGAATCGCCGGCGGGGAAGGAACTCCAGCAACAACTTTCCGAGATGACCGCGCTATTCAGCGGGGGAATGATCAACAAGAGTCGCGTGGATGGCGTAGTTAGTTTCCGCACATTGCTGGGTAAGATGGGCATGGAGGTGCCCGAGTCGATGACCGAGGCGGAGGCGGCCGCCGAGTTCCTCAAGCGGGCGGACAAATTTTCCGGATTGCTTGCCCGGTGGAGGGATGCCGTCGCGGAAGGACCTTGGGACTACACTTCCCCGGACTACAGCTTTGGGTCCACTCCGAGTGGAAAGATTGCGATGCTTAGCGGGCGATTTCCTGGTTTGCTCGGCGTTCGGGCCGAAGCCTACCTCAGAACGGGCGACGCGGACGCGGCGTTTTCCGACTGGCAGACGCTGGCTCTCAGTGCGGAACGATGCAACGACAAGGCATCGCTAATCGCGGGCATGGTTGGATTCTCCATCAAAAACCAGTTGTTTCGGACCGCCCATGCTGGAATGCAACTTGGCGGTTGGACCGATGAGCAGCTTGGTCAAATGTCCGAAACAGTAGCCAATGAAAATGCGCTGGCCTCCATGTTCCGCGATGTGGAGCAGGAGAAGAGCGATGTCACCGGCTATTTTTCACGGTTCCCGGAGAAGCGGGCGGAGCTCGCGCGGCCTTTTTTGGGAACGCAGTCGCCGGTCGATAACTTCGTAAACCAAATCGCCCTCGGCATGACCACGGAGCAGCAGATGGCGGATAATATCGCCCTCATGCAATACAAGATGGAGCAGCCTTTCACCCTTTTCGATCCGAATACGGGATTCTATCAGGCTCCGCCGGGTGGCGAGGTCGTCAAATCGAAGTCGCCGGACACTTGGTTCGACAAGTTCTATTTCATGTATAGCGACAACATGGGCGATGGATTCTTCACCCAACTTCCCGAGCGGATTATCAAAAATCAATCTGCCGTGGACCAGACCCGCATCGCGGCAGCCTTGGAGCTCCATCAACGTTCGACGGGACAGTATCCGGAAACCCTGGAGGCTGTTAGCGGCGCGTTCCCCGGAGCCCTCCCGCGGGACATCGCCACCGGCCAACCGTATTTCTATCAATTAAACGCGGACGGCGGCTACACGTTGTGGGGCACCGGGATCGATGGCAAGAGCGAGGGTGGCAATGAGAAGACCGATGTCACTTGGACGCATCGTCCCGTGAAGGGGAAGTGAAGTGGGGCGGCAAGGATGCCTCTGCATCGACTCCTTGACGCCGATGGAAATAGCAGCTTTCTAGCATGGCATGAACAAGCCCGTCCCGCCGAAACGATTTCCCGGGTGGCTGCGTGGCTTGGGCTGGCTGGCTTTCAGCCTCTTGGGCTTGGTGACAATTCTCGTTGTCGCCAGGTGGCTGGTGATGGACAGCGGGCATCAGGCGACGAAGAGGATCGTCGGCTCGCAGCGGAAAAAAGCAGTGCCGCAGCCACAGGTGGCCGCAGTGGTTCCAGCGGCAACGCCCCGTGGAATGCCCTTGGCCTCAGTGCCGCACTTCGGTGGCGTTCTGGTGGGCGACAATGAGGCATGGAAGGAGTTCTCCAAAAAGCTCGATGAAATCACGGCCTTCCTACGCTACAAAAGAACCCATCGCGAAAAAGTGGACGGCGTATGGAGCTTCCGCGCGGTTCTCCAAAACATAGGGATCGAGGTGCCGGAGACGATGACGGAGGCGGAAGCCGCGGGGGAATATCTCAAGCAGGCCGATCGATTTTCCGGCCTGCTCGCGCAGTGGCGGGAGGCTGTGGCGAAGGGGCCGTTGGAGAAGGCTGCGGATGATAAATCGGACCCCAATATCTGGCGTTTCTCTTGGATGGCATCTACCGTCGCCGGTCTTTTGGCAATGACCGGGGAGGCGCACTTGCAAGCTGGGGATACCGCAAATGCCTGGACGGATTGCCAAACGCTGAAAAACTCGGATGAACGGGTTAAGGAGTTGTTTCCTCTCGATAGCTATTATGGTTGTAGTGAAAGGATGAACTATCAATTGTTCAGACTGGCCAAGTCCGGAGTGCAGTCGGGAGCATGGACGGATGAGCAGTTGGCAGAGCTTTCATCCGAGGCGGCCCGGGCGAGTGTGCTCGCTTCCGCGCAGCGGGACGCGGAGCAGAGGAAGGAATCCATCACCGATTACTACATGAATTTCCATGAGCATGAGGAACAATTCGGCAAGGATTTCCTAAAGACCCCCTCTCAGTTCGACCAGTTCGTAAATCAGGTGAAGCTAAAGCTCATCACGGAGCAGCAGATCCGGGACAACATGGAGGTGGCCCTGTTTGAGAAGGACCAGGAACTCAGCCGTTTCGATCCCGAAACGGGATTTTACGTGCGTCCCACGGAAGAAGAGTTAGCCGATGCCCGCGGGGCGAAGGAGACTCCAAGAATGTTCGACTCCTTCTATTTCATGATCAAGGGTCACGGCGGTGATGACCAGTGGACCGCGAGACATGTGATCGGGCAGCAGTCTGAATATGACCAGTTCCGCCTCGCCGCCGCGCTGGAAATTTACCAACGACAGACCGGAGAATATCCGGATCGTTTGGATGCCATCAGCGGCAAGTTCCCCAATGGTGCCCCTCTCGACATCGCCACCGGGCAGCCATATCTTTATCAGCGCAATGCGGATGGCGGCTACACGTTGTGGGGCACCGGGATCGATGGCAAGAGCGAGGGTGGCAATGAGAAGACCGATGTCACTTGGACGCATCGTCCCGTGAAGGGGAAGTGAAGGAGGGCGGCAAGGATGCCTCTACATCGACTCCTTGACGCCGATGGAAATAACAGCTTTCTAGCATGGCATGAACAAGCCCGTCCCGCCGAAACGATTTCCCGCGTGGCTGCGTGGCTTGGGCTGGCTGGCGTTCGGCCTCCTGGGCTTGGTGACAATTCTCGTTGTCGCCAGGTGGTTGGTGATGGACAGCGGGCATCAGGCGACGAAGAGAATCGTAGGCTCTCAGCGGAAAAAGGCAGTGCCGCAGCATCCTGTGGCTCCCGCGACTGCGGTGGGTCCAGCGTCCACGCCCCGTGGAATGCCCTTGGCCTCGGTGCCGCACTTCGGTGGCGTCTTGGTGGGCGACAAGGAGGCATGGAAGGAATTTTCCAAGAAGCTCGAAGAAATTACAGCGTTTCTCCGATACAAAAGAACCCATCCCGAAATCGTGGACGGCGTGTGGAGCTTCCGCGCGATTCTTCAAAACATGGGAGTCGAGGTGCCGGAGACGATGACGGAGGCGCAGGCTGCGGCTGAATATCTCAAGCAGGCCGACCGCTTTTCCACGCTGCTCGCGCAGTGGCGGGAGGCCGTGGCGAAGGGGACCTTGGATAAAGCCGCGGATTACAAATCAGACCCCAACAGTTGGCGATTTGGCAGCCTGTCGTACAGCATCTCCCGTATCTTGGCGATGACCGCGGAAGCGCGCTTGCAAAGCGGTGATACGGCAGGGGCTTGGGCGGATTGGCAGGCGATGAAAAATTCGACGGCGCGGCTCGCGGAGTTGTATCCAGCCAATAGCGGTTACGATGGTTCCATGGACCGTCGGACGTTCGGTTTGGCCCGGTCAGGGATGCGTTCGGGAGCGTGGACAGACGATCAGTTGTCAGAAATTTCATCGATGGTGGCCTTGGAGAATGTGCTCGCTTCCGCGCAGCGGGATGCCGAGCGCGAGAAAAAATCCATCACCGATTACTACATGAATTTCCATAAGCATGAGGAACAGTTCGGCAAGGATTTGCTGAAGACTCCCTCCCAGTTCAACCAGTTCGTGAATCAAGTGAAGCTGAAGCTCATCACCGAGCAGCAGATCCGTGACAACATGGAGGTGAAGCTGGCCGAGGTCGACCGGATGCTCAGCTGTTTCGATCCGGAAACGGGTTTTTACATGCGTCCGACGGAAGAAGATCTGAAAGAGAGTGGCGGGGCGGAGGAATCGGCAGGCATGTTAGGATCGTTCTATTTCATGATCAAGGATCTGCACGGTGGGGGTTACGATGACCAGGAGATTGCCGCCAGGTATGTGATCAAAGCGCAGTCTGAGTATGATCAATTCCGGCTGGCCGCCGCGCTGGAAACCTATCAGCGCCGGACGGGGAGCTACCCGGATCGGTTGGACGCCATCTACGACAAGCTTCCGGGTGGTGTTCCGCTGGATATTGCCACCGGGCAACCGTATTTCTACGCACGCTCCTCGGACGGCGGTTACTCGTTGTGGGGCACCGGCATCGACGGTCGGAGCGATGGCGGACACGACAAAACCGACGTCACCTGGAAGCATCGCCCGGGGAAGGCGCGATGACGCCTATTTGAGCTTCGGTGCGTCGAATGTCGCGCCGTTCTGGCGATGGGTGGCGTGGGTGACCTTGCCGTCGGCATCCTTGCTGAATGTGACGGTGGCTTTCACGACGCGCCACTCGAACTCGGTGGCGGACTTCGGATAGATTTGGAATTTTGGCTGGCCGGTAAGCTGGGAGAACACGGATGCGCCGTCGCGGTTGACGGTTAGTATGGCATCGGGACCGTATTGATACTTGCCGACGATGGCTTCGAGTTCGCCCTCGGTGAGTTTGCTTTCCCCTTCCGTGATGCGCTCGGCCTTGAAGGAATTTCCGCCCTGTGAGTGGCGGGCGGCAGTGACCACGCCCTTGTCATTGCGAAGGAAAGCGACTTTCGCGTCGGTGATTTTCCAGAAAAACTCATCGCTCGCGGAAGGGAAGATCTCATGCTTTTCCTGACCGGTGAGCTGCGCGAAAAGGTGGTCATTTTCCACGCTGACGGCGAGAACGGCAGTCTTGTAATCATAGCGGCCGACGAAATCCGGGTATGATTTTTTGTCCACGGCCATGTCTTCCTTGAGCGGTGGCAGTTTCTTGATTTCGGCCTCAAGGAATTTCCCGGCAATCTGTTTTGTCACTGCCGCAGGCTCGAAGCCGGGGACGGAAGCCAAGGCGTTGGCAAGCGCGATCACCGTGCAGTTTTGTTCCGGCAGTCGCAGCAGATCACTCGACCAACCATTGAGTCCGCCCCCGTGGCCGATGGCTGGAAGGCGTTTTAGTTCGGACATCACGAGGCCGAAGCCGTAGTTCATTCCGTCGATCTTGTCCGGCAGTTTTACTGGAGTCGTCATCTCTTTCAATGTCGCCGGTTTCAAGATCTTCCCGCCGAAAAGCGCTTCGTTCCACAGGAACAGATCGCCCACCGTGGAGTAAAGCGCCCCTGCGCCGCCAGCCCACGACATGTCCCAGTCGAGGGCTGGCGTGGCCTTGCCATCGACCATCGAATATCCCTTGGCCATTCCCGGCGGTGGCGTCGCATTCTGATAGATGCCGGTGCCCTTCATGCCGAGCGGACCGAAGAACATTTCCTGAAGGCAGGAGGCAAACGGTTTGGCGGAGACTTTCGCGACAATTTCCCCGAGGAGGAAGTAACCGGAATTGTCGTAGTGAAAGCCCGCGCCGGGTGCGAAGTCCGGCGGGTCGTCGCGGAAGGAGGCGATAAGCTCGGCGGGGGTGACTGGCTTGCTGACTTTCCCAATGAACTCCGGCTTGTCGGTGTAGCTGTGAATTCCGGAGGTGTGGGTAAGGAGTTGCTGTAGCGTGACGCCTTTGGGGAAGCCGGGGAAAAATTTCTCCAACGGATCGGTTAGGGCGAGTTTGCCTTCGTCGGCGAGGCGCAGGATGGCCGCGGCGGTGAATTGCTTGCTGACCGAACCGATGCGGAATTTGGTTTCGACGGTCACCGGGGTTCTCTTCTCAACATCGGCAAGGCCGAACCCGCCCTGAAAGACGATCCTGCCGTGGCGGGCGACGAGGACCGCCATGCCGGGCGAGTTGTCGGTGGTAAGTTTTCCCAGATGCGACTTGATGCCGTCTTCGAGCGGGACCTCGGCAAGCAGCGGCAAACAGGGGAGCGTCAACACCGTGAGAAGGCGCAGGAATGCGGGGGAGCGTCGGGAGCATGGGTTCATCGCAGCGGCATCTCCGCACATTGGCGGCGATTTGCAACCTTCGTCTGGACCGGCAGACCGACAACCGTTGGAACCCTGCGAATTGTGCGAAATTGAGGTTGATGAGCATTTGCCCTATGGACAGTGGGGTGATCGGGGGGTATTGGTCTGAGCGAATCGATTTGAATCAAAACCCATTCAATCGGCGACCATCCAACACCATGAAAACCAAACTATTCCAACCACTCGCGGCGGTTCGCCGCTTGGGCAAAACCACCCCTCCGTTCCGTTCCGGACGACAATTGACGCTCCGAAATTCCGCGCTGGTCTTGATGGCGAGCATAGCGATCGGACACGCGGCGATCATCGAGTTTGACCTCTCCCCGACTGGCACAAGCCCCGGCGTGGGACTGAGCCCCGCGAATGAACCCTCCTTGACTACCGCCAGTTTGGGTTCCGGCAATGAAATTTCCGGCGGAATCTTCTTCGACACCACCACCTCCAGGCTCTCCTTCACGATGGGCTACGGGTTGGCCGCAGGCTTCACAAACCTGACCGGACCGGCGACGACCATGCATATCCATCGCGCGGCCGTCGGAGTCGCAGGACCGGTCGTGACCGACCTCTTGCCGGGCCATTTTCCCGCCCAAGTTGCCGCCAATGGCGGGGTCATCTACGGATCGGTGCTCTATACGCCCGCCGAAGCCGCCGACCTGCTCGCCGGTCTTCATTATGTTAATATCCACACTGGCGCCAATTTGGGGGGCGAGATCCGCGGTCAGTTGATCCGCCAAAACGCCGCTCCCGATGTGATCCCTCCCGCCGACGCCACCGTCGAATGCGGTGTGCCTGTCACATTCACCGCGACAGTTTCGGATTTCGATGGAGACGCGGTGATCGCCGTCTGGTCTTTGAACGGCGTCCCGGTCGAGACTGACAACATTGCTGCGGGCGGGCCGCCCTCCAGCGGGGTGATCACTTACACGGCCGCTCTGCACCATGAAGGAGTCAATACGCTCTCGGTCACCGCCACGGATAGTGCGGGAAACGTAACCGTTTCGACTGCCAACATCACGGTGGAGGACACCATCGCGCCGGTCATTGACTCGCTCACCACCAATCCAAAGGTCCTGTGGCCGCCCAATCACAAAATGGTCCCCGTCCGCGTGTTTGCCAAGGTGACCGATGCTTGCAGTGAAACCACTTGGAAAATCCTTTCGGTTACCAGCAATCAAGCGGTCGATGCCAAAGGTAGCGGCAACACTGCACCCGACTGGGTGATCACCGGCGATCACACCGTTTCACTCCGTGCCGAACGCACCGGCAAGGACAAAGGTGGCCGCATTTACACCATCAGGGTGCAGGCCGAAGACGAAGCTGGAAATCTATCAGAGATTTCGGCCGTCAGGGTCACCGTACCGCATGACCAGGGCGGTGATAAGGACAAGGATAAAGACAAAGACAAGGATAAGGATAAAGATAAGAAGAAGGATAAATAATCGCCTGGATTGAGATTCACCCAGCCTCTGTCGTCGTTGCCATGCGGGAACTTCGACATGCTGGGTGAATCGTCGGGCGAAGGTGGACAGGGATCGGACCGCGGATAGGATGACGTCACCATGCCGAACGCATTGATCCACGAGACCTCGCCGTATTTGCTTCAGCATGCTCACAATCCGGTGGACTGGCAGGCTTGGGGGGACCAGGCGTTCGTGCGGGCGAAAGCGGAGAACAAGCTGGTTTTTCTATCAGTCGGTTATTCGACGTGCCACTGGTGCCACGTGATGGAGCGGGAGAGTTTTGAAAACGAGCGGGTGTCGGAGGTGATGAATCTTCATTTCATCAACGTGAAGGTCGACCGTGAGGAACGCCCGGACATCGATGCAACTTACATGGCTTTCGTGCAGGCGACGACCGGGCAGGGCGGTTGGCCGATGAGCGTGTGGCTCACACCGGAAGGAAAGCCGGTGGTCGGTGGCACCTATTTCCCGCCGGTGGATCGGCAGGGGCGGGCGGGATTCACGCGGGTGTGCCATGAGTTGGGCCGCTTGTGGCGGGATGACCGGATAAAAATGGAGGCGGGTGCTGCGAGCGTGTTAGAACATTTGCAAAAGGAAGCCGCAGGCACTGCAGGGTTGCGGGGACTGCCGGACGCGAGGGTTTTCGGCGACTATCTGGATCGTTGTGAGGCGATGTTCGATGGCGACTGGGGTGGGTTCGGGCATGCGCCCAAGTTTCCGCGGCCGGCGGTGATCCGGACCTTGATGCAGCTTGGCGAACGGTTCGGTTGGGAAAGTGAGGAGGGGAAAATGGCCCGGCAAATGAGTGAACGCACACTCCGCGCGATGGCCTTGGGTGGCATGCACGATCACCTCGGCGGCGGTTTTCATCGCTACTCGGTGGACCGCTTCTGGCATGTCCCGCATTATGAAAAAATGCTCTATGATCAGGCGCAACTGGCGATGGCCTATCTCGACGGCTGGCAGATTTCCGGAGACGGATTGTTCCGTGAGGTGGCGGAGAATGTTATTCGTTACTTGCTGGAAACACTGCGCGACCCGGGCGGAGCGTTCCATGCTGCGGAGGATGCGGATAGTTTTCCAAGCGCGGATTCCATTGAAAAGCGCGAGGGCGCTTTTTGGACATGGGAGGCACGCGAGATATCCCTGCTGCTAGACCCGCGCGATGCCGCGATTTTTTCAGCGGCTTACGGGGTAGAGGAGCAAGGAAACGCCCGGCCCGACAGCGATCCCCATGGCGAGCTTGAGAATCAGAACACGC
>JAZKGW010000029.1:129793-168215 GCA_040385685.1 Verrucomicrobiota bacterium | reverse complement strand
CCGGAGCCTGGTTGACGATCTTGATGGCATTACCGGAAGTGACGATCACATCGCACAGTGCCTTCACGCCGCCGGAGCAGTTGATGTAGGCGATGACATAGTAATTCTTCTCCGCATTGGCATTGAGAAACGCCTCCAACTGCGGAGCGGGGCAGGATTGTTCGAGCGAGCATCCGGCATCGGCATCCGGCAGGACGACTATTTTCGAGGGATTCACGATCTTCGCGGTCTCCGCCATGAAGTGGACCCCGCAGAAGACGATGACATCGGCGTCGGTGGCCTTGGCATGATAGGCGAGGCCTAACGAGTCACCCACGTAGTCGGCGACATCCTGGATGTCGCCGGTCTGGTAGTTGTGGGCGAGGATGACGGCGTTCCGGGCTTTCTTGAGGGCGAGGATTTCCTCCTTAAGATCGAGGGCGGCGAGCATGGGATCTGGGATTTGAGATTCGAAATCAACCCTTGGGAGCTGCCTGGACCATCTCGATGGTCCCGGTGTGCTTGGCGCCGGGTTTGACAATGAGCGACGTGGTGCGGACGAGTCCTTGGAGGTGTGCCCGCTTTTCAAGGGTGATGGCACCGGAGCAGGAGATTTGGCCGCGGACGTGTCCGTCGATGAAAGCCGTGCTGGCGGTGACGGGATTGAGGAACTCGACGCGGGCCCCTTTTTCGACGCGCAGGTTGCGGCATTTGACCGCGCCGGTGATTTTTCCGTGGCTGCGGATGATGAGATCGCCGGTGCACTCGACCGAGCCGGCAAGTTCACCTAACACCGTGAGGTTGTGGCAGCGGAGGGTGGCTCCGGAGACGACCCCGGCTTTCTGAATGATCACGTCGCCACAGGTTTCTATCCGGCGGTTCCAGTGTTCGTTGATTTCGTAGTCGATCAAGCTGATGTAGCCGCTGCATTTCGGGCACTGGCTTGACTGGGCGTCGGCGACGGCGGCGTAGCTGTAGCCGCAACTGAAGCAGGTGATGTCGCGCGGCGGTTTGGTAGGATTGAACAGCCGCATCAGGAACGACTGCGGCGGCGGCACGGTGGGTCCGCGCCGAAGCATCGGCGATGGCTTGGGAGCCTCCGGAAGAGGCTCGGGCTCAGGGTCGGAATCCTTGCGCGGCACAGCCAGCCGGGTAATCGGGCGATTTCTAACCACTCCTTTGCCCGCTTGGACTTGGAAGTTGGCACGACAAGCCCTGCATTGCGTGGAAATCACCAGCGCTGGCTCGGATTGGACTTGCCCGCATTCCGGGCAAGTTACCTCGATGCGATGGCGCTGGGGCTCATCGGCCATGGCTGGAAATTTCGATTGGCGGCGGGCTTGCCTTGGAGCACCCGTTAGGACGAGGTTCCTGCAAGGTCGGCTTGTTTGGGAGCTTCGGGTGTCGTCGCACCTTTGGCCGCGGGTTGGGCGGTGGCGGCCGGGAGATTTGCCGGCGTGCCGACGGTGGATTTTCCGACGAAGATGGCACCGGCCTCGATCGAGAGGGTCTTGGCCTTGATGTCGCCGACAACTTCGGCGCTGGCCTTGAGATCGACGCGGTCGGTGGCGGTTAGATTGCCATGGACCTTGCCATAGACGACGATGGTGTTGGTCTTGATCTCCGCCTTGAGACGGGCGTTCTCACCGACAGTCAGATTGCCGTCAGATTGGATTTCGCCTTCGATCTTGCCGTCGACGACGAGGTCGTTGGTGAATTTGACGGTACCTTTGATTTCCACGTCGGTGGAAAGCACGTTGCGAGTCGCGGCCGGCGATTGCCGGGCGGCAGGCTGTTGCTGCGGCTGGGAGCCGTAGGACGGCGCCGCAGGGGCTGAAACTGGCTCCGGGTGGCGGGTTTCCGGATGGGAAGGGGCGGTCCGTTGGGATTCGCTGTTGTCTTGGCCGATTACTTTTTTGAACACGGTGGTAAAGAGAGGTTGGAGTTGTAGGGATGTCAAATCGTTTCCTGCCTTACGGCTTTGGAGCGACAGGAGCTTGCGATGGAGGTGTGGGAGGAGGCGTTAATTCCGGAGTTTCCAGACTTGGAACAACGGATGTTTCCGATGATGGAGCAAGGGAAGGTGGGACTTCCGCGCCAGGAGCCGGAGGAGTCGTGGGCGCGGGCGGAGCGGGAGGCGGCTCGATTTCGACCGGTGGCTTGGCCTTCAAGGTGGAAATCCTGCGATTGGCCGTTTCGGCGAAGCTGCTTTCCGGGAATTCGGTTTTCACCTTGTTGTAGGAAGCTTCGGCCTTCTCAAGGTCTCCGGCGGATTTGGATAAATCGCCGAGCGAAATGAGCGCGAACGGAGCGATGTAGCGGGCGGCCGGATCGGCCACGATTTCGTCAAAAACTTTGGTGGCGTCCCCGGCTTTGCCTTGGGCCATCAGCTTGGCTCCGAGATTGGCCTTGGCGGTTGGAATCGCCGGATGGGTAGGCGAGGCGGCGATGAATTTCCGCAGGGTGGCGATGGCGTCATCTTGTTTGCTGGCGGTCCACTGGCTGTCCGCGAGGAGGACCATGGCGCTGCCGGCGGCGACGGTATCGGCGTGGCCATCGACCACGGCTTGGAACGCGGCGAGATCCGCGGCCTTGGTGAGCGCGGCCCCGGCGGTTTCCTGACGGCTGGTCTCGATGCCGCGATAAATCACCAAGGCGACCGCTCCGATTGCGAGCAGGATGGCGAAGGCGACGATGCCCTTCTGGTTGCGGTCGAGAAAGACCTCGAACGCATTGGGCCCTTGGGAAATTTCGGCGAGAGGGACGGGAGATTCTTTGAGATCAGCGGACATGATTGGAAATACGCAGGGCTGCGGGGGCCGATCAAAGCGGCCGTGGCGTCGAAATCAATGCGGAAGTCTGGAAGTTTTCCGATTTCGGTGATCCGCTGTCGATGGGCGGGTATTTTGATTGGTCATGGCCGGGCACGATGGATAGCCTCCCGCCGCATGTCGAAACGGGTTTACGTGGTCGCGGGAGAGCTGAGCGGGGATGCTCACGGGGCAGGGTTGCTGCGCTCTTTGCGGGAAATGGTGCCTGTTCTTGAGATCCACGGAGTCGGCGGACCTGAAATGGCGGAAGTCGGGGGATCGGGATTGCGGGATTGGGTGGAGGACGCGGCCGTGATGGGGGTTTGGGAGGTTTTGAAGCGCTATGGTTGGTTCAAGCAGCGGTTCGGAGAAATGCTGGCCGAGCTCAAAAAATTCCAGCCGGACGTGCTGCTGCTCATCGATTATCCCGGCTTCAATCTGCGTTTCGCCGAGGCGGTAAAACGCGAAGTTCCCGGTACGCGCATTATTTACTACATCAGCCCCAAAGTGTGGGCATGGAACAAGCGCCGCATCCCGGTCATGGCGAGGCTGCTCGATGAAGTGCTCTGCCTGTTTCCTTTTGAACCGCCGATTTTCGAGAACGCCGGCCTCAAATCCACCTTCGTCGGAAATCCGCTGGTGGACGAGCTGGAGGAAAAGCGGATCGCCAATGTCCACCGCGACGAGCTGCTCGTCGGGCTGTTCCCCGGCAGCCGCGAGCGGGAAATCGCTCGGCTGTTCCCGATGATGGTCGAAACGGCGAAGCGATTGAAAGCCTGGAACGGTGCGCTGAAATTCGAAGTTCCCGCCGCATCTCCAAAACTCGCCAGCCAGATCCGCGGACTGCTAGAGGAGGCCGGAGCGGGGGATTTGATCGCGGTCACTAACGGCGGCAGCCACTCGCTGATGCAGCGTGCGTGCTCCGCGGTGATCGCCAGCGGCACCGCCACGCTGGAAGCCGCGTATTACGGACTGCCGTATTGCCTCGTCTATCGACTCGCACCGCTGAGCTACCTGATGGCGAAGTTGCTGGTGAAAATCGAGCACGTCGGACTGGTCAACATTCTGGCGGGCGAGTTGGTCGTCGAAGAGCTGATCCAGGCGAAAGCGGAACCGGTTGGGGTCGCGCGGTCAATGAGGGGCTTCCTGGAGTCGCCGGCCAAGCGCGAGGCCTTGCAGGCAAGGCTCGCCGAAACGTCGGCAAAACTCGGCGGCAAAGGGGCCCACGAACGCGCCGCGCGTGCGGTTGCGGGGTGGTTGGAAACTCGCTAACAGGAAAGGCTTGTTCAGGTTCTCCATTTATGTGTTTGCGTGAGCATTAATGAGTTGGTCTTTAAAATTCCGGCACGCCTATCTATCCGTCTTCACTGACAGAATATTGTCCCTGTGGATTTCATGAGGTGTGAGCCTGATCAAGCGCTATGGGTGGGTCTTTCTGATGATGGCCGCAACCGGGGTGGTGTGCGGCATGATGGCGGCGGCTGCGGTGTGCATTGTCATGCCGAAAAAATACGAGAGCGAGGGGATCATCGAAGTGAGGCAAATGCCTCACGAGAAGAAGACACCCGGATTTTTCGAGGCAGAGTTAGAAAGGATCCTGAGTCCCGGTTGTTTGGAAAAGGTGGTCGAAAGGCTCGATCTCCAGAGGGCTTTAGGCATGGACAAGGAGGCCGCGAGCCGGTTTCTGAAGGGCATCGTGACGACTCGACGCGTCCGTGATACGGAGTTGATCTCGATTCGGGTTCGTTGTGCCGGCATCGGGTTCCCATGGGCGATCGTCTCCGCCGTTATTTCCGCCTATCGGGAATGCCGGATGGAAAGCGCGGGACCCGTCACTGCCGACAATTTTGAAACCAAGGATATCGATGTGCTGCTGTATTTTATCACCAAACAGGGACCGAAGGTTGATGGTTTGTGGGATCAACTCGTTGCAGTTAGAGCTGTCGCGGGCGGGGATGTGTCCGAAGCGGATTCCTCCGGGGATCCGAAAATGATCGAGGCCGAGCGCGAGTTTGAAATCGAAGAGGATCTTCTCAATCGGGTCGGGAAAAAAGTGGAGATGGCGCGGAGCGGCGGAACGGGATCGGAAGGCCCGGTCATCATTCATCAGGAGCCTCGGGTGATGACGTCTCCCGTTTCACCCGATGTTCCGCTGATTAGGGCCTTGGGTGCGGTCAGTGGCTTTCTGCTTTCACCCCTGCTGGCGTTCCCGGTGATTGGCTTGCTGAATCTGCGGAGGTCCGCGAAAGCTCCGCAGCGAACGTTAAAGTGCGGAAGGTCCAATGGGCTGTAATGCTGGTCCCTCGAACTGCCCGTGGTAAACCCGCGTCTGATACTCCAAGCTAACAAATCCGCCGGTTTGATAGGTTTCGAAAAGCGTCTTCAACCCGGCGATCATCGCCTCGTGGCCGGGCTGGCCTGCGTTCGGGACGTATGAGGAGGACAAGCAGCGGCCTGTGATCCCCTCGAAATCGAAATGCTGGGAGTTCAGGAAGGTGCTGACCTGATAGATTCCCGGCGCGTAGAACTCACGGAATACATCCTCTCCAAGGTTCGTGTGGTTCACCCGCTGATAGTCCGTGGACTGTTTCTGGAGCAGCGCTTCATAGCCGATGAGAAAAGGTGACGAGCCGGTCTCCCGCTCGTTCCAAATCAGCGCGACCCAGCCGCCCGGGCGGAGAATCCTTTGAAATTCCGCCTTCGACTTCGCGCGGTCGAACCAATGGAATGCCTGTCCCGCCACGATGAAATCCACCGACCCGGTTGGAAGTCCCGTGTCCTCCGCCGTGCCTGCCACGCTGGTGAGATTTTCTTCCCCTGCCAGCAGCTTTTCGGCGGCTTCCCGCATTTCTCGATTCGGCTCGATGGCGATGACACGGTTGCCGTTTTCCAAGAACAACTTTGTTAGGAGACCGGTGCCGGAACCCACGTCGGCGACGATCGATTCATCGGTTAGACCGCAATTCTCTTTCAAACAAGCGATCACCTCCGGTGGATAGGTCGGCCGGTATTTGACGTAGTTTTCGACCCGGTCGGAGAACCTGCTGGTGGGGTTTTGGCTGGCGACATCCATGGTCGAATCGTTAGTTCATCGAATGCAGCCCGATCATGTTTCCTTCGGTATCGTACACGAGAGCGATGAAACCGTAATCACCGATCGACATCTTGTCCTTGAGGTGGTTTGCAGGGTGTTTTGGTAAAACGCTTTCGCGCGTTCCATGTCATTGACGTAAATTCGAACCAACCGACGGGATTATTCATGGGAGTTGCCAGGTTTGAGTTTTCGGGTGTAGGGAAACGGGTGGAAGATGGCGTGGAAATGGGGAGAGGGCAAGTTTGGAGGAAGCCGGTTTCTAACGATCTCATGGCTTCGGGGCGGTCGTGACTTCCTTGGCTGATGTCTCCGGATTCGGGTCGAACCCGACCTTCCCCGCCTCGATATCACTGCGCATCAGTTCGTCCAGGCTGCGGTGGGCTTCCTGGGCGGCGCTGAAGAACTCCTTGGAATCTTCGCGGTGGTGGGCCATGTCGCGGACCATGAGTTCGTCCCGCTCTCGATAGAGTTTAGTGGCCCGTTCCGCCGCTTCGTTGGATTCGCCTAACATTCTTAGCATGTCGCCACCGAGGCGCAGCGACGAGTCGAGTGTGTCGCGGTAAACCAACTCTTCGCCGACCTTGATGTATTCATAGGCCTCCACCCGGCTGTAGGCACGGACGAAGAGTTTGAGATGCGGGTGATGTCGCCTGGCATTTTCCACGATCTTAAGCGTGGTGTCCGCGTCCTTCAGAGCGATCACTAACATCTTCGCGTTCGCCGCCCCGGCGATGGTTAGCAACTCCGGGCGGCTGGCATCGCCATAGAAAATCGGCACCCCGAGCGTCCTCAGCAGTTCCACTTGGTCGGTGTCGTGATCGAGCACGGTGCAGCCGTAACCCCGCGAGCGAAGCAAACGGCCGACCGCGTGCCCAAAGCGCCCGAAGCCGCAGATGATCACCGGATTTCCTTCATCGGCGGCATCGGTTTCCCGCTCGGATTTGGCAGAGTCGGGTTTGCAAGTGACGGAGCGTTGGGCTGCCAGGATCAGCAGGGGAGTAGTGGCCATGGAAAGCGCGACGATTGCCACTGCCGCCCGGCCGATTTCCGGACTGAAGACTCCGGCGGAAAGTGAAAGGGTGATCAGCACGAACGCGAACTCGCCCCCGGCCGCCAGCGACGCCGAGAACAACAGCGCGGGCACACAGCGGCTGCCCTTCAGCCAGGCCAATCCGTAGAGCAGCGCGCCCTTCACCAGGATCAGTCCCGCCGCCCCGCCGATGACTAACAGCAGGTGGTCCCGGATGTAGCCGAAATCGATCCCCGCGCCCACACCTAGGAAGAAGAGTCCTAGCAGGAGCCCCTTGAACGGCTCCAGGTCGCTTTCCAGCTCATGCCGGTACTCGCTGTTCGCCAGCACCACGCCGGCCACGAACGCGCCGAGCGCCGGGGACATTCCGACCTTGGTCATCATCAGTGCCACCCCGATGACCAGCAGCAGCGCCGCGCCGGTGAACGCCTCGCGCTGGCGGGTGCGGGCGATTGCCTGGAACGCATAGCGCATCCCGATCCTCCCCACCGCGATGATCAAGGCCACCGCACCGATAGTAGCCAGCGCCTGCGCCCATCCGGGCCAATGAGCCACCCAGGCCTGTGATCCTCCATGAGCATCGACCGCCGCACTCCCTGTTCCTAGCAGCGGAAGCAGCGCGATGATCGGAATGACGGCAATGTCCTGGAATAGCAGCACTGCGAACGAATTCTGTCCCGCTTCCGTCTGCAGCAGGCCTTTCTCCGCCAGCGTTTGCAGGACGATGGCCGTGCTCGACATCGCGAGGATCAGGCCGACCGCCAGCGCCGGTTGCCACGCCAGTCCGAAAGTCATCGCCACTCCGGTGACAGCCAGCGTGCAGAGCACCACTTGCAGCGAGCCGAGCCCGATCAACTGATGGCGCATTTTCCACAGCATCGACGGTTGCAGTTCCAAGCCGATGATAAACAGCATCACCACCACCCCGAACTCGGCGAAATGGGTGATCTGCTGGCCTTCATTTCCGATCAGGTGAAATCCCCAGGGCCCGATGGCCGCGCCGACGAGGAGATAGCCCAGCACCGCGCCGAGGCCGAGCCGCTTCCCTAACACCACCGCCGCCACGGCGGACGCCAGATAGATGAAGGCTTGTTGGAACGCCTGCTCGAATGCCATGCGGCGATGCTACAGGACGGGCGCGGGCGATCAAGCGTCAGAAGCGCATCAGCGACTCCCGCAGGCGGCTGGCCTCGGAGGCCGGACCGTCGCCGAAGTAGCGCTTGAACTCGCGGCTGAACTGCGAGGCGCTTTCATAACCGACTTCCCGCGCGGCCACCGCGGCGGTGGTGCCCTCGTGAACCATCAGCATCCGCGCCTTATGGAGCCGGATGTTTTTCAAATACTGAAGCGGTGACGAAGTTGTGACCGCCTTGAAATGCGAGTGGAAAGTGGAAACGCTCATGCCCGCCTCGGCCGCGAGCGTGGCCATGTCGAGGGCTTCGGCATACTCGGCGTGGATCCGGTTCAGCGCACGGCTGATTTGGCCGAAATGCGTGTGCGGAGCTCCGAGCGCGCGCAGCGTGCCGCTTTGCTCAGTGCGCAAGACCCGATAGATGATCTCCCTGACAATTTGCGGGCCGAGGATCCGCGCTTCATCCGCCGATCCCAGCGCTTCCGCCAGGCGCACCGTCGCATCGCTCAGTCCCTGATCCAGGGGGCTGGCATGGATCGACTGTGGAAGGCTAACCGGTGGCAGGTTTTCCATTTGCATGAGCAACTCGGCGACGATGGCCGGGGTGACGCCGATGGAAATTCCTAACATGGGCTCCTCTGGCGTGCCTTCGGTTTCACATTCGAAGGGCAGGGGAACGGATAGGACGAGGTAGTTGGAGGGATCGTAGGTGAACGATTGCGTGCCGAGATGGCCGTGCTTTCTGCCTTGTGCGACGATCACGATGCTCGGAGCATAAGCGATCGGCGAACGCGGGACGTACTGGATGGACCGCATGAAACGCACGCCGGGAAGTCGAGACTGGCTGAATCCCTGGCCCTGTGCCAGGCCGGCCAGCAGGGTAGCGAGTCGTGGATCGGGAGTGAAGTGGCTCATGGCAGGAATAGGCAATGAATCCGGAAGAATTCGCAAGCATCATCTCGTTCGTCGTAGGATCAGGCAAGCATTCCGGCGCATCAGGTATTTCTGAAAAGGCCGCGATTGGCTAAGTTGATTTCATCCGAAAGGAAATGACCCCTTTCCCCAAACCTCCTGAAACCATGTCCACTAACACCACATCCAAAGTCATCCTCGTCACCGGAGCCAGCAGCGGCATCGGCGAAGCCACCGCCCGTTTGCTCGCCGGAAACGGTCACCGCGTCGTCATCGGCGCACGCCGCACCGAGCGACTCGAAAAACTCACCACCGAACTCCGCGCGGCGGGTGGCTCGGTGGAATACCGTTCGCTCGATGTGACCGATCTAGCAGACGTGCAGGCGTTCGCGGACTTCGCCATGGAAAAACACGACCGCATTGATGTCATCGTGAACAACGCCGGTGTCATGCCGCTTTCCCCGCTCGAAGCGCTCAAGATCGACGAGTGGAACCAGATGATCGACGTGAACATCCGCGGCGTGCTTCACGGCATCGCAGCTACGTTGCCAGTGATGAAAAAACAAGGCTCCGGTCAGGTCATCAATGTGTCGTCCATCGGCGGCCACCAAGTCTGGCCGACGTGTGCGGTTTACAGCGCGACGAAATACGCGGTGATCGCGATTTCCGAAGGGCTCCGCCAGGAAAACACCGACATCCGCGTGACCGTGATTTCTCCCGGTGTCACCACCTCGGAACTCGCCCACACGATCACCCACGACGAGACCGCCGGCTTCATCGACAAGTTCCGCGAGGTGGCCATTCCGGCGGAAGCGATCGCAAGGGCGATCTCTTTCGCCATTGATCAACCCGGCGATGTTGATGTGAATGAGATCATCGTCCGTCCCACCGCCAGCGCTTACTAATTCCAACGATCCGAAATCATGAAAACCACGAACAACACCATCCTCATCACAGGCGGCGGATCCGGCATCGGACGCGCCTTGGCCGAAGCCTTCCACGCCCTGGGAAACCAGGTCATCATCTCCGGCCGCAGTCAGAAAACGCTGGATGAAGCCACCTCCGCCAATCCGGGAATGAAGTCGCTAACGGTCGATATGACCGACGCGGCCAGCATCCGGGATTTCGCCGCCAAGCTGGCGGAAGAATTTCCCTCGCTGAACGTGCTCATCAATAACGCGGGAATCATGCGGCCTGAAAACCTGCTGGCACCCGAACCCGATACGGCCGATGCGGAAGCCACCATCCTGACCAACCTGCTAGGCCCCATCCGCCTGACCACCGCGCTGTTGCCGCTGCTGCGGAAACAACCTCAAGCCACCGTCATGAACGTCACGTCCGGACTCGCGTTCATTCCGCTGGCGATGACGCCGACCTATTGCGCGACCAAGGCGGCCGTGCATTCCTACACCGAATCGCTGCGCTATCAGTTGAGAGAAACCTCGGTGGAAGTTCTCGAACTCGCACCGCCGTATGTGGCGACGCATCTGATGGGCGATCAGCAGGCGGCGGATCCGCGGGCGATGCCTTTGGAGGAATTTATTTCCGAGGTGATGGACATTCTAACCAGCCAACCCGGGGCGACCGAGATCCTGGTGAAGCGGGTGGAACCCCTGCGTTTCTCCGCCGTGGGCGGACCGGAAAAATACGCCGAAGTGTTCCAAGGCCTCAATTCGATGATGCATTGAGCCGCTTCCGCACCGGCTCACTCGCAGGTCGCCACTGCCTGCCTGCTGAGCCGCGGTGCGGACGAAAGCTTCAGGAAAAACGCGACGGCAATGGCCAGCAGCATGACGCCCGCTGCGGCTCCGCCGACGTTGGCGAGGCCGTTGATGTCGATCACGCGGCCGCCGATGAGCGCGCCGATGCCGATGCCGGCATTGGCACCCGAGATATTCAACGACGCTCCGAGTGCGGGCGTTTCCGAAGCCACCTTCATCACGCGAACGTGGGAAACGGTGAACAACGCTGCTTGTGCGATTCCCCAGAAAGCCAGCACCACGGCCAGCAGGGCGTGCGAGTTGATGATGGAAACCAGCAGGACCATCCCGATGGCCATGGGCGCGGCGAAGAGGATGGTCGCGCCTAACGGGCTGCGGTCCACGAGGCGTCCGCCGATCCAGTTGCCGATCATTCCGACGCCACCGAAGCCCATCAGAATCCAACCGACGGTCGCGCCGTCGAATCCCGCGAGACGCTCGAGGATGTCGGCCAGATAGGTGTATGCGGTGAACATCCCGGCGAAGACTAACAGGGAGAGCAGCACGTGCCCGACGACTTTCGGGCTACGCAGGATGCCGAGTTGCCGGGTGAACGAGGCGGGTTCCTTTTTCAAGGCGATGCTCGGGAGGAAAACCGCGAGCGCCGCGGCTTTGAAAAACGCCAGCACCGCCAGCGAGGCAAAAGCGGCTCGCCAGCCGAAGGCGTCGGAGATCAACGTGCCGACGGGGATCCCGAAGATCGTGGCCGCGACGATACCGAAGGAAACCATGGAGATCGCTTTGCCCGCGCGCTCCGGCCCGGTGATGTCCACTGCCGTCTCGCTGGCGAGCGCCCAGAAGACAGGAAGGACGAGGGCCGGAATGAAGCGGGCGAACGCCATCACACCGATGTTAGGCGCGGTGGCGGCCAGGACATTGGAAATCCCGAAGAGCAGCAAAGTGCCGACGAACAGGCGCTTTCTATCAAAGCGCGAAAGAAGGGCGGTAAGTGCCGGCCCCACGATCGCCACGGTGAAGGCGAACAAGGTCACCAGCAGTCCCGCTTGTGATACGCTGACTCGCAGGTCGCGCGCCATGGCCGGCAGAAGTCCGACGATGACGAATTCGGTGGTCAGCACGGTGAAGCCCGCGGCTGATAGAAGAAGTATGGGGAGAATGGAGGCTTTCGCCGGAGAGTTCATGGAAATGGAAGTGGAAAGGATTGACGGAGCGCGGAATCCGCCGTCCGCGGTGAGTTCGGGCGGCAGGAGCCCGCGCTCCGTTTTTGCATGCTCAGCGGTAACCGCCGCTGATGAACAGGGTTTCACCGGTAATCCACGACGAGTCGGGGGACGCCAGGAAGACGGCTGCCGTCGCGATGTCGGCAGGCACGCCGAGGCGGCCTATCGGAGTCGCGGCGAGGGTGATTTTTTGGAAATCGCTGCCATCGATCCCGGCGGTGGCGGTTCCTTCGGTCCCGACCATTCCCGGGTTGATGGAGTTCACCCGGATGCCGCGTGGTCCGAGCTCCTTGGCAAGCGAGCGGGTGGCGGCGTCCACCGCGGCCTTGGTTCCGCCATAAACGGATCCTCCCGGCAGACCGAGCGTGCTGACCACGGAGCTGATGTTGACGATGGCTCCGCCTTCGGCGGGGAAGTGACGGACTGCGGCCTGGGTGGTGAGAAGCAGGCCGAGGACATTGATGTTGAACTGCCGATGGAACAACTCGGGAGTGATCTCCTCAAGCGGAGCGAATTGATAGACGCCGGCGTTGTTGATCAGGATGTCGATGCCGCCGAAGGATTTCACCGACTCGGCGACGAGGCTCTCGATTTCGGCAGGCTCCGCGACGTTGGCTTTGACTGCGACGGCCTTGCCACCGGCGGCGGTGATTTCCGAGACGACCTTGTCAGCGCCGGCCCTGTCCGATGAATAATTGACGACGACAGCGGCGCCCTCCGCGGCGAGGTGCTTGGCGATGGATGCGCCGATGCCTTTGGAGGCTCCGGTGACGAGGGCGGTTTTACCTGCGAGTTTGTTCGATGTACTCATGATGTTGGTTCTGTTGGTTTGTTGGGAGAGAGTGGTAAATCGGCTGCTGTTATGAATGTGACTATTTAAGTAACAATAAAGGTCAAAAAAACTCAGTGTTTCTTTATGTCGGAAAGGAGGTGGCCGAGTGTGATCTTCGCGAGGCTGTCCTCCATGCCTTTTTGCGTTTTGTTGAGTGCGTTTTCCAAGGCGGACTTGATGTTGCAACTCACTTGGCAGGGACCCAGGACTTCGTAGTGGTGGATGGAAAACGCCTTGGGCGCTTCGACGGCCAAGTAGATGTCGAGCAGGGAGATTTCCGAGGGCTTTTTCGCGAGCCGGCAGAATCCGTTTTTGCCCTTGGAGGTGGCGATGAGCCCGGCCTTCGACAATTTCGCCAACGTGCGCCGGATGAAGCTCGGGCTGGTGTTCACGCTGGCGGCGAGCTGGGACGAGGTCCGGTCGGTCTCGGTGCAATAGCCGAGACCGGCCATGAGATGCACTGCGATGGAGAACTGGTTGTTGGCGGCCACTGATGAGACTTTTAAAGTAACAATTAGGGGCGCGCAAGGAAAATTTCCAGGATCGGCTACTTAAGGTGTCGATGAGCTTCGAATACTGTTTTTCCTCCAGGGTCTAAGCCAACTCTTCGGGATGGTCAGGATCCGCTTGGGCCTGGTCAGCGGGTACAGCCTCCTGTTCTTCGGCGGGCACTTCTGCCGGCACCTCCTTCGGGGCCGGCGAGCGGCCGTTGTTTTCCAGCAGGATGAAAACTTCCTGTTGGACCGCCTCGATGTCGCTGAGCGGGATATCCGGATCCTTGACGATGAAGACCTCGCCGGTCTTGCGGTGTTCGTAAACGCGGAGAATGCCGGTGGGCGTGCGCTGGCTGTCGGTCTCGCGCAGGAGCTTCTGGCGTTCTAACATCACGGCGAGGATGAAGCGGGCGTTCTCGGTGTGGTCCTCGTCCTCTTCGACGAGGCGCTGGAGGATCTCCTCGGCGCTGAGTTTTTCGGCGGCGATGGCGGCTTCGTTGTTAGGGGCGGCGGTGTAGGTGGTGCGCCACGAGGAGAAGGGAGGTTCGCCGCCGGTTTCCTGATAGGTTTTCCAACCTTCCACGCAATAGTCGCGGCGGAGGTAGCCGCTGGATTCCGGATCGGGGAAAAGTGCGGTGACGATGGTTTCGCCATCGACGAAGGGGCGTTGGGTGGCGGCGCATTCGCGGCCGCGGGAACGGACGTGCCAGGGTTCAGCGAGGGCCATGAGAGAGCGGTGGGTTAGTCATTTCCGGGAAGCAGCTTGCGCAGGATCAGATAGATCGGTTGGCCGGTGATCCGGCGGCGGAAGAGATAAAGGCCGAGCAGGGTGAAGGCAATGTTAGGCAGCCAGGCGGCCACCGCCGGGCGGAGAGTGCCGGCTTCGCCGAGCGCGAGCGAGATGCTGGCGAAGAGCAGCATCAGCGCGGACAGCACGACCGCCAGGAAGATCCCGCCGCCCGGGCCACGGCGGGAGAAGTGGATCGCCAGCGGCGTTGCTAACAGGACGGTGACCATGCAGGTGAACGGCAACGCCCAGCGGTAGTGCCACTGCGTGAGATAGGGCGCGGGATTGGCGAAGGGACCTCGCCGCGAGTTTGCCTGGAGCCAGCCAGCCAAATCGGGAACGCCGAGATTGGCGGCGCTGAGGCCGGGCTTGATGAGCTGCCACGGGGTTTCCGGCCAGGTGTCGATGACCAGCGGTTGGGTATGGGTTTCAAAAACCGGCGGCGAGTTGGGTGGGAAATTTCCGACGAGCGGCTGCTCGAAGGTCCAGCGGTGGCTGGTGCGGTCCCACGACGCGTGCTTGGCATAGAGCCGGCTTTCCAAGGTCTTGTCGGCACGGGTGGTGGTGACCTCGACATCGATCAGCGGTTCGCCCTTTTGGTAATCCTTGGGGAAGGCTCCGATCTCCCACAAGCGCCGGTCGGTGGGGTTGCGGTAAAGCACGTTGGGGGCCTTGATCGGGAGTTTGCCGCCGGCTTCGTCGAGGATTTCATCGACGCGGCCCTCGGCGTCGGGGGCCCAGTGGTAATTCAATCCGAGGCTCAGCAGGCTGAAAAACATCCCGGCGATGATCAGCGGCATGGTGATGCGGATCACGCTGCGTCCGCCTTGGATCATCGCGATGACTTCGCGGGTGCCCGAAAGTTTTCCCAACGAATACAGCAGGGCTAACAGCAGGCTGTAGGGCAGCAGCAGCAGAAGCACGGCGGGCGAGCGGGTGCCGTAGAAGGTGAGCATGGTTTGAAGGATGTTCTTGGTGCCGCGGAAGTCCGAGATCCGGTTGCCCAAGTCCATCAGCAGCCAGATCATCGCCAACGCGGCGAGGCAGACGCAGAAAATCCCGGCGAACTGGCGGGCGATGTAGCGATCCATGGTGCCGCCGAAGATATAAACGAAGCCGGCCAGCGCGGGCAAAAAGCACAGCGCCGCGAGGATCATCGGCCGTGCCTGGTGGGCTTGCACATCGGAATCCGGGAAGCCGATGAGCTGCTGTTTGACGGCTTCCGTTTCAGCGGGGATCAGCACGGCGCAAAGTGCGGCTCCCAAGGCGGCCAGCGCCAGGGGCAGGAGGAATCGCAGGAAATGGGTGCGGAGAAAATTCATGGATCGGGCCGCGAGGCGCAGACACTGGAGGTGACCGGGGAGGGGTGTCGAGTGTGATGTGGGCGGGGCGGCAAAGTTGCGGCTTGGCACGGGGACAAATGCCGGATGCGATGGCCGGGAGATGATTTCCCTCACCGAAGGCCAGCCGATTCCCGGATTCAGCGATGCGGTGCGGGATGCTTTCTCGCGCAAGGGCGTGCTCGCGAAATCCCGGGATTTTGAATATCGGCCGCAGCAACAGGAACTCGCGGTGGCGGTGGCGGACGCGTTGATCGGGGCCTCGCCGCTGGTGGCGGAAGCGGGGACCGGGGTGGGGAAATCACTGGCCTATCTGTTACCGGCGGCGCGGTTCGCGATCGAGACGGGCAGAAAGGGAATCATTTCGACGCACACGATCAATCTGCAGGAGCAACTGGTGAGGAAGGACATTCCGATTGTTAGGAAGGTGCTGGGCGACGAACTGCCGGCGGTGCTCTTGAAGGGGCGGCAGAATTATCTTTGCCCGTTGCGGTTGCGGCGGGCTTTCGAACAGGCGGGCGACCTTTTCACCGGCACCGAGAACGACGAGTTGGAAGCGATCAGCCGGTGGGCCGAGAAGACCCGCGACGGCACGCTTAGCGATTTGGACTTCCAGCCGCAGATGAAAGTCTGGCTCCAAGTGTGCAGCGAACCGCACCTGTGCACGGCGCGCCACTGCGGGCCGCGGGGCAATTGCTTTTTCCAGGAAGCGCGGAAGGCGGCGGCGGACGCGCGGTTGATCGTGGTGAACCACACGCTGTTTTTCGCTCTGTTGAACACCGACGAAGAGGCGGAGCCTGACGAGGATGGCAAGAGGGTCGGCGGCTTCCTTTTTCCTAACGACTTTGCCATTCTCGATGAGGCGCACACCATCGAACAGGTCGCGGCGATCCAGTTGGGCCTGCGGGTGTCGCAAGCCGGGCTGCGCTTTGACTTGCAACGGCTCTTTCATCCGCGGACCCGCAAGGGCCTGCTGAAATCGTTCCGCAAGGCCTCGGCGATGACGGCAGTGGAGGCGGCCCTGATCGCCGCGGACCGGTTTTTCCATCAGGTGGGGGACGTGGCGAAGTTTGGAAATCATTCCAAGGAATATCGGATCCGCGAAACGGAGGTGGTGCCTAACACCTTGGCTGCGCCGCTGCGGGAGCTGTGGTTGGAGATCGACAATTTGGCGGCGGACGTGGAGTCGGAAACGACCCGCGCTGAGCTGCAGGACGCGTCCCGGCGCTTGCGCGAGGCGCACGGCTCGATTGGTGCCTTCCTCGATCAGGCGCAGGACGACAGCGTGTATTGGGTCGAGAAAAGCGGTCGCGACGAGCAGCAGTTCAGCCTTCACGCGGCGCCGGTGAACGTCGCGGACCGGCTCCGCCCGCTGATTTTCAACGGCAGGAAAAGTCTCGTCCTAACAAGCGCGACGCTCGGCGTCGGCGATCCCAAGCTCGGCTATTTCCGTGGCCGGGTGGGAGCTGAAAATGCCCGTGCCTTGTGCATCGGCAGCCCGTTCGACTACCAGCGGCAGATGAAGATCCGCATTTACAAAAGCGTGCCGGATCCGGGGACGCCGCGCTACGACGAGCTGCTGGCGGAGGGGATCCGGCAGTCGGTGTTAGAGAGTGATGGCCGGGCCTTCGTGTTGTTCACCAGCTACCGCACGATGCGCGACGCGGCGCAACGGTTGGAACACTTCTTCCGGACCCAGGGCTGGCGGGTTTTCCTGCAAGGCGATGGCATGCCGCGGCACAAGATGATCGAGGAATTTCGCAACGACGTGCACAGCGTGTTGTTCGGGACGGATAGTTTCTGGACCGGCGTGGACGTGCCGGGAGAGGCGCTTTCCAACGTAATTGTCACACGATTGCCCTTCGCCGTGCCGGATCACCCGCTAACAGCATCGAGGCTCGAAGCGATCGAAGCGGCGGGCGGCAATCCGTTTATGGATTACTCGGTGCCGGAAGCGATTCTCAAGATGCGGCAGGGTGTCGGCCGCCTGATCCGGACCGAGCGCGACAAGGGCTTGGTGTGCATCCTCGACAACCGCATTCTAACTAAACGATACGGCCAGGCATTCCTCAAGGCGCTGCCGGACGCTCCGGTGGAAGTGATCAGTTAGTTTTAGTTAGATTCGGAACGGGGCCAGCCGGGAGATCGCGGTTTTCAGCAAGGCGCTGTCCCACTGGCCGGGCGCGGTGGCGGTGTTGCCGAGGTAGCCGTAGTTGAGCACGCTGCCGCATTGCGCGCATAACAGCCGGGACACCGGGGCCAGCGGTCCCATGCCCATGGTGGCAACCGGCAGCCCGTGATCCGCCAGTTGAAACCCGGCGAGCCGCGACATATCCGCCGGCGTGGAAAGCTTGGCGGCGGCTTTAAAGACCGCCGCGCCAGCCGCCAGCGCCTCCCTGGCCGCATGCTCAAGAATGGCCGTATCCGGGAGTTTTTCGAAATCGTGATAGGAGGCGATCCACGGGATTGCCCGTTCCGCCAGTTCTCTCAGAAAGTCACTCATTTCAGGAATGCTCGCGATCTCGATGTCGAGCCAGGCCGCTTGATCCAGCACGCTGCGTAACAGGGCTACGCGGGTGGCTGCGTCCAGTGCCCGGGCCCCGCCTTCCTCAGCCCGCCGCGCTGTGAATAACAGGGGGATTTCCGCCAGATGGCTCCACGGCGTCCCGGTATCAGCGGATAACAGATCGAGCCGGATCTCCGCCAAGTCACAGGATTCCTTGACGGACGAGGCCGTGGCGTCGCGCAATTCCAGCGAGCTGCCGAAGCTTCCAACAACACGCGGACCACCCTCTTCCAGCAGAAATTTTGCACTCGCCATGGCCAAGTGATGGGTTTCAAATGGCAGCTCGTCAACCGCTTGTGACGCTCCCTTGCGCGGGCTGTATTTACTTCTTTCGAAATTTTAGCGGAAATCGTCATTTTCTCTGGTCAACCCGAAACTCTATTCCCTACGTTCCTTCAAAACCCATACCGTATGATCTTTTCCCCAAGCAAAGCCCCCTCAATCGCCGCCATTGCGGCCATCGCAGTTCTTTCCATGGGAAGCGCATTCGGGCAGGCCTCCAAGGTTCTGGGGGAGAAGCCCACATTCGATGATCTGCCGTCGCCGCAGTTTTCGGGTGGCAAGGATAAAGCCTTCAAGCCGAAGGACTGGCTCGAGATCGAGGCCAAGTTGAAAATCTCCCTCAGCCCCGAGCCTCCGTCGAAGACCTGTGAGAAAATCACGGTGAAGTGGTACATCGCGGTAAAGAACCCGGACAAGGCAGGCACGATGCTGCTGCTCACCAAGACCATCGATCATGTGAACGCGCCGTTGGAGGAGGACATTTACTGCTCCGTGTATCTCTCGCCTGGCTCGATCAAGCGGCTCACGGGCTCCGACAAGGGCGGCAAGACCGCCGTCGAATACGTCGGCTACGAGGTGCTCGTGAACGGCGAGAAAAAAGTCGAAGAGACCAACAAGGGCAAGCCCGGTTGGTGGAACGCGGCGTCGGAAAAAATTTCCCGCAGCGAATCGGTGCCACTTCTTAACAAGAGTGAGACGCCCTTCAGCACCATGTGGTGGGACCGCTATGCGGAAATCGGCGTGGAACGCCGCTGAATCCGGCATTGCCCCCGTCTCCGCCTTCAAGCCTTTCCATCTATCACTATCGCATCATGGCTGACAATCAGACCACCGTCGCACTCAATATCGGATCCCAGCGCATCGGCATGGCCGTTTTCGAAGTTTCGAAAAATGGCAGCCTGATCCTCAAGGCTTATGACTCGGAAACCATCGTCGCGGATCCCGCGATGGAGGCGTCCAAGGTTTCTCAAACCCGGGTGGCGATCGCCGATCTTGCCCAACGGCTCAAAGTCGGCAAGACCAAGGCTCGCTACGCGATTTCGGGTCAGTCGGTTTTCACCCGTTTCGTCAAGCTGCCGCCGCTGCAGGACGACAACATCGAGCAGTTAGTGACATTCGAGGCCCAGCAACATGTGCCATTCCCGCTGGCGGAAGTCGTCTGGGATTACGAGCTCATCGAAGGGGCCGACGACAAGGAAGTGGTCATTGTCGCGATCAAGGCGGAAGCGCTCGATGAACTGAATTCCGCCGTCAACGACAGCGGTCTCGGAACCTCGGAAGTTGATGTTGCGCCGATGGCTCTCTACAACGCCTTCCGTGCCACTTACGGCAATCCCGAAGAGCCGATCCTGCTGATCGACATCGGTGCCAAAACCAGCAACCTCTTATACATCGAAGGCCGCCGGTTCTTTACCCGCAGCATCGCCATCGGTGGCGGCGCGATCAGTGCAGCCATCGCCAAGGAATACGGTATTTCCTTCATGGATGCCGAGCATCAGAAAATCGCCAACGGCCTCGTCGCCTTGGGCGGTGGGCACACCGAGCAGATGGATGAAGCCGTGGCCGCGCTGGCGATGGTGATCCGCAATGCCCTGACCCGGCTTCCCGCGGAAATCGCCCGCACCACCAATTACTACCGCAGCCAACACGGCGGCAGCGCCCCGCGGCGGGTGCTTCTGGCCGGCGGCGGAGCGAATCTCCCTTACACCCTCGAGTTCTTCCAGGAAAAGCTGAACCTGCCGGTTGAGTACTTCAATCCAGTTAGAAATGTGACGCTCGGCAAGGGCGTCGATGCCGCCTTGGTCCAGCGTGAAGGTCACCTGATGGGCGAACTCGTCGGCCTCGGTCTGCGTGGCGTCGGCAAATCCGCCATCAACATCGACCTGGTGCCGATGGTCGTCGAGCAATCGCGGGCGGCGGACCGGCGGAAGCCGTTCCTCATCGCAGCAGCGGCCATCTTGTTAGGAGGCATGGCGGTTTGGGCGGTGTTCCAGAATGTCGCGGCGTCCAAAGCCCAGGAAGAGGCGACCCGGATGGAGGATCGGCGGAAAACCCTCGAACCCCTCAAGAAGGACATCGAACAGCTTTTGAAGAAGGAGGACAATCTCCGCCAGATCGCCAGCGGCTACACCGATGCGGAAACAGCCCACGCTTACTGGATGGATGTGATTGCCGAACTGCGCGGGGCCTTCGCCAGCGACGCGGTCTGGTTGACTGACTTTGAGCCGCTCCATGGCTATGACCCGGCAACCGCGGACGCGAAGCCTGTGGCCGGACAACCGACGGGGAAACCTCGCAACGGGAAATCCGTGATCAAGAATGATTTCGGGACAGCCACTTACGGCAGCTCATCGCTGGTGGACATCAAGGTGGAAGAAGCGGCGGTCCCCGCCAAAAGGGGAGCCCCTGTCGCATCCAGCGCGGTGACTGCCAACGCCGTTCGGATCAAAGGATTCTGGCGTACTTCGACCAACGCGAACTTGGTTTCCGACTTGTTGAAGAACCTTCGCGAAAAGTCTTCCACTTTCAGCTTCAAGGTCAAGGACGCCAAAGGCGCTGAGACGGTCCTCACCGACCCACAGATTCTGGATATCACCGTGGTGCCCAAACCCGGGGAGCTGGGGCTTCCCTTTGAGATCACTCTGCCATTGGCTCGCGAAATCGAGATCAAGTGAGTTTTATTTAATCATTTGCCTTCTGAATTATGAGTTGGATCAAGGATAACAAGTTTATGGCCGGCCTCGGCGGTGGAACCCTCGCGGGTGCCATCCTGTTGTATGTGGTGGGTTCCCACTTCTCTAAGGATTATGACGCAGCCAAGGAGCAATTCGACGCCGCGGCCAGCGAAGCCGCCAGCTTCGAGAAGCTGCCTCTCTATCCGAAACCTGAGAACAAGGACCAAAAGAGCAAAGCTCTCGGCGACTATGTCAAAACGGTGGAATCGATCCAAACGGCGTTCGCTCCGTTCCGTCCGAAGGAAATCAAGAACGTCAAGCCGCAGGAGTTCACCGATCACCTGCTGGCCGCCAATACGGAGGTCCGCAAGGCTTTTGAGGAGGCTGGCACCGTCGTTCCCGAAGCCTTCTTCATGGGTTTTGAAAAATACAAAACCACCCTGGCTCCCGGCAACACGACCGGCGTTCTCGACTATCAGCTAGGGGGCATCAAAACCCTGATGCTCGCCCTGGCCAAAGCGAAGCCATCCGAACTGAAGAATATCTATCGCCCGCTCCTGCCGGAGGATGAAGGCCAGGTGTTCGCTCCGCCGGCGACGATGACAGCGCGGCCATTTCCGCTGGAGGTCACCTTCATCGGTCCCGAAAAGGCGGCCCGCGAGTTCATGTCCTCGATCGTCAAACAGGAGAATCAATACTTCGTGGTGCGTTCGATGCGCGTGAGCAACATGAAGAAGGATCCACCGCGTGCGGCGGATGCCCAGTTTGACAAGGCTCCCGCCAAACCAGCCGCCGCGTCCGATCCCTTTGCCGGAGGATTCGTGTTGCCAGGGGATGAACAGCCAGCCGCAGCTCCTGCGACGCCAGCCGTCGCGGAGACTCCGGCAGCTCCCGCGCCAAAAGCCGCCGACTCGAGCCGGATCCTTTCCCAAGTCTTAGGAAACGAGCAAGTTCAGGTCTTCCTGCGGCTTGATCTCCTCCAGTTCCTCCCTGCCAAGAAACTTCCCTAACCCTGACAACCGCCCATCTCCCAACCATGTCCTGGTTTCAAAAAAATTACGAAAAAGCCGCCCTCGGTGGGGCCGTTGCGATTGCCCTGGGTCTTGCCTACATGGGTTGGTCCAAGTTTGGCAGTGTCGAAGCTGACTTCCCCACCGACCTCAAAGGTGCGGGCAACAACAACGCGGCCGTTCGCGACGCGGATTTGATCCCCAAGGCCTTGGCGTCGCTCAAGCTCGACCGCACCTGGGAGAGGGCGCTGGTCGGTGACCGGCCTGTGGATCTCTTCGTCGGGATCCCGTTGTTTGTTCCCAGCTCCGCGCCTGAATCCACCATCGACCTGCAGGGCAAGGATTCCTCCCTCGTCCATCCGCCGATTCCTAACATCTGGTGGCTTGACAACCGGCTCGACCCGGGATTTGGCGATTCGCCGGCACGCGATCCCGACCAGGATGGTTTCACCAACCTCGAGGAATACAACGGCAAGACCGATCCTAACAATATCAGGTCATATCCTCCGCTCATTGCAAAGCTGATGTATGTGAGGGACGAAAGTCTCGGCTGGGTCGTGCGTCCGAGCTTTGGGGATAACGGGAAGTTCCCGTTCAAATACGAAGACACCAAGGGTGGTATTAACCAAACCGGCGCGGCCGACATGATCGAGCCTAACGGCATGTTCTTCCCCAAAGGTGTCATGGCCAATCGTTTCAAGCTTCTCGGTTCCGAGGTTCGGAAGGAAGTCAACAGGGCGACCAATGTTGAGAAGGATGTGACCATCGTGCGCATCGAAGACCAGCGCCCGAACAAGAAGGGTACGATCTATGAGTTTCCGTCTCCGCTCTCGGACGACCGCAAGAGAGAGCATTTGAAATGGGATCGGACCGCGATCCTCACGTTGGAAGCGCTCGGCCAGCAGGGTAAGGAATTCAAGGTGGAGGAGAACATGACGTTTGCCCTTCCTTCCGACGGGGCGAAGAAGGAATATCTCCTTAAATCGGTCACTCCCGATTCCATCACCGTTGAATACACCGATGCGGCCGGAGAAAAGAAGTCCGTCACCGTCAGCAAGGGCAGCTTGCCCAAAATGGCTGATTAATATCCCCGAAAAAATCGCTTTCCAAAACTCGAAAACATCGCCAGAAAACCTCAGCTTACTATGCAAAAAACGCCAATCTATCGTTCCAGTCACACTGCCCTCGCGTTGATGGCGGTGGCATCGTCCATGCCAGTCATCGTCACGGTTGCAAATGCAGGTGAAGGCGGCTCCGGTTACAGCAGCCTCGCCCAACGCGAAATGATCCGCCGTCAGGATGCCGTTGCCGAAGGCGACGCCCTGTTGGCTGAAGGTCGCATCGCATACGCCCGGGGTGACTACCAGCAAGCGGTTGATAAATACCGCCAGGCCTTGGATCGTCTCCCGGCAGCGCCGATGGTTTCCGACCGCCGCATCAGCTACACGCAACACTACAGTGACGCATCCGTGGCTCTCGCGATGGCGGATCGCAAGATTGGCAAGTATGCCGAGGCCCGGACCCTCTTGGAAGGCGTGCTCGCCGTGGATCCGAACAATGGCGATGCCAAACGTGAACTGGGTTACTTGGATGATCCGATCCGCACCAATCCCGCTTTGACCTTCGAGCACACGCAGAACGTCGACAAGGTCCGCCGTGGTCTCTACACCGCCGAGGGGAATTTCAATCTCGGCAAATATGACGACGCCAAGCGTGAGTACAGCAATGTTCTCCGCGTCGACCCCTATAACTCCGCCGCCCGCCGCGGACTGGAACAAGTGGCCGTTGCCAAATCCGATTACTATCGCGCCGCGTATGACCACACCCGCGCCGAATTGTTAGGCCAGGTGGATGCCGCTTGGGAACTGTCGGTTCCTGCCGATAGCCCGGTGGATGTCGAGACCCGCACTGGGACGGACGGTCCGACGATTGGCGTGCAATACATCAACCGAAAGCTTCAGACCATCGTGGTCCCACGGGTTGATTTCGAAGACACCACCGTCGAGGAAGCGATTGATTTCCTCCGCCTGCGTGCCAATGAACTCGACACCACCGAACTCGACCCTGCTAGAAAAGGCGTCAACTTCGTGATTCGTCGTCCGCGTGCTGCCACTGCCGGTGGTGCCGACGCCGGAGTCACTCCCGCCGCCGGCGGTGCCGATGCCCTGCCGTTGACTGGTGGCGATCCAGGCGCTCTTCGCGTCAAGGAACTGCGCATCCGCAATGTGCCGTTGGCCGTTGTACTCAAGTATATTTGTGACCAGACCCAACTCCGCTACAAGGTGGATGACTTTGCGGTGACTCTCGTCCCGGCGACCGAAAGCGGTGAGGAAATTTTCACCCGTACTTTCCGCGTTCCTCCTGACTTCCAAACCTCACTCGACAGTGGTGGTGGTGGCGCAGCCGCTGGCGGTGCCGCCGCGGATCCGTTCGCCGAGCCGGCTGCCGGCGGTGCGAGCACCCTAACACCTCGCAAGCCGATTCTGGAACTTCTCAAGGCCGCGGGCATCAACTTCGCCGAAGGAGCTTCCGCGACTTTGACCAACTCCGGCTCGCTGCTGGTCACCAACACTCCGGGTGAACTCGACAAGGTCGAGCAGCTCGTGCAGCAATATAACAAGGCTCCGAAGCAGGTGAAGATCACCACCAAGTTCGTTGAAATTTCCCAGGAAAACAACGACGAGCTCGGGTTCGACTGGATCATCAGCCCGTTCGGCCTCTCCAACACGGTCTTCGGCAGCGGTGGCACCATCGGCAACCAAGGTGGTCGGACCGGCTCCGACTTCATCAGCCCGATCGACGGAACTTCCGTGGAAGGCATCCCTGCGGGTAACAACCAGTTCACCCAGTATGGCACGACCAACGGTCTGCGCAGTGGTGACCAGGCGATCAACCGCAACAGCGTGGACGCAATCCTCAACAACCCGGGCCGCACGGCGCAGCGCGCCAACGTCGCTCCTGGCATCGCCGCTCTAACCGGTCTCTTCTCGGACGGCCAGGTCCAGTTGATCATGCGCGGACTCGCCCAGAAAAAGGGCGCCGACCTGATGACCGCTCCGTCGGTAACGGCCAAGTCCGGTCAGAAGGCGACGATCGAAATCGTTCGTGAGTTTATCTATCCGACCGAATACGAACCCCCGGAACTTCCAAACAGCACCGGCAGCAACTTCGGTGGTGGAATCCTGGGCGTCGGTGGCCTCGGCGGTGGCGGCGGTGGAAGTTTCCCCGTCACTCCGGCGACACCAACCGCGTTCACGATGCGCCCTACCGGGGTGACTCTCGAAATTGAGCCGACCATCGGTGAAAACGATTTCGTGATCGACCTGCGTTTCGTTCCGGAAATCGTCGAGTTCGAAGGATTCATTAACTACGGCAGCCCGATCCAATCGTCATCAACCGATGCGCTGGGCAATCCTGTGACGAACGTGATCACCGAGAACCGCATCGAAATGCCGGTGTTCTCCTCCCGCAAGGTCAATACCGCGCTCACGATTTATGACGGCTACACCGTCGCGGTCGGCGGTCTGATTGCCGAGAATGTCCAGAACGTCGAAGACAAGGTGCCGATTCTCGGCGACATTCCGATCATCGGCCGTCTGTTCCAAACCAAGGCGGAGAACCGCATCAAGAGCAACTTGATCATCTTCGTCACGGCGCAGATCATCGATGCGACCGGTCGTCCGCTCCGCGGCGCGGATGCGAGTAATTCGATCCCGGTTTCGAACCCTGGCAACGATATCGGCCCATCGGTGCTTCCTCCGATTGACCTGCCGCAATAAGCGGTTCCTAACGGAAAACAATTCCCTAACGGGGCGGAGGAGCGATCCTTCGCCCCGTTTTGCATTGCCCGCCGATCAGGTTGGTCCGTTCTGTTCTTGATCTGGTGGTGGGTTCTCCCGATTCTCCGGCCCATGCGAGTGATGGCACTGACGGGCGGAATTGCCTCGGGGAAATCCACGGTTTGCCGCGTGCTCCGCGAGTTGTTACCCGGGATCGTGATTTTCGACTGCGACGCCTCGGTCAACGGGATGCTGGAGTCGGATCCGGAGGTGGCGGGAATCATCGCAGCCGCGTTTGGCGATCAGGCACTCGATTCCGCAGGCCGGATCGACCGTCATTTCCTGCGTGGCCGCGTGTTTGCGGATGAGGTGGCCAGGCTCAAACTCGAGTCCATCCTCCATCCGCGGGTTCGTCAGGAATGTCTTGATTCCCTGGAGGGGGCTGCTACACGGGGGGCGGAATTATTCGTCGCAGACGTTCCGCTCTTCTTTGAGAAGGGATTCGATTTCGGCCAAAACCAAGTGCTCGTCGTCGCTTCTTCCCGTTCCACTCAAATCCAGCGGCTCAAGGCACGCAGCGGGTTCGATGATCCTTTGATCGAGTCCATCCTGGCTGCCCAACTTCCGATCCATGAAAAAATGTCCCGCGCGGATGTGGTTTTTTGGAACGAAGGTCCGCCCGCCGTGCTCCGCTCACAAATCCGCCGTTTTGCCCAAGCATTTCTCATGACCCATCCCACCGACTCCGAAGGCCAGGAACCCCAGGCCGCACCTGCTGCCGCCACGATTGCACCCGTGCCAGCATCCATCGATATCAATCAATTCCGGCTCAAGTCGCTCGCCGAACTTCAGGCGATGGCCGAGGCTGTTCCTGCCAGAATCCAGGGCGGCATTCCGAAAAGCCAGTTGGTTTACGAACTCCTTTGCTTTTACGGGCACGAGGGAACCGGTCTGGTTTGTGAAGGCATCCTCGAACAGGCGAAGGACAATTTCGCGATGCTGCGGGATCCCCAGCGCAGCTTCCGGCCGGGACCGGATGACATTCACCTCAGTTCAAACCTCGTCCGCGATCTCGGCCTGCGGGTAGGTCAGT
The DNA here is from genome assembly GCA_040385685.1 of Verrucomicrobiota bacterium. Classification (GTDB taxonomy): domain Bacteria; phylum Verrucomicrobiota; class Verrucomicrobiia; order Verrucomicrobiales; family Akkermansiaceae; genus Luteolibacter. Next base: position 141,459 of record JAZKGW010000029.1, on the reverse strand, counting down.
CGCTCAAAGTCCGGGTGCGCGCGCCTCGCGAGCGGGACAAATATCTTTCCGGTTACGAGGTGATAGAAGTGGAGGGTCAGCCCGCCGCGGACTATCAGCCGCCGACGGAGTTCGATCGTCTCACGCCGCTGTTTCCGGATCGCCGGATTCATCTGGAAGGGGAGGGCAATGATTTTCTGGGCGTGCGCGTGATTGATCTGATCGCTCCGTTAGGCAAGGGCCAGCGCGGGATCATCGTCGCGCCTCCGCGCGGTGGAAAAACGATTCTGCTCAAACAGATCGCTCGCTCGATCCGCCTCAACCATCCGGATGCCGAGCTGATCATCCTGCTGCTCGACGAGCGGCCGGAAGAGGTCACGGATTTCGAAGAGACCGTCGGCTCGCAGGTGTTTGCCTCGACCTTCGACGAGTCACCGCGCCGCCATGCGCAGGTCGCGGATCTCGTCATCGAACGGGCCAAGCGGCTCGTCGAGCGCGGCAAGGATGTGATCCTGCTGTTGGACAGTCTCACCCGGCTCGCCCGCGGCCACAACTCCGCGATGCAAGGTGGCCCGATCGGTTCCGGCGGTGTCAGTCCGGCGGCGCTGCAGAAGTCCCGCAAGTTCTTCGGCACGGCCCGCAATGTCGAGGAAGGCGGCTCTCTAACAATCCTCGCGACGGCTCTCGTGGAAACGGAAAGTCGTCTGGACGATGTGGTGTTTGAGGAGTTCAAGGGCACCGGCAACATGGAGGTGCGTTTGGATCGAGAGCTCGCCGAGCGGCGGGTTTTCCCGGCGATCCACATCCCGCAGTCCGGCACCCGCAACGATGACCGGCTCTATCATCCCGATGAATTCTTGAAAGTGGTCGATATCCGCAAGCAGCTCGCCGGACTGCCTATCGGCGATGCGATAGAGACCTTGCTGACCAATCTCAAGGCCACCAAAACCAACGCCGAGTTGCTCCTCCGCGGGCTCCGTTAAGGAGTCGTTTGTGTGTTCAGAGCCGGTGATTCCAAAGGGATTTTCAGGCTTGCAGAGGGCATTTTTCCCTCAACTGCTTCATTGACACAAGAAAGTCGCCTGAATAGCCTCCCGCGCCTTGTGCTGGGCTGGGTGAATCTTTTCCCGTGTTCCAGCAGTCAATGCTCTTAACTCGATATCACCACAAAGATGGCAACCAAAAAGAAGGCCGCAAAACCTGCGGCCAAGAAAAGCGCTCCGAAAGCCGCCAAGTCCGCGGTCAAGAAAACCGCAGCGAAGAAGACAGCCTCTAACAAGAAGGTCAAATACGTTTACAGTTGGGGAGCTGGCAAGGCTGACGGCAACGGCAGCATGAAGCCTCTTCTCGGCGGCAAGGGCGCGAACCTCGCCGAAATGACCCGCATCGGTCTGCCGGTGCCTCCGGGCTTCACGATCTCCACCGAGGTCTGCACCTACTTCTACGATAACAAGCGTACCTACCCGGTCTCTCTTCAAGCGGAGATGGAAGCCGGTGTGAAGAACATGGAGAAAATCATGGGCAGCAAGTTCGGCGATGCCAAGGGCATGCCGCTGCTCGTCGCAGTCCGCTCCGGTGCGCGTGATTCCATGCCAGGCATGATGGACACCATCCTCAACCTCGGTCTCAACGACCAGACCGTGCTTTCCCTCGCCGCCGTCACCAAGAACGAGCGCTTCGCCTGGGACTGTTACCGCCGCTTCGTCCAGATGTATGGCGACGTCGTTCTCGGCGTGCAGAAAGCCGAAGGTGAAGACCACGAACCGTTCGAGGTCGCCATCCACGAGTACAAGCACGAGAAATACCACAAGGACATCGTCGATTCCGATCTAACCGCCGACGACCAGAAGGAACTCGTCAAGCGTTTCAAGGCCCTCGTCAAGAAGCGCACCGGCCACAGCTTTCCGGCCGATCCATGGGACCAGCTCCGCGGTGCCGCCGGCGCTGTCTTCGGTTCGTGGATGAATGACCGCGCGATCGTCTATCGCCGCAAATACAGCATCCCCGCCGCATGGGGCACCGCCGTCAACGTGCAGGCCATGGTTTATGGCAACACTGGCGAAACCTCCGGTTCCGGCGTGGCTTTCACCCGTGACCCAGCTAACGGCAAAAACGAATTCTGGGGTGAATACCTCATCAACGCTCAGGGCGAAGACGTCGTCGCGGGTGTCCGCACTCCGGAAAACGTCAGCACCCTCAAGGCCGCGCTGCCGAAGCCGTATGCCGAACTGATGAAGGTCCGCAAGATCCTCGAAAGCCACTTCAAGGACGTGCAGGACATCGAGTTCACCGTGCAGGAAGGCAAGCTGTTCATGCTGCAAACCCGCAACGGCAAGCGCACCGCCGCAGCCTCGCTCAAGTTCTCGATGGACATGGTGAAGGAAAAACTCATCGACTGGGAAACCGCCATCCTGCGCAACCCCGCCGAACAGTTGGAGCAACTCCTCGCACCGATCTTCGACCTCGAAGACGTGGCGAAAGCGAAGACCCTCGCCACCGGCCTTCCAGCCGGCCCGGGCGCCGCTTCCGGAAAAATCTATCTGAACGCCGACCGCGCCGTGCTCGCCGAAGCACGTGGTGAGAAAGTTCTGCTAGTTCGCACCGAGACCAGCCCGGAAGACCTCCGCGGCATGATCGCGGCGGAAGGCATCCTCACCTCCAAGGGCGGTGTTTCCTCCCACGCGGCACTTGTTGCCCGCCAAATGGGCAAGGTCTGCGTTTGCGGAGCGGGCGGAGTTGAAATCGACTACGAAAAGCTCACCGTCACGGCTTCCGGCAAGACCTTCAAGGAAGGCGACTACATGAGCATCGACGGCACCAGCGGCAAGGTCTTCGGCGGCGAGCTGAAAACCGCGCCGTCGGAAATTATTTCCGGCATCGTTAGCGGTGACAAGGCGGCGATGGCCACCGAAAAGTTCAAGGGTTTCCAACAGCTCATGAAGTGGTGCGCGCAAGCCACCCGCATGGCCGTCCGCACCAACGCCGACACGCCGGAGCAAACCCGCATCGCACTCGCGTTCGGAGCGCAAGGCATTGGTCTCACCCGCACCGAGCACATGTTCTTCGAAGGCGACCGCATCGACGCGATGCGCGAGATGATCCTCGCCACCACTCTCGAAGCACGCAAGGAAGCCCTTGGAAAACTCCTGCCCTATCAGCGCGAGGATTTCACCGGCATCTTCACTGTGCTCAAGGGGCTTCCGGCCACGATCCGCCTGCTGGACCCGCCGCTTCACGAGTTCCTTCCTCACAGCAAGGAGCAGCAAATGGACCTCGCCCGCAAGTTGGGCGTGAAGGTGGAAACCATCATCCAGCGCGTTTCGGATCTCCACGAGTTCAACCCGATGCTTGGTCACCGCGGTTGCCGTCTCGGCATCGCCTATCCGGAAATCACCGAGATGCAGGCACGCGCCATCTTCGAAGCCGCCGCTGACGTGGCGAAGAAAAAGATCAAGGTGAAGCCCGAGGTCATGATCCCGCTCGTCGGATTCAAGCGCGAGTTCGACCTCCAGGCGGAGATCGTCCACCGCGTCGCCAAGGAAGTCATGGCCGAGAAGAAGATCAAGTTCGACTATCAGGTCGGCACCATGATCGAAGTCCCGCGCGGTGCTCTAACTGCCGACCAGATCGCCGAGAACGCCGAGTTCTTCAGCTTCGGCACCAACGACCTCACCCAGACCGCGCTCGGCATCAGCCGTGACGACATGGGCGCGTTCCTGCTGCCTTACGTCGAGAACGACGTGTTCGCCAAGAACCCGTTCGCCACCCTCGACACCGTCGGCGTCGGCCAGCTCATCGAAACCGCCGTGGCCAAGGGCCGCCAGACCCGTCCGGACATCAAGCTCGGCATCTGCGGCGAACACGGTGGCGATCCCGATTCCGTGGTGTTCTGCCACAACGTCGGCCTCGCCTACGTTTCCTGCTCGCCTTACCGCGTGCCGGTTGCCCGCCTCGCCGCTGCCCAGGCAGCGATCCTCGAGAAGCGCGCCGCGAAGAAGAAGTAAGCTCCCTTCGTTCTAACGAATGATTCCAAGGCCGTCCCGGGAAACCGGGGCGGCTTTTTGGTTCGGTGTGGCCCGCAAAAGGATGATGAAAAAGCCTTTCATTTCTAGCGTCTTCAGATTTCCTATTTTTGTCGGCTGCTGAAATCGCGAATCTCGTTCGGTCACGTTCTCATGAAAATCTTTTCGAATTTACTCACCCCGGCATCACTCTTCTTTTTAGTCATCGGACTGGGCGTGGGCGGTCTGATGGGCTGGAATGCAGGCTCTCGTTCAGGAAATTTTCAAGGAACAAGGAAATCGATTCAGACGGATTCCCGAGTCAATCACAGCGGTCGCTCCGACCGCCGAAACGCGGATTTAGACAAGACATTCGAGGCGGGAAATCCAAATGTCGCCGCGAACTCGAAGGATCTGGCGAAAGCAGTCCGATCCATTTTTCGGGAAAATGTGAAGGATCGTCGGGTCGCGATGTTCGAGAAAATGGTGGCGAGTGTCGGTCTTGATCGCTTTCCAGATTTGGTCGCGCTGATCCGGGAGAACGACCTGAGTGGGAACGACAGCGGTGACGAATGGGCTCGCATCTGGATGAACTGGTCCAAGCGCGATCCGGTCGGGGCGATGGATTTCGTTGACCAATTTGATTGGACCGGCTGGAACCCCATGGCCCCGGGTCACGCAAGGCAAAGTACTTTGTCCAACTGGGCGCAAATTGATCCGCAAGCCGTGAGCAAATATGTGGAAGATAGAAAAGAACTACTCAAGGGGGACCGCGCGATGATCCAAGGACTCGTGGAAGGGTGGTCGAATGTGGATCCAACCGCCGCGGCGGATTGGTTGTTCAAGACAGGTCTGGGGCGAAGTGCCGAGTATGAAAAAGTGATCCAGTCGATGACTCGCAGTGGCGGTCAGGAGTCGGTGGATGCCTGGTCTGCCGGGCTCGATCCGGCGGTCGTTCCACCAAGCGATTTGAAAAGTTTCGCGAAAGCCATTGCCGAGCAAAAGCAAAAATACGAGCCGGAGAAAGCCGCCGCATGGTTGGGAGCGAATCTGAAGGAACCGTGGGTGCAAGATAGCGAAATCGTCGGAAACACCGCGCGGGCCTTTGCCGGACGTGATCCGAAGGCGGCGATGGAATGGGCGGGGAAAACAGGCTTGGGCGGAGCGACCATGCAAGCGATGGAGGCCTGGTGTCAGAATGATCTGGATACGGCAAGTCAGTGGCTGAATGAAAATCTACAAAATCCGACGTATGCCGAGTCCGCTCAAGTCGTCATGGTTCACTTGATGCATCGTGACCCCGCCGCAGCCCGGCGCTGGGCTGAAAATATGGAGGATAAAGCACTGAGTGATCGCCTGATGAAGGCTTTCGGGAACCAGTGAAGTAATGAGGCCGCTGTGTGGCGCGGGCAAGGATTTCGAATTGCCGGTCGTTGGATCATTTCTCAAATTCAGACCAAACCCATGCTGAAGCTTCTCTCGAAAATCCTGTGTCTCATCGTGGCATGTTCCGCCGTGTGCTCTGCCGCGGGCAACAACTGGATGACTTCGCTCAACGGCTCGCTGCCGTTGTCCCAGTTTTCAATTCCGGGCACCCACGATTCCGGCGCGCGCTACGAGCCTGTTGGCGGCACCGCGAAATGCCAGAACCTCACCCTGGCCGAGCAGTTCGACGCCGGCGTCCGCTTTCTCGACATCCGCTGCCGCCATCAGAGCGACGCATTCGTCATTCACCATGGCTCCGTCTATCAGAACATCAATTTCGCGGATGTCCTCAACACCGCCCTCGGTTTCCTCAACGCCAATCCTGGCGAGACGGTGATCATGAGCGTGAAAGAGGAACACACGGCTGAAAACAATACCCGCAGCTTCGAAGCCACCTTTGATTCCTACGTCGCACAGAATCCGTCGAAGTGGTTGCTCGGTGCCAACATCCCGACCCTCAATTCGGCACGTGGAAAAATCGTCCTCTTCCGCCGCTTCGGAGCCGCCTCCACGCCCAAGGGCATCGACGCGTCCAACTTTCCGGACAACACCACCTTCAGCACCGGCGGCACCCTCCGCGTCCAGGACAACTACAACGTCTCCAACAACGACACCAAGTGGGCATCCATCCTAGCCATTCTCAACGAAGCCCGCTACGGCGGACCTAACACGCTCTATGTGAATTTCTCCAGCGGCTATACCCCCGGGTTTCTGGGTATTCCTAACATCACCACCGTCTCCAACAACATCAACCCGCGCCTCACCACCTTCTTCAACGCCAATCCCAGCGGACGCTTCGGGGCCATCCTGATGGACTTCGCCGATGCCGCGAGATGTTCCCTCATTTATAACACCAACGCTCCCGCAACTCGTGCCGTCCACCACCCGGCCTACTTCATGATCGTCAACCGCAATAGCGGCAAAGCCATCGATCTCATTTCCGGCAACACCGGCAACGCGGCTCCGGTCAACCAATGGAGCTATGACTACAATGGTTCTAACCAACGCTGGGCGCTGGCTCCCACGGAGAACTCCGACCACTTCCGCATCACCTCCTGGGTTAGCGGGAAGTGCGCGTGCATCGAGGCCGATTCCATCGCGACCGGTGCGAAACTGCATGCTTACGACTACACCGGGAACAACCCTGGGCAGCAATTCGATCTAATAGACGCGGCCAACGGCTACTACAAGATCCGCAACGTGAAGAGCAATCTCGTGCTCGAAATCACCGGCGCCGGCACCGCCAACAACGACCGGATCCAACAGAACACCGACAACGGTTCCACCAACCAGCAATGGCGGCTTCAGCCGTGGGGCGACTACTTCATCCGCGCCGCCACCGGGAAATATGTCAGCATTGGAAACTCCGGCAGCTCCAACGGAAATCCCATCGTCCAATACGCTTGGGAGAACAACCTGTGGTTTGCCTGGCGGTTCGAAGGTGTCACCAACGGCCATCTCAAGGCTTCCAGCATGAACGCCCTTTCCCGCGTCATCTGCGTTCCCAATGCCCTCGGCACTGCGGGCACCGATTGCCATCTCTACGACTACAACGTGTCCAACGTCGGCGATCAAAAACTGCGGATCATCCCAAAAACCAACGGTTTGTTCAAATTCCGCTTCGTCCATAGCGACATGGCCTGGGACATTCCCGGCGGGAACACCGCGAACCTGATCCCGCTCGAACAGTATCCCGACAACACCAACGCCTGGCAGGAATTCCAACTCGAGCGCTTGGTGGCTCCCGCCAACCCCGGCGGACTGATCATCCCGACTGTTTCGCTGAATCTCCACACCACTACGGTCACGATCTCCTGGCCGTCCCAAATCGGCTACACCTATCAGCCCTACTGGTCCAGCAACCTCCTCAACTGGCAGAAGCTGGTTCCCACAGCACTAACAGGCAATGGCTCCGTTCTTTCCTCTACGGATGCGCGGATGCCGCTCAAATGTTTTTACCGGGTCGCGGTGACACCGGTCCCATGAAACAAATCCAACTTCCGAATGCGTAGTCGCCGAATGAAAACAGCTGCTTTGTTGATGGTTCTGGCGGTGGGTATTGCTTCAGCATTTGCGGATCCGGCGATCATCGCCCATCGCGGTGCTTCCGTCGATGCTCCGGAAAACACCCCCGCTGCATTCCGGGAGGCATGGAATCAAAAGGCGGACGGGATCGAACTCGACATCTGGCTGACGAAAGACGGCCGCATCGTCGTGATTCATGATGGATCAACCAAGAGGACGACGGACAAGAACCTCGTCGTGCGGGATCATCCACTCGAAGAACTGCGGAAACTTGATGCAGGAGTGTGGAAAGGAGAGAAGTGGAAGAGCGAACCGATTCCGACACTGGAGGAAACGTTGGGTGAGCTGCCCGTCGGGAAGTTAATTTATATCGAGATCAAGTGCGGCCCGGAAGTTCTGCCGGAACTCGCACGTGTCATTTCCAAAGCCGGAAAGCCTGCGGAGCAATTGCGGATCATCGGTTTCAACTTTGAAACGCTGGTGAAATCAAAGGCCCTGATGCCCGAGGTGAAGACACTTTGGCTCGTCAGCGGCAGCAAAGACAAGATCACCGGCAAGACCACCTACCCGGATCTGGCGGCAATTTCGGAAAAAGCCAGCGCTGCCGGAATGGCGGGATTGGATTTGAACATGGGCTTTCCTCTCGATGCCGCGGCCGTCGCCGCGATCAAGGCGAAGGGCCTGACTCTGGCAGTCTGGACCGTGAATGACCCGGCCACCGCGAAGCGTTTCGCAGCGACCGGGGTGGATGCAATCAACACCGATCATCCGGCGCGCATCCGCAGCGCGCTGGAGCCTTGAGCGGAAACCGGCCGTGATCAGTTAGGTTGGTTCAGCCAGATCCGTGCCGCATCGAGTTCGGGCGAGGTGAGCTGGTGGCCAGCTTGGATTTCGTGGAATGTTAGTTCCGCACCCGCTTCGCGTAGCATTGCGGCAAGCCGGCGCGCGTTGTCGATGGGCAGGATCGGGTCACTCAGTCCGCTGGCGAGGAAGACCCGAGTGCCCGCGAGATCGGGAGTTTTCGTCGGAATGAGGGGCACCATCGCCCGCAACAGCACGGCGTCCTTCATTAGTCCCGGACGAAGCAGCAGCAGACTGGCGGCGATGTTGGCACCGTTGGAATAACCGACTGCGGTGATGTTGTCCGCGGAAAATCCGTATTCCTTCGCGGCGGCGATGATGAAATCCGCCAGCTCGTGGGTGCGGCGGAGCAGATCCACCTCATCGAACACCCCTTCCGCAAGGCGGCGGAAAAACCGGGGCATCCCGTTTTCCAAAATCTTCCGCGTGGGCTGAGTAGGTTCGCATCCGGCGCAAGCGATCGGCCGAGCTCGATGAGGTCATCCTCATTTCCCCCGGTACCATGCAACAGGAGCAGGGTGGGGGACGCCGCGACATTTCCGCTAGCCGCGGGAACGAAGCGATGAATGAAGTCCAATGGCGTGTTCATGATTGGGAAGAGGTGGAGGGTTGATAGTGGAGCGGCTTGATGCCGGCCTCGATGCTGGCGCGGTGTGGTTCGAGGAACGGAGGCAGCGCAAGTTTTTCGCCGAGATGTTCCGGATCCTCGCCATCGGCGGCGAAGCCGGGGCCGTCGGTCGCAATCTCGAACAAGATGCCGCCGGGGATGCGGAAGTAGAGCGATTTGAAATAGTGCCGCTCGATTTCGCCGGAAGTCCGGTAGCCGCGGCTTTCCAGGTGACGCTGCCACTCTAGCAGTTCTGCTTCATTTCTAACGCACCATGCGACATGGTGCACGCCGCCCGCGCCTTCCTGGCCGCGTTGGGTGGAACCATGCAGCCGGAGTTGCGCGCCCGTCCCGCCGGGGCCGGTTTCGAACAGGGGGGAATCGGTTGCGCTGTTCGTGAATCCGAGCACTTCGGTGAGGAATCGTGCGGTTGCATCGACATCACCAACAGTAAGGCTAACAGAGCCGAGGCCGACGATGGCGGCGCTCAACGGCACCGGGCTGCCGTGCCACGGATGCACCTCGGTGGGGGAGTCTGTGTCAGCGATAAGCCGCAGGTGTTGTCCTTCGCCGTCTTGGAACGCGAGCGTCGGACGACCTGAAACCGTTTCGATGGCACCGTGGCTGACCTTCTGTTGGTCGAACCATTTCAGCCACTGTTCCAACGAAGTTTCTCCACCAAGCACGCGCAAGCCGGTTTCGCTAACCGTTCCCGCGCCGAGTTGGACCGGGCGGATCTGTGCCCAGTCGAAGAAGGTTAGATCCGAGCCCGCGCTGCCGATGGCGTCGGCGTAGAACAGGTGATAGGCGGAAACGTCGTCCTGGTTGACGGTCTTCTTCACCAGCCGCATGCCGAGCGTGCGGGTGTAGAAATCGAGATTTGCCTGCGCGTTGGCGGTGATCGCGGTGACGTGATGCAGGCCGTGGAGAACCGGTTGGTTTGTTTTCATGGCCGGAGGATGCACGACCCGGGCCACTTTGGATAATGCCGAGTTGTTGGTCTGAGGATGCGTGGAGGACATGCGGGCCGGACCACGTTTCTCCAGACATGCAGCGAAAGAAGGGCCAACGGCGACGAGCGAACGCGCTTCCGTGGACGTCTCTTTCGCAGGCGAGTCTGGAGACTCGCGGTCCCGGGGTTCACTCGCTGATAAACTGGTGCTCGACGGCGTGGCACATGCCGAGATCCAACAGCGGCTTCGCATCATCTCCCAGCTCGTCGCCGATGATTTCGTATTCCTGTTTGAGGTTGGTGTGGATCAGATAGGGATTGTCGGTATTGATGCACCAGGGGATGTCGGCCTCTGCGAGGTCGCGCACGAAGCGGGCGATGCAGGCGTGGTCGGGGATGACGCGGGTGACGAGATTGACGGTGGGGCAGAGCTCCAGGCAGATGGCGTTTTCGCGGAGTAGGGTGACCAGCGCGTCTTTCTTTTTCCCCTTGGCGTTGCGCAGTTCAATGCCGTGGCCGATGCGGTCCGGGCGAATGGCCTCGAGAACCTTGAGCATGCCTTCGGGCCCGGTGGCCTCGCTTTCGCCGACGTGATAGGTGATTTTGAGGCCGGCCGCGCGGGCTTTCTCCATCATCACCGCGATCTCGGTCATCCAGGGTTTGCTGAGTTCGAGTGAGCGCGATTCCGGCCCTGCCATGTCGATGCCGACCACGCCGTTGGCACCGTTGAGCGAACCGCGGCTGCGCCATTTGATGGCGGCATCGATGATCTGCCAGTTGGCCTCTAACGAAAGATCGCGGCCGAGCGAAAGGATGATGCCGGTGGCGACGCCATAATGGAGCGACGCGCGCTCGAGTCCCTGCATCACGGCGAGGATGATGGCGTCCATCGTGTGAAGGCCGTGGCGGACGCGTTTGTAGGGATTGAACCGCAGCTCGATGGCCTCGATCTGGGCGCGGCGATAGGCCTTGGCAACGACCTGATAGGCGGAAACGCTGGCGGCGGAGGGCGAAGACTGGATTTCCTCGGTCGCCTCGAAATAGCGGCCGAGGAAATCATCGAGCGATTTCACCTCGTCATGCCGGGCGGTTAGGGAATCATGGAAGGAGGTGAAATCGACGTATTCGGTGCGCAGGCCGTTGTCGCAAAGGATTTCCCACAGAACTGAGGACGGAACCGCTCCGCCGAGGTGGATGTGAAGATCGTGCATGCCAGAGCAGGAGACTCGATAGAAGGCGTTTTGGCAATGCGGAGATGGCCGGGAATGTTGGTTTGACTAGCGGATTCAAAAACTCCAAACGCCCCTTTTCGCTTGTTGCGCGGCGCGTTGCAGGACTCTGAGCTCGGCGAGGTGTTTGGCGGCCGGCGTGCCGTCGGGTAGATCGGCGGGTTTGGTTTTGATCCGCGCCAGACCGCGCTCGATCAAGATTTCGTCGAGCCAGCAGATTGATCTGTCGAATGGGAGTTCGACATGGGCGTGATAGCGGTTGTCGTTGAACGGACTGTCCCAGCGGGTGTAGATGGTGAACGGATGGCGGGCTAACCATTCAAGCGTGTAACGCTTGCCCACTTTCCCAATCTCCACGACTTGTTGCGGCGTGATGCGGCCCATTTCTTCGGCTTGCTCTGCGATCCGCTGGTGATTGGTCGCGCCACCGGGGTAGCTCTTGAAGGCGCTTTCCGGAGTGTCCACGAAGTAGAGCCGGAACTCGGCCTGTTTGCCGTCCGGCAGGCGGACCATGAAGCTGTCGCCGT
>JAZKGW010000029.1:87550-129783 GCA_040385685.1 Verrucomicrobiota bacterium | reverse complement strand
CGGAACGAATTCAGGCGCTGGAGAGCGTGCTGGAGCTGTCGCCGTCGTTGTTGCGGGCTTCGGCGAGAGTGCAGTTTCGATATACCTCGTAGCCACCTATTTTGTCCGCATCGGCCGCCGGTCGGGCGGATGTCCGGGATTGCCCTGGAATTTGCGCCGGAGTGGGGGAGGGGCGGGACGATTTCGCATCGTCAGGTTGCTGGCTCTCAATATAGAATTTGAGGCCAATCGCGACGAGGATCAGCATGGTGATCCACAGGCTGCGACGTTTGTGCGAGAGGGACCGGCTGGCCATTTCAGAGCCCCTTGAAACCAGCGTATTCCTGATAGGTTCCGGTTGGCATGACAACCGGGCGCCACTCGCGGTTCAGTTTCCGGTATTTGGTGATGAAGGCCGTGGGGTCCGCCCAGTTGACCATGTCGGAGGATACGCTGTTGCGCTGCATGCCGATGCCGAGGTTGTGGCGGATTTCGAAATGAAGGTGTGCCGGATACATTCCGAAATTGCTGCCGATCGTGCCGATCTGTTGCCCGCGTTTGATGACTTGGCCGGTCTTGACCATCATTTCGTTGAGATGGCCGTTTAGGGTGTCGATGAATCTGACCTGACCGTTGGCCGGATCGCGATAGGCGTGGCGGGTGAGAACGACGTTGCCCCAACCGGTGCGGACGTTGTGGGCGAAGGTGACTACACCGTCGGCGACCGCGTAAACCGGGTCGCCGAGATCGGAATCGCCGCCAGCGCGGCCGTTCCAGTCCTCGCCGAAGTGCTGCGGTTCGCGGAGGCGCAAGCCGCGGGCCTTGTAGAATCCGGTGGCATCGGGCTTGCCGACGGGAAAGTCGAAACCGTCCGCGAGGTTGATTTTCACCTGCGCGGAGGCGGTGAGGTTCATGCAAAACATCGCCGCGAGGACTGCTCCCAATTTCAACCATGTCTTGCCGCCTGCCGTCATTGGCCAATACTCCACCCCCGCGATGCCGATGCCGCAAGCGTAAAAAAAGCGGCATGGCCGCGAGGCCATACCGCTGATTTCAGGAAACGAGGGTTTCTCAGGCAACGGGGCCTTCGACGCCGCCGGCCATTTCCTCAATACTCATCGGCTTGTAGCCACCGATGGTTTTGAAGTAGAGGAACATCAGGAGGTAAATCCCCGCCATGATGAGAGGGATGAAAGCATCCGCTTTGAGAGTCGCGCGGTCGCCTTTTTGGTCGGCGGCGACGACGGCTTTCTGGGCATCCGTTTTGTCGGTGGCAGCCTTGGCTGCGGCGAGCTTCAGGCCGTCGAGACCGTAGGCGGCTGTGGCGGGGATGTTGAGAAAAGTAGAAGGCTTTTCCGCCTTGTATTCCGCATAGAGCGCCGGATCGGAGGACTGGAGGGACTCGCCGGTGAAGCGATCCTTGGCGTAGCCGAGACCGGGAGTGCCGATCAGGCCTGCGGACATCATTCCGATGCCACCCATGATGGACATGGCAATGGCACCGGTGTGAGGAAAGCGGTCACCGACGACGGCGAGCATGGTCGGCCAGAAGAAGGTCTTGCCGATGGCGTAGATGCCGAGTGCCACCATCGCCATCGCGAAGGTCTCCATTTTGACGGCGAGGGTGAGGCCGACGAAGGCGAGCACCGAGCAGGCGAGGAGCAGACCGATTGGGGAAAGCTTGAGCTTGGTTTCCAGCCAATGGGCGCAGAAGCGGAGTCCGAACATGATGGCGGAGGTCCAGAGGAAGAGGTATTTGCCTTGTTCCGAGGTGAAGAGGTTGCCGGTGATGTTTTGGATCCAGCCGTCGGTGCCGAGCTCGACCGCGCCGACAAGTGCGTGGGTGACGAACAGGACGAAAAGCAGGAAGGAACCGATGGAGAAGTTCGTCATCACGGCGACGCCGACGAGCAAGGCACCGCCGATGCCGTAACCGATCATGTTGGCGGACTCCGGGGAAACGCCTTTGAAGAGATCTCCGAAGAACAGGGCGAGCAGGTAGCAGGCGACAAGGGCACCGATGATGCCGACGGATTTGAACATTTCGACGAAGCTCGAACCTTTCGCGGCAGCTTCCGATTTGGGATATTTCTGTCCGAGGAACATCAGGCCGTAGGCGGCGGTAGGGATGAGATAAAGGGCGAGCTGGAGCTTCCAACTGAGAGCCATCTTGTCATCGAGAAGCCAGCCGGCGGTGACGCCGAGGATCATGCCGGCGGGCCAGGCGGCGTGAAGAATGTTCAGGTAGTGGGTCCGCTGTTTCGGGAAAAGGGTGGCGACCAGCGGATTGGCGACGGCTTCCAAGGTGCCGTTGGCGAAGGCAAAGAGGAACATGCCCCAGTAGAGGAAATTGTAGGCGTTCTCAGGAGTGCTGGCTCCGAAGGTGACGAATGCCGAGAGAATGTGGCAAAGGAGGGCGACGATAACCAGTTTGCCGTAGCCGATTTTGTCAACGATCACTCCGCCTCCGAAAATGCCGAAACAGAATCCGATGAAACCGGCACCTCCGATCGCTCCCAACTGGGCACCGGTGAATCCGTATTCCTTCGACCAGTTGTCAAAGATGCCGCCTCGGATGGCGAAGCCGACTCCGGCTGCTAAAATGGCCATAAAGCCGGCCCAGAGGAGACGTTTGGCGTTGGGTACTGCGTGTGGTTCGATCGTTGTCATGGGGTTTGGTGTCTCGGGGGAATTATCGGGTCCGCCGCCGGATGGCAAGGATCTGCGTCAAAAATATCAGATCCCGGCGGTGGCTTCCCTGAAATCGTGAACCTGTCAAAGCTGGAGTCTCCGCCGTGCCCCCATGAACCAAGGCGTTTCGCCCACGAATCGGGGGCGGAAAAGTTAGAATTTGCGGACCGTCGGGATCTCTGCATGGTGCACGCTCGTTCGCCCATGACGAAACCCACCTCTCGACTGCTTGGGATGATTTTAGCAATCACCCTCCAGCCCATCTCCGCTGAAGACCTGAAACTTTATAGCCATGGAAATCCCACGGCCGAGGAGCAGTACATGTTGGAGTTGATCAACCGCGCGCGGGCAAATCCCGCGATGGAAGGTCGGACTCTCGCCGAAACCAACGATCCGGACATCAAGCTGGCCCTCGACTATTTCAACGTGGATCTCCCGCGCTTGCGGAGCGACTTCAAGAGTTATCCCGTGCGCCCGCCGCTGGCGTTCAACGCGTCCCTGATTGCTTCCTCCCGCAGGCACAGCAGGGATATGGCGAAGCACAATTTCCAAGCACACACCGGCAGCGATGGATCCACCGTCGGCTCCCGCATTGCCGAGGCAGGCTTTCCCGGCATGATGCTGAATGAAAGCATCTACTCCGACCGGGTTCCCAGCACGATTTTTGCGCATGATGGTTTCAATGTCGATTGGGGCACCGGTCCTCGCGGCGTCCAGCCGGATCTCGGCCACCGGGATAATATCATGAGTTTTGGACCCACAGTTTATCGAGAGGTCGGGATTGGGGTTGTTGGCATGTCGGCCGCGCACGCCACGGCGCAGAACAAGCTCGCCATCACCCAGGACTTCGGCATTCGCATCGCATCGCCGGATTTCCTCGTCGGCGTGGCTTACTACGACGTCAACAACAACGGGCTCTGCGATCCGGGCGAAGGGATTCCGTCGATCAAGGTCACTCCCGCCACCGGCGACTCCTACGCGGTGACATCGTCATCTGGCGGCTATGCGATCCCGTTTTCGAGCGCTCCGGGCAAGAGCACGGTCATTTTCAGTGGCGGCGGCTTGGCAGCTCCGCAGCGGCGTGAGTTTTCCATCAACGGCGAGAACGCCAAGGTCGATCTCCGAATCACTTCCGGACCTCCGGTTGTATTCCTCCAAAAGGGGGATGGCACTGCGAGGGAAGGCGGCAGCTCGGTGGATAAGGAAGCCACCTTCAAAGTCGTTCGCGTCGGGCCGGTCGGCGGAGAATTGAAGGTCAGCATTTTTCGCCCCATGACGGCCGTGCCCGGAAGAGCTCAATCCAAGGACTATGAAATCTCGGGAATCTATCCGGCGACGACCGCCCCGATCAGAAATGCCGACAATCGTTTCACCGTGGTCATTCCCAAAAACGCACGTTCTGCCACCGTCAAGGTCACGGCGATTGCCGACAAGCTGATCGAACCCACGGAGCTAGCGGAGTTCACCCTCGGTGGCTCGAGGTCGTATCGGAAGGGTGACCCGCACGCCGTGGCCATTTCAATCACCCCCTGACACGTTCGGGACTTACAGGTCACAATTGTGGTGGCGGCCGACGGCCACAGTGGCCGAATAAACAATGCAACGGTCTAACACGGCGTCGCGGCTCACCCGGCCGCCGGGCCAGATCACCGAGTCGCGGACAACAGCCCCGGCTTCCACGACGGCTCCCGGTCCGACCACGGATCGCTCGACGGTCGCACCCGCTGCGACTTCGGCTTGCGGGTGAATCGCCGGCCCAAGTTCGAGTTCGCGGTGGGCCTGGAGATAGGACTCCCGGTCGCCGAGATCGAGCCAGACGCCCTCGTCGAGAGTGATGGCACCGAGTTGACCGGTTTTCGCCAATTCAAGGAATGCCGGAATCACCGAAATTTTTTCAGCCGCTGGAATCATCTCGAGAAAAGCGGGACTCACGCAGTAAATCCCGGTGAACAGGTGGCTGCCATCGGCCCGGCCTAGCAGTTTGTGGATGTCGGTCACGCGGGTGCCGGACGGGTCGAGCGCGATCGCTTGGGATGGTCCCGCCGAGCGCAGGGCCAGCGTCACCGGCAAGCCGGACGCCTCGTGAGTGGCGATGAGTTTCTCCAATGTCAGCGTCGAGAAAATGTCGCCGTTGTGGATTAACAGTGGATCTCCGCCCACCCACGCAGCGATGTTTTTCAATCCACCGCCGGTTTCCAACAGGATGGGTTCGTGAAACAAAGTGACGTCCTCTCCGGTGCCAAAATCGTTCCACGCTTCCGGAAGATGATGCGTGTTGATCGCGAAGCGGGTGATCCCGGCCTTGATGCAAGCGTCCATCGCCCACTCTACCAGCGGACGGTGGAACAAGGGCACGAGCGGCTTGGGCAGGCGATTGGTGAGCGGACGCAGACGATTGCCAAGTCCGGCGCCGAGGATGAAGGCTTTGTTCACGCGGCGTGGTTTGACTGGCGGGGTGGGCGAGTTCAAGCCCGCGCGTTAGTTTTTCGTTTCCTGCTCTTCCTTCGACCACTCGAAAACCGGCAACTTCGTCCTATCCAGTTCCTTGAGATGCGGCTCGTCCTTGCGGGCCGGATCATCCGCGCGGCGGTATTGCCAAAGGTTTTTCCCAAACACTTCCGCACAGAGTTTCGCCACGCCGGGATCGTATTCGATCAGCTCCTCGCGGGTGTTGACATGATTGTGGATAGAGTCGTTCTCGCGGTTGGTGCCGAACCACGACTGCACGGCCTCGGCCCAATACTCCGCGTGGTTTTCCGCCGCGTAGAGGGACTTCCATTTCCCGGCGACTATCGCGGCATCGAAGGCTTCTTTCAGGCGGCGGTCGAACGTGGGATCGGTGGTTTCAAGGCCTATCAGATGGATCGCGTGGGCAAACTCATGGACCAGGATGCTCTCGGTCGGATAGGGATCGCCCTTGCAGCAGAGGACGTTTTCCTCCGCGCAACTCACCGCCGGCCGCTCGTGACTCGCCCCGAGTCCGCGCGCGCGGCGGTTCCAGTAGGCCTTGGGCGTGAGGTCCGCATGCTCCGGGAGATCGCAGGTCCGCTCGGCGGTGGCCATCACGGCGAGCCGGATGTGGGCCTTGGCGAGGGCTTTGAAAATATCATCCCGCCCGTCGAGCATGCCGCGGACGATGAGCGCCGCCTCGACCACGGCCGCGTCGTGGACTTTTCCCGAGGCGACTACTGGGAAGCCGGAGATGGAAATCTGCTTTTGGTAGAAAGGAGCCAGCTTGAACTCCCGTCGCATGGATTTGGAGATCGGTGAAACAAGATCCGCCGCATTGAGAGAGCAAACCATCAAAGCCACCGCCATAAACGTCATTCGCATGGGCGGATCCTGATTTTGCGCCGGGAAATCTCAAGCACGGAGGGGGCGGCTTATTGCCGTTGATTCGCGCGAAATCAATTTCGCGCTCCCGGTTGGCTGGACAAGCGGGGTTTCCCGGGCGAAAAACACGCGCCGCAGGATGCAGCTGGAAATTCCCCATCGCTCGCCGTTGTGCGACTCCCACCGTGAAGAGGTGGCGAGTCTCGTGACTCATGCGGCGGGCGTGGTTTTCAGCGTAGCGGCCTTGGTAACGATGCTCCTTCTATCTGCGGGCGAGCCGTTGAAGGTGGTTTCGGCGGTGGTGTTCGGGACCTCGCTGATCCTGCTTTACCTGTCCTCCACGCTCTATCACTTTTTCACCTCGGCCCGGTGGAAGGCGCATTTCCAAGCGCTCGACCACGCGTGCATCTATCTGCTCATCGCGGGGTCCTACACGCCGATCACACTGATCACGCTGCGCGGCCCAACGGGCTGGTGGTTGTTCGGAACGGTGTGGGCGCTGGCGATCATCGGAGTTCTGATCAAAACGTTGCGGAAGGGGAAAAAAGACCATTGGATTTCCACCACGCTCTATCTGGCGATGGGTTGGCTGATCCTGTTCGCGTTCGGGCCGTTGGTCCGCGGCCTGCCGATGGCCGGCGTCTGGTGGCTGGTTGCCGGCGGTTTCACGTATTCGTTCGGGATCGTTTTCTACGCGTGGAACCGGCTGCCGTTCAACCACGCGATCTGGCATCTGTTTGTGTTAGGCGGCAGCGCCTGCCACGTGCTGGCGATCAGCCGTTACGTCTTCCTTTAAATCATGCCCGAACTCCCTGAAGTCGAAACCACCCGCCGCGGCATCGAACCGCATGTCACCGGGGCGCGCATGACGGAGCTGGTCATCCGGCGGTATGATTTGCGCCAACCGGTTTCCGACAGTTTAACGACGCTGGAAGGACATGTGATCCGGGGCGTCACGCGTCGTTCCAAGTACTTGCTGCTAGAAATTGACGACGGCTCCACGATCCTCATCCACCTAGGCATGTCCGGCAGCCTGCGGGTGATCGATCCGGCGGAGGATTGGAAAAAGCACGACCATGTCGGCATCACTTTGGGAAATGGCAAACAACTTCGATTCCACGATCCCCGGCGCTTTGGGTTGGTATTGCGGTTGGTGGAAACCGATCCGCACTCCCACGCGCTTTTGAAAGACCTCGGCCCGGAACCTTTGGAAAGCCCCTTCACCGTGGAACATCTCAAGACGGCTTGCGCAAAGCGCTCGGCCGCGATCAAGCTCGTCATCATGGACGCGAAAGTCGTCGTCGGCGTGGGCAACATCTACGCTTCCGAAGCCTTGTTTCGCGCCGGCATCCGGCCCACGACTCCGGCCAAAAAGATTTCGAAACCGCGTCTCGAAAAACTCGTCGCGGCGATCCGCGAGGTTCTATCAGCCTCGATTGTCGAGGGCGGCACGACGTTGCGGGACTTTCTCAACTCCGACGGTCAGCCCGGCTATTTCAAACAACGGCTGTTCGTCTATGACCGGAAAGGCGAGCCCTGCCGCGTGTGCGGCAATGCGATCCAACATGCGGTGTTAGGACAGCGGGCGACGTATTGGTGCCCGGTCTGTCAGAAATGAGGAGTGGCGACATTTTTGTCGCCACATGACTGGCAAATACGACAGGAATGTCGCTACTCCGAAATCAAGTCCTCCATATGCCCGCCGTGCGCGGTGACCCACTTGCCTTTCTTGACGACCTTGGTGAAACCGAGCCCGCTTCCTGCCGCGGCGGTGAACACGTCCCAGGCCTGGGTCGCGAGGATTCCGGAAACAATTAGGTCGCCGCCGGGCGCGAGGGATTTCGCGATCACCGGCCACGCTTCGATCAGAATCGTGGAAAACAGATTGGCCATCACCACGTCGTAGCCCCACTTGCGCGGCTTCCATTTCAGCACGTCCTGCTCCCGCATCTGAATTTCCGGCGTGCCGTTGCGCTCGATGTTGCGGACGCCGACAGCGACGGCAAACGGATCAAAATCACATGCGAAGGTTTCGCCCGAGCCTAACTTCCGCGCGGCGATGGCCAGCACGCCCGTGCCGGTGCCGAGATCGGCGACCGTCCAGTCAGTTCCCTTGCGCGAACGAGCCACATCGACTAACAAGCGCAAACAGGTGGAAGTCGTCGCATGATCACCGGTGCCGAACGCCATTTCCGGCGGGATCACGATGATCTCGCGCTTGGGATTAGCCTTCTTCAGCGCGGCGAGTTCCTTCGGGCGGTTTTCTGCCGTTAGAACGAAAACATCCCGCACCTTGAGCGGGCGGGGAGGGGCGACGGGCTTGTTCCACTCGGCATCCGCCATTTTTCGGACACTGCCGCCGAACTGCGAGACGATGGCATCAGCTTCCTTTTTCGAACCGCAAAACAGTCGGACACGGATGGATTGGCCTCCCTTGATTAGTTCGATGACCAGATTAGGGTTTCCGGCGAACCGTTCTTCCCAAGCGTCCATCCATTTCGCGGCGGAGAGTTTCGACCAGACGAACATGTGGAACGGTGTGGGGAAAATGCGCTCCAAAAAGAATGGAGCGGGCGATGAGATTCGAAGCCTTCGCTCCGGGTTTGATTATTAGCGAGGTAAGACGGTGGATTTAAAATTACACCAGTTCTTACGCCGTTTTGGAGAGTGTTTCATGGGGCGATCGCTAGAAGTTTGTATTTCGTGACCAGTTTGTCACCGTTAATTCTCACGGTCCCATCTTTGACGACGCGGGCGTTGAACTCGGAGCCAACGAGCATGTCCCTAGTAGCTGGGGAGTGATCGATCCAAGCGAGGGTTTGATCCTTCTCCATGGTCGTGACCTTGTTTGGCTTCGAGGGAGAATATCCACCTCCGCCGACACGCCCCAGGCTGGTAGCCATGCTGCCTCCGCCGGATACGCGTGTGACTTTTTTGAACGTGCCCACAAGCAAGGCGTGCTTGCCGTTCTTGGAGACCCAGAAACGGATGGGGTGAATCTCCCCGATCGCAAGTTTCATGTCTTGGTCGGCCTTGTCTTTCTTCATGACCTCCGCGGCGACCGCCGCTTTTTCAGGATCGTAGCCCAGCCTCTTGCGGAGCTCCTCGGGGAGCGTCACGGCATCGAGCAGCCGGCTGCCGTCCTCGTGTTGGATCTTGGCTTCGCAGGGGGTGGTTAGCGAGATGGTGACTGCCTTGTAGGTCTTGCCACCAACCGTCAGCTCCGGGAGCTTGACTGATTCCTCCACCGCGATGGCCGCCGTGATCAGAGCAAAAAAGAGCGCCAGCGTTTTCATGCTGGCGTTCTAGTTCTGTTTCTAGCTGTCTGACGAGCGAAAAGTTCAGTCGCGGTTTCTCGATTGAATCGTCGTTTGATTGTTGCTGTCCATGAGGGTGACGCTGCAAACTTTCATGGCGTTAGATTAGATTGATAGATTTGGCTGTTACGCGATTGCGTTAGGTGAAATGCTTAGAGCTGCCGTTAGCTTCCATTCAGACGGGCTTTCCAAGGGTGGAAGGGGATTACTTTGGTTCGTCTGCGACCATGGAGCCGCCTTGCTCTTCCGGTGGGGGGAGAGACTGGAGACGCTCGCGGGTGATGTCCGCCTGGACGGCTTTGGCTTCGCCTTCGAATGTCAGGTAGCTGCGGATCTGGTTGGCGATCCATTTGCCGGGGGTGATGCTATTGCGGTTGGCGAGAATGCAGATCACCCGCCATTGGTCCGACGTGAAGTCCAACACGCCGCGCAAGAGCTTTTCGTTTGCGATCTCGAAAGGAATGGTGCCGAAGAAATAAAGATCCAGAAGGATCAGCATCGGTGGGGGGATTTCGCCTCCGTCGATCCATCGTTTTACGGTAGATGGCGCAATGCTGAGGGCACTCGCTATCTTTGATGCTTCTCCGCGGTTCTCGCCCGCCTTTTTTAACTCTGCTCTGATGGGTGGTTCTTCGCTCACGCAATGACCTTAGAAAAATATTTTGCGTCACGCAATCTTTTTCCTTGCGGGTTTTTGCGTCACGCATTAAACGTTTGTGCATCACGCAACCGCCATGAACCCCGAAGCCAAAACAACCAGCCAAACCCGGGTCCTGTTCGATCTCGCCGACGAACTCTCGCCTGAGGAAATCGAGAAATTCGAAGCCGGTGCCAAAGCCGCCGGCAAGGACATCACGGAGCATTTCCTCGATCTCACCCTCCGCGTAGAACCCCGCAAGTCCGCCTGATTCCAAGGTGCCTAGAAAACCCGAGCACGATCCCCGCCATGACTGCCCAAGCCGCCGCCCACCGTCAACACGCACTGGAACTCATCCAGCAAGCGCAGGCCCTGCTTTCTGAAGCCGCGCAGGTCGCCTGCCCGTTGGTGGGTTGGGTGGATGAATGGACGGCCATCGGAGATGCCTACGATTCCACGAAAGCACTCTGGCATCGTTGCAACGACGCGGCTCAGCCAAGCCGTCTCGATTCGGAACCCCGCACTGCCGACTAACCCAACCCCTCCCGTCCGGGACCCAGTCCGCGACGGGAATTTTTTACCCCAGCCAATAAGCAAAAACCTGATGTCCACTACTGCTCTTGCCGATGCTCCAATCCGTAAATCCTTTAACCCCGCGCCTGGTGACCGGGTTCGTCTCTACCCGAATTTCTTCCCGGACCGCCGCGGGGTGGTGGTTGCGGTGCGTCCCGTCGATGACCTGGGACGCGTGACGGTGGAGGTCGCCGAGACTCGCGAAACGATTGTCTGCCACGATTGCGATCTGGAGAAGGTCGCCGCCTAACCCCGAACGCCGCTAAGCCAATGGGATACGTTTACACAGCCACCTTTCCCGGTTCCCGGAAGTCCTTGCTCGTTCAAACCGCGCTCATCACCTCAAGCGGACCGATTGACGCGCTGGCTCTCGATGCCAGCGAACGCCGATTCCTGGTTGTGGACCTCTACGCTGATCCCATCGAGCGCGCTCTCCGCCGCCGGATCGACGCCTGCCGGGAGCGCCGGCGTGAAGCAGCCCTTTCCCCTGGAAACGATGACGACTTCGCCTCTTGGAAACGCGAGGTCGATCGCGGGGAGAAGCTTTCCCGCGCCCTTCGCGCCCATCTGATCCCCCGCCTTTGATTCCACCGATCCCCGAAATACCAGCCATGAACGCCACCATCGAAACCGATATGAGCAAACCACTCACGCACGTCATGCAACACGCGATCCTGAGCAAGTGCCTCTGGAGCGGAGAAGGGAAAATGCGCGTCCAGTGCACGCACCGCACCGAGCCGCTCCTGCGCAAGGCCGGGGTGCACGATCCCAAGCCGCTGCAAGAATATGAGATCAAGGTCCGCCGGGAGGAATCCGGATTGCTGGTGATCAACCCCTATGCGGGAAAGGCGCCGATCGTTGAAACGAGCGATGACAGTCTTTTCGAAGCCGGAGGATTGTTCGCGGGAGATCCGCCCGCCGGCGCGGTTAATGTCATCGATCTGCAAGCCGCCGTCGCCGCGAACCGTCCGCAGATCCAAGCCGCCCTCGCGCCGGAGATGGCTGAGCTTTGCCAAATGACCCGCACTCGCACGTTCGAGGTCACCACTGATTCCCACCAGAAAATCCGCGTCCAGGTGATCGCCTTCGATGACGAGGCCCTGCCGAGTCCAGGGGAGCGCGAGAAATGGACTCCGCGCAAGGCGAGCAATGTCCAGATCCATGCCGCCATCGCGGCGCTGCACATGGCCCGGGATCTCGCCCACTTCGAACAAGTCTGAGTCATGGCCCGCTCTCCACAAAATGGCCCGGTGGCCTTCGTTGCCGAAATCGCGCGCTACCTGTGCAGCGAGGTCGAGGACGTGGAGCGCATGATTCGTCTGGATAAGTTGCCTCACTTCACGCTGCCGAAAGCCAAGCGCACCGTGAAGCGGATCCCACTGCGGGATTTCCACGCATGGCTGAAGAAACGCCCTGGGAGCGAACGCCCCGAGCTCGCGAATTACGAAACCTTCCTCGCCGATTTCAACCGAAGCGGCCGGCCGCAACCCACCCGCTCCGCCTGATTTTCCAAGCGCTTGGAAATAACCCCCTCCATGATCCGCGCCTCCCATGCTGACTACGATCAAGCCGCCGCTGCGGATCGGTATCTCTATCGGGAGAGTGGTCGCCTCACGGCCGGCGCGACTGCGTTTCACCAGTTGGATCCGAGCCAGGCGGCGATGCGGATGGAGGAATATCACGGGGCGGCGCGGGCCGAAGCTGAGCGGGTGTCGCTGCGGACGGAGGTGTTTTCAGGACTGGTGGAGTATCTGTTCGCCGATGGGCCCGCGCCGGCGGAAGTGCGGGCGCGGATGGAGGGCTTGTTCGACTCGTTTCATCCAGATCTGGCATCCAGGATCCATGGCGCGCACACTTGGTGCGATCCTGAAGAGGTGGGTCGCGTGCTGGGAAAACACCGCAAGAAGCTGGCGGCCGTGCAAGTCAGCGCGACGAGCCGCGGGAGTCTCCATGCGTGGAACCGGGAGTTGGAACAGGAGTTCGATTTCGATTTCGTTAAAACGACCATCGTTCTCATGGTCGAGTTGCTCGCCAGTGAGGGCCACACGTGGCGTCACCTGGTGGCGGTGGCCTACTGCCTCGCCAAGGCATTCCGGGCCTACCTCATCGCGGGAATGTCGCTGGACGATATTGCGCGCCTGTCCGGTGACGGTGGCGGCCGTGCCACGCCCTGCGACCGCGCGAAGCGCGTGGTCAACCGCCTGATCGAAGCGAGCGGCGCGAAGGGCTGCCACGTGCACTACAACAAATCCCCCGAAGCGATCGCGAAATACCAGGAAGCGCAGATGGGAAACACCAACCGCAAGGCGAAGAGCCAGAAGCTGCGCAAGACGCTCTCCCAGCGGGAGGCGATGAAGAAAAAAACCAACAAGAAAACCGATCCCCGAAAGAAATGAAGCCGACCAATGAAGCTAAAAAGTTGATCGAAAGAGCCCGATCATTCAAAAAGATGAGGGACGCAGGCCTCTCGGTTAACGAGATCGCCGCTCTCCTTAACATCACCCCCCAGACGGTTTATGATGGTTTGGCAGCATTGCAGTTGCCAGATGATATCCTAAAGGACTGGGAGTCTGAAAGGTTGACCGCTGGCGCGATCAAGTTCCTCAGCGGAAAAAATTCGCGGGCTCATGATATAATAATGACGGTGCTGCGAGGCAACGGATTGTTTCTGCAAGGGAAGCTTTCGGAAAGGAAGCTGCTTGATGAGATGAAAACAGCTCTCAGCAGCCCGGCTACACCCGCCAGAGCACCACTGGAAATCCGGTTATTGAATCTCCTGTTCGGGATAGACTACCGCGAGGAGTCACTGGAAACGATTCGGATTCTAGCAGCCAAGGAGGTGGCATCATGAACACAACCCCCATCGAAGGCTTCTGGGCTCACCCGCAAGGGATCTCCAAAGGTGTCTATCACTTTTTCATCGATGACACGCAAGAGTCGATCTGCGGGAAATGGCGACTGCGCGAAATGCGCGAGGAGCGCGAGATCCGAAAGCATGGCAATGAGGATTGCCTGAAGTGCATCGACATTCACCGGGAGCTTTTCGCGATCGATCTAACTCCCAAGGTCCAAGAGCCAGCCTGGACCGTGGAAACTGATATCCTAGGAGAGGGTGCGCACATTCTCTATTACCAGGGGAAAGAGCAGAGCCGCACCCGCGGGGCCGCGGGGCTTGCCACTCAGAAGGAACTGGCGGCACTGCTGAACAAGAACGGGAGCGTGCCCAAGGGGAAAAAGAAAATCAAGTGCGCGGCCGATGCTCCGAGCGCCGCGAAATTTCTCGAAGCGAAGTCAAAGCAGAGCCCGGAGCTGCCGCTGATAGAAGAAAAAGCTGAAACGCTGAAATCAACAACAACCAAACCAACGCCTAACAACCCCATGCCTGCCACCGCCAAAGCCAAAGCACTCACTCCGCCGCCCGTCGATGTCGCGACGGGACAAGTCCAGGAATTTCCTGCGAATCAATTCCACCGCGCGGAGGAAAACCGGGTGATTTCCCCGGGCCAGATCGAGAAAATGAGCGGGAGCATCCGCCAGGTGGGAGTGCTCCAACCGATCACGGCGCGATGGGTCACGGACCCGGTCGGCGCGAACGATGAGAGCCCGAAGCTTCTGGAGATCGTGCTGGGCGAGTGCCGCTGGCGCGGTTGCCTGGACATCGATGAAAACTATCCGGTGCCGTGCTTTGTGCGGAACCTGACGGACAAGGATGCGGCGATGATCCGGGCGATCGAGAACTTCCAGCGCAAGGACCTGGACGAAGTCGAGG
The DNA here is from genome assembly GCA_040385685.1 of Verrucomicrobiota bacterium. Taxonomy (GTDB): domain Bacteria; phylum Verrucomicrobiota; class Verrucomicrobiia; order Verrucomicrobiales; family Akkermansiaceae; genus Luteolibacter. Next base: position 115,484 of record JAZKGW010000029.1, on the reverse strand, counting down.
AAGCGCGGGCGATCCATAACCTTCAGGAAACCGGGTGGACGATGCAGGACATCTGCGAGAATCTGGGACGTGAGAAGTCCGGGGTCTATCAGCGGTTGGCGTTGCTGAAGCTGAACGATGAGGCCCACCAGGCGCTGCGCGATAAGAACATTTCCATCAACACCGCGGTGAAGCTGGCGAGCCTGCCGGATGAGCAGCGGGCGGACGCACTGAAGGCGGTGGTTTCCCCCACGCATTCGGCAAAGGCTCTCCCCGAACGCGAGGCGCTGCAACTGCTGGACCGCCAGTTCGTGGAGCCGGCGAAGGTGGCGGCGGAGTGGGAGAAGCGGCGGGAGGCGATCCTTGAAAACTACCCGGGAGCGAAGTGGAGCAGCTATGAGGCCGCGCGCAAGCTGGGGGTGTGGAACAGCGGTTACGAGGAAGTGGATGATCAGCCGTCCCATGATATCCTATCCGATGCGGCGCGCGCTGAAGAGCTGGTAGTGCCCACCTGGGGGGAGCTGGCGAAAAAGCACGGGGCGGAACTGGTGATCGGCTGCAACTACAGCAATGAGGCGATTGCCTTCGTGCTGATAGAGCCGCTCATCGATGCGGAAAAGGTGGCGTGCAACGAAAATCCCGCTGACTGCATTTTCCTCCATGAGGATGCTGTTCACCAGGCGCGCGAAGATGCCGAGCGGAGAAAGCTCGAAGAGGAGCAACGCCGCGAAGCCGTGAAGCAGCGAAATAACTTCCTCACCGATGAGAGAAAGAAGCTCGCGGCGCTCATCCTGTCGCCCGATGGGGTCACGAAGACGGCGATCAAGAAATTCGTCGAGCGCTGCCACCTAGACTGTATCGAGACCGTCTATCTGGAGCTCGATGAGCTCGGAAAGTTGTTCGATCTGCCGGAGCCCGCAAGTTATGACGAGAGGGACGAGTGGAAGGTGCGGGTGGAAGCCGCGCTCGCGAAGTATCTGAAGAGCAAATCCTTCGGTCCCCTGGAAGCGATGGGGCGCGTTTTCCTGGCGGGCTATGCCCTCAGCGCGAATTGCAGTTATGCGGAAATGTTCGAAACGGGAGTCGCCAAGCCTGCCGAATTCCCCGCGAGCCAGGAGTGCTATCAGGAGCAGTTGGCCAAGATTGCCAAACGCGCAGCCGAAGACGCTGCCAGCGCCGCAGAAACCGAGTTTGCCGAAGGCGAGCCCGAATCCAACCGGGAGGAGGAAGCCGAGTGAAAACCCTGCCCGCCTATGATCCCGCGGAGCGCGATGCTTACCGGCTAGCAAAGCATAGGCTTCTCACGAACGCGGCGCTGCCTGAAACCGATCTCCGCCAAGTCGCGAATCACGATTTCAGCCGACTCGCGCTGCCGATTCTGGTCGCGTGCAGGGACCGGGAGCAGTTCGAGGAATTCACCTTTCGCGAGGGCCTGATCTGTTCCGAGGTCAAGCGACTCCGTGGATCGCGCGCCGATCTCCACGCCTGGTCGGATTCCAAGGTCCTCGTGCTGCTGCCGGCGTGGCACGAGCACGAGAACACGCAGCAGCTCGTGGATGAGTGGGTGTGCATCCTCGATCGCTACACCGTCGAACTCCGCTCTCCGCGCCCGCTGGTGAGGAAACGCAGTGCCTTTGGCGTCATCACCTGGCTGTCTGCCATCGGGTGGGCGTGGTTCATCGCGTGGCTTCTCACCCGCCGCTAACAACCCATGGACGCCGCCCTTGCCGACTGCCCGTGCCAGCCAGGGGCAATCCCCGTGTGGATCATCCATCACGAAAAATCCTATTACCTCGAAAATGATCCCGAAGCAGCCGCTGCCGCCGTTGACCAGGGATACCATACCGAACGCATCACAATGATGCAAGATGACTATGACGCACTGCCGGAGTTCCCCGGTTTCTAACCAACACTATCATGCAAAAAACCGATATCGAAAGCCTAGCAGGGAGACTCTATGACACGTATTGCGCCGCCGTGGGAGGGGTCGCATTCAATGGCGACCCGCTGCCGAAGTGGGACGCGTTTCGAGCGGATACCACCAAACAAAAACAGAGCGATGCTTGGATCGCTTCTGCCGGCGAGGGAATGAGAATTTCCCACGCTGAAAATTGCGTGCCTGGATACTGGATGTGCCGCACGTGCAATTTCCGCCTTCAAAAGCGCATCATCGGGACCCAAGCGGTGGGTGATGACACCCGCGTCCACACGGAGCCATGCCCGAACGATGGCGATGTGATGTTCCCTGTGACCTGGGAAGAATACAGCCAGGGGCTGGAACTGTTGAACGATCAAAAGAGAGCGGAACTTAGGGAGCTTCGCGAAAGCCGGGTGAAGCCACGGATCGATCGCGAATTTCACGAATTTCTAAAGGATTACTTCGCGGGCTATGAAATGCGGGGTGACAACCTGGGTGAGGACTACACCCCAAACCCACAGGAGCTTGCCATTGCGGAAGACGCACTAACCGGGTTGCTCGACGACGATGAGTTTCTGTCGTTCGTAATCCAGTTCCGGACCGGATCAATGAACGAGGGAATCGCAGCGATTGCAGGGGAGAGGTTGCGCCAGATTCTTGATGAAAAGTTCTCTGCGGAGAATGATGACAAGCAAACGCAAGGGGGCTTGGCCCAAGCCGCCTCGTGCTACGCCAGCACCGCTGCCATGCAGTTGGAGAAGGAAATTAAAACGCTGCCGCCGTGCTTCATCCATAAGAATTGGCCATGGGCCCGAGAGTGGTGGAAACCGTCTAACGATCCGATCCGCAATCTGGAAAAGGCCGGTGCATTGATCGCCGCGGAGATCGATCGGTTGAAGAGAATCGCACCCTAACCGACATGAGCCAAGACACCCATCCGGTTCCCATCGAGGACGTTTCCCGGGCCGATCGCCGGCGTGCGGAGCGTGACCAGCCCGGCCGCAAAGCGGAGGCAGTGACGCCGGCGTTTTGGAAAGCCGTTCATTCACCCGTAGCGCACCTGGGGAGCAAACAGTTCCGCAAGCTGCTGAAGAGAGTCAGCGACGGCGAGGTGTTGAAGTTCCACGGCAAAGCCAAAGCGATTTTGCGTGAAGCGGAAGCCGCGCGGGCGAGTGGGGATCTTAAAACCTCGGAGGATCGAAAGAGGCTCGCTGAGCAAATAGAGCTCGCTGAAGCAGAGTTGAAAAACAGAGGCGTGGAAGTGCCGACTTCAGATGAACCGGAATTATGAAAACACGAACTAACAACGGAGCAGTGATCGATCTGGAGGATAAGTCAGCCGCTTCGGGGGGTGAAATTACCCCGCTTCCAGCCGAAGAGTTAGCTGTCCTCGATGCCATCCGAGCATGCCCGAAAAACGCTCATTTAATCACCCGCCAGTTCGATCGTCGCTACGCGATTATGGATGGAGACAAGGAGCTTGGTATCGGCGATCTGCCGGCCGCTGCTTGGCTCAATGCAGCAGCAGCCTACAAATCTGCGGAGTTCTATGGCCAGTTGATGGCCGACTGGTATGAATGCGCTGCCTACGGAGATCAGGTGCCTAAAGAGCTGCCCTCCCTCCTGTCCCGTTTGCTGACGGAGCATGGGAATCCCACGGACGACGGGAAGGCATGGGACATCATCACTGAGTCCGCTCCCGATGAAGCTTGGTGCCAACTGTTCGAATGTGTTTTCCTGGAAGGTGCTCGATACGCGCTGAGCCAGATGGCTAACGCGGTTTTCGATGGCGACAACGTGAAGCTTGAGAGGATCGACCTGCAGTACATTGGGGTAATCAATCATGCGGCCCAGGAGGCGGAAGGCAATTGCAAGTCGCAGCACATCATGCACCAGAATTTCGGGGGGCCGAAGATCTTCCGGGAAATTGACCCATGAAAACTCGAACTAACAATGGTGCCGTGATCGATCTGGAGGATAAGCCGTCGCGGTGTTTTCACCGAACCTATGCGGGGAGGTCGCTGATTGTTGATAACGGGTTCATTTACCCAAATTACAAGTGCGAGGGGTCCGGTGAAGAATTCGGGGAGGATCCGCCGAAGGAATCCACATTTCCATTCCCTCCCACTGAGTAACAACTCCGATGGGCCTAGTAGATGGGACTGATAGGAGTGATGGGAAGAATGGGATTGATGATGAGAAAATTTAGAAAACAACACTATGGCAGGGGAATGGATACCGGAGAAGGCGCGGGGGCTCATCAGCAAGGTTTTTCCCGGGGCCTGGGAGGAATCGCAGCCGGGGATCTACCAGGGGCGATGCCCTGGGGAGAACCTGCACCACGGGGCGAGCGCGGAGACGGATTGCCGGATCCACCTCGGGTATAGCGCGGATGGAAAGACGGGGCCGGGGGCCTTTTGCCTGCACAAGAGCTGCCAGGGAGTGCTGCAAGCGCTGAATGAAGAGTTCCGCAACGGGATTTTCGCGAAGGAGCCTAACTGGAAGCCATCGGGAAATGCGCCCGTGGCAGAGGAAGGCGTGGTAAAGCGCGCGCCGATGAACCGTGAAGCGTGGATTCCGGAGTTTCAGATTGGGAAGCTCCGGGGATTGGTCGCGGGGGTGCCGGCTTGCTCTCCCGAGTATTTCATCGAGCGCAGTCCTGTGGATCCGCGCAAGCTGACGCCGGGGGAGTTTTTTGAGCATGCCTTCAGGGTGGGGGAGCGGATCGTCGTCTTCACTGAGTTCATGGGACCGGGTGACTATTTGTGGGAGGTGGGGAAGGGGGGCTTTCGCCTGGCGCGGGAACGGGACGTAAAGGCCGTGAGGAGCAATCTGCCGGTGGACGGGGGCAAGGAAGGTGTGTGGTATCTCTGCAATCCGGTGGACGGGCTGTGGCACCCGAATCCTCGCCGAGCGGGGAAATACTCGCGTCGGTCTGAGGAGAGTGTGACGCGCTGGGCCCACATGGTGGTGGAGAGCGACGAGGTGAAGAAACTGAAACTCAAAGCGGCCGCGCTGAAGGGTGCGGTGTCATCGCTCAAAGCGGGAAACTTGGAAGATGCGGAAGCGGAACTAACAACGTGCAAGGATCCCAAGTGGACGGAAGCGATGATGAAGGATGCGAGTGAAGAGCGCTGGTTGAGCCTGGCAGAAGGATATCTAGCAGACTCCCGGGAATTGCCGGGCTTGTGGAACCGCCTGCTCGCAATGGCGCCTCTCGCGATCAAGGCGATTTATTCCAGTGGGGGAGACTCGTGGCACGCGCTGGTCAATGTGGACATGGCCAGCAAGGTGGACTTCGATCATTACCTCCGGAGCGCGGCCAAGCGGATCCTGCCCAAGATCGGCGCGGACCCGGGGGCAATGACGCCGGTGAGGCTCTCGCGCGCGCCGGGGTGCACCCGGGACGGCAAGCTGCAACGCTGCATCTATCTGAACCCTAACCCATCGTCGCAGGGAATCCCGATCCGGGATCTGCCGAAAATCCGCAACCTGTGAGCAGCGACGCCCTTTCCCAGTTAGGAGCGATGGCCAATGCGGCCGGGATCCACGTGCCCGATCTGGATGCGATGCCAGTGGTTCGCATCGAGCCGGATCTTAACGTGACTTCCAAGCGCTTGGGCGAGATCGTGGCCAGGCTCGATTTGTTTTCGATGAACGGTGACCAGGTGTTTTTCGATCACATGGGGGAAATGAAGGTGATGACGGCGAAGAAGTTTCGCACGTGGATCTCGGATCACGTGATTTGTGCGGAGAAATTTGAGAAGGATACGGGCAAGCCGTGGTCGCGGTCGTTAGGAATCGACGAGGCCGCGACGGTGTTGGAAAGCGAGAACTTCCGGCGCGGGGTGCGACCCTTGAAAGGGGTGAACATGGTGAGGTGCCCTGTCATCCGCGAAAGTGCGGAGATGGAACTACTGCCCACCGGGTTCGATTTATTGCCCTGGGGATACGATGCGGAGACGCAGATTTACACCGTGCCCGGTGGCCTCGATTACGAGACTGATGTGCCGCTGGAGGTGGCCAAGGGCCGTTTTGCGCGCGAATTCGGGACCTTTCCCATCACGGACGATCGCTCGTTTGCGGTCCACGTCGCGGCGATGTCCGCGCTCTACATCCGCCACCTTCCGGGGGGGATGGGACTGCGGCCGGGATTCCTCTGGTACGCCAACACGGCCGGCTCGGGGAAGAGCGTGTTGGCGAAAGCTTGCCTCTACCCCGTGATGGGTCGCGCGGCCGCCGCCAAGATGAAGAAAAACGAGGACCTCGACAAGGAGCTCGAAGCATTCTGCCGGGCGAGCGCGCCTTACATTTTCCTCGATAACATCTATGGGGGGATCAACAGCGCGTCGATCGACCAGCTTCTAACGAGCACGGAGAGCACGGGGAGAGCGATGGGTGGTCACGGGATCTTCGTGGCGAGGAATACGGCGCTTCTGCTAGGGACGGCGAATCAGATCGATTTGAACGATGATGCCTTGCGCCGGTTCCTGCTGATCGACCTTTTCGAAAAGGGCAGTCCGTCCGAGCGGACGGGGTTCGTCCCGCTCGATGACGATCGTATGAGAAGCGAGGAGTGGAGGATTTCCATGCTGGAATGTTTGTGCGCCTTCGTCCGCCACTGGCACGAGACGGGAATGCCCAAAGGGACAGTCAGGCTTGAGAGTTTCGAAACTTACGCCGGGCTGCTAGGTGGAATCGTGGAAGCGGCCGGCTACGCGCCGCCGTTCAAAAAGGCGGTGCTTCCGGACGCAAAAAGCCCTGGGCAAGCGGAGTTTGAAGAGCTGCTGCGCCTGGTCATCGCGGAGATGGATGAGGAGAAGGAAAAGGATTTCACCACCCAGGATCTCGCCCGCCTCGCGCGCAGTGCCGAGCTCTATCGAAACGATATCGGGACCGAAGCGGACGGGAAAAAACTCACGATCAAGGAAGATGGTCTCGCGGCCGGAGAGCGTGCGATGGCGCGCGATTGCGGATACATGACGCCGGCGCAGGCGAGCGCTTTCGGGAAGCGAATCACGAAGCTCGTGGGGAAAGAGCCGACTGTGGACGGGGTGAAGTTAGAATTCGGAAAACGCACGCAGAGCCGGAAGGCGAGCTATACGGTGAAGCGGATAAATTGAAGCACGCCGAAGCGGAAATCCTCAGATCAACGCCACGATTCCTTTGGCCAGTGGGCCAATGACGACGCTAAAGCAGATCCCCCAGCGCACCTTGTCCATAACCTGATAGGTGGTTTCCTGGAAGCCGATCCTAAAGGTGGTGATGGGAAATACCTTATCCCGAAACATTCCCACCAATGTGAAAACGATCATCATAGCAACGCCCATGAAAACGCCTTCCAAGAAGGACGAACCGTGGCTTGATTCAATCCGGAGGCGGCCAGCCCAAAGCAGCAAACCTACCGCTAAGAAGATGAGAACACCGAGGCCGATGATAATGATCGAAGGATTAAGCCAGCGGATGAATGAATACCAGGGCTTGCCGGTCCGCAGCTCCCTTAAAATTCTGTCGCTTTTGGTGATGACGAAGTCATCTTCGCCCCTGATCTCCAGTTCGACATTCGTCCAGTCGAAGCTCGAAATATAGAGTGTAATGACCGTGCCAGCCGAAAGGGTCAACCGCTGAATTTTTCGATCACTGGGGTTAGGGTAGGCCAGTAGCTCGTCAACATCATTGAATGTCCTCGTGGCGTCGTCGCTGCATCGAGTCCAAATACTGAGAGGTTGGCCGGCGACCTGAATTTCCGCTGCCAACTTGCGGATCAATGAAGGCTCTAAGGCCAGACACCATTTGAGGTTGCGTGTAATCTTTGTTTCCATTCGGGGATCGGTGGTCGACCCTAACCACCGATTCTTTTTTTTCGAAATTAAAAAATTAAGTGTTGCACAGACGCGGGGAGATGTTACTTTCTCCCCGTTGCCACTGAGTGGCAGCCCGACCGGGAGGAACCCGGAACCTCAATAGAGAATAAAAAATGACAACTACATCGATTCCACGTTTCGCCCGCGCCGCTTCTAACGGTGCGATTTCCTACACCTCCCGCCAAGGAGCGATCGCTACCGATCACCTCCGCCAGCTCGCCCCCTCGATCTTCGCGGAGGATGCCCACGGGAGCCGGTCTGATAGGTATGCGCACATTCCCACGAGCGCGGTGCTTGAGCGTCTGATGAGTGAGGGATTCCGCCCCTACGCCGTCATGCAGGGTGGGAGCCGGGACGCTGCCAAGCGCGCTTTCACGAAACACGTGATCCGTCTCCGCCATGACTCGCAAGAACTCCAAGTGGGTGGCACCCACAATGAGATCGTGCTGCTCAATTCGCACGATGGATCGAGCTCGTATCGCCTGATGGCTGGCGTGTTCCGGCTTGTCTGCGGGAACGGCATGATCGTCGCGCAATCGATGATCGAAGACATCCGGATCTCGCACAAGGGCGACGTCGCCGGCCTCGTGCTGGATGGTTGCATAGAGATCATGGAGCGCTTGCCCGAAGTGTCAGAGTCGATTCGGGAAATGGGCTCGATCAACCTGAGCGAAGCGGAGCAAACGGCATTCGCCCGCGCCGCCCTGGTCGCTCGCTACGATGGCGAGGCAGCTCCGATCAGGGTTGAGCAGGTGCTTGCCCCACGCCGGCGCGAGGACAGCGCGTCGGATCTGTGGCAAGTGCTGAACCGCACGCAAGAGAACATCATCCGCGGCGGGGTCACCTATGTGCAGAGCGATGGAGAGGGCCGTCCGGTCGCACGCCGGCGCACCCGCGAAATCAAGGGTGTGGACCAAAATACTACGGTCAACCGAGCGCTCTGGACGCTGGCTGAGGAAATGAAGGCTATCAAGGCCGCCGGCTAACCGAACGAAAACAAACTAGCCGGGGTCCAATCCCCCGGCTTCATTTGTCGCCATGCAGCCTCAAATAATTCCCCGTTTACAAAGCTTTACGCTTATTTGGGAAGAACCGGACACTCCGCAGCTTCGATCTCAATGCCTCAAGCGGGTTGAGAAGCGGCATGAAAACCACATCTGCACAAAGTCTGAAATAGTTCAGAGCGGATCATTTGCCCAGGTGTTCGAGAGTTGGACTTATTGCCCGCCTTCGATATTACCGGATTTCTACGAACCACTTGCATCAACCGATGAATGACAACGAAACGCAAATCGTCTGGAGACTCACCAAAGCCGAAAAAGGCCGCTACGTCGCCGCAGCCCGGGCCCACGCCCCGCCGCTCCCCCTCGTCGGCTGGCTCAAGCTCGTCGCCGATGCCGCGAGCGAGCCGCTCAGCGACGATCGCGGAGAAGGTAGCGGCCGGGACATGGCACGGGAACGGTCGCGTGTGGACGCCGGCGGAGGACTCGCTCCTGGGGACGATTCCGGACGGTGAAGTCGCAAAGATCGTGGGCCGCTCTCGTGGATCTGTCGTTGCGCGCCGTCACAAGCTGGAGATTGCGGCCGCATTGCCGGCGCATCGGCCGGCGCGCCCCACCGGTTCCGACCAGGCGACGGCACGATAGACCCAAGAAACGCTTCAACGATTCCACGCGCAGATAGCTCCCGCGTCATCGATCGCCGATGTCGCCGTGTGATGGGAGCGGCAGCTCCCCCCATTCATCGCGCGTAAGCGCTAGATCAATGTTGCTCCCGTCGCTTCGTCTGCGGCCGCTGCGTCCCCTTCCTCGATGCAGATCGATTGTGCGACCCACGCAGCCCTAGCGCGGGCGCCGTTCGTCCAAGGAGCGGCAGCTCCCACCTTCCGTCGCGCGCTAGCGCGCTAGCCCTCTCTTCCCCAGCGGGGGTCTCGCCGCTCTCCCTTGCTTTCTTGCTCTTTAGCTACGCTCGCACCCCTGCATTGCCGCTCAGCGATCAACGTAAAGCGCGATGTTCAGCCGCGATCGATAAGCAAACCCATGACGAAATGCCAAACCCCAACAGCTACCCCTGCTTGGCGCATTCCCTTTAGCTTCTAAGACTTACTGAAATAATAATAAACCAATGCATGGGTTCGGTGGTAGCTCTCACTTGCTGAGGATAGTAAGCTTTCCGGGTTAGCGGAGATTCCTGCACTCGAAACCCACCTCACCCCTGCAAAAAGGAATCTATTTGCCCTTGTGAATCCCTCTGAGGTCACCAAGCCCCAGCCTTTGCACCCTCCCGGGTGTTTTTTCCTTTTTGCACCTTTTGACATTTAACGACGGGGGTGAGTCCGTTGCAATTCGCCGTTTCCGATGCCTTTGCCGGGCGGGATGACGGGGGCGCCGGGCAGATTCCCGAGCCGATCCGAAAATGAGCGCACCCCAGCCCGATGGTGAACTGCCCTTGATGGATGCCGCGGGGCTCGAACGGATCCTGGAGCAGGATCTGGAAAACATTATGGAGAAGGCGCGGAGCGGGAAGCCGTTGAACGCCCGCGAGCGGGAAATGGTGGAAGCTCATTTGAGCGGGTTGAAGAAAGCGGCGGAACCGGAGGCATTCGCTCTGGAGCCGGATGGGCCGGCGGCCGCCCTGGAGGGGATGACGCAAAAGCAGCTCGCGGAGGCGTGGAATGTGTCCCTGCGGACGGTCAAGGGTTGGCAGAAGGATGGGGCGCCGCTGACCAGGCCGGAAAAGTTCGAAGCGTGGTTCGTCCAGGTGCACGCACCGCGAGAGTGCCCGGAGCGGTATCGAAACTCGGCTCAGCGAATTCTCGCCGGCGCGGAAACTGCGGCCGCCGTCGCGGCCGATAAGCCGGCGGAAAAGCCGCGGGAAATGATCGTCATCGACGAGGAGGCGAAAGGGATGCTCGCGATGCTGGAGCGTTGCCGTTCGTCGGAAGCCCGGCTGGGGATGGAGTACATGCAGGCGGTGGAAGCCGGCAACGAAGTCCGCGCGAGTTTCCTGTTTTCGCAGTGGACGAAAATGGGGGAGCAGCTCCGGGCGCTCGAAAAATCCGCCCCCGAAACACTGGAGAAATGCGGGATCTACGTCAGGAAGGATGAAATCCAGCGCGAATTGGAGCTTCTTCACCGGGCTTGTTTGAAAGCCTACCGGCAACAGCTCCGGATGTGCCGGCCGCGGTTGCGGGCGACTCAGACGGCGGAAGAATGGAACCACCTCGCCGATGAGATCGTTGATGAGGTCGCCCTGATGCTCGTCGAGACCGAGTTCCGCGAGCCGCTGACGCTCGATGCCGCATGAATGCCGTTAGGAGCTTCCTCGTCGGCGTCCTGACACGGGCCTATCGACCGGTCGCGAAAATGGCGCTCGAATTCTGGGCGGAAAAAAACATCTGGATCGAATCCAAGGAGTCCATCGACAACCACGGGCCCTACAAGCGGCACCACGCCGTTTACGCGCCCCGGCTGCTGGACCTGTTCATCAACGATCCAGCCTGGCGGACGCTGATGGTTATGAAGTCGTCGCAGAGCGGCTTCACGTTCCACGTCCTGATATGGTTGGTCCGACGGATCTCGGAAATGGCGACGTCGATCCTCTACGTGATCGATTCGCTCGCGAAAGCCAAGGATCTATCAAAAACGCGACTCCAGCCACTGCTCAAAAACTGCAAGGCGACGAAGATCGACGTCGAGGCCGGCGAGGACACGAAAATGAACACCCTCGTTTATGAGGTGCTCAATGCGATCCTGCGACTCGCCGGGGCCGGCTCCGCGGGCCAGGTGGCATCGGTGCCCGCGGATGTCGTCGTGGGTGACGAGTTGGACAAATGGCCGACGGCCAAGGGCGAAGCGCATCCCTGGTGGTTGCTGATCCAGCGGATCAAGCGGAGCGAATTCGGCAAAGCCATCGGTTTTTCGACTCCCACCGACGAAACGGGAATCACTAACGTTTGTTTCCAGGCAGGCAGCCAGCACAAGTATTTCGTCCCGTGCCCGCATTGCGCGCATGCCCAGGTGATCACCCACGATCACCTGCGGTTTTCCCACTGCAAGGACGCCGGCGGGAAGAGTTACGATCTGGAGCGCGTGCTGCGCGAGACCTTCATGGAGTGCGAGTCCTGCAAGGGCCGGATCGACGAGGACCACAAACTTGAAATGATGCTCGCCGGCGAGTGGCGGCCGACCAACTTCCGCGAGATCGAAGTGAACGGCGGCAAGCAGCTCGTGCCCGCGTGGACGCCTGGCGAAATGAGCGCCCACATCTCCGACTTTTACTCGATGCACCCGAAAAGCTCTTGGGGCGTGCTCGCGTTCGAGTTCATCCAGGCGCAAGGCCACCCGGGAAAGCTGCACGACTATACGAACGGCCGCGCCGGTCTCCCGAACAAGAAAACCGTCGCCAGCGTTGCGACGAAGCACATCCTCCGGCTTCGTTCGATCTCTCCGTCCTACACCAAGGGTTCGCTGCCAGTCATGCCGTGCGTGATCACCATGCAGGTTGACAACCAGGGAGATCACCAAAAATGGACACGCTTCGGAATGATGCCTAACGGGTCCATGTGGCTCATCGATTGGGGAGCTACACTCGACCGCGATGAGATCAAGGTGATCGCCGCGGACCCCGTCAACTGCGGGCCTAACCAAAGGCCAGTCGAAGTGGGAGCGGGAATCATGGACGAGGGCGGTGCAGACGGCACCTCCTACGAAGTTCGGACATTCTGCCTCCCGCTTTTTCCGTTCTTCATGCCGAGCAAGGGCCGCGGGGGCATCCAGGTGAAGAACACCGTTTACATGTCCGACTCCAAGCTCACCAAGGGTGGCAACGAATCCATTCCAGTCATCCATTACGATGATGATGCCTTCAAGCGGCAGCTTTATGTGGAGTTGATCCGCAAGTTTGACGCGGAAAAGGCCAAGGATTTCAACCTCCCACGGATCTATCTGCCGATGGACATCGATGAGAAATTAATTCGTGAGCTCTGCGGCGAGGAGCTCGTCAGGGAGATCGACGACAACGGCAACGTCAAATATGTTTGGAACCCCAAACCGCCTAACGACTACGGCGACTGTTTCAAGATGGCGCGAGTCCAATGGAACCTGATCGGTCACAAGTTCCAGCCCGGGGCGAAGGTTTGACACTGGCCGCCACTTCGTGGCCGTTTCAGAAACCGTGATCGCAGCGTATCTGCGAATTTACAACCCAGCCGAGCTCAGATCCGCGCTCTCGACCGCACTGAATGACCGCGCTTCCGGCGTGCTCGTCACCCAGGTGAATTTCCAGGACGGAGGAGGATCCGGCCAGATGATCACGGGCGACCCTAACGAAATTATCGAGATTTTGGAGCTCTGTCTCCAGCGCTTGGATGATCCCACCCAAACCGCGCGCAAGCCGATGGCCGCCGGCATGAATTTCAGCACCCGACGTTCCGAGACATGAAAAAACGCTCCAAAAGCCGCCAGAGTCAGCACAATGCCAGTGTGCGGCGCGACATGAGCGAGGCCGCGCAGTATCAATCCGCGGCCGACATGCTCAAAGCATTCTCGGGATTCGACGGGGCGAATCAATCGAACCGACGCGGCTGGATCTACTGGCCCACGCTCGATACAAAGCGTGAGCTGGATACCTATTCGCGCACCGAACTGCTGCGGAAATCCCGCTGGTTGCGGGCGAATTTCGGCCTGGCCACACGGATTTGCTCCGGTCTATCAGACTTGATCGGATATCTAACGCCCTGCTCCATGTCGGGGGATGACGATTGGGACGAACTCGCCGACAATCACTGGGAGGATCGGGCCGGCGAAGCTGCCGTGATCGATGCCGCGGGGCAGTTCAATATCAAACAGCTCCAAATCGAGCTGAACAAAGCCGCCTTCGGCGATGGCGACATTCTGCCGGTGCTCATCAAGGGATCCACGGACGGCGTGATGCTTGCCATGTATGAGGCTCATCAGCTCGCCAATCCCCAGCAAGCCCACAAAGGGTGGGTGGACGGCGTGCTGATCAACAAGTTCCGCAAGCACCTCGCATACGGGCTCCGGGGGGATGACGGGATTGTGAAGACCGTCTCCGCGAACGACGCGCTTTATTACTCCCACCCTGACGCGCTTGGCCGGATCCGCCCGCCGACGATCCTTTCCCACGCGGTTAATCACATGCAGGATATCTCGGAGATCCTCGCCGACGTGAAGCTGACTATCAAGGTCGCCGCGCAAATCGGACTCTATCTGAAAAACAGCGTCGAGAATGCCGGCGGGCACGATGGCCCGCGCTCGCTTGCCGCGGCCCTGCGCAATGAGCAGCAAATCGCCGGCGACGGCACGGCCGAAGCACCCGCTGCGGAATACAAGATCGAGGATCTTTACAAGGCGCAGGGCGGCATGGCGAATCTTCCGAAAGGGATGGATATCGGCGTGATCTCGGACGTGCGGCCGCATCCCAACCAGGTGGCGTTGATTGAATACCTGATCCGCGACATTTCATGGGGCGTCGGCGTCTCGCCGGATTTGCTGTGGAACATCAAGGACCTCGGCGGCGCTAACAGCCGGATCGCCAATGCGGACTTGGAGCGCTGGATCTCGGTCCGCCTGCTGCGGCTGCGTTCCTGGTTGAAAAGATTCCGCGCGATCTGGATTGCCAATGAGATTTCCGCGGGCCGTTTGCCAGAACCTACCGGATTGGGGAAATACTGGAACGCCACCTTCATTCCGCAGGCTTCCCTAACGGCCGACAAGGGGCGGACCGGAAACCTGAACATCGAGCTCGTGAAGAATCGGTTGCGCTCGCTGCAAGATCACTTCGCCGAAGAGGGAAAATACTGGGTCCGCGAGCTTCAGCAAATGGATCGGGAAGACAAGCGCTTCCCCGGCTTGCGCCAGGCGATGCTCGATCTTCAGAAGGAAAAGCGCGCCGCCTAACAAGAAAATTCCAAGCGCTTGGAAAATCACCACCATGAAACAACTCCCGCAAATCTCCAGCCTGCTCTACGGCCAGGCATGGGCCATTCTTCCCGCCGTGCATGCCGAGTTCGGCGCGCTCTATCGCAACTATCTCGCCGGGACACTGACGGCACCGGTCGCCATTGCTGAAAAAGGGGAGGCCTGTTATGGGATCTCCTATCAGGCGAATCATAGCCAGGGCATCGCCATTGTCAGCATGTCCGGAGTGATCATGAAGCGCGCGCCCAACATGCTGTGCGGACCGCCGGTCATTGACTTGTCCGCGCTCGATGGACTGCTTGACGAGATCGCCGCGGATTCACTCATCGAGACCGCGGTTTTCGATATCAACTCCCCCGGCGGGATGATGATCGGCATCGCGGAAACCTGCGAGCGGATGCGGGAGTTGTCCGCGCAAGGGATCCGTACCATTGCCTATGCCGACTATCAGATGTGTTCGGCCGGATATTATCTCGCCTGTGCGTGCGATGAAATTTACTGCGCGCCGTCCGCGGCGATCGGATCCATCGGCGTCTATTGCGCCGGCCTCGACGACTCACGCGCCTGGGAAATGGAGGGGCTGGAACTTGTGCTCGCCAAGTCTGGCAATCTTAAGGCGATGGGCCACCCGGGGAAAGCGTGGTCGCCCGACGAGCGCGCTTGGCTGCAAGGAATGGCGGAGAATTGCGGCACCCAATTCAGAGACTGGGTAACCGATCGCCGCGGGGACGTTCCCGAGGAAGCCATGCAAGGGCAGTGGTATCCCGCGAAGGAGGCAGCTCCCGCACTCCATGACGGGCTCTATCGAGACCTTCCCGCCTTGCTCGCGGACATCATGCAACCCGCGTGATTTGACACGGAAACCACCACTGTCCGCTACAAGCGAAATTCTTCACCGCCACCTCACCACCATGCGCCGCAACCTGTTCAATCCGCTGTTTACGAAACACGAGGATACTCCCCCCGCCAGCAGCGGATCCTCCGCACCGGCTACCGCTCCGGAAACCGGGACCGGCGAGGAAACCAAGGAAGAAAAGAAGGATGACGAGTCTGAGCCTGAGCCGGAACCGGAAAAGGAACCCGAAGCGCCGGCCGCCGCCGCCAAACCTAACGCCTTCCAACGCGGGGCCCTCCGCGCGCTCGGCATCGGGGATCTCGTCGCCCGCGTGGAACGCGCCGAAGCAGCCGAAGCAGTCGCCAACGCCGAAGTCACCCGCCTCACCGCCGAAAATATTCGCCTGACCGGCGAGCTCACCAAGCTCGAAAAGGAAACTCCGCAGAAAATCGAAGCCGCGGCCAAGGGCCGTGACAACGAGGTTTCCAAGCAAGTCACCGCTGAACTCACCGCCTTAGGAGTTAGTGCCGACGCCGCGCCTTCACAGGTCGCCGCCGATCAAACTCCTGAAGCGATGCTCGAACATTTCGCCACGCTCAAAGGCGCGGAGAAAACCGCCTATTGGCGCGCTAACAGCAAAGCGCTGAAAATCGCCGAAGCATCCGCCGTCAAATCCAAGTGATCCCCGCCGCCGTTTCTAACTCGTAATCCCACCACCTAAAATCATGGCCATCGCCGCTGGACTCCAAGTCACCGAAATCCTTGACGCAGCTTTGCTCGCGTTCCGTAAGAAAATCATCCCGATCCGCCTGTTCGCGAACGCGTGGAGAAAGAATCAAGCGCCTTTGAAAAAAGGCGGAACAATGGCGGTTCCCTACTATCCGTTGGAAACCGTCGCATCCACCGATTTCGTTGCTGCTAACGGCTACGTCCTGCCTAACGGCCCGAATGCGGAAACCCGGGAAATCACCGTCAACAAGCGGAAATATCAGCCGCTCGTCACCACCAGTGCCGAGCTCGCCCGCTACAACTTCGATCCGGTTCAGCTCGGCAAGATGAAGGGTAACAAGCTGGCGACGGACGTGGTCACCGACATCCTGTCCCTGGTCACCCTCGCCAATTATGGTGCTGCGGCATTCACCGGCCTCGCTTCCACCTTCGATGCTGATGACGTTGCTGATCTCCAGCTCGCCTGCGATCTCGCCAACTGGCCCGCTGAAATGCGCGGGCTGATCCTCGCATCCGCTTACAACACGGCTCTCGTGAAGGACAACGCGATTCAAGCAGAGTATGCCTCCGGCACCACGGATCCGCTCTATGAAGGCCGCATGCCACGTCTCAACGGCTTCGATGTTACGCCATCCAACGAAGTTCCCGCCAACGCGCAAAATCTGGTAGGCATGGCCGTCTATCCGTCGGCGATTCTCGTCGGATTCTCGCCGATTGAGCCCGCGCCCGCAGTCCGTGAGCAACTCATGGCCTACGAAGTCGTGGAAGATCCAGAGACCGGCATCTTCCTCGAATATCGCAAATGGGGCAACGCCCAGATGGATGCCGAGTATGAGGTGATCGAGTGCAACTACGGTTACGTGAAGGGCGAAGCCGAGGCCATCAAACGCATGGTTTCCGCGTGATTCACCGCGGGGTTCGCCATCGTGCGAGCCCCGCTTTCCTGCTTCGAACTCTTTCCCAATCCTTCCCCAAATGGCCAAATATGTAATGCTGATCGGTATCCTTCACGGTGGGGGCGACGCCGTTGTTGTCTCGGGGCCTGAAGTGCCCTACGAACAACAACGCGAGCGATTCAAAGAGGCGCTTGCCGAGCGCGTTCACCCGCAGTTCGAGCGACTCGACTTCCTGGATTCCCGCACGGGAGTTAGAAAGCATAAGAAATTCATCACGCCCGAGGAAGCCGAGCGTCGCGATCTCTCGCTTCAGGATCAGCAACGCCAGTTTGAGGACTCCCAAAAGACTCCAGGAAAACTGGACGAACTGAAAGCCGATGCCGATGCCAAAGCCGATGCCGAAGCGAAAGCCAAGGCTGATGCCGAAGCGAAAGCCAAGGCTGATGCCGAAGCGAAGGCCAAGGCCGATGCCGAAGCGAAAGCCAAGGCTGATGCAAAGAAGTCCGGCTCTTCTGATTCCTGATAGTTTTTTCGGTTGCTAGTATTTCTCGCGGTTAAGGGTTTTTCCGCGCGATGTTAAGCCCCGGTCGCGCTCATGGCGATCGGGGCTTTTTCGTGTTTCGACATCGGGGCTCACTTCATGGGATTGACCGGAGCTGGCTTGAATCGTTTTCGCAACCAGGTGGACGCGACGCTTGCCGATGCGTTCCCGGTCCGTTTGCTGATGGGCGAGGACCGGTTTCCCGTGACGGGCTCGGGACCCGGGGGGCGCGCGGTGACTGAGTATGTGGACGCGGGAGAAAAAGAGAATTTCCGGTTTCCGTTCCGCATCGAGAAAGCGGCCGGCGTCGCGGTGCCGTTCGTGGGAATGCCGGTGGTGTGGAAGATGGATGATGACAGCGAGATCCCGCTGGAAATTTCCGAAGCGCCTTTCCGGCCGCACGAGGCGAAGTGGTCATTCACCTGCAAAAAGCGCCGGGTATGAAAATGATTTCCGTCGATCGGTCGCGGCTCGATTCGCAGCTCAGTGACGTGCGGCGCAGCATGGAGAGCAAGATAGGCGACTCGCAGCGGGAGACTGAGGAGAAGATCCGCCTCGCCGCGATCTACGTCGCCCAGGAGTGTGCGGAGCGCACGTTTCCCTCTGCGAGCGCGATCGGACTCGCGGTGGCTGCGATGCGGTTTGATATCAGCCGGGTTTTCATCACGGCGGGATCCGCGTATGAGAAGGTGAAGCAAACCGCCGGCGTGGGTGCGGCCGGCGCATTCTATGCTGCTTACAAGCGGGGTGACCATTCCCGGGCGCTCACGATTCTGCGAACCGCGGGAATCTTGCCAGGGATCTCCATCGGCCAGTTGGATCCGGCGCTTCACGAGCGGGCGCGCAATCCGAAAGACGGCCGGGTGATGCTCGCTCAGCCGCTCCAGATTGTGGGAAAAGACGAGCTTGCCGCCTACGTGAAAGAGCAGATTGCCAAGATCGGGAAAACCGCTTCGGGGTGGAATGCTTGCGCCGCCAAGCTCGGAGGAAGTGAGAGCGCAACGCGGTGGAAAAGCACCGCTATCCATGGTGACGACGGGGGAGAGATCTCGATCGAAAACACGGGAGCTAAGATAGTTTTCAACATCACCAATCTCCGGCCGCTTGCCCGCAAGCACCTTTCACCGGGCCAGCTCGCCACGATCGCGAAGCGGGGGCGCGACTACCTCATGCAACTTCTATCCGTCCGCTAACATGCCCACGCCCGAGACCGATGCCGCGAAATTCTACGTAGGAACCTCCCGCGAGCAATACGTGCCCGCGAAGTTTTGCGAAAGGCTGGAGCGCGAGCGAAACGACCTGCGCGCGGAGCTGAAGGTCAAGACGATGGCGCTGGCTTCCACGCAGTCCCAGCTCGCGAAATGCCGGATCCAGCGGGAACGGTTTCATTCCCAGCTCCGCAGCAAGCGCGGGGACGGTTCGACATGCCCTGGGGATCATGCCTGACTCCACGATCCCCGATGCCGTTGCCGCCGACTTGCGCGATTTATTTCTATCCGCCCAGCCTGGGGGATTGAGCCTGCCACCCGATAGCGTTCGGCCAAAGCACGCCACCACCGAGCCGCCCTCGACGCGCCTGGTGATTCTCTGCGGGGAGCCGAAGCATGTCCCGCGGATGGAAGCGACCGGAGTCGTTGACGTTTCGCTCGAATACATCACATCGATGGATCACGTCTCGCCAGCCGAGCACCAGGCCGCGGCCGGTCACATCGATGCATGGTGGCGCGAGATCCGCGGAGCGAAGCGCCGGGATGTGGTAGCCACCAGGATCTATCTGCACGATCTGGTGAACGCCCAGGCAAGCACCGGGATTCGCACCGATGACCGCGAGCAGGTGACGACCATCCGCGGGAAGCTCACAGTCACGCTCGTCGCGATTTGACACGAGACAGTTCGCATGCCAGCCACACTTTTGGGGACCACGATTGGAGTTCACGGAATCGCCGCCGATGAAACGGGACTGATCATCCACAAGCTGGATGATACTTCGAAGAACCAGAAGAACTGGATGAAAAACCGGGTGGGGGAGCGGGTGGCGCGCGCGGATTACGATGAGAGCATCGAAATCGAGATCGGCGGTGCCATCACAGCGACTTCCGGTTGGGGCCAGAAACTTTCCGCGGTGCTCACCATCGCCAACTCCATTTCTGCGGCTCACCTGCAAAGCGTGCTCACCGGAAAGACCTACGTGGATGAGGTGAAGCGCAGCCGCAAAAACGACGATTGGAACGAAATTTCCATCAGCGCGGAAATGCTGCCGTTCTTCCCGAGCGCCTAACCGCACACCGATCCCCGCACCGATCCCCGCATGACTACTTCTGCCGTCAACTCCACGCTGATCAATCTCCCTCCCGGATCACTGGAAACCACCAACACGAAACTTGCGGCCGCACTGAGTGCGGTGGGAATCCCGCTCCGCGAGGAATGTCCCGTGCGACACATCACCGGGGTTCGCGGGGGAGACAGCTACTGCTTCTTTTTCCAGGAGAAAAGCCCCTGCGGCGACTATATCACCGCCGAATTGATCAGGGCTTGGGATGATCCCGTGTGGCACATGAAGCACCCGGAGCATCCGTTCGCTTATCTGAAAGTTGGTTTCGATAATGCCGAGCGACTCACGGACATGATCCGAAGCGGGACTCCGATCGGGTGTGTCACCAAGGGGAGCAAGATCGGGTTTCTCACGTTGGACGCCAGCGATGCCGCCCAGAAAATATTTTTCCAAGAACTCAAACGCCCACGCTAACAGCCATGAACGACAAAGAACCAACCGTCAAACTCACGCCCGATTTCAAAGTTGGGGAAACCATCACGTGCAAATCCACCGGGGAGAAATTCAAGATCCTCGGGATCCTCGAAAACGGGGACCTCAACTGCCAAGGCCGCGCGGGAATCATGCCGAAGGATTGCGCTGAAAAGATCCTCCCTTGAGCCGCTGCCAGTCCCCCTAACCGATCCCCGAAAAAATGAATCCCGTCCCTTCGCGCGATGCTCTGCTAGAGCAAGCCTTCTCCGATCTCCCGTCCAAGATCGGCAGCTTCACCCTCCGCCGGCTCTCCGCCGGATCCTTCACGCTCCTAGGGAGACTGGAGAACCCGATGATCGTCGGGAAACAATCGCCGGCTGCCGAATCTGCGCAGATGTCGCAAGTCGAGATGTTCGCCGCGGTGATCCATTACACCTGGGTGCACGCTGCGGATCTGGATGCGGTGCTCGCCGTGAACAAAATCGAGGACATTCCCGAGGCGGAACTGCGCAAGATGGCGTTCGGGATCGGGATCGGAGAAGCGATGTCGTTTCTGATGTCCTACCAGGATTGCGCGGTGCGTATGAGTGCCAGCCTCACTGAAGTCGATCCCGAGGAAGGCGAAGATTTGGGAAAGCTCCGGGTGTCGCTCCCTGCTGGCTCGCCAGTCTCGTTTACGCCTGCGGCGCCTGCGGAGATCCTGTCCGGGAGCGATACATTCTCTGGCTCATGCCCATCGAGCGAGCCTTCGCATACCTCCATGCCGCCAACGTCGCCAACGGAGCAAGATGCAAGTGGAGCGTGCCTGACCTCACTGCCGGATCTCGCGGGGATGGGTGCGGAGCAAATTCCGCAGAACTGACATTCGCCGCGCTCAAGCGCCGCCACGAGGAATCGAAAACCGAACCCTAGCAACTTCTAACCATGGACGGCTTTACCATTCCAATCGGCGCGGATTTTTCCGTGATGCAAAACGCGGTGGATCAGATCGTCGCCGCCATGGACCGGATGGCGAATAAGATCACCGCCGCGATGAACCAAACTGCCGCCAGTGCCGAGACTTCCGCGGCAAAGCTCAAGCAGAACGCCGAAACCGCTGCCAACCTCGCTACCGCCGCCACAGGAGCAGTCGCGGGACTCAGGTTCCTCAATACCGCGACGCGGGCGCTGACTGGAATCAACCTGGTGCAACGTTTGAGAGGTTGGATCACTTCCCTGGGAGGAATCCGCGGGGCTCTTGCCGCGATCCCCCGAATGATGCGAGCCATCGCCTCCAACCGCACTTTCCAGATCCTCGCCGTTTCCGCGGTCGCTGCCGTCACTGCGATTTACACCGTGCGCCTCGCGTGCCGGGTGGTGGCCGGGAGCGTCCGGCTGTTGCGGAGCACTGCCACTACTGCTTTCCGAGCGATCGGGAATGCGGCTCGCGCCGCGGGGAATGCCATTTCCGGAGCATTTGCCGGGATCGCCGCGCTCACGCCTGGGGGCCCGCTAATTGCCGGTTTGCTGTCGGTGGCCAGCGTGATCGGGGTGGTTTTCAAGTCCATCAGCAAAGCCGCGGATATGGAGACGCTGGAGACGGCTTTCGCGCCGTTGTTAGGAAGTGCGAAGGCTGCGCAGGAGCGGATCGAGGAGCTTGCGAAATTCGCCAAGGATACGCCGTTCGAACTGCCGGAAGTCGCGCAAGCGTCCCGCACTTTGCAAACCCTCACCAAGGGAGCTCTCGCTACGGGGGAAGGCCTGCGGATGGTTGGGGACGTGGCTGCGGCAACCCAACAGCCCATCGGCGAACTGTCGGTGTGGATCGGCCGGCTCTATGATGGCTTGCAAACCGGCCGCCCGGTGGGGGAAGCGATGTCCCGCCTCCAGGAGCTGGGGGTGGTATCGGGCGAGGTGAGAGGGAAGATCGAGAACCTTCAGCAATCCGGAGCCAAGGGACCGGCGGTGTGGAACGAAGCCGCCGCCGCGCTGGGGGTTTTCTCGGGGAGCATGGAACGCCAGTCGAAAACCTGGAAAGGCAAGCTCAGCAACCTATCCGATTCCGTGGGCCAGTTGATGGCAAAGTTTGGCGAGCCGATCATCGATGCGCTCAAACCGTTTCTCGATGGCGCAATCTCCCGGGTGGAATCCCTCCAGGGAGTTGCGATCCGCGCCGGGAACGCGATCCGCACCGCGCTCAGCGGAACGATGGCTGCCTTTGAAACAGGAACCGTCCTGGAGCTTCTGGGGAACGGACTGGAGCTCGCATTCATTACCGGGATCAACCGCTTCATGGATGGACTTCGCGCCGGTATGAATTTTCTATCAGCGGCGCTCAGTGGGATTCTCAGAGCCGTGGGGGATGGCTTGGCGCAGTCCGGTTTGCTACCGGTTTTCGAAAACCTTGCAGATGCGTTAGGTTTCAAGATTTCGGCGGCGATCATGCGCGCCATCGCTAACATCCCCGGACTTGGTGCGCTCGATGCCGTGGGGCAGGTCCATGAGAACGTGGCCGGAATCAAGATGGACGAGGCGAAGAGAGGGCTTGGGAAACTCGATCTGGCCGGGGCAATGAAATCGTTCACCGATGGACTCAAAAAGACCTTTGAAGAGGCCCGGGAAGCTTTGACGCTGGGGAAAGGAGACCCCCTCATTAATGATGCGGCCACTCGCGCCAAACTCAATGATAACTTGCTCACCATCCAACGGCGCATGCATGCCAACGCTGAAAAGACGGCTGCTGAGTTAGCGGCGCTGGACGCCAAGCTGCAAAAACCACCCGCTCCCGGCTCCGGTGAAGACGGCGGCCCGATGGGAGCCGTTAGCCGCGCGGTCGCGCCCGCGGTCATGAGCCTGACGCGGATCGGTGGGGGAGGATTTTCCAATACCGTGCTCAATGGCCAGCTCACCGAAGCACGCAAACAAACGAGTCTTCTCACCCGCGTGGTGCGCGCCGTCGAGCTCAACCAAGGCGCCAAACGCATCACCGCCAGCTACGCATGATCGGAACCGGAACAGAGCCGCCCACGAACGAGGTCAAAATCGACATCAAGAAGACCGAAGCGGTTGAGTGGACGCTCAAGCTCGAATCCGGCTCTAACAAAGTCGTGGGGAAGTTGTCATATACCGACGAGCACGAAGGCTGGTTTGCGCGAGCCCCACTCATCGATAGCCCTCACCCGGACGTTCCCGCGCTGCTGCTGAAGACGATCGAACCGAAACGGGTTGAGGGTGGAATCGTGGAGGTTTCGCTTTCCTATGAGAGCAACGATCCGGATGCCACCTACCCCGGGCGAGAAGCGGGGAAAATCAAAAGGTATAACCTGGAGCTCACCAGCGGAGAAGAGCCCTTGTTGAAAAACCACCTGTTCAAGGACATTTCATCCGCCGAACAGGAGGTGCTCCAAGGTTTGCTGAACAGTTCGAAAGCCGTGGGGGATTTCTCTTACGCCGTCGAAAACACCAGCTCGGAAGCGGCCGGCCACGCCATCGCGAAAATCCGCAAGGGCATCGATGCGTTCCTGAATCCTGGGATGATCTGGGTGGAGCGCTTCACCACGAAGGATCTGGGGGATCTGGAGATCAGCAAGATTCTCACGACCACCTCGAATCCTCCCGGTGGCTGTCCATCCGGGGGAGCTACCCGCAATTGGCTTTACCTGGGAGGCACTGCCGGCCAGTCGCAGGACGGGAAGTCCTGGGACATCGAAAAGCGGTGGCAGCTCTCGGAAAAAGGCAAGTGGGATATCCATCTCTACCCCGCCGGCTAAGCCATGAAGAGCTTCCTTGGAATCGCCATGCCGCGCCGCGTCAACCGCGGTGAGGATGTAAAATCAGACGATCACAACAGCATTGTCACGATTCTCGTGAAGTTGATCGAGGAGATCCGCGCGGTCACTCTCAACACGTCCAACGATATCGGTTTCAACCGCAACAGCGGAGGAACCACGCTCTGGATCAAGAAGCGCACTGGGGGGGGATCATCCGCCGCGCCGGCGGGTCCGTGTTACTTCGGTGAAATCATTTCCTACACTGAGGAAACTGAGGACAGCGATAGCAGCGGAACTCCGAAAACCGGGATCCGCGGAGGCTACCTGGAAGCAGGAGACAAGATCTGGAACGTGCCTAACCGGGAGATCGATCTGGGAGCTAGCGGAGTCTTCCTGGTGTGGATCCGCGTCGCCATCACCGCGAACACGGATTCCACCCACGTTGCCACGCTGTCGGGGTTGGAGACTTCCGAGGAGCCCACCTGGGAGAACGGGGACGGGAGCGATGATTACGAGGACAAGGTGATTCCCAATCCGTTTCCCACGAGTGCGCCGGGGGACGGTGTGGCGATCGTGCCCATCGGGATCCTGACGATTGCCGATGGCGCCGCGACGCTCGCGCGCACCGGTTGCGGGAACATCATCATCGATCATTGCCCGGGGACGCTGAGCCACCACCGCGGGCCGGTAGTCGTGGGCTCCGACTCCGCGCCGCCATGAGTCATTTAACGTTGGAGAAGCTGAACGCGTCGCTCGCGGAGTGCGGTTGCTGCGAGCATCCGCGGTGCTGTCCGCCGCTGATCGAGTGCCAGAGCGGATTCGGTAGATCGAAGTCGGTGGGTTTCATCAATGACGGAACTTCCGATGATCGCTCGGATTCCGGATTCGCCGGGGTGGATTGGAAACAGACGAGGTATCTGAAAAAAACCTATCTGGAGGTGGGGAGTTCGCCGGCGGATACGGTGACGGACTACCCCGGAGGATCGTCCGGTTCCTACACCAGCCGCACGCTCGCGGTGGACTGGGAGAAGCGCTTCATTGAGGAATATGACCAGGGATTCCGCGCGAGTGCCTCCGGAGCGTATTTCAGCGGGTCCGCGTGCGATTCAACGGAGGAAACCTACTCCTATCGCTGCGAGGCATCCGGGGGGTGGACGGAGACGGTCTATGAAGCGTATTTCTCGGCCGGCGCATGGCACAACCGGGTGGGGACGATCAAGGTGGGGGTCATCGAAGACATCGGGGGCGCGCCAAATCCCGATTACCCGGGAACGTTCTATCCGCCCTGCACGCTCAAGACCACGCTGACGGAGACGGTCCACTCGTTTGGCGTGCCGGGCTCGCCAAGCACGCTGGAATTCATCCCGGGATTCCTGCCAGCGGGTCCGTTCACAACGTCATTTATCTATGAAAACGAGGTCACCTTCGAGGACTGGGTGTCACTGGTGGAAACGTGGCTCGCCTCGCGGATGAACTTCGATGCCGCGGAGGATTCCGGATCCGATGGGTGCGCGCCGGGGGCGCTGTGCCAGGCGACGAAGACAATCTACGATTATAGTTCGGTGGATTTCGGTCAATCCGCGATGGATACCGATTGGTTCCGCTTCCGGATCAAGCATAACAAGTGCTGCGCCTACACCGATCTGCGAAGCGAGTGGGACCGGGTGTTCTATTCCCGCGAGTGGCTGGAGTGGTTCGCTGAAGTTTCCGCCTTGACCGGGAGCGATCCGCGACCGGAGGAACCCGCCAAGCCCGGCCGCACGCCGCAAGTGTGGACATGGACGGGGACGCCGCCGCGGTGCGATGACTCCGCGAGCGATTCCGCGCCGCTCGATCCCTACGACGACGAGACGATGTGGTCGCCGTGGAGCCTGGTGATCTCGATGCCCGACGGGGTGGAGGGAAGCATCCTGAACCGCAACTATCAGCAAAAATGCTATGGCACCGTCCCCGATTGGATGCCGGGAGTTTTCGGAACTTATGACCCATCAGAATCCATTTGATCCCGAGCTGCATGGAGGAGTGCAGTTCCACCACCCGGAGATTTCCGATGTGCAGGAACGCGCCGCAAAAGTCCGCTTCCGGATCAAGGGTGAGAAGCATGGCCCGATCTATCAGGGATCGCAGCTTTATCAGCCGTGCATCGGGTGCGGTCATGCGCCGCAGCCGCCGTTCGTTTCGCGCAAGCCGAAGAAATTCAGGATCCATGAAGCGAGATCGGAGCGCGCGATCGTCATTCCATGGCTCTCCACCGCAGCCGTCTGGAGCGAACTGAAATACTGCCTGCGGGCGATCGAGAGTTTTTGGAGTGATCGTGAGTGCCCGATTTATGTCATCGGCGACGCCGCGCCGGAGTGGTTCCAGCCGGGAGGGCGGGTGCAACATATCGTGATTCCCGAATACCAACAGAGCAAGGAGGCGGGACTTTATGAGGCTTTCCAGTTAGGAATGCAGATCGCCCGGGAGGTAGCGTGGTTCAACGATGACATCTATCTGCTCCGCCCGACCGGGTTCGAGGATCTGCGAGTCGCACTCACCGAGGGGAGCCTGATGCACATCGCCGCGGAGCTGAGGGCCAGTAGCACGGTCTGGAGAAAAGCCCTGGGAGAAGCGGTCGCAGAGCTGAAGCTCCGCGGTCACGATGAGGTGATGAGGTTCGCCACCCACACGCCGTTCTTGTTCGAGCGGGAGAAATCCCAGGAGATCTTCCGCGAGTTTTTCCTCCATCACAAAGGCTCGTGGGTCACGCTCTATCACAATTTCCACCGCACGCCCCACACGCCAGCCGGTCCCCACAAGGTGCTTTCCCTGCCCACGGGATCGAGGGTGGCACGGTTCCTGAATCACCGCCACGCGGGACCGGATCCGCGGACGCGGAGAGAACTGGAGAAGATGCTGGACGCGGCCGCGCCGTGGGAGCTTTGACATCGGCCCCCCGCCATGCGGATTGACATCGACCTGGACCAGAACGACCGGATCATTTCCAGCCCTGGTGTAAAAGACGCGGTGCGTCTCATCCAGTTCAAGCGCGATACGGACGGTGAGCTCACCGTGAGATTCTGGAGACGCGGAGTGCAAACAGAGCTCGCGGAGGATGCCGCCGGCTTTTTCGGGGTGAAGCCCGCCGGGGAGTTCGATGGTGAGCTTTTGGTTTACTCCGACGAATGGACGCTGACCGGGGAAGGGGATGCCGCCGTTTACACCTTCACCCCCGCCTTCAATGGCGCGGCCCTCGCCGCCTTGCTCGGCAGTGGTGACGGCGATGTGGAGAACGACGAATCCAGCATCATGGCGATGCTCGAAATCAAGTGGGTCGCCGATGGGAAAAAGCACCGCACGCAGACGGTCGACGTGCAGATTTTCAACGATGTGCTGAAGGACATCGATATGGGACCGGACGTCGCCCCGCGCTGGGCAGCGCCGCTCTCACTCACCACGCCGCCCGAGGATGCGAATCTGGACTATCTCCATAGCACCGGGCTAGATGGATTCGAATCCGCCGGTGCCTGGGACCGCGCGGCCGATGTGAACGGCCGCGGATCGTGGGAAGGGGACGCTGCCGACGAGCTCGTGTCCTGGACCGGCGCCGCGTGGGAAGTGGAGCGCGATGGCGATGTGATCTACAGCTCCGCCAACGATGTTGAGTTTCCTTCCCAGGTGACCACCTGGGTGGAGGAAGAAGCCGGCTACACCCCGCCCGTGTTCTCTTTCATCGGCACCGCCGCCACCGCGCTAG
>JAZKGW010000029.1:0-87540 GCA_040385685.1 Verrucomicrobiota bacterium | reverse complement strand
CGCCATCGTCACCGTCACCCTTGGCGGCGTGACATTCCAAGACCGCTGGTGGTGTTCGCGGGTGACGCCGGTCCAGTGGCAGCCGCCAGGCAATATCTTCCGCGATGTGACGACGGGAACCCTCTACCGTCAGATATTCGTCTCCGGATCCCCGGACTATGTGGCCGCTTACTAACAATTCCATGAAACTCCCATTCGTTTTACTTTCCATCGCCAGTTTCGCAGCCGCGCAGCCTGCTTCCGTTTTTAAGCCGGCTTCTCAAGCAGATCTTGCGGCCAAGCAATCTATACCGGTCCCCGCTTCGGCCGCTGTATCACGGTCGGAGGTCACTCCCGTGGATATGACCTGGAAGCGCGTCGGCACGGCACGGCCGTTCCAGACGATCGATGAAGCGCACCTGCACTTTGTTAGCAACTGGGAGAGCGGCCAGGTGGGGCCGTTCTACACGCCCAACGATGCGCAATCGCGCATCCTCAATACTTCCATCACCGTTGCCAACCAGCGGGCCGTCATCACTACGGGCGGAGGTCTCGCGAAATCGATTCCCTGCAACGTCCAATCCAAAGCTCCCTGGGTTTCGGTGGAGGCGACGGTCTACGCCGCCCCAAGCGCGGGCGGAGGCGGGGTAGGTCCTGCGATCATCCGCGACATCGACCGCTTCATTTGGTTCAAGTATGACCACGGCTCCGGGAATTTGCAGCTCGTGGAACAGTCCAACGGCGCGACGATCAAATATGTTAGCGTGGCCCACTCTCCGGTCTATCCGCTCAAGCTCACCGTCAAACTGACGGGCACGACCATCACCGGGTGGGTGGGCGACAAACTGATTGCAGTGCTGTCCGGCACGCCTCTGGTTGACTACCGCGACCCGGCGATTTGGGCCACGTATTACTATGGATTGCGGGCCAATGATGTGACGGCACAGGTAACCAAACTGCGGGCCGGTCCTTCTGGAGTGCTGGGCGGCGAGAACATCCTCGCCGTGACCCGTGGCGACGGTTCGCCGTATTTCATCGGCAAAAAGCTCGTCATGACCGGCGACATGCACGGAGTGGGCGGGCTCGAGGGCTGGAATTCCTGCATTCTGCTAGTGGACCTCGACACCGCACAAATGGAGGTGATCGGGCGGATTTACTACTCGCAAGACTTCGATGGCGTGACCAAGCTGGAGGGCGGGAACTTCACCCGCCTGCAATACCATGAGGACACAGGCCGCTGGTTAATCACCGTTCTAACCTTCCACGACTGGGGCCCGCTCGGAGTCGGCTCTCCTAACGGATGGGATTCCTACGGCTGGGTGGACATCGACCTTTACGGGGAAAACTTCATCCCGAAAACCCAACTCACCACGCTCGGCTTTCTATCGACGCCCGGTTTTGGTTACGGCGCGAAGGTGTGGAAAGAAGGATCAACCTGGCACGCGCTATGTTCGATTTCCGCCTCTGCCGGAAACGAAGACGATCCGGCGGCCTACGTCGCCCTCCGCCCCTGCTACTACACGGGCCCCAGCCTCAACAGCCTGTCTCCGGTGTGGAGGGATGAAACAACGCCGCAGGTGGAGGGTGGCACGCATTGCCGGATGAACGGCCTTAATTATTTCCACTGGTCGGTGGCGGGCGAATACCCGGCGACTGCTTTTCCAACCTATGAAGCGGCCGGGACCTACATCGGATCCCTGAAAAACATTGGCCGCTACGGTGACACAGTCGGCATCGATACCGGCGAGTCATGGGCGGAATGGATTCCACGGCCCACGGCGGACGGCAAAACGGAGTTTTTTGCAATCGGCAACACCAAGGAAAGCTTCAAGGCCACGGTGGTCGATCAAAGTGGCGCCTTTGATGTGGATACCGGATTCGCCGGTATCAACCGCGGAGCCATGGCCGTCTGGAAAGCGGACCAGCAGACGGCCGGCTTGGAGTTTCCCGTCTATCAGAATGACATCAAGGTCCGCGCGGCGGCAACCTTCTCCACCCCTGCCACAAGTCTGGCAACCGGGCTCCGCGTGGCCCTGCCACTGACGGCGGATGGAGTCGATTCGAGCGCCTTTTCCCGCAATGTCAGCGTGTCCGGCACGGTTGGCTATGGAGTGGACGGAGCGACCGCTACCGCCTCCTCCGGACTATGGCACAGAGAGCTGGGCATCACGCCCGTCACTGGCGACTACACGGCCTCGTGCGTGCTCAAATACACCACCGGCACCGCTTACGACGGTTTTCTGGTCAACATCGGCCTGCGCAATAACATCACGATGATTTCAGGCCGTCCAACCCTGACCGTCTATAACGGCGGATCGTGGATCGCGGCCACTTCCTCCACCGTGATCCTGGGCAACACCACCCACCATATCCTTGCCCGCAAATCCGGCACCACGTTCACGGTCTGGCTGGACGGGGTGCAAGTGGCGACACAAACGATTGCCACTCCAGACGTGAATCCCGGTTATCTGTCAGTGGGCGGCGGCATCAACTACGCGGGGTATCCTAACACACCGACTTTTTCGAACTCGATGCTCGCCCCGATCCGCGCCGTGAAGATTTGGAACCGTGCGCTGACCAACGGCGAAATCGCCAGCGACTACAATGCCGGCACCCCTTGGATGCCTTGATCTCGTCCCTTTTGTAACTACCAACAGAACCTACTAACAACATCCATGAAAGCACTATTAGCATCACTCCTCGCCGCCGCCCTCATTTCCGCCGCACTTCGAGCGGAGCCAGTAACCCTCGGATGGGACGCCAATCCCACTGAGGAGCAGGTTGTCAGTTATACCCTTGTTTACGGCCGCGCCGGTGAAGCGATGGACAAGCTGGTAACCGTCACCGGCACGAGTACGACGGTCGACGTCGGGCGTGGCGAGTGGGGCTTTGCAGTTTTCGCCACCAATGATGATGGCGTGGAGAGCGATCTTTGCCCCTTCATCTATCACAAGGTTTTAAGGACCAAGCCAAGCACGCCCACCAAGCTGCATGTCCCGCGCCTGCCGATTGAAGGGAGCAACGACAAGATCAAGTGGAAGAATGTCGCAATGATCCCGCTCCCCTTGACGCCGGCCGGCAAAGGTAGGTTCCGATTCTACCGAGTCGGCGAGCCGCTCCTCGCCAAGCGATAATCCTCAATTCAGAACACCCGTCATTCCATGTCCGTCCTTCACGAAAAAATCTTTTTTGGATTCATCACCCTCGCCGCCGCGGGGATCTCTGCCGCCGGCGCGACTCTAACCACCGGGGACACTCGGTGGTTGTTCGTCACCTTCGCGTCATCCTTTCTCATGTCCGGGTTCCTCGCTCTGATGTTCAAGGGAACGGAGGAAACCATTAACCTCGTGATCGGCCGCTGCGGATTTGCCATCGTCGGAGGCATCCTCGCCACCAAACCCGTCGGTCATTATTTCGGCCTTACAGCCACCATTCATGACGACGCCATTGCTCTGGCCGGGGTTGCGAGCGCCGTTTGCATCGCCACCTTTTTCGTGGGATTCTACCTGCTCAGGATCCTGGAGCGCCAAGCGCCGGCGATGGCTGAGAAGTGGTTCAAGAAATTCGATTCATGAAAACGGAGGTCATCCTAACTGCCATCGGCGTCGCGCTGATTCTCGCCTGGGCAGTGAGTGCGTTTCTCACGCATTGACACCGCGGGGTGGGTAGCATGAAAACCCCGCAGATCCCCGCAGAGGAAGTTATCCGCATTCTCATTCTCAACCGCTGCAACATGGGCGAGGCGTGCGCCCTCGGAATCCGCGGTTACTACCTGGACACCATGGGGACTCCCGGAGTCAACGATCGCAGCATCTATGACGACGCCCTCGCAATCTATCACCCGAATCGCGGAGTGCTCACCTATCAGAGCAACACCGATCCCAACGGTTTCCGCAAAGGCTATGGGAAAGCCGAATCCACGAAGGGCATGGCCATGCTGCGAAAAGGCGTCTGGCGATTTGGGAAAGGCATCCACCGCGGGAAACCCGCCTTTCGCCAGTGCCAGAAATTCACTGTGATCCGCGATGGAAATCCGCCCTACGAGGACACCGGTTGGCACGCCATCGATCTCCACGCCGGCTCCGAGAACTCCACCAGCTCGCTCGGTTGCCAAACCCTCCCGCCGTCCACTTTCTCGCAGCTCCAGCCGCTCTTCTATCAGTGGCTCGATGAGTGCCAGAACGCCCGCATGAAGAACGACAATGGCGAGCTCGTGCGCAGCTTCGACTATGTGCTCATCGAGGAAACCGATCGCCGCGCCGGCAAGCTCACTGTCCCACGCGTCGCCGCGTAAACACCAAACGAAATATGAAAACAAAACTGTTGATAATGGTCGCCGCGCTCCTGGCGCTGGCAAATGCTGAAACCCCTACGTTTGCAGAATGCGCGAAAAGTGGCCACGAATATGGGCCATGGTTCAAGCAAGAGCAGATGTATTACCTGCCTGAGCAGCCCGCGCACAAGTGCAAGAAATGCGGGTCCTTCCAGAACTCCAGCGGGCGACTCATGCAGCTCGTCAAATCGGGCGAGGGCGGACTTCCAGGGGGGCTTGGAAAGCTTACTCTGAAAGAAGCCGACGCGCAGCTGGACAAGGAGATACTGAAAGACTTCGGGACTTGGGAAAAATACAAGGAGGCCAAAGCCCTCCCAGGCTACTAGCCAAGCAAATCCCACCAGGCGATGCCATCCTCCTCACGCAGCGGTTTCCGATAGTTCGATTTGAGAATCGCGGGCGAGTTGTCAGCCTCCGTCGCCACCTGCTCCAGGGACTTCACCACCGCGATCCGATAAGAGCAAAACGAGTGACGGAGCACGTCGGTGGGCCACTCCTCGCAGATCCCGTTTTCGCGAGCCAGCACCGATAGGAACTCGCGCGATCGGAATCCGCAACATTTCGCCGTGGCCTTCTTCGGGCTCGCCAGAAACAGCGCTTTGAGCCTCGCAAGCAAGCGCGGATCCACCGGGATGTATCGCTCGCTGGAATTCTTGCCGGCTACGCGCACGCTCACATGCAGGTAGCCGCGATCCCACTCGAAGCCGCCATCCTTCAAGCCGCCCTCTTCCTGCCATCGGAGCCGCTGGATCTCGCTGGGTCGCAAACCAAGCCAGCCCGCGATCAACAGATAGGTTTCCAGCTTCGGTTCCTTTTCGCGAACGGCCGCCAGCAACCGCTTCCCCTGGTCAACCGTGAAGATCTCTTTCCCCGCGTCCGGAATCACCGGTTTGCGCAGGAGCTCCGCGGCGTGCTTGCCGCTCTCCGGGAGCAGCTTCCAATCCCGGGCCCGGTTGAAAAACGTCACCCAAGTCGTGATCCGGTTCCGATGGGTCCGCGGCGCCGGCCGCTCCTCGCCCACCTTCCGACTTGTCCAGGCTTTCAAATGCTCCTCATCGATATCGAGCAACATCCTGCTCTCGTTGCCGTCCACCGCGAGCCACGCCGTGAGCTCCTGGGTGAACGTCTTCCGCGTCGCGTCCGGAGCGTGCTTGTATTCTGCGAGAAATCGCGCGATCGCCGCCGCGGCCGTCGTGCGCTCCACCTTCAAAGGCCCGTGCTCCGCATACCAGCGGGCCGCCGTCGTCAGATCCGCGTGGCCATCGAGCCATTTCCGAGCGTCCCGCACATCATCGAGCAAACGCCGGATCGCTCCCTCCTCACTGCCGGCGATCCTCCGCAGATTCTCCAGGGCCTCGCCCTCGCCGGCGTGCACCCACTGCCGGCCGCTCGCTCCATCGAGTTCACGCGCCTTTTGCTCTGCCCATCCCAGCGCATTCTTTTCTCCAGATTTTGTCGTCCGTTGGGTCGCTCCCATCTCGCGCCAGGTAAGCGCGAAACACCCGTTGCTCCGCTTTGCGATCCGGATCCTCCCTGCCCCGAATGCCACCGTCCTGGGCCACTCTTCCGACTTCGGTTTCGCCATTTCGGTTTACACCACTTTACACCAGAAAAAGCCACCAAAAACCCCAAAAAACCCCCATTTTTACCAGCAATCCCACTCTCAACCCAATAAAAAACCCGCTGAATATCAGCGGGTTGGGAGAAAAAAGAATGGAGCGGGCGATGAGATTCGAACTCACGACATCCACCTTGGCAAGGTGGCGCTCTACCACTGAGCTACGCCCGCGTCGGGAAACGCGTCGGGGGCTTTCTACATCGGGCGGGATGACGGGCAAGCCAAATATTGCAAATTTTCCATGTTCATTTTTCCAGCTCCGGGTTTCTTTTCCCGCACGCCATGTCCGACAAGCTTGCAGAAATCATTGCCACCAAACACCACGAGGTCGCCACCCTGATGCCCCGCGCGGCGCTGTTGCGTGCCGGAGCCCTCCAACGCAACGATTTCGGCGGCTTCCGCGCGGCGCTGGATCGCGGGCCGGGCCGTCTCGGGCTCATCGCCGAGGTGAAAAAGGCCTCGCCCTCCGTCGGCTTGATCGACCCGAACTTCGATCCTGTTCGCCAGGCAAAGCGCTATCTGGACGGCGGCGCGTCCTGCCTCTCGATCCTAACCGACGAGAAATACTTTCAAGGTTCTCTCAGCTATCTCTCGCAGATCTCGAAGTTTTCCGACGCGCCGCTGCTGCGCAAGGATTTCACGATCCACGAGGTGCAGATCCACGAAGCCGTTGTCACCGGAGCCGATGCGATTCTCCTGATCGTCGCCGCGCTGGACGATGAGACGCTGCGCCGCCTGTATGACGAGGCGAAGTCGTTCTCGCTCGACGTGCTCGTCGAGGTCCACGACCTGCGGGAAATGGAGCGGGCGCTCGAACTGGGTGCCGACATCATCGGCGTGAACAACCGCAATCTCAAGACATTCGCTGTCGATCTCGCCACCACCGAGCTGCTGGCCGAGGAGGTTCCAGACGACGTGCTGCTGGTTTCTGAAAGCGGAATCAAGTCCGTGGACGACGCCCGCCGCGTGTTAGAAGCCGGGGCGAATGCCGTGCTCATCGGCGAGGCCCTCATGCGGGCGCACGACCCGTCGCGCGAGATCGAGGCTTATTTGGAGTTGGAGCGCGCCTGATCACCCCGCGGGCCGGCCAATATTCCTGCTTTGCAAACGGGCTGTTTTGTTGAACTTTGTCGCCCGACGCTCACGTTCGCAGAGTCGAGTTTCCGCCAAGTGCGAGCAACTTTGCGGGCTTCCTGAGGTTGAACACCGAACGCATTGCCACGCCAGGGCCGACTCATGAAAAAAAACCTCCGGCACATCCTAACACTTCTGATCGTCGTTTTGTGCGGCTTGTTCGGTTGGTGGGCGGGCCATGGCTGGGACACGACGGAGGTAAGGCATCGGCATTCACCGCAAGTCGAAGTGACGGCGACCAAGGCAGCGCCATCAACTTCACGGCGGTCGAGACAGCCCAGCCGCGATGAATTTCGGGACGGCACCACGGTGGAAATATTCGCCAGCCGCGTGGCGGATGAGGTCATCCTGCGTTTCCCCACCGGGGAGGCTTACGACGGCTTTCTGTTCGCCCTCGCCGGCAGCAAGATCCACTTGGTGGACAAGCTCGACCGCTTGCGCGCCATCCGCCTGAGCTATGACGACTGGTCCGATCTATCCAATCTGCTCGACGGCGAAAACGTGGTCGCTTTCGATTCCCTGCCAGCCGTCCCCGCGCCCAGTCCGTCTGGTGGAGGCGATCAAGCGGGACTCGTCGGTTTTGGCGACGGGCTGCTGCCGTGGCTCGGCATCACTTCCGACAACTCGCGCTGGGGGGGCGGGGTAAAAGTCGCGGTCCTCGATACCGGCATCGTCGAGCACCCCGCGTTGCCGGGGTTTTCCCAATCCATCGCGATCACTCCATTTCCGCAGGATCCGGCCAAAATCAACGGTCACGGCACGGCGATCGCCTCGCTGATCGGGGGCAACGATCCATCAGCTCCCGGGATCGCGCCCGCGGTCGAACTCGTTTCCATCCGCGTCGGTGACGATTCGGGCAGGGCTGACTCATTCGCACTCGCCGCCGGTATCCTAGCTGCCGTCGATGCAGGCGTGCAAATTATCAACATTTCGATGGGCACCACCGAGAACAACCCGCTCATCGAGGAGGCCGTGTTGTATGCCCACGACCAGAACGTGGTGATCGTTGCGGCTTCGGGAAATTCCGAACAGGCGGATGCCTGCTATCCGGCGGCCTACCCGAGCGTCATCAGCGTGGGCTCGGTCGATGCGCGTGGCGAACACCTGGATTTCTCGAACTACGGCACCTATCTATCAGTCACCGCACCCGGCTATGCGATTAACGCCGCTTGGCCGGGCAACCGTTACTCGGCGGTCAGCGGCACCTCGGCCAGCGCGCCGATCGTCACCGGTGCCATCGCCGCCACAATGTCCAACGGCAGCGGAGTCACGATGACTGCCAGCCAAGCCGCGGAAATCGTCATGAATTACTCAAACGACGCGGGCATCCCAGGACCGGATTCGGAATACGGGGTTGGCATTCTCGACCTCGGCCGGATCATGAACCGCGGCGTCGCCGGCACGGTCGATGCCGCCATCACCAACCAGCGGATTTTGAAATCCAACAGCCCCGGCACCATTGATGAGATCCAAGTCACCGTGCAAAACCGTGGCACCGCCAACCTGATCAACACGCTCGTGGAAATCATCACACCGTTTGGCAGCCGGCAGTTCAACGCGACGACGATCGCCCCCGGGGGCATCCAGACCTTCTCCATGCCCGTCCGTCTAACCGGCCTGCCGAAGGACGAGCCGATCCAAGTGAGTTCCTCACTCGCCCTCGGCACGGCCGGCCACGACATCACCCCGCAAAACAACCGGCGCAGCGAGATGCTTTACGCGCGGTAAACCGGAGCGAGGGATTCATTCCACGCTATTTCATTTTCTCCAACTGCTCCGGTGGCCGGGGCGAGCCGGAAAGATGAACCCGATTGACCGATTGGTCCCCGGATCGAAGCGAAGGGCCTATTTTACCCATGGTGGTTTGTGTCGACTGACAAGCCGCAGCGGACAATGAAACCGCGACCGCTGCCACCTGCACCACTCGGATTGAACCACAGATCGGCCCGTGTTTCCTTTGCAGCGCGATCACTTCGTCAATCGAGCAATTCGTTAGATCGAATACCTGCTTCCGGCATTTTCCACAATGCCGGCCGCTGCCAGAGACTTCCATCTCGTCCCAGTTCATCGGGCATTTGAACGAGAAGTGGTTTTCCGTGAGTTTGTCCATGACGGGGCATGGGTAGCTCGCGCGCACCCCGAAGTCGATGATGGAAATGACACCCGGAGTGCGGCACGCTCTGCTGCCGAGGGCGCGAGCAGAGCTTCGCGCACTCCGGTTAGTAATACGGCTTCAGCATCCAGTAACAGATCGGTCCGGTGATGGCGACGTAGAGCCACAGCGGGAACACCCAGCGGGCGAGCTTGCGGTGGGCGGCGAAGCGGTTGGTCCAGCCGGCGATGAAGGTGAACAGGATGAACGGCAGGCTGACCGCCGCCGAGACGATGTGGGTGATCAGCAGGATGAAATAGACGGTCTTCATCGCGCCCGCGCCGCCGTAGCGGGTGGGGTCGTTGGTCATGTGATAGGCCACGTAGGACAGCAGGAACAGCACCGAGAGGATCATCGCGAAGACCATGGTGGCGCGGTGCAGCCTGACCTTACCGACCTTGATAAAGATCAGGGAAACCAGCAGCACCACGGCGGCGAGCGCGTTGATCCCGGCGTGGAGCGGCGGCAGGAATGCGGTGGACCATCCGTCCGGCAGCGGCAGCTTGATCTTCTGCATCACCACGACCAACAACAGCACCGCGGTTGATAGAATCCAGGCGGCGGTTCCCAGCTTTTTCGAAAGCGCTTCCTGCGGGGGGCGCGCCAGCCATTGC
Organism: Verrucomicrobiota bacterium; assembly: GCA_040385685.1. GTDB lineage: Bacteria > Verrucomicrobiota > Verrucomicrobiia > Verrucomicrobiales > Akkermansiaceae > Luteolibacter. Next base: position 77,710 of record JAZKGW010000029.1, on the reverse strand, counting down.
TTGAGCTCGCTGTCCATCAGATGCCGGGAGTTTCGTTTTTCTCAAGCTCCAGACGGATGCGGGCGAACAGTTCGTCCTTCAGCTTCTGATAGAGTTTCGGGTCGAGCCGCTTGCCTTCTTCCGAGCGGGCATCGGCGAGCGGCCATTTGCCAATCACCTTGAATTCGCGGTCCACCAGGATGAAGCCGAGGTCGTGCGCATACTTGCCGTTGGTCTCGATGTCCTGCGGATCGGTGCGCTTGCGGATGCCGAAGAACTTCAGCTCGTGCTCGAGATAGTGGTGGGTGGTCGCGGCATCACCGGCATTGAGGAACCACCAATTTTTGGTGTCAGCGCTGAGGGCCTTCGCGTAGTCGGCGAGGCGTTCCTGATTGTCGTTTTCCGGATCCACGGAAATGCAGGTGAGGTGGAAATCCGGGTGCCCCTTGAACTCGTCGTAAATCTTCCGCAGCTCCTCGCCATTGCGGACGGCGCAGTGCGGGCAGATCGCGAAGAACTCAGCGACGATCCAGACCTTGCCGCGCAGGTCGGAAAGTTTGACGGGCTGGTTGTCCTGGTTGATCGCCGGCAAATCCTTCGCGATTTCGAACCACTGGGGCGCGGCCTCCTTGCCGGTGTTGACGACCACCGGAGCCTGATAGGTTTCAGTTAGCCCGGGCCGCAGCCACATGGCGATGGAGATGATGCCGATGCAAATGACGGCCACGCCAGTATAGAAGAGGGCGATCGTGGTGTTGCGTTTCATTTTTTGAAGGGCTCTTCCAGCAGCGTGTCGATGGTTTGGTTGAGGAGGATTTCGAGTTGCTGGAGGTTGTTGTGTTCGGTGCCGGTTTTGGCGCCCTTCGCGTCCCAAGCGGCGGCCTGTTCGAAATCAAATGTGGCGATGAATGGCGGACCTCCGCGCTTTTGTGGGACGACCGCGCGGCGGATGTGGCCGTTCTTGTCGATTAAAACGATAGACGAATCGTAGAGCCATTTGCCGCCGGCTTCGTTCGGATAGATGTTCGCCTTGAGTTCGTTCTTGATGAATTTGTGCAAGGTCGCCGGCTCGTTGCCTCCGACCCACCACTGTGGTAATTTCATGCCGTTGGCAGTCGCAGTCTCGGCCAGGCTTGTTAGCAGTTTTTCCGAGGGCAGGGGATCGACAACCAAGGTGATGAGGTTGAAATCCTTGGTGTCCGCGCGGCTTTGAGCGAGCCGTTTCATGACGGCCATGCTGAGTTCCGCCGCTTGCGGGTCACGCAGGCTGGTGACGTTCAGGGCGATGACCTTTCCCCGGAGATCGACCACATCGACGATTCTGCCGTCTTGCCGGAGCATGCGCAGGTCGCGCTCCGGGGTGATTCGATAGATGATGGCCGGGCGCTCGTCCGGGGCCTGTTGGACGGACCACCGGTCATAGGCTTTCAGCACCAGCCAGCCGCCGAGAAACATGATGGCGACAAGAACCAGCGCCGTGTTGCGGAGTTTCTTGGGATCGCGGATCGCGGGTTCGAGACTGGGGTCGGGCAGGGGCATCGGCGGCGGAAGTTAATCGGGAGAGCAGGGGAGGCAAGCCAAGCGCGGCTATTTTTTCGTGATCTTGATCTCGAACATCTGCGGCCAGTATTTGCCGGTGACGAGCAGATTGCCGGTCGCGGCGTCATAGGCGATCCCGTTCAGGACCTCGGCGCGGCCCGGTGCGGTGAGTTGATTCTTCAAACCCGCGAGGTCGAGCCAGCCGGTGACTTCGCCGGTCTCCGGGGAAATGCGCGCGATCTTGTCGGTGAGGTAGATGTTGGCGAAAATCTGGCCATCGATCCATTCGAGCTCGTTGAGGTTTTTCACGGAACTCTTGCCATCCTTCACCGCGAGCGTTTTTACGACGGTGAAATCCTTGGGGTTGATGAATTTGAGATCGCTGCTGCCGTCGCTCAGGATGAGCTGCTTGCCATCGGTGGTTAGACCCCAGCCTTCGCCCTTGTAGGTCAGGGTGCGGATGGGTTTGAACGTATCGGTTTCGAGGACAAAAACGGTGTTTTCCTTCCAAGTGAGCACCCACATTTCCTGGCCGATGATTGCCAGCCCTTCACCGAACACCGTTTTGGCGAGCGGTCGCTTGCGGATGATTTTTCCGGTGGCAGGCTCGACTTCACGGACCGTGGACTCGCCGTATTGGCCGGTGCTTTCGAACAACCGTCCGCCAGTCAATTGCAGCCCTTGCGTGTAAGCGCTTCCATCGTGCGGGCGGGTGGAAATGATCTGATAGCCTAACTTTTCCGGCTGGGCTTTCTGGCAGGAGGTTAAAGCGAGACTTGCGATGGTGAGCAGTCCAAGGAGTCGATTCATGAGTTAGAGGGAGTTGAAATTCTTCCAGCACTCCAAGAATCCCGGCGCGAAATCCGCTGGCCGGCCCGCGATCCAGGCGGCGATTTCGGGCAGCGGAAACCACATCGCGGCATCCACTTCGGCGGACGGGAAGCGCAGGTTCCCATCGTGGCGGGTGCGGTAGAGGCGGACGTGTTCCCAGCCGGTTTGCGGGCACGGGGCAATGCGCGCGATCTCCTCGGGCGCGGCCGTGGCGGTGATGCCCATTTCCTCGCCGAGCTCTCTAACCGCAGCGGCTTCGTAATCCTCCCCGGAGTCGAGATGGCCGGAAACGCTGGAGTCCCACAGGCCGGGGCACAGGTCTTTCAGCGCCGAGCGCTTTTGCAATAACAGATCGCCGTGCTTGTTGAAAACGAAGACATGCACCGCGCGGTGCATCAGCAATTGCGCGTGAACCTCGCCGCGGGTGGCGGTGCCGGTGACGGCGTCGTCCGCATCCACCACGTCGAAGATTTCCCCGGACTTCTGCGGCAGGTCCTTGAGCGGGTGGGGATCGTACGAGCGTGTTAGGTCGACCCATTGTGCGAGCGTGAGTTCCTCGCCGCGGACAGTGGTGGCGACGCCGAGGCCGGTGGTGACTTCTTCCCACGGCGGGCCGTCAGGGAGTTGCTTCTTGAGCTGCTTGCGGCGTTGGGCGAAGCCGCGGCGGATGAGTTCGTCGAAAAGCCGATAGTCGAAGGTCGGCAGCCCGCTGATCCGCGGGGTGAGCACCGCCACGCTCGAATCGATCTTCGGCTGCGGGTAAAACGCCTCTGGCGGCACCGTGCGCAGCGATTTCACCTCCCAGTTCGCCTGCGTCCGCAGCGAGAGGATGCCGTAGTCCTTGGTCCCGGGCGTCGCCGCCAGCCGGTCGATGACTTCCTTTTGCAGCATGATCACCGCCCGCTCGAACGGATGCGGCCGGCTCAACAAATTCTTCATGATTGCCCCGCCGCAGGAGTAGGGGAGGTTGCCGAGAAATTTCAGCGGGCGATGTTTGAAAAGCTGCCGCCCGTCGAATTTCGCCCCGTCCGCGTGGTGAACCTCCACGCTCGGATCCTCGCGGAAACGATGCTTCAGCGCCTCCGCCAGCCGCGCGTCGAACTCGATCAAAATCAGCCGCCGCACCTTCCCCACCAGATGCTCGCTGAGCGATCCCGTCCCTGGTCCCACCTCCACCACCGCGTCGTCCGCCGTGATTTCGAGCTGCGCGACGATCCACCGCGCCATGTTGGGATCGATGAGAAAATTCTGCCCGAGCTGCTTGCTGGGCATCACGCCCGCGTGAATCAATGCCTCCCGTATTTCCCGACCCGTCATGGCCGCCGTTCATGCAGCATTCCCCCGCGACGCGCAACCCCAAGGATTGGCTTGCCGCCGGACCCTCCATTGTTTCCCATCCGTCCATGCCCGAGTTGAAACTGAAGAAGCCGCTGTCCTCCCACCGCTGGGTCCTCGGCTATCTCATGCGGGAAAAGCTCATCTTCCTCCCCTCGCTCGCCGCCCTGTTCTTCACTGCCATCCTTTCGCTGGCCTTCCCGTATTACCTCAAGGAGCTCATCGGAAATCCCACCGACGCCCTGCGCCAAGGTGTCGATCCCGCCCAGGTCCTGGAAAAATCCAACCACGTCGTCCTCATGCTCATCAGCGTGCTCGCCGTGCAATCCGTCATCGCCTTCTTCCGCGTCCAGGGCTTCATCCGCTCCGGCGAGGCCGCGCTCAACCACCTCCGCCGCGACATCTTCGCCCATTTGGTAAAGCTCCCCGTCCGCTTCTATCACGAGCAACGCTCCGGAGCCCTCAGCAACCGCGTTTCCGCCGATCTCGGCATCGTCCGCGACACCTTGCTCAACGCCGTCCCGCAGGCCGTGCGCCACAGCGTAATCCTCATCGGCGGCGTCATCTTCATCTTCGTCGCCTCGTGGAAATTGTCGCTCATCATGCTTGGCAGCGTGCCCCTCGTCGTCCTCGCCATCGCCTTTTTCGGCCGGAAAGTCCGCGGCTATTCGCGCGATGCCCAGGACTCCCTTGCCGAGGCCGGCACCGTCATTGAGGAAACCACCCAATCCATCGCCGACGTCAAAGCCTTCGGAAACGAGGAATTCGAAGCCGGCCGCTACGACCGCGCGCTAGCTTCCTTCTTCGCCGTCTCCATGCGCGGCGCACGCCACCGCGCCGCCTTCCTTTCCTTCATCATCTTCGCACTCTTCGGCACCATCGCCTTCGTCACCTGGTATGGCTCGCGCATGTATGCCCATGGTGAAATCAGTTGGACGAACTTCGCCGCCTTCATCCTCTTCGCCATCTTCGTCGGAGCCTCCCTCGGCTCCTTCCCCGAGATCATCTCCCAGTTCCAGCAAACCGCCGGCGCCACCGAGCGCCTCCGCGAAATCCTCGACACCCCCACCGAGCGCGTCAGCGGCGCCGCCGCCGTCATTCTCCAAGGCTCGCTCGGCTTCAAGCGCGTCAACTTCCGCTACCCCTCCCGCCCCGATGTCCGCGTCCTCCAGGACATCGATTTCCAGGTCGAGCCCGGCCAGCGCATTGCCCTCGTCGGACCCTCCGGTGCCGGGAAATCCACCATCTTCTCCCTCATCCTCGGCTTTCACGCCCCCGAGTCCGGCCGCATCGTCTTCGACGACATCAACGCCGCCGAAATCAGCCTGCCCTGCCTGCGCGCCCAGATGGCCATCGTCCCGCAGGAAGTCCTCCTCTTCGGCGGCACTATTGCGGAAAACATCGAGTATGGAAATCCAGGTGCCAGCCGCCCCGACATCATCCGCATCGCGCAAATGGCCAACGCCCACGACTTCATCGCCCGCCTGCCGGAAGGCTACGACACCATTGTCGGCCCGCGCGGCACCAAGCTTTCCGGCGGCCAGCGCCAGCGCATCGCCATCGCCCGCGCCATCCTCGCCAATCCCCGCATCCTCCTGCTCGACGAAGCCACCTCCGCCCTCGATGCCGAGAGCGAACGCCAGGTCAACGAAGCCCTCGAACGCCTCATGATGGGCCGCACCAGCCTCGTCATCGCCCACCGTCTCTCCACCGTCCGCCATGCCGACAACATTCTCGTCTTCAACCACGGCAAGATCGTGGAAAGCGGGACGCACCATCAACTCATCGCCAAAGGCGGGACTTACAAGCTGCTCGTTGAAACGCAGTTGTTGTGAGGGAAATGGCCTGAGCTTCCGGCGAATCTTTCACTCTCATTATTCGGCAGGAAATATGCAAAAGATTGATTCCCCACAAATCCTTGAGGAAGCACAAGGGTACGAAAGGTGGGTACTCTTTTATGACTACAAATGGGCTCCATCGGGAGTAAACAAGGGGGCGTTTCTCTTCTGGGTTCACCGAAAACAAATTTACTTAAACAAAAAACTCATACCTCTCCCGATTTATGAGTCCACGGAGAGCGATTGCTGGGAACTGGACCGATGGATTCTCTCTCACATGGAAAAGACAGGAGAAAATTTAGTTGGGCACGGATGGGGTTCCGTAATTCTTTGTAGAAAAGGTCTGATTGTGACAGCCGTTCCCATGTTGATAGAAACGGGAATTAACCACCTCAACAATTTGGTCGAGGCGGCATTTGGATCGCAGATCTAATCACTCGGCACATATTCCCCCATCCTCATGAAAAAGAGCCGCGCCATTTTCTTCCTCATCGCGCTCGTTGTCGTGATCGGCGGCTATGTGGCATGGGCCGCTTGGGATCCAACCCCGACTGTTCAAACGATGAAATTTGACTCCGGTGTTGGTGCTGTCGGCCGGAGTGCGGCGGAGGCGGACTGCCGTAAATTTCCTCCTAAGGCGCGGAAACTGGGTTGGGGGAGCTTGGTGAACCGACTGACCTACCCCTACCAGTCGCGGGAAGATCCATCGATCCGGGTTAGGGAGTGGAATAATCATAGAGGAGACGGAGAACCTCATTTTCTGGTTATCGTCTACCCCCGAGAGGAGGTCCATTTACACGAAAGCTGGAAGGATGGCAGTTGGTTTAGAAAGCATATCTATAAGCGCTGATTTGATGGCAGAGCATCACGCCAGCGGGAGAGTCTTCGCCAATATTTCTCTTCTCTGATCACTGCTCACTGATCACTCGGCACTTCTTCGCATCCCCACACCCATGAAAAAGAGCCGCGCCATTTTCCTCCTCATCGCGCTCGTTGTCGCGATCGGCGGCTATGTGGCATGGGCCGCTTGGGAGCCAGCCCCGACCCTTCAGTCGATGAGATTTCAGACGGATGTTGATGCAGTCGCGCGGAGCGCTGCGGAAGCAGACTTCCGCTCGCATCCCCCCAAGCCGCGAAAGCTGAAATGGCAGAGCTTGAGGAACCGGCTGATCCATCCCTATGAGCCGCGGGAAGAACCGTTGATCCCGGTTGGGATGGCATCTCAGCCAGATGGAGCCCCACTGTCGGGAGCCCCGCTATTGGCTATTTGCTACCCGCGAGAGCATGTTTTTTTGGCGCGTAGCCAAGATGGCACATGGGATAGAGCAGCATATCGGAGACCAGCGTCTCTTGTCAGATGGATACCCTAATTGCCATCCATCCTCTTTTCTGATCAGTGATCACTGATCCCCCGGCACTTACTCTTCGATTTAAGTCGCACCGCCCCATTTCCCTGATAGGGATCGGGCAATGTCAAAAGCCCTTGCCCGTCCCGCAGCCCATTTGGAGGGCGGGATGCGCCTGCTGATGGTGGGTGGAGTGGCGCAGGGGGACAGGGAGCGCGCCCATCCCGGATGGGTGGCCGCTCCGAACGCCAGGATCGGGAAAAACCGCCTCAGTCCGCTCACTCACGGCGATATTGCGGTCACTCGGCAGCTCATAAACGGCTTGTTTCTAGGAAATTGCCACAACGTTGCGCGGAATTCTTTATGAAAAACCTATCAATATCACTCTGCGTGCTAGCTGCCTCTCTCTGTATGGGATGCAATGATTCAGACATTAAAAGTGAAACCAGCGAGCTGGACAAGCTGGTTGGGAAAGATGTTCTAATCTCATTGTCTCAACCTATTGCCTATTCCTGGGAGAAAATCGAATTGTCGACCAGCAATTCCCAATCGTCGGGGATAAGTTTCAATCACGAACAGTTTTTGAGAGCAAAGCTTATCAAAGTGGAACCCACCGGCATTATTGTGAAATTCTATGATCGTGAGGCTTGGATTGGCAAGGCAGCGGTTATATCGGTGATTGTGATAACTCCTGCCGTGGGACCGCTCGAAAAATAGCTTCACCAGCGCCCCATAAATCTCCTCGCCTCATCGCCAGATTCCGATGACCTTGTGCCGGAACGAATCACACTGTTAGCGTAACAATGAACACACGAACTGCCTTCCTTCTCGCCACGCTCTTCTGCGTTTGTGATCCCATGCACGCAGCGGAACCGCTGAAATTTCCGAAAGTCGACGGACGGTCGATAAAGGGCCTGTTCGTGGACGTGGACGTGGACAAGGATCCGGGAGGGCGAGTGTTTGTCACGTATGCTAGGAATTCAGACAGCGGAGCAGAGGTTATAAGGCGTTCTAAGGACGGTAATGTCGTCTGGAGGACGTTCGTGGAATCATTGATGGTTGATCATTCCGCATATCAACAGGAAGTGTCAGCTTGGGTTGAAAAGGGTGAGGTCCTACATGTAAGGATCGAAGGGTACAAGACCGCCGACGAAGTCATCGACCTTAAGACTGGCAAGCAACTCTCACGAAAGGTGACAGAAAAGAACGCTAACAAGCCGTGACGCGCCAACCGGCCATAAGCTTCTCAAATTCACTTCAACATCACTTCAACCGCGCCGGTGGGCGCACATCTAACGTTAGGTAACAAATGAAGACGCTCGTCTCACTGCTAACCATGTGCCTCGTCACCTTGCAGTTACCCGCGAAGGAACCGACGAAGACGGACTATGGAAAGCTCATGGTGGAGCAACTCGCGATGAGATTCCGCTTTCCAGATCGATACATGGACTTTGAGCGAGGCGAGCCAGCACCCAAAGACATGGCTTTTTACGAGATGGTCCGGCGGGGGCTGATCCGGGTGGGAACCGCGAAGGCGGAGGTGGAGTTCCTGCTGGGTGCTCCCGAGTTTCCCGGGGAGAAGGGCGCGGCGGAGAAAAACACGAGCGAGCTGAACTTCGGGATGATGGGAGGCGGACTCTTCATTGTCCTCGATAAGGATGGCACGGTGATCCGTGCGTTACTTCACCATGACGGAGAGCCGGAATCGGCGCACACGGACGAGATCCAACTGAAACCAAAGGACACCGGGAAAGGCGCGGGCGGCAAGGTGCCGGAAGCGTCTCCATCACCGCCATAACGACTTCGATGCAGCGACTGCAACCGCCGCAAATGTTCGATAGACACTCCAATCCGATGCGGAAGCTTGACTCATTCACCTACCTCTCTGTTCTGGGAGTAATCGCAAGTGTCTCCGCCTTTATGCTGGGAATCGCGTGGGCCGCCCTTTCAGGTAACAACTATGGTGACGGAGCTCCCTTGTTCGTGATGGTGGGATTCGGAGGGATGCTGATTTCGTTCCCTTGTGCGCTTGTTGGATCAGCATGGAGTCTTGCCCGGAGACAGGAGGCAAGGAGCTGGAACTTGGCGATCAGCATCATCGCAGGGGCGGGAAGCTTCTTGCTCTACTATTCGATGGGTAGGCACTGAGCCGAGTTATTTACTCGATCCGATCAACACCAGGCCCTCAGTTTCGATGATTTTCTAACCTCTCGGCTTGCTGCGCTGCGGACAGGAATGTCCGCACTCCTTTCAATGCCCCTGCGGTTTCTGCCGCGGCTCCCATTCCTTTCGCGAACGCGAGCGCACTGATAGAACGACGGGAATGCCGGGGGCGGGGTGGGCGGCGCGGTATTTGTTGACGATGTAGGACTCGTAACTCTGGGCCATGAGGCGCTTGTCGTTGACGAAGAGGACGATGGTCGGCACCGGGATGACGCTGTATTTCTCCTCCACGGCGGCGGTGGCGTAGTAGAGCTTGAGGCGCTTGCGGAGCTTGTTGTCGATGGGCGGCGGGGTGGCTTCGAAGGCACCTTGCAGGATGCGGTTGAGCTGGCCGGTGCCGGGGATGTTCTGCGCGCCCTTTTTGATTTTCAGCGCTTCCTTGAGGACGTGATCGACGGAGCCGCCGGTCTTGGCGGAGCAGGCGACGAAGGGGGCGTAGTGGAGGAAGAAGAGCTCGCGTTTGACGTGCTCGGTGGCTTCCTCGAGGCGGGCGGTGCGGTTGGCTCCGGGGTGGAAGAGGTCGAACTTGTTGAGGACGATGAGACAGGGTTTTTTCTCCTCCATGATGAGCTGGGCGATCTTGCGATCCATGGAACTGATGCCGGCGGCGAGGTCGATGACGAGCACGCAGAGATCGGAGCGGCGCACGGCTTTCTCGGTCCGCATGGCGGAGAAGACTTCGACGGAGTTGTCGCGCTTGGCCCGCGGGCGGAGTCCGGCGGTGTCGATGAGGGTGAAGTTTTCGCCCTCGAAGGTGTAGGGGAGATCGACGGCGTCGCGGGTGGTGCCGGCGATTTCGGAAACGATGGTGCGCTCGTCCTTGAGGATGGCGTTGACGAGTGAGGACTTGCCGGCGTTCGGCTTGCCGACGATGGCGAGCTTGATGCCGATTTCCTCGGCGACGACGGCTTCAGCCTCGGTCTCGGAAACGAGAGGGGCGATGACGGTGTCGATCTCATCGCAGAGGACGCCGAAGTTGCGGCCGTGCTCGGCGGAAACGAAAACGCTGTTGCCGAGGCCGAGGCGGGTGAAGTCGGAGTGGGAGCGCTCGTGTTTGTCGTCGTCCACTTTGTTGATGACGAGCAGGACGGGCGGCTTGGCCTTGCGGAGCTTTTGCGCGAGAGCTTGATCGACGGCGGTGAGGCCGTCGTGGGCATCGACCACGAACAGGATGAGATCGGCCGTTTGCATCGCGATGTCGGCCTCGATGGAGACCTGCTCGTCGAAGCCATCCTCAATCCCACCGCCGATGCCGCCGGTGTCGATGAGGGTGCAGGGGACCTGCGTGGCCTTGGACGGAGCCGCGATGCGGTCGCGGGTGACGCCAGGCTGGTCGTGGACAATGGCGATCTTCCTCCCGGCAAGGCGGTTGAAGAGAGCGGACTTTCCGACATTCGGGCGTCCGACGATGGCAACAGTAGGCATGAGAAATAGAAGGCAGATGATGAACCGGCAAACAAGGCCGGAGAAGACTAGAAAGAAAAACCCCGCCTTTGCAGGCGGGGTTGATTTACCGAAACGGGGATGGCGGAGCGGACGGGACTCGAACCCGCGACCTCCAACGTGACAGGCTGGCGCTCTAACCAACTGAGCTACCGCTCCATGTCCCGCTCGGGTGCGGGAAGCTATGGACCCGCTCCGGGCAGCGCAATCTCTTTTTTAGCGATTTTCGGATTTTCTTCAGGCCCGCATTTCCGATCAGGAAAGCGCCTCCACCGCGGCTTCCAGCGAGGCCAGATCCTCGACGGAATGGACGGTGGTGTCCTTGTCGATTTTTGAAACGAGCCCGGCGATCACCTTGCCGGGACCGAGTTCGAGGAAGTTGCGGTGGCCCAGTGCGATCAGGGCCTGGATGGATTCGGTCCATCTCACGGAGCCAGTGACCTGCTTCTCCAACATGCCGCGGATCTCGCCGGGATCGGAAACCGCAGAGGCTCCGAAATTGCAAATGACCGGCAGGGCAGGGGGCTGGATGTAAACGGTGGCCAGCTCGGCGGCCAACTTGTCCTGCGCGCTCTGCATCAACCGCGAGTGGTAGGCCCCGGCGACGTTCAGCTTGATCGCGCGGCGGATGCCGAATTCCTTCGCTTGGGCAATCGCGGAATCGATCCCGGCCACGGTGCCGGAAATTACGATCTGGCCGGGCGCGTTGAGGTTGGCGACGTCCACATCGGCCGCTGCGGCGAGCGCCCGGACTTGCGCCTCATCACCGCCGATCAGCGCGGCCATTGCGCCTTCGGTCGCCTGACAAGCGGCTTCCATGAATTCGCCGCGGCGGGCGACGAGATTCAGGCCGTCCTCAAATGAAAAACTCCCTGCCGCCGCGTGGGCCGTGAACTCGCCAAGCGAGAGTCCGGCAGCGGCGACCGGAACGAGGGTCGGCAGCCGCTCGCGGACCAAGGCGAGCGCGATCATTCCATGCAAGTACAAGGCGGGCTGGCAGCGAGAGGTTTTGGTGAGCTCCTCTTCGGGGCCATCGAACATGGTGTCCGAGAGCGGGAAACCGAGGGTCTTGTCGGCCAACATGGCCATCGTGCGGGCGGTGGCGGAGCTTTCCACCCAATCCTTGCCCATGCCCACCTTCTGGGCGCCTTGTCCGGAGAATAGTAATACGATTTGGCTCATGACTCGCGAGGTCTAGGGAAATCCAACGGTCGAGGAAAGGGGAAATCCATTCATCTCAACTTGTGGAAATTCGCAAACGGGTAGAGCCTGCCGCCGAAGAATTTTTCCCACGCCATGCCACGATCATTCTCCCTGTTAGCTCCTGTGATTGCGGCGCTGTTGCTCCTCCCGTCCTGCCAGACATTCCGTTTCTACGGCCAAGCCATCGGTGGCCAGACGGAAATTCTGCGGAAAAGCCGGCCTAACCCGCAAGTGATCGGGGATCCCGCCACGTCGCCCGGATTGCGCCAGCAACTTGTGGCCGTGGAGAAAATCCGCCGCTTTGCCAGCGACCACCTGTCGCTGCCGGGTGACGAAAGCTACGGGAAATATGCCGATCTCGGTCGCAAGCATGTCGTCTGGGTGCTCTACGCCGCCCCGGAATTTTCGCTGAAGCCGAAGACCTGGCATTACCCCGCTGTCGGCGAAATGGATTACCGCGGCTACTTCCGCGAACAGGATTCCGTCGACCTCGCCCGCCAACTGCGGACCGACGGACACGATGTTTTCATCGGCGGGGTGGACGCTTACTCCACGCTTGGCTGGTTTCACGATCCGGTTCTCAACACCTTCGTGGACTACCCGGACATCGATCTGGCAGAAACGATTTTCCACGAACTCACCCACCGCAAGGTCTTCCATCGCGGTGATACCGTCTTCAATGAATCGCTCGCCAACACCGTCGCGGAAGAAGGCGTGAAACGCTGGTTGCGGCACGAGGGCCGCTTGGCCGACCTGCGGAAATACCAAGGTCGCTTGGTGAAACGCCGCGAGTTCTATCATGAAATCGACCGTTCCCGTTGCAGCCTGGAGGCGCTTTACGCGTCCGGCCAGCCCGCGCCGGTCATGCGCCAGAAGAAGGCCGGCATCCTCGCCAAACTGCGCGATCAATTCCGCGAACTTCGCCGCCGGTGGGGCGGCCACGGCCTCGAATCCTGGCTCCACGAAGACATCAACAACGGCCACATCGTCTCGCTCAACCTCTATGCCGACAAAATGCCCGCCTTTGAAAAACTGCTAGCGGAATGCGGTGGCAACCTCGATCTTTTCTACAAGAAGGCGGACAAACTCAAACTCTCCGACCCATGAACTCCACACGAACCGAACGCGACTCGATGGGTGAAATGGAAGTTCTCGCCGATGCCCTCTACGGTGCATCGACCCAGCGGGCGGTGCTCAATTTCCCGATCTCCGGCACCCGCTTGCCGCTGCCGCTCATCCACGCCTACGGCATGATCAAAAAAGCCGCGGCGGAATCCAACGCCGAACTCGGACTGCTCGATCACGCGCTGGCTGCAAAGATCGCTGAAGTCGCCACCGAGATCGCTGATGGAAAACACGACGCGCAGTTCCCGGTGGATATCTATCAGACGGGTTCCGGCACGTCCACCAACACCATCGTGAACGAGGTGATCGTTCATCGCTGCGCGCAGTTGGGAGCGACGGTGCATCCCAACGATCACGTCAATCTCGGCCAATCGTCGAACGACACCTTTCCCACCGCGATCCATCTGGCGGCCGCGCTGGAAATCCGCAATCACCTGATTCACTCGCTCGAAGCTCTGGCCGCCTCGCTGGAACACAAGGCGCGCGAATTCCACGGAGTGCTCAAAATCGGCCGCACCCACCTGATGGACGCCACGCCCGTTAGGCTCGGCCAGGAATTCGGCGGCTGGGCGCGGCAGGTGCGCCTATCAGTTACCCGTGCCTGGAAGGCGATGGACGCGTTGACCGAACTGCCGCTGGGCGGAACGGCGGTCGGCACCGGGCTCAATGCGCACCCCGAATTCGCCCGCAGTACGATCGCCCGGTTGGCGGAAACGACCGGCATTCCGTTTCGCGAAGCGGAAAATCATTTCGAAGCGCAGGCGTCGAAAGACGGCTGCGTCGAGGCCCACGGCCAGCTTGGGACGATCGCCGTTTCCCTGCACAAGATCGCCTGCGACATCCGTTTGTTAGGATCCGGACCGCGCTGCGGACTGGGGGAAGTCCGGCTGCCCGCGACCCAACCCGGCTCGTCGATCATGCCCGGAAAAGTCAACCCGGTGATGGCCGAATCCGTGACCATGGCCGCTGCCCGCGTCGCTGGAAACCAAACGACCATCGCCTGGTGCGGTGCCGGCGGTTTCCTCGAACTCAACGTCTCCATGCCGTTGATCGCGGCTTGCTTGTTGGAGTCCATCGGTTTGTTAGGAAACGTGGCGATCGCCTTCCGCGAGCGTTGCGTTGATGGCATCCAGGCGGACGAGAAGCGTTGCAATGAACTCATCGAGCTCTCGCTGTCGATGGTCACCGCACTCGCCCCGCGCATTGGCTACGACCGGGCCGCCGCCATCGCCAAGGAATCCGTCGCCAGCGGCCGGACGGTTAGGGAGATTTGTGTGAATCGGCTGGATGAACTCGGGCTCAGCGCGGGGGACTTGGCTGAATTGCTGGATCCCGGCCGGATGAGCGGCGACGCGGGGTAGAGGTCCACCCTCCTCACGGCGCTTGCGGATTTCCTGAGGCACTCTATGGTCCCACCAACCAACCAAGAAAATGTCCGAAACCAAATCATCCCCGAAAATTACCGCCTACCTCAAAACCTTCTGCGGCTGGAGCGAAGGTATCCGCGCGATCATGCGGAAATACGAGCTTCCCTACGAAGAGAAGGACATCATCAAGAACCCTGCGTTCCGTTGGGAAATGGAGCAGCGCAGCGGTCAGTCGCTCTCGCCGTGTGTGGAAATCGACGGCCACATGCTGCCCGATATTTCCGGCGAGGAAGTCGAGAAATGGATGCTGGAAAACGGTTATTTCGAAGCCAACGACGCCGCTCCCGACGCGCCGATCAACTCGTCCTGCACGGACGAGCAGCACGCGGAAATGGCCTTGGGCCGCACGCCGGTTCCGGGTAAAATCCGCTTTCTCGATTGATTGTTCGCGAACCGGGACCGCCTGAACGGACCCGTCATGCAAAGCCCGCCTCGTTTGTTTTTCAAACGGCGGGCTTTTTGCTTTTGGATGGGTTTGCTTTTTCTCAATAGATTATTGAATTGGGTAAATAACTAATGTATTCCTGCTGCGGTCCTTCATTCCCACCGCATGCATCCCCTCAAATTGTTTGTTTTCCAATTTTTAGGACTCGGGTCGATCCCTCCTTTTTCCCGTTTTTTCAAATCATCCATCAACACGAATGTCGAGAGAATCAAAGAACTGCGGAAAGGCAGGAAATTCGGTCTGGCGGTCGAGTTGGCGCGGGAATGGAAACCGTTTCGCCGTTATTCCCTTCAGCTCGCGCGAGAGATCGCCTGCTCCGAAAGTGCGGCGCGGTATTTCCGTGAGGCGGCGGAGAGCTGGCAGGTGGTCTGCGATTTCCCGGTAGGCTCCAAGCCCAAGGATTGGCTCCAACTGGTGAAGATGCAGCAGACGGCCGGGCTTTGCGAAGAAGCCATCGCAACGCTCCGCAAGATGAAGAAGCGATATCCGCAGCATGATGTGACTTTCATTTTGCACCGTTTGCAGCAACAGCAGGCAGTCTACGAGAAAGTGGATCAGGAGGTGCTGGCGTGCGAACCGGGAGCTTACAAAATCACCTATTTCAAAAACAAGGAGCCTTCCTCCACGGTGGTCGTCACATTCGGAATCATTTACAGCGATTTCATTTCCACTCCCTTCGGCTTTCCTTTCATTACCGGACAGGGTTTCGATCACATCCACGTGGCGCAGGAGAGATATACCTTCTATCAATTGCTAGATCTGGACGTGTTCCTCGAAGCCGTGGGCGATATCTGCCGGGGGAAAAACGTGGTGGCTTATGGATCGAGCCTCGGGGCCTATGCAGCGTTTTATTTCGGCGGGCCTTTGGGGGCGAAAATCCTGGCGGCCAGTCCCCGGAGTTCGGTCGATGATTGCATTACGAAGTTCTCGAAGCGCTGGAGCCACGTGAAGTGGAGGCATGGAAAAATCTCCGACCACAAAACCAGCCCGGAGAAACCTGTGGTTTTTTGGGATCCGCTGGCGGACAAGCGGGATAAGGTTTACCTGCAGGAAAGGATTCTCCCCGCCTATCCGGAGCTTGAAATCATCCCGATCCCTCAAGGAGGACACTCCACGTTCAAATACCTGCGGGACAAAAAAATCCTGAAAGACGTATTTTTGTCCGTGGTAAGGGACGACTTTTCCGCAGCAAGAACTAAGGAGTTGCTCGAACTTTCCCCAGGCTTTGGAGAGGACCGGACGACTGGAATTTGGGTTTTTTCGCAAAATCCTGTTTCGGAGGAGACAAAAGCCTCTGTTTGAGGCATTTCTCACCTGAACAATGAGCTCTCCCGCAAATGCATGGAAACAGTGGCTGGCCGAAAACGGTCCGCGGCTGTTGCTTTTCGCGCGGGGTTGGAGCAACTGCCGCCACGACGCGGAAGATCTCGTCCAAGAGGCCATCCTGCGGATGTGGCACCACCAGGCGGACAAAGGCAACGAGCCGCCGGATCTGCCGCTGGTTTTCTCGACGATCCGCTTCTGCGGGCTGAACCATCACCGCAGCGAGTCCCGTCGCCGGAAGCGGGAGGAGTCGGTGATCTATCTAAACGATTTCCAGGATGTCTGGCTCGATCCGGTGCTCGAGGAGGACGAAGAAGCCGTGATTCTGAGGGAAGCCGTGCAGAACCTCAGCCAGAAGCTGCGCGAAGTGGTGGTGATGAAATTCTGGGGTGGGCTGACATTTTTGCAGATTTCGGAAACGCTCGCGATCTCGCCCAACACGGCGGCTTCGCGCTATCGCTACGCATTGGAACAACTGGGGCACGAGCTGCGCCGCGTGAAGGAGGACCGCCATGCAAGCGCCTGATCCCATCGAAACGATCTTGGCGCGCTTGATGCCTCCGGCCTTGAGCCAGGAGTGCCATCTCGAAATCGAGACGCTGATCGACGATCTGGCGGGTCCGGAGAATGTCGTTGGAATTTCATGGCTCACCCGCTGCGTGATCGGCGGCGGCATCGCGGCGGCAATCGGTGCGTTGTGTGCTGTTTTTCCGATGATTCGTGGTTCCGAACCCTCTCAAGTGGCCGTGACTTCTCCTGCGGCGGCGCCGTCGGGATTGGTTCTCGTCAGTAAGTCCGATCGGATCGAGTCCGTAACGGATGAAGGTTGGCGGGAGGATTCGGAAGGCTCAACCATGCACGCCGTCCGGATCAAAGGGGTGCAGGAAAACGAGGTGCGCGACAAGGAAACCGGGATGCTCGTCCGGATTTCCGAACCCCGGGAAGAGATCCTGATGATGCCGGTTGGCGAGTTCTACAAGGCACCCGTTTTGAAAAAGCCGTTGTCAGGCGAAATGGTCGAAGCCGCGACCCTTCCTCCGGCTAGCAACGGTCCGGTGCGGGTGGTGAATGTGGCCGAGAAGAGTGCCAGTTTTTCAGCCAACGAAGGATGCGCCGTGGTGCGTCGCGACGGGGACTTATACAAAGTGAAAATCACCGGTTCGAAGGACGAAGTGATTTTCGAAGGGAGCCTGTCCCAAGATGGCAACCTCGACAAACTGCCCGTGGACTGGCACCGGCGAATCCAAGTGCTCTGCCGCACTCTCGACCAAGCGCTTGACGGAAGCATGATGCCCCAACGGCAACCTCAGCCCCGCCTCGTTCCGCCGGTGTCTCCGAAGGCGGAAAACTAGCGATCTGGGAGATTTATCAAGGGAATGCCTTGCGTTTTCCAACTCGGCTTCCCATCTTCCGCCCCATGCATCCTGACGTGGCGAAGCTGGTTGAGGCCGGTCGCATTCCCAAACCGGTCGGCGAGCGCCTTTCTCAATTGGCTCCCGGAAACTTTTGTATTCATAAATCTTTCGGTGCCGGCAAGGTGATCGACTGGGATCTGCCTGCCAAAAAAGTCACCATCGACTTTGAAAAGTCGACCGGCCAGACGATGGAACTGCAGTTCGCGTTCCAGAAAACCGAGTGGATCGGTGCCGACGATTTTCGGGCGAAGAAAATCGAGCAACTCGAAGAACTCCGCACACTTTCGAAAAGCGACCCGATCGCCCTCGTCGTCCACCTTCTCGAAAGCCACGGTGGCAGCATGACCGGCGATGCGCTGGAGAAGGAACTTTCCGGTGCCGTCATCCCGGAACCCGGCTTCAAAAAATGGTGGGACGCCACCAAAAAGTCCCTCCGCGAAAGCCGCCTTGCCGTGGTGCCGCAGAAGCGCACCGAGGCAATCGTGCTCCGTGTCGGCGACCGCAGCCCTGCTGAAGCGCTCGTCGCTGATTTCGAAGCCGCCCGCGACATCAAAGGCATGATCCGAGCCTTGGAAGCCATCGCAGCGGACATCGGTGCCTTCGAAAAGGACACGGAGGCCCTCAAACGCCTCCTCAATGACATCGATGAAGGCGCGAAAAAAGCGGCCCGTGTCCAGCTCGGGCAAGCCCTCCAACTTGTCGCCGCCCGTGACGAAGTGATAGGCTCGTCCAACGCCCTCGAACTCGATCCCACCGCCGTCCGTCTATCCGATCTTCTTTTGTCTGCTGATCCCACCCGCCTCGCCGAAGAGGCCGGTGCGCTTCCCTCAGGCCGCCAACGCGCGGTTTACGAAGCCTTCCCGAATGCCTTCGCCGATGACTGGGTGAGCAAGATCGTCCAGGTTTTCGATCGCGTCGGTGCCCGCGGCGTCACTGAAATCGCACGAATTTTGTTGGAGCGTAATGCGATGCCGGCTCTCGTAACGCACCTCCGCTCCGCAATCGCCCGCCGCGCCCTCGGGCCGGACGCGTTGATCTGGGTGTGCCGCGAGCGCAAAGGTCCGGCTCAGGAAGTTTTCAGCGCTGATGTCGGAGCCTCGGTGCTCAACCTGTTGGAAAACGACCACTTGTCCGACGGCCCCCGCAAGACGTCGCGCCTGCAGACCCTGCTGGGCGACGACAAAACCTTGCTGACCGATCTTGTCGCCATCATGGACATCAACGAGACTCGGAATTTCGCCCGCCGTCTCCTCGATTGCCCGGTCTTCGGCGACCTTGAGAAGAAATCGCTGATGGCCCGCATCATCAAGTCCCGCCCCGAAACGGCCGAACTCGTCAGCGGTGCCAATCAGAAACGGCCGGACGAAATCCTGCTAGTCTCGTGGGAAAGCCTTGAAAAGAAAAAGGCCGAGCTCGACGACCTCATCCGCAACAAAATCCCGCAGAATCTGAGCGACGTAAAAATCGCCCGCTCCTACGGCGACCTTCGCGAGAATTTCGAATACAAGTCCGCCAAGGATTTGGAGAAATACCTGGGCCACCGCCGCAACGCGCTCGACAAGGAAATCAACAACGCCCGTGGCACCGACTTCAAAGGCTCGGACGCCAGCAAGGTCAACATCGGCACCATCGTCACCCTCGCCGATGCGGCAGGCAATGAAACGGAGATGACCGTTCTCGGCGCGTGGGATTCCATCCCGGAAACCAAAACCGTCTCCTATCTATCCGAAGTCGGCAAGGCCCTCGTCGGCCGCCAACCGGGCGACACCGTCGAGATTCGCGACGAGGTCACCGAAGTCATGGCGACTCTGACGATCCGCTCGATCAAGCCGTTCAATCCCTGAGAATTTAAAAACCCTCCCCACCTAACCAAAAACAAACTGTTATGGACTACACCACCATTGTTGAAATCCGCGGCCGCGAAGTGATCGATTCCCGCGGCAATCCGACCGTCGAAGTCGATGTGCACCTCGAAGGCGGAGCGATCGGCCGCGCCTCGGTTCCTTCCGGTGCCTCCACCGGCGAAAACGAAGCCGTTGAACTCCGCGACGGCGACAAGTCCCGATACCTTGGCAAAGGCGTGCTCAAGGCCGTCGAAAACGTCAATGCCACCATCGCTCCCGCGCTTCTCGGCTATTGCGCCACCGAACAAGCTTCCATCGACGCCACCATGCTCGCGCTGGATGGCACCTCGACCAAGAAAGTTCTCGGAGCCAACGCCATCCTCGGTGTGTCCCTGGCCGTCGCCAAGGCTGCCGCCTCGCAGTTAGGCATCCCGCTTTACAAATACCTCGGCGGCCCTAACGCCAAGGTCCTGCCCGTCCCGATGATGAACGTCATCAACGGCGGTGCCCACTCGGATGCGCCGATTGACTTCCAGGAATTCATGATCGTGCCCATCGGCGCGCCAACTTTCCGCGAGTCGCTCCGCTATGGTGCTGAGGTCTTTCACTCACTGAAAAAGGTTCTTCACGACCGTGGTCTCTCCACGGCCGTGGGTGACGAAGGCGGTTTCGCTCCAAAGCTCGACGGCGTCGAGGACGCGATGAAGGTGCTTTGCCAAGCCATCGAACAAGCCGGCTACAAGGTCGGTGAGGACATCTCCTTCGCTCTCGACGTCGCTTCCTCCGAATTTTTCAAGGACGGGAAATATGTCTTCAAGAAGGGCGACGGCTCCGTGCGCACCGCCGCCGAACTCGTCGATTTCTACGCCGACCTCCAGAAGCGCTATCCGATTATATCCATCGAAGACGGTTGCGCCGAAAACGATTGGGACGGCTGGGAAATCATCACCGAAAAACTCGGCAAGACCACCCAGCTCGTCGGCGACGACCTTTTCGTCACCAACGTCGATTTCCTCGCCAAGGGCATCAAGATGGGCGTCGCCAACTCGATCCTCGTCAAGGTGAACCAAATCGGTTCCCTCACCGAGACCTTCGACGCCGTCGAACTCGCCAAGGAAAACAGCTACACCGCCGTTCTCAGCCACCGCTCCGGTGAAACGGAAGACAGCACCATCGCCGACCTCGCCGTCGCGACGAACTGCGGCCAGATCAAAACGGGCTCCATGAGCCGCTCGGACCGTGTTGCGAAATACAACCAACTCCTCCGCATCGAGGAAGAGCTGGGTGATGACGCCGTCTTCGGCATCAAGAAGCTCAAAGTGCTCAACAAGTGATCTAGGCATTCCTGCCTGTATCTCTCACTCTAACGGCGGACCCGCAACGGTCCGCCGTTTTTTTGTTTACGGTGAAATCAACGAGCGCCGAAGTCCGGCCACTCCTCGGTCTGGCGGCCCTCGCTGCGCATAAAATCGGCAACGAGATGTTCACGGGTCAGTTTTCCATCGCGGGCGAGCGCCGGGACGATTTCCTCACAGATCCACCGCTGATATTGCTCGAAGCTGAGTTTCGGCGGCGGCGGATGGTTGGAGAAATCCGGAAACTCGAGATCAAGGACGTTCATGGGATCATGCGGATCAGATTGTAGGCATCAGGACCTGCGAAACGCTCGCAGATTTCTCGAAGATGTTCTTCGGTCATCACACCTTTGTTTTCCTTCAAAAGCAGCCGGATGTCCAGCAGGTCCCTGCCGTCCCGTTCCTTGTCGTCCTTCAGGGCATGAAGTTTCATGGCGAGCAATGTTTCAAAATCAATCACCGGCATGTCTGCCCGAATTCCGGTTCTTTGATCGGTGGTCGCCATTTTTGCGAACGTTTCAGCACTTACCCACAATAAATCCACGGGTAACAAATCCAAATGTTTCCTGTGTCGGAAACGGGTGGCCATCGTCTCGAACACGATCTCGAACCCGAGCGATCGCATGAGATCCAAGGCGCGGGTTTCATTGGCCCTGGAACAAACCCAATCGATATCATTCGTATAGCGGGTGTAGCCGTGGTGACTCACCGCCCAGCCTCCGGCGAGCAGGAGGGGAATGCCCTCGCGTTCGAAGCTCTGATAGAGGGAATGGGCGAACTCGGGAAGCATCGGTGGATTAAAGCAACCGCGCCCGCAGCAACTCGGTGACTTGCTTCGGGTTCGGTTTGGTGGCGGCGGCTTTCATGACTTGGCCGGTTAGAAAGTTGAGGAGCTTTTCGTTGCCGGCCTTGACGGCGGCGACTTCGGTCGGGTTGTTGGCGATGACCGAGTCGCAGAGACCTTCAAGTTCGCCGGCTTCGGCGGGTTTGAAACCGAGTGAGTCGGCAATGGCGGCGGGCTCTTGCTCCGGGCTGTCGAAGAGCACGGTGAATACTTCCTTGGCCTGGTTCGCGGCGAGCGTGCCGTTTTCCACTAACAAAAGCAGGCCGCGAAGTTTTTCGGGGGCGACCGGACAATCATCAATGCCGAGGGCGCGTTCGTTGAGTGTGCCGAGCAGGTTGTTGATGATGAAATTGGCGACTTTCTTGCCGGGGATAGCGGCGTCGGTGACAGCCTCGAAATAGGCGGCGAGGTGTTTGTCCGAGGAGAGCACTGACGCGTCATAGGCGGTGACACCGAGGTTGTGCTCGAAGCGGGCGGAGAGTTGGTGCGGCAGTTCGGGAACCAGCGGGCGGACTTTCGCTAACAGCGGCGCGGTTTCGATAGGCAGCAGATCCGGGCAGGAGAAGTAGCGGTAGTCATGCGCGTCTTCCTTGGTGCGCATCATCTGGGTTTCCCCGCGGTCGTCGTCCCAGCGGCGGGTGGACTGGATTTGCGGCAGGCCGCGATCCATGTCCTCGGTCTGGCGCTGGATCTCGAAGTGGATCGCGCGGCGGATGGCGGAGATCGAGTTGAGGTTCTTGAGCTCGACCTTCTGGCCCCACGGATCCTCATGTTTTTTGCGCAGCGAGATGTTCACGTCGCAACGGAGCTGGCCTTTTTCCATGTCGGCATCGGAGACGCCGCCTTGTTGGAGAATCATCTGAAGCGAGCGGACGTAGGCGAAAGCTTCCTCGCCGGACTCGAGATCCGCCTCGGTGACGATCTCCATCAGCGGCGTGCCGGCGCGGTTGAAGTCGATGAGTGACGAGTTCCCGAGGTGGGTGGATTTCGCGACGTCTTCCTCCAAGTGGATGCGGTTGAGGCGGACTTTCTTGTCGGCGGTGACGATGCTTTTGCGGGCATCAGTCGGGTAGCAATGTTCATACAGCGGCACGCCGCCACCGATGCAGAGCGGCAGGTCCATCTGCGTGGTCTGATAGTTCTTCGGCATGTCCGGATAGAAATAATTTTTCCGGTCCCACTTGGAGATTTCCGGCGAGCCGCAGTCGAGCATCAGTCCGGTTAGCAGGGTCTTCTCGATGGCCTCGCGGTTGAGCACGGGCAGCGCGCCGGGCATGCCGAGGCACACCGGGCAGGTGTGGGTGTTAGGCGTGTCTCCGAACGAGGTGCGGCAGGCGCAGAACATCTTGGTGTTCGTTTTGACCTGGCAGTGGACTTCGAGGCCGATGGTGACGAGGTAGGACATTTTGGAAAAAGCTGAAAGCTGAAATTTGGAAAGCTGAAATCAGGAGATTTCAAAGATGGAGATCGCGGAGGAGTTTTTGGATTTTGGGATCGGCGAGGGCTTTGGTGAGCAGTGGGTGGCGCAGAAGTGTGCCGAATTTTCCCTCGCGGGCAAGAGCTTGAAGTTGGGGATCTTCCACGATTTTTGCGCGCGGGATGGGTTTGCCGGTTTGAGGGTCGATGACAACGGCGCGCGGAGCTTTGGCTTCGGCTGCGATGAGCTTGGCAAGGCTGATGCGGGATGAGGAGGAGTTGGGATCGAGTTTCTCAAGCCAAGCGCGGGGAATCGCGGAATCGACGGCAACCTTGAGCCGCTCGCCAAGCGATGGAGTTCCGCGTTCACCCGAGGAACGAACCTCGGCGACCGATCCGGTATGGTGAATGACCACGGCGGAGATCAGCGAAATCAACAAGGTGGGGATCAGCGCAAAAACCAACCGCACCGCAGCACCGGCCAAGGTGCGGGGTTTGTCGTTGCCGGAGCTACTGAACGGGCTGACAACCGCTTTCGCGAGTTTGCGAAGCAGCAGCCAGCAAACGGCGAAAGCCACGATGGGAAGCGAGTTGGTGAGCCACGCGGGAGATCGTCCGGTCCATTCCAAGATCCGTAGCGGAGCTTCCTGCCAGACAAAAAACGCGGCCCAAGCGCTGGCTGCGAGAATCAAGGTGCCCACGAGCATCCGGGTCATTCCCCGCAGGAGCACGAAGCCGGCACACACCGCGAAGATCACGAGCACGGCCGTGCCGAGGCTGAGTTGCGGGATGGAGTCGGGAGGCAATGGAACAGGGAGGAAGTGATCAGTGATCAGTGATCCGTGGACCGAGCGCCCGCTGGCGCAACAGGTGGTCGGTTAGGACGAGTGTCGCCATGGCCTCGACGATCGGCACGGCGCGGGGCAGGACGCAGGCGTCGTGGCGGCCGCGGCCCTTGAGCTCGGTGTTCTCGTGGCTGGAGGTGACGGTGTCCTGCTCGCTCATGATGGTGGCGGTGGGCTTGAAGGCGACGCGGAAGACGATGTTCTCTCCGTTGGAAATGCCGCCTTGGATGCCGCCGGAGCGGTTGCTGGTGGTGCGGACCTTGCCGTCGATCATGCGAAAAGGATCGTTGTGCTCGCGGCCGGTTAGAAGCGTGCCGGCGAAGCCGGAGCCGATTTCGAAGCCCTTGGTGGCGGGCAGCGAGAGCATGGCCTTGGCGAGATCGGCTTCGAGCTTGTCGAAGATCGGCTCACCGAGGCCGGGCGGGCAATTGCGGATGACGCACTCGATCACGCCGCCGACCGAGTTGCCGTCGTTGCGGATGGTCTTGATGCGGTCGATCATGGTTTCGACCATCGCGGGATCGCCGGTGCGGACGATGTTGGACTCGATGTCATCAGTCGTGACGGTTAGGGGATCGACGTCTGCGTTGAGCTCCTGAATGGATTTCACCCAGGCGAGGATTTCGATGCCGGGATGAAATTTGTCCAACACTTGGCGGGCAACCGCGGCGGCGGCGACGCGGCCGATCGTTTCGCGGGCGGAGGCCCGACCCCCACCGGAGGCGGAGCGGATGCCGTATTTCGCGTCGTAGGTGTAGTCGGCGTGGCTGGGCCGGTATTTCACGGCCATTTCATCGTAGGCACCGGGGCGTTGGTCGGTATTTCTAACGAGGATGGCGATGGGTGAACCGAGGGTGAGGCCGTCCTGGAGGCCGGAAAGGATTTCGGCGGTGTCAGCTTCCTTGCGCGGGGTGACGATCTCCGATTGGCCGGGCCGGCGGCGGTCTAGTTCGTGCTGGATTTGCTCCTGGCTAACGGCAATGCGGGGCGGGCAACCGTCGATGACGACTCCCACGCCGCCGCCGTGCGACTCGCCGAAGGTGTGGATGCGGAAAACGTGGCCGAACGTGGAAGACATGGGCGGAGGTTAGGCAAGGAGCGGCGGGGGGCAAGCGGGATGAGTTTTCAGTTTCCAGTTTTCGGTTTCCAAGGAAGAGTCGATCCATGCGATTGAGGCTGCCCGAGCGGGTGATCGAGTTTCCCCGGCGACCGTTGGTAATGGGGATCGTGAATGTGAATGACGATTCGTTTTCCGGCGACGGGACGCTGGATATCGATGCTGCAATCGCGCTGGCACAGAGTCAGGTGGCGGCGGGAGCGGACGTGATCGACGTGGGTGCCGAAAGCGCGCGGACCAACCGGGCTGCGATCCCGGTCGCCGAGGAACTGCGGCGGTTCGCTGGATTCATCGATCGGTGGGTCGAGGTTTGGCAGGATGTGGAACCGCGGGACGAGGTGCAAATCTGGCCACCCGTTCTGTCCGCGAACACTTGGCGGCCGGAGGTGGTCGAGCGGGTTTTGCGAATGGGGAAGGTGGAATTGGTGAATGACATGGGAGCCCTGCCGGATGATCGGAATGCCCGGGCTTGCGCGATTCAGGGAGCGGCATTGCTCATCATGCACAGTGTGGGCGAGCCGAAGATTCCGCATTTTCAGCAGCAATGGGGCGATGTGATGGGGGAGATGGAAGAATTCTTTGACGAGAAAATCGAACTCGCGATGGCCACCGGAATGCCGGCCGAGGCGCTGGTTCTCGATCCTGGAATCGATTTCGCGAAACAGCGGGACGACAATCTAACGGTGTTTAGCGAACTTGAACGTTTGCAGCAATTCGGCCGGCCGGTGCTGGTGCCGGTCTCGCGGAAGACGGTGATCGGCGAGGTCTTGGGCCTGCCGGATCCGACCAGTCGCGACGCCGGGACGATCGCTTGCATCTGCGCGGCCGTGGCACGCGGGGCACAGATTTTCCGGGTTCATCACGTTGAGGCGGCGTGGCAGGCGGTGAAAACGCTCGACGCGATTTTGCCTAAACCTTGATCACTTTTCCAAGCGGATGGCGGTCGATCTGCCGTGGGCGTCGAGTCCCTCGATGCGGGCGAACTCTTCGACGACGGACAGCGACTTCCTAACGGACGATTTGTCGAGCCGGACGATGCTGGTCCGGCGTTGGAATTGATCCGCACGAATCCCGGAGAACGAGCGACCCGAGCCGCCGGTGGGCAGCGTGTGGCTGGGCCCTGCCAGGAAATCGCCGACGGCGACCGGCGAGTCGTTGCCCAGATAGATCGCGCCGCAGGTGCGGATGAGCGGCAGCCAGCGATTCTCATCCGCGGTGATCAGCGAAAGGTGCTCGGGGGCGAACGCGTTGCAGATCGCGACGCCTTCCTCGAACGATTTCACGTGCAGCAAGAAGGTGCCGCGCTTCAGGACTTCCTTGATGATCTTCGTGCGGGAAAGACTGGGGAGTTGGCGCTCGATGGCCTTGATCACCTTTCCTAACAATGCCTTCGAATCCGTGGCGAAGCCGACCATGCTGTCGCCGCCGTGTTCGGCCTGAGCTAGGATGTCAGCGGCGATGAAATCCGGATTTCCGGTTTTGTCAGCGAGGATGAGAATCTCGCTCGGGCCGGGCAGGAGGTCGATCGATACGGCTCCGACGAGTTGGCGCTTCGCCTCGACGACGAAGCTGTTACCCGGTCCGAAGATCCGGTCCACCGGGCGGATCGAGCGGGTTCCGAGAGCCAGTGCGGCGATCGCCTGCGCGCCGCCGATCTTGATCGCCTCGGTCACGCCAGCAGCTTTCAACGCATATAACAGCGCTGGATTCACCGAACCATCCGGACCGCAAGGAGTGGCGGCGAGGATCTCGGGAACTCCGGCGGCCTGCGCGAATCCGGCTGTCATCAGCGCGGTGGAAACCAGCGGCGCCTTGCCGCCGGGGACGTAAACTCCCACCCGCTCGAACGGTGTGAAGCGCTCGCCGACCGTTGCGCCTTCTGCATTTTTCGAGGACCAATCTTTGCGCAAACTGCGTTTCGCGAAGGCGTGGATGTTCTTCAAACTGCGGGCGACCGCGGTCTTTGTCCCGGAGGTGACAGCGTCGGCGGCGGCGGAAAATTCCGCGTCGCTAACAAATAATGTCTTTGCGGTTAGCGTCGCGCCGTCGAAGCGCTTGGTGAAAGTGAACAACGCCTCGTCGCCCTTGGCAGCGACCTCGGCGATGATTTGGGTGACCAAATCGCGCGTTCCGGGTTCCGGCATGGCACGGCGGTTGAGGCGGCGGAGAAATGGCGTGTAGCCGGAATCGAGGTAGCTGAGAATTTTCATGCCGAACGGAGGTGGCGGAACATGAGTGCGGATGGCCTCTTCGCCAAGCCTGATCCTGAAGGAATTGATCGATGTCGAAAGCCGGCTTGCGCAGGCGGCGGAATCAGATTGGGCTCCGTCGATTCCCCTGGGGCGGAGGGTTCCCGAGGAGTTGTCGAGACATGTCCCGAGCGGATCTATCCGAGGACATAAGTGGCCAATGCTTTCTGAATGCCGAGGATATCAGTTCCCTTCTTAAACTCCTTCTTGATGGGATTGGGCATGCTTGAAATCCAGATTTTCAGCTCGGCGTCCATATCGAAGCGGCCTGCCGTCTCTACGGAAAATTGGACGATCGATTTATAGGGAATGGAGTGATAGTCCACCTTCCTTCCCGTGATCCCTTGCTTGTCCGCGAGAATCAACCGGAGTTGGGTGAACACGAAAAGATCCCTAACGACCTTGAATGCCGCGGTGACGGTCTCTCCTTCCACAAGAATCGGGCGGAACTCGGTTTCCAGTTCCGCAGCGTCAATCTGAGATGCGGTTCCGAACAATGCGTTGATGAGACTCATGCCCGGATGCTATGACCCATTCAAAAGATGACAAACCGTTAGTTCGACCGTGGTTTTGAAAGATCGCGCGGATGGAGTCTTCATCGGGAAGATCACCGGGAGAGGCGGAAAAGTCTCCGGAAAACGACGGTTGGGCGATGGCTGCGTCAGGTGCCTGGTTTCGCGGGCGGAGTCGGGCTTTCCCGGTCCACAAGGCCGTAATCGACAGTTAGGTTGTCGTGGGAATGATTGACGAAAACCGATTCGCCGAGCGGATGATGATCCCCGAGCACGCGTTTCATGCCACGCCCGAGGAGGTCCGCCATTTGGGCACCGGCCTGCACCGCGAAGGTCATGGACGATGGCGCGGCTTGATGCAGGAAGTCCGCATCGTGCTCGACGGACGCTTCCTCACGCTCGATGTGGCGGAGCAGTGCCTCGATTTTTTCCATCCTCACGGAATCGGGCTCTCCCCGCAGTTGGGATTCCTCGAAATTCCGCTTGAGTGCTTTTTCCTCGATCTTCAAAACCTCCAGACGGCGCTGTAGCTCATGTCCGGCGGGCTGGCCGATTTCCGCGATTTCCTGTTCGAGTTTTTCCAGTTTGGTTTCGGCTTCCAAGATTTTTGCCGCAAGCGGCGACAGGTTTTCCGGGTCAAATTTCATAGTTCATGAAGGGTTGCTTACCACCTTGAAGGCTACCTGAATCCGCAAGCCCTCGCAACGCGTTTTTCGGGAGAGGCCGCGCGATGCGATGTTGGGGTTTTGCGTTTAGGGATTTCGAGCTGTCGAGCCGGAGCGAAAAAGCTCAGGCACCGCCCCCACCGATGTCGCTTGGGCCTGCCGCAGAGGACGTAATGATTCCCGTGTCCCGCGCGGTGAATTGCATCCGGCAAAACGACTTCACCTCTGACTCGGATCCTGCCATTAAGGCTCGATATTCCGCGCGATTTGCCTTTCGCTCCGGCGCCTATGAAGTTGCTGCCTGACCGGCTCCCACTCGGATTGAGTTTCGATGTCCATCACTTGAACGGGACTTGGCGATCCTGGAGTCGCATTCCTGGATCGATCACTTTGTGAAACAGAATTACAACGGTACTTGGGATGTTCTGCCGCTGCGAGGAACGGCGGGTGCGACGCATCCTGTGATGATGATTTACTCGGATCCGGGCTGCACGGATTTCGCCAACACGCCGTTTTTGAAGGAGGTTCCTTATTTGCAAAGTGTTCTCGCCAGTTTCCAATGCCCTCTCCAAAGCGTCCGGCTCATGCGACTCACCCCCGGCTCGGAAATCAAGGAACACTGCGATCACGATCTCAGTGCGGAATTCGGTCAAGTGAGGCTGCACATCCCGATCACCACGAATCCGGATGTGGATTTTTTCCTCAACGGCACCCACGTCCCGATGAGACCTGGCTCATGTTGGTATCTGCGTTTGGCCGATCCTCATGCGGTGAGGAATCGCGGAACAACGGATCGCGTGCATCTCGTCATCGATGCGACGTTGAACGGGTGGCTGGCAAATCAACTTCACCAAGCTGCCGCGGCATGATGCCCACGGCGGGATGGTATCCGGTGAAATTGTCAGAAGAAGCGGGCGGCGAAATCTCCCTGATCTGGCAGGATCTCTCCGAGGCGGATTTTGCCGCACCGTTTTTCGAAGATGCCGTTCGCCGCGCGAGACATGAGAGACCCGGGCAGCGGAAAACCTCGCTACAAGCTCTGAGCGAAATCCTCCTCCCTGCCGCGGTTCCTCCCGCCGCTTTCATTTTTCACACCTCGCGCAGTGGTTCCACACTTCTCACTCAGCTTCTCTCAGGTCTTGAAGGCGGCATCGCTCTATCAGAGCCGGCGATTGTCGATGAAATTCTCCAGCTTCGAACAAGCGACGAGGAGAAGATCGGTTTTCTTCGAAATACGGTGAGGGTGTTAGGGCAAGGGCGCTCTACGGCGGATCGTTATTTTTTCATCAAGCATGATAGCTGGCATCTGCCGTGGTTGCCGATGATCCGAGAGGCATTTCCATCGGTGCCTTGCTTTTTCGTCTATCGGGATCCGGTGGAGATCCTTTGGTCCCACCATCGCCAGCGCGGCAGCCAAATGGTGCCGGGGCTGCTGGATCCGGCGCTTTTCGACATCACTCGGGACAGCTTTAATCCTGCGGATCTGGATGGCTTTGCCGCCCGGGTTCTGGAATCGATTTTCGCTCAAAGCCGAGCTGCTGCGACTCTTGGAAAACAGCCCTGCCAACACATCGGCGGCGGCGTGCAGACCAGCCTCGCCAAACTGCCGGACAAGACTGTCCAGCTTGCCTTCCCGACTGTCGCCGGTCGTTGGTATCGCGTGCGCTACACCTCGGATCTCGAGCACTGGACCGATTGCCAGGTGCCCGTCCTGGCCACCTCGAATTCCACCTTGTGGATTGACAGTGGTCCGCCATACACGGTGGAGACCCCGGCCAACACTCCGGTCCGCTTCTATCTTGTCCACGAAATCGAAGCTCCTTGAGTCTGACCGGATTACCTTCTAACCACTATCCATCCATGAATGCCCGCCTCTCCCTCCTGACGCTTTCCGTCCTTGGCGCCGCCGCCAGCCCGGCCCATGCGGGTGAACCCGCCGCAGCCCCGATCTCGGTGGCCTCCGCCCCGTCGCGCTGGCGTTTCGGTGCCGGCTACGCACCGCTGATCGGGTTGAAAACCGAGTTCAACGGCCTTGGCAATTTCAACAGCCCCTTTTCCGGCAAGCCGACCGGCGGCGGGGTGAATTACAATTACGACGACGGCTTCGTCCACGTCGATTCCTCCGGCAACCTCGGTGGCGAGACTTGGAATTGGGGCTACGACGGCCAGGACGCCAACGGCATGGATCAATACAGTCCCGCCAACGGCGGCTCGATCGATTTCTCCATCACCAACAGCGTCTCTAACGGCCGCACCAGCGAGGACACCAGCGCCGACCTTGGAGTCGAACTCTTCGCCTATTATGACATGGGCGCCGTCGCCATTCCCGGCCTTAAGGAACGCGGCGCAACCTGGGGTTTCCGCGGCGGACTCCATTACGCCCGCGTCAACGTGGATAGCAATGGCAGCGTGGCTGCGGATCTAACAACCCTGACTGACCGTTTCACGCTGGACGGCGTCATCCCGCCGCCTGGGCCTTACGCCGGGACGAAGTTCGGACCAGGACCGTTGCTTAACGATTCACCGTCGCGCACCATCACCACCGGCGGACCGGCGCTGGTCGCCGGGTCACGCCATCTGGACGTCCATCTAACGACATTCAACTTCGGCAGTTATCTCGAAGTGCCGGTGACCCGCAAGTTCGGCGTCATGTTCGAGGCCGGAGTGAGTGCCGCCATTTCCTCCGGGGAATACGCTTTCAACTCCTCCACCACCGCCACCGGCCTGGGCACGCAGACGGGTTCCGGCAGCGATTCCGACACCACGGTCCTGCCCGGATTCTATCTGGGGCTCGGCGGCACCTATCAGCTCAACCACGCGTGGTCGATCCAGGCCGCCGGCCGCTACCAGTACATGGACGAGTTCGACCTCGGGGCGAACGGCTCGAACGCCAGCCTGTCGTTTGACTCGGCCTTCGTCCTCTCGATCGGGGCCTTGTACTCGTTCTGAACGGGGTTGGCCTCAAGGAACTGCGGACTCCGCTCCGCTGTGGTCAATGGTGGGCCGGCGATGCCGAGCGAAAGCGCTTCTTCATCGGCTACCCTTTGGCATGGGCGATTCGGAGATCGCCCTTCCTTGTTACGGGTGCATTGCGCGGCATTGGTGAACCTTGACCCGTGGGTTGGGTTCGGGGAGGATCGGCGGAATGGATTCCCCCTCGCCGATGGCTTCGATGCTGAAACAAGTCCCCCCGTGGCTATGGGTGATTGCCGGCTTTCTATCATTCAATCTGCTGACCTTCGATTGGTATACCACGGTCTGGATGGATGAAGTCATGTTCGCGGACCCGGCGGCGAATCTTTACTTCGGGCACGGCTATACTTCCTCGGCGTGGCCCACGCAGCACCTTGGTGAATTTTGGGCGGGCAACACGCCGCTCTATTCGTTCGTGATTTATGGTTGGTTCAAGGTGGTTGGATTTGGCATGTTCCAGCTCAGGGCGCTTGACTATGTGCTTTGGTCCGGCGCGGTCGGACTCTTGTGTCTGGCGGTGCGGCGGTTGCAGTTGATCCGCAATCCGGCCCTGTTGGGGATCGTGGCGGTGCTGTTATTCGTCGGCGACGGCGTGGTGTTCAGTTACCGCTCCGGCCGTTATGAGTCGCTCATTTTTCTACTCGCGGCCGCCTGTTTGTGGTCGTTCACCATCGAAAGGCGACCGTTGAGATTGATGGCCATCATCCTGACTGCATCCTTGTTTTTGCCGACTGCCCCGATCCTTGCGGTGTTTGCTGCGACGTTTGGAAGCGTCGTGTTTCCGTTTCTCGGCCGGAAATATTTCCTGGAGTTATGCTGTGTCGCGTTGGGACTGATCATCGGCCTGGGGCTGCTCTATGGCTTTCACAGCGGATTCGGCACTTGGGAGGCATTCCGGAAGGCCACGGGATTTCTCACGCAACTCTACTATCCCCCCGGCCAGGCGACGCCGGTGTGGATGCAAAAACTGGTTAGATTCCCGCGCACGTTGTTCCGCGATCTGGCAAGCCTGATCCTGGTGGTTAGCCTCGCGGGATTCGTCGTTTTCAAACGGAATAGACTGAATTCGACCGGTCTCCGCCTGGCCCTGTTAGGGATCGCCACGTTCGTGGTGATTCCGGCGGTGTCCCAGGCGGTCTATTCCTATGAGATCTATCATTATTGGCAGGCATACATCCCGCTGGTCGTGTGCTTTGCCGGTGTGCTGGATCACTCGCTGGATGCATTTAATGTACGGGTCCGGCGGCTTGCGATCGCGGCGGTGATCCTGATGATTTTCGGCACCGGTCTGGGCGTGCGGATGGGACTCGCCATGACGGATTTGAAAGAGCGGGATTACCGCAAGGTCGAGGCATTTGTCCGCACGACGATTCATCCGTCGGATGTGGTGTTGGCTGACCATCAGGCGTTCTATCCGTTGCACAAACAGAACGTGACCGCATACTACACTTGGTATTTCCATGTGATGACGGGGCAGGAAGCCGCTTCGATCAACTGTCTCATCATCAATCCCGCCGGGTTGGAGATCGCCAGGGCGAAAATGGGTGGTGAGTGGGTTGCCACCGGGGAGACCTATCTGAATGGCAACAAATTCAACATCGCGTGGCTGGACCGACTGCTACCCGGTTATTTCACGAGCCAGACCAGCTTGAAATACAACCTGGCGGTTTATCGACGGCGCTGATAGAAACGATCAATCCCCGCCGGTTTTCATGAAATGCTCGACCTTGCCGCGTTCGTCAACGGGGAGCGATTTCACCCATTGGGCGGCTTCCTGCGGATCGTATTGCGCCCAGTTGGCGGCGAGGTTTTTCTGGGCCCAAAGTCTGGCGTCGCCCGCGGGCAGGCTTTGGACCCAACTGCCGGCGGCGGCGGGGTCGGTCTTCGCCCAAGTGACGGCGAATTGGGAGGCTGGGGAAACCGGATCGCGGGAGCGACCCTGGTTTTCTCCTGCGGCAGGCGCGGGTTGCGTCACGAGGTAGCGGATGGCATCGCCGACTAGGTCGTGGCTGATTGTTTCATAGCTGTTCTCCGCAATCACCTGGGCGACCTGCGCTTTCTTGTCATCGGGCATGGCGCGGAACTGGTTGCTGAGGTCGGAGATTTTGTCCGGATCCCACTGGCGCAGCAGAGAGAGATACACATACGAGTTGCCGGATTTAAGGTCGAAGGTGGCGACCTTTTCGAGCCAGTCGGAGGGTTTATCGAGTTTTTTGCCCGAGTCGGTCTCGCTGTTAGCGTCGATGATATCGCGGGCTTGCTGCTTCTCTTCGTCCGAACCAAGCAGAGCTAACAGAGCTTCCGCTTTCTCAGGATTGCGTTCGAGGTGGTCGAAAATGTTGGAGATGACCGAGGATCGGGCGCTGGCGTCGAGATCCGCCGTACCCAGCAGCTTGAGGGCTTGTTCGGGTTGCTTATCGGCCATCTGGTCGAGGGCCGTCGAGCGGATGCGTTTGGCCTCGCCGGCGCTGAAGCCCATGCTTTCGAGGTCGGCGTCCCACCATTTGGAAGCGGTGGAGGCCCCCACCAGGTGGTAGGGATTCGAGGCGAGGGAGGATTTCCAGGCGGCGGGTAAATCCGCGAGCTGATCGAATACCTTGTCGCCGAGCCCTTCGATGTTAGACAAATTGGCGGAGAGAATTTTCCAACCGTCCGGACGTTCTAGCAGTTGTTTAAACTCATCGCCGAACGAGGTCTGCAAGCGTTGCCCGATCAGGGCGGATTCGGCGCGGCTTTTCAGGCCGGTGGGCATGGAGGCGAGGGCCGCCTGCAATTCGGTTGGCGAGGATTTGGCCAGCTCCGTCAACACCCGGCTGGTGTAATAGTCGGACATTCCGATTTCGGATACGCCCAGAGCAGGCATGTTGCTGAGGCATTGAAGCGCCAAGGCCGGATTCTTTCTGGCGATTTTCGGCAGGGCTTGCAACTGCTGGTCCTTGGTCAGGTGGTCTTTGAAATAGGCGGCGACCCGCTCGGGATTTTTTTCGGCCAAAGCGGCGAGCATTTCACCAGCGCGACCGGAGTTGTTTTTCAACTTCCAGGTTAACAGCCCCTCGGGGTCCTCCTTGTTCCAGCGTTCGGTGAGGATCTTGTTGAAGAGGCTCAAATCGAAACCGTGGCCGGTAATGAACCAGCGGCCTTCCATCCATGCTTCGATCTCGGAAACCGGCAGATAGGAGGCGAGCTCGATGGTGGCCCGCATCCGCTCTTCGGGCGTGCCGAGCGCGCGGATCGCAGCCACCCGCTGGCGGACGGCATCGGGCGGGGCGGACTTGCGGACGTGGCGGGTCGGGCGATTTGCGGCCTTGGCCGTTTTTTCCGGCTGTGGGGCTAACTGCGGCGGCGGCTGTTCGGCCATTTTCCACCCGAGAACGGTCATGGCCAGAAATCCGAGGGCGGCACCCGCAAGGGCGGCGGGATTGTTTGGAAGGCGGTTCATTTGATTTCAAATGGATTGTTTTGAAGGACGTCCCGGATGCTGCCCTTCTGACTGTCCGGGAGGTCGGCCGAGTCGAGCCAGGCCCTGGCGTCATCAGGATTGGTGCGGCTCCACTGATAGATAATGTTGACGACGTGGGTTTTGGTTTTTTCCGAACTCATGGCCCACTCGGTGGCTTCCAGAAATTGCTTTTGGTTGGTGAGTTGATCGACCACCACGCTTGCGGCTTGATCACGGATTTTCGGATCGCTTTGCCGGTTCACCCACTCGGTGTAAGCGACAAGATCCTGATTGGCCCATTTGCCGGCCAAGGTGGAAAACGCTCCGTCACCCGAGCCGGATCCCTCCGTGGCCGGCGGAACCATTTCCAGGACTTTGGCGGGGTCCTTGCTCATCAGTCCATCCACCAGTTCCTGGACGGCCTTGATGTTAGAGCCGGAGCCGGAACTTCCGCCAGGGATTTTCACCCAGGTCATCCCACTCAACGCGTCGGGATAAATGGCGAAAAGCTTTTGGGTGAGTTCGAGGGTTTTGTCCGGATCGCTTTGGGCCAGGCTCAGGCCGACGGCAGCAAGCCGCTCGGCGGCGATTCGCGGAGCTTGGGTGGAGGTGGCTTGCTCAAGCGCGGCGTCCGGGTCGGTCTTGAGGAGATTCTCAAACAAGGTCGCCTCCATTTTCCGCCTGGCCTCGCCCGATGGAGTTTGCTCGGCCAAGCGCTGGAGGGCGTCCGGCTGGTTCTCGCCCATCGACTTGACGAGCATGTCCATGGCGACATTGGTGCTGCCATACTGGTTGGTGATGGTGCTGCCGTTTTTTTGGATCCAGTCGTAAGCGGCCCACGGGTCCTTGCGGATCAGGGTGCCGAAAATCCCCGGATTGAAGCGGTTGCCGTTCGTTTTTAGGAACTCGAGGATTTCTTCCGGCTCGTTGGTGTCGTCCCATTTTCCCAAGCCGGAAAGCGCGTTGCCCTTGGCGGATTCCCGGATTCGGTCGAAATTTTTGCGCAGCCAGTCGCCGTGAAACTCGCCGATGCCCCAGGCGACATTGTTCACGCGGTCGGGGTTGGCGGTGATCGCAGCGGCGAGCGCGCCCTGCGGATCGTGGCAGCCCCACGCCCACCACGCGTAATGTTCGTTGCTGGTCCCGGCCACGGCGGCGATCGCCCCCCGCGGGTTCAGGCGGGTCCAGTTGATGAAGACGAGATCGGTGACATCATTGGTGCGGTCCTTCTTGTCCCGGACGGTGGCCCAATAGGCGGCGATGTCCTGCTCGCTGGCATCTATCATCCACAGCGCGAGGTGCGAGTAGAGGGATTCGTGGTCGAGCTTGGCGAGGGATTCCAGAGTGTCGGTGGAACGGAGCGACGAGGGTTTGGCCGGTTTCGCAGTCGCGGACGATGGTGGGGCGGGGGAGTTTTCAGCCGAATCGCGGTCGTCGGCAACGCGCTCCGAAGCCTTCTCTGATGTGGAAACTGGCGGGTTGCCGGTGAGACGTTTTCCCGCGAAACCGGACAGGAAACCCGCCGCGCCCAGGCCGACGATGAGAGGCAATGCGGACTTTTTCACGGTGGCTTGGTTGACGTGACATAAGCTCTGGATCTATCAGCCCGTCAATGAAATTCCCGGTGGCCGCACGGCCCTCCTTCTCTGGTCTGGACAGGGGGGAAGCGCCGGCTAGGGTGTGGCGACTTCATGCGAATTTCGGACCGTTACATTGGGAGACAGGTGCTGTCGGGCACGCTGTATGCGGTTCTGGTGTTAGGGCTGGTGCTGGTGCTGGGGAATCTTTTCAAACAGATCCAACCCTTGCTGGTGGACCAGAAGGCGCCGCTGGGACTGGTGATCCGGTTCGTGATCAACGTGCTGCCGCTGTCGCTGATGTACACGGTCCCGTGGGGTTTCCTGTCGGCGGTGCTGATGATTTTCGGACGGTTGTCGTCGAACCACGAGATCACGAGTTTCCGGGTGGCGGGGGTGAGTTTGGTGCGGCTGGCGGCGCCGGTGTTCGTGATCGGAGCGGGGCTTTCGATGCTGAGCCTGTGGCTCAACGTGAACGTGGTGCCCCAGGCGCGGGCGTCGATCTGGCAGTTGGTTTACGAACAGGCCAAGCGCGATCCCGGTTCGTTGCTCAAGCCCGGCGTGGTGCAAGGGGATTTCAAGGGTGATGGCGAGGAAGTCCAGAAACTGTTGATCGAGGGGAAAACCGGCGATTGGTTGGAGGGCTTTCATTTTTACAGCTTGTCGAAGGACAAGGACAAGCCCGGTGACGTGACGTACGTCCACGCGGCGCGGGCGGCGCTGTTGCCGGATCCGGAACCGGGCAAAAAACAACTGCGGGTGAAGTTGGAGGACGCGTATTTCGAAACCCGGAATGAAAAGGGCGAAGTCGAAATGATGGTGTTCGCCCATGAGGCGGAACCGCTGGTGATCGACCTGAAGAATCCGAAAAAGCCGAAGCCGAATTCGATGTCCAACGAGCAGATCCGCCGGGAGATCGCCAACGACCCGACGATGAGCGAAGACAAAAAAGGGAAGATGGAGCGGGAGATCGCCACCCGCTATGCGTTCTCGGTTGCCTGTTTCGCGTTTGCGTTCGTGGCGGTGCCGCTGGGGTTGCAGACCCGCCGCCGCGATAGTTCCGGCGGGCTCGTTTACAGCTTGCTGATAGGCACCGGATATTTCCTGATCACGATGCTGGCGGAGGAGTTCAAACCGCAGTCGCTGGCGACATTGGTGCTGTGGGCGCCGAACGCGCTGTGCGTGCTACTCGGGGTGTTTCTGTTCTGGCGGGCCCGCTTCAAGTAGTTTCAACTGGCTTGATGAAAATTTTCCGGACACTCGGCAAGACCATCCGCAATGTCCGGAATTTCTTTGCAGCGGAGCGGGTGCAGATCGCCCCTTTCACCAAGGATCTCAAACACTATGGACTTGAGGAGCTGCGCCATGACGCGTGGGCGGCGGCGAGCGTGACCGTGTTGGCGATCGCCCAGGGCATTGCCTTCGCAGCGATCGCCGGGCTGCCGGTCGTTTATGGAATTATCAGCACAGCGGTGGCGGCGATCGTCGCGCCTTTATTCGCCGGTTCGCGGCACACCATTCTGGGGCCGACGAACGCGACTGCGTTCATGTTGTTCAGCTTCTTTTCGGTGAACCCGGAGCTGACCGGGCGATGGAGCGAACTGATCCCGCTGTTAGTGATGATGGTGGGCCTCTTCGCGACGGTGGGTGCCTTGTTCCGGGTGGCGGACCTGTTGCAGTTCATTTCGCGCAGCGTGCTGGTCGGTTACATGTCCGGGGCTGCGGTGTTGATCGTGGCCAACCAGTTGAAGCCGTTTCTCGGGTTGGATGCGTATGTGAGCGGTGAAACCTCCTCGACCTTCCTCGGGCTGTTATTCGGGTTGGCGCGGGCGCTTCCACACACCCATTGGGTCTCGGTGCTGATCGGCGGGACCACCTTGTTGGTGTTCCTGGCATTCCGGCGGTGGCGGCCGACATGGCCGGCGTTCGCGCTGGCACTCTTGATTTCCTCGGTCGTCTTCGGCTCGTTGATCCACAACGGGACGGAACCGTTCAAAGGGACGGCCACGTTCGCGACCTTCGGTTTCGGTGATCTGATGTTCAAAATGCCGCACCTGATCCGCCCGGGGATTTTCAGGGACATCTCATCGCTGTTGAGCATCGCCTTCGCGCTCGCCTTCCTCGCCTCGCTGGAAAACACCCTGATGGCCAAGACCCTGGCTTCGAAAACCGGCGACCGCCCGGACGTCAACCAGGACATGTTGGCGGTTGGCATGGCCAACTTCGGCAGTGCCCTCGCCGGCGGGATGCCGGCCTCGGGATCTCTAACACGCTCGATGCTGAATCATGAGTCGGGCGCGCGCACGCGTTTCGCTTCGTTGTTTTCCGGCGTTTATACGATGATTTTCGCGATCCTGATCGCCGCCTCGGTGGGCTGGGGTGTGCCCCTGATTGACTACGTGCCCAAGGCCGGGCTGGCGGCGCTGGTCATCGCACTGTCGTTTTCGCTGTTTAACGTCCGCCACATCCGGATCTGCCTGCGCTCGACCACTGACGACGCGGCAGTGCTGGTGATCACCTTCGTCGCTACCCTGTTAGCGCCTCTCCACGTGGCCATTTTCATCGGCGTGGCCATTTCCATCATGCTTTTCCTGCGCAAGGCGAGCCGCCCCTATCTGATCGAATACGAGTTCAGCGAGAAGGGCGAGTTGCGGGAAATGGGCGAGAAGCGCCAGCGCCCGATCCCGGCGATCTCGATCGTCCACGTCGAGGGCGATTTGTTTTTCGGCGCGGCCGAACTGTTCCGCACGCAGATCCAGCGGACGGTCTCCGACCCGGCGATCCAGGTGATCATCCTGCGTTTGAAGAATGCCCGCCATCTCGACGCCACCAGCGTGATGGCGCTGGAGGACCTGGTCCTCTTCATGCGGGAACAGGGTCTGCACCTGATCGTGTCCGGCGCTACCCGTGAAGTCTATCGAGTGCTCAAGAATTCCGGGATACTCATCACACTGCAGGACGGCTGCGACCGCCGGGCCGGCGAGAGCAACATCTTCCTCACGAACCCGCGCAACCCGAACCTCTCGACCCGCGCCGCCCTCAAGCGCGCCCAGCAACTGCTAGGCACCGAGAAGGCCGACATCCGAATTTTCTACGATCCCAACCAACACGCCGCCGCCACATGAAACGCCTCGCTATTTCCCTCGTCGTCCTTGCCCTTCTCGCCGGCTTCGCCTTCTGGTGGTTTTCCGACACCCAGGTCTTGAAACGCCGCACCCAATCGCTGCTCACCACGCTCACCCTCGACAGCGGCACCGGCAAGGTCGGACGTCAGATGGGATCCTATTCTCTCAACAAACTGCTCGCCAGTGAGGTCGCACTAGACACTCCGTCGATCAAGGAAGCCAACGGTTCGTTCCAGCGCGACGAGCTAGAATCCATCTTCTCCTGGCTCTGCAACCAAGCCAAGGAAACCCGTTTCGAACTGCAAGATCTGCGCTCCGTCACCGTCAACGGCGACAAGGCCAAGGTGGATCTAACATTGATCGGCCTCGTCGTCCTGCCGAGCTACCGCCCCGCGGACGGGACTTACGATGTCACCTTCGACTGGCAAAAGGAAAAGGACGGCTGGCGGCTCAACCACGCGACTTGGAAGCAGGTACCCTGATATGGGCTTCGGGACTTCAAATAACAGACGTCCGTGACGACAATGTGGCAAGGGACGGAATGACCTTGAAGCGAAGCTTGGATCCTGACGAATCTATCCAAGTGCCGCGACCGATACATTTATCAATTCCAATACCGACGGATCGTCCTAGCCGGGACCTCGCCATTCCATATAGCACCTCCGTCCACTTTTAATGAATCACTACAATCTCGTTGCCCGGATCGCAGCCGAGCTTCTGGTCTCCCTTTTCCTTGGGGTATCCGCTCACGCCCAATCACCGACCCCATCGTTCCCAGTGGGAAATCTTGTCGTTTCGCCGTTTGCCGGGGGAGGCACCAGAGTTCAGCTGGCTTGGTCGATCACTCTCCCTGCGGGCGCTACCGCAAGTAACTATGTCCATTACATCAGGCAAACCCAGTTACCCGCCGATGTCACTTGGGACGCGTCCGTCGCCGTGAGCTCCTCGGGGGTGACACTCTCTCCGCTTCTCTTAGAGGCCGACGGGTCCAAGTTCGAATTGTGGACCGTTCAATTGTTTCCCTTGGTGGAGAGCCTGTTGGACACCACGGTCATCTCCCCCTATGTACCTACCGCCGAAGTGACAATTCGCTCGGAGGATCCCTATTCTCTTTTGCCAAGAACCCGTGCGGATCGGCCGTTTTATGTCGATGTCACCGTCCAAGGAATTCTCAGCGGGCAGAATTATCCAGATATCTCGAAAGGTGTCTCGCTGATTCGGCAGGCCCAGTCTTACGGCTCGACTGGCACAGGCGATAATCTTGATCGCAATCAGGCCACGCTCATTTCGCATTCACCCATCACGACCAATGGCACCCAGACATTGACCTTTGTCCTCAACTCGATTTCGGGAGCGGATCGCGCGAAAGTGCGTGGAGAGGAACGTATTTCCGTGTTTTGCCGGGAGGACTATCTCATGCCCGAGACCGTGATAGACTCGAAGTTCATCCAGGTCTGGCCGGTGGCTGACGGCACGATCACCGGAATCGCCCCAGGACAGACTATCTGGCCGGTTGTGCCTGAGGTCGCCATCACGTTGAATGATCTCTATCCGAGCTCCACCACGTGGGTTCAGGTTTACAAAGGCAACCCGCAGCCGGGCATCACGGGAACCAACGTGCCTGGAACCAGTTTGCAGCTCAACGATGCGGTCCCCGTCAGTCATCTTCTCAAATTGGACAATTATGGCTCCGTCTTCGATTCGGACGGACTCTGGACGATGGAAGTCCTCACCAAGACACCCTTCGGGACGGATCGTATCGTTTCTGTCAGTTTCACGGTCCAAGGCATCGGCATGACCCTTGAAGCCTGGCGCCTAACTCACTTCGGCAGCACCAGCAACAGCGGCGATGGTGCGGATCTGAACGACTTCGACATGGACGGGCTCCCTAATCTGGTCGAGTTCGCCTTCGGATTCGATCCGAAGGAAAACAGTGCGGGGCAGTTAGCCGCTCCGCAGAATTACGGAAACAACCGCGTCATCAGCTTTACCCAACCACCCGGTATCAATGGTATCACCTATGGCGCCGAGTGGAGCTCGAATCTTCTTCCGGGGAGCTGGAATCCGATCACCGATACCGCCGCGCCTCCGCAGCATACTTTCAGCGTCCCCATCGACACCCACCCGAATCTCTATTTGCGACTCAAGGTGACGGGGCAATAACAGCACTCGGTCGATGGCGAGGGGCGATCACTTGCCCGGAAAAACAAACTCTTCAGCCACCCGGTCGAGCGAGTAGCGGACGGCAAAGAACGGCTGGCGCCTCAACCACGCGCTCCAGATCTTCTTTCCGCTTGCCCGTTCCCGGATAAAGTTCATTCCTTGTTCTAAGAAACCCTGAGAGAATCAACCCACCATGCGCTACCTCATCTGCCTTCTCTGCCTGATTCCCACCCTTGTCACCGCGCAACCCAAAGCCGCGCGCAGTTGCCGGGTGGTGTTTGCCAGCGCACCCGCGGACGCGCCTGAAAAGCTCTTCCTCTTCGACGGCACTTCCTCGCAGGAAGTCGAGTTGCCGCAGATGAACCTCTCGCCGATCTACAAACTCCCGGCCGGCCCTTTGGTGGTATCGCTGCTATCCGCCGCCCCCGCCAAGGCAAAGGGTATCAGCCCGGACGCACCCAAGGTCACCATCCCGGAAGCTGTTACGGATTTCTATCTGATCGTTACCAGCGATCCTTCCAACACGATCGCCCCCGTGAAACTCCAGATGGTGGATGCCACTCCCAATGGTTTTCCCAAAGGCCGGATGATCTGGTTCAACCTCACCGCCAACACCGTGAATGGAAAGGTCGGCACCGAGCAACTCGCGCTGGCCTCCAACTCGCGGGTCGTTCTTGGTCTTCCAACTGCGACCGGCGGCGACTACCCGGTCAACCTCACCTTCCGCCAGCCGGGCAATGACGTGGACCATCCGTTGTGCGAAACCAAATGGTCTCACGACGGGCTGCCGAGCACCTTGTTCGTCCTCGTTATGGAATCCGGCAGCCGCACGCCACGGGTCTTGGCGTTCACGGACCTTCGTGAAGCGGAAAAGTCGAAGCCCAAGAAGCCGGCCAAAAAGTGATTTCCAGAATGGGTGCGCGTCAGCACCGCGGCTTCAAGCGTTGTCTAACATTCCCTTGAGGCCGCCGAAGAAGTTATCGAGTTCGTCGCTGCTGGGGGCGGCGCCGAGGATGTCGTCGTAAGTGGTGTGGAGGAGGTGCTCATCGTCGAGCTCGCCGATGAAGCTGCTGGGCTGGCAGCCGGTTTCCTGGCCCCACTTGATGCGGGTGGCGCAGTAGGTCATGGTGAGCAGGTCCTGCGCGCGGGTGATGCCGACATACAACAGCCGCCGCTCCTCGTCCTTGGTGCCTTCCGCGATGGAGCGGGTGTGGGGCAGGAATCCTTCCTCAAGACCGATGAGGAAAACGATGGGGAACTCGAGTCCTTTCGACGCGTGCAGCGTGATGAGGGTGGCTCCCTGTTTTTTCTCAAGGTCGTCTTCTTTTTCCGAAGCGAGAGCGCTGTGGTCGAGGAAGGACTGGAGTGTCTTTTTAGGCCCTTTGGCGAGATGCTGGCGGAGGCTGTCGATGACGCTGAAGATGCCTTCGCCGCGCTGCTGGCGTTCGCTGTCGGTCTTGCAGGCACGTTCGATCCACGGGATGTATTCGATCTGCTTGACCAGCGAGTCGAGGACGTCGGCGGGATTCTCCTTCGCGATTTCTATCCGGTTTTTGGCACCGGCGATGGTGGCGACAAATTCCTGCACGGCGTTCGCTGCCTTGGGACCTAACTGGTCGGTGAAATTCGGATCGCACAGCGCCTGCCAGACGGACTCGTGATGCTCGCGGCTCCAATCGGTGGCGAGCACCGCGGTGGATTGGCCGATGCCTCGGTTGGGCGCGTTGAGGACGCGGAGTAGGGGAACGTCGGCCTCGGGAGATGCCAGCAGTTGCGCGTAGGCCAGCACGTCGCGGACCTCGCGGCGATCGTAGAAACTTTGCGCGCCGACCATCCGGTAGGGGATCTTGCGCTCGCGGAAGGCGAGTTCGAGTTTTCGGCTCTGGCCGTTGGTGCGGAAAAGGATCGCGAAATCCTCCCACTCGCGGCCAACCGCGCCTTTTTCAGCGAGGATTTCCTCGGCGATGAACTCGGCTTCCTGGTCGTCACCGGGCATCGCGACGATGCGCACCGGGTCTCCGTCCTTTCGCGTGGAGCGGAGGATCTTCTCACGGCGGCCGATGTTGTGTTTGATCAGGCTGTTTGCGGTGTGAAGCACGGCGTGGGTCGAGCGGTAGTTTTCCTCCAGCCGGATGATCTTCGGGTTGGGGAAGAATTTTTCGAACTGCAGGATGTTCGCGACTTCAGCGCCGCGCCAACCGTAGATGGACTGGTCGTCATCGCCGACGACACAGACGTGATAGTTCGGCGGACCGACGAGCTGCTGGAGAAGCTGCATCTGGAGCGCGTTCGTGTCCTGGAATTCGTCCACCGTAACGCGGGTGAAGCGCTGGCGGAACATTTCGCGGACATCGGCGTGCTCGCGGAGGATTTTTTCGCCGAGCAGGAGGAGGTCGTCGAAATCGACGGCGTTCTGCGCGCGGAGTTCGTTCTGATAGGCGAAGGCGAGCGTGGAGAAGAAATCGTCCTCCATGTCCTCGGGGGCGACCCCTTTGTTTTTCGCTTTGGATATGGAAGACAACACTTCGTCCGGCTTCACCTTCACATCCGCGCCGCCCTTGCGGACGAGGAGCTGTTTCATCATGCCTACCTGGTCCGAGTGCGAGCAGATGGAGAAATTTTTCTTATAACCGAGTTTTTCGATGCCGCCGCGCAGAATGCGGACGCAGAGCGAGTGGAACGTGCAGACGGTCATGTCCTCCGCCGCGCGTTTGGAAACCATGCCGCCGATCCGTTCGCGCATTTCGCTGGCCGCCTTGTTGGTGAAGGTGACGGCGAGAATTTCTGACGGATTGATCCGCTTTTCCAACATGTGGGCGATCCGGCAGGTGACGGTGCGGGTCTTGCCAGTGCCGGCCCCGGCGAGGAGCATCACGGGACCATCAAGCGCGCCCACGGCTTCCCGTTGGGCTTGGTTCAGGGAGTCGAATGGGAACGAGGAGGCCATCGGCGCGCGGATGCAAGCGGGGAAGGGGAAGCTTGGCAACACCGGGAATGGCGA
Source organism: Verrucomicrobiota bacterium (assembly GCA_040385685.1). GTDB lineage: Bacteria > Verrucomicrobiota > Verrucomicrobiia > Verrucomicrobiales > Akkermansiaceae > Luteolibacter. The sequence continues at coordinate 33,113 of JAZKGW010000029.1, read as the reverse complement.
GGCATCGCAAACGCGTCGGATTTCGTGTCAACCCGATTGGGGGGGCACCATCGGCGGCCAGGTCACGCTCGTTCCGTTCTACAAAATAGGCCTGGAGCGCTACTCCATCTATTTCCCGATCACGAACTGAGCGCTCGAAGGGCCGCAAGAGTCATTCAGCGCCTGCCAGCAACTCTGCGATGCTGCGCGTTTGGCCGGGAAGCACCAGCTCCGGGCGGATCTCGGCCAGCGGCTGCAGCACGAACCGTCGTTCGCCGATGCGCGGGTGGGGGAGCTCGAGCGTTTCGGTGTCGATGATTTCATCGCCGAAATAGAGCAGATCCACATCGATGACTCGCGGCGCGTTGCGTTCGGGCGTGCCGGTTCGCCCCAGTCTTTTTTCAATCGCCTGCGTCAGTTCCAACAATTCAAAAGCATCTCCCTTGAAATCGATTTCGACGGCCGAGTTATAAAACTGCGGCGAGCCGGGCGGACAAAGCAAAGGCTCGGTCTGATAGTTCGACGCTTGCAGGAAGGGCTCGCCGGGAGTGGCGATTTCCCGCAGGCAGTCGCGGGCGGCTTGCAAGTTGGCGGGACGGTCTCCCAGATTGGAGCCAAGGGCGATGCCGGCGCGGGGCATGTCAGTCCTCCAGGTTTTCCAGCGAGGTAATGCCGTTTTCCTGCATGCGCTTGTTGGCTCCCTCGACCGTAGCGGATGGAATGATGACCGGGCGCTCGGCATCGAACAGTTCGATCACGAAAAACTCGGGAACTTCCTTCGGATGGAGCAGCTCATGGGCATGGGTGAGGTCGCGGACTTCGACGCCGTTGATCTTGTCCACGGCGAAGCCGGCGAAATCCGCGAGCTGGCTGGTCACCGGATCACTTTCCACGCGTGTTAGAACGACGATGTCCCGGTGCTTTTCAAACAGACCCTTTGGCACGTAGTCACTGTAGAGGCGGCGCAAGGTGACGTTCTCGAACTTGGACGCAGCGAACAGGTTGGTGTCGAGCGGTTGGAAAACGAGTCCGGCGAAAACGAGGTAGCGCGGCTTTTTCTCATACTGGACGGCATACATCCGGGACTGGTTGAGCGGCTTGAGGGTGATGTCCACGTCGTTGATGGCACCCTCGCGGAGGAAGCGGACGGCGACCTTGTCACCCGCATATTTGCGCTCGACGATCTCGTTGAGGTTCACGTCCTCGCCATCCATGGTGATCATGCCCGCGCTGTCCACTGGCTTGCCATCGAGCGACATGAGGATGTCGCCGGACTTGATGATGCCATCGCTGGAACTGGTGGGGATCACGTTGCTAACAAGCACGCCCTTGCCGTCGTTGGGAAGACCGAGCGCGTTGCGCATCGCAGGATTGTGGAGTGCGAAATCGCTGATGCCGAGGTCGGCGTAGTTGTCGTAGTGGCCGTCCTCGATGTCCTTGAGGAAGCGCCGGACCACCGGCGTGGGGATGATGTAGCCCGTGTTGTCGGCCTGGCGGAGGCCTTGGAACGCGACGCCCACGACCTTGCCGTCTTGGACACAAGGGCCGCCGGAGTTGCCGGGGTTGATCGCGGCATCGATCTGGACGATCAGGTGCGAGTCGGCGCGGGAGTGCGAGTAAGGTTGGAAGTCGATGCGGGAAACAACGCCGCGGGTGACGGATAGACGCTCGCCGCCGACGGGGTAGCCGATTACCCGGACCTGGGATTCGAGGCTCGGAACATTGCCGAACTCGAACGCGGGAAACGATTCGAAGTCCTTGAAGTCCTCGACCGAAAGCAAGGCGAGGTCGCAGTCATGGGCGATGAATTCGATCTTGGCCGGATACTTTTTCGGGCTGCCATAGACGGTGATGAGGATGCGGCGGCCGTTGGAAACGACGTGGGCGTTGGTGAGGATCTTGTTTTTCCCAATCAGGAAGCCGGTGCCGATGCCGCCGCTGAAACGGCCGGCATTCCACGGCGTCTGATAGTCGGGAACCTGCGTGGCGACCTCGATGCGGAGCACGGATTTATAAACGTCCGAGGGCAGCGACGGGGTTTGCGCGACCAGCCGGGGCAGGGCTGACACTAACAGACAGATGGCAGGGAACAGGCGGAACATGGACTTGCGGCGGATCTTAGGGGCACGGCAGCGGGCCGCAAACGAAATCTGGATGCCTGGCGATGCCGGTCTTGGCGAAACGGATTCTCTTGCCATTCAAGGGTCACGGCAACCATGCTGATTCGCGTGAAGAGAGGAGGGGAAAATGCCGTTTCATTTTGCGGTTTGCCACCCGCGATTTTGACCGGTTTGCTCGTTGTTTTTTGGACCGGCGCCACGTTGGTGCAAGCCTTGGCGGAATCGTCGTCACCCCCGCTGCTTGCGGTCGGCGGGCTGGTGCAATCCGATGACGACGCTTTTTTTCTCACCTCGCCGGCCAATGCGGTGAAGGAAGAGAGCCAGGCAGAAAACGGTGGATTCACGAACCGGGAAGCGTTTGCCAGCCTTGGCCGTCATTTCGCAGCCGGTCTTGAATCCCCCGGCGCGGTCGTTTCCGGGAATGACAGGAACGACGGCGTGGCGTCCGCGCGGTTCGAGTTTGTCACCGCCGATTGCGGCTCGCGGGAGGTCGGCTTGCGGCAATCGCCGGCCTACTATTCCACCGACAAGTTTTCCGAACAGGCTTGGAGCGCCAAGTATGAATTGGTTGGAATGTACGCCGCCGTTTCAATCGTCGGATTCGCCAACTGGGACTGGTTCAGCTCCGGTTTCCGCTTCAACAACGAAGGCTGGTTCAATGAGGACCGCACCGGCAGCGGAGGCATGGACAAGGTCGGTCACGCCTTCGCCACCTATGTGATGACCGACATCCTGACCCACGCCATCCGGCGGAATTCGGGGGATCCGCGCGGCGGCGAAATCACAGCCGCGCTGCTGGCATGCTCGGTCATGACCTATGTCGAGGTGTTCGACGGATTTTCCGGTGATCATGGCTTTTCGTACGAAGACCTGGTCATGGATGTGTTAGGGGCCGGATTTTCTGCGTTGCGGAATTCGGTTCCGGGACTGCGTGAGAAGATCGATTTTCGCATGCAATACCTTCCCTCGGCCCACAGCTCGTTAGAGCCATTTGCCGACTATTCGGGGCAGAAGTATTTCATGGTCGTGAAACTCGCCGGATTCGAGAGGTTCCGTGAGACTCCTTTGCGCTTTGTCGAACTTCACGGCGGGTACTGCGCCCGGGGTTTCTCCGATGAGGAGGAACGGGCGGGTGACAGGCACGAGCGCAATCTCTATGTGGGCATCGGCCTGAACTTGCAGGAGTTGCTTTTCGGCAAGGTGGACAAGGACCGCGAGCACTGGGCGGCCAAAACGGCGCGCGTCAGTCTGGAGTATGTCCAGATCCCCTATACCTACGTCTCGACCGGCGGCAACAGCGGGCGTTAGAGCGGGTTTTAAAGCGCCTGGATTTCACGGATCACATGGCCGAGTGCCGCGACGATGCGCTCCGTCGGGCAGTCGCAGGCGAGCGGCAGGTGGATGAATCCCGCGGGACAGGCCAGGTCGTGGATGCCGATAAACTCCATGGACTGATAGAACACCTGGTTGCAAAGATAGCGGCCGGGGTTGTTTGATAGAGAAACCTCATGACCGTTGCTTTCCAGGCGGAGGTTGATTTTCTTCAACGGCAGTGTCGAGCGGTGGATGGCAGGCGAACCCGGGCAAATGGCCCTGGCCGCTGGCTGGCGGCCGGCGATGTCCGGGATGCGGAAATCCATCTGGTTCCACGCGGTCGTCTCGAGGCGGATGGTTTTGCTGCCCGCGGCCTCGCCGAGCATGATCAACGCGTCCGGGCGGATCAACCGCAGTGCTTGTTTGAGCCGCGCGGGCGCGATCACCGAGTCCACCGGCAGGATGCGGCTGCGAATTTCCGGAAAGGCGCGTTTCAGCTCTATCAGCGCGAGCGATGAGGCGTTTTCGGAACGACCGGCAAATGGGCCGAAGGCGGTGACGAGGATTTTCACGGACCGCGGAATTTATTCCGCCTGGGTCGGCTTGGGAAGCGCGCGAAATAAATTTCGCGGTCAATCGATCAATCAAACAAGCCGTCCCGGAACAGCGGTTGGTTGTTCTTGCTGTCCCAGTATCCAAACGTCGCCTTCCAGTCCCACAGCGCCCACGGGATATGGCGCGCTTCCGCCAGCGCTCTAACATCGCGGGCGTAGCGCGAGCGGCTGGCCTGGTCGCCCGTGTTGCGGCTGCCAAATTCCCCGAGATGCACGGGGCGGCCGAAGCAAACGGACCATTCGCGGGCGAGATCGAGCAATTCCCTAACGGCGTTGGCCGAGCACGGGTTGCGATCGGCGGGCAGCGTGTTGTAGCCGTCCACGAAGTTGCGGATCCCGACATTTTCCTTGAGAGACTCCGGGATGACGAAAGGCGTCGCCGGTGGCCCTGGATAGATCAATTCCCGCAGCGCGCGGAGTTGCACCCAGGAGGCTCCCTGATGGGTGAAATAAAACGGCTCGTAGCAGTGGACGGTGACGGCAATCCGGTCGTCGCCATCGGGCAGGTGGAGTTTGTCGAGCTCACGGATGTCGCCCCAGTTTCCCGGACTAACAAACAGGATCCGCTCCGGATCGATCCGGTGGATGGCGGCGATGGCATCGGCAAAAATGGGGTTGGCGACCTCGGTGGTTAGGGCGTCGCGGGGCTCGTTGAGGAGTTCGAGGAACAGCCCGGGCGGCCACGATTTGAAATGGCGGGCGATCGTTTCCCACGCGGCAACGAAGTGCGCGCGGTGCGCCTGCGGGTCATCGGTTAGGGCGTGGAAGTGATGCCAGTCCAGCAGGACGTGCATGCCCTTTTCCAGCGCGCGGCGGAGGACCGGCTCGAGGTCGGCCAGCAGCGATGGATCGATTTCCAGGCCGTCCGTGCCTGGCTTCAAATAGTAGCTCCAGGCGACCGGCACGCGGATGTGGTCGAAGCCCTGGGCGGCGATGTGGTCGATGTCCTCCGGCGTGAAGCGAATGCCCCAGGTGTAGGGTGGGGGAGCGTCCCAACAATTGCCGAGATTCATTCCGCGCTTGATTTTCGCCACCGCGCGATGGGCGGGCGTGTCCGGGCCGAGCCGCTTGGGCGCGACGAAGCCGGGCAGAGTGGCGGCTTTTGCGTGGAGCGTGAGGGTGACTTTTTGACCGGCTTTCAGTGCCAGCGTTTGGGCGAGCGGGCGGTTCTGCCAGGTCGCTGCCAGGAATTTCCCTCGGAGGGGTTCGGCCTTGGCCAGCGGCCACGCGTCGGCGGCGAGGTAGTCGCGGAAAATGGGCTTCCAGGATTCCGGCTTGCCATTCGTTTGGACCTCGAATCCGCCGTTTTCGAGCCGGGTCCCTTCGGCGCTGAGGTCGTCCCACAGCACTTCCATCCGAAACGTGGTCCCCGGCTTTTCCTCTGCCCACGGCCCACTGAGGATCAGATCCACACTGCCATCCTCAACCGGGGTGAAGCTGATGGTGAACTCGCGCCAGTCCCACCAGCGGACGGGGACGATCACGTCGGTGTGCCGTTCGCGGGCGGCAGGGTCTTGTTCCCATGATGCAGGCGTGGCGCTGCCGCTTGAAACCTGGACGTCGCGCAATGGAGACTGGGTGGCGGGAACTTTCAGCCACAGCCGGGCCGCGGTGGATTGTTTGGCCGTTTCCTGGGCGGACAGCGAAGCGGTTAGGGCGAGCAACAGGAAAAGCGGGCGCATCAGGGCGGGAATTTTCGGTGGGATCCGGGCTTGCCGTCGGCGGCTTCGAACTTTATTGCCATACGGCATGGAGCATCACGTATATTTCTGGCTGAAGGAAGAATATCAAAATGACTTGGACCGCGCGATCTTCGAGCAAGGTTTGGCAGCGTTGTTCGAGATCAAGCTGGTGGCCGGCGGCCGCTGGGCCGTCCCGGCAAAGGTGATGATCCGGCCGGTGATCGATCAATCGTGGGACTACGCGCTGACCATGCAGTTCAACAACATCGAGGACCACGATGCCTATCAGGTGGATCCGGATCACAACGTTTTCATCAACACCTTCAAGGACTGGTGGAAGCAGGTGCAGGTCAAGGACCTTGCATGAGACTCTAACGCGTGAACTGGCTGAGGGTGAATTTCAACTCCTCGGGCCAGTCGAGCGTATCGAGCGTCGCAGGATCGGCCCATGCCGTATCAATCCTGAGCAAGTCCTGGAAATAGACCGCCGCATCGTCGGACGCGCCGGTTTGGGCGGCGGCGATGGTGAGCAGGGCGGTGGCGTTCTCGAGCTTTTCCGCAGGGAAACCGATGCGCTGGCCTTCGCGCAGGAAACGATAGGCGCGTTCCGAATCGCCTGTTAACAATGCGACCCAGCCGGCCCGCAGCGCGAAATTCCCATCCTGCGGGAACCGGTGCATGCCGGTGGTTAGAATTTCCATCGCCTGCCGCGGGTCGGAGTTTTCGAACGCGGTGTAGGCGGCCTCGGCATAGTCACCCGGCAGGGTGGTTTCCACCGGATGCTCGGTGATGAGCTCGATCCAGCGCGGGTGGGCTTTCACATAATCGCCCAGGGCGGTTAGAGCGAGGGCTTCGGCCCGCAGGCAGGGCTCGGGGGCTGCCCCCATGTTGCGGGCGAGATTGGCGAGCTGGAAGGTCACCTCGGTTTCCTCCTTGTGGGTGGCGAACGCGAGGGCTGCGTTCAGGCAGGCTTCGGCAAACCGGCGCTTGCCCACGGCGACGACGGTGGCGGGGTCGGCCAGCCGCGCGGCAAGGGTTTTGCGTTGCTCGGGGGTGGAACTGTCAGGCACTTGGATTGCGTCGAGTTCGCCGCGGACGCACTGGCGGAGGTCATCGAGCGCGGGTTTGAAATCCGCCTGCTCCCAGCCCTCCCAGTCCTCCCGGAGCCGGACCTCTGTTAGCTCCGGGAAAACTTCCGGCCAGTTTGCGAGGGCATCCGCCTTCCGTCCCTCCAGCCAGTCGATGCGGGACAGCGAAATCTGGCGCAGCAGCGGCGGCAGGTTCCTGGCCGAAGTCAGACACGCGCCGATCCAATCGGGATGATCGGATTTCAATGCCAGTTTGAGTGCCGCGGCTGCGGCCGGACCTTTGTCGCCAGCGGAGTGGATGGCGGATGGAATCGCGGCGGAATCGCCCGCGCGGAATGCTTCCTCGATTGCCAGTACGTCAGGCCCGGCTTTCACATGTGGCTCGGCTTGCGCCAAGCGGTCCCGCAGCCGTTGGAATGCTTCTTGCCCCGCGGCGCGCTGGCGGACGTTTTTAAATTCCGCGCTCACGGCAGCGAAGTCCAGTTCGGGAAACAGAGGGAGGATCGAGTCGAGGTTGCAAACGTCCAACGCCATGAGCCGTGCTTCGACCGGGATCCGGGTGAAAGCCCGTGCTTGTTCGTCGTAGCGTATGCCGGCCAAGGCCACGCTGAGATTTTCCAGGTCGGTTAGGGATGATTTGGCAGGCGGGGCCGGTTTCCGGTCGCTGGTGATCATGCCGGGCAAGGGCAGCAGCCGGTGGATCGTCAGGATGCCGTTCGCCTCGCCGGTGATCACGGATTTTCCATCGAACGCCGCCGCCGCGACCGGCGATGCCAGTTCGACGGGCGCGTGTGGACCCGTTAGGATCTTCACCACGTTGCCGTTGATCGCGAACGGTGCTTGGGCGGGATCCTCCATCAGCCAGTTCCAAATGTTAGGCTGGCGGCTCCAGGGAAAGCGCCGTGCCAGCGCGTCCGACTTGAGGGATCCGTCTTCCTCGTCGCTGTAGGAAACGACCGACTGGACCGGCGGCTCGTGCGCCCCCGGCTTTTGGAGAACGAGAACCGAGTTTCCATCCGCGGAGAATTGCGCCTGAAGCAGCTTCACCGGCTCCGGTAGCGGTGTCCTGCGGATTTCCTCGACCGGCGATACCGGCATCTCGAGCAGGCTGCCGTCGGCATGAATCACCCGCAACTTCCCGCGATCGAGATACGCGGCAAGCGGTCGCGGGGCGTCGTCAGTTAGGGGATCGGACGAGCGGATGAGTTCCCCGCTGGCCGCGTCGCGAATCCGCCAGACCAACGAATGATCCTTGTCTGAAACGAATCCAGGGTGCGCCAGGAGCAGGCCCTCCGGCGAAAAAACGACGGCGGCCGAAGGTGTTAGGAAATCCGGCAACGCGCCGAGATCCCGGACGGGCTTCAGCGTTTCCGCGTTGCAGAGCAGGGTCACCGGACCGCGCTCGACCACCACCGAGCGATGCCCGGAATCAAAAACCAGGCTGCGGGTTCTGCAATTGGCCGCGGGAAACAGAACGTTCTCGATCCGCAATGCTGCGAGATCCCACCTAACGGTTGTGTTGGTTTCTCCGCCGAGACTCACCCATAACGACGATGGCGCGGCGCTGTTGATCTGCTCGATCGGCATCGGGTGCGCCAGCGTGACCTCCGGCAGATTCCACACGGTTTCCCTCAGGATTGTTGCCGCCATGTCCCGGGCTTCCCGTGAGGCGGGATCGGCTTTCAGCGCGGAAACCAACAGGGCGAGCGCCTCGTCCGGGCGCTGTTGCTCAAGCTTGGCCTTGGCCGCATCGATCCGGGCATCCGCCAGTTGCGAAACGATTGCGGGATCGATCACGGGCACCGGGGCAGCCGCTTTTTCCACCGGCTTGGGCGGGGGCTTGCAGCCGCTGAGCGCCACACCCGCTGCCAGCAATGCGGCAAGCCGAAGCCCCCGGTTGCGATTTCGCGCCGTGAATGATCGAAAGGTCTGGCTGGGCATGTTCCACGGATTCAACGCCGCGGGCGCAGCTTCGTGTCTGTAACCCGCGCGATCAATGGCAATGTCGCGTGCTCAAAGTCCGCTCTTTTGGATCAAATCGCGGAGCTGCACTTGGAACTCCTTGATGTCCTCCGGCGTCGGCCGGTAGCCCTCGGTGTCCGGATCGAGGCCCGGCCGGCCGGTCTGATCGAGCATCCAGACGCCGGTTTCGCCATCGCTGAAAACGACTTTGCCGCTGACCAGCGCGCCCGGCAGCGTCAGGCTGTCCATCGTCGTGGTGACTTTGCCAGTCGGGATGAGAACCGGCTTTTCCGCCTTTTTTTCCTCCGCCTTGGGAGCCTCGATCAGCTCGATACCGAGATCCAGAATCAGGAACCGGGTGTCCATGTAGGTAAGGGTATGCCCGAAGTCATCCTTCAGATGGCGTTGGAGATCGGACATGGTGGCACCCTCGGCGGCCCATTGCTTGAGGGCGTCTTTTTGTTCCGGAGTGAGTTTGCTGGCGCTGAACATGCCCTGTTTTTGACCGCGGCCACCGGATTGCCAAGCTTCAAGATCAAGCGAATGGCGGAGTTGCGAGGATCATTGCCGAAGGGGGCCTCGAATTACTCGTTGGAGCCGGGCGGGGAGGGCTGGAGGAAATGGAATCTCACTGATAGCCGAGGCGAAAGAACACCCTTCCTTCATCGGTGGTGACGGTCACGGACTTTTGTCCGCCGCTGGTGGTGATGAGGCGGGTGGAGGTCGTCCAGGTCACCAGGTCGTGGCTTTCCTTGAGCACCCAGTTCGGGACATTGGGCCAGGTGAAGACGAGTTGGCCGGGGACCGGTGCGGGAGTGACGGCGATCGAGGGCAGCGCGGCGAAGCGGGCGGTGAGGAGGCGCGGGACGGCGGAGGTGAAGGTGTAGTCCGCGTCGGTACTCACGGGGGTGTCGAATTCCGACCAGTCGAGGAAGATGTAACCGGGGCGCGCTTCGGCAGTGACGGTGACGGAGGTGCCGGTTAGGAAAACACCCTCCCCGCTGACGTTGCCCGCGGTCTTAGGATCGGCGAGGAGGTCGATGCGCTTGCCGATGGCGTAGTTCGCCACGAGGTCGCGGTTGCCGGTGACGTTGAAGCTGAAATCGATGTCAGTGCTGACGACCACGCCATTCTGAGTCCAGCTCACCAGCGACCAGCCGTTGCTTGGCTTGCTCTTGAGTTTCGCGAGTTCATTGAGCTCGTAGAATGCATCCACCTCGGGGTCGCCCCCTTGCGGTGGATTGGCCACGACGGTGACCACGTAGACCGGCTTGAATTTCGCCACCAGCGTGCGGTCGGCGGTGACGGTGAAGGTGTAGCTGCTGGATGTGCTCACGCTGGCGCCATTGACGAGCCACTTGGAGAACTTGTAGCCGGGACTGGGTGTGGCGATCACCGTGGCGCTGGAGCTGAGCGCATACTCGCCGCCGCCGCTGGTGGAACCGCCGGCCGCGGGCGTGGAACTGGTGGCGATGATTTTCCCGGTGCCCGCGAGCGTAAAATTCGCCACCAGCGTGCGGTCCGATTGCGCTTGGAAGGTGAAGTTAGGCGAGGTGCTGACGACGACGGCGTCCTCCGTCCAGTTGGCGAAGAAGTATCCGGGATTCGGAGTTACGGCGAGGGAGGCGGTTGAGCCTTGGGCATACTCACCCGCGCCGGCGATCGTTCCGCTGTTAGCGGGAACCGTGCTGGCGGCGATGGTGAAGGTGGTGAGCGCGTCCACGCCGAGCGCGAAGGGGCCGAGCATCGTGGTGCTCACTGCTATCGTATGGGTGAGAGGATTCACCGTGCCTGGCAGTTTTACCCACGCGCTGCCGGTGAAATGATAGATCGCGAGGCCGTTTTCATCGAGGCCGGGTGGCAGCAGTGTCGGATCGTAGCCGAAGTTCACGTTCACCGCGCCGGTGTAGGTGCCGCTGAAATCCACTTGCCAGATTTGCGCGGGCAGGCTTGGGCTTTGGAAAGTGAACGCGGAGAATTCTCCATGCGCGATGCGCACGTTGAGTTCATCCTGGTCCGGGCGCGCAAAATCCGAGAAGCACGTGCCTTCGGTTTCCACACTTTCAAATTCGTAATCGATCCCGCCCGGCACGCTGGAGCCGCCGTCGCAACTTCCCGCGCTGCCCGGTCCCGGCGGCACCTTGGTGCCAGTTAGAATGCTGAGAAGAACATCGAAGCTCACCGATTGTCCGTGCGATAGATTGCCCAGCTCCCAGCGCTGCGCACCGCTGATCCAGCGCGTCGGCGGCGCAAAGAAATCCGTTCCCTGTCGTGTGTTGTAGGGTGTGGTCAGCCAGTTGTCCTCGATCGATAGATGGACGCCATCCGTCGGCTTGCCGGTGCCGTGGTTGTCCACGCCATTGCCCTCGATGCCGTAGTAACCGATTTCGCGGGCGGTCGGCGCGGAGGTCGCGTGGAAACTGATGAAATCCTCCAGCCCCGCTCCCGCGCCCGCGGCAAACGCGTCCACCCCGGCGAGCGTGGTGTCGTGGTTGAAATTGCCGAGCGGTCCGCTGTAAATGCGGTTGTCGTAAAGGCCGCGCTGGGAGTTGAGCCCGTGGAGGAGTTGGAAGAGTTGGATGTTAGAAATTGCCGCGCCGGCGATGTTCTTCACCGTGTAAGTCTGCTTCATCACGTAGCGGTTGCTTGGGTTGAAGGTGCCCGCGCCCGCCGCCGAGGCCGGCGTGGTGCCCATCGGCGTGCCGGTGACGGTGTCGAGCATCTCGAAGCGCTGGGTGATCTCGAGATGCGCGTTGGCGATCACCGATTGGGCGACCGGCAGGTTGTCGGCATTGAGGGTCGTCTGGGAGAGCGGGGAGACGACAGAGAACGTCGAATTCGTCGGCCAGTCCGGGTAGAGGAAATTCGGCTCCAACCATTGCGAGGTCACGCTGGCACCGCCGCTGACCTGATAGCCGACGGCCGCGCCCCATTCGCCTGATAGATATTCACGGCCTTCGAAGCCCGGGGTGTTGTCGAGCAGGAAATCCGAGTAGCCGAAGTCCGTGAGGGTGATGTTCCAATGGGGATTGGCGAGGATGAGTCCGCCTTGTCCAAAGGCGGACAACGGCGCGAGGAGCATGGCAACTGTGAGGGCGATCAAAGACCGCAGGATCGGGATAGCGTTCATGATTGGGTTGATTTTGTTGTTTTGAAATGGGTCGAAGTCTTCGCTGAGCCATCCGGTGAAAGCCCAGTGAAACAAGCGGGCGGGAGGTGCCAAACGAGGATCCTGTCCATGGCAACGCATGTGTCAGTTAGAGGTGATGGGATATTGCGATTGCTGGGAAATTGCTTTTTCCTTGAAGACCGGTCTCCCCGTGGGCGTGACGTTGGAAAAGTCGACTGCGGCGATGATGGTTTTCACGGCAGTTTTTCTATAGTTGAGGGGTTGGGAAATTGTAATTCGATAGCATGGGGTGCGTTGGAAATGCGAATTGATGCGCGGGTGGACCGAGAAATCAAAGGTCGCCGCCGCACCCGTGCTTGCTCCAAAACAGCCGATTTCCAAATTCCCTGTGCTTTCCTCCTGCTGCGCCTAACAAGCGACGGAACTGGGTTGGCGACGGTGAAAGCTCCCGCCGTGGTAACTCGAATGCGGATGCAGCGCTTGCTGCTTCCCGATCGGAACGAGGTCGCGCATCACCTTGATAAAGACATCTTTCTCTACGGTCGTGCTGACCTGTCCCCGAGTTCTGGGTGACCAGGTCGCCGCCCGCCGTGACCGCGTAGTTCCGCGGACGGCTGGACCCACGCTGTCTCTGAACGAATGCACCCGATCCTTTCCGCGCCTACCGGCTCGTCGCCTTGATGAGCGCGCGGTCTTTCGCGGTTGGGTCGGCGGCGGAGGATGGAATGATCGAAAAGTCGCGCGTCTTGCCTTTGACCGACGTGGTAGCGGTCACCCGCGCCTTGAGCTGGTAGATTGCGCCGGAGGTGAGGGTGCCGGTGGTGAGCGTGCCGTTGAGCACCTTGGTGGTCACGTTGGTATCGCCGTGCAAGTATTTTACCTTGAATTTGCCGTTGCCCGCCGAGCCCTTGATTTTGAAAGAATCGGGCGCTGCGGTGTCATTCTGTATGCCGACTACGACAGTCTCCGTCCCACCGCGGCAAGGGATTCCAACGCTCTGGGTCTGGCCCGCGCCGGTGGTGTTGTAGCGGTCGTTGCCTCGCGGGACGCTGGCATTGAGGCCGATGCGTGCGTCGCCCTGTGCTGTCTTGAAGCGGGCGACGGCGAAGTCGGAGCCGGTGACTGTGTTATGGTAACCCACCGCCACGATGGATCCGTCGCTGCGGATTGCCAGTTCCTGCAGCATGTTGAAAGTGCTCCCAAAGTTCGCGGTCGCACGTCCTCCAGTGCCGAATCCCTTGTCGAGCGCGCCGTTAGCGGTGTAGCGAACGATTCCAAAATCGTAGCTCCCTACGCTTCCGGCAATGGCGACCGGTCCCGCCAGGAGGATCTTGCCATCGGCCTGCTCTGCCAGTGAATTTACAGAGAACAGACGTGCGATGCCGGATGAGTTGACGACAATGCCGCCCGTGCCGAAGGAGGTGTCCAGCGATCCGTCGGGATGGAATCTTGAAAGAAGGCTGGAGTCTGGCGTCCCTTGGCCGGCGGCCAGAATTTTTCCGCCGGGGAGCACTGTGAGTCCTGTGCACACGGCATTGGAAACTCCCGGAAAGTCGATGGTCACCTTGCCAAGCGAGCCGAAGGTGCCGTCCAACGAGCCATCCGTTTTGTAGCGGCAAAACAGGAAACGGTAAGCGCCCGCAATGTAGCCCTGACCGCCGGCCAGGATTTTGCCGTCTTCCTGCAAGATCATGGCGATGATCCGATCACTGCCTCCTCCGAAGTCGGTGAAAACCTTTCCACCGGTGCCGAAAGTGGTGTCGAGCGCACCGCTGCCCAAATAGCGTGCCAGTGCGAAGTCGGTGCTGCTTGGATAGGTTTCGCTTCCATGTGCGTATCCTGCGACGACGATCTTGTAGCCGAAAAGCACAGGTTGGAGCGCCATCGAAGTGATGCGATCAGAGTCCTCGGAGTTGGTGCCGATGCTCTCGAAGTTGGTGGTTACCTTTCCATCGCCACCGCCGAAGCTGGTGTCCAGCGACCCGTCCGCGGCATTGTAGCGTACAAGGGCGAAATCATAGTCAGGGTAAAGACCGGAATCCAAAGAGTAGCCTCCCACGATGATGGCGGCGGGTTGAGAAATCGAGTTGCCCGCTGGACGGAAGGCTATGGTCGTCGCTACAGCGACGTGGTTGGGGAAGTCGGTGGTCACCCTGCCGTCGGTGCCGAACGAGCCGTCGTAACTGCCGTCGATGTTGTAGCGCACAATGGCAAACTTGCTCTGGGTGCCGTTTGTGGAACTGCCGGCGACAATGAGTTTGCCATCGCTTTGAACGGCAGATGCGTAAGCGGCATTGGAGGTGCCGCCGAAGTCAGTAGTCACCTTGCCATCAAAGCTGAAGGCAAGATCGAGGTCCCCCGGCTTGGCCTGTGCGGTGGTGGCGAGGACGGTGAACGCGGCGAACGCGGCGAGTGCGGTTCGGATGGATGATTTCATGGTCGTGGACTCCGGGTTGCAGGTTCGTTTTCTGATTACGAATTGCTTCTTATCGGCTGCGTGCCGCCGCTCATTTGCTCCGCGCCTTGATGAGCACGCGGTCCTTCGCGGTTGGGTCGGCGGCGGAAGTTGGGGTGACGGAAAAGTCGCGCGTCTTGCCTTTGACCGACGTGGTTGCGGTGATCCGGGCCTTGAGCTTGTAGATCGCGCCGGGAGCGAGAGAGCCGGTGCTGAGTGTGCCGTTGAGCAACTGAGCAGTCACATTGTCGCTGCCGTGCAGGTATTTCACCTTGAACCGCGAGTTGCCCGGCGTGCCGCGGACGGTGAAGGAGTCAATTGCGGCGGTGTCGTTCTGGATGCCGATCAAAACATTCTTCACGCCGCCGTCGCGGGGGATGGCGACGCTCTGTGTCTGTCCTGCGCCGGTGGTGTTGTAGCGGTCGTCGCCGCGCGGGATTTCGCCGCTGAGGTTTACGCGGGCGTCGCCCTGCGCGGTCTTGAGACTGGCGAGCGCGAAGTCCCTGTTGCCCGCGTTGGAGGCCGATCCCGCGGCCACAATGCTGCCGTCGCCGCGGATGAACGCGGCGGCGGCGCTTGAAGAGTCGGCAATGCTGGTGATCACCCTGCCGCCGGTGCCGAAGGACTTGTCCACCGCGCCGTTGCCCTTGTAGCGCACGATTGCGAACCTGCTGCTGGGAGAGATAAACGAATTGCCGGAGAGCAGGATTTTCCCGTCCGGCTGAATGGTCATTGAGGAGAACTGGGTCAACGATGCCGGGCCGGCAGGCGTGACCACCATGCCGCCGACTCCAAAGGACGGGTCGAGGGAGCCATTGGGGTTCAGTTGTGCCAGTACATTGGGGATTTGTGAGAAAACGCCCCCGGCGGCGACGATTTTCCCGTCCGGCAGAACCGCGAGATCAACGCAGATGGCACCGGCTGCCCCGGGAAAACTCACAACCACCTTTCCCAAGGTGCCAAACGTGCTGTCGGGCGAGCCGGAGCTGTCGTAACGCGCGATCACGAAGAGTCTGCGATCGGGGGTGATGGCAAACCCGCCCGCGAGGATTTTCCGATCGGGCTGAACTGCGAGGGCGAGGCAGAAATCGTCGCCGCCGCTGATGTCGGTGACGACCACGCCCCCGGAGCCAAAGGTGGTGTCAGGCGAGCCGTCCAAATTGTAGCGCACCAGGGCGAAGTCATCGGTGCCGTCCCGGTCGGTGGATCCTGCGGCCACGACCTTATGGAAGATGGGGCTCGTGGATTGAAACGCGATGCGCGTGACATGCTCAGTTCCCCCCAAGTCAGTGATGACCTTACCGCCCCCAAAGGTGGTGTCCAGCGAACCGTCGTTCTGGTCGTAGCGCGCCAGGGCAAAGTTGCCGCCGCTGGCCCTTCCGGCTGCGACGATGGCGATCTTCGGTGGTCCGCCAATCACGACAGAAAGCTGGCGCACCGCCACGCAGGTGGCCTCGTCCTGGCCGCCGAAATTGGTGGTCACCCTGCCACCGGCACCGAATGTGCCGTCCGGCGTTCCGTCGGCGTTGTAGCGTGCCAGCGCAAAGTTGCCGAATTCGATGTCGCTCGAAGTCTTGCCCACCACGAGAATTTTCCCCTCGGCGGGCACCGGTACCACGGCACTTGGGGTATCGAAGCCGCCGAAATCAGTGGTTACCTTGCCGCCGGTGCCGAAGGTTGGATCGAGGTCGCCGGGCCGGGCGTGGGCGGCGGTGGCAACGATGAAGAATCCGGCGAGACCGGCGAGTGTGGTGCGGATGATTGTTTTCATGGTGTCTGATCAATGATGACTTCCAAGCTCTCGCTGCCTGCCCGTCACTTGCTTCTTGCCTTGATGAGCACGCGGTCCTTCGCGGTTGGGTCGGCGGCGGAGGTGGGGGTGATGGAAAAGTCGCGCGTCTTGCCTTTCACCGAGGTGGCGGCGGTGATCCGGGCCTTGAGCTGATAGATCGCACCGGGAGCGAGAGGGCCGGTGGTGAGTGTGCCGTTGAGCATCTGAGCAGTCACGTTGTCGCTGCCGTGCAGGTATTTCACCTTGAACCGCGAGTTGCCCGGCGTGCCACGGACGGTGAAGGAATCGATTGCGGCGGTGTCGTTCTGGATGCCGATCAAGACATTCTTCACTCCGCCGTCGCGGGGGATGGCAGCGCTCTGTGTCTGTCCTGCGCCGGTGGTGTTGTAGCGGTCGTCGCCGCGCGGGATTTCGCCGCTGAGGTTCACGCGGGCGTCGCCCTGCGCGGTCTTGAAACTGGCGAGCGCGAAATTGCCGGGGTCGAAGCCATCATAGCCTACTGCGACGATCGTTCCGTCTCCGCGGACCAACAGTCCGAACGCCTCTCCGAAGCCGGTGCCGAAATCGACCGTCGCGCGTCCGCCAACCCCGAATCCCTTGTCCAGCTTGCCGTTGGCGGAGTAGCGAACGACCGCGAAATTTGTGGTGGAAGCGCCTTCCAGTGTCCTGCCTGCCAGCAGGATCTTCCCGTCTCCCTGCACGGCCACCGCATGGACCACGTCCAATGCCGCGGTGCTGGCGGAGGTGACGACCGTGCCCCCGGAGCCGAAGGAGGTGTCCAACGATCCGTCGGGATTGAGCTGGGCCAGAAGGCTGGAAATGGTGAGATCATCGTTATCCCCGACGGCGAGGATTTTCCCGCCCGGAAGAAGCGCGATGCTGCGGCAACCGCTGTTAGTCACGCCTGGGAAGTTGACCACCACTTTGCCCAGAGTGCCAAAGGTGTCGTCGAGCGAACCGTCGGAATTGTAGCGGCAGAGAACGAAGCGAGCGGCGATCCCCGACCCGCCGCCGAACCCGCCAGCGACGATCCGGCCGTCCGCCTGCAGGGCGATGGCGAGGCAGGCATCGTTGGCGCTGCTGATGTCGGTGACGACCTTGCCGTCAAAGTCGAAGGTGGTGTCGAGCGCGCCGCTGGCGGTGTAGCGAGCCAGCGCGAAATCGTCGCCTCTGAGGTTGAAGTTCACGTCGGTACTTCCAGCGAGCAGGATTTTGAAACTGGAAGTGTTCGGGATCGACTGGGTCACCATCGCACCCGCCCTGTCGTTGCCTCCGAAGTCCGTGGTCGTCGTTCCTCCCGTCAGCAGAACGCCGTTGGTTCTGTAGCGTGCGATGGCGAAGTCGGCGTTCGTGCCGATGGATGCATCGCCCGCGACGATGATCATGTCGGGGTCCCTAACCGCCGGATCGGCCGGGCGAAATGCCACGCTCCTGGCAGCAGCGAATTTTCCGGGAAAATCGGTGGTCATCCTGCCGCTGTTGCCGAACGTGTTGTCGGGCGAGCCATCGGCATTGTAGCGCGCAAGCCCGAACACTTGTTCGTCAACGAACCCGGAGACGCCCGCGACGATGAGTTTGCCACCCACCGTGATGACCGCGGTGGCGACGTCACCGTCGCCGGAAAAAGACGTGGTCACCTTGCCGTCGAGGTCGAATGCGGGGTTGAGATCTCCGGGTGCGGCGTGGGCGAGGATGGTGGATGCCGCGACCGCGGCGAGTGTGGTGCAAATGGTTGGTTTCATGGCTTGGGGGGGTCTTGGTTGTTGGTTCGTTGCCTGCCGCTCAGTCGCTCTTCGCCTTGATGTTCACCCTGTCCGTGGCCGTGGAGTCTCCCACGGACTTGGCGGTGATGCCCAGCGTCCGTCGCTTGCCGGCAACGGAGGTCCTGGCCTTGATTTCCGCCTTCAGCGTCACCGACGCGCCGGCGGCGAGCAGCCCGGTGTTGAAGGTGCCGGCCACGACGCTCGCCGTGACGTTCGTCGTCCCGCGGAAGTAGGTGACCCTGAAGTTTCCGTCGCCCGCCGTGCCGCGCACGATGAGGATGTCGGGGACGGGCGCGTCGTTCTGGATTTTCATGGGCACTTTCACGCTCCCGCCCACCGGAACCTTGACGGCCTGGCTCTGGCTTGCGCCCGTGGTGTTGTAAATGCCGTTGCCTTTGAGTGCGCTCGTTTTCAGGCCGACGAGCATGTCCGGACGAAACGCCGCGATCTTGAACACAGTCCCGAAGCCATTCGCGCCGCCACCACTGGTCGTCCCCCAGAAAAATCCCGTCCCGTCACGAACCAGCCCGGCAAGTGGGGCGGTTCCCTTACTGTTTCCACTGTTTCCGGTGAACTCCGCCAAAGTCGTCAGCGCGCCGGAGCTCTGGTTCGCCTTGAATACAGTTCCGCGTCCGTTCGCGCCGCCTTGAGAGGTCGTCCCCCACAAGAATCCCGCTCCGTCGCGCGCCAGCCCGGCGACTGACAAGTTTCCCTTGTTGCTCCCGCCGATCCCGGTGAACTCCACGAGCGTTGTCAGCGCGCCGGTGCCGGCGTTCACTTTAAACACGGTCCCGCAGCCGCTTGCGCCGCCACCTTGGGTGGTCCCCCAGAAAGATCCCGCCCCATCGCTCACCAGCCTGGCGGATGGGTTGTTTCCCTTGTTGGTTGGACCGTTGCCGGTGAACTCCACCAGCGTCGTCAGCGCACCGGTGACGACGTTTACCTTGAACACCGTCCCGAGGTCGTTCGCGCCGCCTTGAGAGGTCGTCCCCCAGAAAAATCCCGCTCCGTCGCTCGCCAGCCCTTCTTGTGGGCGGCTTCCCTTGCTGCCCCCGCCGGTGCCGGTGAATTCCACGAGCGTCGTCAGCGCGCCGGTGACGGCGTTTATTTTGAACACCGTCCCGAAGTTGCCTGCGCCGCCCTGCACGGTAGTGCTCCAGAAAAACCCCGCCTCGTCGCTCGCCAACGCGGCTCTTGGGCCAGTTCCCTTGTTGCTCGCCCCGTTTCCGGTGAACTCCACCAACGTCGCCAGGGTGCCGGTGACGGCGTTCACCTTGAATACCGTCCCCAGGTCGTTCGCTCCGCCAGCCTGAGTCGTGCCCCAGAAAAATCCCGCCCCATCGCGCGCCATCCCGGCGCGTGGGCCACGTCCCTTGTTGCTCGTCCCATTCCCGGTGAAGTCCAGCAATGGGGTCAGCACGCCGGTGCCGGCGTTTACCTTGAACATCGTCCCAAGCCCGTTCGCGCCCCCCTCGGCAGTCGTCCCCCACAAAAATCCCGCCCCGTCGCTCGCCAGCACGGCTTCCGGGGAGTTCCCCTTGCTGCCCCCGCCCGTGCCGGTGAACTCCACCACCGTCTGGAGCTGCGCGAGCGCCGGCGTGGCGGGAAGGAAGACGCACGCCGCAAGCGCGGCGAAGCATTGTGACACAAGTTTCCGGCGTTCGGGCGTCGCGATGGCACCGTGCGACCGCGCGGCGGGTGTCTTGATGGATGGGGTTGTTTTCATGTTGTTTGGTTCCAACTGATTTCTGATTGCTGGTTCGTGCTCTCCTACCGGCTTTTCGCATGGATGAGCACCTTGTCTCTTGCGGTGGGGTCTCCCACGGACTTGGCGGTGATGCTCAGCGTGCGCCGCTTGCCAGCCACTTCCGTCCTGGCCGTGATCCGCGCCGTCAGCGACACCGATTTGCCCGCGGCGAGCAGTCCGGTGTTGAATGTGCCGGCCACGACGCTTGCCGTGACGTTCTTGGTGCCGTGGAAGTAGTTTACTCTGAAATTCGTGTTTCCCGCCGTGCCCCGCACGGCGAGGCTGTCGGGAACGGGCGCGTCGTTCTGGATTTTCATGGGCACCTTCACGTCGCCGCCGATCGGAACCCTGACGGCCTGCGTCTGGCCCGCGCCCGTGGTGTTGTAAATGCCGTTGCCCTTGAGCGCGCTCTTCTTGAGGCCAACGAGCAGGTCCGGACGAAACGCCGCGATCTTGAAGATGGTTCCGAAATCGCCCGCGCCGCCTCCCGCCGTCGTCCCCCAAAAGAAGCCCGCTCCGTCACGTACCAGCCGGGCTCGTGGGAAGTTTCCCTTGTTGCTCGTACCGTTTCTGGTGAACCCCACCATCGTGGTCAGTGCTCCGCTGGCTACGTTGACCTTGAACACCGTTCCGAGGTTGCTCGCGCTGCCTTGCTCAGTCGTCCCCCAGAAAAATCCCGCCCCGTCGCTTGTCAGCCCGGCCTCCGGGAAGCTTCCCTGGTTGATCCCGCTGGTCCCGGTGAACTCGACCTGCGTCGTCAGCGCGCCGGTGGAGGCTTTTACCTTGAACACCGTCCCGATGTCGTTTGTGCCGCCAATGACAGTTGTCCCCCAGAAAAAACCGGTCCCGTCGCGGACCAGTTCGGCGGATGGTTCGCTTCCCTTGTTGGGTCCGCTGGTCCCGGTGAAGTCGATCACCGTCGTGAGCGCGCCGGTGGAGGCTTTCACCTTGAACACCGTCCCGTGGTCGTTCGCGCCGCCCACGTAGGTGATTGACCAGAAGAATCCTGCTCCATCGCTCACCAGCGCGGAGTTCGGCTCACGTCCCCGGTTGATCCCGCCGGTTCCGGTGAATTCCACCAGTGTTGTCAGCACCCCGGTGCTTTGATTGATCTTGAACACCGTCCCAAAATCATTCGCGCCGCCCAAGGATGTCGTGCCCCAGAAAAATCCTGCGCCGTCACGCGCCAGCCCGGCGGCTGGAAAGCTTCCCTTGTTGCTCGCGCCGTTTCCCGTGAACTCGACCAGCGTCGTCAGCACCCCGGTGGCGAGGTTCACCTTGAACACCGTCCCGAGACCGTTCGCGCCGCCCTGATTGGTCGTGCCCCAGAAAAATCCCGCCCCGTCGTTCGACAGCCCGGCCCGCGGACCGCTTCCCTTGTTGCTCGCGCCGTTCCCGGTGAAATCCACCAGCGTCGTCAGCGCGCCGGTGCCGACGTTCACCTTGAACACGGTTCCGAAGTTGTTCGCACCGCCCTGCTCGGTTGTGCCCCAGAAGAAACCAGCCCCGTCGCCCGCCAGCCCGGCTTCCGGGGAACGTCCCTTGTTGATCCCGCTGGTGCCTGTGAACTCCACGACCGTCTCAAGCTGCGCGAGCACTGGCGTTGGGGGAATAAACACACATGCAGCGAGCGTGGCGAAGCACTGTGATAGAAGCTTCCTGAGATTGATCGTCCCGATGGCACCGCATATCTGTGCGGCGGATGTCTTGATGGATGGGGTTGTTTTCATGACGGCTGGTTTCAATTGATCGCCTATCACTGACTCGTGATGAAAACTCGACTCGCTGCCCAAACAGCGGCGCGTGCCATCGGAGTCCGGGGAAATTCCGCAATAACCAAAGTAACAATCACGCTCCTTTTGCCAAGGGATTTGTAGGCGGAGTGTCTTTGGTTCACGGCAGTGGGGGAAATCCCCGCGATATCAGCTACCTGCCTTTTCCGCCGCCGAGGATTTCGCGGATTCATGGCTGGGACGGGTTTGGTGTCGTCCCGCGTGTTGAGATTGCAGCGACCCGCTATGACGAGGACCCGGAACTGCTTCGCTGGCATTCATGAGCACATCGACAAATCCGCGGGTGGTGATCATTGGAGCCGGGTTCGGCGGACTGGCGGCGGCAAAAGCCTTGGGCGGGAAGCCGGTGAAGGTCACGCTGCTGGACCGCACGTATCACCATTTGTTCCAGCCGTTGCTCTATCAGGTCGCGACCGCGGGACTCCCGCCGGCGAACATCGCGCAGCCGGTGCGCGGCATTTTACGAAAGTTCGACAACATCGAGGTGCTGATGGCGGATGTCACCGGCTTCGACTTGGAAAACAAGCTCGTGCTCGCGGGTGAGCGCAGCGTGCCGTTTGACTATCTCGTCGTCGCCACTGGAGCGCGGAACAGCTACTTCGGCCACCCGGAGTAGGAGCAGTTCGCGCCGGGACTGAAGACGCTCGAAGACGCGCTCGACATCCGCCGCCGCCTGCTGCTGGCATTTGAAAAAGCCGAGGCCACCACCGATCCGCTGGAGCGTGAGCGGTTGATGACATTTGTGATCGTCGGCGCCGGGCCGACGGGCGTGGAAATGGCAGGGGCCTGGGCAAGGACGGCAAGCCGTTGCCGGGTGTTTCGCCAGTAGACTTGCAGCAGGGAGCGCTTGCGGGACGAAATATTCTGGCACAGATCGAGGGAGAAATGCAGAAACCCTTCTCCTACTGGAACTGCGGCAGCATGGCCACGATCGGTCGTCATCGCGCGGTGGCGGATGTGAACTTCGCGAAATTCAGCGGCATTCCCGCCTGGCTTGCGTGGGTGTTCATCCATCTCGTGTTCCTGATGGACTTCCGCAATCGCTTTTCGGTCTTCTTGATCTGGATGTGGTCCTATTTCACGCGTGACCAGGGAGCTCGGCTCATCACGGGCAGGAGATGAGTGTCTGCTAGAGAGGTGCCGGGATCTATCAGGGCAGCGAAGATGGACCTAGTGAAGCTCGGCGTGGAGCTGCAGGAAACGTTTCGGCTGATTCCCTATCAATTCGGAGTCCGTGACGATCACGGCGCCGGTGGTGGGATTGTCGCTTGCCACGACACCCGGGGCCGATGTCCAGGCAGCGTCACCGACTTTGGTGGCGAGGGTCTCCCAGCTAACCGATTCCAGCGTGTTCGAGGCGCGGATGCGCAGGGTGAGCCCGGCGGTTTGCAGCGGACGCGCGAACGAGAATCTCAAGTGACTGCCGTCCTGGGAATCGACGGTGAAACCCGGGTCGGTCTGGGAGAGGGTGGGGTTGGTGCTTAACACGAACTCCAGCAGGTTCGACCGGCCGTCGAGGTCGAAGTCGGCCGTGGGCTGGGCTTCGGGGTTGTTTGCATTCGCGCCGAAAGAGCCGACCCGCCATGCGTCAAAGGGTTGGAGGACGGGGACATCGGTGCCGAAGACGGAGAAGTCGTAGAAGGAGGCATTCCCGCCGTTAGAGCTTGTCACTGTGACCCGCACATAACGTGCGGTGACGATCGGATTGATGTTGTCCGAGGTAAGTCCTGTGATGGTGTTGCCGCCGGGCGAAACGGCTGTTTGGTCGATGACAGTGGTATAGATCGAGTCGTCGTTGGACGTCTCGATGCGGTATTTGTAAACGCGGCCTGCGGGCTGATACCAATTGATGTCCACTCTGGAGACGAGCTTCGGCTCGCCGAGATCGACGCGCCACCATTGTGGATAGGTGCCATCTGCAGCGGCCCATCGAGTGGTGTTGTTAGCGGTGCTGGAGTCGTTGGCCTTTGCGACTTCGTTACCGCCTTGGAAGGTCGATGCCGTTGAATTTTTGTCGAGTGAGAGTTTAACAAGGTTGGAGGCAATGGTGAGAACCAGGGTCTCGGTGTCGGTGCCGTGGGCATTCGTCGCGGTGATGGTGACGTTGCCGGAGCTGGGCGCTGTCGGGGTGCCTGAGATGATGCCGGTGGAAGTGTTGATCGACAAGTTGGCGGGCAGTCCGGTGGCGGTGAAACCCGTCGGAGTGTTAGTCGCCGCAATCGTGTAGGAGAATGGCATGTTGATCGTGCCACTGGCAGTGAGCGGACTGGTAATCGCCGGCCGCGGGCCGGTCGAGATGGTGAGCGCGAGCGTCTCGGTGTCGGTGCCGTAAGCGTTCGTCGCGGTGATGGTGACGTTGCCGGAACTGGGCGAAGTGGGTGTGCCGGAGATGAGGCCGGTGGTCGTGTTGATCGACAGGTTCAAGGGCAGGCCGGTGGCGTTGTAGCTGGACGGGCTCCGGGTGGCGGCAATCTGATAGTTGAAGGCGGTGTTGATCAAACCGTTTGCCGTGAGCGGGCTGGTAATGGACGGCGGTTGCGCGGTGTCCTCGTAGTCGGTCCCCCAGACCTCGAAGTTGTAGAGCGAGTAGCCGTACGGTGACATGCGGGTCTCGCCATACATGCGGACGTAGCGGCCGGTGAAGTTGAGATTATCGTAGATTTTGATATCGGCGTAGGTCGTGTTGCCGACGACCGTCACCATGTCGGTCCAAGGTCCGTTAGAATCGTTGGCGACCTGGATCTTGTAGTTTGCGGCGGCTGCGGCTTCCCATTTGAGCACGACCTTGTGGATCGCTTTCGTGGTTCCGAGATCGATGGTGATCCACTGCGGATCGACGCCATGAATAGACTCCCAACGACTGCCGTTGAAATCCAAATCGACGGCGGCTGAACCCGGGCTGAGGGGATTTGCCGAACTTTGTGTGGCTCGGCCGACCGAAAGGTTGGCGATGAAGGAGATATTCAGCGCCTCGGTGTCGGTGCCGTTGGCGTTCGTCGCGGTGATGGTGACGGTGCTGGTTCCCGTCGCGGTGGCGGTGCCCGAGATGACGCCGGTGGAGGGGTTGATTGAGAAACCGGAAGGCAGGCCGGTGGCGCCGAAGCTGGCGGGGTTGTTAGCTGCCAGGATCGTGTAGGAGAACGGCGTGTTCACCGCAGCGCTAACAACGAGAGGGCTGGTGATCGATGGCGGCGGGCCGGCGGTGATCGTGAAGACGAGGGTCTCCGTGTCGATGCCGTTGGCGTTGGAGGCGGTGATGGTGGTGTTGAACGTGCCGGCCACGGTGGGCGTGCCGGAGATGACTCCCGTCGTGGAGTTGAGGCTCAGGTTGGCGGGTAGGTTCGACGCGCCGAAGCTGGTGGGAATGTTGATCGCGGTGATCTGATAAGTGAGCGGTGCGCTGACGACGCCAACCTTGGTGAGGGCGCTGTCGATTTCCGGCGGAGCGTCGAGGTCGGGTGGCGTGAGCTGGTTGATCCAGTCGCGGATGAGCGCCTGCTGCGCGAGAGGCATGGGATCGCCGGGCCGCATGGAGGTGCCGACCTGCGGCACGGAGGCATTTATTTTCTCCATCAGATAGCTGCGGGCGGCGGAGCCGGATTGCACGAGCCTTACGCCCGGAGCCTCGACGCTCCCCTTGTCCACAAGCTGGCTGTAGGCGGCGCCGTTCTGGAGATCGAGGCCGAAGCTGTTCAACGCGGTGCCGGTGTGGCAGGCGACGCAGGCGGAGGAAAGGATGGGCTGGATCTGGGTGGAGAAATTGACGTTGGGCGTGACAGCGATGCCGGAGAGGTCGGCCTCGTTGGTGCCTCCGTTGTAAAGGCCGATGGTGAGATTTTTTACCGTCGTTCCACCGCTGTTCACAGTCGAGGTCGCGTTCACCTTGCCGTGGGAGGAGGCGAGGGTGTCCGCCGTGGTATCGACGAAGAAGGTCGCGTTGGCGGTGCCTGTGCGGATGGGCACATGATAGTAGCCGAGGGCATCAGGCACGACGCGGTGATTCTGGCCGCTGGGGTTGCCGATGAGGAAATCGCGGCCACCGGCAAAACCGTAGTAGTTGCCCGCCACGTCGCGCGAGATGCCGACATCGACCAGGGCCGGGGCGCCTTTTGTGTCGAGCACGCGGCCGCGGAGCAGGGAGTCGGAGAGATGGAAGGTCGCGCTGGCGTTCTGCGTCGGGGCGGTGGTCGAAAGCGGGATGCCGACGAAGGCGGCCTGCACGCCGTCGGTGAGGGCTTCACCGGCGGAGACGACGATGGCGTCGCCGGTGATTTGGGCGATGAAGGTGGTGCTGATGGTTCCGCCTCCCGCGATGGGGAGGATGTTCAAATCGGGGCCGGAGCCGCCACTCACGGCGAGGGGGGTGATGCCGTTTTCCTGGTAGAAGCGAAGCTCGGTGGCCGCGGCGAGATTGGTGGCCGGGAGGGTGCGGCCGTCGCGGACTTGGCCTGTCAGGGTGATGGAAGTCTGGTGGTAGGCAGTGATGGTCGAGGTCTTCGTGTGGGCCAGGCCTTGGGCGTTTGTGACCGTCAGTTCAACGGAGTAGATGCCCGGCTGTGCGTAAGCTTTCACGGGATTGGCCAACGTGGACGTCGTGCCGTCGCCGAAACTCCATGCGCGCGAGGCGATCGAGCTGGAGGGGGCGGTCGAGGTGTCGGTGAAGGTGACTTGGAGCGGCGACTGACCGGTGGCGGGGGTGGCAGTGAAGTTGGCGACGGGCTGGGTGCCGCCGACAAAGCGGATGCGACCGAGTCTCCAGTTGTTGCCGATGGAGGCGCCTTGGCCGCTGTCGGTGAAATAAAGCGAGCCATCGGGGCCGGCGGTGAAACTCACGATGCCATGCTCAGTGAATCCGGAGTAGAAGTCGGCACCGTTGTCCGCCGCGACGGGCGCGATTGCGTTGCCATTCGTGCCGGTTAGATTCCAGCGGTTTACGACGTTGCGGTCGCCGCCGCCGTAGCGGGCACCGTAGAGCACAGGGGTCCCTTCGGGCGCGAATGGGCCGCTCCGGAAGATGGCGATGCCGGTCTTCGAGGGGTCCGAGGTGTAGAGCACTTTGCGTTTTCCGTCGGCGGAATTGGTGAGGTATTCGGAGGTGGGCCAGGCGCCGTCGCCGCCTTTCTCGATGCGGGAAATACGGTCGGTGCCGTCGCCGTTTTCCGAGACATACATGTAGTCGCCGTTAGTCAGCGGATCGAAGGTGAATCGGAATGGATTGCGGTAGCGGGCGGACCAGATGCGCGAGCGCACCGAGGACGGGTTGCCGTTGTAATAGGGGTTGCTGACGAGTCCCGTGCCGTCCGAGGCGCTGATTTTCAGGATCTTTCCATAGTAGTTATCGAGATTATCGACATCATAGCGGAAGCCGTCGTCGCCGAGTGAGACATAGAGATTGGCGGGGTCGTTGGGGTGGAAATGGATGTCGCCGGCCTTGTGGACGGTGTTCGCGTTGGGCAGGCCGCTGAGCAGGATGAGCGCGGAGCCGGGCACCATGGCCGTGAAGTTTCCATTCGCGGTCAGGCGGACGATGCGCTGGTCGGTACTCGTCGCATGGAGGACGTAAACAAACCCGTTGTGCTCGATGTCGGGATCGATTGTTAGGCCGGTCATCCCGGTCTCGCCGCCGGTGGAAACCTGGGCGGACAGGTCGGCGAAAACGGAGGGTGGTTTGAAGGTGGATGCCCCGGGAGCGGTGGGTTCGAAAACCAGCACACGCCCGACTTTTTCGATGACCCACAGGCGGCCGGCGTAATCGAAGCGCATGGAGATCATGCCGTTGCCCTGATAGAGGGTTTCATCAACGAATCCGGGGACGCTGAAAGTCGGGGCGGCGACCGCCTCCTTGGACCCTAGCAGGCCCAGCAGGCCGACCATCAGGATTGCGGTAAGTGAAGTAAAACGTCTCATGGAATTCTCAGGGTTTTCTTGTGGAGTTGAAGTGTCGCTCTTGTCGTTGAGCGTCATGACACGGGAGGCGTGGCTGGCTCGCCGAGTCCCATGTCGGGCTGTCCAGTGGCGGGATTGCGCTGAAACCACGGCGCCGACCCCGTGCCGAACAGGGTGATCCGGGCGCTGCCTGAAACCGGCGGAAATAAGGATTTTCCGCTCGTCTCAGCTATAGCAATTTTATGCAACATGGGTTTGTGGAAGCTTCAGTAATGCCGCCGGATGCAAGTGCCAAGTTTTTTTTTTCCGTGGCCGTCGCCGAATGCCGGCGCTTCCCACTTGCCTCATCTCGGGGGAAACGGAAACTCCTCCCGTGCTTCCCACCCTCCGCGCCCACTTCGGTCACGACGCCCTGCGCGAGGGCCAGGAACCCGTCATCAACGCCCTCCTCGCAGGACGGTCGGCCCTCGCCGTTTTTCCAACAGGTGGCGGGAAATCCCTTTGCTACCAGTTACCCGCCTTGCTGCTAGACGGCCTCACTCTCGTCGTCTCTCCGCTCATCGCCCTCATGCGCGACCAGGTCGATGCGCTCGCCGCCAAAGGCATTTCTGCAGCCCGCCTCGATTCCACGCTCGATGCCGATCAGCTTCGCGACGTTTACGAACGCCTCGAAGCCGGCACCCTCAAGCTCCTCTACATCGCCCCCGAGCGCTTCTCTAACGAAGCCTTCCGCCAGCGCCTCAAGCGCCTACCCATCGAACTCATCGCCATTGACGAAGCCCACTGCATCTCCGAGTGGGGCCACAATTTCCGCCCGGACTACCTCAAGCTGGCGAAAATCTGCCGCCGCCTCAAAGTCCCGCGCGTGCTTTGTCTAACCGCCACCGCCACGCCCAAGGTCGCCCGCGACATCCGCAAGGCGTTTCGCATCGCTGCCGCCGACCATGTCCAACTTAGCTTCCATCGGCCCAATCTCGACCTCCGCGTCACTCCGTGCATCGCCGGCGAGCGGAAAGCCCTGCTGCTGGAAAAGCTAACTGCTATCGACGGCCCCGCCGTCGTTTACGTCACCCGCCAGGAAACCGCCGAGGGGGTCGCCACCTTCCTCGCCAGAAACGGTCTATCCGCCCGTGCCTACCACGCCGGCCTGCCCGCCGAATTCCGCGCCGATGCCCAGAGCTCGTTCATGACTGGCGGCACCCGCATCATCGTCGCCACCATCGCCTTCGGCATGGGCATCGACAAGTCCAACATCCGCGCCGTCTTCCACTACAACCTTCCGAAGAGTCTCGAAAACCACACCCAGGAAATCGGCCGCGCCGGTCGCGACGGCCTGCCCGCCCGCTGCGAAATGCTTGCCTGTGGCGATGATCTAACTGTCCTCGAGAATTTCATCTACTCCGACACCCCTACTCCTCGCGCATTGGGAAATCTCATCGACCGCGTGCTCCGCCTTAGCCCCGTGTTCGACGTCTCGCCCTACGAGCTTTCAACCGTCTGCGACATCCGCCCCGGCGTGGTTTCCACCGTCATGACGTATCTGGAAATCGAAGGCATCATCGAGGCCACCGGCCCGTTTTACGCCACCTACCGCGCGAAGCTCCTCAACACTCAGGAGAAGATTCTAGCAGGTCGCACTTCTGCCGAGCGGAAGTTCATCCAACAGATCCTCGCCGCCGGTGAGATGAAACGTTGGTGGATGTATTTCCATCCCACCGACCTCGCGGGAAAACTCAACTGCCCGCGGGAAAAAATCGTGACCGCCCTCAACGGCCTCCAGTCCGCCGGTGACATCATCCTCAGCGTGTGGGGCGTCCGCCACGGCTACAAACTCAAGAAGGAACCCGGCGATCTAAAACTCCTGACCGCCTCGCTTGTCGAAAAATTCCAATCCCGCGAGCAAGCCGACCTCGCCCGCCTCCGGCAGGTGTTAGGTCTATCCGCCCACCGCGGGTGCCTCACCGGCTACCTCACCAAACACTTCGGCGAAGTCTTGAAAGCTCCTTGTGGCCACTGCGACCGTTGCCGCGGCGTTCCCGCCAAGACCATCAAGCGCCCCAAATCCCGCCGCGTCACCGATGACGACATCGCCGCCGTTAGAAAGCTCGTCGATGAAAAGCATGCCGCCCTCAACACCCCGCGCCAGCTCGCGCGCTTCCTCTGCGGAATGGCCAGTCCGGCCGCGACGCGGGCGAGGCTCACCCGGAACAACGCGTTTGCTCTACTCGCTGATTTGCCGTTCGCGGAAGTGCTGATAATCGCAGAAGCATCATAATGGAAAGCGACATCGCTTCCCCCCTTATGCGGTCGACACTCACTTCGCGAAGCTGTGCTTGTCGTCGGTTTCGAGGTAATCGAAGAGCGTGCTGGTGGCAGGGTCGATCCCGACCTCCGCACAGACGCCGACGAACCAATCCTTCATCTCCGGATTGTCGTAAGGGCGGGCGGCTTCGCAGCTGTCGGACCAAGCTTTCTTTTCCTCTTCGGTTTTCGGCTCTCCACTGGCGTCAAGCCAGCCGGCGATTTCCTCGTTGGTTTTGCCATTTTCGAGCAGCTTTCTCACGTCTTCACCCTTCACGCCTTTGAAGCCGAACAGGTAGTTGTCGAGCGGGCAGTTGAAGTGATAGTCGCCGACGGTCCCGGCGATGTCAGCGCGGCCCTTGTCGGCCATGCGGGCAAGGATGGCATAGCCGCCGGTGCGGACGCGCGGGCTGGTCGGGGCTTGTTGCGTTAGATCTTTGGCGGTGCTCATGGTCGTTGGTTGGTTTGGGGCTGGGGGAGGCGTTAGGAAACGACGGGACCGGCGATTGTCAAACGGCGAAATGTGCGGGGCAGGGGCGTCCCGTCATCAGATGCCAGCAACTCTCCGTTCCTTCTTAACGAAGGAGCCATTCGCGGAAGATCGCCTTGTCCGCGGGCAGCAAGGTGGAGACCTTTTCACGTAGGGCGAGGATCGCGAGGCGCTCGGGAATCTCGACGCAGTTAGGGCCCAGCTCGGCTTCCATCACGTCGAGGAACTTGGCGGGGTGCGCTGTTTCGAGAGTGACGGTGGCGCTGCCCGGGTGAGTGGCCCGCCATTTCTGGGCGGCCAGCCAGCCGACCGCCCCGTGCGGGTCGATCTCGTAATCGTAGAGCGCCTTGACGGTGCGGATCGCGGCACGCGTCTGGTCGTCACTGAAGGTCATGCCGGCGATGCTGTCTTTCATGGCGTCCCACGAGCCGCCGAAGAGGGCTTGCATGCGGACAAAGTTGGAGGGTGCGCCCACGTCCATCGCGTTGGAAATTGTCGGCACGCTCGGGCGCGGCGAGTATTGGCCGAGGCGCAGGTATTCCGGGACGACGTCGTTGCGGTTAGTGGCGGCGACGAAGTGATCGACCGGCAGCCCGAGTTGCATCGCGAGCAGACCTGCGGTTAGATTTCCGAAATTTCCCGAGGGAATGACGAAGGTCGGCTTGACGCCATCCGGCAACTGGCGGGCGGCGTGGATGTAGTAGAAACTCTGCGGGACGAGGCGCGCGAGATTGATGGAGTTCGCGGATGTTAGATTGAGGCGCTCCGCAAGCTCGCGGTCGAGGAAGGCGGATTTGACGAGCGCCTGGCAGTCGTCGAACGAGCCTTGGATTTCCAAGGCGGTGATGTTGCCACCGAGGGCGGTGAGTTGTTTTTCCTGGAGCCCGGAAACCTTTCCCTGCGGATAGAGAATGATCACGCGAGTCCCGGGGACGTTGTGGAACGCGGAGGCAACCGCCCCGCCGGTATCGCCGGAGGTGGCGACGAGCACGGTGAGTTCGCGGTCGTCACCACGGGTCAGCCAGGCCATCAGACGTGCCATGAACCGCGCCCCGAAATCCTTGAAGGCAAGGGTGGGGCCGTGGAAAAGTTCGAGAACGTGATCGCCCGGGCCGAGCGTGACGAGTGGCGCATCGAACGAGATCGCGCCCTCGACGATATCCACCAGCGCCTGCGGCGGGACATCCTCGCAAAAGAACGCATCCGCCACGGCAATACCGATTTCCGTGAAGCTGAGATCCCGCCAGATTTCCCAAAAGGCCTCGTCTAACACGGGCAAGCTGTCCGGCATGTAAAGCCCGTTGTCCGGCGGCAGCGAGCGCAGGATAGCTTCCTTGAGATCGACGCGGTGGGACGGGGTGGTGGTGGAGTGGTAGAGCACGGCGGGGAAAAGTTGCTAGTTTTCAGTGTTCAGTTTTTAGAGAAGACCGAGCAGGTCGTCCCGGGTGAGATCGAGGTCCCGAAGGATTTTCAACAGGATGCCCGGTCCCAATGTTTCCTTGCCATGCACGGGAACGGTCGTCTTTCTGCCGTCGGGGTGTTCGAGTCGATGGTGACTGCCTTTGGTCCTGACGACTGAAAATCCCGTTTTAGACAAAGCTCTTATCAGTTCGCTGCCGGTGACGCTCGGGAATTGGCTCATGAGATGGGAATACTCCTTTTCAGGACTTCGGGTCAACGTGAGCGTAAAAACATAACGGTTATGTATCGATCGGCACCTTGCCTAAATATCGACGGCCACTTGCTGCACTCCCACGAACTCGGGCGGTGTGAAATCACCGGAATCTTCAAGACAGAGGGAAATGGCTTCCCTGATCCGCGAATCAAGCTCGTCGAATGAACGTGCCTGCGTGTGGCAGCCGTGAAGCGAAGGCACGCTTGCAACGAGCCAGCCTTCGGAATCCCGCTCGATGACCACGTTGAATTTTTGTTGCATGATGAAGGGAGTTTAACCGGACTTGGGATTTTTGGAAATATTTAGTCAATCACATGCACCCCCGTCGGATTGATCCGCGAGACGTAGCTTTGGTTCTCAATCGGGATCGCGGAAAAAATCCTGCTGATCGCATCGGCGACCTTGCGGGCGATTTCCTCGCCTTCGCAGAGGGCGAAGACGGACGGGCCGGCGCCGGAGATGGAGAAACCGAGCGCACCAGCGGCGAGGGCGGCGCGTTTCGCTTTGTAGAAATCCGGGATGAGTTTCTGGCGGCGCGGCTCGGCGATGACGTCGTGGATGGAGCGGGAAATGAGGCCGTAGTCTTCCTGGATGAGTCCGCAGAGGAGACCGCCGAGGTTGCCGATCTGCTGGGTGGCGTTCTCCAACGGGATTTCCTTGGGCAGGATCTCGCGGGCGACTTTTGTTAGGATTTCGATATCCGGGTGGACCACGGTAGCCCACAGATTTTTCGGCGCAGGGATCTGGGCGAAGTCGAGCTCGTCGTTGGAGCGGATGAAAACGATTCCGCCGAAGAGGCAGGGGGCGACGTTGTCGGCGTGCCAGGCACCGTCGGCCGAGGCTTCGCCGGCCATGGCGAAGGGCAGAAGTTGTTTTTTGCTGAGCGGATCGCCTATCAGTTTGTTCACGGCAAAGGCACCGGCGACCGACGAGGCGGACGATGAGCCGAGGCCAGAGCCGAAGGGCATTTTTTTGTGGATCTCCATCTCGATCCCGCGGTCGGTCATCCCGAGGTGTTTGAGCAAATCCAGCGCGGCGACGCCGGCGCAGTTTTGTGCGGGGTTTTTCGGGAGTTTGCCGTTGTCGCCGGTGATTTTCGTGATGTGTAGGCCGGGTTTGTCACAGTGGCGGACCACGATTTCATCGCCAGGAGCATCGATGGCGAAACCGAGAACGTCATAACCGCAGGCGACGTTGGCCACCGTGGCCGGGGCGAACACGCGAATTTCAGGAGAGTTGGACATAAGGAGAGCGCTCGCGGGGAGCGGGCGGAGTCTGCGGGCGGAACTCCCGGTTGTTCAAGCCCGGAAACCTCTCAGCGG
>JAZKGW010000028.1:44631-52649 GCA_040385685.1 Verrucomicrobiota bacterium | reverse complement strand
TTGCTAAACCGCGCGCATGAAATTGATTCGGTTCGGTGACGAGGGGCGTGAGGAGCCGGGGATTCTTCTGCCGGATGGTCGCAGGATCGATGCGAGTGGCGAATTCAACGATTACGATGAGGGTTTTTTCGCGATGGGCGGCCTCGATTCCTTGGCGGAGTGGGTGAACGACGGGTGTCCGGGAGGAGCCGAAGTGGATCCTCTGGCGCGTCTCGGCCCGCCAATCGAGCGGCCGTCGAAGTTGGTTTGCATCGGGAAAAACTACCTCGAACACGCGAAGGAACTGGGCGAGGGGATTCCCACCGAGCCATCCATTTTCATGAAAGCCACCAGCGCGTGGAGCGGGCCGACCGACGATGTGATCATCCCGCGTGGTTCGACGAAACTCGATTACGAGGTGGAGCTCGCGGTGATCATCGGCCGCACCGCGTCGTATGTCGATGAACGCGAGTCGATGGACTACGTGGCCGGTTATTCGACGTTCTGCGATTTTTCCGAGCGGGCATTCCAGAAGGAGATGGGCGGGCAGTGGACCAAGGGCAAGAGTGCCGACAGTTTCGCGCCGATGGGACCCTGGATGGTGACGGCGGATGAAGTAAGCGACCCGCAGGGACTGCGGTTGTGGTGCAAGGTGAATGGCGAATTGCGGCAAAACAGTTGGACCGGCGACATGTCGTTTTCCGTCAGGCAATTGGTCTGTTATGTCAGCCGCTTTATGACTTTGCTGCCCGGCGATGTGGTGGCGACGGGCACTCCGAGCGGTTGCGCGATGGGAATGAGTCCACCTCGCTACTTGCAAGCGGGCGATTTTGTGGAATGTGGTGTCGAGGGTTTGGGCGAACTTGCG
Source organism: Verrucomicrobiota bacterium (assembly GCA_040385685.1). Lineage (GTDB taxonomy): Bacteria > Verrucomicrobiota > Verrucomicrobiia > Verrucomicrobiales > Akkermansiaceae > Luteolibacter. Next base: position 51,802 of record JAZKGW010000028.1, on the reverse strand, counting down.
CAGCGGGTCGTCGCTCTCCGTTAAAATGAAAACGCCATTTTCCAGATTCAAGCGGGCCATGCATCCGTGGCCGATGCCGCGGGGCGGGCCTCACTATTCGGTTTGTCATTTTTGCGACACCTTGCACGGGACGGCGGCGTTGCCGGAGGGGACGGCGGCGCGGTGCAGTTGCTGTGGGGCCGTTCTCTATCAAAACCGTCCCGCCTCGCTCGTCCGCGCCACGGCATTTTCCGTCACCGCGCTCATCCTGATGGTGGTGGTGCATTCGTTTCCGTTTCTGGTGATGGATGCCGCGAGCATCAGGACCTCCTTGAATCTGGTTTCCGCGACTAACGCGCTGATCCACCAAGGCAGCCCGGTCCTCGGATTGGCGCTGGCGTTGTTTACGATCCTCACGCCGATTTCGATGGCGGGCGGGTTGATTTATGTGTGCGGACCGCTGATGTTCGGGCGGATCGCGCCCGGTGCCACCCATGTGGCCAAGTGGATGAACAAAACCGAACCGTGGAACATGATTGAAGTCTTTTTGTTAGGATTGCTGGTTAGCCTGTTGAAGCTTGGAAAAGTGGCGGACGTCCATTTTGGCATGGGTTTCTGGGCGTTTGCCGCGTTGATGATCTGCATGGCCGCGGCAGTGGCGAGCATCGACCGCAACGAGCTGTGGGATCGGCTGGAGGTGGCGAAATCATGAGTGACACTCCGCCCCGTGCCGTGCACGCCGGTTTGGCGGGTTGCCACACTTGCGGGAAAGTCTCGCCGGTCTCCCTCGGCAACTGCCCGCGTTGCGGGACGCATTTGCATTTGCGAAAACCTGATAGCATCCAGCGCACCATCGCCCTGATGATTGCCGCGGCCGCGCTTTACATTCCGGCGAATATACTCCCGATCATGACGGTGATCGAGCTTGGTGACGTCACCGAAAACACCATCATCAGCGGGATGATGACTTTCTGGCGGCAAGGCGCCTATCCGATTGCTCTCGTGATTTTCACCGCTTCGATCCTCATCCCGCTGTTGAAAATCATCGCGCTCACCTGGCTTTGCCTGGCCGCCACTGGTAAAATCAGCCCCTCGCCGGGCATGCTCGGAAAAATCTACTGGTTCACCGAACTGCTAGGCCGCTGGTCCATGGTCGATATTTTCGTCGTCGGGATTTTGGTGGTGCTAGTCCAGCTTGGCAATTACATGACCATCACGCCCGGTCCCGGCGCGCTTGCATTCGCCGGGGTCGTCGTGCTTACGATGTTCGCAGCGATGAGCTTCGAGCCGCGGCTCCTTTGGGATCGCCTCGAAATGCTCGGCATCGATCCTTCACCCCTTAAGAAAGCAGACCCTTGAGCGACCCCGAAACGACACCCTCACCTCCCGCCGCCATCCCGGAATACCGCGCGGCGCAACGCTGGAACATCGTTTGGGTCGTGCCCATTCTCGCGCTATTGATCGGCGGCTGGATGATTTACCTCAACCTCAGCGCGCGCGGCCCCGTCGCCCAAGTCATCTTCGAAACCGCCGACGGTCTCGCCGCGAAAAAAACCGAAGTGAAGTGCCGCTCGGTCCGGGTCGGCGTGGTCAAGGAGGTCAAGCTTGCCGGCGATTTGAAATCCGTCCTCATCAACGTCGAACTCGATCCCGACTACGAGGGTCTGTTGCGCAAGGGCACCCAATTTTGGGTCGTGCGGCCACGGGTCTCGACTACCGATGTTTCCGGTCTCGGCACTCTGATCACCGGTGCCTTCGTCGAACTCGATCCCGGTCCACCGGATGCCGACCGGTCCTCCAACTTCATCGGCCTTGAAAAGCCGCCCGCCACCAATCGCAACATCCCCGGCCGCCGCCTCATACTCAGCGCCGAAGAGGCCGGCTCGCTGGTCGAGGGCTCACCGATCTACTACCGCGGCTTCGAAGTCGGCCGGATTGAAAGCCGCACCTTCGACATTGAATACCAGCGCGTGACCTACGATGCCTTCATCACCCAGAAATACAGCGGCCTGGTGACGGAGAACACCCGCTTCTGGAACACCAGCGGCATCGACATCAGCGCCGGCCCCGACGGGGTCAAACTGCGCACGCCCTCCTTCCAAGCCATGTTTTCCGGTGGTGCCACCTTCGACGTCCCCGACGGCATCCCGCCGGGCGAGGCGGTCGCCGACGGCAAGGTTTTCACGCTCTTCGAGGACGAGGACGCCGCCAAGGGTTCCAACTTCAATCCCACCTTGAAATTCGTCCTGCTCTTCGAACAAACCGTCCGCGGGCTTTCGAAGCACGCGCCCGTCGAGTTCCGCGGCATTCCGATCGGCCGCGTCGCCGACATTTCCTTCGACTACCTCAAGGCCGCCGAAGACCCGCGCGTCGGAGTGTTGGTGGAAATCGACCCCTCCCTCCTGCGGCCCGACGCCGCCGAGAAAATCATCAAACCCGACGGCGAGTTCCTCAAGGAAGCCGTCGGCCGCGGCCTGCGTGCCTCGTTGAAAATTGGCAGCCTGCTCACCGGATCCCTCTATGTGGATCTCGACTACTACAAGGAAGTGACTTTCGCCGAGATGGGCAAAGTCGGCGAATTGCCCTCGCTGCCCACGATTTCCGGAGGCTTGGACCAGCTCCAAACTACCGTTGCCGACACCCTGAAAAAAATCGGCAAAACCGCCGACGAGTTTGCGATCACCGCAGCCGATGGGCGCAAATCGATGGTTGAAATCAACGATACCTTGATTGCCGCCCGCAAGGTCATCGAATCCGCCGACGTCGCCAATATTTCAGCCGACCTGCGCGCCAGTCTGGCCGCCTTCGACAAGCTCTCCGCCACCTTCGACAAATCCCTCACCAGCTACGGACCCGAAGGCCCCATCCAGGGTGATATGCTCCGAACTCTCGAAGAACTCCGCGCCTCGCTGCGCACGATGAAATCCCTGATGAACACCGTCAACGAAAAGCCCAACTCGCTGCTCTTCGGTCGCGATTCCTCGGGCAATCCCATCCCGCCGGCTCCCAAAGGCAAACGCTGAACCCACTTTCCCGACATGAACCGATTTTTCCTCCTGCTCGCAGCGGTCCTCGTCGCCGGCTGCTCCCAGCCTAGCCAAAATTTCTACGTCCTCACCGCCAGCGGCCCCGTCCCGTCCGGCGGCGGAATCGGCATCGGCGTCGGGCCCATCAACCTCGCCGAATACCTCGACCGCGCCAACCTCGTCACTCAAGAAGCCCCCAACCAGCTCGGCGTCGCCGAAGACCACCGCTGGGCCGGCGATCTAACTGCTTCGATTGCCCGCGTCACCGCCGCCAACCTCGGCCGCCAGCTCCGCACCGGCAACGTCCGCACCTACCCGTGGCAGACCGACAGCGAGATCAGCTATCAGGTCACCCTTGACGTCCGCCAGCTCCACAGCGAGACCGACGGCTTCGCCATTTGTGAAATCGGTTGGCGCGCCTACTCGCTCCCCGACCGCCGCCTGAAGGTTTCCAAAACCTTCACCGCCCGCGAGCCGCTCGAATCCTCCGGCTACAACGCCAGCGTCGCCGCCCAGTCCCGCCTGCTCGAACGCCTCGCGGATAACATCGCCGCCAGTCTCCGCTAGGGGGAAGGGACATTGCGCTCCCTTTTGGAAATCCCCTTGACCCGGTTCTTCATCCCAGCCACCCAGTAGGCATGAAAAAGCCAATGTTCATCGCGCTGCTCGCATTCGCCGCGGGCGCGTTTGCCATTTACGGCGACACCTCCGCCGGACAGCCCGATCCGTTGTCATGGGCCGGACGCGATCTTATCTATCAGCGCTGGGCCCGCCAGCGCGAGAATTCCCCGGCGGACAAACCCACAACTCCCAAACCCGCAAGCGCGGATGCTCTCTATGCCTACCTCGCGGGCACCGTTTGGAACATCAGTGACGGACAACCTGATGGCCAAGTCCTCTACACGCTCACCTTCCGCCAGGACGGCACCTTTCTCCACAGTGACGGCAGGACCGGCGCGTGGAGCCCGCAAAGCCCGCGCGACCTGAAGCTCTGGGACTGGGATCCCGCCGCCTTGAACGACGACATAACTCAATTCCGCGCCGTGGGAACCGGGGTGATTTACTTTGGCAACCGGCAGATGTAAGTTTACTCCAAGCCTCACCGAACCCGTGCATGGTTTGGCTGAATGATATGAAAAACTTCGTGGCATCTGCCTTTATTGTGCTCGCGGTAATCGCCACCGGCATATTCACGGGTTTCATTGGTATTCGCTACCCGAGGGTGGTGGAGAATCAACCCCTTCGCAGTCCCGTTAGGGTGGTTGCCGTCGATGGATCAAGGATCACACTTGGCGATGGAGTTGTTGTTGAACTCGATGACTCCCCGATGAAAGGCACTTGGTCCAGTACCATGAGCGATACTCACCATTGGATTGACGTGGAATCAAGTGGTGGTGACGAGGTGTTGATTTTCGGCAATCGAAAAGGGTGGATCTGTGGGACTCCATGGGCACAACCTATTAGAATTCCGTTGATCCCCGTCGACGTGTACCGCAACCGTCGGGAGGTCATAGGATTTGGAACCCGGCTCAGCAGCTCAACGCCTGCCCAACCCGTCGCGCCGAACCCATGAAAGAACTCTTCCGAGAACTGGACATCACCCGGGTCAGTTACTACAAGGCGGTGCTGGAGGAGCACGGCATTGCCACCATGATTCGGAACGAGTTTCTGACCGCCAGCGGGCTAACGGACATCCCGATTCCGGAGTTCTATCCGGCGCTCTGCGTCATGAACGACGAGGAATACGTGCCCGCGGTGAAAATCATCCGGGAACATTTGACCGCAGTTCAGGAGAATGCCGATGAGGAAATCGTGTGCCGCTGCTGTGGTGAGACGAATCCCGGAAACTTCGCGACTTGCTGGTCGTGTGGCAATCCGGTATCCGGGATAGTTGAGCATCCTTCCGACCCTTGAGATTCACGAACCACCTTTATGAACAACCCGCCCATTCATCCGGACGTTTCGATCGGCCATGTGCATCTCAAGGTGGCCGACTTGGAACGGGCGCTCGGCTTTTATTGCGGGGTGTTAGGGTTTCAATTGACCCAACGCTACGGCTCCGCCGCCGCCTTCATTTCCGCGGGCGGCTATCATCATCACATCGGTCTCAACACCTGGGAGAGTCTCGGTGGATCGCCGCCGCCTCCGGGGACGACGGGATTGTTTCATCTGGCCATTTTCTATCCGACCCGCGTCACTCTGGCGGATGCGTTGCAGCGGCTGTTGGACGCCGGCATCGCACTGGACGGCGCGAGTGACCACGGGGTGAGCCAAGCCCTCTACCTGCGCGATCCCGACCAGAACGGCGTCGAGTTGTATTGGGATCGTCCGCCAGCGGAATGGCCGCGCACGGCGGACGGCGGACTGGCGATGTTCACCCGGCCACTCGACCTCCAGGCCTTGCTGGCTGAAATCACGGCGCTTTGATCACGTCCGCCGCCACCCAAAACGCACGGGCCGGGCTCGCCTGGTTGAGCAGCATGGATTCTTTCAGCGAGCCGTTCGCAGGCCGGCTCCAGTGCGCTGAATAGCGCCCGTTCGCCGACCGTAAATTGGAGTGGACGTAAACAAGCGTGCGCTCGACGGTTTCGGTCCAGTGCGGATCCTTGTCCTGCTGATAGACCGCGAGCAGCGACTCCATCAGCAGGTGGGCGAATTTACCGCTATCAGAAACTGCGCCATTCTCGCTGACCCAGAATTTCTCCGCGGCCATGGCGACGCGCTTGGCTTCATCCAGATAGCGGGCCTCGCCGGTGATGGCGTGAAACAAACAGTTCGCGCGGATCATCAGCGCGGTGTTATAAGAATACTTCCTTTTGTTCACCCGACCTTCGAGGTTGATGGCGTCCCAGTATAGGCCGTCCTGATCCTGCAAGTGCGAGTTCGTCCAGGCGTACACCCGCTTTGCGGTTTCCAATTGCTTGTCGTCCTTGGTGAGCTGATAGAGACGCAGCGCGGAGACGATCGCCGGGGCGTTGGTGCAGGTGTTCTTGGAGGTGCGGAATTCCTCCCGCCAGTAAAGTCCGCCGCCCAGCTTGTCGTCCTCTCCGCTCATGACGAAGCGGAATGCGGCTGCCGAGCGGGCGAGATATTTTTGATCCTTGCTCACCTCGAAGACATCAGCGAGGGCGAGCACAAGCCACGCGTTGTCATCGTAGTAGCGGTCCGATGCCTTGGGGCCGGGTTGCACGTCGAAGCCCTCGATTTCGTTGTGCTTGAGCCAATAGACGTTGATGGCATCGGCGTAGGCCTTCGTTTCCGGCAGGTATTTTTCCGGTTGGACTTTTGACGCTGCAGCCAGTGCGGAGAGTTGCACGCCTACGCCCCACATGAAGGCGGGTGCTGCGGGAACGCCTTTTTCATCGGGAGCCTGCTCCGCGTAAAGGTTGAGTTTGGGAAGCCAGAGATCCTTGCGGATGGCCTGCAGGGATTCCGTGCCCCACTCCTCGAATGGCGGTGCCGCCAAGCTGCGGGCGGTTGAAAGGACTCCAGCGAGGAGCAGGAGTGTTAGAATGCGGGAGGTTTTCAGCGGCATGGATCGGGTCGGGAAAATAGTCCCCACTCTACCGATTCAGAATGCGTGGTATTTCATCTCCCGGGTTGCACTACATAGGCTGGTGCCGCCTGTCGCCGGGGGGCGTCTATTTGGGATACGACTTAAGAAAAAGGAGATTTCGACCGCGGATGACGCGGATTATCACGGATAAGAGGTTCTGAGGTGATGCTTGCGTGCTGATCAACCGGCGCGGTTGCAATTCGGTCTTCATCCGCGTCATCCGCGGTTCGAATCTCTGTCAATCTCCATGGAGAGCCCCTGCGCCAACCGCTGGGAATTGCTTGTCGCCAGTTTCGCCAGCGTGTGATAGTTCCCCGTCCGTCAGTTTCGTTAGGCAGCCTGGATCATGTCCTCCAAAACCCTCATCATCGGCTCTGCGGCGGTCGCGTTGGGTGTCGCGGCTTTCATGGCCACCCGCCAAGCGCCCCCGGACGCGCAGAAAGAAGTCTCCAAGGCGGAGCACCGTCCGACCTCCCGGCGATCGGTGGAATCGCCGAGCGTGAGGTTGGAGAGTCGCCCGCAGACAGCGGCCAGCTCCCTGCCCGACGACTTGCGCCGGGATTTCGAGCAGCAGGCCAAGGGTTACCACGCCGCGCAGGCGGGAATGGAT
>JAZKGW010000028.1:16980-44621 GCA_040385685.1 Verrucomicrobiota bacterium | reverse complement strand
TACGATGTTGGCTGAACTCGGCAAACTAACGGGAGAGCCCGGGCGGGAGTCGTTTCTTCGTGGAGCCTTCACCTGCGCGGCGGGCCTCGGAGTGACGGAGGCGCTGAAATGGGCATGGCAGATCCCATCCGGCAAGGCGCGGGATATCGCCCTGCTGACATTGTTTTGCAAATGGTCGGGCAAGTCCACGGTGGATGTGTTAGGTGATGGCGGGGTCGCGCGCGGCGGCATCGCGGACACTCTCGGATCTTTTTTGCTGAAGGAGGGCCGGGCCACGCCGGAGCAAGTGGCCGCATTCGCCTATGATTTCGTGCTCGGCCGGAGGCGGGCCTTGTTGATCGCGGATGCCGCCGTCGTGCTGTCCGCGACGGATCCTGCCAAGGCCTTTGCCTTGGGTGACGGCCTGTCCGGCAATACGGATTTCCTGCAACGCTTTGCCACCGGTTGGGCCGATCATGATCCGCAGGCCGTCTGGGAATGGGCCGGGCAAATCCCGGATCAGGAAACCCGCCGGGAAATGCAGGCGATCGCCATGGCCGCTCTTGGGGAAAGCGATCCCCCGACCGCCGCCGGCTACTTGCAGGGAATGCAACTGCAGGGGGAGTTCCGTGCCTCGGTGATCGAAGAGCTCGGAACCAACTGGGGCGCCAAGGATGCCAGGGCCGCGCTGGAATGGGCGGAAACATTTCCCGACGCGGCGGACCACGCCAGCGCCAAAAAGGGCATCCGCGTGTCGGCTCCGGTTGGCATCGGGGTGGCCGTCGGCGGGTTTGCCAACAACGGCTACGAGGTCAGTTCCGTGATGCCCGAAAGCCCGGCCAGTCGCGCCGGCGGACTCGTGCAAGGGGACCGGATCGTTGCCGTGAAAGATGCCCATGGCAACTGGCTGAACTCCGGTGACCTGAACCAGATGGAATTCGTCGGACAAATCCGCGGCGAACCTAACACAACCGCGGTCTTGCAAGTCCAGGGCAAGGACGGCGGCGCTTTGAGGACCGTGACTATTACGCGGCAACAATTGATGCTGAATCCCTGAACGGCGGTTCTGCAGTAGTCGGAAAGTTAGAAGGCGCTTAACAACCCAAGCCGAGCGAAGTGCGGCGCGGTTCGCAGTAGCAAATGGCCACGTTCATGGGCCAAACTGCCCGGCAACTTCAGAAGGACGTCTGGCCACGTCGTTTCCAATGGTTTCCCGGAGCCATGCTCGGTTGGGGCGTTCCGCTATCATGGGAAACATCCATCCCGGCAATACCTTGTGAACGAGAGGTGGCGTTCCTTGCACATTGATACCTATCAATCGTCCCTCAGCATCCACCAGCGGCCCCCCGCTGTCTCCGGGCTGGAGGGGGACGTCGGTCCCCACATTGAAGTCGCCCTCTTCTCCTTTCAGCTTGCTGGAACGGAGGATTCTGCCGCCCATCCATTCAAAGCCCCGGAGATTCCGGTTAGGCTTGTCCGTCCATGACAATCCAACGGCCATCACAGGCTCATCCGTGTGAACCCCGTCAGCCCAATCAAGCGTGTGATCCAGCATTCGCCGCACATGCAGAATCGCCAGGTCGGATTGACCTTTTCGTGAGTGCCCCTGCCAGACCACCCGGGCGCGCAAGGCCCGGGTGGTCCGCGAATCGAAGAGGATCAGATAGACAAACCTGTGTGTGAGACAGTGTGCGGCAGTCAGGAAATACCCGCGACCATCGATTGCGGCGGCGCATCCCAGGTCGCTCCCAGCCGGGACATGCGGGTCTCCCGCCAACCATTTACTCGCAGGGTCCCGGTCGCTCGAAACGAGCAAGGCGACCCGCGACTGGAGAAATGTTCCGGCGTCAACCCGGCCAATGCGCCGGCCGGCGTGCGGAGTGAAGGAAGCGGCTCGCAGGTTCTCACTCTGCCGGAATGTACAGCCGAGGTTCAACAACATCAGGATTGCCGCAACGGAAACAATGCCCTGCTTCAAGGCTGTGTCGGCGGTTCGCAGCAGCGCTTTAGGCCACGGTTTCATGATGTGTGAACTGAAAAACGAAAGCCTGCCTTGCGGACAGTCTTGCTCGCCAGCTCCAAAAATCTGACTCCATCTCCGGCTGGTGGATATTTGCAAATCAACCGAATCTCAATCTCGCGACCGTGCGCCTTTGGGTAAGAATCGTAAATCTCTCCCGACTCAAGAAATGCCAAGTAATCGTTTATCTTGTTCTGCAAAATCAAAAGGTGCTCGTTGTCGTTCAGCCAAGGCAAATGGTCTGAAATGGTCAGCGAGACATGGCCGTCTGCTTTGTCAGTGCCAATGAAATCTACCACCCTGCGCTGTTCAATACTCATGACGGGATCAAGCGACCTACCTTCCTCCGCGGTCAGTCGTATCGCAGGGATTGCGAGGCGACAATGGATTTTGATGAGGGGGCATGGAGAAGATTCCAGTCGCCTGACTGGGCGGTGTTGGAGTTTCATGTCGGCGGCTGGCCTCCTTTTGACCGGCTGGTGAAACATAGAAGCGGCGGATTCCGATCCGCCCAAGCCCATGAGGGGACGATGGATCGAGGCTAGCCGCCCTTCATCGGCGATCCATGGACCACGGCGAATCGGAGTTAGCCGCCCCTTGTTGACGCGCCAGCCACTTTTCCAGGTCCCGCATCCGCGGGAGGTTGGAATTGGCAGCTGACCTTTGGCTTGCGCGATGGAAAATTTTAGCCAAGTCTCCCGGCCAACGATCGTTAACCCGCGGTCCTTGCCGGATTCCCCCATGTTCCGATTATCCCTCAAAACCCACCTCCCGAGTCTTGTCATGTTGGCGTTTTCCGCCGGGCATGCGGCGGCGGATATCAAGGGACCCGCGGGTGGATCGGTCATCCAAGGTTCGTCGGCGGGATCGGTGGCGCCCAAAGTTTCGGTTCCCACCGTGAGTCGGCCGATTGTGCCGGTCAGGCCGCCGGCCGCGCCCGCCCCGGCCTCACGGATTCTCTATCCGTGGAAGCTCCAGGTGACGTGCACGATTTTCTGGATCGGCGAGCAGCCATCGGATCGCAATCCCACGCCGAACACGAAGTCATCCTGGGATCAGCAATGGACGGCCAATTTCGGCGGCTTTGATGACCCGGATCCGGCGAACCGGCTGGCGAACCATACGACCGGCGAGTTCCGGCCCAAGAATTTCGTGCCCAAGCTCAACCCGTTTTACATCGCGCTGCCGTACAACGATGTGATTGGCTCGACCATCCACAAGCCGGAAGCAGCGCGGGTGATTCCGTGGTTCAGCCGGGTGAATCCGGAACCCGGACAGACGGTGTGCAAGGGCCGCTGGGTTCAAATTTACAACGGCAGCCGGAGTTGTTACGCCCAATGGGAGGATTGCGGCCCGTGGACCACGGATGACTGGGAGTTTGTGTTCGGCACCAAGCCCCCGAAGACCACCCAGAATGGCGCGGCGGGCATCGATCTGTCACCCGCGATCCGCGATTACCTCGGAATGCGTTCCGGGCAAAAAGTCCACTGGCGCTTCGTCGAAGCCGGGCAAGTCCCCTATGGTCCGTGGAAAAAATATGGCCAGGAGACACCGGTTGCAAACGCCAAGGACACCCTCGCCGAGCAGCGCTACCTCGAATACCTGCGGAAGTTGCGCGACGAAGGCTATCAGAAGAAGACCGTCAACCAGCTCCAGAATTAGCCCGGCCAGCCGCCGGTTTTCAGGAATTGCAGGCTCAGCCGGATCGCCTCGGGATGCATCGGCATGAAGGTGTGGTCGGCGTCGATCACCGTGAACCCCCGTAGCCCGTCGAGGCGGCCCTTGGCGGCGGAGACGATCCCGTCGTTTTCCGGGTCCAACAGCTTTTTGAAAAGGGGAATCGCCTGGCGGTTGCCCATGATCACCGCGGTTTCGATTTCCGGCGGCAGGGCGGGGAGGGCGGCGGGAACACCGTCGCTGCCCAACGTGCGGCCCGCCGGTCCCAGCAACCGATGGAGCAGCGGATGCGCCTTCGACCAATCGACAATCTCGCTGCCGCTGTTAGGCGGGGCGAGCATCACGATTTTTCCCGTGGTCCACGGAACTTCACCGGCCAACAACGCCCGAACCACGATGCCGCCCAGCGAGTGGGTGATGAAATGCACCGGCCGGTCTCCCGCGATTTTCCCGATCTGCGGGCGGATGTGGTCGATCAAGTCGCCGATCGGCAGGCGGGTCGACGGGTAGGAAAGATTCAAGGTGGAGAATCCTTCGCGATCCAGCGCCCGGGCCAGCGGATCCATCGCCCGCCAACCCCGCCACAGACCGTGCAACAAAACCACCGGCGCGCCGCCGCAGTCGTGCCACCGGGGGCTGTCCCAGGGAAAGGGCGGAGTCAGCATTTGCGCCCTGTCCCGCCATCGAGAAAATACCTGCATGGCCGGGAACATGCGGGAAAAACCGCAGGCTGCAAATGGCGATCTCAGACGGGGAGACCCGCGCGGGCCGGGTGTCCCGAGGGCGGGGTTTGGAAAAGCCCCAAGGGAGTCCGCTGAATCACCCTGGGGCTTTCCACGATGGGGTTATGGGACGATGGCCACTCGATAGAACATCGCCTGGGCGGACTTGGTCACCGTGTGGCCGGTGCTTGTGGCGGGAGCGGCGGCCGCCGGAACCGTGGCGAGCGGGGCCCAGCCACCACTAACGGCGGAGCTGGACTGGACCTGATAGTTCTTTCCAGCAACACTGAACCAAGTGAGGAGCAGTTGGTCGCCGCCAGTGGGAGAGATGGTCAGTGTGAACCTGGAGGTTCCGCTCTTCGGATCGGTGCCCGCGGCGAATTCGATTTCGTTGGATTGTCCGTCGCCATCAGGATCCGCGCCGGGGGCGGCATCGGGATTTCCGATGCTGCCGAAATGGGCGATCTGCCATTGCTCGTAGGCGGTCAGGGTTTGCGCGACGACGAGACGGACCTGGTTGGCCACGGAAGTATCCAACACCGCGGTGAAACCTGCGGGAAGGCTGCCGATGGCGAGGATATTGTTAGTCAGGGCGCCGGTGTGGGTGATGAGTGTGTAGGTGCCCGCTGCGAAGCCAGTGGCGGCGGAAACATCGAGCGTGCCGTCGAGCGTGAGATTTCCCGTGACGGTTGTGCGGTCGCTGGTCGTCCCGAGTTCATAAGCGAGCTTGCTACCCGCCGCGAGGACGAGCCCGTTAGACAAAATCAGCGTGCCTGCGGAGTTGCCTGGCGCGAGGGTTCCGTTGCAAGTCACGCTGCCCGCGATCGTTCCAGTTCCACCGAGCGTGGCGGCAGCGGCGACCGTGGTGGCGGACGCAGCCAGCGAGCCGGTCACGGAGAGTTTCCCACTGCTGACGGTAGTGGCGCCGGTATAGGTGTTAGCCCCGGCTAGAACGAGCGTGCCCGTGCCGGTTTTCACGAGCGAGGTTGAGCCTCCGCCGTTGACGACATTTCCGGAGAAAACGGCATCCAAGTTGTTGCCGCCGATGGTGTAGGTGACTGCGGTGGTGTTTCCAGTGCCGGACGCCCCTTGAAGCACGGAGCCCGCGACTCCTTCGAGGGAGCCTAGCGAGAAAGCATTTCCCGACCTTGCATTCAAAGTGCGCGTTCCTAGATCGAAGGCCGCGGTGTCGCTGCCGCTGCCGCCGAAGAACCGGAAGGAGCTGCTGCCATTGAAGACAACCCTGCCGGAAAATGTGGCCAGAGTTCCTTCGAGATCGAAGATATTCGTGGCAGTGAGCGTGAGAGTTCCGCTGCCGGAAACGGCCTTGATGCCATGAGCCCCTCCCGAACTGCCTCCAGTGATGGTTGAGTTGGCGGTGACGACGATTGGATTGTTAGGTGTCAGTGCGCCGGTGGCCCACGTCCCGCCGTCAAGGGTCACGGTGCCCGAGCCTAGGGCTCCGGCGTTGGAAGTGGCCAGCGTCCCGCCGCGGATGGTGGTGCCGCCTGTGAAGGAGTGGGCATTGGAAATCGTCAGCGTGCCGCTGCCGTTCTTCTCAAGCGTCCCGTTTCCGATGATCGTGCCGGTGCCGCCGAACACATAATTCTTCGTGGCATTCACACGCACCACGGCGGGTTCCAGGCTGCCGGTTAGAGCGATGGTCGCGCTGTTGTTTCCCGTTTCGTCGAAGACCGCGGTATCGCCTGTCCGGAAGCTGTCCGGATTGCCGAGATAGCTCCAGTTGAGTGTTCCGGCATCCCACGTTGCGTTACTAGTTCCCACCCAGAGGATTTCCGCTGGGCCGCGTGGTGGAGTGACGAGCGTGACGGCGATGGTCCCGGGATTTCCGCCGGATGGCGGAGTGTGGACGACAGTCCCAGTCAGGTTGCTGCCGGGCGGCGGCGACCAAACGAACGTCGGGCTGCCGCTGAACGTTCCGGTGTAGCTAAGGACGTTGTAGGTGCCGGGAGCCAGCGCCCCGCCGAGGAGCTTCGAAGAAACGAGGAAGTTTCCAGCGGTCGTCAGGTTGCCGGTGATCTGGAGTGATGGAGTACCACCGGACGTGACTTCGAACGCGATGGTCCCGCCGGATAGAACGCTTACATTTCCGGCAATCGTGCCCGAGCCGGACAGCGTTGCACTGTTCTGGACGGTGACGTTGGAACCGGTGAGCGAGCCATCGACGAACAGCGTGCCGCCGGTAACGGTGGTCGCGCCGGTGTAGGTGTGCGCGCCAGTTAGAGTCCACGAACCGGAGCCGATCTTGTTCACGCTATTGCCCGTGATGGTTCCGTCGAAGGTGGCATCGGTGTTTTTCGCGCCGATGGTCCATGCCGTGCCCGAGAGAACTGCACCGGTGTCGCCGCTGACCTCGCCGACGCTTGTGGAACCGGTGAGCGAGTATGCATTGACGAGGTTGGCGAAATCGATCGCGGCGTTGGCATAGCCCGACGAATTGTTGATGCGGAAATCGCCGCCGTCGCTGTCGGTCACGACGTTGATCTGACCGGTGAACGCGGACCAGTTGCCGCTGAGGGCCGTGCGGACATAGGGCGTGTGGAAGGTGAAAACGCCGCCGCCAGTTAGGGCACCGTTGAGCGAGCAGCGGCCGTCGGCATTAAGCCGGCCGGTCGAGCCGGAGGGGACGTTAATCGGCCAGGAGCAGTTGTTGTTGCTCTGGAGATCGGTCATGGAAAGGGTGCCGCCATCGAGGGTCACGAGCCCGGTGCCGACGCCATCTTCATTGGCATCGAATGACCCTAGCAGAACTGTGCCAGCCTTGATCCATGTGCCGCCGCTGTAGCTGCTGACGCCCGCGAGATTCAGCGTGCCGGCACCCGTTTTTGTCAGTGCTCCCGTGCCTGCGAGCGGGCCGCTGATGATGAGGCTTGCCGAGCCGGTCACGACTTCAAGCGTGCCACCACCGCTACTCAAGGTGGCCCCGCGGTTGGTGGAGCTGAGCGAGCCGGTGAACCGGAGGGTGCCGCCGTTGAACACGAGATTGGACGAACTGGCGGACGCCGCGCCAAGCGTGCTGGCGACGCCACCGGAACCGACGGTGGCGACTTCGAGAACGCCGCCATTGATCACCGTCGCGCCGGTATAGGTGTTCGCGGTCTGGACGGTTAGCTTACCGGTGTCGGCCTTGGTCAGGCCGCCACTGCCACCGATCATGCCGCTGCCGGAGAATGTGTAGTTGCCCGTCGCATCAACACTTACCGACGACGGAATTAACTCATCCACGAGTGTCACAGTGGGACTCGCCGCACCGGTGTTGTTGAATGTCACCGTATCGCCTGTGACGAAATAATCGGCCGCGCCGCCGAAGAGCCAGTTTTGCGCGGAAGCGAGGTTCCAGGTCGCGCCCGAACCACGCCATGTCAGGGCCCCGGGGGCTCGCGTCGCGAGAACCGTCAGCGTGACGGTGCCTCCGCCGACGCTGATAGTGCCGGGTGCGCCGGCGAGACCTGATAGGCTGAAATTCGCCGCCGTGCCGGTGAGCGTGCCGGTGTAAGTGATGAGCGGATAGGAGCCGGGCCCGATCGTGCCATTGAGACGGTTGAGATTGATGCGGGTGACGCCGCTGAGATTGAGATTGCCGGTGACCGCGATGGCGTCACTGCTGGCGGCGGGCGAGTTGCCGATGTCAAAATCGAGAAACGCGCTGGTTAGATCGAGGCGGTTGCCGACATTGAGCGTGGAAGCGCCGGTCGGGCCCGGCGCGAGGCGGCCGCGGGTTTTCACGATGAGTCCGTTGGCATATGTCCCGGTGCCGGTCGCGCGGCCGAGCCCTTCCACGGTGACCTGGCTGGCCGCCAGGGTTCCGGTTAGAACGAGATCCCCTTGCTGGAGCAACGTCGCGCCGGTGAAGTCGTGGGTATTTTGGACCGTCAACGAACCGAGGCCGGCCTTGGTTAGAGTCATCGCTCCGCCGAGCGAACCGGTGCCGCCGAAGGTATAATTTTTCCCAATGGCATTGTGAACGATCACTTCCCCTGGCGTGAGCGTGCCGGAAAGCGCAATCACGGAACTGGTATTCCCGGTGTGGTCCAGCAGCACGGAATCGCCATCGACATAAGTGCTTGGCACGCCCCCGCGTAGCCAGCGGGCTGTGCCACCGGCATCCCAGGTATTGCCGCCGGCGGCCCCTTGCCACACGAGGTCGCCGTTCCAGATCGGCGCGCGCGGCGGCGCGGCCATGTCCTGGCCAAGGAAAAAGCCGGGATGTGGCGGCTGGTTGTAGCCCGTGTTTTGCCAGGCGACGGCCACCCGGTATTGCGGGTCGTGCAGCAGCGTGTAGAGGCGGGACGTGGCCGGATTGATGGTGGTGTAGATCCGCATCGCGGTGTTGTCCGTCGTCCGCAGCAGGATTTCCTCGCGCCAGTCGCCGAGGATGTCGGCACTGAGGTTGGGCGTTGCCTTGGTGCTGTTGTTGGACGAGATGCCGCTCATGGTCAGCAACCGGTCGGAATTGCCGTTGGTCCAGTTCCACTTGTCCACCTTGTTGCTGTCCAACAGCTCGCGCAGAGGGTCGGCATCCCACCAGACCGCGAAGTTCACCGACGGCCGCGAGGAGTTGGGAATGGGCACACCCTTCACGGTGTAAACCGAACTGCTGTTAGTCGCCCATGCTTCATAGCCGGGAAATCGCGGGTCGATATCGGAGGCCGCGCCACGACCGACATCGCCGCCGCCGGGCGCGCCCCAGAGGATCTGGCCGTTGCGCTGTTCGGTCATGCTGGTGCCGTAGATGCCGTAGCTGCCAGGCGACTCATGCGGCATGAAGAACTTCAGCCCGGGGCTGTCCGGATCCATTTCGGATAGATGGGTCGCATCGCCATGACCCAGTCCCGAATTCCAAAGTCCCGTGCCGTTGTCGTCGATCGCACACGCGCCGTAAGCGATCTCGTCCTTCCCATCGCCATCAAGGTCGCCGACGCTGATGCTGTGTGCTCCCTGTCCGGCATAGGAGGGATTCGTGGCGCTGTCAAAGCTCCAGCGCTTCGTCAGCAATCCGCCGCGCCAATCATACGCCGAGACGAAAGAGCGGGTGTAATACCCCCGGCAGAAAATCCCGGACGGACGCTGACCATCGACGTAAGCCACCGCGGCGAGGAAACGGTCGAAACGATTGCCGTAGCCGTCGCCCCACAGGGTGGTTAGACGCGCGCTCGTCGGATTGTCGATCAGGTTGTCCGGATCGCGCTGCGGAAAGAACCGAACGGTTGCCAGTTCCGCGCCGGTCAGACCGTCGAACACCGTCAAGAACTCCGGTCCGGTTAGAATGTAACCATCGGAATTGCGGTAGTCGTCAGTGTCATTGAAAGCGGGACGCGAACCACCCTGCCATTTGGCCGCGCCGCCGACGTAGGAACCCGTGCCGTCCTTCGTGCCGGGAGCGGTGCGACACATGATTTCCGCCCGGCCGTCGCCGTCGAAGTCATAAACCATGAAATCCATGTAGTGCGCGCCGGAACGAATGTTCGGGCCAAAATTGATCCGCCAGAGCAGGCTGCCATCGAGCTGATAGGCATCGAGCAGGGTGTCCCCCGTGTGGCCGGCTTGGGAGTTGTCCTTCGAGTTTGTGGGATCCCATTTGACGACCATTTCGTAATCCTGGTCGCCATCGAGATCGCCCACGCTGGTGTCGTTGGCCGTGTAGGTGAATGCGCCGCTCAGCGTGCTGCCGCCGGGTGGAAGTTGAAGCGGTACCGTCAGGTATTGCTGGATGGGCGTGTTGGCCGGGAGCGTGAAGGTTTCACCCGGAGCCTGCTCGACACCGTCGATGACGGGCCGCACGAAGTAGGCGTTAGACTGGGTGAAATTGGCCGTGCCATCGATAAAGTCGGTCGTTGTGGCAAGCGGGGAGGCATTGAGTTTCACCGCCGCGCCGCCATTCGCAGCGCGGTAGACATTGAAGCTGATGCCGGCCGGATCGTCACCTAGCAGCCGCCAGCCAACATACGCCTGCGTGGTTGCCGAATGCACCGCCATCATGCCGCGGTCCAATTTCTCCATCTGTCGCTGGGCATTTGCCGCGGGCGCTCCGGCCAGCGCAACTGCGCCGATCACACCCCAAATCAACCGCCCCGGTAAAAACGCGTGCAAACCGTTTGTGCCACGGGCAGGATCACCGGTGCGAGTTGCCCACCTCGCCTTCCGCATGTTTTTCTCACTTAAATCCCTTCGCCGGCTCTCCGCGCTGGCACTGCTTTCTATCAGCGCTTCCGCCCACGAGGTGAAGGAAATGACCGCACGGGCGAGAATCCTCAGCGACCGCGTGGAAATGGCCATCACCGTTTCGGCCCACATGGCTGGGGTGCTGATGGGGGAGCCCAAGGCGGTCCCCACGCCCGAGACGGTTCCCGCGTTGCGCGCGCGGCTGGAAGCACAGGCACGCGCGTTCTGCACCTTGCTTCCGGGTGGGAAAAAAGCGCTCGCGCCTACTTCTGTGGATGTGGTCATGACAACTTCCGAGGAATTGGGTTTCTATCTAACTTATCCGGCTGTAGCCCAATCGCCGCTACGGTTCGAGATGACAGTGCTCGATCGTCTCGAACCCGGCAATGTCGTCACTATCGAGGTGCTCGATGCCGCACGCAAACCGCTCGCCAGCAAGCCACTCACGCGTGACGGGAAAGCAATCGACATCCCGCTTCCCGCCAACGCTCCGCCACTTGGAAAGTGAGCGATCCACCCGCGCGCCGGAATGGTGAGGGCGTGTGTGGGTAGGATACGGGGAAACATGAAAGTTGGATTTTTGGGAAAACAGCGATTCCCACGGTATTGGATTTTGCCTGAATGGGACAATCGCAGTTCAAGCCCGGGCGTCCAGTCCCCCGTCCGGGGTAAGCGGTTACTTCGCCTCCAGCCGGAAGAACGCCGCGTTGTCCGGCGAGGTGAATTCGAAGTCGATGTCGCCCGAGGGGTTGATCAAAACGGAGGAGCCCGCGGGAGCCGGGAAATCGAGGAAGTTCACGAGGTTCGTCGATTTTTTCCAATCCATCGTCAGCTTGAACTTCCCCGTCGCCGGATTGCGCTGGATCATCGGCACACCGGGGTTGAGCGCTTGGACCTGGGAGGACGAGTAGAGGCCTGCGGTGTTCAGGTTCGGCAGCGCGACGTTGAGATTCGAGAACATCGCATTCACGAGCGCGGTCTGGCTGAGATTCCAGTCAAATCCCAGTGAGGCGAGTTGAAACTCGGCGGCATCGCTCAGGCCGTCGCCGTCGGTGTCGCGGGTGGAACTGAACACACTGCCAGCAGGAAAAACCGCGGCGCTCTGGATGCCGTTGACGGTCACCGTCACCAGCGCATTTCCGGAAAAAGGCATGACCGGCACCGAGGTGAAATTGGTGGCCGAAGTGACGGATGTGGCCGGATCGGGCGAGAGGAAAACGGTCTGCTCATTGCCGAGCCGGCGCAGCTGCACCACGGGATAACCGGTCGACGAATCCTGCGACCCGTTGCCACCGGAGGCGCTGGAGATGCCGCAAAAAACGGTTCCGGTTAGAATAATTCGGCCGCTGGCGTCAAAGGCGGCCGAGGTGATCTGCGGTTGCCAGGCCGGATTAAATCCCAAACTGGACGTGTAACGTTCCGCGCTGGCGAGAGAGTTACCGTTCTCGCCTCCAACGAAGAGCACGCTGCCATTCGGGAGCAGCGTGGCGGTGGGATTAGAGCGCGCGGTAACAAGGGATCCTCCGGAACTCCAGGTGCCGGAGACCGGATCGTAAAGTTCCGCGCTGGCGAGAGGGCTGCCGTTGTTGTAGCCGCCAGCCACGAGCACCCTGCCGTTCGGCAGCAGCGTGGCGGTGCGAGGTTCCCGCGCGGAGACGAGGGGCCCAGTGGCGCTCCAGTTGCCGGTGACGGGATCGTAGAGTTCCGCACTGGCGAGATTACCGTTGTTGTAACCGCCGGCGACGAGCACCTTGCCAATCGGGAGCAGGTTGGCGCTGTGAAAACCGCGCGCGGTGACGAGGGATCCCGTGGCGCTCCAAACGCCGGTGGCGGGATCGTAGAGTTCGGCGATGGCGGAAAAGTTGCCGTTGTAGCCGCCGGCGACCAGCACCTTGCCGTTAGGCAGCAGCGTGGCGCTGTGGCGATCACGCGCGAGAGAGATCGAACCCGCGGCACTCCAGAGGCCGGTGATGGGATCGTAAAGCTCCGCGCTGGCGAGAAAGCTGCCGATGTAGCCGCCGACGACCAGCACCTTGCCGTTCGGCAGCAGCGTGGCCGTGTGCGTTTGGCGCGTGGAAGCCATCGCGCCGGTCGCACTCCAAAGGTTGTTGGAGGGATCGTAGAGTTCCGCACTGGCGAGATAAATGCCACCGACGCCGAGATAGTTGCCGCTGAAACCGCCGGAAACCAGAACCTTGCCGTTGGACAGCAGAGTGGCGGTGTGACGATCACGCGCGGTGGTGAGTGACGCAGTGGGACTCCATTGCTGAGTGGTGGGATCGTAAAGCTCCGAACTGGTGAGGGAGCTGTTGCTGCCATAGCCGCCGGTGACCAGCACTTTGCTATTAGGCAGCAGCGTGCCGGTGTGCCAGTAGCGCGCCGTGGCGAGCGAGCCGGTGGCGCTCGACGATCCGGTGGACGAATCATAGAGCTGGGCAGGGTGATTCAGCGAAGCGGACTCGTAACCACCCGCGATGAGAAGGCGGCCGTTTGGCAGCAAGGTGGAGGTGTGCGAATAGATCGGGAAATGCAGCGTGGGTTCACCCGTCGACCAAGTTCCGGTCTCTGGATTGTATTGGCTGACGGTGGGAAAAAGGAGATTTCCAGGTATGGTGCCCATGATTTGCACGATGCCGTTCGGCAGCAGCGTGGCGGTGTGGTTGTAGCATGCATGGCTGGACGGGAGGTTCCCGGCCGTGCTCCAAGTCCCGATGGCCGGGTTGTAGAGCTCCGTGCTGCCGAGCGCTGAACCGCCGCCGTAACCTGCGACGACGAGCACCTTGCCATTTGGCAACAACGTCGCCGTGTGATTGCGCCGGGCGGTGGCCAGGCTGACGATCGTGCTCCAGGTGCCGTTGGCGGGATTGTAGATTTCCGCGCTGGCGATTTCCGTGGACACACCCGATCCGCCGGTCACGAGCACCCGGCCGTCCGGGAGCAGCGTCGCGGTGTGCAAGCTCCTGACCGCGTTCAGGGAACCGGTCGCGCTCCAAGTGTTCGTCGCCGGATTGTAAAGTTCCGCACTGGCGACCGGGCTGGGCATGGGGGGAGCTCCACTAATTCCGGCGGCGACGAGCACCATTCCATTTGGCAACAGCGTGGCGGTGTGACCGCTCCGCGGGGTGGCCATCGTGCCGGTCGCAATCCAGGTGCCGGCGACGGGATCGTAGAGTTCCGCGGTGGCGACCGGGTTGTTGGCGTTGTGACCGCCGGCGACGAGCACCTTGCCGTTCGGCAGCAGCGTGGCGGTGTGATTGGCGCGTGGCGTGGCCAGCGCGCCGGTCGTGCTCCAGGCGGTGGTGGAGCGCGCCACGGGATCGTAAAGCTGGGCAGTGGCGAGCGGGGCGGATCCATTGTGTCCGCCGGCGAGAAGCACCTTGCCGTTGGCGAGCAGCGTGGCGGTGTGGGCATAGCGCTGGCCGGGAGATCCGGCGTTGACGGATATTCCGCCCACGGCTGCCGACATGGTGAGGAAAAGAAAGCACGCGATCCAAAACCGCGCGAGGACGGATGCGTGGTGAGTGGAGGTGGGGGGATGCGGATTATCGGTTTTCATGGTGAAGATTGAGGTCGAGCGCTAAAAGCCGAGAAAGAGGGGAAACATGAGAATGGCTTTCATGAGACGGTGTGGTGGACGTGGAGCATGGGTTAGAAGAACGACCGGACCGTCGTCTCCGCAGGCAGCCACTGGACACGAACCGTGTGAGGGGAGATTTCGGAACGCCAAGCCGGAAGATTGGGAGGGGAAATCGTTTTCATATCGGCGATACGGATTTCCGAGGAAATCAAAACTGCGGCGGTTCCCACGCGAGTGCAAGCCTGCGGGTCACTCAACAGGCAACTTTCCCGCGCGCGGTTACCGCACCCCACGCCGCACAATCCAAAGCGGTGTCGCCGTTTCACTCCGCCACCGCACTCCAGGTGGTGGCGGGCTTCAGGGCCGCAGCACGACTCGATAGAAATTGCCGCTCCCGGCGGGCGTCAGGGGATAGCTGGTGGTCGTGGCGGGCGATGTCGCGGCCGGGACGATAATCAGCGGGCTCCAAGTTCCCGTGAGAGTCACGTTCGTTTCGATGGCATAGTTCTTTCCGGGAACACTCGGCCAAGTGAGTGTGAACTGACCTAAAGATCCCGGCGTCATGGTGGCGGCGAATCGGGACGAACCGTTTTTCGGATGCGTTCCAGCGAGGTGCTCGATGGCATTGGACTGGCCGTCGCCATCGGAATCGTCAGCCGGACCGGATGATAGATTCCCGAGATTGGCAATCTCCCATGAGTCGGGAAGTGCGTCTTCGTCGGAATCGTCGATGACGAGATCGACGCGACCGGCGACACTGGTAGAAAGCTTCGCGGTGGTGCCGCCGGGAATGCCAGTTAGAATGACGGCGCCGAGTTCCAGATTTCCCCCATACGTCATTAGCGGATAGCGCCCGAAAGCGGTGCCCGGGGCCAGCGCGACCTGAATCGTGCCCGCCAGTGACAGGTCGCCAGTGATGGCGATTCCATCCGATGAGACGCCGCCGCGCAGGCGGACGACCGAGGACGATCCGAAAAAGGCGCTGCCCGAAACGGCGAGGGTGCCGGGCGTGCCGCTGCCGAACCCGCGGCCGTCGAAGGTGCCGTTGGAGTTGAGATCCGAAGCGAGTGTGCCGTAGGCAACCATGGAGGCACCGGCGTCGAGGTTGACGACGTCGGTCGCAATGGTGCCGTTTGTTAGATGTAAGGCGGCGCCGCCGGCGACATTCACGGCACTGGCACAGGTGATGGAGTTGGTGATTTTGAGCGTGCCCTGCTCGACGGTGGTGCCGCCATTCCATATGCCCGTGCCGCCCAGCGTCCAGATTCCCGTGCCGGTTTTGACATAGCTGGTGGCGGTGCCGGCGTTTTGCTCGCTGATGGTTCCCGCGAAGGTGGCGTTGGTGTTCCTCCCGCCGATCCGATAGGTGAGCGCCCGCCCGCCGGTGGCACCGCCCTGGATGACCGAAGTGCTGGTGCCGGAGAGTTCACCGATCTCGATGGTGGTGCCGGCGCCCGCGGCAAGGGTGCCGGTGTAGTAGGCCCATACCTTGTCAGTTAGAGCGATGGCAGCCTGCGGAAATCCGGGGAATCCGTAGCTGGTGCCCATCCGGAAATCGCCGCCGCCCGCGTCGGTTAGGACGTTGATGGTGCCGGTGAAGGCGGACCAGTCGGTGAACAGCGTGGTGCGGACCCACGGCGCGTAGAAGTTCAGCGTGCCCGCGCCGGCGAGCGTGCCATACAGGTCCACGCGCGAGTCGGCGTTGAGCCGGACGGTCGCACCGGCGGGAACGACGAGATTCGCGGTGAAAGCGTTGTAGCTGCTGTCGTTGTCGTGCATCGAGATTACGCCGGCATTCATCGTGACCGGGCCGGTGCCGAGGCCGGCGTTGTTAGCGGTGTCGTTGCCGAGAGTGATGGTCCCGGCATTGAGTGTAAGGCCGCCGCTAAAGGTGTTGGCGGCAGTTCCGGCAAAGGCGAGATTGCCCGTCCCGTTTTTCACAAGCGCTCCGGTGCCATCGAGCGAGCCCGCGCCGCCGAGCGTGTAGCCAGCGGTGGTGTTCACCAGGGCGCTGCGCGGGGCTAGGCTGCCGGCGAGGGTGACGCTGCGGTTGGCACTTGTATCGTCGAAGGTGACGGCGTCGAGATTGTAAAAGGTGCCGGATGCAGCGCCGGTGAAATTCGCGGTCGTGTTGAGATCCCACGTCGCGGAGTTCAAGGCACCTACCCATAACAGGTCCGCGGCATTGCCGGTGACCGTCAGGCGCGCGTTGCCACCCAGCGTGCCACTGGCACTGCGGTTGAGCGCGAAGGTCTGCCGGGTGCCGGCGGGAGCGTTGGTGCTCAGAACCATCGCCATCCCACCAACCACCCCGAACGGAACGGCGGCACCACATTCGACGAGTTTGTAATCGCCCGGGCCGAGGATTCCGTTGGCGAAATTAACCTGGAACGTGATCGTTCCTCCCAGGCTGCTGCTGCCGCCCGTCACCAGGACCTTGTCATTGATGACGTCGGCGGGGTTGCTTGTTAGATCGAGCACGAAGGTGGTGCCGGTGGCGGAAAACCCACCGGCCGCGGTGAGCGGACCGAGTGCGCCGGATGATGCGCCGGGCGAAACGGTCGCGCCGGATTGCAGGGTGACCTGACCGCCGATGGAGCCCGCGCCGCCAAGAGTCGCGCCGCTGGCAACGGTCGTCGGCGTGCCCCCAAGCGAGCCATTCACCAGGAGTTTTCCCATGGCCACCGTCGTCGCTCCGGTCGCGGTGCTCGCCCCGGTTAGAGTGAGGGAGCCGGTCCCGAGCTTGGTCAGCGCAGCGGGTCCGGTTCGGTTTTGGATCACTCCGCCGAAGGTTGTGCTGGTGTTGAGCGCGCCCACTTTCCAATGCACGATGCGATCCGCGGCACCGCTTGCCCCGCCGAGGTAAACGCCCGCGCCAGTGCCGCTCGTTGTCAGTTCGCCGACCTCGACAATCTGTGTCTTATCGCCGCCGCTCGGCGGGTTGGGCAGGAAATACGCGTTCACTTTGTCAGCCAGCACGAGCCTCGCGCCACCGTAATCGGTGACCGCAGCGGTGCCGCCGTTGTTGATCCGGAACTCGCAGCCGTCCGCATCCGTCGTGACCTTGAGCGTGCCGTTGAAAAGCGCTGGATTGCCACCCCAGTCCGTCCGGGTGAAAGGCACGAAAAGATTGAGGGTGCCCGCACCGGAAAGCGCTCCCGACGTGCCGCACCGCGCCGCCGCATTGAAGTCCACGTCGCCATTCACGACCAACGGATTGGGCAACGACCCCGTGTATGAGCCGCCGGGACCGGTGTTATACATGTTCAAGGTTCCGCTGTTCATCGTCAGCGGACCGGTGCCCAGACCGCTGTTGTTAGCGGCCTCGTTGCCAAGCGCGATCATTCCGTCGTTGAGCGTCGCGGCGACAAAGCTGTTGGTGCCGGTGTTGTTGATCGTGAGCGTCCCGGTGCCGCTTTTCGTCAACGTGCCGGTGCTGGTGATGCCACCCGCGCCGCCGAACGTGTAGTTGCCTGCGGCGTTCACTGTCACACTCCCCGGCGAGACGGTCGCCGGCAGATTCACCGCGGGGGTGAGCGAGCCGGTGTCGTCGAAGAACGTGTTGTCCGGCGTGCTGAAGGCCGTGACCGCCGCGCCGTTGAGCCAGTTGTTAGTCGTGGTGTCCCAATCGTTGCCGCTCAAGCCGCCCTGCCATTTGAGGTTGCGCGGCTGGGCGTTGGTCGTGACCATCAGATAGAACGTCTGCGTCCAAATCACCCCGGCATCATTGACCGTGAAGTCAAACCGCGCGCGGCCGCTGGAGTTCTGCGCGGGCGTGAAACGCACGGTGTGGCCGTCGCCTTGCAGGACCGCCGTGCCGAGCAGCGGGTTGCCGGTGGTGAAGGTCGAGGTCGCGGCAAAACCCACGGTGTAGCGGCGCAGGTCCACATCGACGAAGGTCGGCAGCGCGGCGGTGCTTTTTGCGATGACCGCATGCGGGCTGGCTTTGAAATGCAGATACTCCTCAAGGTGGGTGTAGCCGGCGGGGATGTTAGGAATGAACGACGCGGCGGGAACCTGGCCGTTGTGATCGTCCACTGCCACGTTGAGCCCGATGGCGGTTTCCCAATAGTCCGGCATCCCGTCGCGATCGGTGTCCGGCGCGGGCGGCACGGAGTTGAGCGTGCCGAAGCCGCCGTTGGTCAGGCCAAGCTGGGTCTCGCTGCTGATGTGATTGCGCGTTTGAGTGAGCACGTTATTGATCATCTTCGCGTCCACCTCGTCATGGAGCGGGCGGGTGGCACTCCACTCGGGGCGGAGCGCGCCGCCTTTCGAAAGCACTTTCTTGAAGGCGAGCAAGGGCGCGTCGATGGTCACCGGAAGCGCGCCGGTCGCGGCGAAGGGCGTGGGGTTGGTGTTGTAGCTGCCGGAGGCGATGCCGTAGCCTTTGTTAGTTCCATTGAGCAGGCCGTCGCCATCGGCGTCGTGCAGGCAGTTGTCCAGATAGAGCGAGAAATTCGGCAGGCCGTTGGAGGTCTGGAGATTGGCCTTTTCCAGCGCCTTGGGGCGGAGGTTTCCCGGCGGGCAGAGGAAATAACAACCGCGGACGTTGGATTTCCACGAGGCGTTCGAGTTGGAATCGCCCATGATGAAGCCGATGTCCCAGTCGTAGGTGATGTTGTTCACCCATTCCAACAGTCCGTTAGGCCGCGCCTTCGGGTTGCGGGTATGGTTGTGCGCCCACAGCGAGTGGTGGGAGGTCGCGTGGTTCTGGTCCCACAAGCCGCCGCACGAATGGGACTCCAGGCCCCAGCCGTTGAGCGACCATTGCATCGTCAGGTTTTCCGGGGGACTGCCGAAACTGGAAATATTCTCGTCGGTGGAGAACTGGATGGAGACCTGGTCGAGGATTGCGTTCAAGGTCCCGCTGCTGAGGTCGATGCAATCGCCTCCCGCGTCCTTCCTGCCGTAGCGGAAACGCGCGTGGCGGATCACGATGTCGTCGCCGGAAATGATGAACGTCCCGTCCTTGAACCCGATGCCGTCGCCCGGGGCCGTTTGACCGGCGATGGTCACGTTGGATTTCGAGAGCGTCGTCTTGTTCACATGAATGTGGCCGCTGACGTCGAAGACGATCGTGCGTCCCAACGCGGGGACGGTCGCGATCGCATCGGCGAAGGAACCCACACCGCTGGTGTTCAAATTCGTGACATGATAGACGTCGCCTCCGCGGCCGCCTTTGGCATAGGCGCCGTAGCCCTCGGCACCGGGGAATGCGGGAAGCTGCGCGACCGCGATGGTGGTTAGAAGCGGAAGTGATAGAAAGTGGCTGGGTTTCATGGGTCGGTGCGGAACGGGGCTGCTGGAAGACCTGCGGTGTTGAACAAATTCGCGCCAGCCGGGTTCTCGGCCCAAGCGTAACGAACAAAAGCCGGCGCGGCGATGGCCGGGCTGGAAACGATCACGCTGTCGCCGTCGATCACCGCGTCCGCCCAAACGAACTTAAGGTCGGATCCGGCGATGGCAAACTGCCTGAGTGCGCCGTCCTTCGCCACCAGTCCGCCGCCGAGGTGGTCGAACTTCACGCGGACCCGGCCATTCTCGACCGAGGATTCACTAAACTTCGGCCCATTCGCCTCGCCGGCTTTGCCATAGGTTCCGGTGAGAGCGAGGCGGGCCAGGCGCTTGCCGACATCGCGCTTGTTGCGCGGATGCACGTCCTTTTCATCGCCGATGTCAATGGCGACGGCCATGCCGGTGTGAGGAATAGTTAGAGACTTCGCCTGGGCCTCGCGCATTTCGGGAAGCTGGCCGCCGCCGGGTTCGGTGGCAGGGGCCTTGTGCGCGGCGAGTTGGACGAAATAGAACGGCAGCTCCGGATTTCCCCACTGCGCGCGCCAGTCGGCGATGAGCGTCTGTTGGAGATCCGGATAGAGCTTGCGGGTGTTCATGTTCGACTCGCCCTGATACCAGAGCGCGCCGCGGATGGCATACGGCGCGACCGCTGCGATCATGCCGTTGTGGAGGACGAAGGGATTGTGCTGATCCTGCACGGGATCGGGATTCTTCGGGGCTTTGCCGCCTTTCGATTTCGCCAGCGCCTCACCGTAGTCCAGGAACAACTTCGGGTCGTCACGGAAGGTCAGGCACTTTTTTGAGAATGCATCCAGCAAGTCCTTGAACTGCGGATGGGCAGCCAAGGTCTCCTCTCGGATCCAAGCCTCGATTGTGCTCGCGCCATAAGCGCAGGTCACCAGCCCGACCGGCACCTTGAGATCCTCCTGAATTTCATGTCCGAAATAGTAAGCGACCGCCGAAAAATCTCCCGCCGTCTCCGGCGAGCAAACCGCCCATTTCCCCGGCACCTCGCGCTGCGGAAACTCGTTCATCTTCCACTCCGCCGTGAACATCCGGAGCTGCGGATGATTGGCGTCGGCCACTTCCTTCTCCCAATCGGTCGCGCCGGAAAACGAGCGCTTCGCCGTCTTTGCCAGCGTGAAATCCATGTTCGACTGGCCCGAGCACAACCAGACCTCGCCGATCAACACGTCCGCATAGGTTCGGGTCGCCGTGCCGCTGGAAACTTCCAACTGATAGGGACCACCGGCATCCAGCTTGGGAAGCTCGATTTTCCATTTCCCGTTCTCGTCCGCTTTCGCCACGGCGGATTTGCCTGCTAGATTCACTTTCACCTCCGCTCCGGGAATCGCCGTCCCCCAGACCGGGATCGCCATCTCGCGCTGCAACACCAGATGATCCGAGAAAATGGAGGGAAGCCACAGATCGGCGGGATAGAGCGCACCGTTCAAAGCGGTTTCGCGAAGCGCCATGGCCATGACCTTGGCGTTGAAGGCCGCACCAAACGGACCGGTGTGCGTATGGTCGGTCCCGGCGAAAAGAGCGGCGGTCTTTTCCTGTCCGAGGCTTTCGTAGCGGTCTGACAGCAGGTTGTTGAAATCGATGAACGGCACCTGCTCGCTGGCGGCCACCTGTTTCGCCCAGCCGCCGTAAGAATCAGCCGAGCGACCGATTTTCCCGTCCTTCCACTGGTTCCGAGGGATCAACGAAACGATGATGGGTGTCGCGCCCTTCGTCTTGGCTTCCGCGATGAACTTCCGCAAATACCAGCCGTAGCTGTGGACCGTCTCCGGCTGTTTGTCGGTGACACGGACGATGTCTTCAGTCTCGTCTCCGATGCCTTTGATCGAGGCCCGGCAGCGATCGTCATTCAATTTTCCGCCGTCGTTGTGACCGAACTGCATCAGCACGAAATCGCCCGGTTTGAGGTGTGCCATCACCGCATCCCAGCGGCCTTCGCTGAGAAATGTCCGGCTGCTGCGGCCGCCGATCGCGCGGTTGATCACCGAGATCTTCGCCGGATCGAACTCATTGACCAATGGATCGCCCCACCCCATCTGGCCGGCGGTACTGTTGCGGACGGTCGAATCGCCGATGAGATACAAGGCAGGTTTCGCCCAGCAAGGGGCAAGCGCGGCCCAGACAATTAGGCCGAGGAGAACAAGCAAACGCGACGACATGCCGGAATCGTGAGGCGGGATGCCTCATTTGTCCTTTACCCGAAAGGGGTAAGCTAGGAAGGCACACAAAACACGGCCCTGACATTGTCCGCGGAAAAGGCCATCGTCTCTGCATCAGCAATGCCTATCCCGCTGTCTCGTGCCATAACCCCAACGAGTTATTGGAAAGGTGAGTGTCTCGCGCTGATGACATCGTATAACCGACTCATGAACCGCCCGATCGTCCTGCTGGCCATCTCCCTTTTTTCCAGCATCTCCGCATGGGGCCAGGAGCGCGCGACCTTGAATTTCAATTCCGGCTGGCGTTTGAATATCGGCGACCCGGCGGATGCTGCGAAGCCGGATTTCGATGACTCGAAATGGAAGCCCGTCACGCTGCCCCACGCGTGGAACGAGGACGATGCCTTCCGCAACGACATCAAGGACCACACCAGCGGGATCGCTTGGTATCGCAAGACGTTCACGCTGCCACCCGGCTCGGATGGAAAAAAGGTGTTCCTTGAATTTGAAGGCGTGCGTCAGGCGGCCGAGTTTTTCGTCAACAGCCAGCCGGTCGGGCTTTATGAGAATGGCGTGATGGCCATCGGGCTGGATGTGACCGGAGCCGTTAAGCCTGGTGCCAACGTTGTCGCCGTCCGCACCGACAACTCGTGGGAGTATCGTGAAAAAGCCACCAACCAACGCTATCAGTGGGTGGACAGGAATTTCAACGCCAACTACGGCGGCATCTCCAAGAACGTCCGGCTGCATGTCCGTGATCGCCTCTATCAGACATTGCCGCTGTTCTCCAATCTCGGGACCACCGGCGTTTATGTTTACGCGCAGGATTACGACATCAAGGGCAGGGCGGCTACCATTCACGCCGAGTCGCAAGTTCGCAACGAACACCCGGAGCCACGGACCTTCGGCTATGAGGTGACTCTAACCGACATGGACGGCAAGGTCGTGAAAACCTTCAAGGGCGCTGAGGTCACCGCCTCGCCGGGCACCACGGTCGCCGCCATGGCCGAAGCAAGGGTGGGGGATCTCAACTTCTGGAGCTGGGGATACGGCTACCTCTACACGGTTTCCACCCGATTGTTAGTAGATGGAAAAGTGGTGGATGCCGTCGATACGCGCACGGGATTCCGGAAAACCGAATTCAAGAACGGAATGGTCACCTTGAACGACCGGGTGATCCAGATGCACGGCTACGCCCAGCGCACGTCCAACGAGTGGCCGGCCATCGGCATGTCGGTGCCGCCGTGGCTCAGCGATTTCAGCAACCGCCTGATGGTGGAAAGCGGTGGCAACCTCGTGCGCTGGATGCACATCACGCCATGGAAGCAGGATGTGGAATCCTGCGACCGCGTCGGCCTCATCCAGGCGATGCCCGCGGGCGATGCGGAAAAGGACGTGACCGGCAGGCGTTGGGAGCAACGTTGTGAGGTGATGCGGGACGCCGTCATTTATAACAGGAACAACCCGAGCATCCTGTTTTACGAAGGAGGCAATGCCCCGATCAGCGAGGAGCACATGGCCGATCTCAACGCCATCCGCGACAAGTATGACCCGCACGGCGGCCGGGCCAGCGGATCGCGCAACATGCTCGGCAGCAAGCTCGCCGAATACGGCGGCGAAATGCTCTACATCAACAAGAGCGCGCGGATTCCCTTCTGGGCGATGGAATATTCCCGCGACGAGGGACTGCGGAAATACTGGGACGAGTTTTCCCCACCGTTCCACAGGGATGGCGATGGGCCACAGCACAACGGCCAGGATGCCCGCACCTATAACAGAAATCAGGACAGCCATGCGATTGAAAACGTCGTCCGCTGGTATGACTACTGGCGCGAACGTCCCGGCACCGGCACTCGCGTCAGCTCCGGCGGCGTGAACATCATTTTCTCGGATTCCAACACCCATCATCGCGGCTCGGAAAACTACCGGCGAAGCGGCGAGGTGGATGCCATGCGCATTCCCAAGGACGGCTTTTACGCCCACCAGGTGATGTGGGACGGCTGGGTCGATGTGGAGCATCCGCGGGCGCACATCATCGGGCATTGGAACTATGCGCCGGACGTGAAGAAGAACGTGACTGTTATTTCCAGCGCGGACCGCGTGGAACTGTCGCTCAACGGCAAGTCGTTAGGTGCCGGCAAGCAAAGCAGCCGCTTCCTTTTCACGTTTGAAAACATCGCCTGGCAGCCCGGCACGCTCCACGCGAATGGCTTCGACGCAGCGGGAAAGAGAATCTGCGAGGCCGAACTTCAAACCGCCGGAGAACCCGTGGCCCTGCGGTTGAAACCGCTGGTGAGCCCGTTAGGCCTCAAGGCCGACGCCGCGGATCTCGCGCTGGTCGAGGTGGAAGTCGTCGATGCCAAAGGCCGCCGCTGCCCGACGGCGCTGAACATGATCGATTTCGACCTAACGGGCCCGGCCGAGTGGCGTGGCGGCATCGCTCAAGGGCCGGGAAATTTCATTCTCGCCCGCAGCCTGCCCGTCGAGTGCGGTGTCAACCGGGTGTTAGTCCGTTCCACGACGACTCCCGGCAAGATCACCGTTACGGCGAAGTCCGCCGGTCTAACTACTGCGGCGGTTGACATCGAATCCAAAGCACCGCCAGTGGACGCGCATCCTGCCGATGGCCTCCCGTCCTACCTCGGCCGCGGTCCGACTCCCGCGACTCCTTCGTTCAAGGTCACCCGCATTGCCGTGCCTATCAAGAGCGCGACCGCCGGCTCGAATTTGGACAAGGTCGCCGCCAGTTTCGACGACGACGAGACGACCGCGTGGGCCAACGACAACTCGCTCGCCAACGGCTGGCTCCAATACGAACTCGCCCGCCCCGCGGTGCTAACCGAGACGACGCTCAAGCTTACCGGCTGGCGGCAGCGCAGCTACTCCATCCGCATCACCGTCGATGGCAAAGAAGTCTTCACCGGCCTGACTCCCAAGGGGCTCGGCTACGTCACCCTCCCGTTGAAACCGGTGAAAGGCAGCAGTCTCAAGATCGCCCTCTTCGACGAAAGCGCGAACGAGGACGCCTTCAACATCGTCGAACTCGGCGACAAAAAGGAAAACGCCTCCACCGGCGCTGACAAGGTCGGCAACAAGACGCTCAGCATCGTGGAAGCGGAGCTATACGAGGCTGCGCCTTGACCGCGCGACGGATCAATCGCGCCGCTACTCAATGGACGCGGGAATGACCGGATACCAGCTATAGTCGATGCGACAGTTCGGCAGCGACTTCTTTAGTTCGGCAATTCCGGCCTCGGTCAAGCGCGTCGATTGCAGGGAGAGGTGGAAAAGTTTTCCGAATCCGGCCAGGTCGCGCAGCGCTGCATCGGTCACGCCGGTGCCGCAGAGATCGAGCAAGACGAGATTTCGCAAGCCCGCCAGTTCGCGCAGTCCGGCATCGGTGATGGGGGAGCCGCGCAGATTAAACGAGGTGACATCCTCAGCGGATGTCTTTCCCCCACCGGTCTGATTAGCCAGGGTGTGCAGCAGGCCCATTTCGCGCAGCGCGCGCAAATGGTCATCGCCGAGCTGTTCCGAGTCCAGATAGACCGATGCGAGCGTCTTGACGCCCGCCAGTTCCCTCAACCCCGCGGCGGTCACCTTGGTGCCTTGCAGACCAAGCGTCCGCAGGCTTTTCAGTCCGGCCAACTGCTTCATCCCTTTCTCCGTCACAGCGGGTCCGGGCAAATAAAGTTCCGTGATTTGCTGCGCCGACTCCGGCAAAGGCACGTCCACGTCCCACGGCAGCAGGATCGCCAAGGCCCGGGAGCGCAGATTCAGGGACTCCCCTGCATCCGCGAGAATCGCGCGCAGCAGGTCGGCATTGGCATCCGACTTGAAGTGCCGCAGCGCCCACACTCCGCCAGAGCGCAGCATCTCCCGAGGCTCCGGCAGGCGCGACATTTCCTCCGGCAGAAACTCCTCCGGGGTGGCGATCAGCCGTCTGGCCCGCGCCTCCAACGTCGGCTCGACCGGCACGATCAGGTAGTTTCCCGTGGACTTCCTTTCAGGCTCCAAGAGCTGGGGAAGATAGATCATCTCGGTCTCCTGCACCTGCGGCCATGCCTTTCCGTAGGCCCGCGCGCGGTTCAAGATCTCCGCGTCGTCCTTGATGGGGCTGAAATCCATGGAAATAAGCAGCGGTCTGACATTGTCTTTTCCCGCAGCAGCCTCAGCCGGCACCGGCTCGCCCAGGCGAAAAAATCTCGCATAGCGCCGACCGCCTCCGTGTGGAATGGGACGGAGAAAACAAAGCAAGCTGGTTCCGGCATCCGCCCATTGCCTGTAGAGGTCGTGGGGTTCCCAGGACGTTTTCGGGTCGAGGTCATCGATGGTTCCTTTCAGGTCGCCCTTCAGGACTTCGCGGATATTCAAGGTGAGCGGGTAATTTCCCCGGGAGGGGGTCTTGCGCTCCCGTTGGAGGGCCTCCTCCGACACCCTGCCGATGGTCGCGACGACCACCTGCTCCGCCTGCGCCATGCGGGCCTCAAGGGTTGGATACGGCATTTCCAAGGGTTGGGCCATGACGCTCCCCGCGAGCAGCGCGCCAATCACGAGAGTGGTAAACAAGGGGCGCATTGATTGGGAGAAATAACTGGTGGACTTCTGGCTAGCAAGTCGAATGCAGGAGCGCATGAGGTCACCTCATTTTGAAATCGTTGTTTTCCGCGAGCCGCTCTAGCAGGCGGGACTGGGCCACGACACGGGTCACTTCGCCAACCGCGCTTCGAGGTCGCGGCGCACCGATGGTGACAACGCTTCAATCTCCAGCACCCGGCGGAGCAATGCCGGATCCCCTTCGCCCAGCCGGTGCATTCCTAACAAATCACTCACGCTGACCTGGCGGGAATCGCGGGTGATGATGTCCAAGCCGGCTCCCGCTTCGATGATTCCGGGTTCGCACACCTTGTAATAGAAGCCGCTGCGCCGGCTGTGGAGAAAGCGCTTCAGGATATCGGGACGGCCGAGTTTGTGACCGAGTTTGAAACAGGGAATCCGGGCGCTGGTGACTTGCAGCACCAACGTGCCGATCCGGTGGATGTCCCCGATGCAGACGTCCGCTTCGAGCAATCCCGAGGTAGTTAGGTTCTCGCCGAAGGTGCCGGGCGGATATGGTCCTGCCGCCAATTCCGCTTCCCAAGCCGCATAGTGTTCCACCGGATAGGCATAGACCGCCTGGTGCTCGCCACGGTGGACCGTTAGGTCCGCCTGGCCATCGCCTTCCAGTCCTAACGGATGGACGGCGACGGGGCCGCTCACCGGTTGCTTGTAGATCCCGGTCGCGACGGGCTTGCCGTTGATTTCGACTATCGTCGGAAGCGAGCGATTGACGTGGAGCACTCTCATGACGCCGGTTTGCTTAGCACAAGCGGGTGGGGAACGCCATCCTTGCCGGAGAGGCTCCCCTGGGGAAAGGTTTTTAGAATGAAGATGTTTTTACCGCGGATTGCGCGGATGGTCACGGATAAGAGACGACGAAGTGATAGATTCTGAGCACCCGGCTCAGTCGTAATTTCGGGTGTTCTGGAAGCATTGCTTCCCGCTGAGGAGGATTGACCTTCGGTCAACCCGTGAAAGCCGGCCCTTCTTAAAAAACGCTTCCGCAGTTAGGTTTCGAGCACGGTGGCAGCTTCCGCGACGGTGATATCCCGGCCGGCTTCGTGGGCCATGCAGCTCATGGAGACGCCGTGCATGGAGATCCATTTCCTAACACCAACCCCGACAGCTTCGACCAAAGTCCGGCATGGAATCCCGAGGAGATCCATTTGGACGACGGACGAAGTTTTGTTTCCAAATACACCTGACCGTCTGGCAATCACCCGAAAAAACAGATAGAAAGAAATCTTGGCACAGCGGTCTGAAGAGCTACGCTCGCGTCGATAGATAACCGAACTGCGCCAATTTCGCCGATTCCCGGTGTTTTGCGGCGCGTTCTTCCTTTCGGTGTTTCCGTTTTCGGCCTTTCAGTTGGGGGGGGGGGGGGGGGGGGGGGGGGGGGGGGGGGG
>JAZKGW010000028.1:1605-16970 GCA_040385685.1 Verrucomicrobiota bacterium | reverse complement strand
TCCCCCCTCCGGACCGGCCGTCGGCGCTTGCTGCTGCCTCCACCTCGAACGAAATCTACCAGCGGCCTAACGCCTTTCCGGATCGCCCATCGGTTGTCAGGTGACCAACTGATATTCCACACGAAGCGCATCTCCAATTCTCCCTAACCCAGTATAACCAAATACCAACACCCAATAACCAACATGTCCGTCTCACGTATTCTAATCGCGGCTTCCGCCGTCCCGCTCTTCGGCGGCAGCGCCCTCGCCCTCACTCCCTTCAGTGACAACTTCAACGCGACGTCCATCAATAGTACGCGCTGGAAAGTCGAGAACTCTTCCAAAGCTTCGTTTCTCGCGGCACAGAACAAGCTGAACTTCACCGTGGTCGGGAAACCAACCGACGATGACTATTCCATTCTGACCCTGAAAAAGAACCGCCCGGGCTACAACGAGAGCTGGGAAGTGACACTCGATGTCACTAACACCATGAGTGAGGAATCCAGCGTGGGCGTGGGCGTCCAAGTCTTCAATGCGGCGGATCCAACCGACGTGGTGAGTCTGGAGTTCGCCGGCAAAATCGGATTTTTCGGGGTTTTCATCACCGATGACGAGGACGATTCAGATCAAGATATCGAAAAGAACCCTGGAGTGACCAAGGGAAGTCTGAAGATCAGCTTCGACAAGACCTCGAAGCTGATCACCCTTTCTTATGACAAGGACGGTTCGGCGAATGGATTCGTCTGGAAGAAGCTCTGCACATTCTCGCCGACAGGAACCGGCGGCACCCGGCGTGGAAATTGGAAGATGAATCCAACGACCGGCAGCTTCGGCATCGAGATCTTTGCCTATGGTGAGAAAAGCAAGGTCGCGAGTGGCAAGGTCACCCTCGACAACTTCACCCTCAAGGCGGCGAAGTGACCCAAGGCATCAAACAGGCTCAATCATGTTCCCGCTAAGGAGGGTCCGCTGAAAGCCGACCCTCCTTAGAAAAGCTTCCGCAGCTCATTCTCAATCGCAGTCGCGGCTTCGGCGACTGTGATTTCCCGGCCGGCTTCGTGAGCCAGGCAACTCATGGAGACACCGTCGATCCCGCACGGAGTGATCGCGAAAAACGGTGGCAGGCATTCCGGCGTGATGTTGATAGCGAAGCCGTGCATGGAAATCCATTTCCTAACACCGACGCCGATCGAAGCGAGCTTGCGGTTTTCCACCCACACGCCTGTTAGTCCTTCACGGCGGCCGGCGTTCACGCCGAAGTGGTGACAAGCACTGATCAGGGCGTCTTCGAGTTTCCGGAGATGTTCGTGGAGATCTTTGCCGCGCGGGGTGAGATCGAGGATGGGGTAGCCGACGAGCTGGCCGGGGCCATGATAGGTGGCCTGGCCGCCGCGGTTGATTTCGTGGACGGGATACGGAAGCGACTCCGGATCGCGGAGGGAGGATTGGTCGCGCAGGCGGCCGATGGTGTAAACGGGCTGGTGCTCCAGCAGGAGAATGGTGTCGCCGCCGGTGCCGGTTAGAATGGCCTGGACGTGCTGGTCCTGCAGGCGGAGGCCGGCTTCGTATTCGATGGGCTCGGGGAGATGGAGGAATTCCAACATGATCAGACGAGGCGGCGTTCGAGGAGTTTGGCTTTGAGGGGATCGGACGCCTGGAGGTGGGCCATGCCGATGGCGAGGGCGTCGGCGGCATCGGGCGGCGGGGTTTCGGACAGTCCTAACAACGCGCGCACCATGAAGGCGACCTGCGGCTTGCTGGCGTTGCCATTGCCGACGACGGCCATTTTCACTTTCTTCGGCGAGTATTCGAAGACCTGCAACCCGTGGTCGGCGGCGGCGATGAGGGCGGCGGCGCGGGCGGCTCCCATGGAAATGGCGGTCTGGTGGGACTGCACGTAGATGATGCCTTCGACCGCAATTTCGTCGGGTTGGAATTTCTGGATGATGTTGACCAGATGCGTGCGGATGGCCGACAGCGCGGCGGATTGGGGGATGGCTTTCGGAATGGAAATCACGTCGAAGGCGAGGACCGTCGGCTTGCGCGGATCGCCTTCGAGAACGGCATAGCCGGTGTTTCTAACGGCGGGGTCGATGGAGAGGACGCGCATGAGGTTGGGAAGAGGGACGGGTTGACCGGAGATCAACCCTCCTTATCCACGGGCCAGCCGGTTATTTTTTCGGCTCCTGGAATTTCGGATTGGTCATCGCTCCCGGTGCTGCGGTCTTTAGGTTTGGCGGGACGGCGGCATCAACATCGCGGGTGGTCCAACGGATCGCGCCGATGAGGATGTTTTGGAAAGTCGGGTTGGTCCAGATGTCGTCGCGGTGGCCCATGGCGGTGTAGAAGATCCGGCCTTTTCCCTCCTCGCGCGCCCAGGTGGTCGGGTAGGCGGGGCGCTCATACATGGTTCCTTTCATCGCCGGGGAATCGATCACGGTTAGAACGTGGATGTCGGGATTGAAATCCTTGAGCGAATACCATTCCTCGTTGAAGGCGAAGCTGTCGCCCGCATCGGCGAAGCCCGGGAATTTCTTGTCGATGACCTTGTTAGTGGCGACCTGTTGGGCTCCGTGGATGATGAACTCGCCGCCGAGGAAACAGACGTAGGGATCGGCGTCCTTGCCGTGGTTGGCGAAGCGGTCCGGGCCCTTTTTCGACTCGTTGGCGGTGTGAAAAGTGTCGCTGGCGGAGTGCAGGCCGATGAAGCCCTTGCCGCTTTTCACGTAGTCGAAGAGCGCCTGCTTGCCGGCAGGGGTCATCGGCGGCTGCTTGTCGGTGCCGGGCGATGTCAGGTCGCCGGTGGTGTAGAAGATAACCGTGTCAAAGCCGGCGAGGTATTCGGGTGAAAACTTCGAGCCGTCCTTGGAAAACTCGAACTTCCAGGTGTGCTTGTCGCCGAGCTCGGTGAAGATTTTCTCCGCGTGACTGGGCTGGCCATTTTTCCACGAAATCACGTCGTGCTCGAAGCCGCTGGATTTGGTGAAGAACAACAGCTTGTGGGCGGGCTCGGCGGAGAGTGAAAGAGAACTCGCGAGACCGAGGGCCAGAAGGACGGCGGTGGGTTTGGACATGGCGGGAGGCTAGGCAGGCCCCGGTGGGGAGCCAAGCAATTAGTCGGGACTGGTCAGACGTGGGTTAGGAGGATCCGACCGGGGTGTCCGGCTTGCTCCGGTTGATGAACCAGAGAATAAACGTGCCGAGAACGACCGCTGCCAATGCGATCCATGGGGCCCTTTTCTTTCGGCGGAAATCTATCATATACTGGCGCTCGGGTTCATTGTCGGGTTCGGGGAGACCTGCCGTTGCATCGCGGAAGATCCGCTGCACCGCCACCTCGGGTAACCATTTTCGCAGGAAGCCCTGTGATTTCGAGCGGGTGAGCATGTATCGGCCCGGATCGCCCAATTTGTCGCTGCGACTGCCATACCAGTTTCGATAGCTGGTGAAGTTACGGATTGGCTTGCGAGCGATCAAAAGTATCTCCTCGTCACTGAGGGCATGGATTTGCACTGGTTTTGGTAGGAATGCGTAGCGCTTCGTTGGCAGGATTCGTGGGAAGACCTCGTCGAAAGGTTTTGAAGAGTAGGGCTGGAGGTCCGTCCACGACGTCGGAGAACTGCCGGCATGTGCTTCCGCGTATTCGTGGGCGGAGAGTTCGACCTGGACTACGAAAGAAGCTTCTTCAGTGAACTCGACAAGTCCCTGCGAGACGCTGCTGCTGAAGAGCGTGATGGAGATGACTTGGATGAGTCGTTTCATGGTTGTGGCTGAGGATCTGGAACACTCCGCAACATCCACTCCGCGATATCCGCGTAGATTGGGAAACTGGTGATGAGGACGTTGTCGTGATCCGCGCCGGGGATTTCCTGCCATTTTTTGAGAGTTGTGTCAGGCAGGGACTCGAACAATCTCCAACCGGAGACCATCGGCACCACCCGGTCGGCGGTGACGTGGGCGATGAAGGTGGGAATGTAGATGGACGCGGCGTAGCGGCGAGGTTGAATTTCGGATAGGGCGATGCCGGACTTCCAATGATAGACACTGTTAGCAGCCGACGCCCACAGCGGGCCCAACGTGGTGCCGATGTGGCGTGAGACTTGGCCTTCGATGGCGGCGGGAAAGGAATCAAAGCTGGAAATGACGACGAGCGCCTGCCACGGGGAATCTGATCGTGCGGCGGCGTGGACGGCGACCGAGCCGCCCATCGACATCCCGAGCAAGCCGGCGGGCTGCTTTTCAAATGCGAACTTGCGCGATGCTTCGTCGAGAACCCGGGCGGGCAGTCCCGCTTCGCGGACGCCGTAGGTGGCGATGTTAACCGGGTGTTCGCCGTGCGCCGGCAGGTCGGGGATGACGCAGCGAAAACCAACCGCGCAGAGCCGCTCGGCGATGGGCAGGTAGTCTTCCTTGCGGCCTTTGCGGCCATGGGTGAGGACGAGGTTGCCGGTGATTTTCCCGAAGGGTTGCAGGGCCACGCCTCGGGCTGTTAGCTGCTGGCGGATTTTTACCCCGCGGTCGCCGAGGGTGCCGGAGGGGGAGCAAACGAGGCAGGGGGTGCCGTCGCTGGCGGTGAAGCGGTCGATCCGGAGTCCGTGCGCCGCTGGGTTTGATAAGAACTCGAGGTGATAGTCCATCAACGGCCGCCGAGTGGGGCTGGCGATCTGCGTGCCAGCCCAGAGGACAAGTCCGCAGGCGGCGAGGACGATGGCGAGGATGCTGGAAATGGCGGCGGCCTTCAAATGCCTGCGGAGAAACGTCGAGCGGTCGGGGCTGGGCACATCAGCAACTACATGGCCTCGCGATTTCCAGCAATCCGTTTTGCTGGCGGGCAGGTAGCGCCGAAACAGGGTTGATCCGCCGCCGCGAGCCCTTACCTTGGCCGCATGTTCGGCGGTATCAAAGACAGTCTCACTTCCTCGGCGGCGAAATCCATGCTGGCTTCGCGGCTCGACCGCTACGGCAAGGTCACCGAGTTGCGGATCCGCAGCCGGGAGAAATCGATCGCCCTCGAACTGTTATTGGAGGGCGAGGAAATCCCCGTTGGCATTCTGGTCGAGCGTTACCGGACGACTGGAAAGGCCGGCGAGAACGCGCTGGTGGTGGAAAAAGTTTCCGCCTCGCGGCCGTGGTTGCAGAACCTGTTGGAGGATCTGCTGGTGGACAAGCCGGTGCCGGTGCCGTCCATCGTGCTGCTGGCGCTCGGCAAGCCGGAGGATTGATCAAGCCGCGCTGGCGGGTGCCTGGATGAGGAGGCACTCTTCAAGAAACGGCTGGAGGGTGTAGAGAAGGGCCGAGCCTTTTTGTTCGAACTGATCGCGGAAGCGGTCCTCGATGCGGCGGAGGGCGAATTCGAGATCGGCAATGACGAGATCGCTGGGTTGTCCGCGGACGACGGCCATCAGGGTGACGAAGCGGCCGGCGCGAGTGATGACGTGGCGCTGGTCAGGGAGTTCGAAGGTGTCGCGGAGTTTTCCGGATTCGTCGCGAAGTTGCAGAGCGAGGCGCTGGACCGAGCTTTCGACGCGTCGGGGCGATGAGTGGCGGGCCGGGTCACAACTGGCATAGGAGACGAGCGCGAGGCTGGCGGCATCCACCAGGAAGACCTCGCCGATTTGGAACCGGTGGGTCTTTTCGAAAAAGATGTCCTCGTAGGTGCGGCTGGTGAAAAGCGCCTGCAGATGCCAGAGGAAGCGATCCATGGCGCCGGGAGGGTGGAAGGGCCGTGAACCGGGGGTGGATTCCGCCAGAGCCCGGCGAATCGTGGCGCGGAGCATCGGTTCGAGATAGGTGTCGATGACGTTTTCCTTGGTGTAGACGGCGCTATGAACGGCGTGCTCGACGATCGGCGCGAACGCTTCAATCAGGTCGGCATCGGTAAATTCCGTTTCCTCCGGTTCGACAATTCCTCCTTGGGAGACGGCGGAGGGGGTTTTACCTGAAGTGGGTGCGCTGGGAGCGGCCGAAGGTACCGGCGAGAGCCATGACGGCTGGATGACGGGTGAGGCTGCCGTGTCTTCGACAGACAATGGCGGCAACGCCGATGACGACAAGGGGTGGGCCGCCGGTTCGCCCGCAAGCGGGGAGGGTAGTCGGCTCCAAGGCGGTGATTTGACGACTGGCGGGGCAGGTCGTTGGGTCAGATCGGGGAGCGGAGTGAGATCAACGATCATTTAAGGAGCGGAGGAACCGGGGGTTAATGGGGGTGTGGCGGACACACTCTCGGCGAGGGCACGGACAGCGAGGGCGATGCGGTTGAAATGCTCGTCGAGAGCTTGGCGATCGATCGTCTGGCTTTCAAGCCGGGTGAGTTGGGATTCGGTGCGTGCCTCCAGTGCGGCGACTTCGTTGTGAATCTGGGTCGTGAGCCGCTTGTCGCGGTCCTGCAGATGGACTTTGATGGAGCTTTGCCAATCCGTGAGCCAAGTGCCAATCCGGCGCTCAAGCTGGTCGACGGAGCGAGGTGCGGTCTCGCTGGCTTTCATCGCGGCGACCTGCTGGATCTGGACGGCAAGCCGCTGGGTTTCCTGCCGGTATTGGGACAGCCGCAAGTCGGTTTGCTGGCGATTGGATTCCAAGAGGCGCTGGACGTCGTCTTTCCACGCCTCAAGCGGGCCGGGGTTGGCAAAAAATCGGTCCTCCATGGGGGGGGAGGCCGCTGCCGGGGGAGGCACGCCGGATTCAAGCATGGCAACACGGTGTTCCAAACGTTCGAGATCGCGACCCACGATGATTTCGCGGATCCTTTCGACTGTTTGGGAGGGATTGAACGGTGGTGGGACGGGGGACATGGAAACTCGCCGGGGGGGAAGTCGCAGATCTTGGGGGAGATCTGAGACACGGTTGAGGTGGTGCGCCGTGACGTTATGAGAACTTCCGGGTTTGTAAATAATATCCACCAAATTTTGACCTGCGTGATCGCGTGTAGTGGCGGGGCGGAGCATTTGGGAATTGGGGTTGAAGGTCCGGTGAAAAACTCGAATCGGTGGAAGACACCGCGCGAAGAATCGGGTAAACCATTTTCAATGTCCGAGGGCAACGAGGAGAAAGTGGATGAACGCGACGCGATTTTGGTGCAGGCTTACGCCAAAACCCGGAAGAGTTTGATCGCCAGGTTGGACAATTGGGAAGACCAGCGGACGTGGGATGAATTCTATCAAACCTACTGGCGGCTCATCTATTCGGTGGCGGTGAAGGCCGGGCTGCGGCAGGACGAGGCGTTCGATTGCGTGCAGGAGACGATTTTGTCGATCGCCAAGCAGAGCAAGAAGAAGCTCTACGACCCGGAGCAGGGTTCTTTCAAAACCTGGCTGATGAACATGACTCGCTGGCGGATCAACGACCAGTTCCGCAAGCGCAAGAAGGATACGGCCATGATCACCGGCGAGTGGGAAAACGACCGCAAGACCGCGGTGATCGACCGGGTGGAGGATCCGAACGGCGATGTGTTGTCCCGGTTGTGGAACGTGGAGTGGAAGAAAAACGTCGCGGATGCGGCGCTGTCGCGGGTGAAGGCGCAGGTCTCGCCCAAGCAATATCAGATTTTCGATTGTTACGTGATCAAGCAGTGGGACGCGAAACGGGTGCAGGATCAACTGCACGTGAGCATGGCCCAGGTGTATTTGGCGAAGCACCGCGTGGGTGCCGTGCTCAAGCGCGAACTCGCCAAACTCGAAGACGAAGCAGATGGCGATTAAGATCCGGCCGAACCCAGCGATCCCCGATCACGAGGTCCTGCGGAAGATCGGTGGCGGAGCATATGGCGAGGTGTGGCTGGCGCGCGGAGTGACCGGGGCGCTGCGGGCGGTGAAGGTGGTATGGCGCGAGGATTTCGAGGACGCGCGGACCTTCGAGCGGGAGTTCGAAGGGATTTTGAAATTCGAGCCGATGTCGCGGGACCACCCGGCGCTGATGAATATCCTGCACGTCGGGCGAAGCCCGGATGGCGTTTCATTTTACTATTACGTGATGGAACTGGGGGACGACGTGACGTCCGGCCAGGACATCAACCCGATCGAGTACGAGCCGCGCACGTTGCGGGCCGACAACCATCAAGGCCCGGGAACGCAGTGGGATACCGGCGTCTGCATCGACGTGGGCCTGCGCCTGGCCGAGGCGTTGGACCACTTGCACGAGCGCGGCCTGGCGCACCGCGATGTGAAGCCATCCAACGTGATTTTCGTCAACGGGCGGGCGAAACTCGCGGACATCGGGCTGGTCGCGACGCGCGGCCAGCGGACGTTTGTCGGGACGGAAGGGTTCGTCCCGCCGGAGGGACCGGGTTCGGCGCAGGCGGACGTTTATAGCTTGGGCAAGGTGTTGTATGAAATTGCCACGGGCAAGGACCGGATGTCGTTTCCAGAACTGCCGGACGTCATGCCCGAGGGGGCGGATCGAAAGCGCTGGCTCGAATTGAACCGGATCATCTGCGACATCTGTGAGCCGCGGATTTCCAAGCGCAAGATCTCCACCGCGGCCGATCTGGCGGACGCGTTGCGCTGCCTCCAACGCGGAAAACGCCGACGCCAGAGCGGGCGTGCGGTGTGGATGACGACCTTGGTCCTCGCCGGCTTTGTCGGGTGGGTGAGCTGGATCACGTTCAGGGACAGCGACTGGATGAAGGCGGTGAGTCCCATCAGCAAGCCTGTTCCGCCCCAAGTTGGGATGCTCAAAGTGGTGAGTTTTCCGGAAGGGGCCGAGGTCTTCGATAAGATGGGAAAATCATTGGGCACCACCAGCATTTTTGTCCAAGCCGCCGTGGGCGAGGAGTTTTCCTTCACGATCACGATGTCCGGCTACAAGGATGAACTGATCAAGGGCACGGCCTCGCCGACCATCGTCAGCGAGCCACAACTGGTCCCCGTGACCTTGCAGAGATTCTCGCCGCCGCAACCGGGAGAAAAGTGGGACGACCATCTCGGAAATGCCTATCAGCCCGTGGGCCAGGAGCACGTGAGTTCGGGATTCATGACCAAAGGGGATTGGGAAAAATTCTCCCGTGCCACCAAGCAGTCCGGCAAAGCAGTGGAATTCCTCAAATTCTCCCAGAACGGACAACCCGTGGATGTAATTCTCTCATCGGCCAAAGAGGCGATTGCCTTTTGCGACTGGTTCCGCGAAGAGGGCTGCAAGGCTGGCTATCTGACTGACGAGCACGAGATCATGCCGCTGATGGAAAGTTCGTTCGAAAATCCAGGCCTCAGCGAGCGTGCTCGCACGGAAGGTTTGAAACCGTTCCGGATTCAGATTCGGCAAGTTGACTACGGGGCAATCACCCTCACTACCGATCTGCCGGGGGTCGACGTTTATATGAGTTGGATGTCGGATCCCGACAACCGGGAGTTGATGGGATCCACCGATGCTTCAGGGGTGATTACCCTCTTCAAGTTGAAACCGGGTGACAGGAAACTCTCTCTGGTCAAGGAAGGATACGCGCCGCTGTCGATCGACATCAAAGTCAACGAGGGCGAGAATGTCCCGAGAAACGTGATCTTGAAAAAGAGTTTGGGGGTGGTTTTCGGGAAAAGCTGGGAGAACGAAATCGGCATGCGCTTTGC
Organism: Verrucomicrobiota bacterium; assembly: GCA_040385685.1. Classification (GTDB taxonomy): domain Bacteria; phylum Verrucomicrobiota; class Verrucomicrobiia; order Verrucomicrobiales; family Akkermansiaceae; genus Luteolibacter. The sequence continues at coordinate 7,434 of JAZKGW010000028.1, read as the reverse complement.
TCCGCTCGGCTCGGATCTGATGGTCTCGATCTGGGAGACGCGGGTCAGGGACTACCAGCGTTTTGTCGAGGAGTCCCAGCGCCTGACGAAAGAATTGCGCCATGCCGCGGCGCGTCCCCCCGATTTCCCCCAAACCCCGGAGCATCCGATCGTCAATGTTTCCCGGGAGGATGCGCAGGCGTTTTGCAAATGGCTCACCGAGAGGGAGCGAAAGTCCCAACCCCAACGGATCGCAGACACCCACGTTTACCGGCTTCCCACCGATTTGGAGTGGAGCACGATGGTCGGCCTGCGCGAGGAAGAGGGGATCAGCCCGGGGTGGCGCGATGCCCGCAAACAAGCGGTTTATCCCTGGGGAGTGTCGTGGCCACCCGATGAAATCGTCGGCAACTTCGCCGATCTAACCGCCGCCGGCGCGCCTGGGGTGTCGATCGACCGTACCATCTCCAACTACGACGATGGCTTCGCCTTCACCGCTCCCGTGGGCTCCTTCCCGGCGAATTCGGCCGGCTTCTACGACCTCAGCGGCAATGTCCAGGAGTGGGTGGAGGACGAGTATTCCAAGCTTGGCAAGAATTTGTTAGGCGTGCTGCGCGGCGGGGGGTGGAGCACGTTCCAGTCCGAGAATTTGTTAGCCGGCTCCCGCAATGCCGTGCCTCCCACATTCCAGGATGCGATCTACGGATTCCGCGTGGTGCTTGCCAAGGTTCCGCCCAAATCCGATGAACCGTAAATTTTCACTGTCTTCCAACTTCATCACTCCCGTTTCCCATGGTTGAAATCAAACTCTCTTACGAAGGCGACCTGCACTGCAGCGCCGTCCACCTGCCCTCCGGCAACACGCTCGTCACCGACGCCCCGCTCGACAACAACGGCCGCGGCCAGGCGTTCTCGCCCACGGATCTGCTGGCCACCGCGCTGGGCTCCTGCATGGCCACCGTCATCGGCATCCTCGCCAAGCGGAAGGAACTCGCCGTGGAAGGCATGACCGTCAACGTCCGGAAATTCATGTCGGACGACCAGCCGCGCCGGGTCAAACGCCTCGAGCTGGATCTGCAAATCCCGCTGCCCGAATCCCACCCGGATCGCAAGCTACTGGAAAGCGCCGCCCGCGGCTGCCCGGTCCATCACAGCATCCATCCGGACATTGAGGTGGTGATGAACTGGCTGTGGCAGGAAGGGTGAGACGCAATTGCCCCGAGCGGAGTCTCGGTGGAATGACCGGCCTCGCAGACCACCTCCCCAAAAAGTGGGGTTTTGAAATGGCGGGATTCTTGTAAGGTTGTGGGACAACCCATGATCCGAAACCTCTTCTTTCACTGCGCCGCACTCGTCTGCGGATGGTTGATTCTGGGCCAGCCGGCGGTGGCCGACACTCTCACCGTCACCAATGACATTCAGACGTTTGCCACGATCCCCACGACCACCACCTTGGTGACGGTCACGGGTCGCTCGGAGTTGCGGGTCACCGGTGCGACCACTCCCATCGCCGCGCCGACGATTATCAATCTAGCCTCGTCAGACGCCTGGCTTTTCATGACCAACATCCGCCCGTCGGTGGTGAACTCCACCTACCTGAGCCGGATCCAAGTCAACGGCGCGGCGGCCGTCTTGGATACGAATTGCCGGGTCGTGCAATACGCCGAAGGTGCCGTGATCATCCCGCACTCGCCGACCTACGCACCGCTTCAGGTCTTCTCAGGCAGCCGCTTCACCGGTTCCTCCCTCTCGTTGCAAAACCATACGGCCTACAACGACGCCGGCCTCGGCGCGCTGGCAAACAAGATCAGCTCGTTCAAGCTCAAGCGCGGCTACATGGCCACCATTGCGCAGAACTCCAGTGGCACCGGTTTCAGCAAAAACTACGTCGCACAGGACGGGGATATCGAAGTGAGCGTGCTGCCGGACGAGCTGAACGACTCGGTGAGTTTTGTCCGGGTCTTTCCTTGGCGCTGGGTGGGCAAAAAGGGCTCCTGTGACATTTCCCCGAGCACGCTCGACGCGCGCTGGCACTACAACTGGGACAACAACACCACCTCTCCGCTCGACTGGGAATACGTGCCCATCCGCCAACAGCGGTGGTGGCCGGCCTATCCGAATGGCAAGATCGGATCCACGCATGTCCTCGGCTACAACGAGCCTAACAATCCCGTCGAGGACTCATACGAATCGTTGAATGGTGGGTCCGTGGACGCCGCTATCGCCGCTTGGCCGGAATTGCTCGGCTCGGGCCTGCGGCTGGGGTCCCCGGCGGTGACCGATGGCGGCGAGGCCTGGCTCTACGAGTTCATCGACAAGGCGGATGCCGCGAACCTCCGCGTCGATTTCGTGGCCATCCACTTCTACCGCTGCGGTTATTCGGCCCAGCAACTCTACGACTGGCTCTACAACATCCACGTTCAGACCGGCCGGAAGCTGTGGGTCACCGAGTTCAACAACGGCGCCAACTGGACCGGTTGTGCCGACCCCACCCTCGCGCAAAACGCCGCCACGATTGCCAGCTTCATCGAGATGATGGACAACGCTCCCTTCATCGAGCGTTACGCCGTTTACAGCAATGTGGAGGACGTCCGCAAAATGGTGGATTCCTCCACCGGCAACCTCACTCCCGCCGGTGTGAACTACGAGGCCAACCCGTCTCCACTCGCCTATTCCCAGGAAATCCCCGAGGTGCCGACCACTCCGGCGGCGCTTTATAAGTTTGAGAGTGACGCCCGCGACACCTCGGCAAACGGCCACGCGGCCGTCGTCAAGGGCAGCGCGAAATTCACCACCGGGCACCTCGGCCAAGGCGTGGTGATGAGCGGGGTCGCGGCCAATGGCGATCACGTCCAGCTTTCGACGAGACTGGGCGACAGCACGGATTTCACTTTCGGCGCGTGGGTCTATCCGACCAGCTCCACTCAATGGCAACGCATCTTCGACCTCGGCAGCGGCAGCGGCAGCTACATGTTCCTCACTCCCGCCGCAGGTGGCTCCGGAAATCTCCGTTTCGCCATCAAGGACGGCGGTGCCGAACAACAACTCAATCACAACGCGCCCCTTCCTCTGAATACCTGGACCCATGTCGCCGTCACCATCGGCGGCAACACCGGCAAGCTCTTCGTCAACGGCGTGCTCATCGCGACTAACAACGCCATGACCATCAACCCGGTCGATCTTGAAACGTCGATCAACTTTCTTGGCAAGAGCCAGTTTGACGATCCACTGTTCGCAGGTCTCCTCGACGATGTGGAATTCGTGAACTACGCCCTGTCCGACGCGGACGTCGCGGCCATGCAGACCAACACGCCGCCGCAGTTCACCTCGGGCACGATCGCGGGTAGCCCGGCCACCCAGAATGTCGCCTACAGCGGCACCATCGCGGGCTCGGCGACCGACGCGGATGCCGGCGACACCCTCACCTACAGCAAGGCCTCGGGGCCGGATTGGCTGGTCATTGCCGCCAATGGCGCGCTTTCCGGCACGCCGACTTTCGACGATTCGGGAAGCCAGGAATTCGTTGCCTATGCCACCGACCGCGCCGGGGTCAGCGCGTTTGCCATCCTGACCATTCAGCTTCCTCCGGTTTTCAGCGGGAATGGAACGTGGTCCGCGGACGCCAATGGGAACTGGAGCGAAACTGCGAAATGGACCAGCAACCTCCCGGCGAACGGCATCGGCAACACCGCCAATTTCAGCACTCTCAACATCGCCGCCGACCGCACCGTGACGCTCGATGCCTCCCGCACCATCGGCAACCTTCAGTTCGGCGACACCGGCGGCACGCAGAACTGGACCCTGGCCGCGGCAAATGGCCGTGTTCTCACTTTGGAAATCGCCGCAGGCACGCCATCCATCGTGGTGAACCAAAACACCGCCACCATTACCGCCTCGCTTGACGGCACCGCCGGCTTCACAAAAAGCGGTGCGGGCACGCTCGTCCTGAAAGGCGACAACCCGCTATCAGGCACGCTCTACGTGGATGTGAACAGTCAGGTGAACGGCGGCGCGGTGCGACTCGCGAGCCTCAACGCGGCGACGAACCTCAGCGGGATCCAGATTCGCAACAACAACGCCGGCTATTCCACGCTTGAGCTGGATGGAACTCTTGGGGAAGTCACTACCCCGCTTGCCGCTCCGATCAGCCTGAGCGGCCGTGCCGGCACTGTTCCCGCCATCCGCAACCTCGCGGGCAGCAACACGCTCGCCGGTGCATTCACCATCCAGTCCGGCGGTGGAAACTACTATTTCCAATCCGATGCCGGCACGCTCAGTCTCGATGGAGCCTTCACTTCGGGTGCCACCGGTTCGCGCGTGTTGACCTTCCAAGGCGCGGGCAACTTTGCCATCAACGGAGTCCTGTCCAATGGCAGCGCGACCACCGGAATCTCCATCGTCAAAAACAGCTCGGGCACCCTCAGCTTTGGAGCCACCAACACGTTCACCGGAGACCTCACCATCAATGGTGGAACGGTGACCGCTGGAACTGGCCAGGGCTCCAATCCTGCCGCAAGCAACCTCGGCGCCCTGCAGCCCGCGGCAAACCGCAACCTCACGATCAACAGCGGCGCGACACTCTCGCTGACCGGTGGAAACGTGTTAGGCACCGGTGGCAGCACCAACACGCTGGTTAACACAACACTTGTCGTGAACGCCGGCGGCGTGTTCCAAAGCGGCTTGGCTGGCAGTGCCGCCGGTTGGTGGAACAAGATCGGAGCGGTCAACCTCAACGGCGGAACCATCCGCGTGGGTAGTGGTGCGACGGCGACCAACTTCCAGGGCTTGGCGCTGATCGGCATCGTGACCGTGGGCGGAAGCACACCATCGCTGATCGAAAATTTCGCGGCTTCGATTGGCACGGCCAATGGCATCCACCTCGGCCAAAACAACACGGCGGGCCAAATCATCACCTTCAACGTGGCGGACGCCACCGCCAGCTCCGCCACCGATCTCACGATCTCGGCCAAACTGCTCAACACCTCGGCGAACCTCGTTGCCAGCGGACTCCTCAAGACCGGTGCCGGAACGATGGCACTATCAGGCGCTAACACCTACAGCGGCGCCACCAACATCAGCGGCGGCACGCTGTTCATCAATGGCTCCACCGGAACCAGCGCCGTGACTGTCGCCACGGGAACCACTCTCGGCGGAACCGGCACCGTCGGCGGAACCGTCACCGTGCAATCCGGCGGCAACCTGGCGCCCGGCGCGGGTGGCATTGGCCAGCTAACCACCACCAGCACGGTTATGCTGCAAGCCGGTTCCACCACCCGCATGGAAATCAACAAGGCGGCAGGCACCCGCGATGTACTCGCCGCAGGCACCTTGACCTACGGCGGCACCCTGCTGGTGACCAATCTCGGCGGCACCCTAACTGCCGGCGATACTTTCACCCTGTTTCAAGGGGGAGCGATCAACGGCACATTCTCCACCGTCACCTTGCCGCCGTTGAATTTTGGGTTTGCGTGGAACACCAGCGCCCTGCCGGCTGGTACGGTTAGTGTTGTCGCGATTCCCTCCACCTATCCCGGTTGGGCTTCCGGGTATGCCTTCCCCTTGGGAACGGAAGCATCGACCTACGACGCCGACGGCGATGGCATGGTGAACGCCTTCGAATGGTTGTTCGGCTCTAACCCATTGGCGGCCGACAGTGCCTTTCTTCCACAACCGTTGGTTAGAACGCTCACCGCCGCCGAATACCCCGCCGCCATTGCCGGCAAACACTACCTGACAATGACTGCCCGGGTGCGGAAAATCCATACCGGCATGACTCTTGTCCCCCAGGCGAACAACTCCCTTGCCTCCCTCGACACCCCGGCCTCTGCGGGACTGGTGGCGTCATTCCTC
>JAZKGW010000028.1:0-1595 GCA_040385685.1 Verrucomicrobiota bacterium | reverse complement strand
CGGAGATTTCGAACAACGCACCTGGATCTATACTCAAGCCATCGAGGACTCGCCGGAGGGACACGGTTTCATGCGGCTCAAGCTTGCCGGGGATTGATCCCGGCCCGTGGCAAATTGTCTTTCAACAGGCGGGAGGCGATCTTACCGTCCTTCGTTCGTGAGCCTGAACCCCACACTTTCCGCTGCGCTCGGCCTGATGCTGGGTCTCGTTTCATCCGCGTGCGCCGCGACGATTCAGAAAGCCAACAACTCCGCTGATCTTAATCTACCCGCGAGTTGGACGGACGGTGTGGTGCCGGGTTCGCAGGACGTCGCCCGTTGGAATTCCATTCTCGCCGGAGGCAATTTCACGAACCTCGGAGCCGATTTGAGCTGGCAGGGCATCACCGTCCTGGATCCCGGCGGTGGCGTGATCATTGGCGGGGCTAACACTCTGACTCTTGGCACGGCGGGCATCGACATGAACTCGGCCACCCAGGATCTAATTATTACCTCCGGTCTAACGATTGCCGCGGGACAATCCTGGGATGTTGCCGCCGGCAGGGTTCTCGCCCTGGGCACCGGCGCATTCACCCGCGGCGCGGGTGCCACGTTGATTGCAAGGGGTGCTGGAACCATCACCACCACGAACATTGCCAACACCAACGGTATCATCGGGCCGTGGGCTGTGGTGAATGCTTCTGGAATCTATTCCTACGCCACCGTTTCCAGCGGGAACATCATGGGGTTCACGGGTGGAACGGCTTCCGCGGACTTCAACTGGACCAGAACGAATAACAATACCTTCAATTATGATGTGGCTGCAACGGGTGCCGCTATCGGTTCGGACCGGGTTGCCAATACGGTACGTTTTACCGGTGGCACCGGGACCCAGAACTATGGCACCAACAACACGACCACGGTCACTCTCAATGGCCTGCTGAATTCCGGTAACGGGATGGTGACCCTGGGCGAGGCGGGCGGAACCAGCCATGGCCAGTTGGCAATCGGAACAAACAACGGCAACGAGTTGGTCTTCAATGCCGCTAACAGCGGGATCGTCGTCGCGATTCCGATCATCAACACGGGAGCGACCGCAGGCTCGATCGTGACCACCGGTTCAAACACGGTGACGATCACCGGCACGGGCGGCGTGAGCACCTACACCGGAAACACCACGGTCAGCGGGGGCACTCTTGTGCTCGCCGACGACTCACAGTTGAAGTTCCTGATTGGAGCCAATGGAGTGAGCAATTCCATATCCGGAAACGGAACTGTTACTCTCAATGGGGATTTTAACCTCGATCTAACCGGGGCGAGTCCCGCGCCTGGGAATTCATGGAGTCTTGTCAACGTCGGGACCTTGAACGAAACCTTCGGGAGCACGTTTGGTCTCGTCGGCTTTACCGAGTCCGCGAATGTTCACACCAGGACGGTGGGGACCGATACTTATAGTTTCAGCGAGGCCAGCGGGAATTTGACGGTCGCGGTGGCCACGGGTTACGCGTTGTGGGCCGGCAACTACGCCGCCAATCAGGCGGCGAATTTGGATTTCGACAATGATGGCGTTAGAAACGGCGTGGAATATTTCATGGGGGCGACCGGTTCCTCCTTCA
>JAZKGW010000027.1:443-39539 GCA_040385685.1 Verrucomicrobiota bacterium | reverse complement strand
TCGCGCCTTCATGTGGGGAGTGTGTCCTTGTGGGGTGCTTATGCAACAACATAATGAGATTGTGGTTTCCAGCCGCCGCCACCTCGAGCGCGCGCTTGACGTGGTGCTGGCCTTTCACCTCGTCGAAATCGACTTCATACGACCGGTGCGAATTGAAGAACGCCCGCCGGTCGAGATGGAACGGCGGGATGATGACATCCCCATTGAGGAAGTCCCAAGCCTGTCGGAGATTGCGGATCGGATAGACTTGGATGCCTTCAATCACCGCCGCTTCAGCCGCGTTGGCCTCGGGCACGAACAAGCGGCTCCGTCCCCGGCTTTTCGCTTCCAGTGCGATGGATAGAACGCCTTTCACCGGTCTAACCGTACCATCCAATCCCAGCTCGCCGACCACGCAGCAATCTTCCGCGTTGAACGGCTTGGTCCCGCTGGCGGCGATCATCGCCAAGGCGATCGGCAGGTCGAACGACGGCCCTTCCTTTTTCAAATCGGCAGGCGCGAGGTTCACTGTCTTGACGCCGTCGTCCAGATGCAGCGCGGAAGCGCCGATGGCGGAAATCACCCGCTGCGAGGACTCCCTAACCGCCGCGTCCGGGAGACCGACGATGATCACGATCGGCTTGTCCGCGCCCCGCGCGTTGACCTCGACTTCGACTTCCTGGGCATCGACCCCACGCAGCGCGGCTGAGAATAGGCGGGTAATCATGTGAACATCAAACGTCTGATCGGTTTTGGCATGGAAGGCAAGCGCGAAGAAACCCGCTCCCAAGAACTAACTCCTCAAATCGATTGCCAATCCGGAGCTGCTCGAAGTTTTCAAATAACCCATTCCGGTGACTGGCTTTCCGGTCGGAGTCTGTTTGACTCGGCGGGTGAAACCCACGCAGATCCTCCTTCTCGCCACCCTTGTGGCCGCGATCCTACCCGCCGCCGCCCGCACCATTGAATCATTGGACCGCGATTGGGCGTTCTTCCAAGGAGACGCGAAAGGGGCCGAGAAGCCCGGATTCGACACCGCCGCCTGGCGGAAGCTCGACGTGCCGCACGATTGGAGCATCGAGGGTGATTTCGACAAAGCCGCGCCTACCACCGGCTCCGGAGGCTGGCTTCCATCCGGCGTCGCCTGGTATCGCAAGGAAATCACCCTGCCCGCCGAGGCCAAGGGCAAGCGGGTGTGGGTCGAGTTCGACGGCGTCATGGCCAACAGTGACGTCTGGCTCAACGGCAAGCTGCTCGGACACCGGCCTAACGGCTACGTCAGCTTCCGCTACGACCTCACCGACCTCCTTGCGCCCGAAGGACCTAACACTCTTGTCGTCAGGGCCGACACTTCGGCCCAGCCGGCCTCGCGCTGGTATTCCGGCGCGGGGATTTATCGCCATGTCCGCCTAGTCACCGCCCATCCTGTCCACGTCGAGCCGTGGGGAGTTTATGTCACCACTCCCGAGGCCACCGAGGCAGAGGGAACGGTGAAAATCCAGACATCTATCAAAAACACTTCGGACAAAGCCGGCAAGATCACCCTCCGCACCGCTCTCGTCGGGCCCGATGGCAAGAGCGTCTCGACTGTCAATTCCGAGGCCACGCTCGACCCCGGCAAGCAAAGCACTGTTAGCCAGCAGATCAAGGTCCCCCGCCCCGCTTTATGGAGCCTCGAGTCTCCGCAACTCCATACCATCGTCACGCGCATCACCGCCGGCGACAGCGTGCTCGACGAAGTCACCACCCCATTCGGCATCCGCAGCGCCGAGTTCAAGTCCGACACCGGCTTCTGGCTCAACGGCAAAAACCTCAAGCTCAAGGGCGTCTGCCTCCACCACGATGGCGGAGCCGTCGGGGCCGCCGTTCCGTTAGCCGTCTGGGAGCGCCGCCTCAGAATTCTCCAAGAGCTCGGCGTCAATTCCATCCGCACTGCCCACAATCCCACCGCCCCCGAGTTTCTCGACCTTTGCGACCGCATGGGCTTCCTCGTCATGGACGAGTTTTTCGATTGTTGGACCAAGGGCAAAAACAAGCACGACTATCACCTCTATTTCAAGGAATGGTCCCACACCGACCTGCGCGACGGCATCATGCGCGACCGGAATCACCCCAGCGTCATTCTTTACGGCGTCGGCAATGAAATCCACGACACGCCCAAGCCCGAACTCGCCAAGCCGATCCTCCGCGGGCTGGTCGATGTCTGCCACGAGGTCGATCCCTCCCGCCCCGTCACCCAGGCGCTGTTCCGTCCCAATGTTTCCGGCGATTACAAGAACGGCCTCGCCGACATGCTCGATGTCATCGGCACCAACTACCGCGACAAGGAGCTGCTAGACGCGTGGAAGGATAAATCCGGCCGCAAGATCGTCGGCACCGAGCAGGGCCACGAACGTTCCACCTGGCTCGCCTGCCGCGACAATCCGCAGCACTCCGGCCAATTCCTCTGGTGTGGCATCGACTATCTGGGAGAGTCCCGCAGTTGGCCGCTCACCGTTTACAATGTCGGCCTGCTAGACCGCGCCGGCTTCGTCCAAGCTCGCGGTTACGAACGCCAGAGCTGGTGGAGCGACAAGCCGATGGTCCGCGTGTTCCGCCGGGTCGGCGTCACCGCTTCCACTCCCGCCGATCCCGGTTACGAGGCGCTGGAATGGCAACGCCGCCAGGTCCTTTTCCCCGACTGGAACCCCTCCTCCGCCGAGCCCCATGAGGAGAATGTGGAAATCTATAGCAACGCCGAGGAAGTCGAACTCTTCCTCAACGACAAATCCCTCGGCAAGAAAGCCACCCGCAAGGACGGCGGCGCCATCAACTGGCAGGTCCCCTATCAGCCCGGCACTCTCAAGGCCGTCGCCACCAACAACCGCAAGGAAGCCGCCACCGATTCCGTCCGCACCGCCGGCAAGCCCTTGAAAATCGCCCTCATCCCAGATCGCAAATCGCTCGGCACCACCTTCGACGACGTCGCCAACGTGGAAATCCAACTGGTCGATGAAAACGGCACCGTCGTTCCCACCGCCGCCCATCCCGTCACATTCACCGTGACCGGCCCCGGCAAAATCCTCGGTCTCGACAGCGGCAACGTCATGAGCACCGAGCGCTTCCAAGCCAACCAACGTAAAGCCTATCAAGGCCGCGCGCTGGCCATCCTCCGCGCAACCGCCGCCGGAAAGCTCACTCTAACTGCCAAGGTTGAGGGCCTGCCGCTCGCGAGCGTGGAGCTAACGGCTCCTTGAGTCGTGATCGCCTGGCGGTTCGCCGATTCGCGGGCGGGATGAATCCCGCGGTCCGTTGGAGCGGTCCGCCCGCCATCTAACTGGCGACCGCGCCGAACGACGACTTCAGCCATTGGTTCACGGCTTCGACGAGCAGCGGATAGCTCGCTTCATCGAACGAGTGTTCCGCACCGGCGATTTCCAAGAACTGCTTCTCGCAGATGGCGGATTCGTAGGCGTCGCGGCCGTCCTGGAGCGGCACCAGGTCGTCGGCCGTGCCGTGGATCAACAGCCATGGCTGGATCACGGCTTCCGCGGCTGACAGAGTGTCGCCGATCGACGTCAGGTCACCGACGTAAGTCTCGGAAAGAGGGCAATTCTCATCGTCCCACATGAAGCCTTCGCCCGGCGTGACTTCGCCGAATTCGCGCTGCGCGAAAGCGGCGGTATGGGTCATCCCGGCCAACGAAATCAAGGCGCGGATCCGCAGGTCGCGAGCGGCCGTTAGCACGCCCACGGCACCGCCCATGCTATGGCCCACGTAGGCGGCTTTCACGTTGTCGGGCACCGCATCGAGCACGGCTTGGAGGTCGCCGATTTCCTTGGTGATGCAGGAATCCTCGAAGCGACCTTCCGAGCCGCCATTGCCGGAGTAGGAAATCCGCAGGCACGGCCAGCCGTTGGCTGCCAGACCTTCCGCCAGCGCAACGAGGTGCGGGCGATCCTTGTTGCCGGTCACTCCATGGGCGAGAATCACCAGCGCGTCCGCCCGCGTGGCGGGGTGGAAGCTGTAGTCGATGAGTTCGCCCGAGCGGTTGCGGATTTCACAGTCTGTCATCATGGAGTAAATCGGTTAGACGCCAGCGCGGTCGGGGAATGTCAGCTCGGCGATGCCGGATTTATCGAGCTCTCCCAGACCGAGGTCGATCATTTTCCGATACTGTGCTTCGGTCGCGTGGGAAAGCGGGACAGTAATCCCGGCGGCCAAGGCCAAGGCGTTGGCGATGCCGCTGTCCTTGGCGGCGTGGGCGGCGGAAAAATAACAGTCATGCTCGCGCACGATCATGTCGTCGCCATCGGTTTCCAAAACCCGGGAATTCGCGCCGGTTTGGGAGAAAACATCCCTGAGGATTTGCAGGTCGAGGCCGAGCGCGGCCCCGAGGCCTAGGCCCTCGGCGAGCCCTGCGGTGTTGATGTTCATAACCATGTTGACCAGAGCCTTGATTTTTCCGGCATGGCCGACGGGGCCGACATGACGCAGCGAGGATGAAATGTCCTTGAGGAGCGGTTCCTGTTGTTCGAAGACCGCGGCCTCGCCACCGACCATCAGATAGAGCGTGCCTTGGCGGGCCTGAGTGATGCTGGATGCCATGCTCGCCGCGAGCGTCGAGGCTCCGGCGGCGGCGGCGGCTTCTTCCGCCGCTTCGTGGACGGATGGGCTCACGGTGGCGCAGTTGATGAACACCTTGCCGGCCGCGTCCTTGAGCAAGGATTCGTCACCGGCAAAGATCCCGCGCATCGCCGCGTCGTCGGTGACAACCGTGAAAATGACGTCGGCCGCGGCAGTCACCTCGGGCAGAGTCTTGGCCGCTACCGCTCCGAGTTCCACCGCGAGCGAGGTCGCGGTGCCCTCATGATGATCGTAAACCGCGGCGATCGGGTAACCCAGGTCCGCGAGACGGCGGGCGATGTTGGCTCCCATCCTCCCGACGCCGACAAATCCAATGGCTGCTTTTTTCATGGGCCGAAACTTGGCGGCATCCATTCCCCCGCGCAACCCCAAGTTTCCCTTGGATTTCAGGGCACCTTCCTGCGCGGCGGAACGGGAATATCGGTCCCACGGTTGCGAAACGAAAGCGCTCGCAAAATCCCGAACTTGGCGCAAGTTCCCGCCGTCCGCACCGCCCACCACCGGGCAGCTGATTCCATCACATGCAGATTTTCAAACTGATCATTTTCGGGATTCCCCTGTTGTCACTGGCATGGTGGGTGTGGGCGGACCGGCGTTTGCGCGGGTTGGGTGCGGGGCGCGGCTGGAGGGTCGCGCTGGGCCTGGCATTGCTATCGCTGCTGGTCGGGTTCATCTGGGTGGTGTTAGGCCGGAGAAACCTGCTGATCCTGCCGATCCCCGCGGAGTGGTACGCGCTGGTGCTGTTGTGGGGGTTGATTTTCCTGCCTCTGCTGGGCCTGCCGACGATGGTGGCCTGGTCGATGGGAACTCTCGTTAGGCGGGCTTTCCGGGGAAAACCGGAATCCCCCCCGCGGAAGCCGGAACTTCGGAATTGGACACGGCGGGAGTGGCTGGGGGCGGCGGCTGTCAGCCTGCCGGTGGCGGCTACGTTTGGCACGGCGGCGTTCTGCCTGCCACGGATGACGCGGTTCCGGGTGCGGGAGCTAACAATTTCCATCAAGGAGTTGCCGACCGCCCTTGACGGGATGCGGATCGCGCATGTGACCGACACCCACGTCGGCAAGTTCACGCGGGGCAAGGTGCTGGATGAAATCGTGGCGGCGACCAACCGGCTGGAGGCGGATCTGGTGTTGTTCACCGGCGACCTGATCGACAACACCATCCGCGATCTGCCGGTGGCGGTGACGATGTTGCAACGGCTGCGGCCCGGCGCGGGGCTGTTCGTGATCGAGGGCAATCATGATCTTTTCGACGATCCGGCGGGTTTCGAAAAAGGCGTGCGCCAGGGCGGCCTGGCGATGCTGCGCAATGAAGCGGCAACGGTGACGGTGCGCGGCGTGCCGGTGCAGATCCTGGGAATCGTCTGGAATCACGGTGTCGATGCGATGGCACGGGATGTGGACACGGTTGCGGCGCTGCGGGATCCGGAGGCCTTCCCCATTTTGCTGGCGCACCACCCGCATGCGTTCGACCGCGCGGTGGATCTGGGATTTCCGCTGACGCTCGCGGGCCACACCCACGGTGGGCAATTGATGCTAACACCGGAGGTCGGCGCGGGACCGGCGATGTTCCGCTACTGGTCCGGGCTCTATCAGAAAGCCGGCCGCTCGCTGGTGGTCAGCAACGGCACGGGGAACTGGTTCCCGCTGCGGCTCAACGCTCCGGCGGAGATCATCCACCTGACGCTGCGGAGAGAGTGAAGAAGTTTTTTGACCGCGGATTACGCGGATCATCACGGATAAGAGGTTCTGAAGTGATATGTTTTGAGCATTCTTCTCGGTTTGGAAACATCCAGATTCGAGAATCTTCATCCGTGTTCATCCGCGTAATCCGCGGTTTGAAAATCTGATGTTCTCCTAATGGAGGTGCCGGGATGAGGAATCGCCACATTCTTGTCGGGAAGCAGTTTTGGATGTGTTGCGACAGGAATGTCGCAACTCCCGATTAGCGGCTTTCATCCCACTCATGAAAACTCGCCCGCGGGGCGATGGATTGAGGATGGGATCTTGCACGCTGCGTGCTAGTTTGGCCGTGAAGCCTGCCATTTTCCAATGCTTACCCGATTTCTCAAACAACACACCGGTCCGCTCACCCGCGATCTGGTGCAGGAACCGGGACACTTCGGGCTCGGGAAAATCCCTTCGCGCCTGATGCCAAGTTCCACCGCGACCTCGATCTGCGGCTACTGTGCGACGGGCTGCCAGTTGAAGATCCACCTCGATGAGAATGGCCACGCGATCAACCTGAGTCCCCAGGCGGGCTACCCGGTGAATCTCGGGATGGCCTGCCCGAAAGGCTGGCAGGCGCTCGATCCGCTCGCCTCTCCGGACCGGGCGACGGTGCCCTTGCTGCGCGACGAGTCGGGGAAACTGATGGAAACCGATTGGCCGACGGCGCTGGATGTTTTCACGACGCGCCTGAAGGATATTCAGGAAAAGCACGGACGGGAGTCGGTGGCTTTTCTATCAACCGGGCAGATTCCCTTCGAGGAAATGGCATTTCTCGGCTGCCTGTTCAAATTCGGCATGGGCTTCCTGCATTGCGACGCGAATACCCGCCAGTGCATGGCCACCGCAGTCACGGCGTACAAGCAATCGTTCGGCTTCGACGCGCCACCGGCGACGTATGCGGATTTCGAGGAATCGGACGTGATTGTCCTGATCGGCGCGAACCTTTGCATCGCCCATCCCATCCTTTGGCAGCGGGTGATGCGCAACGAACGCAACCCGCAAATCATCGTCATCGATCCGCGTGCCACCGAAACGGCGCAAGCGGCGACGCAGCATATCGCGCTCAAACCGAAGGGTGATCTCGCGCTGTTATACGCCCTCGCGCATTGCATCCTCCGCGATGGCCGGGTGGATGCGGAATCGCTCTCCCGCACCGAAGGAATCGAGGAGTTTTCCGAATTCGTCAAAGACTACCCGCCCGCCGCGGTGGCTGCCAGAACCGGGCAAACGGTGGAGGTGATTGAAGCACTCGCCCGCACCGTATCCGACCCTAACAAGCGTGTCTCGTGGTGGTGGACGATGGGCGTGAACCAATCCCACGAAGGCGTGCGGACGGCGCAGGCTATCATCAACCTTTGCCTGATCACCGGCAACATCGGCAAGCCCGGCACCGGGCCAAACTCGATCACTGGCCAATGCAACGCGATGGGCTCGCGCTTGTTTTCCAACACCACCTCGCTCGTCGGCGGGCACGATTTCTCGGACGTGGCGCATCGCGAAAAAGTTTCCGCCAGCCTCGGCATTCCGCTAGAAAACATTCCTTCCGATTACTCGCTCGCCTACGATCAGATCCTGGCCGCCGCAGAGTCCGGACAAATCAAGGCACTGTGGATCGTGGCGACCAATCCATTCCACTCGTGGATCGACTCCGGCCGGCTCGCTGCCTTGCGCGAGAAGCTCGAATTCCTGGTGGTGCAGGACATGTATGCCACCACCGAAAGCGCGCGGGTGGCCGATCTCGTCCTGCCCGCCGCAGGCTGGGGGGAAAAGGACGGATGCTTCATCAACTCGGAACGCCGCATCGGCACCCTCAAGACCGTTAGAGAGGCGCCGGGCCAGGCGCTGTCGGACTTCCGGATCTTCCGGCTGATCGCCAATGCCTGGGGCTGCGGCGAAATGTTTGCCAAATGGACCACCCCGGAGGCAGCCTTCAGACTGCTGCGCGATCTCACCAAGGACCGTCCCTGCGACATCACCGGCATCGACGGCTACGAGACAATCGACCAGCTCGGCGGCATCCAATGGCCGTTTCCCGCGGGAATGGAAACATCCCAGGTCTCCAACCTCCAGTCCCGCCGCCTGTTCGAGGACGGCCAATACTACACACCTAACGGCAAGGCGAAGTTCCTGTTCTCGCCGCCCGCGGAGATGCCCGAGCCGGTGGATTTCAATTTCCCTTACCTCCTGCTAACCGGCCGTGGCACCAGCAGCCAGTGGCACACCCAGACCCGCACCGCCAAGTCCGACATCCTCAAAAAACTCTATCCGGAAAACGTCTATCTGGAGATCCATCCGGCCGACGCCCGCAAGCTCCAACTCAAGGAAGGCGATCCGGTGACCGTCCGCTCGCGGCGCGGAGAGATCACCGTCTCCGTCTATCTTGCGCCGACCGTGCAACGCGGCCAGATTTTCATCCCGATGCATTACCCGGAGGTGAACAACCTAACGCATTCGGCCTTCGACCCGCACTCGCGACAGCCTAACTACAAAGCCTGCGCGGTGGCGTTGGTGAGGAAAGTGCGGTAGCCGTCTAAGGACGGTATATTAGCGCTTCTTCTTGCCGTTGGTCGGTTCGAGATATTCATCAACCGCGCGGAAGGTGGTTCTGCCTTTGGCGTTGGTGGAGAAAAAGATATAACTGCGAAGCTGACTGTCCACCGGCCAGCGGCTGGAGGTGATGAGTTTGTCTCCCGAGGGGTCGCGCTCGCTGATGACGACATAATAGGCATTGTCCACGGGATCGGTGGGGCGCGCTTTGACTGCCTTTCCGGCTTCAAGCACGAGTTCGTTGCCACCGAGCTTGAGCACCACCGTTTTGGCGGAGCGGTTGATGAAGAACAGGTCGCCGGCATTGAACGAGTCGTCGTCGAGCCTGACGACAAAGGG
Source organism: Verrucomicrobiota bacterium (assembly GCA_040385685.1). Lineage (GTDB taxonomy): Bacteria > Verrucomicrobiota > Verrucomicrobiia > Verrucomicrobiales > Akkermansiaceae > Luteolibacter. The sequence goes on along the minus strand of JAZKGW010000027.1, from coordinate 30,318 downwards.
AATGTATCCGGTGGGTTTTTCGGGAGCCAGCAGGACGGCGAACGACTTGCCCTCGGCCGGCAGCGTGATGGAGCCAAGCGCGACCTCGGAGTCGGCGGCCTTGAGTTCCATCTTGCGGGCGGACACCGCGATGGGCGCGGAGAGGGCGGCGGTGGGCAGATCGACAGCCTCGGATTTCGAGGCCTCCGTTTGCAGCAACACTTTCCCTTGGCCTTCGGGAACTTCGTCGGCAAGCAGGCGCACGGTGATGCCGCTTTCGGCTTTCCCGGACGGCTTGGTCTTCTGGGCGGCAAGGGGCAGAGTGAGAGCGACGAGGAGAAGCAGCGGCAGGCGGACTGACATGGGTTGCGTGGGTTTGGAGGTTTGCGGAATGAGCTTAACGCTTCGGCGGGAGTGGCCGAAAAGTTTGCTAGGTTCCCGGATGCTGCCGTGAGCATTCTAAAGAACATTGTCCGGGTCAATCCATTCCGCCGGACGATTGAAATGATCGTCCCCCTACCTAGCTTCTCAGGGTGGAAATTTCGATGTTTGCCTGGCGCAGTCGGTCGCAGATTTGAATGGCGATTTCATGGAGAATTTTGGCTTTCAGGGTTGGAAGCTGATCGCCCATATCGTCGAAAAACGTTCTCGTGATGACCCGGCATTCGACCGGTGCCATGGCGACGATATCGGCCGAGCGAGGCGAACCGTCGAGGAATGCCATCTCGCCGAAGCTCATGCCGGGGGAGAAGACGTCGAGCCGTTGATGACGGAGGCCGTCCAGGCGGAGTCTGACCTCCACGGAGCCGGACACCAAGATGAAGAGTTCGTCCGCACTGGTGCCCGTCTGAATGATCGTTTCACCGGCGGCATAAGTTTTGAAATCCATTTGGGCGTCCAGCAGCTTCAACTCGGCTTCATCGCATTTGGCGAAGAGCACGCACTCATCGAGTGAAACGGGTTGCGGCGTCTGCCATTGATTTTGCATGACCTCGGACAACACTTCGTTTTCACAGGACTCCAATGCGGCATCCTCGCTGGTGAACAGCGCGTCTTGCTCCACACCCGCCGCAGCCAGGAGTTTGCCGATTCTTCCGGTATGGCAGCACACCAGCCTAACACCGCTGGCGGCCAACTGTCCCCTCACCTCACGAAGCATCCGCAGGCACACCTCGTCGATGGAAAACACATAACTGAAATTAAGGATGACGTGCTGGCAATAGGACATTTGCTTGATCAACACGCGCACGACAGGCTCGAAGGTGGAAAACAGCAAGGGCCCCTGCAGCTCTAACACGCGGATGCGGTCGCCATAATGGCGCAAGGTGTGGAACGCCCGCGCAGGCAGGCGGCGGCGGGAGTTCACTTGCGAAGCACTGAAACTGCGGCGCAGCGCGGGTGGCGGGACGGCGCTGGGATTGAACATGTGTAACGCGAGTTCGCGAGCGAGGTCCATGCACACCCGGATCGCACGGACGCTGTTTCCCTGCTCGTCGAGCGGTGGTGAAAATACACCGATGCCAAGCTGGCCGGGCAGCACTGCAAGGATTCCCCCGCCCACGCCACTTTTGGCAGGCAGACCTACCCGATAGATCCACTCGCCGGACCAATCATACATCCCGCAGCTCGCCATGATGCCAAGCACGTTGTCCACGTATTCATGGGCGATCGCGCGCTCGTTGGTGAGCGGATTGATGCCCTGGTTGGCAAGGGTGGCCCCCATCACGGCGAGGTCGGCGCAGGTGACTTTTAGCGCGCATTGCTTGAAGTAGGTCTCGACGATTTCGCGGGGATCCTCGTCGATGATGTCGAAATTTCTGAGCATCCAGCCAATGGCCCGGTTGCGGTGGCCGGTCCTGCTTTCAGACTGATAGATATCCTCGTCGATATCGAGTTGTCCGATCGCGAAATTCGAAAGGTAGTTGGTGATTCGCTGGATGCGGGTTTCTCCGCCGGACTCGAGGATTTGGCCGCAGGTGGCAATGGCACCCGCGTTGATCATCGGATTGAAAGGAGCGCCGGAGCCGGGTTTCAAGCTGATGGCGTTGAATGCGTCGCCCGAGGGTTCCACGCCGATTTTGGAAAGCACGTGCTCTTCGCCGCGATCCTCGAGGGCGAGGCCGTAGGTGAGCGCCTTGGAAATCGACTGGATCGTGAACTTGTGGCGGGTATCGCCAACCTCGTAGAGATGCCCGTCGCGGGTGGCGATGCAGATGCCAAACAGGTTGGGGTCGGCCTTGGCGAGTTCCGGAATGTAGTTAGCGACGTTGCCCTTGCTGAGAGATGCGTAGCGATCATGGAGGGTTTTGAGAATTTGGGAAACAGGAGATTTCATGGAATGGGTTGTGTCGGCCTAGCAACTCTCATACCCAAAACCCACCGCATTGAATAAACCGCATGATCTCCATGAAAATGAATCAATTGGGCGGCTGGGCCGGACCATTCGCGTGGCGGGTGTCATTGGCGAAGTTCGCGAGCCAAAAGCTGAGAATCATCTTGGATTAGGCCTCGATCCTGCTATCCAAACCGGGGGAGGAAACTCCAAGAGGACCGCCTCAGCCCCTCGCCCCAAAACTCACCCTCCTTCATTCCATGCAGCAGGCATCCATACCCACAAACGAGTTACCAGCAGTCGGGTTCCTATCCGATGTGTCCTCCGAGCACCGCGAGTTTCTCGCATGTTTCGGCAAATTCCTGCGTCCCGAGAGCGGTGAGGTCCTTATTCTGGAGGGAGCGGCCCAAGAATCACTCTATGTGATCCTCGCCGGAACCCTGCATGTGGTGGAGTCCCACACTGAGCGACCCATCCTGCTGGCGGCGTTTGGAGTCGGCGATTCGATTGGAGAAATCAATTTATTCGATCCCGCAACGGCGAGCGCGACGGCGATCATGCGCAGCAGCGGTCTGGTGTGGTCGCTCTCCCGTGAAGAATTGGAAGCGTTTCTCGAGGCTGATCCTGCCGCGGGCGTTTCCGTGATGAGAGGTTTGCTGCGGCAGGTTGCCAAACGGATCCGCAGCATGAACGACAAACTCGCCAGCGCCGAGCAACGGGCGTCCATTCAAAACTTCTGGACCTCCCGGCAGCATTGATTTCGCTCGTTCAACAAGGGCCGTTAGCACTCTTCTCGGCATTTGCAGTCATGCACGCCTTGGCGGATTTCCCGCTTCAAGGGGCTTTTCTCGCCAAACAGAAAGTCCGTAAGCAGGCCGATAACACAAGTGTATGGATTGTTGCCTTGTCGGCCCATTCGGTCATCCAGGCCGGCGGAGTATGGTTGATTTCCGGATCCCTGCTCTTCGGTTTTGTCGAATTGATTCTCCACGCTCTGATCGACTTGGCCAAGGGTGAGGGAAAATTCGGACTGATCCCGGATCAGTTGCTGCACCTCGCCTGCAAAGTGGTGTATGTCGTGTTGCTCTGCTACGGCTGGGTGTCGCTCTGAGAGAGCGGCGTTTTCGTGTTTACGCCGCGGGCGTCCTGAGGCAGCTTCGCCACACCCATGAAAATGCTTTTCGTCGCCGACCTCCATTACGGTCTGAAGCAATTCGACTGGCTCGTTGCCAACGCCCGCGAATTCGACACCGTGGCCATCGGCGGCGATCTGCTAGATCTTGGCTCTTCGCTCGATCTCGACACGCAGATTGTCGTCGTCGAGAAATACCTCAGCCGGATATCCCAACACACCCGGCTGCTTGTCAGCTCCGGCAACCACGACGGAGACGGCCGCAACGCCGCCCAGGAATCCATTTGCCGCTGGTTGCATGAAACGAAAACGGAAACATTGCATGTCGATGGCGACAGCATCGAGATCGGCGACGTTCTCATCACGGTTTGTCCGTGGTGGGATGGTGACCTGACACGCGCCGAAGTGGGACAACTTCTCGAGCGCGACGCCAGCCGCACGAAACAGAAATGGGTCTGGATCTATCATGCGCCTCCGGACGGTTCGCCCGTGAGCTGGACCGGGCGAATGTCGGCCGGTGATGAGACTCTAACGGCATGGATCGCCCGTTTCAATCCGGACCTGGTGCTCTCCGGCCACATCCACAACGCCCCATTTTACAGCGATGGGGCTTGGATCGACCTGCTCGGAAAAACCTGGGTAACCAACGCCGGCCGTCAGATCGGCCCGAGTCCGTCATTCATCGTCATCGATTTTGAAGAAATGACCGCCCGTTGGGTCTCGGAAGAGGAGGATCTCACCCGGCACCTCGCACCCGGGGCCATCAATTCGGCGGTCGCTGGCGCGGCCGGTGCATGAGCGCTTCCAGCACTTCGTCCACCATCCCGAGATGGTCATGGCCTTCATATTGCTGCTTCACGTCGATGAGGTATTTGTTCAATGAGTCCAGCCGCCGTGCTAACAATTCCGCGACATACAGGCTCGCCTCCGGATGCTCCATCAGAAACTCGCGGGGCTTTTCGATCACCGAGAAAACCGCTGGCTCCAATGCCCGGACCGTCGCTGTCGCCGACCCGCCGAGCAACGCCGACATCTCGCCGAAAACCACGCCCGGTTCGGCGGCCTTCGCCACCCGCACGCCGTCGCGCAGGATTTCCACTTGCCCGGAAACCAGCACCAGCAATTCCCCGGACTTTTCGCCCTGGTCGATGACGATGTCACCGGCGGCAAAATCCCGTGCGGAGTGGCTGTTCACATAGTCGAGGAAGGGAGACATCGGAAGAACTCTATCTCTTCACCGCCCCCGGCGTAAATGCAAAATTGCCGTCTAACATTCGCTCCGCGCGGGTCATGGGGCGGCTCAATACCCCGGCCGCTTGCTGTAGGTTTGTTTGTTGACATCAACCGCTGAGCCCCCAGCCGGCACGTTGCCGAGTCCGGTGAAATTTCCGTTGGTGCCATTGTTGTACAAATGCGAGTCGGCATAGACTGTCGTGCCACCAGGATTGTACAGGCGAACCCGACTGCCGGGATCGATCGTCACGCTCGTACCCGCAATGTCCACCCGGTTGCCACGCAGGGTGGTGTCTCCCACGAATCGAACGCCCGCCGAGCCTTCGCCATAGAGGCGGATCAAATCCGAAGCGTTGGTGCCACGGCCCAGGATCGCATTGCTGATCAGGAGTGTGCCCCCGGTGTCAAACACGCGGGCCTTGATTTCCCGCGCCGAGACGGTTGAGTTCATGACCGAGACGTCGCTCCCATGGGACGCCAAACTGACCACGTTGGCCTCAAGGCGCGAGTTCTGTGCAATTTCGACCTTGCCGTTCAGCGCATCTATCAGGAGCTGGGCATTGCCCAATTTCGAAAGGTTGCGCAATTCGGAACTGTTGGTGACTTTCACACCCTGCTTCGCCCGCAGGCTGATCGATTCCGATGCGGTGAGCTTGGCGGCTCCGGCAGTCCCCGCGCCCAATTCAAGATTGCTCCCGGCGGATAGATTGATCGTCTTGGCGTCAATGGACGCTCCGTTAATCTTGATGTCCCGCCCGGCGACAGACTCGAAGATTCCGCCCGGCAGATTGATCGAGGCCGATGGATCCCCATTGATGTTCACATCCGACGACAGTCCGTTCGTGTAGAACCCCACGTTCTGGGCGGAACCCGTCAAATTGAAGTTGTCAAAGTTGATGGATCCGGAAAGCGATGCGAAAACGTAGGCGCGGGTGTCACTTTCGAGTGTCCATTGATTTCCGGTGGAAATTCCGGTTCCTGCAAATGGTGGGTTGGCCGTGAAGTTGACATCGCCGGTCGCTCCCAAAACCAAACTCTTGGGTCCGATCGTTGAGTCCACCTTGGGGCCGCCGGCAATGTAAATTTCATCACCTTTCATGACGAACCATGATTTATCTCCAGCCAGCACCGCATCGAGTTCCGGGAATGCAAGTGGGTCATCAAACATATACTTGCCAAAAACCGCATCGTGCCCCGGGACGTATCCGGTCCCAACCAATGGTGCAAATCCGCCAGCAAGACTGTTGTAAGCATTTGATGGGGAAAAGGTGTCGATGGTCGAATGATTGTCGAACACGGTGGACCCCGGGATATTGATCGCCTTGTCAGGCTTCTTGACCGGCGGCACATCAGGAGCCAGGGTCACATGTTCCCGATCCGCCAGCAGCAGGGTTACGTTCCTGCCTCTTCCTTCAATCTGGAACGCGGTGTTAAGCAATTCCCCCTTGGCTTTCTTGTTGCCCTGATCCTTCAGCGCGCCCTGCACGTGCTTCTCATTGCCTAACGGCGAAAAATCGTCGGAGTTCAGCAATTTGGAAGTCTTCCGCAACCGCGCCAAATCCACTTGCACAGGCAATGGGAGGCTCTTCTTGTCATTGGCCCGGGTGATCCACAAATCCCCGGCTTGCAAAGTCCGGAACTGGCTCCGGCGCTCGTTCAATGACACATCCACCTCCCCTTCGATGACGATGATCTTGACGAAGCCATCCGCCGTGAATTCGAGCAAAATGGTCGTCCCGGTCACGGCTGCCGTCACGGCCGCCGTGCGGACCGTGGCACCGCCCAACTGCTTGGGAACCTGCAGCAGGATCACGCCTTTTTGCAGATCCACGGTTCGGGTCGATAGATCCATCCGGAAAATGGAATTCGCCCCCAGGCGGGTGAGGGTATTGTCGGAGAACTTGAGTTCCGCCCGCGACTGTGCGCCCGTGGAGACGGCCATGCGGCCGCTGATCCGGTCGCCCACTTTTGCGGCGAACGGGTTGGACTCCCCTGGCACAATTTTCACATCGTTGATCACCTTGGTCAACTCGCCTTCACTCAGCGGAGCCGAGTATGCGGTGCGTGCGGCGAAGACTGACAACCAAAGGATAAATCGTATTGAGGTCTTCATGATGGTTGATTGTTGAAACTAGAATCGAATTTGAACTCCTACCCCGCCACCCACGTTCGTGGCATTGTAATCAAACGCGTCGACATCCGAGTCGTTGATGTTGAAGGTGGCACCCGCATAGATGTTCATCCATTTGTAGGGCGAATAAGTCAGATAGAGCCCCAGGATGTTCAGCCCGTCGGAGCGGTCCACATTGTAGTAGTCGAACCAGGTGAAACGGTAGGATCCGGATAGAACCAGATCACGCATGATCTTGAACCGATAAGTCATGTCGACGATATATTCGGCATGTTCCAGGTCGTCCACATCGCTGGCGACATCCCAATCCCCCATTAGATTCAAGTAAAGACTGTTGCGTCGATCGAAAACCAAGGTCTTCTGAATGCCGCCAAGGATGGAGAAACTGTTGAGCACGTCCTGCCCGAAGTCATCACTGGTCGTTCGGCCATATTGCCCCTGCAGGAAGATGATGGAGTCGGAGAGGCGGGGTTCCAAATAGATCAAGCCGAGACTGGCCTGCATGTATTCATAGTCGAGGATACTGTTTTCACTGTAACGGTACAACTGTTGGCTGAGAAACGCGTCGAGATACAGCCGCTCCGCCAGGCGGGGCTGCGCTCCCAAACTGAACTGGCTCCCCCAAAAGACATCCTCATCCCCGCCGTCAGATAGATTCGCCGGATTGTCCGCCCAGAATAAAAACGTATCCGCCTGTGCGGTTAGCCAGCGTTCCCGTTCCGAATCTTTCAGGATCAATTGCTGTCCGATGTCGTCATCACCCGGAGACTCGGGCGCAAAGGGGTTTTCGTCTGTCAGTCCGAGTTCGTCAGGGGCGCCATCGTCCAGCAATTGGGGCACCGGAAGTGGCCGGATCCCCTCTCCCAAGCGGGTGGGGTCGACGGGTTGAGCCCCTCCCGACGGCAGCATGGTCACCAACGCAAGAACGACGATTGGACAATAGGAGAAGCATCTCATGGATTTGGAGATCGGATACACCGGCGCGGAGGCTACTAGCAGTTCTCAGACCTAGCCAGACTAAAATTCCAGTTATATCATTAGGATTTCTTAACACTTTTTCAGCATGGAGTGAAGTCAACAAAACGATTGACGGATAAGAGGGCGGACTCCAACTAGGCACATGCGGAGCCACCTGTTCCAGGGGACAACCAGCGAGAAGCGCAGACTGGTGCTCGCATTGATCGCCATCGTGATCGGCGGCGGGGTGATGGTGGCCAGACACCTTAACGAATGGACCCGGCCGCCGGCCGGAGACCGGGAACCTCTTCCCTGGTATCGGACGTTGGCGATCGCGAGTTCGCAACCGTTCCAACTCCTCGAATGGAAGGTCTATGATTTCATCCATGCGTTCGGCGCGAAAACGCCAGCGGACCCCGACGTGGTCGTGCTGGGGATTGATGAGGCCAGCCTCTCCTTGGAAAACTCCTCGGCTTTTCCCGAGGATATTGAAGGTTCTCGTCCGCTCCAATTGATGAGTGAGGTTTTTCCATGGTCGCGCGAGGTCTATGCCCACGTGATCGAACGCCTGGTGGAAGGCGGAGCAGAAACCGTGGTGATCGATCTCATGTTCCCCGCTCCTTCCGGCCCCCACCCCGAGGGGGATGATGTATTGCATCGCTGTTTGGAAAAATATCGGAAGCACGTCATCCTCGCCGCGGATCTAATCGCTCAAGGAATCCAAAACGGCCAAAGCGAAAGCGTGCAACTTCCGTTCGATGGACTCATCGCCCAGACGTGGCCCGCGGATGAACGCATCGGTTTTGTTTCCTATTGGCCCGACACGGACGGAGTGATTCGCGAAACGCGGTTTCACTATTCCCAAGATCCCGCCCTCCCTGAACGAACCCTGCACTCGTTCGCAGCCTCCGCCCTTCGATCTCAAAATCTGGGTGATCGCATACCTGGCGATTTCAATTTCCACTATGTGCGGTTTGGCGACCCATCGGATTATGTGCCCATATCCCTGCACGAGATTTTCGTCCCTTCGATCTGGGAGAGCAACTATGGTTCCGGCAAGCGCTTCGCCGGCAAGACGATCTTTCTGGGAACCGTGGCCCGTCAGCAACAGGACTTTCACCCGACACCGGTGGGCAAAATTGCCGGAGTCCAGATTCATGCCCATGTGTATGCCGCCGCGAAGGCCGGGCAGTTGCTGCGCGGGATGCCCCGGTGGTTCTCGCCGGTGTCGATTGCCGCGGTTTCGGTCCTGGCGTGGTTGTTGATTTCGCGATACCGCCGACCGGTTCTCGCCACGGGCATCCTCTTCGGCGTGCTGATCCTCGGCATGCTCTCCCAGATGTTGCTGTTCAACCACGCTGCGTTGGTGGTCAACGCGAGCCCCCCGATGCTTGCATTCGGACTGATAGGCATTTGCGGGTTTTCTTATGATTTCCTCCTGGAGCAGCGTGAAAAGCAGGCTCTCAAGCGCTCGGTCATGCGCTTCCACTCGCCCGACGTCGCGGAGCAAATCGTCCAACACCCTGAGACCTACCACTCGATCCGGCAAGGTGCCGTGCGTTGCATTGTGATCCTCTTTTCCGATATCCGGGGCTACACCAGCATGAGCGAGCAGCTAACCGCCCAGCAAATGGTGACCCAGCTCAACGAGTATTTCGAGCGGATGGTGGCGGTCGTCTTTCAACGGAAGGGGGCGGTCGATAAATTCATCGGCGATGCCATGATGGCCGTTTGGGGACGCTTCCGCAATGATTCCCGGGAGGCGGAACTTGCCGATGACGCCTGCCAAGCGGTGGACGCCGCCCTGGCCATGCGAACGGAACTCGCGATTCTCAATGAGAGATGGCGCGAAAGGAACATCACCCAATTGACCATCGGCATTGGCATTCACCAAGGCGAAGCGGTGGTCGGCGAAATCGGCTCGCAAGAGCGGGCGGAGCTAACAGCCATTGGCGATTGCGTGAACCTGGGTTCCCGCTTGGAAGGCGCGACCAAGGAGTATGGGGTCGATCTGCTGATCAGCGACACGGTGCAGCAGCGAGTGGAACGCCGTTTCATCTGCCGCTCGGTGGACCTCGTCCGTGTGAAGGGCAAAACCAAGCCCGTCGAAGTCTTCACCGTGCTGGGCCCCCGTGAAATGACTCCGCCACCGGGCCTGGATCTTTTCGAGAAAGCCATGCACTGCTACCGCCAAGGCCGGTTCGGCGAGGCCTTGGAACTCTTCCAGCAAGCCGCGGCGGTGGGCATGGAGGATTATCTGACCGATGTTTTCGTAAGACGTTCCAGCGAGATGATGCATCAGCCCCCGGAATCCTGGGATGGGGTATATACCATGAGCAAAAAGTAACCGACCGAACCCATTGCCTGCCGCCCAAGCCACCCGTTTTCGAGCGCACCTGGGGATAAATTTCCTGACATCTGAGAATTCTATGTCTAATTCTGTCCTGCCTGCATCGGTCCATTCGTCGTGACGCTGAAAGCTTAGCCCATGAACGCCCCTACCAACACCCGCGACCGGGAAATCATCTCGAGCCGGCTCCTCGCGGCCCCGCCCGATTTGGTCTTCCAAGCTTACAGCGATCCCAAGCGCCTCGCCCGCTGGTGGGGACCTAACGGCTTCACCAACACCTTTCACGAATTCAACTTCCATCCCAACGGCACCTGGCGCTACGACATGCGCGGGCCTGATGGCACCATCTATCCGAACAAGAGCGTGTTCGAGGAAGTGACGCCGGAGCGCATCGTCCTCCGCCATTTGGAACCGATGCATCACTTCGTGATGACCATGACGCTCGCCGCCGAAAGTGGCGGTCACACCCGTCTAACGTGGCGCATGACGCACGACTCTCCGGAGGAATGCGCCAAGGTGCGGCCTTTCGTGCCACGCTGCAACGAGGAGAATCTCGACCGGTTGGAGGCGGAGCTCGCCGGCATGCCGCCCGTCGCCGCGGACGAACGCGAACTCGTGATCACCCGCCTCATCGACGCGCCGCGCGAGAAAGTTTACAGGGCGTGGACCGATCCGGAACTCATTACACGGTGGTTCACGCCACCGCCCTACGAAACGATTTTCGCCCAAACGGATGTCCGCCCGGGTGGCGCGAGCTTCATCATCATGCGCGGCCCCGATGGCACTGAGATGCCGAACCCGGGAATCTATCTGGAGGTCGTCCCGAACGAGCGCCTGGTGGTCACCGATGCTTATATCAAAGCGTGGCTGCCATCGGAGAAACCGTTCATGACGGTGGTCTTGACCTTTGAGGACGAGGGTGGAAAAACCCGCTACACCGCCCGCGTGATCCACTGGACCGTGGCGGATCGCGAGGCTCACGAAAAGATGGGCTTCCACGAAGGTTGGGGCATCGCCACCGACCAACTCGCGGCCCTTGCCACGAGCCTGTAAACTCACCGAACCACTACCATGAAATACCTACCTAACATCGCGGGCGGCCTGCTCGGATTCGCTTTTATTGCCTTCTCACTCATGTTTTTCTTCAACATGATGGGTGACCAGCCCGCGCCGCCCGCTGGCTCACCAGTGGCGATGTTCATGGGAGCCGTGGGAGCCACCGGCTACATGCATTTCGTGAAGGTCTGCGAACTCGTCGGCGGCCTGCTCGTGGCGGTCCCGAAAACCCGGAACATCGGGCTTCTGTTCCTGGGTCCGGTTATCCTGAACATCATCGCGTTCCACGTCTTCGTCGCCAAGGACGTCACCGAGAGGGGCACCTTCATCACGTTGGCGGTGATCGGCGGTCTCGCTGCCTACCTGCTGTGGGTCGCTCGCGGGAAATTCGCCGGTCTGCTCAACTCCTAACAAACAAACCATGAAGCGCTCAAACGAATACATGATGCTGCTCCGCAACACGGATTGGGATGAAGGACTTTCCATCGAGGAAATCACCAAGCTCATCGCCCAATACACGGAGTGGTTCGACCGTATGCTTGCCGAAGGAAAAGTCGCCGGCGGCCGACCGCTCATCGCAGGTGGCAGGACGGTGGCGCTCAGCCAAGACGGCAAGGTTCTCGACGGGCCGTTCATCGAATCAAAGGAAATCATCGGCGGGTATATTCTGCTCGCGGCGGATGACCTCGGTGCGGCAGTGAAAATTGCAAAGACCTTTCCACCGGTCATGCGCGGGGTTCAGGTCGAAGTGCGCGAGCTCACAAACATCTGCCCGATTTCCCAGCGCCTTGAAGCAAGATTGGCGGCAACCCTCTAGCTAACAAAGAATCATGAACACCTACGTTGATGGATTTGTCATTCCTTTGCCGAAAGACAAGATCGAAGAATACCGCAAGATCGCCGAACACGCCGGAGCCCTCTGGCGCGAGCACGGCGCGTTGGATTACTACGAATGCATTGGCGACGATCTCGACGTCAAAGACCTCGTTTCCTTCCCGCAACTCGCCAACGCCGGGCCTGACGAAACAGTCGCCTTTTCCTGGATCGTTTACAAATCGCGCGAACACCGCGACGAAGTGAACGCCAAAGTCATGGCCGATCCCCGGATTCACGAAATGATGGATCTCGCCAACCAACCCTTCGACTGCAAGCGCATGGCTTACGGTGGATTCAAGGTTCTCGTCCACGCCTGATAGGGGCGCGGACATTTTTGTTCGCGAGGCCAATGTGATGCGAAAGGAGAGCCTGGGAAGGCAGCTCTTTCGAATCCCATTGGCAGGTGGACGAGACGTCCACTCTCCTTATTGGGCGTCGGCGACGGCTTTTTCCTGGGCGAGTTTCGGATCCTTGTAAGTGGACTGGACGTAAACCTCGCGCAGCAGCTTGTGCTCGATCTGGCACGGGCTGTGGGCCATGAGATCGGCACCCTTGTTGTTCTTCGGAAAAGCAATCACCTCGCGGATGCTGTCTTCTCCAGCGACCAACATGGCGATGCGGTCGAGGCCGAGCGCCAGGCCACCGTGTGGCGGCGCACCGAAACGGAAGGCATCGAGAAGGTGACCGAACTTGATCTGCTGCTCTTCGGGACCGACGCCTAACACACTGAACATTTGCGCCTGAAGATCCTTTTCATGGATCCGGATCGAGCCGCCGCCGAGTTCGTAGCCGTTGAGGACGACGTCGTAGGCCACAGCTCTAACATTGGCATAGTCGCCGGCTTCGAGCTTCGCGATATCATCCGGGTGAGGTCTTGTGAACGGGTGGTGAACCGCTCCCCAGTGGCCGGTTTCCTCGTCGTGCGCGAGCAGCGGGAAATCGACAACCCACAGGAAGTTGAATTTGGTGGAGTCCTTGTTGAGCTCCATCATGTGGGCGGCTTCCGTGCGGACGCGGCCGAGGATGGTGCTCACGCTTTCGCGCGAGCCGGCGGCGAAGAACACGATGTCACCTTCCGCGAGGTCGAGCTTGGCGACGACGGCCGCCTTCTCGGTATCCGTGAAAATTTTCCAGAGCGGGCTCTTGTATTCGCCGTTCTCCAGCTTGATGAATGCGAGGTTCTTCACAGGCAAACCGGCTTGCACCGCGATCTCGTTGAGGCGATTCATCTGGCCGGTAGTGATGCCAGCAAAGCCCTTGGCGTTGATTGCCCTGACCACGCCACCGCCGTCGATGGTGCCGCGGAAGATTTTGAACTCGGTGGCCGCAAACACGTCGCCGAGATCGGTGATTTCCATACCGAAACGGGTGTCCGGCTTGTCGGAGCCGTAAATGTCCATTGCGTCCTGATAGGTCATGCGCGGGAACGTTTCCGGCACCTCGATGCCGAGGCCGGCCTTGAACATGGAACCGAGCAGACCTTCCACCAGTTTGATGATATCGTCCTGACCGACGAAGCTCGCCTCGATGTCGATCTGGGTGAACTCCGGCTGTCTATCAGCGCGGAGATCCTCGTCGCGGAAGCAGCGGGCGATCTGGAAATACTTCTCCATGCCGGCCACCATCAGGAGCTGCTTGTATTGCTGCGGGGCCTGCGGGAGCGCGTAGAAGCGGCCGGGGTTGAGCCGCGACGGGACGAGGAAATCCCGGGCACCTTCCGGCGTCGGGTTGGATAGAATCGGCGTCTCGATTTCATAGAAACCCGAGTCGTCGAGGAAACGGCGGGCCGCGGAAGTGATCACGCTGCGCTGGCGGATGTTCTTGTTCATGCGCGGGCGGCGCAGGTCGAGGTAGCGGTATTTCATCCGCAGGTCCTCGTTGGACAATTCCTTGTCGAGTTGGAAAGGCAGCACGTCCGCCTTGTTGACGATGGTGAGATCGGTGGCAACGATCTCGATGGCACCGGTGGCGAGCTTGTCGTTCGTGGTATCGACCTCGTCGGTTTTCAAGCGGGCCTCGACCTTTCCGGTGATTTGCACCACGTCCTCGACGCGCAGCTTGTGGGAAAGATCGGTGGCCTCCTGGGAGATTTCCGCCCGGAAAACACATTGAGTCACGCCTTCACGGTCCCGCAGGTCGATGAAAATGACGCCGCCCTGGTCACGGGCGGAGTTCACCCAACCGATGAGTTTGACGGTTTGGCCAATGTGGGATTCGCGGAGTTCGTTGCAGTTATGGGAGCGCATGTTGGAGAAAAAGTTGCTAGGTTTCAGTATTCAGTTTTCAGGCCAGCAAGGGACCGTCGGGTTGAAGAAGGCGGTCCGTTAGCCAGTCGATGGCAGTCTCGGCATTGCCGGATTCTTCGGTGCGGCTGGCGAGGACCTTGAGCTTGAGCGCGGGATACTCGGCACCGACGACAAGCGCGAAACGCGCGCCGGATTTCTCGGCGCTCTGGAATTGCTTCGCGACCTTGCTATTGCCCATCGGCAGGTCCGCGGAAATGCCGGCGCGGCGCAGGTCGGTGACTAGTCGCAAGGATTGCGCGCGTTTGGATTCATCGGCAATGACCACATAGACATCGCACGCGGCGGCGTTGCGCTGGAGCCAGACCTCCATCTGCATCGCGGTGTGGGTCGTTTCTTCGATGAGGTTGCGAATCACATAGTCGCCCATTGCGAAGCCTGTCGCGGGCATATCGACGGCCCCATCGGAAATGGTGGAAATCAGGGTATCGTAGCGACCCCCACCGGCGACGGCGCGCATGGACTTCTTCGCGTCGAAGACCTCGAAAACGATACCCGTGTAGTAGGCGAGACCGCGGACGATCGAGAGATCGAGCTCCACAAAATCGGCGAAGCCGCGGGCGGCGAGTTCGTCGCGAATGGCCAGGTAGGCGAAGGAGGCGTTCGTCGGATCGGCGATGAAGGCGCGGACGACCTCGGGTGTTAGGGAGAACGCGGCGAGCCTTTCAACGAGCACTTCGGGTTTCTCGCGCTCGATCTTGTCGATGATGTTGAGGAAGTCCGGGATGCTTTCTTCCGGGATTCCCTTGGCCTCGGCGAAGTCGATCCACGCCATCCGGTCGGACACGCGGACGATGAAATCGCCGGCGACGAAGCCGAACGAGAGCATCGTCTCGATCGCCAGCGCGATCAGCTCCGCGTCGGCGGCAGGGCCAGCCTCGCCGAGGATATCGACGTTGAACTGATGGAACTCGCGTCCCCTGCCCTTCTGCGGTTTTTCATAGCGGAAGCATTGGCCGATCTCAAACCACTTGAGCGGCTTCGGGAAATCCCGCTGGTGCTGGGCGACGATCCGCGCCAGCGACGCGGTCACCTCGGGGCGCAGCGTGACATCCCGGCCGCCTTGGTCCTCGAAGCGGAAGAGCTGTGAGGAAAGTTCGCCACCGGACTTTTTCAGATAAAGCGCGGTGTCCTCGAGAATCGGGGTTTCGTATTCGACATAGCCACAGCGGCGGGCCACGCCGCGCCAGGTCTCGAACAAATAATTGCGGACCGCGCATTCACGGGGAGTGAAGTCGCGGAATCCTGGAAGTGCTTGGAAAGTGGGTCCTGCCATGGGCGGGCGGCGAGGATGCACGGGGTTTCCGGCATTTCAAGGCAGGATTGCACCGACTCGTCACGGGCACTCACCATGGCCAATGTTTGCCATCGCGGACGATCCGACCCAGATTGGCCGCGTGGCCAGCTACGACGATCAAAAACGGATGATGAATCTCTCGCTGGCGGCCGCCGTGGTGCTGCTTGGAGGGAAGGTCACCGCCGCCGTGGTCACCCAATCCTCCGCCGTCTATTCCGATGCCGCGGAATCCGTGGTCCACCTGCTGGCCGTCGGATTTGCTGCCTGGGCGCTTCGCCTTGCCCACAAACCGGCCGACGAAACCCACCATTTCGGGCACGACAAGGTGGCATTCCTCTCCGCCGGCTTCGAGGGCGCAATGATCTCGGCCGCCGCGGTGTTGATCCTCTACGAAGCGGTCCGGCAGTTCGTCTTCGGGGTTTCCATCTCCCACATCGGGTTCGGCGCGGCGGTCACCGGCGGCGCAGCGGTCATGAATCTGCTGCTCGGCCTTTCCCTCATCCGGGTCGGGAAAAAAAGTAATTCCCCCTTGCTCCGGGCCAACGGCATGCACGTTCTAACCGACGTGTGGTCCAGTGGCGCGGTCCTCGTCGCCCTATCACTCATCTACTTCACCAAATGGCTCTGGTGGGATCCGATTGCCGCGGTGTTGGCCGCACTGAACATCCTGCGCGTCGGCTTCAAACTGATCCGCGAAAGCCTGGGCGGGCTGCTCGATGAATCCGACCCGAAGGTGGAGCGTGAAATCCACGCGCTGCTCGACCGCGAGGTCAGCCAGCGCGGCCTGTCTTACCACAATCTCCGCCACCGCCATTCGGGACGAACCCACTGGGTCGAGTTCCATCTGGTTTTCGACGACGCACTGACCGTCGGCGATGCGCACGAAGCGGCCACGGAAATCGAAGCCAGCGTCGCCGAGTTGCTGCATCCCGACGGCCGCGTCATTTCCCACCTCGAACCAAAATCCGCGGAGCATCAGGAGGAGCGGTGGGAGGAAAGATAAATGTTCATTAGAACATGACAAGCCGCGAATTCCGGGCTAGGGTCGGGCATGGAGATTCGAGGACGGGGAGCAGTGGGAAATCCTCACAAACGGTTCGCCGCATTGCGGGTGGAGACGGATGAGGATGCTTGGATCGATGACGATCCGAGACCGTTGAAGACGGTGTTCTTGAAGGACGATTCGCAATCGATCCTTGCCCCTAACAACGCCGGGGATTTATCGTTCGACTATGGGGTCAATCCCTACCGTGGCTGCGAGCACGGCTGCGCCTATTGCTATGCCCGGCCCTATCACGAGTATCTGGGGTTTTCCGCGGGGATCGATTTCGAGTCGAAGATCGTGGTCAAGGCGGATGCTCCGGAGCTGTTGGAAAGAGCGCTGGCCAAGCCGTCTTACAAGCCTGGGAAAATCTCGATGTCCGGCGTGACCGATTGCTATCAGCCGGTAGAGCGGAAGCTGGAAATCACCCGCCGCTGCCTGGAGGTGCTGGCCCGTTTTCGAAATCCGGTCGGCGTCATCACCAAAAACGCTCTCGTCGCCCGCGATGTGGATCACCTCGCCGAACTCGCCCGCCATCGGGCGGCGGTCGTTTATATTTCCATCACCACGCTCGATCTGGAACTGGCGAGGATTCTCGAACCGCGGGCGTCATCGCCGCGGGCTCGGTTGGAGACTATCAGAAAACTTACTGAAGCGGGCATTCCCGCGGGAGTGAATGCCGCGCCGCTGATTCCCGGACTCAACGATTCTGAAATGCCGGCCATTCTCGAAGCGGCCGCCGCTCATGGCGCACGGTTTGGCGGCTACTCGTTCGTGCGGCTTCCGGGCGCGGTGGCGGAGGTTTTTGGTGATTGGCTGGACCGCCACCGGCCGTTGGCAAAGGAAAAAATCCTCGGCCGGATCCGCGCGTCACACGGCGGGAAATTGAATTCCAGCGAGCCGGTCGTCCGGATGCGCGGAGAGGGAACCGCGGCCACGCAATGGCGCGCGTTGTTTCATGCGTGTTGCCGCAAACATGGCCTCCAGACGAGACCTCCGGCGCTTGAGGTGGCAAATTTCAGGCGGCTATCGCCGGGCCAGATGGAGCTTTTCTAGCCGCCAGCCAGGACGACGCGTTTTCCGTTCAATTTCAAGGGGATCTCCGTGTTGTGGTCGGCATCGTCGACGAGCAACTTCAGGGGAAGCACGGCGGTTCCGACTTTTCCTAACAACGGTTCGATCACCGCCCGCCACTCGGGGCCCGAGAAACTCATTTCGACTTCCAGGCGGTCGCTTTGCACGATGCCTGATGGATCACCGTTGATCACTTTGAACTTCACCCCGCCGTTCGCACCCGCTCCGTCGGCAGCGAGTTGGGTTCTCGCTTTCATCCTGCCGACGGTGATGCCGAGACGTGTGTTCCAGAGAGCGAGTTGGGCGTAGGCGGTGACGATCCCCTTGATCTTGAGGTGAAAATTCGCGGGATCGAGATCGCCCTCCGCAGCCAGCCATTCCACGCTTTTCAAAGTGGAGATTCCGAAGAACGGGGCTGCGGCAAGTGCTGGAGCGTCTTTTCTCATGACCGAGAACATTCCATACATTCCTTCCATCATGTGGTCGCCGACGTGGCAATGGATCATCCAGTCGCCTGGATTGCCGGCTAACATATCCGCGCTTTTCATGGTGCCCGGCATGAGTTCGATCACGTCGGTCATGTGCCCTTGCTTGTCGCGCACCCGCTCGCCGTGCCAGTGCGCGGTGTGGACATCTGGATCGATACCGACGGCGAAAAGATACCAGCGGACGCGCTCGCCATCGACCATTTGCAAGCCCTTCAAGTTTCCGAAAATCCGGCCGTTGATCGCGTGGCGCATCGACAGCTCCTTGGTTTCCTGCGCTTCCGGCCAAGGCGTGAAGGGAGGCGGCGGACCGCCATCAGGTGACTTGCCATCGACGACTTTCACGTTGGCATATTCCTGCGCCTCACTGACGCCGCTTTCGTTGAAATTCTGGAACATCAGCGCCATTTCCCGGTCCACGTCGTTCGGCGTTCCATCAGGACGGGCGCGGGCGGCATCGGTCACGACGATGAACCCGACGAGGCCGGCGTTGATCTCATCGTCGCCCTGCACATGGCTGTGATAGAGCCACGGTTTCGAGCTGGGTTCATCCGGCCGCGGGGCGCTGGCTTCGTCGAGGTGCCAGACGTAGGTGAACTTCGCGCCGGGGGCGATGGAGGAGCCGAGGCCCTTGGCGGTTAGATAGCCGGAGCCTTCGCTGTCCTTGTCGTAACGAACGCCGTGCGGATGTAGGGAAACGGGGGTGGAGATTTTGTTGAGAAGCGTGGCGACGATGTAGTCGCCGGTGACGCCGCGCATGACCGGACCGAGAACGCCTAACTGTTCGTTAGGCAGGACGCGGGTGGTGAAGGTTTCGTCGGTGTATTGGAAATAGCGGGCTTTTGGCGCTTTCGGTGATTCCGCGATGTGGGGCGGAATGGGATTTCCCATGACCGGATCCCTGCCCTCGGGGAGAAAATCCCAGACCTCGTTTTCGGCGGCGATGTAGTAACGCCGCACTCGTGCGGGATCAGGTTCCTTCCCGAAAAACTTGCCACCCGGATCGGCATCCCCCGCGTTTACGGTCGGTTTCATAGCCGGATTCGCATCGCACCACGGGCAGGCGGAGAGCGGCGTTGCTAGGGAGAAAATCAGGCACGGCAGAAGCCGAAAAACTGCGGATGAAATGGACATGGCGTTAGTGATTCATACCGGGCAACCGCGAGTTACCGGTGACGGAATAGTATTGAGGAAGACTTCAGCGAGGGTGTTCTCGCTTGTGACGTTTTCGTCGCAATCTATCACAATCGCGGACCACCTTTGTGAAGTTCCGTCACTGTCTTTTCCGTCACTTGAAATTTACTCTAACCTATTCTGAGAATGCTTTGTTTCGGCCCGAATGTTCGCAAGTCGCTTTTCAACTTGGTTCCTGTCTGCCCGGAAAGGGGCCCGTCGTGCGAGGGCCGTTCGGTGGTCCGGCTTGCTGCTCGCATTCGCTTTTCAGGCTCTCTCCGCACCGTCCGTTACGGCTCACGGCACTCACTCGTTTCTGATGAAGCGGGCAAACGAGGAAATCGCGGATCAGCCGACCAATGGCGGAAAGTGGTATCAGCGGGCGCTGCTGCAGTATGAACACGAGGACTGGACTGAGAGTTTGGCGGACCTTGAAAAAGCCGAAGAGTTCGCGCCCGGCGCATTTCCCGTGCTCTGGATGCGCGGACAGATTTCAGACAAACTGGGAAACCCCGCGGAAGCTAAAACCCAATTGGATGAATTTCTAACCACGGCTCCCGATCATTGGGGCGCACTTGCGTCCCGGGCGCGGGTCGAGGTCAAGCTCGGCCTCCACGCCGAGGCGCTTGCGGACTACCGCAAGGCCTTGGCCAACAATCTAACGGCCGAACCCGACGTTTACAATGAAGTGGCGCAGGCCCTTGCCGCCCGGCACCTGACCGACGAGGCGGTGAAAGTCATCGAAGCCGGCATCTCGCGGCGCGGAGCGATCTCATCATTGCAAATTCGCGCGCTTGAGATCGAACTCGGCGCGGAACGCTGGGATGCGGCGCTCGTCCGGCTCGATGGGATTGAAAGAAGCGCCCCCCGGCCCGAGCCATGGATGATGAAACGGGCTGGCATTTTTGCCGCCGCCGGTCGCCTCAGTGAGTCGCGCGCTGTCTGGCAAGCGCTGATCAGCCACCTCAATTCCCTGCCTCCCGCCGAGCGCGAAAGCCACTCGATGTCAGTCATCGCCGAGCAGGCTCACGCCGCCCTAACCGTTCTCGCGACCGCGCCCGCCCCCCGGCCGGCATTCGTATTTTCTTCCAAGCCATGATGTTTTCCCGTTTCATTCCAACCGTCCTCGCAGCCTGTCTTGGTCTTGGCGGATTCGCCACCGGTCATGGCACGCATGACGAACGGGTGAAAATTTACTCGGAAAAGGTCAGGCTCGATCCGGGCGATCTAACATCGCGTCACGAGCTCGCGCTGGCACATGTGGAAGGCGGCGCTTGGGAGATCGCGTTGTCCGAGCTGGACGCCGCGGAAAAACTGAAGAAACCGGATTCGAAGTTGGACTTCAGCGTGACGCGGGCGAAGGCCTTGGCCGCCGGTGGAAAATTTCCCGAAGCGCGGCAGGTGCTGGATGCGTTCCTGAAGAGATCCCCGGCGGATTCGCAGGCATTGTTCGAGCGCTCGCGGGTTTTCGACGCCCTGCAAATGCCAGCCGAGAGCCTCGCGGATTTCCGCGGGGCGATGGCAACTCTCGGCAGCCCGGACCCGAATCTCTATCTCGAATTCTCCGACAAGCTGGCCCGCCAGAATCAACTAGAAGAGGCTTCCAAGGTCATTCAAAAGGCCATTGCGGAAAAGGGTGAAATTACCTCGCTCGTCCTGAAGGCGCTCGACCTTGAAACCGCCACCAGCCAATGGGAAGCGGCCCTGACACGGATAGATTTCCTGCAAAACGCCGCTCCGCGACCGGAGCCGTGGATCGGCAAACGTGCCGTGCTCCTGACCAAGGCTGGGCGCGATCCCGAGTCGCGCGCCGCATGGACGGAGCTGTTGGAATGCATCGACGCCCTGCCGAATCTGGAGCGCGGCACCCCGGCCATGCTCCAGCTCGCCGAGGATGCCCGGCATGCTCTCGCCGGTCCCGCCGGTTCCGCGAAAACCCCGGGCGGACTCACCCCGGCCCAGCGCGATTCAAGCGCTCTCCGGTTTCCACTCCGCCGGACTTTCGCCGATGGCAACAACCACGAGGAGGAACTCGAAAGTCTCGACCGCGCCATCGAGCAGACGCCGGCCGATGCCGAACTTTGGTTTACCCGGGCCTATCTGCTCGTGCTCGACCGGAAATTCAACGACGCCCGCGCCGATTGCGACGAGGCTGACCGTCTCGCTCCGGGCCAGTTCGCCACCGACCGCGTGCGTGGACAAATCTTAACCGCCGAGGGCAGGCTGGACGACGCTAAGTCGCTGCTAGACCGATTCCTCCTAACTCATCCCGCCGACGGCCTTGCCCTCGCCGCCCGCGCCCGATTGCTCCTCAAGATGGATCATCACGAATCCGCGCTGGCTGATTTCCGCGCCGCGCTGCTGAGGATCCAGACCGCCGATCCCAATCTCTATCAGGAGGTCGCCGCCGCCATGGCCGCGCATGGAAATCCGCAGGAAGCGGTGCAGGTGCTGGCTGCGGGTTTGGTGAAATTTCCCGGACAGCCTTCGATGATGCAGCAGGCACTCGAGTTGGAAATCGCCACCGGAAATTATGAGGCCGCGCTGGTCCGCATCGGCCAATTGGAGAAATCCTCGCCGCTCCCCGAGCCATGGATGGCCCGCCGCGCTTCCGTCCTCGCGCAAGCCGGGCGCGGAAACGAATCCCGCGAAGCCTGGATGGCCCTGCGCGACCGCATTGCCGCGATGCCGAATCTCCAGCGCGGCGCACCGCATTTCCAAACCTTCTCCCTACAAGCCGAGCAAGCGCTCGCTCCGTAATATTTCCAATCCATTAGAAATCCATCTCCACCTCCCACCCCATGAATCACTTCATCCCCAAACTTCTAACGGTATCACTCCTCGCAGTGCCGTTGGCCAACGCCCAAGTGTCCTACACCGGCGGTGTTTACTTCCAGGATTTCAACACCCTGCCGGGCACGACCAACAACACGGTCAATTCCGCGTGGACGGACAACGCGACACTGGCCGGCTGGTATGCGAGCAAGCCAACCTTCGGGGTTACGGACGGCACCATCGGCGGCACGGCGGCCGCTTTCCAAGCAACCAATGTGGCGAACAACATCGGCCTCTTCAGCTTCGGCACCGCAGGAAACGCGGATCGGGCGCTCGGCTCCCGCGCGACCAGCCAGGTCGCCGGAAACGACCCGGTGGTCTATGGTTTGCGCCTCGTCAACAACACGACACAAACCCTGACCAGCTTTACCGTCACCTACACCGGTGAACAGTGGTACAAAAGCGGCGACGCCACCGCGGACACGTTGCTTGTGGACTATCAGCTCGGTGCGGCGGGCATTTCCTCCGGCACTTGGACGGCGGCGGCGGGTGGCACCTTCACCTCGCCTATCAACACCGCCACTGCGGCGACGGTCGCCGGAAATACAGCAGCCAACCGCAGTGGCATCGCTACCAAAGTCACAGGCGTGAGCTGGGCGCCCGGCGCGGAACTCTGGGTGCGTTTCCGGGATGCGAACGACTCCGGCGACGAGCAGGGACTCGGAGTCGATGATTTCTCCTTCATCGCGGACAACGAATCCGGCCTGTTCCTGAATGGCTCGTCCAGCTATGTCACGATGGGATATGCATCGACGACACCCGCGTCGCTGAATCTCAATACCAGCAGTTTCACCGTCGAGTGCCGTTTCATGCGGACGGGAACCGGCGCGACCGCCTCGACCGGCACCGGCGGACCGACCGCAATTCCATTGGTCGCGAAGGGCGTCGGTGAAGCGGATGCCGATCCCCGGGATGCCAACTATTTCCTCGGCATCGACAGCACCACCGGCAGGCTCTGCGCGGACTTCGAGCAGAAGAACGCGACTAACAACGGCACCGCCTATGCAGCCGGCCAGAACTTCCCGGTTTACGGCTCCACCGTCCTTCAAAACGGCATGTTCTATCACGTCGCCGCAACCTACGATACGGCCACCGCGATTTGGAAACTTTACGTCAACGGCGTCGCCGAAACGACGACCCAGACGCTTCCGACCTTCGTCGGCGTTGTCCCGAACGACCTCAACACCCAAGGCTTCGGCATCGGTGCGGCAATCAACTCCACCGGCGCTCGCACCGGCTTCTTCCACGGCTTCATCGATGAAGTCCGTGTATGGAACCATGCGCGTTCCGCTGCGGACATCAGCGCAAACAAGGATCAGGAAATCGCCGCCGCGACCGGCCTGCTAGCTCGCTATGGCTTTGAAGAAGGCACCGGCACCACCACGGCGGGCACTATTGCCAGCGGGGCCGCGGCTCCTGTCGGCACGCTCACCGGCAGCCCGCTCCCGATTTGGGTGAATTCGAAGGTGCTGATTCCGAATGTCCTTCCCACCGTCGCTCTCACCGCTCCTGTCGATGGCGGAAGTGTCGTTTTCCCGGCGGCGATCAACCTTTCCGCCACCGCCAACGATACCGATGGCAGCGTGATCAAGGTCGAATTCTACAACGGAGCGGCCAAGATCGGAGAAGACCTAACCGGCCCTTCCTACGACTACTCCTGGAACGGCACTTCGGTCGGCAGCTACACACTGACTGCCGTAGTCACGGACAATGCGGGTGATCGGATCACTTCCGCGCCCATCAGTGTCTCCGTCACCCCAAACCCTAACCAGCCACCTGTCGCCACGCTAACAGGTCCTGCGGACAACGCCACCGGCCTCGGTTCTTCGACCACCCTTTCGCTCGGCCTCGCCGATCCGGAAGGCGACGCGCAGACCGTGACTTTCTACGGCCGGAAAACCACTCCCCTCACCCCCGGTCCCAATTTCTCCATCGGGACCCTGCCGGACACCCAGTTTTACGCGGAAGGCGCAACCACCACGGACCCTACCAAAACCGGCCGCGCCCCGACCTTCGGCGCCCAGACTCAATGGTATCTCGACAACCGCAACTCCGCGGTCATGCCGAACCTCGCCTTCATCTCCCATCAGGGCGACATCGTTGAAAACGGCGATTCCCTTCCCGGTCAGTGGCCGATCGCGGACGAGGCGATGAAACGCATTGAGAACCCGTCCACCTCCTTCCTTCCGTATGGCATTCCGTATGGCGTCACTCCCGGCAACCACGACTTCGGCACCGGCGGCGGCACAGGTACCACCACTCTTTACAACCAGTATTTCGGCATCCCGC
Organism: Verrucomicrobiota bacterium; assembly: GCA_040385685.1. GTDB lineage: Bacteria > Verrucomicrobiota > Verrucomicrobiia > Verrucomicrobiales > Akkermansiaceae > Luteolibacter. The sequence goes on along the minus strand of JAZKGW010000027.1, from coordinate 5,774 downwards.
GTTTCGCAGGCCGCAATTACTACGGTGATGGCTACAGCGGCAACAACCTGAGCAGCTATCAGCTTTTCAGCGCCAGCGGCCTGGATTTCATTTCGATCAGCTTGGAATACAACTCCGGCGCGAAAAGCACCTATCAGGCCCAGCTCGATTGGGCGGACGCTCTGCTCAAGGCCCATCCGAACCGCCGCGCACTGGTCACCACCCACTGGATGGTCAATACCGGCAACCCGGCGACATTCAGCACCCAGGGCCAGAATATTTATGACGACCTGAAGGACAATCCGAACCTCTTCCTCCTGCTCGGCGGTCATGTAGCCGGTGAAGGTCGCCGCTCGGATACCTTCGAAGGTCGCACCGTTCACTCGGTCCTTCAGGACTATCAAGGTCGCACCAACGGCGGCGACGGCTGGCTGCGCTATTTCGTTTTCTCGCCGGCCAACAATACCATCACCGCGAAAACCTACCGGGTTTCCAATCCGCTCAACCCGGCTCCCGGCACTTTTGAAACCGATGCGGACAGCGAATTCGTCCTTCCTTACAATCAGCAGTCGGCTGTCACCGCTTGGATTCCGCTCGGCACCGTCAACGTTCCGGCGAACGGAACCACCGCCGACCTGAGCTGGACCGGTCTTGAAAAGGACTCCAACTACGAATGGTATGCCACCTCGTTCGACGGCATCAATACCACAGCCAGCGTTTCCCGCCGCTTCACCACTGCCGCGGCCTCCGCTCCGGTCGTGACACTCACGGATCCGGCTACCGGTTCGACGGTGGCGCTTCCGGCCACCATCGAGATCACGGCCGACGCGACCGATGCCGATGGCACGATTGCCCGCGTGGAGTTCTACAACGGCGGCACCAAGCTCGGCGAAGATTCCAGCGTGCCCTACAGCTTCACATGGAACGGAGCGATTTCCGGCACCTACTCGCTGACCGCCACCGCCGTGGACAATGAAAACCGCGCTACGCTCTCGAACGTGGTCTCGATCACCGTCACCAATCCTGCCAACATCGCCCCGTCCGTCGCGATCACCGCTCCCGCCAACGGCAGCTCGGTGGTGGCGAACACCGCAGTGACGCTCACCTCGACCGCCGCCGACACCGATGGCATCATCACCAAGGTCGAGTTCTACCTCGCCGCGACCAAGCTCGGTGAGGACCTCACCGCGCCGTTCTCGTTCAACTGGGCCGGTGGCCCGGTCGGCAGCTTTACCTTCACCGCAGTCGCGACGGACAACGACGGGGGAGTTACCACTTCCAGCCCGATCAACATTTTCGCGACCCCCGCCGGTCCGTTCTTGAACGGTTACGCGCAGGGATTCGATGCGGACCTTGGAACGGCCGGCACCGTTCCTCCGAGCGCTTGGACGATTTGGAATGGCACGCCAAGCAGCGCTAACGGCACCTGGACCGATGCCATCCCGACCTTCGGCGGCGCGAACACGGTGGCGAACAGCGTCGGGACCATGGTCCTCTCCACCGCCGCCCTCACCGTCAGCAGCGCACCCACGGCGAACGCGAACAACGGCTACAATGCTGCCGCTCCCGGCGATACCGCCAACCGGATGCTGGCCACCGCCCCGACATCGACCAATGGCGTCGCGCTCCAGCTCGAGCTCACCAATACCGGAGTTGAAGCCATCACCAAGCTCAGCATGGCCTACGAAATCCGCCGTTTTCTCGCCGTCACAACGGCTAACGAACTTCCCGGCTATTGGCTCTTCTACAGCCAGGATGACGGTGCGAGTTGGTCCAACGCCTCCGCCTTCAACACCAGCATTTCCACGGGCGGCACCGTGCAGGTTCCTAACACCGTGGGCGTGACCAACGTCCCCGCCACGGTGATTTCCCTCGCCAGCCCTTGGTATGTCGGCAGCACCCTGCGTTTCCGCTGGGTCGATGACAACGCCGTTGCCACCTCGCCGGATCAGATCGTCGGTCTCGACAATGTCTCCATTCTGGCGACGGAAACCATCCCCGTCATCGGTATGGCCCCGACCGTCGCGCTCACCGCTCCAGCATCGAACGCCTCGTTCTACAACCTGCCGCCGAGCCCAATCTCCATCGAGGCTGATGCCGGCGACAGCGACGGCGCGATCACCAAGGTTGAGTTCTATCGCGGGACCACCAAGCTGGGCGAGGACACCACCGAGCCATACGCCTACGCTTGGAATGGCGCACCGGTTGGCTCGCATTCGCTCTCCGCCAGAGCCACCGACAGCGATGGCAATGTCGTTTCCTCCGCCGCCCGCGTCATCACCGTCCTCCTCACTCCAGGCAGCTCCGGGCCGATGCTGCGCAGCCCGTACCTGAACCAAGCGAATCATAACAGCATAGTCGTCCGTTGGAGGAGCACCAATTCCAACATCGGCCGCGTGCGCTACGGACTCACTCCGGGAAATCTCAATCTAACCACGGACGAGGCGGGCGCCCAGACCAACCACGTTATCAGGCTCACCGGACTCACTCCCGCCACCCGTTACTATTACAGCGTCGGCTCGGCGGTGGACACGCTCACCCCGGAGACGGTTGATACGACTTCGGTCCGCACCGCCGCCTTCACCATCCCAGCCCCGACAGCCGCCGACTACACCTTCCGCACCTCGCCGGTTCCCGGCACTGCACCCGCCGAAGGCACCCGCATCTGGGTCGTCGGCGATTGCGGCCGTGGCAGCGCCACGCAAGCCGCCGGCCGCGATGCCTACTACAACTGGATGGGCAGCCGGACCCCGGATCTGAACCTGCAAATGGGCGACAACGCCTACAACGCCGGCACCGATGCGGAGTATCAAACCGGTTACTTCCAAATGTATCCCACCATCTTCCGCAAGATGACCCAGTGGAGCACTCTCGGAAACCACGATGCCAACAACGGCAACACCGACCCCACCCAGAACTGGCCTTACTTCGATATGTTCACCTTTCCGACGGCGGCTGAGTGCGGCGGCACCGCCAGCGGCACCGAGCACTACTACAGCTTCGACTACGGCAACGTCCATTTCATCAGCCTGGACTCACAAACGACCCTCGCAAGCAGCAGCCCGACGGCCGCGCAAACGCTCTGGTTGCAGAACGACCTCGCCAGCACCACCCAGCCATGGAAGATCGTTTTCTTCCACCATCCGCCGTATTCGAAAGGTTCGCACAACTCCGACACCGAGTCGCAAATGGTCACGATGCGCACCGTTTACGGCCCGATCCTGGAAGCGGGCGGCGTCGATCTCGTGCTTACCGGTCATAGCCACAACTACGAACGCAGCGTCCTGCTGGACGGTCATTATGGTATCTCCACCACCATCACCCCGGCGATGAAGCTCGATGCGGGAAATGGCAGCACCACCGGTTTCACCACCGCCTTCACCACTGCCGGCGACAGCGGGAAAATCCGCAACGCCGCCAATAACTTCACCGCCACCGCCACCGTCAACGGTGCCGTGATCCCTCCCGACGGAGCTTATAAGAAACCGCTGTTAGGTCCGCTCGACCACACCGGCACCATCTATAACACCGCCGGCATGTCCGGTCAGGCCGATGGTGGAAACATCGACCACACCGCAATGTATATCTCCTACGACACGGTCGGCACCGTGAACCTTGACATCAATGGCAACACGCTCGTCGCCACCTACGTGCAGGCGGACGGCAACACGCCGGACAACTACACGATCATCAAGTCAGGCGAAGCCGACCGCGACCGCGACGGAGTTTCCGACGCCTACGAAATCGCCAATGGCCTCAGCCGCTTCAACAGCGGCGATGCCCAGGCGAGCGCTGGCGACGGCGACGGCATTTCCGCCTTCCTGGAATTCGCCTTCGGTCTCAACCCCAATGCCACTGACGGCGGATCGATCGTCGCGGACGTTCCTAACGGCCTGCTCTCCCAGCGCGGTCAGCCGACTCTGTGGTATCAGTCCACCACCACCGGCACCGACTTCCGCGCCCTCTACATCCGCCGGAAGAACGCCGTGGACGCCGGGCTGATCTACACCCCGCAGTTCAGTGGCGACATGCTGACATGGACTGACAGCGTCGTCACCCCCACCGTCATCGCCGATGGCGGCGAGGTGGAACTCGTCAGCGTCCGCTACCCGTTCTTCGTCGCCGGCAAAAAGGCGCGGTTCTTCCGCATCGCCGTCAGCAGCGGCAACTGATCCCGACACTCCCAACCATTTCCCATAATGAAAATCATCTCATTGCTCGTGCCACTGTCCCTTCTGGTTGCGCAATCCCACGCCGCTGTCATTTACAGCGGATTGAAGGATTTCATCATCACCACCAATTTCGATGGCATCTATCTGGATGTGGATGCCGGCAATCTTGTAGCCATCGACACGGTCGGCTGGGACATCAATCCGTTCTTCGGCGGCGAGGGCATCGCTAACAGCCCATCGTTCCATCCCGTGGCCGCAACGGTTGCCCTGGATGCTCCGGTTCTGAATCTAACTTCCGGACAAACGGTCGATGGTTCCAGTTTGTTCGCCAGCACATATCCGGGAGGTTATAGCAGCTCGGCAATTCACGTCGGAAACTCAGCAGGTCAGTTTGTCTCCGGAAGCGAGGGTTACATCGGCTTCAGCATCACGACCAATGACAGCTTGGGTCCCTATTTCGGCTGGATGCGCGTGGTTCTTGCCAACAATGGTTCCACCGGTCTCATCCGCGACTGGGCCTATGAGGATAGCGGCCTCGGCATCACCACCGGCACCGCAACTTCGGCGATTCCAGAGCCGACGGTGCTGACGCTGGGCCTGGTGTGCGCGGCGGGGTTCACCCTGCGCCGCCGCCGCTCATAAAGATCTCCCCTCAAGTCTGCGGGCCTCTCCCGCGACCTTGGCCGGTCGTGGGAGAGGCCTTTTGCTTGTTGAAAGCAAGAGAGCCCGCATGGCTGCGGGCTCTCTTGTTAGAATTCGTAAGATTGGAATCAGCCGCCGATGTCGGTGCGGCCGGAAAGCTGGGCACCTTCCTCCATCGAGAAAACCTTGGACTTGATGTCGCCGTTGATTTTCGACTTGTCCTTAAGTTCGCAGCGCTGGGAGGTGATTTTACCTTCCACCTTGCCATAAACCTTCACCTCGCCGGCGGTGACGTCGCCCTTGATGATGGCGTTTTCGCCGATGGTCACCCGACCCTTGTCGGAGGTGATTTCGCCGTCGATTTTTCCATCGATGATCATATCGTTGGAGAAGCGGATGGAACCGGTGATTTCGATTCCGCTGGAGAGCACATTAGTCGGATTGGCCATGACGGGGAGAAGGGAGCAAAGGAGGGCCGGGTTGGCAACAAGATTTCCGGGCAGGATGCCTCAGGCCTTGCGGACGCCGATGCCGAGCA
>JAZKGW010000027.1:0-433 GCA_040385685.1 Verrucomicrobiota bacterium | reverse complement strand
CGATCCGCCACGACTGTTTCGATTTCAGCGAATCCCGCTTTTTCCAACATCGCAGCGAGATCGCTTTCGGAAAATCCGAGCCAGCGGTCGGCGTAGAGCTCGCGAGCCTCGTCGAAATGGTGTTGGAGGAGGTCTAGGACGATCAGGCGCCCGCCGGGTTTCAAGATACGGAAGGCGGCATCGAGCGCGCGTTGGGGGCGCTCGGCGTGATGAAGTGCCTGGCTGAGAACCGCGAGATCGAGAGTGCCGTCCTCAATCGGCGGGTCTTCGATGTCGCCGATGCGGTACTCCAAATTGGCCAGGCCGTTTTGCGCGGCGAGGTTCTGGCCAAACTCGACCATTTTCGGCGAAAGATCCACCGCGATGACTTTCTCCGCCCGCTGGGCAAGCAGTTGGGCGAGCGTTCCTTCGCCGGCTCCGAGATCTGCGACGA
>JAZKGW010000026.1:25495-99370 GCA_040385685.1 Verrucomicrobiota bacterium | reverse complement strand
GGCCGTCGGCCAGCTTCCAGATGACTTTTTCCGCGAGAAATTTTTGCGAGGCGGGGTTCCACGCACAGATCCCGACTTCGGATTCGGCGAGGTGGCCCTTGATCTTTGAGTAGGTGGCGACCAGGTGGTTGTTAGGAAACGACGCGATGCCGGTGAGCCAGGTGGGCCCTTCACCAGGAATCTCAACGACGCCGCGGGGTTTGCCCTTGTCGTCCCGATAATGATTGAAAGCCAGTGCCAGTGGTGGCTCGAATTTTTGCAACGATGGAAGCGGCGTGGTGGCGGCGGTGGATTGATAGATCCCGAGCGGGTAGCCGGGGAGCGTCGTGTCGCCCCACAGCCAGAAGAGCTTGCCGTCGTGTTTGGTCGTTAGAACGGAATCGCAACCGAAGACACCCGTCTCCGGCAGCAGGGGAGGGATGCCGAGTTTTTCGCCCTCCGCGAAAAGCCCGGCTCCGGTTAGCCGGCCGAGGCGTTTCGCGATGTTCCTGCGCACCACCTCGATGCGGAATTTTCCTCCCGCCTTGAGCGTGGTGCGGACGCCTTCGAAACCGAAGCCATCCTTGGGCACACCATAGCCGTGGCCTTGCATGTGGAACCAGACCTCGCGACCTAGCAGATCGGGGTCGTCGATGGCGATCAACCCGAGATTGTCACTGACGTGGCTTACGTCGTGGGTCGTGCGCAACTCGACGAGCGGCACAGGCCAGCCGTTTTCCTTGTCGACGATTTCAATCCGGCATGGCTCCACGGCTAGCGCGGCGCAGGGGTAAAGGAGGAGGGCGAGCTTGGTCATTTGAAATCCGGCCGCTGACTACGCCTTGGATTGCGGGGTTGTTTCGTGGATCGGCGGCGGCTAGCGTCCGCGCGCCCCGATCAAAAGGGCGCGAGCGGAAACATGAAAAAGTGCCCTTACTGCGCGGCGGAGATCCAGGACGAGGCGATCAAATGCAAGCACTGCGGGGAATTCCTGAATGGCTCGGGGCCGCCGTCCCTTCCCGCGAACAGCCTGCCTTGGTATTTCCGGACCTGGGCCATCGTGCTCGTGCTCGGCAGCGTGGGGCCGCTGGGATTGCCCATGATCTGGTGGCATCCACGGCTGGGGATGCAGTGGAAAATCGCGATTACCGTGGCCACTTTGGTGCTGACCTTGCTGTTGATTTGGTTGTCGAGCCTGTTGTTGCATTGGCTGATGGGGCAGTTTGAGGGGCTCGTGCCCTACGACGACCTGCTCAAAGGGACGTAATCCCTGCGGCGCCGCGACCTCTCCGCCACGTCCGTCGAGCGGCGATTTGAGTTAGAATTGCCGCACCATTTCGCTTGCCACCCCATGGCCGAAGCCCCACAAAAGCCCCCCGCTCATCCACGGGGCTGCGCAAAATCTGTTGCTCCGCCCGGGTTGGCGGAAACAAATCTTACCCGCCAGCTCCCATGGAAAGCATTTCATCCCGTATTGCCAAGGTTTCCCCGTCCCTCACGCTCGCCGTCACCGCACAGGCCAAAGCGATGATCGCCAAGGGCGAAGAAGTTTACGCGCTCGCCGGTGGTGAGCCGGAAGTGGACACCCCGCAGTTCATCAAGGACGCGGCCATCGCAGCCCTGCTGGAAGGCAAAACCAAGTACACCCCGGCCGGCGGTATCCCCGAGCTGCGCGCCGCCCTTTCCAGCAAGTTCAAGGTCGACAACGACCTCGACTATGCCGCCAGCCAGATCTGCGTCACCGGCGGTGCCAAAATGGCCTGCTACAACGCCATCCTCGCCGTGATCGAGGAAGGCGACGAAGTCATCATCCCTTCGCCATTCTGGGTTTCCTATCCTGAAATGGTCCGGCTCGCCGGCGGCGTTCCTGTCATCGTCGAGACCAAGGAATCGACCGGCTGGAAAATGACTCCCGAGCAATTCGAGGAAGCCATGACCCCGGCGACCAAGATGGTCATCATCAACACCCCCGGCAACCCGACCGGTGCCATCTACACCAAGGAAGAGCTTCTCGCCCTCGGCGAAATCGCGCTCACCGAAGACATCGTCATCCTTTCCGACGAAATCTACGAAAAGCTCGTTTACGCCGACCACAAGCACGTCTCCATCGCCTCGCTCAGCCAGGAACTCTACGACCTCACCATCACCGTCAACGGCTTTTCCAAAGCCTACTCGATGACCGGCTGGCGTCTCGGCTACACCGCCGCGCCGAAGGCTTTGGCCGACGCGATCGAAAAGATCCAGAATCACACCACTTCCAACGCCAACAGCTTCTCCCAATACGGCGCGCTCGCCGCCTTGGAAGGTGACCAATCGTTCATCGAAGACCTCCGCGGCGAATACGACGTGAAGCGCCAGTTCATGTTCGCCCGTCTCAAGGCGATCAACAATATCCGCGTCGTCGAGCCGCTCGGCGCTTTCTACTTCTTCGTTTACACCGGCAACACCGGCCTCAAATCGATGAACCTCTGCGACAAGTTGCTCTCCCGCTACAAGGTCGCCGCCGTTCCTGGCATCGCCTTCGGCTACGACGAAGGCATCCGCCTCAGTTACTGCACCACGCTCGACATCCTCAACGAAGGACTGACGCGCTTCGAGCAGTTCTGCCGCGAGCATTGAGGTGTTAAAACTCCACCCAATCCGCCGCCGGGCCCGTCCCGCTGGCGGATTTTTTTGTGCTGTCGCCCGCACCTGTTGTGATAGAGAAGATGGTACCGATGAGACTCTCCCAATTCTCCATCATTTCCGTCGCGGTGCTCGTCGGTCTCGTGCTCGGCCTCATCCTCGCACCATCCCTGCGGCAGACCGGACCGGCGATTGCTTCTCCACCTCAGGGGAAATCAGCCGCTACCAATCGGACATCCGCCATCACGGATGCTCCCGGCAACTCTCCATCACGGATCCGCGTGAAAGATCGTGAACCGGCTAAAAAGCCCGATGAACCGCGTATTTCCATCCCCGTAAAATCCGCGGTGGCGCTTCTGCGTGAGGGCCACCTTGGTTCGGTCGACTTCAAGGTACTTGAACATGTGGTGGGCCGGCCATTGGAAGCCCTGGGTGCCTCCAAGACCGAGAGCGAGGAGGTCAGGGAGTTGATCAAAAAATCCAAAGACGAGGTCAACGCTGCGGAGAAAACCCATTTCAAATTGGGACTGGTCACGCCCAACCACATCGAGATCGACGCCAGCGGCATCCGGGAACCTATCTCTGCCATCATCGGTCGTCTCCAGAATGGCATCCATGCCACGCTTGACCCCCAAACTGCAGAAGTTCTCGTCTCCGTCATCAATTGGGAGAAATACTATCCAACCGACCGGAAGGTCGTCGCCAGCTTGGAGATCAAACGAAATCGAGCCGGCGAGCTCACTGCCTGGGAGCAAGCCTCCAATGATGAAATGGACGAGTGGAGCACCGGCCAAAGGATCGATAAAAAATTCCCCGACGACGGCACCCCTTTACCCGCCGACCAATTTTTCTCGGAGCGCTGGAGGCCCTACCTCAAAGGCCTCACCCTCGTTCCCAAGGATGAAAAATAAGAGCTGCCCGCCAGGATTCCAAAGCCCCACACTCCGGCCGCTCCACCGTCACCGCGTTGCTCGCCCGCTCGTTGCCGGTTTTTAGAATCACATACATGCGGAAGCTTGCCACCGCGCCGGGTCTTGTTAGCAACTCCGTCGTTTCCACCGCCAGCGCCGCATCCCGTGGGATGTTCGCCACCACCGCCTCGTCGTCCCGCTGGTAGTCCGGCCCCGCGCAGCCGCGGATCTGATAGTTAATCCAGCCACTCGTCCTTGCTCGCCGTCCACAGCGCTCATATGCGGGATAGGAAATGCCAACAAGCCATCGCGTGAAGAGTAGCAGCGACCAGACCGACCGCTGTTACCCACAGGAGGAATGTTTTACGGCGTTTATTCTCGTCGTTGGAAAGAGCCACCGCCGCCATCACACCACCGAACAAAACTCCGGGACCGAACATCGAGAAAAGGCCAATCGCCGGTCCCAGCCACTGCGGCGCGGATGGAAGGTGTAATCGACCTTCCAAGAGCCACTGGAACAACCAAGGGGATGCCCCGGCAACCACCGCCAACGCGCCGAGCACCGGGTGCCTGCGGATCGCAAGGCCGCAAAAGATCAACCCGGTCACACTGACGATGACGGCAGGTGACAGATAGAAAAGATACTCATTCATCGCGCTTGAGGGCTGGACTGCGAACGTCAGATGGACGCTACCGCGTAAAACCAACTGGCCAACGCGTAAAGAGTGGTAGCGATCAGACCGACCGCCGATACCCACAGGAGGGATGTCTTGCGGCGTTTATTCTCGTCCTTGGAAAGCGCCACCGCCGCCATCACACCACCGAACAAAACCCCGGGCCCGCACACCGAGAACAGCAAAATCAGCCGCCAGTGCCGCCAGTATAGAAAATCTGGATTGGCTACGATCGCAAAATATAGCCAAGGGGATGCCGCGGCAACCGCCGCCACCGCGCCGAGTACCGGGCGCCCGCGGATCGCAAGGCAGCACAAGATCACCCCGTTCACGCTGGCGATGATGGCAGGTAAGAGGAGATAGAGAAAATACGGATTCATCGCGTTTGAGGGCTGGACTCATGAACTTCAGGAAGCGGCCGCATAAAGCCAAGAGGCCATCGCGTGAAGTGTGGAAGCGATCAGACCGGCCGCCGCCGCCCACAGCAGGGATGTCTTGCGGCGTTTATTCTCGTCCTTGGAAAGAGCCACCGCCGCCATGACACCACTGAACAAAACCCCGGGCCCGAACATCGAGAAAAAGAAAATCACCTCTCCCAGCCACTGTGGCGCGGATGGAAGATGTAATCGACCGTGCATGATCAGATAGAACAACCAAGGAGATGCACCGCAAACTCCCGCCAACGCGCTGAGCACCGGGTGCCCGCGGGGCACGAGCCAGCACAAGATCAACCCGCTCACACTGGTGAGGACGGTAGGTGTATAGAACAAGTAGGGATTCATCGCGTTTGAGGGCTGGACTTACGAATGTCAGTCGAGAGCTGCCAACCAATAATGGAAACAGGCCACTGCGTGAAGACAGGCTGCGATCAGACCGACGGCCGCCACCCACAGGAGGGAGGTCTTGCGGGCTTTGTCCTTGTCCTTGGACAGAGCCACAGCCGCCATCACACCACCGAACAAAACCCCCGGCCCGAACACCGAGAACAGAAGAATCATCCACCCCAGCCACGGCGGCCCGGATGGAAGGCGAAATCGACTGTCCATGATGGCAAAGAACAACCATGGGGATGCCGCGGCAATCGCCGCCAACGTGCCGAGCCCCAGGTGCCCGCGGAGCGCGAGGAAATAAAAGATCAATCCGCTCACGCTGACGATGATGGCAGGCAAGAGGAGATAGAGATATGGATTCATCGCGTTGAGCCGAACGATTAAGGATCAGGACGATGGCAAGCGGGAAGGGGCCGACGACCCGAACGATGCGATTCGAGCCGTTCTCATGGTTCCTTGTATTCTGGAACAGGCACAAAGACGGCACTGCCTCCGTATAGGTCATCAAACGCGTGGCTCGATGTCGGCGCCTCGATCTTCTTCATGACTATTGTGCCCTTCCAGAAGCGCCGCCCCAACTCATACTCCTTGGTTACCTGCGCACCAGCCCGTGACAAGAGATTCCCATAATCCTCGATGCGGGAGCAGTCCTCCGCATAGACCTTCTCAAGCTTCTGATCGGTGAAAAATGTCGCCTGCTTCGAGGGGTAGTGAACGAAGGTGTATCGCCCGTCCATCTCTGGGAACGTATTCTTGGCGATCTTGGCAAAAATGAGGAGAGTTCGCTTCGGTCCAATGGCCTTCTCGATGCCCATTAGGTCTTTGCCCTCGTGATCCCATATCGTGATCTCATCATCGACAGTCAAGGGACCCTTCACAATGCGAGTGACTCGCAGCTTCACCTTGGTGAACCAGACATCCCCACTATAGAAATCGACACGAACTGACAACGGAACCCCCTCGATGATCAAATCCGCATCATGCGCCATCCACTCCGGCGTGTATCCGATGTTAACGCGCGCTTGGGCAGAGACCGCACCGAGCAGGCAAAAAATCGTGATGCAGATGGTGAGCGCTCGATTCATGAGGCGAACGGTAGCGTTCGTAGCTGCACGATGGCTTTTCCGGGGTGGGGGTGGCTAGCAGAATGTGGGGAAGGGTCTTGTCTGCCAGAGGCCGCGGGTCCGGCAACGCCATTCAGGACCCCAATTCTCACACTTCCTTGATCGCCGTTTCCAACTGTTTGGCCAGTTCCGCCAGGCGTTCCCGCTCGGCTTGCTCGCGCGGCTGCGGATCGAAGCGCAGGCGTTGGTGAAGCTCGATGGCTTCATCGAGAATACTGGCATCCGTTAGCGCCGGGCGCAATCCCGTGAGCCAATCGCCGAGCGGCTGTCCCGGCGGGCGGTGGCCGAGACACTTTTCCGCCGGCTGCTCCAGCGCGTTGAGAGGCGTCTGGCTGACGGGGCCTTCATAGCCGTTGGATCTGGTGGCGGCTTCCAGCAGCCGCTTCGACCGCCAGAGCCGTTTCACGATAAAGGCCAGCACGCCGAGAGCGATGGAGCTCATGACGAGCGTGACGGCAAGCCGGTTCGTGGGCCGGTTCCGCCAGAGGAAGAAATCCTCGCGAATGCGCTTCACTTGGTCGTTGAAGCGCTGCATGGCGGAAGTTTGCGGTGCGAGATTGGCGAGCCACGATCCGGGCGTGGTGTCTAAATCGATCCACTGCCGCGCGTCTTTGTCCCATACCCGGCACCAGGCATGGCCGTGAGTGCCGCGGATGACGAACTCGTTGCGTTTGGCGTCGCGCTCTTTCACTGCGTAGCCGATGGCATAACGCGCCGGGATTTTTGCCCGGCGGAGGAGCAACGTGGTGGCGGTCGCGAAATACTCGCAATGTCCTTGCCGCGACAGGGTGAGGAACTGGCCGACCGCCGTGGGGGTGTTAGGAGTGAAACCCGGGTTGCTGATCGTTAGAGTGCGGGTGTAGCTGAAATTCTGTTGGAACCACCCGCGGATGACCTGCAATTTTTCCCGAAGGGTGGGCTGGTCATTGAGGCGGAGTTCAAGGAGAACCTCATCGAGAACGTCTTCTTCCTGGGTAAGGACAACCAAATCCTCGGGGAAAGGGGGGCTCTCCGGGTTGCTGCCGCCCTGCCAAAGCACTGTTCCCTCAATGACGGAGTTTTTCGGGAAAACACGGACGGTGCCCAACGAATTGCTCTCGATTCCGTCCAATTCGAAATCACGCACGCTGGCGGCATCGCCGGGAAGCGCGAGCGGGGTCTCGGCAAAGGCGGCGCCGCGCAGCTTGAAGCGCGGCAATCCCGCGCGGACCGCATCCTTCTTCGCGTCGGTCGGCAAGTTGGCGGTTAGGAGTTGATAGATTTCACCGGGCGCCGGTTCCAGGGTGTCGAGATCCTTGAAGGTGGACGCGATCACCGGCCGGATTTTCCAGCGCCCGGTGTCGTAAGCGTTGTAGGTGGCGGTTCGCAGCAATGCGGGCGGCAGCCCCTTTTCCACGGGACGCAACCGCCAGACGATGTCCGGTGACTGCTCGAACTTGCCGGGCTTGCCGACCGAGGTGGAGACGTAGTTGGGATCAAATGTGGATTGCCCCGGGGCGCTGTTGCCGACGAGCGCCTGCAGTTCCTTGATTCCTAACTGGCCGGCGATGGCGATGCCGCCGGCCACTGTTAGTGCGACGAGCAGATGGGCCGGCCGGCTGCGGCCGGTGGACATCAGCATCCAGCCGGTGAGGATGATGATGCCGGGAAGAAACAGCCATGAGTTCGAATCGCGGCCCAAGGTGGCGGCGATCATCGCGGTGACGAAATAGATGTTGCCGAAGTTGACGTGGATGACTGACTCGGTGAGCCCCAGCCGCAGGTTCCGTTTGCGGCGGTGACTCGCGAGAAAGGAAAATATGTTCACCGGCATCGAATCGCTGAGCCCGTAGGATTGGACAAACTGCATCGGCAGCAGCAGCGCGGGCAACCACGTCAGCAAGTTGGGCAATGCTTCGTAGGGGGTGCCATCGAGAAAGACGAGGACGGCGGCCAGCGCGATCGCGATGGTGGTGAACTGCCACGCGCGGGCACAGGCCGCCTCGTTGAAGTCCCACCGGAATTTCGTCCACCGCGCGCTTTCAACAAGCACGGCTAACAGGATTCCGGTCAGCGGCCGTCCGGTCATCGCTCCCCAGAAAAGGAGGGATGCGCCGAGAATGAACCGGGGAGGTGGATGGACCTGATGGATGGCGATGAGGTGGGTTTGAATTAAGCGGTTAGACGGGTCGGCATGCGGCGGAGATCGCGGGCAATCTGCCCCGACTCCAGCCAATGTCCCGGAGCACCGGCAGCAGGCGGGCCTTGTCCGATGATGATGGGAGCGCAAACAATCCCACCGCGGGCGAGAGTCCGGAGAAACTCCGCGCGGGACTCGTCCCAGCCGTTGAAGACCACCAGGCAGGAGGTGAGGTCGTCACGATGACGCAGGACCAACTGGGCAAGCGCGTGAAAATTTTCCGTCCGCTCGGGCAGCACCCCGGCGAGGACTTCCAACAGTTTTTCCGCCCGCTCCACACCTCGCCCGGCGGTCACGATGTGGGCCTCGTCCTTGATGAACATCAGGTCCAGCAGCGATTGGCTGGTATCGATCGCGGCGGCGAACGAGGCGGCCACCGAGATGACTTCCTCAAATTGATGGTCGGTCCGGTCGCACGATAGCGTGTCCACCACCAGCCCGTAGCGGGGGTAGTAAGTGTCCTCCAGTTCCTTCACGATCGGGCGGCCGGTGCGGGCCCAGCTTTTCCAATGGATCTGCCGCAGCGGATCACCAGGCCGGTAATCCCGCAGCCCGACAAACTCGCCGGAGGTGCCGATCGAGTTGGTGTTGGACTCGCCGGAGATTTTGAAAGCCGCCCCGCCCGGCAGCTCGATGGGCGGCAGCGGAAACCGCCGCGGCAACACAATCAGCGTGGCTGCTGGAGCTTTTACTTTCCGGCAGCGCTGGAAAATCCCAAAGGGATCGGGAAGCAACACGCGCAGGTCATCGAAGCGGATCACACCGCGGCGCAGGGGGGTTAGCTCGATGGTGACTTTTGCATGCTGGCCGTGTTTGAGATCCAGGTCATCGCGTGAGTAGCCGCCGGAAAACAGCCGGTTTCCTAGCAGCAGCCATTGCCAGCGGAAATAGGCCAGCCGCCGGTCGAAGCCGTTGCGCTCTTCCTCGCCGGGTTCGCGGAGGAGAGAGAAATCGGCGAGGTTCGGCCGCGGATCGGGCGGAGAGTCGGCAAGCCACGCGCGGGTGAGTCGCCGCTTGCCGTGATGCCACACCCGCACGGTGTAGCGCAGCGGCTGGCCGGCGGTGCCGAAGCGGGGCAACTCGCGTTTCGCCTCCACCGACGCGCGGCGGCTCATCGCCCACGGCAGGCCGATCATGACCATGCCCAGACTGAGCGAAAAAAGCTGATAGACCGGAGTGCTGTCGTGAGCGATGCCGAGGCAGGTGGCCAGCACCAACACCAGCCCCAACGCGATCGCGGCCGGCCGGCAGCGGCGGGCGAGGAAATGATGCATCCCGGCTCCACTGAAATAAATCCGGTGGAGCCAGTGATCCACGCGTCTCCGGCGACGCACGCTGGCCGGCGGTGGTGGATTGGCGTTCATCGGCGCGGGATATTAGACCGGCACGGGCGTTTGTTCAATGATGTCGGCAACGATCTGCCGGGCACTGCCTCCCGAGTATTTCGCCTCGGGCGCGAGCACCATCCGGTGGGCGATCACGTCGGCAGCCACCGACTGAATTAGCTCTGGAGAAACGAAGTCCTCGCCTTGGAAGACTGCCAGCGCTTGGGAGACTTTCATCAAGGCCAGCGAGGCCCGCGGGCTGGCGGCGAGCTGGATCGCCGGGTGACCGCGGGTCGCCCCGACCAGCGCGACGACGTAGTGGCGGAGTTCCTCGCTGAACCGCACCCGCCGAGCCGTGGCCATGAGTTCGAGGATTTCCTCGCGAGTGGCCACCGGTGCGAGCACGTCCACCGGATGCGTCTCGGTCTGGTCCGCCAGAATCGCGGCCTCCTCGGCGGCACTGACGTAGCCCAGCGAGCATTGCATCGCGAAACGGTCCATCTGCGCTTCCGGCAGCGGGTAGGTGCCGCGGAATTCCACCGGATTCTGGGTGGCGATCACGAAGAAGATCCCGTCGAATTCATACTTGGTGCCTTCGACGGTGGCCTGTCGTTCGCCCATCGCCTCTAACAAAGCGCTCTGCGTCCGGGGCGAGGCGCGGTTGATTTCGTCGGCGAGCAGAATGTCGGTGAAAACCGGACCCGGGTGAAATTTGAATTCCTGCGAACGCGGGTCCAGGATCGAGACTCCGAGGATGTCGGAGGGCAGCAAGTCCGGGGTAAACTGGACCCGCTTGAACATTGCGCCGCTGATGGCCTTGGCGATGGCCTTGGCGAGGGTCGTTTTCCCGGTTCCCGGAAAATCTTCCAGCAGGATGTGCCCGCCGGAGATCATGCAGGCCAAGACTCGGCGCACCACTTCCGGTTGCCCGCGCACGACAGAACAGATCGCGGTTTCCAAGCGGGCGGCGGTGGCGGAGATACTCATGGGTTGGGAATTGATTTCAACGGGCCGGCGCTTGGCCGTCGAGGCTTTCCTCAGGGACGGGGACATTCTATCGCTGCTCACAACTTCCTCGCGAGCTCCTTCGCCAATGCCGGCCCCTGATAGATGAACGAGGTGTAAATCTGCACCAGGGTGGCCCCCGCACGGATCTTTTTCCGGGCATCTTCAAGCGAGGAAATCCCTCCCACGCCGATGATGGGGATGCGTGACCCGAGGTAGCTCGCGAAACCTCCCAAGGTGGCCGTGCTTTTCTCAAACACCGGTCGCCCGGAAAGGCCCCCGGCTTCCGCTTCCCGTGGATGGCCGGCCACTTGGTGCCGGTCGAGCGTGGTGTTGGTCGCAATGAGTCCGTCCAAGCCGCCGTTGAGGAAAACCTGCGAGAGCTCGCGGATATGGGTTTCATCCAAATCCGGAGCCACTTTGAAAAGCAAGGGTACCTGCCTGCCGTGCTCGACCACCAGTTTTTGCTGCTCCTTCTTGAGCGTTTCGAGGAGCCGTGCGCTCGCCTCGGCGCCTTGCAGATCGCGCAGGCCGGGGGTATTGGGCGAGGAAAGATTCACCGCCACGTAATCGGCCACGGGGTAAGCCTTGCGAAGGCAGGTCAGATAGTCATCCGCCGCGTTCTCATTTGGCGTGTCTTTGTTTTTCCCGATGTTGAAGCCAACAATCCCACTGAACGACTTCGCCGCGCGGACGTTCTCGACGCCCGCGTCGATGCCGGGATTGTTGAAACCCATGCGATTGATGATGGCTTCATGCTCCAGCAGCCGGAACAATCGGGGCTTCGGATTTCCCGCCTGAGGGCGCGGCGTGATGGTGCCGATCTCGATGCAGCCGAACCCCAGGCGGCCGAGTGCGTCGATCGTGTTGCCCTCCTTGTCCAGACCCGCTGCCAGTCCTATCCGATTCGGAAACTTCAGGCCCATCACTTCCACCGGTGCAACAAATTCGTCATCAGGCGATAACAGACGGAGGGCTCCGCACTTCTCCGCGATTCGCAAGGCGGCCATACTCACATGATGAGCGCTTTCCGCATCCATGCGAAACAATCCGAGGCGGGCGAGGGGATAGAGAACGTCGAGCACCCGCGAAAATTGATTCAAGCCTGCCGGATTGTCGAATCCCATGCGCCAAATTGGCGCGATTGGTGGGCAAATTGCATCCATCGTGCACTTTGTCGCAGTGTAGGATTTTTATTTTGCTCACTATCAGTAACTTGTGAGTCAAAAAACCAAGGCACGCGGATTGCTAAGTGGGATGAGTTGAATTTTATCCGATTCGAGGATCATTCGGAGTGCTGACAAGGTATTCACAATGAATTCGAGAATTCTGAAAAAAAAGGGAATTAAATCCTCTCTGGAGACGTTCAATACATAACCAACCCCAACCTACCATGGCCTACGAATCCGACAGCAGCCTGAAGCTCTATTTGCGGGAAATCTCGAAAACCCCTCTTCTCACCGCTGAAGAGGAAGTTTCTCTCGCGGAGCGCATCAAGAACGGTGATCCCGAGGCCCGTTCGCACATGATCCGTGCGAACCTCCGCTTGGTCGTGAAAATCGCCCAAGACTATTCGAACTATGGAATGCCAGTGACTGACCTGATTTCCGAAGGGAATATCGGTTTGATGAAAGCCGTCGAACGTTTCGACCCCGAAAAGGGCGGAAAACTTTCCACCTACGCCGCATGGTGGATCAAGCAGTCGATCAAGCGTGCCTTGGCCAACCAGTCCAAGACTATCCGCCTGCCCGTCCACATGGTCGATAAAATCGCGAAGATGCGCCGGATCGCGGCGATTCTTACGGAAGCCCTCGGCCGCGAGCCCACCGATGAGGAGCTCGCCGACGAAGTCGGACTTCCGCACCGCAAGCTCGCGTTGCTGAGGCAGGCTTCGTATCGTCCGACCTCGCTGGACGCGCCGATCAACGAAGGTGAAGCCACCGAATTCGGTGAAGTCATCAGCGATGAGCGCGCAGTGAATCCGTTGGACATGCTTTCCGACAAAAATCTCCACGGCGAACTCGACGGCCTGCTTTCGGTTCTCGACGACCGCGAACGTAGGATCATCGACGAACGGTTCGGCCTGAACGGTCGCAAAGCGCTGACGTTGGAAGAAGTCGGCCGCGAATTCGGGGTCACCCGGGAGCGCATCCGCCAACTTCAAAACTCGGCGCTTACCAAAATGCGACGCGCCCTTCGCAAGAAGGAAAAGCCCATGCCGAAGGCACTGATTGGCGATTTCGTGGAAGCTTGATTTCCGTGTGTGTGTTTTGTTACTGGCTGCAACCGCGGTGGGATTTCCCGCCGCGGTTGTTTTTTATCCTCCGACGAGGTCGATCAGGCGCAGCCTCGCAATTTGATGGATTTGTTCCAAAGCCTCGGAGATTTCCACTTCGACGGGATTTCCAAGCCGCTCCTCAAAGGCCTCCAACACTCCCTGCTTGGTCGTTAGCCGCGCGCAAATGATAAAGGGGAAACCAAACTTTTCCCGGTAGCGCTGGTTCCGATCCGAAAACTCCTCGTATTCCCCGTCGCTTAGCCGGTCGAGTCCCAGGCCGGCTTGCTCGTTCGTCGATGCTTCGGTCAACGCTCCCGCACGCGCCAGCTTGCCGGCCAGATCCGGGTGAGCGCGGATCAGCGTGAGTTTTTCCTCCGCCGTTGCCGCGTTCACCGTCAGTCGCATCGCGAGCTGCAGGTCTTCCTGACCCGCGAACGGCCGCTGCCCGATGATCCGCCGGGGAACCCAATCAGAATGCTCGTAAATGCCGCCGAGCGTGGCTACGAATTCAGCGTCGGGTGCGGCATTGAGTCGGGAGAGTGAAATCATTCCGCCGAAGTAAGGTCGCTTTCCCGCAGAACTCAAGGTTGCCGATGGACCCGTGGGAACAAATTGCCGCGCTGCGTCGCGAAGGAATCGATGCCGTGGTAATCACCATCACGGCGGCCCGCGGTAGCGTGCCCGGACAAGTCGGCGCGAAAGCCATCGTCACCACCGAAGGGCAGGTTTCCGGCAACCTCGGCGGTGGCAAAGTGGAGGCGAAAGCCCTCGCTCAGGCAGGGCTAATTATGAGTGGCGACGAGCCATGTGTGAGTCTGACATGGAACCTCCAGCGCGACGTTGGCATGACCTGTGGCGGCGAGATGACTTTTCTCTTTGAAAAGGTCGCCGCGAGCGACCCTTGGCACATCGCGATTTTCGGAGCCGGCCATGTGGCCCAGGCGTTGGTCCCGGTGTTGGCAACCCTCGTGTGCCGCATCGACGTCTTCGACACACGCTCCGATTGGCTGGCCAAGTTTTCAACCCGACAGAACGTGAAGCTGCACCTCGTGGAATCGTTCGAGGACGGGGTGGCCCGTCTCTGCGAGAAATCGTTCGTCCTATCGATCACCAAAGGACATTCAAGCGATCGCCCGGTCCTTCGCGAAGTGCTCCGGTGCTTTCCGGAAATCCCATTCCTGGGAGTCATCGGCAGCGCCTCGAAGCGGGCGGTCCTGCTGCGGGAACTGAGGGACGACGGTCTATCCGATCCATTGTTGGAAAGAATTATCTGTCCTGTCGGTCTCCCCATCGGCGGAAATGCCCCCGCTGAAATCGCCATCAGCATCGCCGCCCAAATGCTGGCTCTGCGCGGGTAGCCCGGCTCACTGCCAACCCATGGCGGGGACAGCTCCGGAGAAAACCGTCCCTGCATGGGTTTGGCCAGGCGTTGGATCTAGCAGGGAGCCAGTTTCACCGCCTCGCCGAGAATTGCGCGGAGCTCGTTCTGGAGGGTTTCCTGCGGTGTCTTCAGCGAGCTTTTGAACGGATGAAGCCGGATGATCGGTGAGGTTGCTGAGCTTTCCTCCCACAGCAGCACGGGCCCGTCCAAACGCTGCCGCACATGGTCTTCCACCTGCTGGCGAATTCTCTCCGGGAGAAGGCTGGCATTCAAGGTCACTAACGGCCGTTGGTCCGCTGCCATCGAGCAATTCGCGTCGAGCACGATCTGGACATCGCCGGTATTTTGATCCATCCCCAATTGGGAAACGGTTGCCTCCGGCTGATATCCAACTAGTGCCTGAGCCACGTTTTCAGGAATCCGGATCCGGTCACCCACGGTCGGGCGGTGTTCAAATTCCTGCGTCCAGGTTGCAATGGTCGTTTTGCCATCCTTCACGACAATTTGATCAAGAGGTTTCGTTTTCATGGTAAATCCCACGGGTTTGGTGGGATGAAAACAAAATCATCGCAACCCGGGGTTTCAACGGATTTTTTTGTCGCTCGCACATGCGCATCCGCGCGGATGCCGGAAAATTGGAAGAGCAAACTCTGACTCAGGCTGGGGGCAGGATTTCCAAGCCGTATTTCCCGCCGATCTCCAACACCCCCGGGATGTGCTGTTGCTGCTCGGTACTCAGGGCGTTGATTTCCTCGAAGAACCCCTCGAAACCCGCCGGGGTGATGATGCACAGCAACCGGCCCGGCTTGGAACCGAGGTAGCGGTAAGTATGCGGAACTCCGCGCGGCGCGAAAATCGTTGTGCCCTTCGCGGCAACAAACGTCTGCTCGCCGACGGTCCACTCGTATTCGCCCTCAAGGATTTGGAAGGTCTCGTCCTCGTTGTGATGGACGTGCGGGGGCGGTCCTCCTCCCGGCACATCATGGGACTCGACGGCGCTGACCACGCCGCCGGTGTCACGGCCGTGGATGCGAATGATCATGGGAATGCCGAGGACGTTCAGGGTCACGGGGCTGTCGGGAGGGGTAATGACAGGTTTCATGGGAACGGTTGAAATCTATCGAAAACTCCTATCGGCGGTCAAGGGGGCTTCGTTTCTCCCCATTTCCTGCGAACCACCGCAACCGCATGATCCTCTGCTCCACGCTGAGGCACCATTGCGGGTGATGCAGCACCCAGCCGCCGGCGGCACCGATCACGCTGCCGATCACGATATCTAGCAGCCTTGCCATTAGAAGTCCGTGGACGGGGACGACGCCCGCTGAAAATTCCACGAATGCCACCGTCATTGGCGTGATGAAGATCACCGCCACGCCGTAATGACGCGGCACGAGATATTCGGCCACGAACACGAGGACCACGATGACCGCGGCCATGGTCACCGGTTCGGGGACCGCGGGAAACAAGAACCACGACAGCACCATCCCGATCGCCGTGCCGACGATGCGATGAACCTGGCGGTGCCAGACCGCGCGGAAGGTCCCGCCCTGAAGGATCGCGGCGGCGGAAATCGGCACCCAATACGGGTTGTCGAGTTTCAGCAACCGCGCGACTATCAGCGAGAGGGTTACGGAAAAGCCGATCACCGAAGACTCCACCAGAATGGCTGCCAGGCGTGTGTCCTTCTTCCCGGCTTCTTCCATAGGCCGCGTCTCCCGGGCTAACAGGCAGTAGACCAGGGCAACCAGACAGGACGTCATTCCACCCAGCGCGACCAAGCCTGCGCGGAGCGGAATCATCCGCGGCTCGAACGAACTGCAACAGGCGATGGTCGCGATGAGGATGAAGAAGAAGCTTCCCGGCGGCGGGATTTTGTTAGTCCGGCAAACCGTTGTCGCCAGCACGGTTATCAAACCCAGAACCAGCGCGGACACCGCCGGATGAAACGCGCTGCCCGCGCCGATGGCGTAGCAGATGGCGAATCCGCAGGAGCAAGCCATCAGCCGCCGGATTTTCGCGGAAACCGGCATCGGTGTGCGTGGCAGATAGAGAATGACCATCGCCCCGGTCGCGGCCAGCATTCCAAGACGCGGTTGGTGTGACCAAAGGCCGGCCACCAGGGGAATGCCCACGCTCACCGCCGCGAGAAACGGGATGTGCCATGACACACCCGGCGATTTCCACTCGAAGAACGGTTTGAGTTGTTTGAAAGGCATTCGGACGCGGGATGGCACTGCCATCCCTACAAGAGCCTGCGGACCTTGGCACGGCCGTTTCTCTAACGATCCGGAAAAGTGGAATCAACACGCCTCATTCGTCCCGCTGTGGGGCGGTTAGGAGGAAGGTCATCAGGTCTTTCACTTCCTGCGCGTTCAAAGCGGCGAGCAGGCCGGGCGGCATCAGCGAAACGGGAAGCGCGCTGGTGGTGGCGATATCCGCTTTTCTCAACGTGGTTACCGTGCCACCGGGTGAGGCGAGCTTCAGCTCCGAGTCCGTTTCGCCGACGCGGGTGCCGAGAGCGGTCGTGCCGTCCTTCAGCGTCACCTGATAGGCTACGGCATCGGGATTGATCGAGGCGCTCGGCTCGTTGATGTCGCGCAGCACGCTGGCGTAGTCGCGGTGCGCGGTGTTGCTGAGGTCGGGTCCGACGGCATGGCCCTCGCCATGGATTGTATGACAGGTGAAGCAGGTCGCCTTGCCGTGATACAGCTTCCTCCCGTTGTCCCAATTGCCGCCGGCGATCTCAACGATTGTCGCTTGTCCGGTCGCTTTGTTAGGAGGCGTGACAAACGGCATCAGGAAACGCCGGACGCCCAACGGTCTCGGCCGCGGATCGATGGCTGTGTGGAAGGTGATCTCCAAGCGCGTCGCAGGCGTGGCGACCTGCAGTTCAAGATCCAGCCAATTGTTGCCGGTGATGGTTCGCGTGAAAGAGGTGCCGTCGATTGGCTTCCCTTCCAATTTCAGCCTCACGGGAGCATCGCAATTTACGCCGATGGTAACAATTTCCGGCCCGGGCTTGTAGTCGATTTTCGAGCCGGGTTGGGTTGCCGGCTGGAGCATGTTAGAAAGGTCGAGCTTGGTGCGGAATAGCAACTTGCCGGGTTTCGCTAACAGCGAGAGCGCCTTTTTATGTACCGCGCTGCCGCGGGTGAACTCACGGACTACGGCAAAATCGGGATGTGGAAACCAGCCGCTCCAACTTGAGCCATCGTCGCCCCGCCACTCCGTTGCGAGGCCGGTTAGATCGAGCGCGACATCGAGCGTGTCGGCCTGCTTGATCCCCGGTTCCGTGCGTGGGACATCCAGGGTGATGGCGTAGCTGGCCGCCTGGGTGCGCGGGTCGGTTTCCACGACGATGCTGCGCCTGTCCTCCCCCAACGCGGCGGATTTCACCGGAATCCGGAAGCGCGGCTCGGATTGCTGGTTGCGCACGACTGCGTAGCCGGGACGGATCGCTTCGAAGCGGTCCGCGGCCGCGACATGGGGGCCGCCTTCCACATGGATCCGCGAGGCAAGATCCTTCCACGCAGATGCATCGAGCGGGCGGTCGAATCCAATCACGGTCTTCGTTTCATCCGCCGCCCAAGTCAGCACCGGTTGCGGCGCGCCGTGATCGATATAACGGATCTTGAACAGCCTGCCAATACCCGACGGTCCCTTGCCCCAGTCCGGCGGGCCGGAGTGGCAGCAGATCACGAGATCGCCTTGCGGGGAAATCGCGCAGTCGGTGATGAGCATGCCGACCGCGGCGAAGAGGCGGTTGTTAGCCACGTAGCCGGCGGCCGTCTTCGCCAACGAGGTGCGCCACAGCTTGCCGCGTGACTCGCCGGTAACGATGGCATCATAGGCCCAGAACTCCGGGCCGAAGCGCGGCCGGTCTTGCGCCGGGCCGTTGAACCGGAAACCGCAGGTGCTCTGATGTTGTGGCGAGTAGTCCCACACGCTCGGTTCGTCGATCACGTTGGGCAACAGCTCTGGATGCCGTGGCGGAAAGCCGTAATGGCGACCGGTTTGGAGATGGAGCAATTCATCAAAAGGATTTCCGTTAGGCAGCCAGGTTGCGCCTTCCTGGTCGGTGGCGAAGAGCTCGCCGTGGCGATCCCATTGCAGCGACATGATGTAGCGCAGGCCGCTGTTGAGCTTTTCCACTTTTCCGTCTGGTGAAATCCGCAGCAGGCAGCCGCGGCGCTTGACCGGTGAGTAGGCGGGCTTGCCGGTTTTCACCGCGTTGATCGCAAAGTGATCTCCCTCCATTTTCTGCCAATAGCCGTTGCCAGGATTCGCGCTGCCCATCGTGACATACCACGAGCCGTTCGGACCCATGGCGAGGGCCATCGCGCTATCCGCCCGGCGGTGCATCAGACCCGGGTCATCGCGCAGCT
Organism: Verrucomicrobiota bacterium; assembly: GCA_040385685.1. GTDB lineage: Bacteria > Verrucomicrobiota > Verrucomicrobiia > Verrucomicrobiales > Akkermansiaceae > Luteolibacter. The sequence continues at coordinate 80,674 of JAZKGW010000026.1, read as the reverse complement.
TCGGATCATCCCAACCCTTCACCACCGTCTCGCGCCGGTCGGGAACGCCGTCGTTGTTAGTATCGCGGAAGCGTACGATCTCGTCAGACAACACGGCGTGCGGCATGCCGTCCTTCACCACCATGCCGAGCGGATAGTTGTCGGAGGTTTCTCCGGAAAACGTATCTAACTTGTCCTCGATGCCATCGCCGTCGGTGTCGCGCAACAGGTGGAAGCGCCCGTCGTAGCCGCCGGCGAAAAGCCGTCCGTCCGGCGCATACTCGATGTTGTTCAGATTGGTGGTTTCCACCTTCAGCTCATCGACGCGAAAACCGGGCACAAGCATCTGCACGATCGGCGGGTCTTTCGCCGGCAAGAGCTGGACCCGGTTCGGATCCGGCACGCGGAGGAAGGCGGCATGTTTGGCGGACAGCCATTGCTCGACCTTGGCAATTTCGCCGGCATCCAGCTTGCGATTGAAGAAAACGACCTCCGCGATTCGACCGCGGAAGAAGTGGCTCATGGTAGGTTCGACGAAGCGTGCGCCTACGGCCACACGGTCCATCGCGAAGGCAACCTTGCCACGGTCGCGCCGGCCTTGGGGCGATCCATCGACACGGGCGACACTCCCTTCCGCGCTGCTGGCGATGGTGATCAGATGGCCGCGATTTGTGGTGACCGGTTGGGTGAGCAGGTTTCCTTCGCCGCTTTGTCCCGCCCCTTCGACGTTGAGGCTTTTGGCTTGGCCATCGCGGGTGGACGTGCGTCCGAAGTCGATCGTCAAGCCGCTGGTGTAGTCATTCTCATCCCGCCGGGCGGCGCTGAACATCCCCGGGAATTCGTCGCCTCCGTCCTGTGGCCAAGCGACGACGAAGACCGTGCATTCGCGGCTTTCCAGTCGGGGCGTTAGAAGGGCCGCGAGATAGTCGTCGCCGATAAACTCCGCGGAGCCATCGCGCCAAAGCGGGCGGAAGTCGTTAGACCATTGCGTCAGGTGCCGCTCACGCCCCGACGAATCGTGCCAAAACTCCATCGCCTGCCCCTCGGCAAGACGGTTCATGTAGTGGGCCTCGCGCGCTTCGTTTTCGCGGCTCGCATCGAGCCACAGTTCCAAGCCGTCTTTCACCGGGATGCCCGGGTCCGCCCAACGCGCCACTTCCGCGCGGGCGGAATGCGTACATACGACGGATAGAATCGGGAAAAGGAGCAGCCAGGGTTTCATGGGATTACTTCCGGATATTTGGAAGGCTCCGAAACTGTCGCGCCCGGCGAAACCTTTCAAGCCGGCGGGGGGCGCTGGGTTTGCAAGGACGCTCGCTATGCGAGATACTTTTTAAAAAACTCGATTGTCCGCGTCCACGCCAGCTTGGCGTTTTCCTCATCGTAGCGGCCGGTCGAGTCATTGTGGAAGCCGTGATTGGCCTTGGGATATTTGTACATCGTGTAGGTCACTCCGGCGGCCTTGAGGTCTTCCTCATACTCTGGCCAGGCGGCGTTCACACGCTCGTCGAGCTCGCCTAACTGAATGAGCAGCGGGGCCTTAATGTTTTTGCGGAGTTCCTTCGCCGCAGGGGTGCCGTAGAACGAAACTCCGGCGTCGAGCGTGCCCGGAACCGCCGCGGCGAGCATGTTGACGATATAGCCGCCGAAACAAAAGCCGACCGCACCGAGCTTGCCGTTGCTCCTCGGGTGGGCTTTCAGAAATTTGGCGGCGGCGATGAAATCCTGCTCGATCTTGGCCTTATCCATCGAACCCTGCATCGCCCGGCCTTCATCGTCATTGCCGGGATAACCGCCGCGCGGGTGCAGCGCGTCGGGCGCGAAGGCGACGAATCCTTCCTTCGCCAGCCGCCGGGCGACGTCCGCGACGTAGGGATTGAGGCCGCGGTTCTCATGGATCACCAGCACCGCCGGTCCCTTGCCTTGCAGCGCGGTCGGGACCACCAGATAGCCGCGGCCCTCGCCATGTCCTTCCGGCGATTTGAAGATTTCGTAAGACGCCTTGATCGTTGGGTCGTTGAAGGAAACCTGCTCTGCCGAGGCATAGTCCGGCATCAGCACGGCTAACAGCGAGCCCATCGTGAAACCGGCTGCGGTCAGCGTGGCGAGCCGTCCCATGAAGGTCCGGCGGTCGATGATGCCGTGGGCGTATTCATCATACCAGTCGAAGGCTTCCTGAGGAATGGGCTGGGTGGGGGCGGAAGTGGGAGTTGGATTTTTCATGGCGGGGAATGATTGGGGAATCAAGTGGATGAGAATGCATCAAGCGGTCGATCGGGCAATCCAAATCGGGACCTTCCGTATCCAACGGCACGAGGGCCGGGCTCTCACGACTGCCGGTTTGCGTTAGGCGGGAATTCGTCCCGGCATCCTCTAATTTTGTTTTGCGGCAGGCACGATCCCGCGTTAGATGTGGATGCTTCGGGGAAGGGCGTCCCGGCATTTGTTCTGCCCCATTCAACTCCAAAAATCTAACATTATGCGCGCACTCCTGGTTATTCTTCCTGTCGTTCTTGCTGGCTGTAGCACCGACAGCACCAACTACTCCATCTCGCAACGTGAGATTTTGAAACGATCGCAAGCTGAGATCGCCCGGCGCGAGCCGTGGGCGGGGACGGCCGCCATCATCGTCCAGAACCCCGGCGAGATCTCGCGGGTTACTTGGAAAGTCAGAGCCGGAGCTTACGACTTTTCCGATTATCCGCGCTACAATGGGATCTATTTTGTCCCCGGCACCGAGCGCGAACTGCGGTTCAGCTCCGATGGTTGCCTGACCAAATACTCAAACCCAAGAAGGCCCTGTGAGACGGTGGTCACCGACGATTCGGCTCAGATGGTGATGATTCCTGAGAAGTGACGGAGGGCCGAAGGTGGGCTTCGGTCACTTCAAAACAAAACCGGCGGGCGACTTCGGTCACAGCCGGTTTTGCTGATCGATCCGGTCGCGGATTACTTCGCGGCCACTTCGGTTTTCTCGCCCGCTTCCTTCCATCCGGCAATGCCGGCCGAGAGGTGCTTCACGTTGGTGTAGCCGAGCTCCTTGGCCTTCTTGGCGGCGGCCTGATAGGCGACGCATTTGGGGCTGCCGCAATAGGCGACGACGAGCGCGCTCTTGTCAGCCGGCAGTGATTTCGCAAGCGTCGCTTCCGCGGTCGCGTAATCGATGGCGGTCGGAATGTGGCCGGCCTTGTAGGAGTCGCTGCCATTCACGTCGATGACGGTGACGGATTTCTCGGCGATGGCCTTCTTGAGGTCCGGGATGCTGATGTCGGCGAAGTCACCGGCAAACGCGGTGGCGGAGAAGGCGAGACCGAGGGCGAGTGTGATTAGTTTTTTCATGTCGATTGTTTGGTTGTTGATGTGAATGTGCCCCGCCGGCCCAAGCCAGCGTGCGGCACTCTGGTGCGAGGGCCGGGCGGGCGAAATTATTCCGGATAACTTCCTGCCAGGTGACCCTTCTCAGAAACTGGTCCTCACGCGGAAGAATTCTCGCGGGATGCCCGGCGGGCGGGTGGCGGAAACCTCGATTTCTCCTCCGGTGCCGGGGATGAAGGGGATCATCCGCTGCCACGCCCCGGGTTGGAGCGCGGTGGCACTCTCGAAATCGTAGAGTCGATAGGGCATCGATAGGAAACGGAAGCGGATCAGGTCTCCCTCGCGGGTGAAGAACGTGACCCGCAACGCGCTGGCGGCATCGAGGGGCAGGGTGCCGGCGTTGAATTCCTGGCTGTTGGTGGAGCCATCGCCATCCGCATCCGCGCTTGGAGCGCCGTCCGGGTTACTGGTTGAGGTGAAATGAAGGATCTCCCATGCGTCCGGCAAACCGTCATCATCTCCATCGGGGCCGGTGACTTCGCGCACGGGCGAGAACTCGGAAATCCTGCCCGCCCGGGTTGCCAGGGCCGTCACGAAATGACTGACCGGCACCGCGGCGGTCGTATCAAACTCGAACGCGGCCACGCCGGCGTTGTCGGTGGTCACTGGCGAAAGCGATCCGAGGAACACCTCGCCCTCGCCGAAGAGTGTTAGGTCGGGGGCAGCATTGGCGAAAAAGAGGATCACGAACTGGCTGTTCGCCGTGCTGTCCAAGCTGCCGGCGATCTGCAACACGCCCGCACTGCTGGTGGCGCTGTGGAGCAATGGGAAATTCTGCATTCCATCCGTGTCGCCGGGATCGTTGGGAGTCACGCCGTCGCCACCGAGATCCAGCCCGAGTCCATTGTTAGCGGTGATGACGTTCGAGGCAAACGTCGCGGCCGCGGCGGTGCCGGAGACGACGAGTCCCGCGCCATTGCCGTTGATGGTGTTGTTAGTGAGAGTGGGGTTTGCGTTGTCCTGTAGCAGCACGCCCGGGCCGGTATTGCCGGAGATGAGGTTGGAAGTGACGTTGCCGGTGGTGTCTCCCGCGAGGACGAGGCCTTCGCCGCCATTGCCACTGAACTCGTTGCCCACCAGGCTGAAGCCGAACTCAACCGCCGCGAACAATCCACCGCCCCGGCTGTTGAGTCGATAGACGCTGTTGGTTTGCTCCCAACCGACGCGGAAGAGAGCCGATCCGCCCTGGACGTAAGCTCCGTAGCGGCCGTTTCCCTCCACCGTCCATGCGTCGTTCTGGAAGTTCGATTTCAAACCCGCTTCCGCGAAAACACCGATGCCGTCACCGCTGTTTCCCGAGCTTGTTAGATTCAGCAGGGTGAAGCGCACCTCGCCCGTGCCGCGCAGGTCGGCGCGCACGCCTTCGAAGCCGTTGCCGACCGCCACGTCGCCATCCGCCTTGACGATGATCCGGACGTTCTGCGCGACGTTGGTCGCGTAAGTCAGTCCGACCTGAGCGTGACCTTCCCAGCGATTCCGGGCAAAATCCTTGTTGCCGGCCACACGCAGATTGAAGCGGCCGCCGGTGCCGCCGTTTTTGGAGATGTTGTCAAAAACGGTCCACGTCAGGCTGCCGTCGAGCTGCTCGTTGGCCTCGATCGCCACCTGGTTCTGCTCGTGGTAATTTTTTCGATAGTGGATCGTCGCCTCCACCATGCCCGAGACATTCACCTTGGTGCCGAAGGCCATGCCGCCGAGAAAGCGGTTCTCGCGGAATTGATAGACGCCGGTGGAGTTCAGGTTCGCCTCGATCCCGATGTCCGAGATCTGCAGGAAAAGCAGTCCCTGGAGGTTCACGTTCGCGCCGTCCGGGTTCAGCTTGATCCCGGTTTTCACCCGGGTGAAGCCGATGCCGATCACCTCCGTGTCCTTGGTGAGGATGATCAACCCGGAAACATTCACGCCTGCTAGATTACCGTCGGCGAGGAAACGCGCCTGGATCTGCGGGTTGTAAAGCGGATCGGTGATTGTCACCGGGTCGGTGATCGCGGGAAGCTGGCTCTGCAGGCCGAGCAGGTGCGGGCCGGGGCCGGCAATGTCGATGCCGATGCGGTCCACGCAGCCATGGGGATTGATGAAGGTGTTAGCGTCCTCGATGGCTTTGCGCAGCGACCCTTGGCCGCTATCAGACGTGTTGGTGACGAGGAAAGTGACGTATTCCACTGCCCAGAGTTCCGTGCCTTTCACGCCATCGTCCAGCGCCACTAGCAGGTGCCTGCCGCCGAAACCGAGAAACGGCGCGAAGGAAACCGAATCTCCCGGCCCCAGGTCGCCTGCCGCCTGCGCGACCGGCAGCGTGGCGAGGCTTTCCGGTGGGATCCGCCAGATTTCGCGACCGGTCGTGCCATCGTTCGCCGTCCAGTAGAGCAGCCGGCCGCAGGCGGTTAGGGAAAAAGGATCGGACGAAGTCGGCCCCGGCCGGACGTCCGCGACCCGCACGGTGCCGCCGGGCGAACCGTCACTGGTCCACAGCTCGCGCCCGCTTGCGCCATCGTCGGCGGTGAAGAACAAGCGCCCGTTCACATCGACCAGCTCGCGCGGTGCCGATCCGAAGGCGATGCCGCTCTCGGTCGTCGGATTGATGTCGCGGACCATCGCGGTGCCGCCGCCGGTGCCGTCGCTGCGCCAAAGTTCCTGGCCGTGGGCGGGAAACGGTCCTCCTGTTAGCAGGTGGTTGGTCGCGGCGAAGTAGACGAAATTTCCCGACACCCGCAGCACGTCCGGCGGGCTGCTGATCTCGCCGAACTGGTGAATCAGCGAGGCGCCCGCGCCGTCGCTGCGCCAGAGCTGGTTGTCCCAGCCGACGCCGTTGTAGGCCACGAAGATCAAGGTGCCGTTGAGGTTCACGAGTTCGCGCGCGCCGGAGCCGACGTTGCCGGGGCGCACGTCCGCCACCAGCACCGTGCCTTCGGTCGTGCCGTCGGTTTTCCACAACTCCGTTCCAGTGCCTGCCTGCCGGTTGTCACTGGCGGAAAAGAACACGAAGTTTCCCACCACGATCAGGTAGTTCGGCAGCGAGTGGGTGAAATCGTCGCCCGGGTAAATGTCACGAAGCTGGAACGTGTTGCCGGTGGCCGGGTCGTGCGTCCAGAGTTCCACACCGGTTTCTCCGTCATTGGCGCCGAAGACCAGCTTTCCGTTCAACACCGTCAGGCTGTAGGGAAACGAGCTTCCCAGCGGGTCGTGATTCGGCGGACCGGGAATCGTCCGGATGTCGGTTACCAGGAACGTCCCGTCGGCCGTGCCGTCCGTCGCCCACAATTCGGTGCCGTGAGTGCCGTCGTTCGCCGCGAAGAACACCACCATCCGGTCCACCAATCCGGTGCCGATCACGAACTTTGGATAATTGACCGGCTTGCTGAAATTCTGCGGTGACGAACTCTCCGCCCCCGGCCGGATGTCCTTCACCAGCACCGTCCCTTCGCCCGCCGCATCCGTTGCCCACAGCTCGGCACCGTGGGTGCCGTCGTTCGCGGAAAACACGAACAAGCCATTGCGGATCGCCATGCCGCGTTCCGGCTGCGAGGCGTCGACTCCGGTTCGGATGTCCTTCACCAGGAATTCCCGCTCGTCGAACGCTTCCGCCACCAGCGGCAGGAGTAAACAAACAAATCCCGTCACCATTCTTCGGCACGCTTTGGCGGCCCTACAGACCCCGCAATGACCGTTCTTGTCCATAGGCTGGCGGTTGTCACCGCCTGAACACGGAATCGCTCGGCGTGGATTTCCATCAAGTCAAGGTTCCGAATCCAGGAGATGTTCCGTTTCGATTCGTTCGACATGTATGGAGAGGCTCAGGGGCCCTGCAACCGGACATTTCCCCGGTAGAACGCGGGTGGCCCGGTTAGTGGAGCCTGATGGATGACGGTCTGGTTGTTCGCCGGGATTTCGATGAAACCGGGAACGCCCAGCCAGGATCCGTTCGTTAGATCGGGCGATCTCTCCAGCGTATAAAAGCGGGTCATCCCCGCATAGCCGGTGCCCTCGGCAGCGCGGGCGAAGAACCAAACCTTTCTTTGGGCGCCCTCGACCTCTGCGTTGACCTGGAAGCGGCTCGTTCCGTCGTTGGGGTTGGTGCCCGCGACGAAGTTTTCCAGAGTGGTTTGGCCGTTGACGTTGACCGCCTGCGGATTCTGTCCGGTCGCTCCGAAGTTGGCCAGCTCCCAAAGATCGGCCAGGCCATTGCCATCCGCGTCCGGGATGGAACTGCCGAAATCCACCCGCAGCACCGCACCCCGCTCGCCGGCGGTGTAGGGATGATCGGCCCTTACGCCCGAGGCGTCGGTGACCACGATGATGAGGGCATCGCCGGTCTGGGAAGCATTCGGTGAAAGCGCAGGTGAAACCGATTCCAGGGAAATCTCCAGGCTGTAGAAATTCCCCACCCGGGGATTCGAGCCCATGCGATAGCTTGCCACCGGCGGGCCGTTGAGGGTCCGCCTCGCCTCGACGACGACATCGGTGCGCGCGGAGGTGACGGGAGCGTTGTCGAGAGTGATGCTGCCATAGAGGAGATTGTCAGGTTCCGACAGGGTGGCTTCCGCCGGTTCATAACAGACGAGGATAGCGGCCAGCAGCACGCTCCATGGATGCAGAAATGTCGGGTTCATGGTTTTGTGGATTGCGGGAGTTGGATCAGTTGCCGGAGTAGGCGTAGGTTTGGAAGAAGATCTTGATGTCGCTCACCGAGTCGATGAACTTGTCGAGACCTTCGTTAGAGTCGAAGAGGAAGGTTCCGCCCGGCATGATCAGCATCCAGTCGGTGTTCCAAACCGAGCGGCCGATCAGACGGCTGTCGCTGATGGTTTGCGCGGGATCGAAGACCCCGCTGTCATGGTAGGCACGGAAACTGGAGAAGCGCCTGATGTCGCCGAGGGTATCACTCAGGGAATCATTTGCGGGGATCCACTTCGGGTCGTTCAGACTGTTGTAGCCGATCGGGAATGGCACCGGGATTTTTTGGTCGACCACCCGCCACTGGCGCGTTTCGAGGTTGTTGCCGGACGGCGAACGCATCACATCCGCACCGGCGGGGACAAGATAGATGCGCGGGGTGAGCGAGAGGCCGCTGCCATCGTAATTGCTGAACCAGACTCCGGCGGAGCGGACCTTGGTGGCGAAGGAGGTCGAATCGTAGGCACTGTCACCGCCGCCCAGCGGCCAGCCGAAATAGTTCAGACCGAATGTCACGGTGGTGGGAAAGCGGATGACCAGCCCCGGCTGCGGGCCTGCCGATTCCGGTGCGAAGGGCCGGCAATGACGGCGGAACTCCGGAATGTCCCAGAGGTTGGGAACGATGTGTTTCTTCAACTCGTCACGCCATTCCGCATCGGAGGTGCCGCGCAACCGGAAGAGTCCGTTGCGCAGCGAGAAGCGGCCCGTCTCTGTCTGCGGGTTGTTGAAACCAAGCTGCCCTTTGAGGACACCGAAATTCTGGCTAAGCCGCGCCAGCGGATCCGCCAAACCGTGACGTCCCGCGACCGGTTGACCATTGATCACTTCTCCCAGGGCCCGTTGCTTCACGATGTCGGTGAGAAACTCGCGGCCCGCGCCGTGGTCTCCACCCAGAAGCTGCGTTTCGTAGTCATACGCCACCGCTGCCATGTAGACATACTTCGCGGCGAGATCTAACTGGGCGCGGTATTTCTGGATCGCGTCGTTGCGGAAAATCCGGAACGTCATGTCCTGATAGCGGTTCTGCTGGGTTTCCGCGGCGGCGCTCTTGCGAAACGCGATCCGTTCGTCCATCAGACGGAGGCCTTTCGCCACGGCGGCCTGGTAGCGTCCCATTGACTGGTTGACTGCTTCACCGAGGGCATACGCTTCCTCCCGCATTCCCGGTTCCTTGCGGATCAGTTGTTCCAGTTCCTTGAGTTTCTGCTGGGTTTCGTAGGCGAACTCCAGACCGGAGATTTCGAGGTCCGATTGTCGCCGGTTCTCCTCAATTGCTTTTTTTGCACCCTCCGCAACTCCGGTTGCAATATTGGCACCAACTTTCAATATCTTCGTCCCAATCCCGGTTACGCTCTTAATGGCTCCCCGGACCGGGGCCGTCGCATCATTTGATGTGCCCACCACTTTCGGCAACGATTCCAAGGTAATGTCTGATATCTGATCGGCATTTTCTACCGTTCCTTTGAGCACGTTGGCGATGATATTGCTAGTAAGGATAATTCCCTTCAGGGTATTTGTCGTGCCATCAGAGCGATTCCGGACACCAAGGGTCTCCGATCTGAGATTGTAGCGAGCCTCGAGCAATTCCGCCGCATCCCGAATCTCTCCGGTCAGGGAGTCGTAATTGGAAATTCCCTGCCTCATCCGTGACTGCGCCTGCAACAGATCAGATAGGGCCGCTTGAATTTCTCCCGGAGCATCCCGCTCCCCCCAGGAATTTGGAGCAACACAGGCATAGTTCCCATTGGACACCGGATAATTGATCGAAAGCACCCCTGATCCGACCACCGAATTGAGCGTCAAAGGCACGTCGTTCTTGAAGAAGTAATCCGCCAGCTTCTTTGGTATCCCTGAGTTGGTGCTTCCCAGCGATGTGAATTGTCCGACGATATCCTCGCTGGGGACACCCAGTGAAACGGGCTCGCCGGTTACCTCCACCGTATTGACATACATATAGTGATAGATGTCAGGTCCGGTATATCCGGCGGGATAGGTCTTCCCGGTTCCGATATCCCCGGCATAGGGATAACCGAAGATTTCGATCATGCGGTTTTTGTAGTCGCGCTCCTGGTCGTCGACATTGCCTGAAAAATCATTGACGTCGTCCTGCAGGCCACGCAGGGCCTGGGTCAGTTGGTTGGCATGGTCGAACACGGTGACGGTGTTTTTCACCGCCTCCGCAGCCCGGTCGTAGATCTGCTCGAAATGGGTCTTGCCGGCAGATACAAGTGACGGATCGATGTCGAATGGCACCGAGTTTTTGCCGATGCCGAGCGGATTGAGTCCCGCGTCCGCCTTGTCCACCTGACTCTGGACACTCTCATAGCCGGCGATGATTTCGTCCAACTCCGGAACCGTGGTGCGGTCGATCTTCTCGATGCCGGTATGTCCCGTGTCTTCGGCCGGGAGGACGGCGTTGGCGGCAACCCAGTCGAAAAGTGCCGCGGATCCGGCACGTTGGGCCCATTCGGAGACGCCCCAGGCCCGATCCGAATTGGTGTCCTTGTAGCCCTGATATTGGCCTGATGGATCATCCACATAGTTGAGTCGATAGGTGAGGTCCACGATTTCCGCTCCCACCTTGGCCTTGGCCGCGGCGGCGCGGGCGAACTTCCGTTCGTCGAAATTGTTGATCTCGACATCCTGCGTGCCCAGTTGGATTAATTCGGTCCGTGGAATCCACACGAAAAACGGATTCCGCATCAGATCGAAGTAGGTCTTGGTCGCGGTTAGATAGTGCCCCCACGCATCGCCGTGGCCTTGGGGAAACATGATGCGGGCATCATTGACGCCGATGAAGCCGTCGTTGTCCTGATCGGTGATGTTATAGGCTTGGGCGTATGCCACCTCGCCCTCGTCGCGGGTGAAGTTCCAGAAGAGGCGGTTGTAAGCTGGTGCGCCGCGGACTGACGCAGCGCTGTCATCCCGGCCCCTCAACAGGCCCAACTCCTCTTCCAGCAGGGAATCCACCTGGTTCTGGAAGGTGAAGATCGAAGGTGCCAGGGTGCCGTAGCCGGTGGAGGATGTGCGGAATCCAATGGTCGGATCCGCGGCGTCCGCCGTGGCCTCGTTGCCTAGCAGGAAATAGAGGTCGGCGATGTAGCCCGCGGCCGAGAGAAGGGCGTCATTGGCGGGCTGGAAATTCTCGGGCGGACTCGCATCGATACTCAATTGCTTGGCGCTTTGAAGGACCGTCCCGTAGGCCTCTATCAGACCGATTTGGTTGATATCTTCTCCAGCCTTGACCGCGACACTTCCCTCGTAGCGGGTGCCGGCCTGCTGGAGCATGCTGGCGAAGGTGACGGTTTCGTCCTTATGGAAGTCGGCGCTGCGGGCTTCGAATGGATTCAGTCCATTGCGGACCCGCCCCACCCAGCCCTCCACGAACTGAGCCTTGCGTTCCAAGGCATTGCCAATCCAATCGCTCCACGGGGACACGCCGTCATCGCGCCGATAACGGCAGATATAGTAATTGTCCGCTAGAATGAGGAGATTCGAGGTTCCTCCATCGCCGAGGGTGATGTCGTTCAATCCAAGGGATGGCGGGCCCGGCGGCGGGCTTTGAAACTTCGTCCAGCCATCGACACCCGGATCTGAACCTGAACCGGGAAGAACCGAGCCATTGGAGCTGGGACGGAAATACCATTCAAACTCGAAGTTTTGCGGTTCACCACCGAAGTCCCCGCTGTGACGAAGCGTTAGCTTTTGGTCGAACACATTGTCGGATTCAAGCACGTTGATGTCACCCAGTTCCGGATCTCCCTCGACCCGGAGGACATGCAGGGAGACTGGCAGGACGCCAAGTGAAGCATCGTTGTTTATAACAAGTGTCACATAGCCGTTGGAGGTTGCTCCGCCGGCGCTCAGCGCTTTCACGATGGACTCTCCCAACAACGGCTTGGTGGCGATCAATCCGTCACGACGCTCGAATCCGATTTGGATTGGCGGGTCCGCCTGCTGCGAATTGACGTGGTCGGGATCGCGGGTGAGTTCGTAAAGGGCGTCGATCAAATTGCCGAAGTCCACATTTCCTTCCTTAAGCTTCTTGATCCGGTCCCTTTCCCGGGGACTCAGCACATTCGAAAGCACCAGCGGCTGTTCCCCAACGTCGCCATCGTCCCTGATACCTTGGAAAATGAGGTTTTTGTTGAGTGGATCGTAGCGCAACCGGGAACGGAGGAAATAGGGCAGGTCGGTGAAGGAGAGAAGCCCGGCATCGTTCTCGGTGGCCAGTCCGGTGAAGAGAGATGCCTCGTCCGCGGGCACGAAGACGGCAATGCCCGGATCGGGATTGTTCCCGGCGACGGACCTGATCTGGAGGGTGCGCGGTTGGATCGGCTCGTAGAGTCTCACCAACGCACTCGCGGGATTGCTGCCATCGGGGTTCCCGTCGTCGTGGACGACTTGCGCTTGCACGAAATTGACGAGATCCGGCAGGGCCGTCGGATCGGGCGGATCAAGGACGGGATCTCCATCTATCAGGGTGGCGCCAATCTTCAGGACTGGAACTTGGGTGGGCCAACTGACCGTGTAGGTGATTTCGACAGGCGGATCGGTGCCTTTTCCATCCTCCCCGGTTCCGTTGGGTTTTCCCAGCCACGGGATGCTGGTTCCGGTCGGGAAATCAAGGCCTGGGATTCCATCGAAGTCATAGAAAAAGTCGGGCTGCAGGGGATACCAGTATTGGGATTTGATGACCGCGGTTGCCCCTCCTGGTCCAGCCGCGCGAGCGTGGAGTTCTCCCCGGTGATCGCGGAAGCCCGGCCCTTCAGTCCATTTGTTAAAGTCCTTGCTGAGTGGCAACAGGTCGAGCGGGCTCGGCAACAAAAGGGGTTGTCCGGCTACCATGGAAAAAGCGAATGGATGCGCGGCATTCTGGGTTACCACCTTGTAGATTTTCATCATCCACCGGTTAGGCATCGCTGCTGATGCGGGGGCGCGGTATTTGAGCAAGACATAAGGCTCGGAAGCGTCGATGAGGTCGTTCAAGTCGTTGCGAAGCGCATAGAGAGTATCGCCATAAAGTGCGGCGTGTTCCTCATTGGGATTGTAGCCGGGCAGGCTCGGATCGGGTTGGCGATAAACCCGTTTGCCAGGGAAAGCATCCTGCGGCAAAACTCCGGATCCATCGCCACGCGACAGGACCAGTTCATCGGGATTCTCCGGCCACTGCGGTTGATAGCGCACTGCCAGCGACGGCCATGCAATTCCCTTCGTAGTGCCGCCATCAGGCAGTTGGACATCCTCAGCATGATACCAAGCCACCACCAGGTCGTCGTTGGTGGCGGCGGTCTCCAGATTCACCGGAATGATCGGCCCGGTCCGGGTGGTGCGGTCATAGGCCTTGTCATCGCCCGCTCCATCGTAGGCCGCGCCGGTGAGCACGACAAAGCCGTTCTTGCCGGTGGGGTCGTTGTGTTCGGGATTGCCCAGTTCGGTGCCGATGGTGGCGGATTGGGTATTCACTGCCGGCTTGGAAACACCATCGTCCCAGGGCACGGTGCGCACCACTTCGAAGTGGAGCGGCTTCAGCGTGACAGGTGATTCCTCGCCTTCATTGTCGAAGAACTGCAAGACGCTTAACCCCGGATTGGCGGCGGTGAAAACCTTGGTCGGAGAACCATCTACCGCCACACCCACGCCGGTGCTCAATGATATGCTGTTAAAGCGATATGGGAATCCGGTGACGGCGGGCTGCAACTCGACCGGGGCACTGGCGATGTGAATCCGGGGATTGTCCGGCCATGTCGAGCGACCCACCGCGGTGGCGACGGCAGTGGTGTTGGCGGGATCGGTGGTGAGCGGCCACTTCAGGATCGCGGTCACCGGCCGCACCGGATAGAGATTGCGGCCGACACTGTCCCAGACAAAGGAGTTGAGCGTATCGCTGTCCTGATGTTCCGCGCTGATAAGGCTGATGGACGGCTGGCCGATCGGACTGCCGTTTGCCTGCTGGGCCTCGACCGGCACGGGGATCGCCTCGCCGATCACGTAATTGTTATGTTCAAAGACGGCCTCCGCATCGAGTCGCGCGACGAAGATTTCGTGATCGTTGGAAGTGGTGAGCAAGGAATGGCCGACCTGCACGGTGTTTTGAAATGTTCCCGAAACGACCAGGCCGCCGCCGGGACCGACCCTGAGCTCGCCCCGGCCCTCCATCCCGCTGGATCCGATGTTCTTGATCCAGTCCCATTGGTCAGGAACGTCGCTGAGGCGGGCGACGAACACGTCCAAACTTCCCGAGGAAATCAGACTCTGCGTTTGAGTTGATCCGAAATCTATCGAAATTGAGAAATCCCCGGTGATATAGACCCGCCCAGCCGAATCCACCGCGATACCACCCGCCTCGCCGCGACCGGCTTGGTAGTATGAAAGGAGACTGGCGTTGGAGCTGAGTTTCGCGACGAACAGTTTCCCCTCGGTTCCCACCTGGGTGTTGTACTTTGTAGTGCCCGAAGCGAAGGTCGCGTCGGTGCTGAATTTGCCAAAAAGATAGACCTCCCCAACCGCGTTGACTGCCAATGCCGTAGCGGTGTCCTCATCGGTGCTGCCCGCCCGGCTTGCCACGAGCCATTGGCCGTTCCCGCTGATCCGGGAAATGAAAATGTCGGAATCGCCCGCAGACACCAAGGTTGATGTGCTGGATGAAATCGGGAACCCGACACTTCCGGTGAATTCTCCGGTCACAAAGGCGTCGCCTTGGGAGGTGAGGACCAAGGCATTGGCATTCGAGGAGTTGGCTGGCTCCCCGTTCGCACCGCCGGTGGCCCAAAGCCAGTTGCCGTCCGTGTCGAGCCTGGCGACGAAGAGATCCGACACGCCGGTTCCGCCGATCGGATAGTTTGTCCCGCCACTGCCAACAACATTGACGGCGGCACCCACCTGTCCGGCAACCATCACCTCACCTGCCTCCGTCACGACCAGGGCATTCACCCGGTCAGAGCCCGTCGTGCCGAGTTTCCTGGCCCAAAGCCACCCGTTTCCACTGCTGTTGAGCTTCGCGACAAAGCCATCCGAAACACCCGTTGACGTCAGCGGGATTTCGACCGCAGCGGGAAACGTGATCGTTCCCGTGAAGTGGCCGACCACGAAAACATTGCGATCCGCGTCGATCCCGATCTCCTCGATGGTGACGTCGCTGGCTGGCCCCGCGATCACCCGGTTCCCCCAGAGCCAGTCCGCTCCACGGCCCAATTTGCCGACGAATGCATCAGTTGTCCCGTTCATGGAGACAAGAGCTCCTCCCAAATTGAGAGAGCCTGAAAACCGCCCGGCCACATAGGCGTTTCCCAGCGTGTCCAGGCAATGCTTCGGAGTTTCCGTGAATCCGCCGGTGACCTTGGTGGTGGTCGGCCAGCCGACGCCTAACACGAGTGTGGTGAAAGTTTGGTCCCGGCCTTCGATCACCCCGCTGGCCAGGTTCTCCACGACGCAGCGGTAATGATAGGTCGTTCCGGGTTGCAACCCAAGGATTTCCGCGCTGACGGATACCGGTGCGGTGCCGTTGAAGCTGGAGCCTACCGCGACTTGATTTCCATAAGCGATGGTCTCGCCATATTGGAACCTCACGCTCGTTTCATTGCCCACGGGATTGATCACGCCCCGGAGAGTGGCCTTGGTCGCGCCAACCGGGCTGGCGGGCTGGGTGTCGACCATCGCGTCTGTCAGGGGTGCCGCCGAACTGACAAATATGACATCCCCCGCAATGCTCCCCGCGGGAGCTCCCGGAACACCGTTCGCTGCGGTGACACCCATTCCGTCATTGAACCGCCAGTAGCCTGCAAGGCCGGACTCGGTCCCGAAGAGTGACCGCCGATAGTCACGCAGGATATCCCCCGCATTCCTCGCAATGCTCCATACCCGGACTTCGTCGATCTGGCCTTTGAAATACGCGCTGACTGCCGGACGCCCGCCGATCCACAGCTTGTCATCGGCCAGCGCGTCGCCGATCGGGCCGGATCCATTTCCAGAATACGCGAGAGCCCCGTTCACAAACAGGCGGATCCGCGGGTTGTTGGCGACAGTCGAGTCATAGGTGAAAGCCAGATGAGTCCACTGATCCAGTGGCACATCGACGTTTGTATCCACAAATACCCAGGAAGGAGTATCGATTTTGAGGGCATATCTGATCGAGCCGTCCGCAAACCGGGCGAGCAAATACTCTCCCTCGCGGCAAACGATGGCACTTCCTTGTCCGGCCGCGACGGTTCCCGGACCAGTGGGGAAGATCCACGCTTCGATGGTCAGGGCGGTCGTCATTTCAAGTCCGGAGTCAACGACCTCCACCCGGTCCCCGGTTCCATCGAATTGAACGGCCGTCGCCGCAGCCGGATAGGGCATCAGGAACGATTGAATCTCTCCGGTGTGAGTGGTGCCGGGGACTTCCGCGCCCGCTCCATCCAGATAGGAAGCCTTCAACCTGAAGTCGTAGAGAGTTCCAGGAAGCAAACCGGAGATTCCCGCGCTGACCGGCACGGATCCGCTGGCCTCGGTCGGGAAAATCGGCTCGGCGATTTCCAGGATGGCAGCGGCAGGAGTTCCGAGGGTTCCCTGGAGGCCATATTCAAACCGGATTTTCGCGGATACCGTGCCCCCGAATCCGAGGTCCACATCGCCGTCCACCATCCCCTTGAAAACCGCGCTTCCGAATGCCACCCCGTCGGCCATGGTGGTGGTGGCGACCGGACGGTTGAGCTTGAAGTTCTGGTTGAGCAAATTCCCACTCAACGTGATCGCCCGGGAAACTGGCGTGAATCCATCGGTAACGACAGCCGGCGTGATGGTGTAGTCACCCAATGGAACGTTGGTGAACGAATAAGTCCCGTCCGTGGCTGTTTGCGTTGTTTTGTTAGATGGGCCGCTCAAACCGATGGTGACCCCTTGGATCCCCTTGGTTCCCGCGGTGACCTTGCCGGAAATATCAGATGAGACTCGATCGAAGTTCAACCCTGACCGATTTGCACCAAGAGCTGCAAAGGCGAATGATCTACCTGACGGTAAAAATGTGTATGGGTTCTGCTGAGGGGTGATCGCGATATTGTATCCCAAGAGCCAACCGCCGCTCGACCAGTTGCCACTGGCGTCGGTTTGGACATTGACCGTGTTGTTGGAATGGGCTCCGGTCGAGGTTCCCACGATGCGGATATTAACGCCCTCCACGCCGCTGCCGTTGTCTGTTACCTGACCGGAGAAAGTCGCGGCCCGCCCCAATGCGCCCGCAAGTAAGATGAGCACAATAACAGAAAGTCGGAGCGAACAGGTCAGATGGATTTTGCGCTGGGTATTCATGGAGGCGGTTTGTTAGGGACTCGGGTTGATCTCGGCAATGGGTGAGACGCGGGAAAGTCGGAATGTGCCCCCGAGGTGGATGGCATTCTTATGGAGGCCGCTGATCACCTCCTGATAGTTCCCGCCCATTTCGTCGTAGCCGAAGTCGGGGACCGCCGGGCCGTCGGGAGGCGTGGCGGCGAACGAAAAGCTGATCTGCCGGGTCGTCTGGAAGCTTTCTGCGGCCGGGCCGTTGAATTGGGCATTCAGGTTGTCGTGGTCCGGATGATACTTGTGCAGGTAGGGGTTGGTCGGGTGATTGCCGGGAACCCCCAGGGTCGCGGTGAGGGGCTGGCCGATCCCGAACGAACCCGAGAGATCGAGCGACTTGTCCTCGTTCGCGGTGGTGAAATCGTAGCCGATGGTGCTCACGCGTCGGCCCACTGATTGACCATCGCGGACGGCCGCCCCCTTGAATTGAGGGATGAGCGCATCATCGGTCAGGAGCACGTATTCTCCTGGAGTGGCCACCACTGTGTCACCATTCCCGTCGATGGTGTAGGTCCCGTCCTTCCACATCTGGATCACCTCCTTGAGCAAGCGTGGCTCGCCCGCCGCATCGACATGAATGATCACCCGCAAACTGAACTCCGACTTCGTCGGGGTGGGAGTGACGGAGTCATTGGTGGAGTGGGCTTCGGAAACCGCCTTGATCGTCGCATTTCCGACCCACAATCCTGCCATCAGGGATCCCCCCGAGGATGACAACATGGTTCGCTCGACGGATGTGGGGATTAGCAGTCGGACACCGGCACCGTCCCGGATCTTGATCACTGATTGCTTCGTTGCCTCGGCCTGATCTTTTCTGCGTGGTGCCAGCCGGACCTGGATTTTTGCTCCTGACTCCAGGGGAACTGCGAGGGATGTTGGGAGCTCGGGCCATTGCTTTCCGAGCTGCGGATCGAACGCGGCATAGGATAGCGCCTGACCACCCGTGCCGGATTCCACCATGGCATTGACCGGTGCTGTCTTGTGGTTCTCAAGGCTCAGGTTCAGGGCAGTCAACTCGGAGCCGAAATCCAATCCATCGCCCGATTCCACCTTGGCATCGAGCGGGGCCAGATAGTCCGAGGCACCTTCGGAAAAAATCCAGTAAGCCTCACCGCTTTTCATGACTTCAGATCCATTCACGGGAACCCAGGCTCCCTGGGCGTTGTTCAGCCGGTAGATCGGCTGCAGGGTGTTTCCCGTTGCCTTGTAATGAGCTTTTGAGGCGCGGAAAAAATTGAGGAAGGTCACGGGCACCGCCGGATCCACCGGCGCACCACGCAGGGTGAACGAATCCGGCACCCACTCGGGTCGCCGCAGCGAGGGGCGTCCGTTCAGGTTCCAGATCACCGGGACGCTGCCAGATAGTTTGATCAGGTAGGCGCGGTTCGCCTGCACGGTGAACAGGTTGTTGAGCACGGATTCCTCGCGGGACGGCGGGAACCAGCGCTGCCAGCCCTCCTTGGTGAAAGCCGCTTCGGACACGCTTTGGATGAACTCCGCGGTCGTCGTCCGTTCGAGGCGGGTCCAGACACTGCTGACCGGCATTCCCTCGAAAACCTCATCCGTTTGGTTGATCTCCGGTTCGACTTCGAGCCAAACCGCATTCCAGCCCGGCTGCAGGGTGATGCTTTGGTTGATGGTCTGCGCTGCAAGTGAATTCAGGGAGAGCACCCCCGGAATTACTAACGCCAGCATGCGTGATATCGGAGGGAGCAGGGACTTCATGAGCGTGGGGATCGGGTTGCGGACTCAGTTTCCCGGCAGGGGAAGGGGTCCTTTCGTTAGGGACGGGGTATCGGGCAGCGCGAGGTTCTGGAGCAGCGGTTCATTGATCTCGATCCTCACGCCTTCCTTGAGTTTTTCGAAAAAGGCGTTCTGCCGCGCCGCCCTCGCGGATTGGAGAAGCTCGTAGCGAATCGCCTCCCGCACTTCATCCAGCGGTCGGACTCCGGCCGCCTGCCGGGCGGTTAGGCGGACGATCCGGAAGCCGTCGGCGGATTCCAGCAGCGGTGCCATGTCCCCCGGATTTCGCAGCGCGGCCGCCGCCTCCACCACCGCCGCGTCGCGTGCGGGCAGGGAATCGTCCGGCCGCATCCATCCGGTATCCCCGCCGGTGTAGCGGGTGGCCTGATCTTCTGAATTCTGGCGGACGAGCATGACAAAGGCATCCGGATCCAATCCGCGGGCCTGATCCAGAATGGCCGTCGCCCGTTCGCGCAGCTCACCGCGTTTCTCCACATCGGCGCGGGCGCTGCTCCGCAGGTAAATGACGCCCGCCCGGACCGACTCCGGCTTTTGGAACCGGTCCCGGTGATTCTGATAGAAACGGTTGATTTCCTCCTCAGAAACAACAGGCTCGGATCTGGAACCCGCCGCATGGCGGGCTTCCAGAAAGCGGGAGGCGATCAATTGCTCCACCAGCGCCACCATTTCAGGCTCCTTGTCAAAACCCGCGGCACGGGCCTGCACCAGGGCTGTCTTGTGGCGGATCATTTGCTCCAGCCCCGCAGCCCGATCGTCCGCCGATCGCCGGCTCATCTCCTTCTGGAAATCCGCGGCGGTGATCCGTTCATCGCCCACCACAGCGAGCACATCGCCCGTGGCGGTCGGCGCAACCACCTGGCGTTCACCGCTGGGCTTGCAAGAGACGCCGAGGATGGAAAGCAGAACGATCAGAATGGAGGGGCTACGATTCATGGAATCCCACGGGATCAATCGAAAAAAATCACCATGGAGTGTTAACCCGTGGACCCCCATTCAGAAGGAAATTCTTGGTGCCGTCGGGTTGATGTCTATCCAGGATTGTTTCAATGACTTGGAAGTCAGTGAAATAGGGTGAGTGTAATCCTCTTTGAATCATGGAGTTCCCACAGTTGGGAAATTCGTGATCTCTTTCAGATCATGCAATTCGAGCGGAATTCTGACAGGCGGTGGTCTTACTCCCGGTCATCGTCACTGAGCGCCGAGGCTCCGATTGTGTCATGGATCCAGACGCAAGCTCATCACCGTACTTACCACTGCCGGACCGATTTGCAAAAACCGGATCACTGGCCACTTCTCCAATTGAAAAATCCCGGTTGACATGCAACCAAAAGGTTGCCTATTGTCCCGCCGATGGACGAAGTTTTCAAAGCCCTCGCCGATGCAAGCCGGCGGCTGCTGCTGGGCCAGCTCCATGCCCGCAACGGACAGACGCTCGGCGAGCTGTGCGACGGGCTCGACATGACCCGTCAGGCGGTGACCAAGCATCTCGGGATCCTCGAGGCTGCGAACCTCATCGCCACCGTCAAACGCGGTCGGGAGAAACTTCACTATCTCAATCCGGTGCCGATCCACGAGATCGGCGTCCGCTGGATCGGGAAATTCGAAGCGCAGCGTCTCGACATCCTCGCCGAACTCAAACGCAACCTCGAATCCAAACCATAACCACCACCATGAATACCATGACCGATACCCCGAAACTCGTTTACGTGACCCATATTCGTACGACTCCCGCCAAGCTTTGGGAGGCCCTTACCAATCCAGATTTCATCCAGCAATACTGGTTCGGCTGCCGCAACACCTCCAGCTGGAAGGAAGGGGATGTCATCGAAAGCCGGTCGCCTGAAGGCAAACTGGAGTGGCATGGCAAAATCCTAAAAAGCGCGCCGGAAGAAGAACTCGTTTTCACCTTCGACCACCTCACCGATGAACCGCCCTCGACCGTCCGCTTCAAGATTGAGCCTCAAAAAGACACGGTCCAACTCACCATCACTCACGAGGATTTCCCCGAAGTGAGCGCCCTCCGCGACCGCGTGAAGAACGGCTGGCCGAGCATCATCGAAGGAATTAAATCCCTCCTTGAAACGGGTTCTACGGAGTTGCTCGCGCCGACTTGCGCCGATCAGCCAGCCTGATGGCCGGGCACCACCTCCTTCAGCCCGAATTCCTAAGGCGCTTCCCTGGGAGGGGAGCGCCTCATTGGTGCCCGTGCATAATGACAGGAGATCGGTTCCCATTCAGACGACAATCTAGCAACCTGTCGGGCGTTAAGCCCCTGATTCGCATCGGCATTGCCCGTCAACTTCCAAATCCGCCCTCATTTTCAGTCGCTCGATTGGCCCGATCCAAGTGCGGCGTGACCGGTCGTCGAGCCCGAGGCTCTGCTTGACGTTGCAGCTCGTGAAAGCTAGTCACCGTCCATGCTAGCGGTTGGTTCGAGGAACTTCAAATGGATCATGGCCCTCTTGTCCGGGAGGTGCCGGTGACTGATCCCCGTTGTGATGCGATCCTCAAACGATTCACCGAGATGGACGAATGTCCGGAGGATTGGCCGGCTGACTGGAAACAGGTCGGCTCACCGCTGGTCCGACGCGAATCCACAATCCATCGACTGAATTCGCCAAGCTGCCGCAGATCCATCTGTGTCAAAGTCGTCAACGGTGAGGCTCAGGATGCCGCCAGCCTCTATCAAGCGCTCAGCCATTATCACGCAAGATCGGATCTTGGGAATGGTTACACCGTGCCGGAACCCTTCGGCTGGGTTCCAGAGCATGGCGCGGTCATCATGGAATGGGTGGAGGGGCAGACTTTATGCGCAATTCTCAAGAGGAAGATGTTCTTCACAAAGAGGCGGCATGAAAACATTCGGAAGGCGGCCGGCTGGCTCCGCTGGTTTCATTCGCAATCGGAGTTGGAGCCCGGAAACTTTGGGAAGGGCAAGCAGTTGAAGTCAGTCATCAAGGTGTTTGAAGAGGCACGTGATCTGGAGAAGGCGGCGACGGTCCACGATCCCGCACTCGAGGGGTATTTGGAATTGGCTTTGAAATCCAAGGGTGTGCTCCGGGGTGTCGAAATGGATCGCGCGATCCTTCATCGCGACTTCAAGCCCACCAACCTGCTCATTACCTCTTCCGGGGTGGTCGTTGGGATAGATTTCCTGGGACGGAAGAAAGGTCCGGTAACCTACGACATCTGCCGGTTACTGAGTGAACTCGATTTCTATCAAGCCTTGCGGGGACGCTCGTTAGCTTTGAGTTTCGGTTCCAAGTCAAACGATTTCGAGGTGTTCCTCTCGGCCTATGGCGGGCGAGCGGGCGGAATCGCCAGACCGGTCTTCGTCTACTTGTATTTTCTAACAATAGTTAGCATCCTCGCCCATCAGAGGAGGAGATTCAAGAGCGGGGCTGGGAACAGGATCCGGCTGGCGTTCATTCGCAGGTTCGCGAGGCAGCTTTCTCACGAGGTTTCAAAATGGGCAGGGAATCCACCTCCAACAGAATGAGTGATGCGAGACTTGTGGAGGTCGTCCGTGGCATGTTCATGTCAATCCGCGGTGTCCAGCCCGGTCAGGGATTTACGTCATGCCCTTGCATCATGAGGACCTCCGCCGAACGTTAGGTTAGATCCCCGCTCCGTTGATGTTTTCCCATTGCTGCCAGTATTCCATGCCCTGATAGACCGGTACCGAAGGGACTTCGACGGCCGTGGTGTTGGTCAGGCGGAAGTGTTTTCCCAAGATGTCCCGCGCGGTTTTTTCCTGAAGCGGATAGGGTGGTGGCTCGGGCTCATCGCCATACAGGAACAAGCCGAACAGCTTCCCGCCGGGTGCCAGGAGATGGCTCATCCGCGCCGCGTAGTCCTGCCATAGCGACGGTGGAAGCGAGCAGAGAAATCCGCGTTCGTAGATGAAGTCGTAGCGGGTTTCCCCGCACTCGTGCTTGAAGAAATCTCCTTGGCGCACTTTGTCTCCGAGCGGGCCCAGCACCTTCCGCGCGTGGGCTACGGCCGACTCGCAGAAGTCGATGGCAATCACATCGTGGCCCGCGTCGTGGAAACATTTTACCTCGTAACCCGAGCCACAGCCGGGGATGAGCACGCGGCCGGGATTTTGTAATTGTTGCAGGAAGGCTTCGAGGTGGCCCGGGGTATGGCCAAGATCCCAGGGCAGCCGGTCGGCCTCCCAACGTTGGTCCCAGAAATCCGGTTGTGAACTGTCGGTGTCGCTCATGAAAATCAGGAGTTGGGGGGGCGACCGCCAGAAAATAGATAGAGTTAGCCGGTCTTTTTCGGGTGGAGTCCATATTCACGCGACGATGACACGTCAAATCAAAACCCAAGGTTGGACCCGCCAGCCATGGCATCCCCTTCAAATCGACAGTTGTCAGCCACGGGCAGTCGATTAGTCTGCGTCAGCGGCGATGACGGCACCTGAAATCCTTTCCCTACTCTGCGCCGCCACTGCCGCCGGAGCGATCAATGCCGTGGCGGGAGGCGGCACGATCCTCACCTTTCCGACCTTGCTGGCCATCGGCACGCCACCGGTGGTGGCCAATGCGACCAGCACCGTCGCCCTGGTCTTCGGGACCAGCGGTTCGGTCTATGGGTTTCGTCGGCACATGCTTTCGATCCGCGAATGGCTCTGGCGCTTCGTTCCGGTGAGTCTGCTCGGCGGGCTGATAGGGAGTTGGCTGCTCACCATCACCGGCAACGAAATCTTCAGCCGGTTGGTTCCATTTCTGATCCTGTTCGCCACGCTGCTGTTTCTCGCCCAAGGCCTTGTTGCCCGATTGATCCGCCGCCCGGTCGCGGAGCCGCAACGCGCGCCGCGCATCTGGCCTGCTATTTTATTTCAGTTTCTCGTCGCCATCTACGGCGGGTTTTTCGGCGCGGGAATCGGCATCCTGATGCTCGCGACGCTCGGCTTCATCGGCCTCAGCGACATCCATCAGATGAACGCCTTGAAAAACATCCTCGGCTCGCTGATCAACGTCGTCGCCTCCATCATGTTCATCTGCCGTGGCCTGGTCGATTGGCCGAAGGTCGGAATCATGACGCTCGGCGCTGTCGCCGGATATTATCTCGGGTCCCACTACTCGCAGAAAATCCCGCAACTCTGGGTCCGGCGCATCGTGCTCGCGATCGGCTTCGGAATTTCCGCCATCACGTTCTACCGGCAGTTTTCCTGAATGCCTGTTAGTTCGGGCTCCGCCCTTCGAGACGAACTATCATTTTCGATCCGGCATGGGATGTTTCTCTTTCCTGCACAGGTAGTAGAATGGCGATTGAATGAGCATCACGGCCGCGCACACGACGCCGATCGGGAGCAATCCGCTCCTCAAAGCCACGGGCAGGTCATAGTGACCGTTTTCGCGCGCGAACAAAACCAGCCAGGCCGGAACAATCGCCGCGCCGTGACCGACGATGATGGTGGGCGCAAAGATGAATGCGATCGTGAACGAAGTGATGAAAAGCCGGAGCGGCCACGGAAGCTTCCAGCTGAATAGAAACACGAGGTAAATTAAATCCAGGCAGAGGACGGCGATGACAAAATACAGGAGCAGGAATTCCCGCTCAGGGCCGAATTTATTCCAAAGAAGGATGGCGCCAAAGGCACCTAACACCAAAAGGAAGAATTTAACCGCGCCCTTCCGGGATGGCGACTCGGTTTCCTCGGACGGTTGCGGGTCATCGTGCATGGTCGTTTCCTCCATGCGAAGCTGGAAGGATCTGCGGAAGATAGCGAGGGATTTGTTAGCGGGGACCGTATTCACTCCCACTCGTCATCCAGGCTGCTGCTCGCGCCGATCCCGGTCACCACGATCACCGCCCCCAAGTTGGGGAAACGCGGGTCGTCGCTCGACAAGCGTTCATCGACGGGCAGATCCGCCACCCCCTTGATCCGTGCGGGATCGCCGACACCGAGTTCGACATTGAAGTAAAGGTGATCGTTCTCGGCCACATCGAAGGCACCGAGAGACGAATCGTCGTCGCTCATTGAGGGGCTCCAACTGTCGTGAACCCCGCCGCGCTTCTGCTCGTCGAAGCCGGTGTAGTAAAAGGGTTTGCCGTTCAGTTCCCGCAATTTTGCGAAGGTCATGCCCACATGGGCACCATGCTTGCCGCGCCAGAGCGAACCGGGATCGCTCACGGAAATGTGGGCCAATTCCTTGAACTCCGCCGCCTCATGGAAGGTGACAAACGCGCGGCGGGTGGGGTCGTCCGGGAACAAGACGACGCGCGGGGCCGGCTCGGTTTCCCGGAGCACGTTGGCTTTGCCGAAGCGCGCTTCGAGATCGGCCACCGTGGTTTTCTGCGAGTAGTCGCCCGGGAGGATAATGAATTTGTCTGCTGCCGGCGATTCGACAGCCGTCGCCGTCTCCGGAGCCGCGGCGGGTTTTTCCTTGGGGTTGCAGGCAGCGGCAAACACGCTTGCAAGGACGATCACAGCGCAAGAGGGGCGGGGCGAGGGCAGGGGATTCATGGCTTCTTCTGGTGGGGTTCTTCCGCCGGCCAGTCGCGATGAAGGAGCTCAGCGCACCCGGCTAGAATCCGATCCCTACCCTGCCATCCCCACCCGGCGATGACAATGATCCAATCAGAAATGGCGCTTCTCACGGATGCGCGAAACTATCATCTTCTCCGTATGATTTCATTTCTCCGGCACCCTTTGCTGTACTTTGCAGGATCAATCGCCGTCATGATGGCAGCGGCTGGCTGCAGGGATCCCAAAGCCGCCGCGTCGCGGGAGTCCTCGCAGAATTTGGCCGCGGCGCGCGAGGGCTTCGTCACGAAACTCATCAAGGAGGAATCGGAGGACGGGTCGCCCGAGGTGCCGCCGGAGAAGATCTTTCAACTGATCCGTTATGCCTCCCCAGCGGGCGATCTGGCAGCCTATCTCAGTCCCGATCCGGAAGATGGAAAGAAGCACCCGATCGTGATCTGGCTAACAGGAGGCTTCAGCAACAGCATCTCCGGGGTGGTTTGGGAAGACGGTCTGCCCGTGAAGAACGACCAATCGGCAGCCGCCTATCGCAAGGCGGGAATCCCGATGATGTACCCGTCCCTGCGCGGCGGAAATGATAACCCCGGCTTCAAGGAGGGGCTCTTTGGCGAGGTCGATGACGTGCTGGCCGCGGCGGATTACGCGGCTCGTCTGCCGTGGGTGGATCCATCCCGGATCTATCTCGGTGGCCACAGCACGGGCGGTACGCTGGCACTTTTGACCGCCGAGGCCGCTCCGGAAGGTCGCTTTCGCGCCGTGATTTCGTTCGGCCCGGTGGAAGAGGTCGCGGCTTACGGCCAGGACATTTTACCTTTCGACGTGAAGGATAAGAACGAGAGCCACCTGCGCGCGCCGCGCGGTTTTCTCGGCGGAATTTCCTGCCCGGCATTCGTCATGGAAGGCGGGGATGGAAACATTAGTTCGCTCATTGCCCTGCGAAAACGCGGGCGAAACAAAAAGATCACTTTCCTAACCGTGGCGAAACAGGATCACTTTTCCATACTCGGACCGGCCAACGCCCTGCTTGCCGCAAAGATTCTCGACGACACGGCCACCGAGTGCGCGCTCCACCTAACAGAGCCGGAGATCCAAGCCGCGTGCACGAAGGCCGGCGAGACAAGCTTTCACCCCGCGGGCGACCTCCGCGCCAAAGGCACATCTATCGGAGTCGTCTTTTACTACACCCCGGAGCCTGCCGTTCCTCCCGCCCAGGCACTCAAGGAAGCGGTGGCGTCGAAGATGAAGGGGCTGCCGGTGGTCACCAGTTTCGATGACACGCCCGAGCCGCCGTTCATCGTGCTTCTGGAAGAGCAAGCGCCCCTCCGGGAGTACCCAGTGCCGGACGACAACTATTTCAAGTATTCGGCGCGCGGCATGGAAGCCGGGGACATGAAGGCTGTGCAAGCCACGAAGCTGGCTAACATCGTGGTCCTCGTCGCGCCGGCGGGCGGGATTTACAAGCGGGTGCGGGATTTCAACGAGGTGGCTCTCGCTTACGCGGAACGGACCAAGGCTTTCATTTGGGACAGCGCCACGCGGGAATGCTTCCATCGGGATGCCTGGAAGAAAAAACGGATCGAGGAGTGGGGCAATGGCGAGTTGCCCGATCTCCGCAGCCAGATCACCATCCACGCCTACAAACGCGGCGATGACAGCGGGCAGCTCCGCGCGATTACCTTGGGCATGGAAAAATTCGCCCTGCCCGATGTGGCGATCGAGCACCTCGTTTCCTCCGATAACAAATCCGCAGCCAGTCTCATCAATGTCTTTTGCCAAACGATCGCGATGAGGCCCGTCATTGAAGACCCGGCCAATTTTCCGATCTCACTGGACGTGCTGGAACCCGCTTCCGCCCGCGAAGCCTATCGCGGGGATCTGATTGAGAATGGCAGCGGGAAAGCGGTCGTCGCCATCATGCGCGGCACCCCGGACGACGGCGATCCGGAGAACCCACAGGTGGCGCTGGACTTTCGGCACGGTGATGGATCGTCGGACGACGAGCGCCAGGCCTCCTTGTTAGGCCGTTTCTGGGGATTCAAAGAGTCCGTCGTGGGCGTGCGTCATGATGCCAAAATTGCAGCGGCCTCGGAGGAAGCGAAGCGAAAGCTTGCCGCCCTGAAGGAACCCTTCAAGGCAGGTCTGCCGCCCGGAAGCCGCCTGATGGTAAAAGCTCCGTTCCCCCGGGATGACGAAGGAAATGAATGGATGTGGATCGAGGTCCTGAAATGGGAAGACGGCGACAGTCTCAGCGGTGTCCTTCAGAACGACCCGCTCTACATCAAGGATCTCAAGCAGGGGGCGAAGACGTCCGTGAAGGCGTCAGGGATTTTCGACTACATCCTCTATCACTCCGACGGCGCGACGGAGGGGAACGAAACCGGCATCCTGATCCAGCAACAGGAGTCGCGTCCCGGCGGAGAGTGAGCTGACCCGGAACAGCTGCGAATTTACCTTCGATTTACAACAAACAGGACCGGACTCTGGCAGGATGCCCTCATGTCCTCGTTCGCGCGATCCGCTCTGAAGTTGGCCGCTTGGTCGGGATTTCTAGCAGGCACCGTGCTGATCCTCACCAACTCATTCGCGGACTTCCGTCCTGGCGGAGAAAGGATCTTCATCGGTCAGCGTGGTGCCGTTGCCGGCCAACCGCTGTGGTTGCTCAGCCTGCACCTGCATGTTCTGGCCGGCTCGATCTGTCTGCTGGCGTCCCTTCCTCTGTTCTCCGGGCGCCTTCTCCGACGCATTCCCTCGCTGCACCGCGTTTGCGGCAGGATTTACGCCGTCAGCGTCCTCCTGCTGCTCTGCCCGACCGGGATCCATCTGGCGTTTTCGGCCAAGGGCGGTGCCGCGGGACAGGGGGGCTTCCTGCTGTTGGGGATCGCAACCTTCATCACCACCTTCTCGGCGTCAGGGCGATCCTCAGTCGCGATCTGCCACGGCACCGTGGCTGGATGACGCGCTCCTTCGCGCTGGTGGCGACCGCCGTCACCTTCCGGATCTATCACATGTTCCTCTTCCATGCCGGGCTGCCGGACGAGGTGAACTACCTCGCCTCGCTCTGGCTCAGCATTCTCGGCAATGCCGCCGCTGCGGAGTGGATCTTGCACCGCCGTCCTGAATTCCGGAACCTAACCAACCCCGTCCCATCTATCCCATGAAAACAAACCAATCGACCGTCCGCGCCTTGATCCCATCCTTCGCCGCCGCGCTTGCCGTGGCCACGCTGTTGCATGCCTCGCCACCTGCCGGTGCCCCGCCGCCGGAGGAGTTGGCGATGCGCAAGGTGAACCTCGAAATCCTAACAAAGGTGAGCCCGCCCGAGCGGCGTTTTTCCCGGGCCGCCCCGGTGCCGCGGCACACGCTCGAGTTCCAACCGCAGTTGTTGGTCGGCGGCGAGACCCGCCTGCCCTTTACCATAAAGCCGCGCTCGATAGGCACGGAAGCGCCTCCGTCGGCACTGCTGGAAGGCTACGTCCGTCTAAGCGACCAGGAAATCTTCCTCTACCTTGCAGAGACCAAGACCCACGTTCCCGCGTCCGAACATCCGCGCTTTGCGCCCAAACCGCCAATTAGAATTGATCCTCCGAGGCCGACTTGAGATGTCTCTGATGTTCCATCCGGCATTTCCATTAGGGCACAAGGATCTTGACCCTGTAGAAGTTCCGCTGTGCGCCCGTGGCCGACGGGTCGGGCACTTCCGTGAACGACGCGGAGCCATTCAAGTTCACCGGCAGCGTAGTTAGATCGTCCCAGGCATCGACGATCCCCAGGTCGGTGGACGACTGCAGCGTCGCGGTGGCCAAGGGAGTCGCGCCGTGGAGGATGCCGGTGAAACGGGGGATGTTTCCCACCGGATAGGTCACCTTGTGGTTGGCGAGTTGGGGGTTTTGCAGCGCCGCTCCGTTCGTGACCGTTAGAGTCAGGTTGTCAATGGCCCAGGATTCGTCGTTGATATCCTGGACTCCCACGCCCTCGATGACGAACTCGAGTGTCAAGGTGGACGAGGTGTGCGGGATACTCTGGAGCCGGGGCTCCAGCCCGAAATTGTAAGCGCTGTCCCGGTAATAGCTGCCGGGACCCGTGAAACCAAGGTCCTGCCACCTCGCAAGCTCGGCACCGGTAGTCGGGACGTAACTTTGGATCTGGCTGGTGATCGCATTGGCCAGCGATTCACGGAAGATCGTGACCCCATCGAGCCTGATGTGGAAATAGTCCCCGGAAGGATAGGATCCCTCGCCATCCAGCGAATCGATCGCCGCCAGCAAAAATGCGATGTTCACCGCGGTGTGGGGCGGGAGCGCCGTCAGTTGGAGCTTCACGGTGTTCGCCGTCGGACTGCGGAGAAAAGTGCCCCCGAACGGATTGCCTGCGGGGCCGAGTCCGGCGAATCCCTGCACCCCGGTCAATCCCGCGGTTCCGGCATCGATGGAAGCCGGAATCGTGCCGTTGAAGTCCGTGCTGAACAGGGTCTGAGCCAAGGAACACGAAACAGTGAATAGCAGTGTCAAAATGATCTTCATGACGTTGGATGTGTAACAGTTAGATATAGGGTCATCCCATGGGTGAGGCAATCTAATGCGGAAATTTCCTTGCCCCACGACCGGATGAGAAAGGTGAGCGCATACTTTCAAGGACCCGTAACACTCAGTCGGATGAAGCGGCGCGGCACCGAGAAAAACGGCGTGTTGTCGTGTACGGTGACCAGTTCGGTTTCAGCATTGAGGGAAACCACCGCAGTCTCCGCGGTGTGGGGCCCACCGGCGCTGGTGTTGTCCAACCACGTCCCGAGGTCGTTGGACACCTGCACCTGATAGTTCGGCCGCGGCACTACGGATCCCTTCAAACGTCGGTAAGTTAGGGTGAGATAGCTGCCGCTGAGGGAGGCAGTCGGGGAGTTGAACCGGTCGTCCGGCGGCACGTTCCAGGCGTGCTTGAGCTGGTTGACGATTCCATCGCCGTAGGGCGCGAGGCCGGGCATCGCCAGCGGGCTGTCTTCGCCGAAATAGATCACTTGCCAGAGATCGCGCAGGCCATCGCCTGCGTAGGTGCCGTAGTTATCCTTGAGGGCATCGAGCACCGTTAGGTCGGCTCCGCCTGTCACACCTCGCCACTCGGCAGTGACCCGCGCGGGCGAGTTGAGGTAAACTTCGGCCGGGAAGAATTCGCCGGTCGATGAAATGGTTTGCCCGGCTCCCGTGAAGTTCCATGAGACAAGAGCATGCGCAAGCGTGGTGCCGTCATCGAGCAGCGCGGAGGCGGCGAAATTCCCGGTAGCATCCTCGGCGACGGTTAGCGGACCATTCACGGCAAGCGTCTGCACCTCGAACAACTGCGCGATGTAACCTTGCCGGTTTTGCGTCACCGTCGGTGTCGCGGCCGCGCTCACGCCCAGCACGCCGCCTAGCGTGGCATCGATCGTGAAATTTGCCGACGTCACGCGCCGGCCCCCCGAGTCGATCGATTGGGGAGCGGCCTCGAGGACCGGATCGCCGCCCGATGCGTGCAGGGGGCTTGCGGCGATCACCACCGACGACATGATCCACCGATGAAGGCTGAGGCTGTGTGAGGCATTCATGGGAGTAAGAGAATGGGAAACAGACTCAACGGGCCGCGGCGAGTTTCTCCACGGTGGCTCGCAGCTCGGCGAGTTCACGGCGGAGGGTCGCGACTTCTTGCTCAAGTTTTTTGTTCACGCCCTGGATCGCGGCGAGGGCGACGCCGTCGGCGTCCACCGTGGTGATGCCGGTGTCCGACTCGCCGACACCGAAGGCAGCCTTGAAGTCCTGCGCCATCGGTCCGACGTGCCGGATCGCTTTGTCCTGCGCCTTGTAGTTCCATGTCGAAACGGGGAGCGCGGTTACTTTCGCGAGCACTTCCAGCGGGTCCACCGGCGTGAAATTCTCCTTCGAGTTCCGGTCGCTGACCGTCGTCCACGAGCCTCCACCCGCAGCGACCGCCACGCCTGCGGTGCCGGCCTCGTCGGAGTGGAAGTTGAAGCCGCCGGGGGCCTTGAAGAAAACTCGGGCGGTGCCGCCCTGTGCGCGCATCAGCACGTCACCCGCACCACCGCCAGCGGTCGCAACGCCGATTTTGAAACGTTGCACGTCGTTGCCGACGCGGAAGTCGCCCTCGCTGTTAGTCACGTCCCAGTTGTTCGCGCCTTGGACTTTCGCGGTGCCGTTGACATGCAGCGTGGCGGTGGGCGCGTTCGTGTTGAGGCCAATGCCGCCGGCGGCGTTGACGAGAAATTGATTGGGTGCGGTCGAGTCGAAATCGTTGGTGAAGTCGGTGGCACTGTTCCAGACCCATGCGCCTTGGTGCAACGCGCCCGCCTGCACGCCGGCGGCGAACGAAGATAAACCCGACGCGGTGTTGAAGATGCCGCCGGGGATTGTGGACCTGGCACCGGTCGCGTGGTTCGAATTGCCGCCTGAGACGGTCGAATAGCTTGCGGCGCTGTTGGCCGCTCCACCGCCGATGGCCCCGCCTGTGCCGTCGATTTGGTTCCCGTTGCCGCCGGCGATAGTGCCCAAAGGGCCGACGAGTTGATTTAAGGAACCTCCGCTGATCGTCGCAGCCGTACTCCCTTCGGCGATGAAGTTGCTGTAGCCGAACATGTGTGAGTTGCCGGGTAGGCCGAGGCGAGCGACGACCTCGCCGTTCACCGAGAAGATCAGTGCGGCCGCCGAGGAAGAGCCGATGACGCATTCGGAGAAGTCGACGAAGTCCAGGAACTTCGTGCCCGGCGCGAGCAAGATGCCGCCACTCGCACGGATATTGAACGTGTTAGCGCCGTAGGACGTGAAGTCGGCATCGGTATTGTCGGCCCACACAAAGCTGCCGGGGAAAGTCGCTTTCGCGCGCCGGCCCGCGGCGAATGAATAGGCGCCCGCCGCGGAGTTGTCCGAACCGCCCGCGGCGACCGAGTACGCTCCCGCCGCGGAGTTGACCCAACCGCCAGGGACGGTCGCGCCGAAGCCGCTGGCGACATTGCTGAAACCGCCGCCCACCGCGCTGAAGTCACCCGAGGCGGTGTTGCTCGAACCGCCCGCGATCACCGCGCTGGGGCCCGAGGCCGTGTTGTTGTTGCCTCCGCCGACCGCTGACACACCGCCACTGGCGGAGTTCGACGAACCGCCCGCGACGACTGAGCGTTCGCCGCCCGCGGTGTTGAAGCTTCCGCCGCCAATCGTGGCGTAGCCGGCGCCGGCGTTGTTTGCGAGGCCGCCGCCGACCGTGCCGTAGATCGAGCCGACGCTGTTCGGGAAGCCCGCCGCACCGCCGCCCGAGACTGTCCCGCCCGAGGCGAACGGGTTGATCGAATTGGCGGACGAGCCGAGCGCGTGCGCCGTGCCATCACCCAGGCCAAAGCGGGCGACCGCCTGGCCGTTCACTTGCAGTGTTAGAGGCGTGGAATCGGTGGTCCCTAGCAGGCCGTAGCCGTTGAGCGCCCCGGAGAGGAAACCCGGGTCAAACGTCTGCGCCCGCTGCGCTAACAGCGCGAACGGCGCAGCGGCCAGCCTTGTGTCGGGCGCGAGTTGCTGGAATGACTCTATTGCATTGCGGCGGAACCACACGCGCAGCCGCAGATCGGACGACGGGCCTTGGAATGGGGCCAGGGTGAGGGCGGCCATGTTGGCCAGGGCGGTGTCGCCAAGCTGCAGCGAATAGAGCCCGCTCGCGATGGCGAGGCTGACGGCGGTCGTCGGCTCGCCGGCCGCGACGGTGCCGTCATTGCGCCAGAGGGTGGCGCCGCCGCCGTCCACGATGGCAAACTTGAACTCGCCGATGCCGGAAAAATTCACGCCATCCGCCGCGACCCGGCCCTGATAGTTGATCACATGCGGCACCGCCGCCCGAAGTGGTCCGGCCGCGGCGAGAATCAGCAGAACTAACAAAACAGGGGCGGTGCGGGAGAGTTTCATGGCAGCGTGCGGTGGCGGGAACGATTGATGAAGATCTTCTTTTGGGGGGGAAGTGCCTCTGATCCAATCACCGGTGGGACTGGAGAGCTGGAGCGGCAACGCTGATGAAGCAGTTTTAAACGTGGATCCTAGCTTCAGGGACCGCTTTGCCAAGGATGTTCTTGGTGACGGTTCCCGCCAGTCTCTTTGTTAGATATGATGGCGATCGACTCCGGTCAATGCTCCGGGAATCCGCCGCCGGTGATCTCTCAGGGCGCGGATGACCGGCGGCGCGCCTTGGATGTGAAGCAGGATCCGGTCGCAGGAGTCGCGGACCCAGCGCAGGTGGAGGTCGCTCCGCTGGCGGCCGGAGACCACCGTGAACATTGCGCTGCGCTCCTCATCCGGTCGATGCAGTTCGATCCTCTCCAGCAGCGAATACATCTGCGGATCCTCGAATCCGGAGTCGATGTTTTCCCGGATGCACTCGAAGAGAAACGGCAGGTATTCGGTTTGCGTGCGGATGGTCGTTCGGCGGAGTGGAGTGAACTCGCGGTCAAGTTCCTCCAGAATTTCCTCGGAACTGGTTTCCACCGCTCCGTCGTAACCACGGTCCCAGCGGCGTTTGAAAATCACGAAGAGCAGCCATGCCGCGGGGATCATGAGGAAGCCGCAGAGGTAGAAGAATCGGGAGAGGGCCATCAACGGTTCCATCAGGGCATCAACATGGCGCGAATAATGCCGGATGGGAAGTTGGAAAATAGCGGGAGCGGGGGGCGAGACAGGCACCTAGAACGCCATGCCGATGGCGAACTGGATCGTGCCGGCGGGTTCGCCTTTGTCCCGCGTCAGGTTGTAACCGTATTCGAGTCTAACCGGGCCGATCGGCAGGTCCAGCCGCAGGCCGAGGCCGAGCGCGAGCTCGATCTCACTGGAGCCAAGCTGGCCGACCGTCCGGGATAGCGTGCCGGCATCGAAGAAGGCAACCGCCTTGAGGCTGCCGCTGAAATTGCGGATGAGTTCGGCATTGGCGTTCCACATTCCCTCGCCGCCGACCGGATAGCCATCGACGGAAGGACCGAGTTCACGTTCCGGATAACTGCGGACGGTGCGCGCACCGCCGTTGAAGAGGCGGAGATCGATCGGGAGGTTTCCTTTGTCCCCGGAAGAAAAGAGCAGCCCCAGCTCCCCGCCGAGGCCCACCTCATAGTCGGCGTTGATCTGGTGATACCACCCGCCAGTTAGACCCGCCTTGACATAGGAGGTGGTGATGTCGCCGATGGCCGCGCCGATTTCCAACGGGTTCACAAAATGCCAACCGCTCTTCGGCAATACCGCGCTGTTGCGGAAATCCAGCGTTTGGCTTACCCGGATCCGCGGCTGGCGATAATTGGTCTCTCCTAGCGCATCGGTTGGCAGGCCATCCTCGCTGAGCTCCACCACGCCGTAGCCGGCGAGCACTTCGAGCGTGTAGTGATCGCCGAATTTCCAAGTGGTCTTGCCTTCCAAGCCGGATTCCCACGAGCTGTATCCTTCGCGGGTGTAAGTCAACGCGTAGAGGCGGGCGGTGCCGGAAACATCGGTGCCGAACAACCACGGATCGGTGATGCGGGTCTCGCCTAACACCCCGCGCGCGCTGAACTCGAAGCCGGTGCTGAAGCCGAGCAAATCGCCCCACAGATTCCGGTCGGCATAGGCGATGCGGAAGATGGGCCCCAGATAGGAATCCCCCCCAACGGCGAGCGTGAGTTCGCGGGCGTTGGCTTCTTCCAGATGCAGGGTGGCGTCGATGGCGTCGTCCGAAACCTCATTCGTTTCGACGCGGGCGGAGGAAAACGCACCGGTCGCGAGAAAGCCGCTGAGGCGCTTGTTCATGGCAGCCTCGTCGTACCATTCCCCTTCCAGACTCTCCATCCGTTGCCGGACGCGCTGGGGCTGGGTGCGCTCAAGGCCCTCGATGTGGACCTGTCGGAGACGCACCCGTTTTCCCAGATCGATGGAGAACTCGGGGATGAACCGCGGTGATTCCAACGTCCGGCCCATTGAAATGTTAGCATCGGGATATCCTTGGCTGACGAAGGTCTCCTCCACAGCGAGGCGCATGGCGTTCAAATTCGCGGTACTGGCGCGGCGGCCGGCGTAGGGAGCCGCCGCTTCTCTGGCCGCGGTCACACCGCGACCATCCGGGCTGGTGATTCGCACCTCTCCGATGTGATAGCGCCCCCCGGGACTGACATCGATGACCAGGTTGACCACGCCGGTCCCCGGATCGGTGACGCGGGAAGCGAGGGTCGCCTCCGCGCCCCAAAAGCCTTCGGAATTGAGCTGCTGGACGATGTATGAGAGGCCCGTTGCGACGTCTTCCTCGCGGAAAGGAGGATCGCCCGACCCGAGCGGGCGATCCTTTTTGGCGGGGCGGGCGTAGAGCTTCGCCAGCGTTTTCGCCTCGGCGGCGGGCACGCCGTTGACGGTGACCTGTCCGAGGGAAAGGCGGCCTCCTTCGTGCACGGTTAGGAGGATCTCCGAAGAGTTGACGACCTTGTAGTCCACCCGGACTTGGTTGTAGCCATCCTTGAGCATGATCTGGCGGACCAGGAATGCGGCATCGTCCGCGCGCGAAGTGGAGGCGGCGTGGGATCTAACATGAGCCAGCCGTCCGCCCATCAGCCCGAGGATTTCCTCCTCGCTTTTCTCAGTCATGCCGGTGATCCGCACGCGCGTCTCGGCGACAGCGGCCAGCGCGGTTAGCAGGATCAGGAATGTCGTGCGCAGGAACATTGTCAGCGGAAGGACAGGCGCCAAACAAGGAGCGCCCGGGTATCCCCGCTCGTCCCCATTCCGGCGGAGAAAAACCAGCGGTCGGAGATCTGGAGCGTGGCAGTGGAGTAGGATTCGCTGGTGTAGGGATCCGCTTCGGCAAGGCTGAAATCGACCCGGTCCAACATGGCGAAAAGCGGGCGGAGTCGTTTCCCGAAACGGAAGCGGCCGCGGCGCACCTCCTCCAACAGAAGTTGCATGGCCCGCGACGAGGCGGCCTGCGGATCCTCCAGCCCGCTGGTGGTGGTGCCGGTGGCTAACAGGGTCATGATTTCATTCTCCGGCAGCGGCGGATTCGAGGTGAGCACGAGCTGCGGATCCGACGCATGACCATAGACGTAAACTGTCACGCGGTAGGGGCGGGGCTCGGAGGTGCCGCGGAGTTCCAGGATCGGATCGAAGCCGGATGCCGGGGTGAAAGTCGCCGTGCCGGAGCTGACGGTCAGGGTGCTGAAGGGCAGGGACGCCCGGAAATCCCGGATCGTGACCACTCCATCCGGCGCCGGACTGCCCATCGTGCCGCCGATGCGGACGCTTCCCGTGACATCGCCGTTGGCGAGATTCCCACGTATCAGGAAAGGCTCCTGGGTGCGGACGGTGACGTTGAGCCCCCAGTTGCGGAAGGGCTCGGGAATGGCGATGGGCTGGCGTTTCGGCGTGTCGATCTTGGGCAACGCCGCCGCCGCGGGACCGGTGAACGGTTTGCCGATGGGCAACAGCTCGATGTCCCGATAGAAAATGCTATCCACCATCCCGACCGTTCCGGATAGAACGGCCTTTTCCCAAGTGCCTTGCAAGCGGAGGTCGGCATTGGTGCGGAGGATGAAAAGCTCGTTGCGCATCACCGGCAGGTGGTCGCCGCGCAGTTGGAAATCGAGGTTGCCGAGTTTCCCGGCGGTGATCGCGAGCGAGCCCCCGCCTGTCAGCGCTCCTCCGGCGAGGTTGCTCTTCAGGGTCTTCAGGACGATGCGGTCCAGCCCGAGTTCCACGGACGCGGCGATGGCTTCGATGACCGGGACGCGCGGATCTTTAAGACGGATCCCACCGCCGGTTAGGTCGAGGTTGCCTTTGAGTTCCGGTTTGCCCACCTTTCCCGAGACGACGACGTGGCCGATCACAATCCCGGATATCTGCGAAGCGGCGGGGACCAGCGTGGTGAAGCGAGCAAGGTCGAGCCGGGGCAGATCGGCGCGGGCCTCGATGGCTTCCTCCTTGAATTTCGCGGGATCCCTAGCCCATTCGGCGGGGCGGAATCCCATCGATGCCTTGATTACTGCAGCCGGGAAGTCCGGGGCGGTCGCGGTGCCATCGAGTGTTAGGCGACCGTCGCGGCCCGCGATCACGATCTTCAAATCGGCCGACGGCAACTTCGGTTGGGCGGGCGAACGGAGGTCGCGGGCTTCCAGCTTGGCATCGACGACAGGGGCGGCGTAGGTGCCCGAAATGTTGAGCTGAAGCTGGCCGGTGGAGCGCGGGTCGAGTTTGTCGAATGCGGGAACCCACTGCTTGAGCAAGCCCAGCGAGAGCACCCGCGAGTTGATGGATACCGCGACGGGCCGGGTGTCGTTGGCGAGCGTGTCGCGCCATTTCGAGAAATCCGCGGGTAATGGCAGGCTGGCGGTGCCCTCGGCAAGCTCGTCCTTGCCCTCGCTCCACAGGAAGTGCCGCAGTTCTAACAATCCGTTCGTCAGCGCGGCGTCGAGGGCCACGGTCTGGTTGTTCATTTGCAAGCGCAGGCCCTGGGCTTCAAAGCCCGCGGGCCAATCGTAGCGGAGCGTGCCGATCGCAGTGACTGGAGACATCTCTTGCCGTGTCCAGGTGCCTTGAGTCAGTGAAAGCTCGCCGCGGTGCTTGCGGGTTTTCAATTCGCCGCTGCCGCTCCAGTTGCCGGTTAGGCTGGCGGTGCCGCCGGGTTTCACCTTGAAGACGGCCAGCCAGCGATCGATGCGGTCGTTGGTGAACTCGTCGAAATCCAGCGTTCCCTGATAGGTGGCAGGAGCGGGCTGATAGGTGGCGGTGGCGACCAGCCCGTCCAGCGTGAGATCGGCGGCGAGCGGCTGGCCCGAGGTCCAGCGATACTTGATCGCGATGGGGGAGGCGAGCGTGGCGTCTTTCGCTTTCAAAATAACATCCGCCGTGACGGCCCGCGGTTTGTTAGCCACGAACGAGAGGTTGAAATTTCCGTCCACCACGGACGGTGGCACGGGAGCTTCGGGATCGATGACCGGATAGCGGGCTGCGAGTTCTCGCAGGGCTTTCGGGACGTCTTCAATGTTGAAACGACCCTGGGCGTCGCCGAGGGTGAAGGTTTTTTCAGCACGCGTCACAGGGGCATTGGCCTCCAGCGAAAATCCGGTTCCGAGCATGACGCCATGAGCGACGATCGAAGATTGGTCGGCACCGAGCGTCGCATCCAAACTCAGCTCGGGTGCGGTCCAATCCTTCCACGCGAGGTTTTCCAGCAGCAATCTGGCGGTTCCGGTCGCCGCCTTGGGATCTGGCAGAATTTTCTCCAACTCGACAGCCAGCGATGTGAGCGTCGCGGAGGCCGGGATTTCGAGACCGAAGCGCTTCGCCGTTTCCGCGAGCTGGAGCTGACCCTCGCGAAGGTCAATCTTCGCCGAGGCAAAACCGGGTAAACTGGTGATCACGAACACCGCGTCATCCACGCCCACCCGGGCTTCCAGTGAAGGCTCGCCGCCGGCAGGAAGTGCAATGGCCAGGTCACGGACACTCACGCCGGGAAACGGATCGACGCGCGGGATGGATAGATTTTCCGGGCCCCAGGTGAGCGTCGATTGTTGGGCCGGCCACTCGTGGCCGGTGGCATCGGTGATGGCGCCGAGATCAAGTGTTAGGTCGTCGCTGCCGGCATTGTGGGAAAGGCGGCTCGGTGCCAGCCGCAGCACGGGCTTGCCATCGCGGGTGGCGGCGAGGCTGACGTTTTTGAGTTCGAGCTCCAACGGGTCGATGCGGCCTCGCACGGTTCGCAGCGTTTCCACCAGCTTCCTGAGGTCTAACGGCGGCTTGGCCGGCTCGTCCTGTTTTTTCAAGCCCAGCCGCAAATCCGTGTGGACGCCGTCAAGGGTGAGGCCTTCCAACCGGCCCTTGACCAAGCCCCGCCACTCATAATCCGGGATCACCCGGTCGATGGTCAAGCTGGCCAAGGTCCCGTCGCTCTCGATCCTCAGGTCGGAAAACGACAAACCGCCGGTCAGGTTGCCCTCGATTTTGAAATCCCCGCGCATGCCGAGTTTTTCCAAATAGTGCCGGGCGACACTAGGGGCGATCAACCGCAAGCCCGGGCCGTTCAGCCAAACCAGCCCCAGCGCCAGCACGGCGAGAACGATCCAGCGCCGATACTTGCGGCGTCGCTTTGGAAGCGGAGCGGGGGCTTCGGGTGTTTTTTCGGGGTCTACCAAAACGCGGGTAACTTTGCCCCCAACCCGCGGCTAGGTCAAACTCTGGATTTCTCGGGAATTGCCAAGCCGGGATTCCACGCTTATCTCCCGACGCCATGGAACCTATCACCTTCACCCCGCTCTACATGGAACGCGTCTGGGGCGGCCGCGAACTTGAACGCGTCTATCACCGCGCGATGCCAGATCCTAACAAACCCTTCGGCGAGTCGTGGGAAATCGTCGATCGCGAAAAGGAACAGTCGGTGGTGGACGAAGGAACCTACCACGGCAGCACCTTGCACGACCTGTGGACCAATCACCGCGAGGAAATTTTCGGCGAAGGATTCCAGAACCACCCCCGTTTTCCGATCCTGATCAAGGTCCTTGATGCCCGCGACGACCTTTCGATCCAAGTCCATCCGCCCGCCCATCTGGCGGAAGTGTTGGGTGGCGAACCCAAGACGGAAATGTGGTTCATCGCCGACTGCGAGCTGGGGGCGAAACTTTATGTCGGCCTGAAAAACGGCGTCACCCGCGACGATTTCGAAAAATCCATCGCGGACGGTACGGTGGCCGGGTGCGTGCACGCCATCACCCCGGAGCCCGGCGAATCGATCTTCATCGCGTCCGGCCGCCTGCACGCCATCGGCGCCGGATTCCTGATCCATGAAATCCAACAGAACTCGGACACCACCTATCGGGTGTTCGATTGGAACCGCCTCGGCCTCGACGGCCAACCTCGGGAACTCCACGTCGGCGAGTCGCTGGCGAGCATCGATTTCCAGGACTTCGAACCGACCATGGACGCTCCCGTCGGCGAGAATCTGGCGAGCTGCGAGTATTTCAAGACAGACCGGAAATTACTGGAACCGGGTCAAACGCTCGCCAACCCGCGCGACGATCGGTTTTCCATCATCTCGGTGGCGGATGGGGAGTTGGAAAGTGACGGTGGCCGGAGATTCAGAAAGGGACAGTTCATTCTCCTGCCGCGCGACGGCGCGCCGCTAACAGCGTTGGACGATTCCACGGTGCTGCAGATCACGCTGCCGTTGTGAGGTGTACTCCGGGCCATGAGTGCTAAGGAATGGTAAAATTGGGAGCCCGCGTGTTAAGCCCGGGTAAAGTTGATTGCCAGATCGAGTCGGGCGGGTGTTTGGATGGACGTATGACGGCACCAAAAAACCTCCTGATCGTCGCGGCAACCTTCGCCCTCGCCCCGCTGGCCCCGGCGCAACTGCCTTCGGCAACCGCCGTATCTATCAGTCCCGGCACCTCCGGCGCAGTGGTGCGGATGAATCTCACCGATCCCGGCAACCATGTCTGGTCGGTGGAACGTTCCCCCGATCTGATCCACTGGACCCGGATCACCACCACCAAGGTCCATAACGGAAACTATAGCTACGACTGGCTGCCGGAAAACGGCGTGCCCGCGTACTATTACCGGGCGGGCTACAACGCGGCGGAACAAGATCTAACGAGCACGCTTGATTCCGCCTTGAACCTGGCCGCCACCGCCGCGAACTACTCGGTCATCCCACTGCCACCCCATCTGCTGGCCCCGGTCATCACCGGGCAAAACAACACGCCGGTCACCAACCCGACAACCAATCCGGGAGCCGAGCTGGGAAGGGTGTTGTTTTACGACAAGCGGCTGTCACTCAACCAAACGATTTCCTGCGCGTCGTGCCATCAGGCGGCTCACGGATTTTCAGATCCGAATCGCTTCAGCACCGGATTCGAGGGCGGGCTAACAGAACGCAACTCGATGGGCCTGACCAGCGCCCGCTATTACCCGCGCGGCCATTTCTTCTGGGACGAGCGCGCGGCCAC
This sequence comes from Verrucomicrobiota bacterium, assembly GCA_040385685.1. Lineage (GTDB taxonomy): Bacteria > Verrucomicrobiota > Verrucomicrobiia > Verrucomicrobiales > Akkermansiaceae > Luteolibacter. Next base: position 39,113 of record JAZKGW010000026.1, on the reverse strand, counting down.
ACTCGAAGACCAGGTCCTCCAGCCGATCCAGAACAGCGTGGAAATGGGCATGACCCTGTCCGGCCTGACAGCCCGTCTATCAGTCGAACCGTTTTATGCGGATCTGTTCCAACGCGCCTTCGGCGATACTGCGGTCACTTCCAACCGGATCTCGCTGGCGCTCGCGCAGTTCGTCCGGTCGATCGTTTCCTATCAGACGAAATACGACCAGGGAGTGCCGGTCGGCTTCACCAACTTCACCCAGCAGGAGCGCACCGGTCGGCAGGTTTTTCTCGGCCAGGTCGGCGCGGCGACCTGCACCAACTGCCACGGCACCGACAACTTCGTTCCTAACAATGTCTTCAACAACGGATTGGAAAACCCCTACGTGGACCGCGGGATCGGCGCTCTAACGAACCGGCCGCAGGACGAGGGCGTGTTCAAGGTGCCATCGCTCCGCAACATCGAGCTGACCGCGCCCTACATGCACGACGGTCGCTTCGCCACGCTTGAGCAGGTCGTCGAGTTCTACAACTCCGGCGTCGTGGCGCATCCCAACTTGTCCGGTCCGCTGCGGGCCGGCCCGCCGCCGCCCGCTCCCGCGGTTCCGCTCCGGCTCAACCTGACCCCCGACCAAAAGGCCGCGCTCGTCGCCTTTTTGAAAACCCTAACCGACACCACGGTCACCACGGATCCGAAGTTCCAGGATCCGTTTGAATACGGGCGCTGAATTCCTAGGGGACGATGACGAAGGCTCCCTTGCGGGCCAATTTCACGAAGTAATTGGTGAAATCCATGTAGGCGATCGCAGGCTGGCCGTCGGGGGCGTATTTGAGCGTGCAGTATTGCCCCACATCGCCTGTTGAATCGACGGTGGTGATGCCCCAGGACGTATTGTTGAAGCGGGCGAAGCGCAGGTCCAAGCCGGTGTTGGCGAAATAGGCAATCGATGGCTGGCCATCCGGACCGAACGCGAGCGAGGTGGGCCCGCCATTGGGCGCACTGCCATCCACGGTGGAGATCGTCCAGGAAGCGCCGGTGAATCGGGCGAAATAGACATTCGCCGGACTGAATCCGAAGTAGCTGATCGATGGCTGGCCATCGGGGCCAAAGGCAATCGACGAGCTGGTGCCGACATTGGTCGCAGGATCGACGACGGTTTTGATCCAATTGGATCCGTCGAACCGCGCGATTTTCAGATGGGCGTTCTCGTCGAGGTAAGAAATTGAAGGGTTTCCATTGGGGGCAAATGCCATGGCTGCTCCGCCGATCGCAATGATTGTATTCGCGCCATCGACGATGGAAGTGGTCCAGGTGCTGCCGTCGAAACGCGTGAACTTCAAGTCGTAGGTGGAAAAATCGATGTAAGCGATCGCGGGCTGCCCATCTTGCCCGAAAGCCAGTGATGTACGCGATCCGACCTGCGCGAGTGCGATGTCAGAAGTGGTCCAAGTGCTGCCATCGAAGCGGGCGATTCGCAACTGAAACGCCGGGCCTGCCGCGTAGTAGGCAATGGCGGGATACCCGGCCGGGTCGAATGCGAGGCAAGCAAATTCACCGACCGCTCCGGCGCTATCGACCACGGTCGGCGTCCATTGCGACCCATCGTACCGCATGACCGCCAGATCCGCGGCGGTGACGTTCTGAAAGGCTACGGCCGGATAACCATCCGGTCCAAAGTCCATGGTGATATACGTACGATTCGCGCCGGAGGAGACCGTTGAGAAATTCCACGGGAAGTTGACTGTTGCCCCGGCGAGCAGCGTGAGTTGCTTCTGGAGTTGTGCGTTTTGGGTGGCGAGCTGCGCCGCCTGGGTTTCCAGCCCCCCGATTTTATCCCAGATTTCCTGCAGCGATTTCATGGTCGGCGCGGGATCCGCCGGTGGTTCGAGTGGTCCCTGCGCCAGAAGCGATCCGGTCGCGGTCAGGCTTGAAAGGAGGATGCGGGGGAATGTTCTCATTGGTTTGGGAGGTTGGATCTTCAATCAGGGAATTCCGGGGGGTGGATATCAAGCGGGGAGGACAACGGCGCAGGGTATTGTCTGCCGCATCCAGTGTCGATGCAGGAAAAGTCCCACGGGCAAATGGTGTGGATTGACAAATTCGGGGTGGTGATCACGTCATGGTAAGAACGACAATGGTAGCAGTGATCAAAATGGCGGCAGTGACTTGTTTCACATGCTTGTTAGCGGTGGCGGGGGGGGATTTTCAAAATCCCCTCAACCCGTCGGCGGATCCGTGGATGGGCTTCGCGGATGGCGAATATCATTTGGCGACGACGCAGGGAAACTGCGTGCGCTTGTGGAGCGCCAAGTCGATCGGCGGGCTGAAGGACGCGAAGCCGGCGATGATCTGGGGCCGCGGCCAAGGAGTATGGGCGGCGGAGTTTCACCGCTTGCCGGGAATGGGTGGGCAGCGGTGGTTCTGTTATTTCACGAAAACCGACGGAGCGGACGTGCGGCACCGGATGTTCGTGATGGAGAGCAAGACGGACAGCATCAAGGGACCGTATGGCGAGCCGCGGCAATTGAAGACGGATCCGAAGGACGAGTTCTACGCGATCGACGGCCATGTCTTCGATCACGCGGGAAAGTTGTATTTCCTATGGGCCGGGCATCCGGGGCATCAGCTTTTCATTTCCCGGATGAAGGACGCGCTAACACTAACTGACAAGCGGGTGATGATTCCGGCATCGGGGTTCGGTTGCGAGGAAGTGCGGGAGGGGCCGTATGTCCTGGAACATGGCGGGCGGTTGATTCTAACATACTCGGCGTGCGACACCGGCAAGCCGGATTACAAGGTGGGCTACCTGTGGGCGGACGGGAAGAGCGACCTGATGAAGGTCGAGTCATGGACGCAGGAGGGACAGCCGCTGCTGGAGCGCGCGGATGGAAACAAAGTCTTCGGGCCGGGGCATCACGGGTTTTTCAAATCGCCGGACGGAAAGGAGGACTGGATCGCCTATCACGGGAAGACCACGAGCGAATACACCTACAAGGGACGCAGCACGCGGGCGCAGAAGCTGGAGTGGAATGATCGGGGATTTCCTCAGAAAGTGATCCCGCTGGCGCTGGATGCGGAGGTGCCGGTGCCATCGGGAGATCCGGGATGAACCGGAAAATCGCCGCGTCCGCGCTTCCAAGCGGGTGCGGGACTGGCTATGGAAAGCGAAATGAGGAGTCGAGCCACAGCGGCCATTTGCGGGTTCATCGGGGTTCTGGCAGGCGTAAGTTCGTCCGTCTGGACCAGGAGTTGTCCGCTAAGATCTATCAGTCGATACGCGACCTGTTGGATCGCGCCATAGTTTTGGCATTGGGTCCGGTGGCTCAAGGCCACGTTTCAAGCGGCGTTGCAGCCGGGATATAAGGCTATATCGATTTCGTTTCAGGGGATTTTTGACGGGGGAGGCCCGCCTTCGTAAACGTCGGGACGAGGTCGAACTCACATAACCCCCAACTACCATGAAAAAAACAACCCCAATCCAGAATCGCATTCCCCTGAAGTCGGCGGCACTCCGTGGCGCCATCAGGACCGCCGCGGGCACCGCCTGTGCGCTCACCGCCCTCTTGGCATCCGCCCCGCCAGCCCGCGCTTCCAGCCACAGCGACGCTCCGCTCATCAAGCTCGATCCCCAAGCCAACCTGACGGACGTCTATGCGTTCATCCGCACCCGCCCGGCCACCGGGCAGAAGGTCCTGGTCGTGGAGGTGAACGTGCGGCCGTTTTCCGAACCCGGCGACGGTGTGATGTATGAGGCGTTCTCTCCGGACGCGGTCTATACCATCCACATCACCAATCCGGTCACGGGTGTTGAAACCCAAAGCTATGACTTTCAGTTTTCCCCGGTGACTGCCGACGGCGGTGGCTACAAGAATACGGAAACCATCCTGCGTTACGGACTCGGCAGCGAACTCGGGCCAATCCAGACTGTGGGAGATGGCCGTCAGAATTTCACCCAGTCCTACACGGTGACCAAGGCGGTGGGCCAGCGCCGGACCAAACTCAACGGCAGTTCGCCTTTGTTAGTCGCACCTCCCAACGTCGGCAAAAGAACCACCCCGCTCTACAACGATGCGGATGGCGTCTCCGTCTCGGGCGCACCTAACCGGGCGGCGCTGGATCCCTACACCTTCCAAACCACTTACGACCTCCCAGGCGGCACCACCGTTTTCTGTGGTCCGCGTGAGGACGGATTCTTCGCCGACACCCCCGGGATTTTTGACCTGCTGGACGGCCGCATCATTGCGGGTGGCACGCTCGGTCAAACCGGAAACGGAGTGGATGGCTTCAAAGGCTTCAATGTCCTGCACTATGCCATCGTGATCCCCGTTTCGGATCTTCAGGTGTCCGCCTACACCGGTGCGCTCCAAGCTCCCAGCTCGGGCGTGGGAGTGTATGCCTCCGTGAGCCGTCCGCGTGTCACGATCCGCCGCCCTAACGGCGACGACATCTCCAAGGGACCCTTCGTGCAGGTCAATCGCCTGGCCAACCCTCTCTTCAACGAAGTGCTGGTGGCAAACGTGGACAAGGACGCCTACAACCGGACCTCACCGTCTTCCGATGCATCGTTGTTCTCAAAATATGCCAGCACTCCGGAGCTCGCCGTGTTGCTCAATACCGTCTTTGGCACCGGCTTCGCCACCACCAATCGCGCGGATCTCGTGGCCATTTACATCCCCGATGTCATCCGCGTGAACACCACCACCGGTCCCACCACGATTGAGGGCGATGCCACATTCAACCGGCTCAGCTTCATCGGTGGCGACACGATCCTCAACGGCAACGGGGTGGCAATCCCGGCCGGCTGGCCGAACGGCCGCCGCTTCGGTGACGACGTTGTGGACATCGCTCTAACGGCGGTGGCCAGCGGACCGACCTTCTCCACCATTACCGTGGTGGGTGACAATGTGCCCGCCAATGACAAGATCTACAACCGCACCTTCCCCTATGCGGCCACTCCCCACGCCGGTCCGATGAACAGCAAGGACTCCGGCGTGAATGTCGGGTTCTAACCATCGGTTATATCCACACGCGCCGGCACATTGTCAATGGTGTGTCGGCGCAATTCCACATCATCCCATGAGGATTCCACCGAATGACCCCGTGCTTCTACCCAAGGCCGGCATCAGGATCATTGCCGTCGCCGTTTGTCTGGCAGGAGCCTTTGCCGCCGCGTTCTTTTTGAGGCAACCCAAGGAGAGTTCCGTGGTCGCCGTGGTCCGGGAACGCCAACCGACGCCCACTGAACTCCTTGCCGCGATTCCTGCTCCGACAGGCGATTCCGCCGGCGAAAAGGCCGAAGTTGAAGCGCTTGCCAACGTCAGGGCCAATCTCGGCAAGGCCCAGGTTTGGGTCAGCTTGGGCGATACCCTTGTCCAACGTCTGCGCGATTCCACCGATCAGGCCTACTACAATTTCGCGGAGTCGGCCTATCAGGAAGCGCTCCGGTTGCAGCCCGACTGCGTGGATGCGATCAACGGCATGGCCTGGGTCGAGGGCGGGCGTCACCGCTTCGATGCGAGCGTGCGATGGGCTCACAAGGCGCTGACTGTCTCCCCCGACAGTGCCGATGCCTATGGAATTCTCGGCGACGCCGCGTTGGAGCTGGGTGATTACGAGGCCGCCACCGACCACTATCAGAAAATGATGGACCTGCGGCCTGACCTTTCCTCCTGGAGTCGAGGGGCGTGGCTGCTATGGCTCACCGGCAACCAGGTTCAGGCCACCAGCCTGATGGAGAAGGCCATCCGCGCGGGTGCGGCCTTCGCGGAAAACACCGCCTGGTGTCGCGCAAAGCTGGCGACCATGTTGATGCACGACGGCGCGTTCGCGGCCGCTGCAAAGGCGCTTGAACCGTCATTGAGGGAGCGTTCCCGCAATCCCCATGTGCTGCTGGCAGCGGCCCGGCTCGCCACTGCCACCAGGGACTTCGAGGTGGCGGAACAGTATTATCGCAGGCTGTTGGAAAGGGGTCCCAACCATGACGCGCTCGTCGGTCTGGGGGACCTCGAAGCAATCAAGGGCAAGCCGGCGGAGGCCGAGAAATATTATCTCCAGGTCGAGCAATTGCACGCGGCCCACCTCGCCAGCGGCGTTCACGACCACATGCAGATGGCCAGGTTTCTCGCGGATCACGACCGCAATCCGCTCGATGCCCTGCGACTCGCAGAACAACACAAGCTAACTCGCAACGTGCTCGAGGCCGATACCCTCGCCTGGGTCTATCACAAAAACGGCGATCAAGTCGGCGCCATCGACGCCATCAAGCGGGCGCTGTCCCGGCACACTCCCGATCCGGAAATTCACTACCACGCCGGGATGATCGCCGCCGCCGCCGCTGACCGCGAAGCCGCCTTGCGACATCTGCAGGCGGCGATCGCGATGAATCCCGAATTCAATCCACTCCATGCGCCAGTCGTTAGGAAAATCTTGGAGCAATGGTCCACTGGCAACGCGAGCGCCGACAACCGATGAAAACTCCGTCGTTGATTCTCCGGCTAGCCTTCCTTGCGATCGCTTTGATCCTGCCCGCCCGTGCGCATGATGAGCCCACCAGCTTCATCGATGTCCGCTTGAGCACCGACGGACTGGAGGTCGGGATCACAGCCTCGGTCACGGATTTGGCGCACGATTTGCCCGGGGTCGAGCCAGCCATGCTGTTGGAGCCGGCCACCATCGCAGCCCAGCAGAAGGCTCTAACCACAATTGTGGCATCTCGCCTGAAGATCGTTGCGGCTGACGAGCCCTTGGCACTTGTGCTCAGAGAAGTCACCCCGCTGCCGGACAAGCGCGATCTCCGCCTAGTCTACTTCCATGACTGGCCGGCCGCCCCGGAAACACTCCGCTTGGAAACCCTGATGTTTCCCTATGACCCCAGGCACCGCACATTCGTCAACGTGTATGCCGGAGATCGAATTTTAAGGCAGGACATACTCAATGCCGACAGTCAGGTGTCGGAGTTCCGCACGACCAACTATCAGGGCATTCCCGGGGTGGTCGGACAATATATCAGGGAGGGGATCCATCATATTTCCATTGGTCCCGATCATATCCTCTTTGTCGTCGGACTGATGTTGTTAGGTGGCGGACTGGGGCGGTTGTTGAAGATCGTCACGGCGTTCACGATCGCCCATAGCATCACCCTTGGTTTGGCGACGTTCAATATCATCAGTCCTCCGGCTTCCATCGTGGAACCGGTTATCGCGCTGAGCATCGTATTCGTGGGAATCCATGCATTCGTTGGCAAAAAAGGGAACGATCCCAGGCTGTTGTTTGCCTTCTGTTTCGGACTCATCCACGGCTTCGGCTTTGCCAACGTGCTTCAGGAAATGGTCTTGCCGCAGGAGGCGCTTGGCTGGTCGCTGTTCGCCTTCAACGCCGGCGTGGAGATCGGCCAAGCCTGCATCGTTCTCGCCATCGTGCCGGTGCTTGCCGGCTTGCGCCAGTGGAGGACTGCCATGGCGGACCGGGTCGTGGCGTCCGCCGCGCTTTGCATCACCACCGCCGGGGCCTTTTGGTTTTTCCAGCGGGTGATCGGGTGATTTTGCTTTTTTAGGAGTCCTATTCTCAGACTCCCCGCAGACCCGCATCCGCGTCGGCGAGTTTCGGAGTTTTCACCCCCGCCTTGTCTAACATGGAGATCCACAGCGAGCACAGCGGGGTGCCTTCGTCGAATTCCAAATGGCGGCCTGTGCGGAGCTGGCCATTCGCGCCGCCGGCGACGACGATCGGGACATTGCGCGGGTTGTGGGAATTGCCGTCGCGGATCGGTGAGCCGAACGCGACCATCGAATGATCCAGCAACGTGCCGTCGCCCTCCTTGATTTCCTTCATCCGGCCTAACATGTATGCATATTGTTCGGTGTGCCAGGTGTTGATCTTTTCGTATTGGTCCAGTTGGTCCTCCAGGTTCTGGTGGTGGGAAATGGAGTGGTGGCCGCCTTTCACGCCGTCGATGAAGGAGAAGTTCCGGTTGGTCACATCGTTGCCGAACATGAACGTCGAGACGCGGGTGGTGTCCGACCAGAAGGCGAGGACCATCAGGTCCAACATGATCCGCGAGTGCTCGCCGTGGTCGAAGCGCGGCAGTGAGTTGAGCTCCTCCTCGCGCGAGGCCTTGCCGATGGCCTTGGAAATCCGTTTGTCGAGTTCGTCCATGGATTTGACGACTTCGGGCGAGAGGTTCTGGCCGGCACCAAGCACGTTGGCTTCCTGTTCGATCCTGCGCTCGACCTCGCGGATTGACTCCAGATATTGGTCTAACTTCTGGCGGTCGTCGCTGCCGAGTTTGCCTTGGAGTCGTTTGGCGTCGTCTCTAACCAGGTCGAGCACGGATTGCTGGTCAGCCGCTTGCTTTTCGCCATTTGCCGAGCGGGTGCGGAAGAGGCGGTCGAAGGCGACGCGCGGATTGATCTCGCAGGGCAGCGGGACAGTGGGGGTTTTCCAGGAAATGTGGGAGGCGTAGAGCCGGGTGTAATTGACGTTGGTATCGATGCCGGTGGCGACGGGTTCGGTGCCGAGTTCGAGCGATGGGATCTTGTTCTTGCCGCCGATCGCCATGGCGGCGAGCTGGTCCATGGAAACCCCGCCGGCGTTGATGTCGCTGCCGGTGGTTTTGGAAATGGTGGTGCCGGTGAGCCAGCCGCCGGTTTTCACATAGTGGCCGTCGCCGCTGAACGAGGCCTTGTTCTGCAGGCCGGTTAGAATCAGGATGTCCTCGCGGTGCTTTTCCAACGGCGTGAGGATGGGCGAGAGCTTGAAGCGGTTGCCGGTTCCTTCGGGCGTCCAACGGTTTTCCCTGACACCGTTGGGCATGTAGAGCATGGCCATTCTAACCGGGAAGCCTGCTGTTCCGGGTGCGGCCATCAACGGGCGCATCGCATCGAGCACGGGGAGGGCGAGCGTCGCGCCGATGCCCTTGAGCATGAGACGGCGGTCGAGAAGCCAGCGGCGGGTGGAGATGTGGGACATGGCGGTCTAACGATTGGCGGAGCGGTTTTGAAACGGGGCGGAGCGGGTGATGGCGTGTATCAGCGGGCGGACCTGGAGGTGATTTGAGCGGAGGGTTTTGACGAGGTCGCTGATGACGGGTTCGTCATAATATTCAAGCGGGCGGCCGAGCGAGTAGCCCAGCATTTTCCGGGCGGTGTTGCGAAGGAAGAGTTCGTCGGAAGCTAGCAGAAGCTTCTTGAGTTCGGCGGGAGTGGAAAAAGTGATGTCGCCGGGCAGGGTGGCGAGCGAATCCACCGGCTTGCCATTCGCATCGGTGGAACGCCAGCGGCCGATGGCGTCGAAGTTCTCCAGGCCGAAGCCGAGCGGGTCGATTTTTTCATGACAACCCGCGCAGGACGGTTTCTGGCGATGGAGTTCGAGTTGCTCGCGGAAGGACAGGCCTTTGGCGGATTTGTCGTCGGCGGGCAGCACCCCGGCATCGGGCGGCGGGGGTGGGGGCGGGGTGCCGAGCAGCGTATCGAGGATCCACTTGCCGCGCTTCACCGGGCTGGTGCGCAGCGGCACCGAAGTGGCGGTTAGAATGGACGCCTGGCCGATGACGCCGCCTCGGTTCGGGTCCGCGAGTTTGATTTTCTGAAGCTTGTCGCCGGTGACGCCGGGAATCGAATAGTGGCGGGCGAGCTCCGCATTGACAAAAGTATAGTCCGACTGGATGAGGTCGGTAACCGGGCGGTTCTCTCTAACGAGATTGTTGAAGAACTCGACGGACTCGCGATACATCGCATCGCGGAGACCCGGCGTGAACGTGGGGAAGCGCTTGGGGTCGGGTTCGGAAACATCGCGCAGTTCGTCGAAGCCAAGCCATTGGCCGGCGAAATGACGCGAAATAGCCTCAGACCGCGGGTCGGCCAGCAGGCGATCCACTTCGCCGGCAAGCACTGCGGGATCGGAAAGTTTGCCCTCGTCGGCCAGTTTGAACAGGCGGCGGTCGGGCATCGAGGACCACAGGAAATACGACAGGCGGGTGGCGATCTCGAAGTCGGAAACCCGCCAGTTGGATTCGCCCGGCTGGTCCGATTCTATCCGAAACAGGAACGCCGGATGGACGAGGATCGCCTGCAGGCAGGGGCGGATGGCCTCCTCGTAGGTTTTTCCGGCTACGATGTTAGAATCGAACAGTTTCAGCATCGCGGCGAGGTCGTCGTCGGTGACGCGGCGGCGGAATGCGAGGGACGCGTGGTACTGCAGGGTGGTCTTGGCGGCGGCGGGCCGGGTGAGATCCTTGTCGGGCCTGGCGACGAGGACTTTTTCCAGCGTCGCCGGATTGTCATAAAGGGATGCGATGATTTTCCGCGAGGCGGAGAAATACTTCTCCATCAGAATTGGCGGGATGAAAAGGGCATCGCCGACATTGTCGAAGCCCTCGCCGCCGGCCCCGTCGGCCGGAAACTCGCGGCCCGGCTTGAAGGTCACGCCGAACAGATCGCGGACGGTGTAGTTGTATTCGTTGCGGTTGAGCCGGCGGATGGTGGTGCGGCCGGGGTTGCGAGGGAAGTCGCCGGTGGCCAATTTCCGCTGGATCGATTGGATCTCGCGGACGAGCTGCTTCCGCTCGTCGGGAGTGGGGAACTTTTCCGCATCGTCCTCTGGCGGCATGTCACCGGACTCAATCTGCCTGGCGAGGTTTTCGAGGAAACGATGATGCTGGAGCGCGGCTTCGGTGGTGGTGAGGTGCTGGACTTCGATGCCGCCCTTCTGCTTCTTTTCGCCGTGGCATTCGTAGCAATATTTGCCGAGGAGTGGCGTTGCGTTGCGGGCGAAATCGTCGGCGGCAGAGGTGGCAAGGCCGGCGGCGAGAAAGAGGATGACAGGGAAGTGGGGCACTGGATACGCGGTCACAAAGACGGCGACTCCACAGTGATTCTTTCGCCGTGCGTTCCTTATGGGGAGGCTGCCAGAAGGAACGCCCCGCAGATTCCTGCTTCCTGGCCGAGCGCGGGAGCGACGACATAGTCCGGCTCCAACACGGGCGGGAAATAACCGGCCGCGATCTCCATGAGCTTCGTGTTGATTTTCCGGTGCAGGCCCTCCCCCTGCGACACACCACCGCCGACGATGACACGCGACGGTGAGACGACGGCTAACAGCGCGAGGATGCCATGGGCGAGATACCACGCCTGGGTGTCCCACGCCAGATGATCAGGGGGGAGTTCGTGGGCCGGCGTGCCCCAGCGGGCGGCGATGGACGGACCGCTGGCGAGGCCCTCGAGGCAATCCGCATGAAACGGGCACACACCGGGGAAATCGTCACCCGGCTTGCGAGGTACTTTGAGATGGCCGAACTCCGGATGCAGCGCGCCATGGATCAGGTTTCCACCCGATAGAATGCCGCCGCCGATGCCGGTGCCGATCGTGATGTAGGCGACGTCGTTGAGTCCGGCCGCGGCACCGATTCTGGCTTCGGCCAGAGCGGCGGCGTTGACGTCGGTATCGAGTGTTAGGACTGCATCCGGAAATGCCTTGTAGAGCGAATCAATCAGGGAAAATCCCGCCCAGCCGGGCTTGGGCGTGGCGAGGATCCTCCCGTAGTTTTCGCGGCCGGGCACAATGCCGATGGGACCGAACGCCGCGATCCCGACGCTCTCCGGCGTGCCGCGCTCGCGCAGCCAGTCGATGGCGATGCCCAGCGTCTCGTCTGGCAGAGTCGTCGGGAAACGATTTTCCTCGATGACCCTTCCCTCCGCAGAGCCGATGGCGACGACGGTTTTGGTGCCGCCCAGTTCGATGCCTGCGATCATGGTTTTTGTCTAACGGGCTGCGGCGGCGGCGTCGATCGCCTCGCGGGTGATGCGCGTGATTTCCGCCCACTTGCCGTCGTTGACAAGCTGCTTGTCCACCATCCACGAACCGCCGATGGCGGCGACCACGGGGAGCTTCAGATAGGCTGCTAGATTTCCCAATGAGACGCCACCGGTGGGGATGAATCTCACGCCGGTGTGGCCGTAGGGACCGGAGAGAGCCTTGAGCATGGCGACTCCACCCGCGACTTCCGCCGGGAAAAACTTCAACAGCTTGCAGCCGAGTGTCAGGGCGCCTTCCACTTCGCTGGGGGTCATCACGCCGGGAGAGAACTGCAAGTCCGCGTCGTTCGCTGCGGCGACAATTTCCGGGTTGAAGCCGGGAGCCAGGCCGAAGACGGCTCCGGCGTTTTTGGCGCGCCTGACCTGGTCCTTGTCCAACAGGGTTCCCGCACCTAGCAGGATTTCCGGGTAGCGGGCGGCGATGCGTTCGATCGAGGCCTCCGCGGCGGCGGTGCGGAAGGTGATTTCCATAATGTCCAGTCCGCCCGCGAGCAGCGCCTCAGCCAGCGGCTCGGCGGATTCGACACGGTCAAGGACGACGACGGGAACGATGCGTTTGGAGAGGATGCGGTCAATCATGGGCAGTGCCGGAAATGTGAGCGGATTTTTTCGGATGTGAAACAAAATGAGTGGTTGCCATGGAAATCGACCGGAAGCCGCTGCCGCGCTGGCTCTGCAAGCTGACGGGCTTCAGCCTCGTGAAGCTCAGCGCGCGAAGATGTCCACCTTGGCGGCGCTGACGAACGCCTCGTGGGATGCCATCCCGAGTGCCAGGCTGTATCTGCCGATCATCGTGTTCTCTCCGAGCCTGTCCTGATTCAGCAGGGCCAATCCCAGCCCCAATTTGGATGAGGTCATCAAGACCCGATTGAAAGCCATGCCGAGCTTGTTGGAAACCGGCCCGTTTCCTACGGAGAGAGTTTCCCGCATGCCGATCATGGCGAGAAAAACAAACGAGTAAAACAGCACGCGCAAGCCAATACGAGCGCCACCGGGGGAGTGGTTCTTTTTCATTTCTGGGGGGGATTGCATTCCTCGCGAAACGCAAGACAGGCTTTAACCCCTTGGATGGCGGAACGTCAAGAAGTGCCCGGGACCCTACGCGATCGCGTAGGGTGGGGATAACTGCCAGGCGAACCGGACATCCGATTCACGAATCATGCCGCACCATGACTGTTAGGAGGTTATGCGTAGCAGACGTGCCGGTCAGTGGGCGCCGAACATCGCGCGCGTTTTCCCGAAAGAGAAGCGGAGCGTGGCTTCGTCCATTTCCTCTCCTGCGGCGATGATGTTAGGCTTGAGGCCGGGAGCGAGTCCGCAGACTGCACCTGCATCCCTGGTGCGCCTGACCTGGTCCCTATTCCGCAGGGACTCCGGGCCTGAAGACTTCTAACCTAATAACGCCTCTACCAAGAATGATCTTGGCAATGCGGGCCAAATAGTTACTTTCCTTACTTCAGCCAGATGCTGGCAATCCCCCAAAAGCAAATTCCTAGCAGTCAATAGCATGGTCACGCACCCCCAAACTGAAACCGCAGTCGAGTCACGCATTACGTCCAGTTTTCTCGAAGCTTTGATCCGCGCCGGGCTACTGCTGGCGCTGGTGATGATCTGCTACAAGGTGTTTTCGCCGTTCCTGATCCTGATGGTCTGGGCGCTGATCCTGGCCGTGACGCTCTATCCGTTGCACCAGTTGATGGCCCGCAAGATGGGCGGCAAGCAGGGACTTGCAGCAACGGCGCTGGTGATCATTGGATTCATCCTGATCGTCACGCCGTGCGCCGTGCTGATGAACTCGCTAGGCGACTCGGTGAAGGGGCTCATCG
>JAZKGW010000026.1:0-25485 GCA_040385685.1 Verrucomicrobiota bacterium | reverse complement strand
AGGCCACCATGTAGTCATCCCAACAAGCACGCTCGCGCACATCGTGCTCATCGACGACGTGCAGGCGAACACTCTGGAAATCCCGCCGCCGCGCGAAAGCGTCGCCAAGTGGCCTGCGATCGGACCGAAGGTGCACGACGCGTGGACCCAAGCCCACGCCGATTTACCCGCATACGTGAAGAGCATGCAACCCAAGATCGGCGACCTTGCAAAGACGGCGCTCGGAATTGTCGCCTCCATCGGCGGCGGGTTGTTGATGTTCCTCGCCTCGTTCATCATCTCCGGGATCATCATGGCCTTCGGGAAGAGTGGCGAATCCGGCAGTTTGGCGATTTTCAATCGCATCATCGGGCCGGAACACGGGGCTGAATTTGCCAAGTTGTCCACGGCCACCATCCGTGCCGTCGCCCAAGGGGTTATTGGCGTGGCCTTTATTCAGGCCATCATCGTCGGCCTCTGCCTGCTGATTTGCGGAGTGCCTTGGGCCGGTGCGCTGGCCGCCATCGTATTGGTGCTCGGCATCGCCCAAGTGCCGGCATTGATCGTCACTCTGCCCGCCATCGGCTACATTTGGTCCAGCGGCGACTATGGGACCGGTGCGGCCGTCGGATACAGCTTGCTGCTCTTCGTCGCGGGCATGGCCGACAACGTTCTCAAACCGCTGATGCTCGGCCGCGGTGTGGATGCGCCGATGCCGATCATCCTGCTAGGTGCCCTCGGCGGCATGGCAACCGCGGGCATCCTCGGAATGTTCGTCGGCGCCACGCTGCTGGCGCTGGGCTATCAGATTTTCATGGGTTGGGTGGCGACCGGCAACAGCAAGGAAAGCGTCGCAGAGGTGGAGGTTCCGCCGGCCGCGATCTGAAGGCGACCAAACGGGTCGCCTACTCCTCGTGTCCCAGCGCCCGCCGCTGCACCTTGATCAACTGGGAAAGGATCGCCATCAGGGCGGCCGAGGTCATGCCCAGCATCAGGACGCCGACGACTGCTTCCAGCGCGCCTAACATTTTCCATCCCTTGCTCATGACGATGTCGCCGTAGCCGAGCGAGGCGAAGTTCACCGCGGAGTGATAGATCGCCACATGGTAATCGTCGAACTCGTTCAATAGAACGAACAACACTCCCCACAGCAGGATCTGCGCGAAGTTGCCCACCATCATGATGATCATGGCGCTCAGCAGGGGACGGGTTGAGGCGAAAAAGCCACCGCGCGCGTCCAGGTGATCGGTCCGGCTCACATAGTGACGCACGCTCCAGAACGCTGTCGCGGTCTGGACCAGCAGGCACAGCATCATCATCGGCAGTCCGACCAGCATGTTGATCAAGGTCATGGGTGTGGTTCCTTTCAGTGTTGTTCGTGCAGTAGCGGGCTGGCACGCACGGCGCGCCAGCGTTCGAGAATCCAGATGGTCGCCCACGCGTAGAGCGCCACGACCACAAACAGGGTGACGCGGACCAGGGATGCCTCGAAGACGCCCTTGCCGCCCGCGCTGTCTTCGATGGCTGGGCCTAGCAGAAGAAACGATGTAGCCAAGGCATTACTCCAGAACGAGGGACGGAATGCGGTGCGCCGCGTGCGGAACATTCCCGACCCGGCCCAAAGCGCCGCCGCCGTCAACCACAGCACCAGCATCCACAGGCAGGGCCACAACGAGAGTCCAAACCAAACCAGCGCGGCGATCCAGGCGCCCATCAGGGTGGATCCGACCAGCTCGCGTCCTCCCGAGCGCGCGTCGGTTTCGCCCGCCTGCTGGCCGAGCCCCACGGTTTTCATAATGGCGGCCATGTAGAAAGAAGGATTGGTTAGGGCCAGGACGAACACCGGCATCACCACCAGCGTGGCGCGTAGAGCGATCCAGCTGGCGGTGTCGCGATCCGGCACCGGTGCCGCGGGCCGGGCGGCGTTCGCCACCCGCGGGTCCGGGAAAAACGCGTGCGAAACGGCATTGGTCAGCGTGCCCGTGGCGATCCCCACAGCGAGCGACAGGCTGATCTTGCCAACCATCCCCTGATCCATGACACCGACCACGGGGATCACCGTGAAGGTGATCACCAACACCATCGTCAGGGGATTGGCGCGGAGCAGGCCGGTGTAGAACAGCCCGTGGAGCACCGCGGCCGTTAGGAGGATGCCGCTCAGCGCATAGTGCTCCAGCAGCGGAACCATCAGCACCCCCGCAGCCACCAGTGCGGCGAAGACCATCGCGCCAATCACCCCTTTGATCAGCGGTTTCGGCGGACCCGGCTTGCACAGCACGGGAATCGACATCAGGCAGACCAGGAAGGGCATCGAGAGGTCGCAGCCGTAGGCGACGAGCGCCGCCAGGCCGAGGCCGAGCGCGAGCCTGAGAACCGCCTTGTCTGCGCTTCCGCCCATATCGGTTAGTAAAGGTAGGAGAGCTGGCTTTTGAACCAGAGCCAGGCTGAGGAAAGCTGATTCATCAGCGGATTGTCGCCCGTGTAAACCAATACTTCGGCCTGCCCCCCGATGCGCGCATGGCGCAAGGCCTCGTGCTCGGCGGGGTCAAACTCGATTGCCACCGGGAAGCGCTGCGCCTGACGCAGCCAGTCCCGGTTGTTATCGATCGGCGGCAGCGTTCCCGGTTTCGCCTCCTGACCGGAACTCACGCCGTTGCCGATGCTGCGCACGCGGCCTTTCAGAATACGCCCGGGCAGGATGTCCAAGGCGATCTCAGCCTCGTCGCCGATGTCGATGTGGCCGAGGTTGTTCTCGGTCATGTCGGCACTGATCCAGAAATTGTTGCCGGCGATCAGTGTGACAAGCGGCGCGCCCGGCTGGGCGAAATGTCCGACTTCAACCTGCAGGTCCGTGACTTTTCCGCGCACGGGAGCGAGCACCGTGGTGTTGGCGATATCGAGCTCGGCATTCGCGATGGCCGCCTTGGAGCTCAACAGTTGCGCGTTGAGGTCGCCGGCATCGCCTGCGGATTCCTTCGCCTTGCGCAGGTCGGCCTCGGCCTTTTTCACCTGGCTGACGGCCTCGACGCGCGTCGCCTGTGCCATCTCCAGACGGCGCACGGAAATCGCCCCCTGGTCTTCGGCATAAAGACGCTCCTGCCTCGTGGCATCGACATCGGCCAGCTTGCTGTTAGCCTCCGCCGCCTGCAGTGCCGCCTCGGCCGACTGGACCGCCTCCACCGACGCATTGACCGTGCGGCGGACCGTTTCGTAGTCCGATTTGCTCTTCTGATGGGCGATCTCGTAGGGACCGCGGTCGATGACAAACAAGACCGCACCCGCTTCCACCTCGTCATTGTTGTGAACCTTTACCTCACCGACCTTGCCGGCGATCTCAGCGGCGACTGGCACTATGAAAGCTTGGATCCGCGCTTGCGTTGTGCTGGGAGTCACGCGGTCCGCGATGAAATAAAGCACCAGGCTGCCCACGATCAATAACAGAAGGATGATGGCACCAATCCGTGTGCCCTTGCCAGACGGCGCCGCCGGGGGTGCGGGTGTCGGTGCGGGTGTCGGTGCGGAAGGGGGCGGGCTTGCCGGCACTGGCTCCTCGCCTGCGGTTGTTGCTTGTTCGCTCATCGTAGTTGTGGCTTCGTTGATGCTGGCGGGAGCGGCATTTCCAACAGTTTGTCCCAGTCACTGCGTTCGCCCATCGTGGTGCGGGTCGCTTCGTCTAGCAGCGTGCGGCCGCGCCCGGCCTGCCAGCCGCCGCCCATCGCCTTGTAGAGCGCGATCAGGCTTTGAGTCACCTCCCCGCGGCTGGTCACAAGTCGCTCCTGTTGGTTGAAGAGAGTTTTCTGCGAATCGAGCACGCGCTGGAAATCGACGAGACCTTCGCGGTATTGGATGGTGGCGATTTCCAGCGAGCGCTTCGCCGCATCCACCGATTGATCGAGCAAGGTGATCTGCACCGTACTTCGGGCAAACGAGACCGCGGAGTCGTCCACCTCCCGGGCCGCGCGGAGGACGGTTTCCTGATATTGTTCGTAGAGTTGCTGGAAACGGGCATCATCGACCAACACCTGGTTTTTCAGCCGGCCATGGTCGAAGACGTTCCACACCAGGCTGGGTCCCAGGCCCCAGTCCAGGTTGGCGGGTGACCAGCCTTTCCTCACGGGCGAAGCGGGCGACAGGCCGACTGATCCCCCGAGCGCGATGGACGGATAGAGTTGCGCCTCGCTCACGCCGATCAGTGCCGACTGCGCCGCGAGCTGCATCTCGGCCGCTCTAACATCCGGACGGCGCCGGATCAGGCTGGCCGGCATGTCCACGATCACCCCGAGGGGGACCCTTGGGATTTTTTGCGAGCCGGAGGCCAGTTCCGGCAGCGGCCCGGGAGCCCGCGCGAGAAGCACGCCCAGCGCGTTGTGTGCCTGGCGCTGCGCGGCTTCCAGTTCCGGAATGGTCGACAGCGTGCTGAGGTAGAGGGCCTTCGCCTGTTGCACGTCGAGCTCGGTGTCGTTGCCGCTTTCGAAGAGTTCCACTGTGATTTCGAGGCTCCGCTTTTGGAGTTCGGCATTTTCCTTCGCGATGAGCAGCCTGAGTTCGATGGTGCGGATGGAACTGTAGAGACTCGCCGCCTGCGAAGCGACCAGCACCTGCATGTCGTCGTAGCGCGCGATGCTTGCGAGATAGTTGTAGTCCGCTGCCTCGACGCCGCGCCTGAACTTGCCCCAGAAATCCATCTCCCAGCCGATGGTGAGACCGGTGCCATAGCTCGTGAAGGCGTCGATATCCGGGGCATCCTCCCGCAGTTTGCCGGCCCCTAGCAGATTCGCGCTGAACTGCTGGAGTTGCGGATAGAGCCCGCTGCGCGCGATGCCGACCAGCGCGCGGGATTCCAGGATGCGCGCAGCCGCCGTGCGCACGCCCGGGTTGAGGCGCTGTGCCTCGACGACGAGTTCCTCCATCACCGGGTCATTGAAGTTGCGCCACCACTGGTCGGCGGAAACCGTTGGCGGCCCGGTCAGTTGCGGGGCGGGTTGTTCCAGCGGACGCGCGGCCCACGCGTCGAGCCAGGACACTTTCGGCCGGGTGAAATCCGGACCCAGCGGGCTGCAGCCCGAAATCAGGAGTCCGCAGGCAGCGGACATCACTGCCAGGGAATTTTGATAGAAGGATGGCCGGTGATGGGTCTGATAGGACCGGCCAAGGTGTGGTAAAAAGAGCGGTCCTCGGCGGGTGGAGGCAATGCGTGTCGCCTCGTCGGTGTTCAAAGGCGAAGAACGGCGGAAAACCGGCCTGTGGCCAGTGCTACAAGTGGCTCGTAGCTTTTGAATCATCTTCGGCGAGCGTATCTTTTCGGGACGTTTTGCCAAGGAGGTTTTTGCTAGGGCGAACAGGGATGCCAACAGCTAGCAGATTTCCTGCGCCCGATCCCGGAATATCGGCCAGTGCGTTCACTGGCTGCTTTCAACGGGCTTGGAATTTGATTCTCTCTGCAAGCTGCCGGAACATCCCGTCGCTGGCCTTCTGAATGCGCTGATAGAGGGCGACGTCGCCTTCGGACGGGATGAGTTTCATCGCGGCGTCCATCACGACTCCATCGGTTTCGGATTTCCACGAGAGTGTGCCCTCGAAACTGCCGGGTTCGGCGATCTGTTGATCGATGCGGGCGGGGGCGACCCATTGGTAGCCATCGGGCGGCACGATCCGGCTCCGGATCGTGCAGCGCTCGGCGGTGCGGATCATCAGCCCCAGGTTGCGGTCCCGCTCCTGCTCGAATTCGAAGAACCATCTTTCAAACACTGGGGAAACGTTGCCTGATAGAACCGTTCCCTCCTTTTGAAACGCTCCAGCCACGGTGTATTCCAACTCTATCCGGAGGGTCACGAATGGGTCGTTCAAATCATGGACTTGGAATTTCTTCAATTCGAGGCGGGATTCCTTGCGGCGCATCATCGATTCGATCGTCTTCAAGTGGTCCGCTCCAGCCGTCGCGGACAAGGCGTATCTCAGGATCGCAGCTTGGGCCGGCGACATCAGAACAGTTTCAATCACCGTTGCGTCTCCGGTGTCGGGGGCAATCCGCATTTGCCGATCCACCTGCAGCAGCCGCTCGACGCCGGCGGCCTCCTTCATCTCCACGAACCTGGGCGAGCTGCCTTCGATCAAAAGCGCCCGATTGCCGATGGCGGTGGACCCGAGTGCTTCCGGGGTATTGAAGTATCGCATCGTGGCATCGAGAATCGTTCCTCCAAGGTCGGGGAGATGGAGCACCATGTGGTCGAACTGGTCCAGGCCCGGCACGTCCTCGCGCAACACCCCCGAGCTGTTAACCAAGGCGAGTTCTGCGGCGACTCCGGCTTTCCGCAACACGGCGCGAACCATCACCGAGAGATCCTTGCAGTCGCCGAAACCACGGGAAAGCGTCGTTTCTCCTTTGGCGGGGATCCTTGCCCGCCTTCCGAACTCAAGCCCCTGATATTGGAATTTCTCGTTCAACCATCTAACGACGATGCGGGTGATCTCCTGAGGGGGCTTGCCTGCCAATCCCAGATCCACCACCACCTTGGCGGCGAAATCGTCATCCGCCAGGCAACCCTGGATCTCTCCCAGGTAATCCTTCACTTCATCCTCCCAGGTCAGCCGGTTGTCGGCCGCCCAACAGATCATGCCCCAGCGTTCGTAGGACGGGATGTGGTTTTGGCCCTTGCGACGCTGGAGTTTTTTGCCCTCGTAGGCGCGCCATGAATCACCGCTGAGCGTTTCCATCCGCCCGCTGTGTGCGAAGCGGATTTTACCAAGTTCCCCGGTGAACGCCACCGCTCCATACACCAACGCGTTTTGTTCCGGGATGCCGGCCAACGTCATCGGAAAGCGTTCGGTCGTGCCTAACAAACTCTTGGTATAAACGAACTCGATCAGTGCACCCTCCGCCAGCGCGGGCACGGGAATACAGATGATTTTCCCGCCGTCCGCCAGATCTCCGCTGCTGTCACGCACATACATCTCTTCCTTGCGGTAGGCGGCGAGTTCCTTGCCTTCCCGGTCCGTCACCCTCATGTGATTGATGTTCACCCGTTCCGAGTTGGGTTTGAAGGGAACATACAAAGTGGAATAGGCCGTCACCCCGGAGGCATCCAGCACCTGGATCCGCTGGCGATGAGTCATTTTGGCGTCGCTTCCCTGGTTCCATTCCCAGACCCGCACATCCTCCAGGAACACCAATCCCTCGCCCGGGAAATCCTCTGCCATGCGGGTCTGTGCCATGGCTTCAGCGGCGTGTTGTGTTAGGGTCGATGGCACCGCCACCGGTTGCAGGTCTTCCCTGACTCCCTCCTGCGTGCCGCGCCCCAACATCGCCTGGGCATGGCCCAGGGCTTCCTTGACCGTCTGATTGCCGGGGACCTTTTCATCCAGTTTCGTGAAGGTCACCACCGCGTCCTTGAACCAGCCCAACCCCGTCTGCGCCATGCCCTTGCTGAAAAGCAGGCCCGGCGGAGCCTCCGCGTTGCTCTCCCACTTTGCGGCAATGCGAAGCACCGCATGATGGTCACCCATTTCCTCTAACAATGAGGCGTGATCGGAAGCAAACCCGATCTCCCCGCCAAGTTCTTCTGCCAGTTCCGTGAAGTGCGCGCGCGCTTCTTCGAGTTTGCCTGCGGTCCACAGGCAGTTGGCCAGGACCTGCCTCCAGGAAATCTGTCCTCCCTCGTCATAGACCGTTTTTGCGATTTCTGCCGCCCTTTCCGCTTTGCCTGTTTCCTGAAGCGCCCGGATCCAGATGGCGAGCTGCGCCTGGTCGCGGAGACCGCCTTTGAACAACTCTTCGTAAACCACCACCGATTCCGCCGGCTTGCCGGTCCGCGCCAGCAGGCCTGCCCGCCACAGTTTCAGGTCCTGATGGTCCGGAAATGACTTCGCATGCTGCTCGGCAACTTCAAGCGCGCGCTGGTTGCGCCCTTGCTGGGACATCGAGTTGACGAGGTTCAATACCGCCGTGACATCCTTGGCGCTCAGTTCCACCGATTTCTCGAAGGCCTTGCTGGAAATGTTGAACTGCCCCTTGCCGAACGCCTTCAGCCCTATCTGATTGTAGATGATCGAGGCGTAGGCGATTTCACCTTCATTCGTGAGCTTGCGGATTGTGCCTGCGGGAGGGGAGAATACGACGCGGGCCACCACCTCTTCGTGTTGGGCCGCGAGATCATTTCCCCCATCCTCCCAATAGCCCAGGGCGATGCAGAAAAACCCGTCTCTAACGGTGCAGTTCATGCGCCAGTCCATGGTTCTTCCGAACACGGCGGATTTTCGCTTTGGAGTGACGTGAAGGGCCGGCACTCCGCCCCAACGGGTTTCCTCGATCTCGTAGTTGCCACCTTCTCCGATCGCCATCGATTCCAACACCGAGGTCGCCATTTCGCGGATCTGCATTTCCATGCCGCGCACGTCGAATGCAGCGATCTCAAGCCGGCGCGAGTTGCGGGCCGCGGCGGAACCGTAGGGGATTTCCGAAGGAGTCGCGGCCAGCAGGGTGCCTTCACAGGGAATTGAAAATCCCGCCCCTTCCACGGTCAGGGCGTCGATAGGTGGTCGGCTCAGATCTTTGTTTTCATCGATCCACGACAGTTTGCCGAGAAAGCGTGTGAACTCGGAGCGGGCGGACTCGATGTCGCCCGCCATCACCGTGAAGGCATAAACCGCGCCGTTGCGGACCAGTCTGCCGATGACCGCCCGCTGCGACTTGAGTTCCGGGGAGGTGCAGGTGGCCTCGCTCACGGTTATCCCAAGCTCCTTCGCGCGTCCCGTGGCCTCTACGATCTTCAGGTCAGCCAGGGTTGCCGAGGATTTGGCAATCTTGATAAGGTCGACCTCGGGTGTGGTGTCGCCGCGGGAGAGCGGCACAAACGCAACTGCAACCAATCGTCGGTCGCGGTTGGTGAAATAAGTCTTGAGGAGGCCTTTCCACGCCGAGTCGTCCCCCTTGCTCCAGCCCTCGTCGAACTCATACTTGAGATTGGCTTCAGGCCACGTCTCGTTCCTGGCCTCGGGCGGACGTTGCGGGGAGAACCCGGGCGGAGGAATCAATCCTTCCTTTTCCCTTTGCTCCATCAAGCGCCGGATTCTTTCCGCCATCTCCTCGCGGGAACCTTCGCCGAGCTTCTGGCTTTCAGCGCTGGCGTGCGATTGGTTGAGTTGTTTCCACATGTCGTCCTTCGTGAGGTCCTCTCCAATGGACAAACCTGATAGAGATGCCAGCGCCAGGAGGATTCGACAGTGAAACTTCATTGTGGGGAGGAGAAAGCACCCGGATGAAAAAACAAGGATCTTTGCTAGAAAGGCCGGATTTCCTCGCTTGCCGCCGACAAGGGGGTAAAGGGCAATTCCTGCGGATCCGAACGATTGCTGCATCCGCCGGAGCGTTGCAGCGGGCGGCTCACAGCCCGTAACAGCGGACCGCGTTGTCGTGCAGGATGGCTTCCGCTTCGTCGGGAGTGAGGCGTGAGACGAATTCACGAACCATGTCAGCCCACGTCTGATAGGAATCGATCCGCAGCAAACAAACGGGCCAGTCGGTGCCGAACATCAGGCGGTCGGGACCAAACAGCGCGAGGGTTTCCTCGAAATAGGCGCGGAGCGTGGGCTCGTCGATTTCCCCATCGAGCACTTCGGTGACCATGCCGGAAATTTTCACGCCGAGGATGTTGTCGCGTTTCGCAAGTTCCGTCATGCCGGATTTCCAAGCGGGATCAATCTGGCCCTTGCGGATTTCCGGCTTGGCGATGTGGTCGATGATGATGCCGAGGTCCGGCTGGCGATCGACGAGCTGAATCGCTAACGGAAGCTGGCGTTGGAAAAGTAACAGATCGTAACGGAGATCGAGGTCGGGGAGCAGTGAGAGCCCGCGATGGAAGTCTTCACGCAGGAAATAGGCGTCCGGCTCGCCTTGGAGGACGTGCCGAACTGCCTTGAACTTCGGATGCGCGGCGAGGCGGCCGAGATCATTTCCGACGTCCGGATCGATCAACGGCACCCAACCGACGACTCCCGCGATGATTTCCGATTGGTCTGCTAGAGAGAGCAGCCAGTCGGACTCTGCCAGAACTTGCCGCGCCTGCACCACCACCGTGCCATCCACCCCGGCGGCAGAGGTGGCGGCATCCAACTGGCCCAGGAGTTGGTCCTGGGCCAACGGGGATCCGGGCGGAATCCAATCGTATTCCGTCGCGGAGTAGTTCCAGAGGTGATGGTGGGAATCGATCATGGTGCAAGTAAGGAGTGGCGACATTCCTGTCGCCAGCCAATGAGGAGAGCAAGAAACGGGCTGATGGGCTCCACTCTTTCGCTCCTCATTGGCCTGGTGGACGAGATGCCCACCCTCCTCACAGGAACAGCGGCTTCATGTGACGGTCCAACAGGTTGCCGGTGACGTTCTTCGCAACAACTTCTGAGTTGGCCTTGAGCGCCTGGATGTAGGTATCGCCGAGTTGCGCGGCGATCTTGAATCCGACGTGAAGAAGCTGACGAAGGTCCGCGTTGTAGCCGGGGTTCGTCGGGATGTGGCGCAGCGCGTCGGTGAACTGCGTGCTCGTCCAGCCGTTGACTTCCTCGGCGGTGGGAAGGTTGGAGTCCTTGATGTCGATAACCGTGGCGTAGGGCTCGCAGAGCGCTTCCTTTTTCTCCAGCGCCTTCGCGTAGATCTTCTTGGCAAGCGCGAGTCCTTCGCCACCAGCTTCCGCGAGGCCGACGATTTCTTCCAGCCAGTTAGTCCCGGCGGTCTTGATGTGGAGACCGGCACCGGTGCGTTGAATGGCTTTTTTGATGTAGGGATAGATCGAGAACTTGTCGGAGCCGGAGTGCACCGAGAGTTTCAGCGCTGGAGGCAAACCATAGGTTTTGATGGCATGGGCGATTACCGCCAGGTCATCGTTGAACTCCTTCTCGAATTGAACAGGGTCGCCGACATAATCGACGCCCTTGTTGAATCGACCGGTGAACTTAGGCGCGATTGTCTGGATCGGAATGCCCTGGTCCGCGATGGCGGCAAGGATGATCAACATTTCGGGCGGTGTCTGCGGGCTGTCGGTTTCATCCATCGAGACTTCGGTGACGAAATTATCCACACCGCCCTTGGCCGCGACGATGTGCTGATAGATGGCGGCGGCCTTCTGGGTGGCCTTGAGGAATTGGTTCGCCGTCTTCTCCACGTCGGCTTGGGTGATTTCAAATGGCTCGGAAATGCCTTCGATGGCGACAGTGCCAATCAGTTCGGGGTGCTTCGCGATGAACGCGCTGACATCCGCCGGATCGGCGGCTTCACCGATATCGTCGGCGACGTCGAGCGTGAAGAAATCGCAGGGCGCGACGAAGCGGTCCACGGTGGAGAGATTGATGTGGTCAGCGTCCAACAGATACTCGCCGGTCCAGCCGAGATCGGCGACCGCCTTGTCGGCGGCCTGACGGGTTTGGATCGGCTGGGAGCCGATGATGTTGTGCTCGCGGTTCGACTTGTTCCAAACCGGGGTGATATCGATGCCTAACTTCTTGGCTTCGATGAAAGCGGTGAGTTGGGCATGGGCTCCGTTGGCGAATCGATCGCCGACGCCGAATGTGTATTTAGGGCAGGTTTTCATGGATAGAGTTTTCGAGTTTTCAGTGTTCAGTTTTCAGGAAGAGAGATGATGTTCTTGGTCAGCGGACCTCAATGATGGCTTTGATCGCGCCGAGGGCGGGATCTGTGAATTTTTCAAACTCCGCCGGGACGTCTTCGAAACGGATGCGGTGGGTGATCCAGAGGTCGGTGTTGATTTTTCCATCGCGGATCAACTGGATGATGTTTTCGAAATCCTCCGGCATTGCGTTGCGCGAGGCCATCAATGTGATTTCACGGCGATGGAAAACGGCGGCGTGCGGAAACGTCAGGTCCGAGGTGGTGATGCCGACGTAAACGACGCGGCCGGTGAACGCGGCGTAGTTGAAACAGGTGGACATCGACTTCGGGCTGCCGGTGGCGTCGATGATCACATCGGCAAGCTGGCCATCCGTGATCTTTTCCAACTCAGCAAGATGCGAATCATCCGGCTGGAACTTGATGGCGTGTTGGATGCCGAGGTTCTCCTGACAGAAATCGAGGCGACTCTGGACCATGTCCATCACGATGGTTTTAACATCCATCAGCTTGAGAAACTCCAAACAGGCGAGGCCGATGGGACCGGCACCGATTACTAACACGGTCTCGCCGGACTTGGGATTGCCGCGCTGCACGGCGTGGTAGCCGATGGCGAGCGTCTCGACGAGCGCGAGTTGGTCGTAGGAAAGATCGTTGCCGGGATGCAGCTTGCGGGCGGGCACGGCGAAGACGCCATTGCGCAAGCCGCCGTTGTTATGGACGCCGATGACCTGCACGCCGGGGCAGCAGTTTTGCGCGCCTTTTTTCGAAGTCGGGGAAGCGGGATCGTTGACGTAGGGTTCCAGCGAGCACTTGTCGCCGGGCTTCACGTTAGATACATCATCAGCCACCGCGACGACTTCGAGACCCAGCTCGTGGCCGGGCGTGCGCGGGTAGGCGAAGAAAGGAAATTTCCCGAGATAACAGGAAAGGTCGGTCCCGCAGATGCCCATGCGGTGGGTGCGGACGAGCGCTTCGCCTGGACCGGGCGCTGTCGGTTCCGGCAGGTCGATGATCGCGATCTCCTTGGGCGCGGTGAATTGGACGGCTTGCATCAGTTGTTTTCGGGAAGGCCTTCGAGATGGCCGGCATTTTTAACAGGTGCGAAAATCGCCAGCACCTCGGCGAGCAGATCGCGGTCGATGGGTTCCTCCAGCCACTCGGCCCACTTCCGGATGTTAGCCGGGTTCGCGGAGCCCGCGACGGTGGTGGCGAGGCCGGGATGTTCGCAGGAAAACTGGAGCGCGAGCTGGGCGATGTCCACGCCGCGGTCCGCACAAAGTTTCGCGGCGGCGCGGGCGGCGGCTTTGACATCCTCAGGTTCCTTGAGCCAGTCGGGAAGGGGAGCGTTGGTTAGAAGGCGTGCGGAGAAAGGACCGGCGTTCATCGCACCGATGTTTTTCGCGGCGAGACGCGGCAGGAGATCATCGACGAAAGTGGTGTTCTGCAGCGTGTAGCGGTTGTAGGAAAGCACGCAGTCGATGAGGTCTTCCACATGGTCGAGCACCGTGTGGAAGGTCTTCATCGGATAGCAGGAGAACCCGACGGCGCGGATTTTTCCTTCCTGCTTCAGCTTGAGCACCGCGGGAATGGTCTCCTCCCAGATCTGCTGGAGAGGTACGAACTCGACATCGTGCAGCAGGATGACATCGAGGTATTCTGTGCCGAGTCGATGCAGAGACACGTGGACGGATTCCTCGACGCGCTTGGCGGAGAAATCGAAATGCGTGTTCGAGTAACGGCCGAGCTTGGTGCCTAGCAGATACTTCTCGCGGGGAATTCCTTTCAGTCCGAGTCCAAGCATGATCTCCGACATCCCGCGGCCGTAGTAGGGCGAGGTGTCGATGAAATTCATGCCCAGATCGATGGCGGTTTTCGTCGAGAGCATCGCCTCGTCGAGCGTGATCGAGCGGAATTCCGCGCCAAGCGACGATGCGCCGAACGAGAGGATCGGGAGGTCGATGCCGGTTTTGCCGAGCGGGCGGGTTTTCATGTTAGGTCAATGAACGGATGGATGAAAGCGTCTGGCGGGCGGCGGTTTCGGGGTCGGGTAGGGGGAGGATTTCGGCGGAGAGATAACCTGAATAGCGGATTTCCTGCAGCGCGGCAACTACCCCGAAGGCGTCGGTGTGGCCAGATCCCATCGCCTGCCGGTTGGAGTCGGCGAAATGCACGTGACCGATGTGGCTACCTGCCTCGCGGATGGCAGTCGGCAAATCGCGCTCCTCGATGTTCATATGGAAAAGGTCGGCGAGGAGCACGACGTTTGTTAGCTGGTGAAGTTCCAGAAACCGCGCGGCATGGCCGAGGTGGTTGAACAGGTTGGTCTCGTAGCGGTTCAGCGGTTCGTAAATGAAGGGAACTCCGTAAGGCGCCGCACGTTCGCTGCAGCGCCGCAGACCCGTGGCCAGTAGCTCGAATGCGGTGCCGTGCACGGCTTTTCCCTGCATCGAGCCGAGGATCGCCGGCGCGCCTAACTGGCCACCGAAGTCGATCATCGAGAGCACAAAATCCATCGCAGCCTCGCGCTTTTCCTCGTCCGCATCGGTGATGGACAGCCCGTGCCGCAGCATCCCGGCACCGGTGCCGACGGCGGCAATGGCGAGATCGTGTGCGGCTGCCAGCGATTTCACCTCCGCCACGGAAATGAAATCCGGACCCGGCAGAAACAGCTCCACCGCATCGAATCCGATGGCCGCCGCGGTTGCGAAAGCCTCCGGCAGCGGCGTTCGCAGGACGAACGGACCGCCGACGGCCTCGGGGACTTGAGAGAGCGTGATCGCGGATTTCATGCGGACAGACGGACGCGGTGAGTGGGTTTCAACGACAGGAAGCTAGGTCGGGGAGTTCCCGTTGGACATGGAAAAAAACTAGCTCATCCTGACTCCGTGACCTAAACTGCTACCGTGACTCAAGCGATCCCCAAAGGTACTGTGATCCCACCGCCGGGCCGACCGAGCTGGGGCGGCGGGGACGATCTGCCCTTGCTCTACCTCGGCTGGGGCCAACGGGATTTCGCGAAAGACCCGCTCGCGATTCATTACGATCTGGGCACGAACTACTACATTCTGCTCAGAGGTGAAATCGTCGTGACCACCGATCAATCGACACAGCTCGCCCGCGGGCCGGTCGCGTTGCTGTTCGATCCCGGCTGTGCATTTGGCATCAGCCAAGCCAAGCGCGCGACGGTTGAAATTCTCGTGTGGATCTGGCAGGGCCAACCCGCCCTAACCGAACTGCGCCCCGAGCCCGGCGGTTTTCGCGCCTTGTCCTTGCGTCCGAAATCAGCGGATGCCCTGACGGAATTGCACACGCGCTGCCGCGACGAGGTCGCAGTGGCTGACAGCCAACTGCCCCGCACCCTGGCCGCGTTGCGCGAGCTGCTAGAGGTGGAAATTCTCCGTGGCAACCAATCCGCGCCCGCTGCCGATGACATGCGATGGAAGCTGGCGCGCGCTTGGATGGCGGGAAACCTGGCGATCCACGCCCCGGTCCCGGCGTTGTGTGATTACCTGCGGATGTCTCCAAGCACCCTGCATCGGTTTTTCCGCGCGCAGACCGGCGTCTCACCCGGTGCCTATTTCCGGCAGGTCAAAGCGGAGGAGGCCCGTCGGCTCATCCGGGAGGAGGGGTGGCAGGTCAAAGCGGCCGCCTACCACCTGGGCTACCGCCATCCCAACGATTTGAGCAGAGCCTTGGCAACTCCCTCACGCTAACCGATCCCGGAAATCCTCGTAACCGAATTCCCGCAGGATTTCCAGTTTCCCATCCTCGTGCTGGAGCGCGATGGCGGGGTGCTTGACGCCGTTGAAGATGGTGGTCTTAACCATCGTGTAGTGCGCCATGTCGTCGAACACCAGTGTGTCACCGACTTTGAGTTCGCGGTGAAATGAAAAGTCGCCCACGACATCGCCCGCCAGGCAGGTCGGACCGCCAAGTCGATAGAGCCACTCGCCCGAGTCGCCGGCGAGGTGATAGTTTTCATCTTCAAACACGACAGCCGGCTTCCTGTCGGCCGGAGCGGCATCAACCAGAAAAACCTCCGGGCGGTAAGGCATCTCCATCACGTCCGGCATGTGCGCCGTGGCGGAAATGCTCAGGATGGCAAGCCGGTGACCGGCGGATTCGAAGACGTCCATAACGCTGGCGCGCAGCACGCCGGTGTGGATGGCAGCTGCCTCGCCGGGCTCCAGCCAGACATCCACGCTGTATTTTTCGCGGGTCTCTCTAACCAGTCGGATCAGCCGCTTGCGGTCGTAGAAGGGCTTGGTGATCCAGTGACCGCCGCCCATGTTCAGATAGGTGAACTGCGGCGAACGCAACAGGTGCCCGAATTTCTCATCCACTGCGGCGAGGGTTGTTTCGAGATCGTCCGAGTTTTGTTCGCAAAGCGTGTGGAAATGCAGGCCGGAGAGCCCGGTTAGGTCGGCGCCGGCGAGTTGGTCGGCGGTGATGCCGAGGCGCGATCCCGGGACGCACGGGTCGTAGATCGGAGTTTCTCCGGTCGAGCAATCCGGGTTCACGCGCAGGCCGCAGAGCAGCGCGCCGCTCTTGAAACGGGGGTGCGCCATCACCTTTTCGCGAAAGCGGAACCATTGTGAGAGCGAATTGAAATCGAGGTGATCCGTGAATTCGCAGAGTTCGGCGATGTCCGTCTCGTCGTAGGCTGGGGAGTAAGTGATGACGTGCTTCTGGAAATAATCTCGCGCCAGCCGGGCTTCCCACAAGCCTGAAGCGCAGCAGCCGTCCAGATCATCGCGCATGTAAGGAAAAGCCTTCCAACAGGAAAATCCCTTGAGCGCGAGCACCAGATGGCAGCCGGCCGCCTCCTTCACTTCGCGCAAAATGGCGGTATTTCGTTTCAGGGCGGCGATCGAAATAACAAACATAGGCTCTGCCGGAGACTGAGCAGGGAAACCGCCGGGGATGCCAGCAAGATTTTCGGGATCTCCCATCAACGGGGACAATGGCGCGAAGCCCTCGACAATCCCTGTTCAGCCATGCTCAAATCTCCGGGCAGCCACGGGCGGGCTCAATGATCCGTTCCATTTTCACCATTGCGCCCGACTTTTCGATTCATGAAGACCATTCCCCACGCCCTCCGTCTCTCCGGCACCGAGGCCTACAACCACACCTCCGACAAACGCTTCCTGATGATCGGCGAGCGGGCCAATGTCGCGGGTTCGCCGCAGTTTGCGAAGCTGGTTAGGGCCGGTGACCTGGAAGCCGCCGTCGAGGTGGCCCGCCAGCAGGTGGGCAACGGCGCCAACGTCATCGACATTTGTTTCGACGACGGTTTGATCGACGGCAAGGCGATGATGAGCCGCTTCCTGCAATTGCTCCAAGGCGAGCCGGACGTCGCAAAAGTCCCGATCATGGTGGATTCCTCGAAGTGGGAAATCCTCGAGGAAGGTCTCAAATACCTGCAAGGGAAGGGGATCGTGAATTCGATTTCGCTCAAGGAGGGCGAGGAAAATTTCAAGAAGCAAGCCCGCCACATCATGCGCTACGGCGCGGCGGTGGTTGTCATGGCGTTCGACGAAAACGGCCAGGCGGCATCCTACGAGGAAAAAATCCGCATCTGCGAGCGCGCCTACCGGATCCTCGTCGATGAGGTTGGCTTCAATCAGGACGACATCATCTTCGATCCCAACATTCTAACCGTCGCCACCGGGATCGAGGAACATAACAACTACGCGCTGGATTTTATCAACGCGACCCGCTGGATCAAAGAGAACCTCCCCGGCGCGAAGGTGTCCGGCGGCGTGTCCAACAT
Organism: Verrucomicrobiota bacterium; assembly: GCA_040385685.1. GTDB lineage: Bacteria > Verrucomicrobiota > Verrucomicrobiia > Verrucomicrobiales > Akkermansiaceae > Luteolibacter. The sequence continues at coordinate 8,119 of JAZKGW010000026.1, read as the reverse complement.
CTCGTTCTCCTTCCGCGGCAACAACAAGGTGCGCGAGGCGATGCATTCCGCGTTTCTCTATCATGCGGGACTCGCGGGAATGGACATGGGCATCGTCAACGCCGGGATGCTCGAAGTTTACGATGAGATTCCCAAAGACCTGTTGGAACACGTCGAGGACGTGCTTTTGAACCGTCGTCAGGACTCCACCGAGCGGCTGCTGGAGCTCGCCGAAAGTTACAAGAATGTAGGCGGCAAGAAGATCGAAGAGGATCTGTCGTGGCGCGATGAACCGGTCGAAAAGCGTCTCGAACACGCGTTGCTCCGCGGGATCGACAAATACATCGACGAAGATACCGAAGAAGCGCGGCTGAAATACGTGCGTCCGCTCAAAGTCATCGAAGGTCCGCTGATGGACGGCATGGGCGTGGTCGGCGACCTGTTTGGTGCCGGCAAAATGTTCCTGCCGCAGGTGGTGAAATCCGCCCGGGTCATGAAGAAGGCCGTCGCATGGTTGTTCCCGTTCATGGAAGCCGACAAGGCGGAATATCTGGCAGGCGACATTGCCGCTCTCAAGGAGGAGAACCCCGCACTAACGGACGAAGAGGCGCTGAAGCTCGCCGAACGCGGCCGCTCGGCAGGCCGTTTCCTCATCGCCACGGTCAAGGGCGACGTCCACGACATCGGCAAGAACATCGTGGGCGTGGTGCTTTCCTGCAATGGCTTCGAAGTCACCGACATGGGCGTCATGGTTTCGTGCGACAAGATCCTCGCAAAAGCCAAGGAACTGGAGGCCGATGTCATCGGTCTATCAGGTCTGATCACGCCATCGCTCGATGAAATGGTGCATGTCGCCAAGGAGATGGAACGTCTCGATTTCAAGGTTCCGCTGCTCATCGGTGGCGCGACGACATCTGCCGCGCACACGGCGATCAAGATCGCCCAGCACTATTCCGGGCCGGTCGTCCACGTGCTCGATGCTTCCCGCTCGGTGCCGGTCACCACCTCGTTGCTCTCGAAGGACCAGCGCGACGGCTTCGCCCTGGAGAACCGCGAGAAGCAGCAAAAGATTCGTGACAATTTCCTCGGCGGACCGAAAAAAGAAACTCTAACAATCGAAGATGCGCGCGCCGTCGGGCCAACGCTCGATTGGGAAAACTACACGCCGCCGGTGCCCTCGTTCACCGGCACGCGGACGACCAGCAATCCGTTGTTGCGCGAGCTCGCCAAGTTCATCGACTGGACGCCTTTCTTCCACGCTTGGGAACTCCGCGGCGTCTGGGACCGCACGACCGACACGCTGAAAACCAAGAACGCCGAAGGCGCGGCGGAAGCCGCCAAACTCTATCAGGACGCGCTCGGCTGGGTGGACCGCATCATCGCGGAAGACAGGTTCCGCGCCGAGGGCATCCACGGGTTCTTCCCGGCTAACAGGGATGGCGACGACATCATCGTCTGGACCGACGAATCCCGCACGGAAGAGCGCATGCGCTTCCACAGCCTGCGCCAGCAGCTCAAAAAGGATTCCGGAAAGCCCAATGTCGCTCTCGCGGACTGGGTGTCGCCGACTTCCAAGGACTACATCGGCGGCTTTGTCGTGGGGATCCACGGAGCGCATGAATTCGCCGATGAGTTGGATAAACAGATCGATCCTTACGGTTCGATCATGGTCAAGGCCATCGCCGACCGTTTTGCAGAGGCGTTCGCGGAGTTTCTTCATCACCAGGCCCGCGTCGAGTGGGGGTATGAAACCGAGGACGAGCTCACTCACGACCAGTTGATCCACGAGAACTATCAGGGAATCCGGCCCGCGCCGGGCTATCCCGCGCAGCCTGACCACACCGAGAAGCCGTTGCTGTTTGAACTGCTGGGTGCCTCCGAAGCGACCGGCGTGACGCTGACGGAAAGCTGCGCCATGCACCCGGGAGCCGCGGTCTGCGGGTTGTATTTCTCGCATCCGGACAGCCATTATTTCGCGATTTCCGAACTCCAGAAAGATCAGGTCGAGGATTACGCCCGGCGCAAAGGGATCAGCTTGCAGGAAGCGGAAAAATGGCTGGGTCCGTGGTTGGGATACGCCTGAAATTGCATCGATTTTCCCTCGACCCGGACGTTTTTTGAGACATGTTGGGATTTCATGAACATGAAACCATTCATAAACACCTGCGCCGCGTTGGTGGCGTTGCATTGTTCGGGATTCGCAGTTGCCGGTGGTGAAGGCTGGTCTTCGGATTTTGCCGCTGCCAAGAAGGAAGCCGCGGAATCCAAGAAGGACCTGCTCATCGATTTCACCGGCTCCGACTGGTGCGGCTGGTGCATCAAGCTCAACAAGGAAGTCTTCAGCCAGGAGCTGTTCAAGGCGGGGGTGAAGGACAAGTTCGTTTTGGTCGAGCTGGATTACCCCAAGGATAAATCCAAGCTTTCGGCGGCGACGATCAAGCAGAACGAGGAACTCGGGGAGAAATACCAGGTCCAAGGATACCCTACCATCCTGCTAACTGATGCGGATGGAAAGCCATTTGCCGCGACCGGCTATCAGGAGGGCGGTCCCGAGGCCTACGTGAAACACCTCGACGAACTCCGCGCGAAGAAAGCGGTCCGTGATGAATCCTTCGCCGCGGCGGCCAAGGCCAGCGGTGTCGCCAAGGCCAAAGCTCTGGTGGCCGCACTAACCGCCATGGGCCTGGAAGATACGATGATTCTGGAATTTTATGGCGACGTGGTCGGGCAAATCGAAGCCGCCGACCCCAAGGATGAAACCGGATTCGCCAAGGCGGCGGCCGTGAAGGTCCGGCTCGCGACCTTTCAAAGCGAGTTGGCAACACTCGCCCAAAAGGGCGACTTCGACGGTGCTCTCGCGATGGTTGACAAGACACTCAAGGAAGGTGGATTCGGCAAAGAGGAAACCCAACAGATGATGATGACCCGCTCGATGATCTTCGCCGAGCAGAAGAAATTCGATGAAGCGCTCAAGACTGCGGATGAGGCGAAGGCCATCGCTCCAGACAGCAAGATGGCCGCCGGAATTGACGGCTTCAAGGCACGCGTCGAAGCGGGCAAAAAGAAGGCCGAGGGCGGAAAGTAAGTTTTTTCAGAGTAGGATTCTTCCAAGCACCGTCCCGTTTGTCGGGACGGTGCTTTTTCTTGGCGTGGCCCGAGATTTCCTCATTCTCCGGCCATGCGATTGGCATTGTGGTTTGTGGCGCTCGCCGCCCTGGTCCTGGGAGTTTGGATGCTCTGGGGCGGTAAGTGGGAAGACCAATTCACCTTTGCCGGCAGCGTGAAATGGCTGGAAAGCGCGGGTCCGTGGGCATGGTCGGCGGGGATCTCGCTGTTGATTGGCGATCTCGCTTTGCCGGTGCCCGGGACCATCGTGATCTCCGCGCTGGGCTACGTTTACGGGACGTTGTTAGGCGGGTTGATCGCCTCGGCGGGGCTGATCGCAGCGGGGGTGTTAGGATACGGATTGGGCAGGCTGTTCGGTGAGAAATTTGCCCGCCGCTGGCTGGGGGATAGGGATTTTGAAAAGGGCACGCGGTTGTTCGCGAAACGCGGCGGCTGGGTGGTTGCCTTGTCGCGGGCGCTGCCGATTTTGCCCGAGGTGATTTCCTGCACGGCGGGGTTGGTGCGGATGCCGTTCCGGCGGTTTGCGGTGGCACTCGCCTGCGGCAGCGTGCCGATGGGGTTTGCGTTTGCCGCGATCGGCAGGGCGGGTCACGAAGCACCGGGCTGGGCATTTGGCTTGAGCCTGCTGGTGCCCGCGCTGCTGTGGCTGGCGGCCAGCCGGATCGTGCGCTGAATATCGGTCTTGAGTCGTCGCGGGGATGACGCAGATTCGCGCCGTGAAAATTGAAGTCATCAACACCGGCACCGAGCTTCTGCTAGGCAATACGCTCAACACCCACGGCGCGTGGTTCGGCCGCGAGTTGTTCAAGCTCGGCCTGCGGATTTCCCGGCAGACGACCGTGCCTGACGGCGACGCCATCCGCGATTCGCTTCAAGAAGCAATCGGCCGGGCGGATGCGGTGATCGTGACAGGCGGGCTGGGCCCGACCAGCGACGATCTAACGCGCGAAATCACCGCCGATGTTCTTGGGCTGGAGTTGATCACCGACGAAGCGGCGATGCGATCCTTGGAAGCGTTTTTCGCCATGCGCGGGAGGACGATGGTGGATGCCAACCGCAAACAGGCGCTCTGTCCGGTGGGGGCGGACATTCTGCCAAATCCCAATGGCACGGCACCGGGGATCTATGTGCCGCCGCGGCTCAACGGCCGGTCTAACTGCGCTGTGTTTCTCCTGCCAGGCCCGCCACGCGAGCTCTATCCGATGTATCACAACGAGGTCGTGCCACGGTTGGCGGCGTTGGCTGGAGTGGAATCATTCCGAGATGCGCTGGTGCTGAAATTCACGGGGATCGGCGAAAGCGATTTCCACGATGGAATCGATGATTTGCTGGCGGCGGTGCCCGGTTTGGAATACGGCTACTGCGCGCACATCGGAGAGGTGGATCTGCGTTTGATAGGCGATCCGATGGCGCTGGGAAAAGGCCGGAAAATCGCGCTCGAACATTTCCAGCCAAATCTAATCAGTGATGACGGCACCTCGATGGAAAAAACCGTGGTCCGCCTGCTCAAGGAGCGGGGCATGAAATTCGCGACGGCGGAAAGCTGCACCGGCGGCCTCATTTCCAACAGAATCACCAACGTGCCGGGCGCGAGCGAGGTGTTTACCCATGGTTTCGTGACCTATGCGAACGAGGCGAAGACTGCGATGTTAGGAGTTCCCCCGCAGGAGATCGAAGCACACGGCGCGGTGAGTGAAGCGGTCGCCCGTCTAATGGCTGAAGGCGCTCTCCGCGCGAGCGGAGCGCGTATCGCGGTTTCCGTCACGGGAATCGCCGGCCCTGGCGGCGGCACGGAGGAGAAGCCGGTGGGCACAGCCTGGCTCGCGGTGGCCGTCAAAGACGGAAAGACTGAAGCCTTCCGGATCTATCATCCGCGCAATCGGAAGGACTTCAAGCTGGCGGTCAGCCAATCCGCGCTGGAAGCAGTCAGGCGGCGGCTGAAGTCGATCTAACGAGCAGGAAGGTCCCGGGTGAACAAATCCTTCAGATAGCCGGGCGAAAGGAGTTCCGGGGTGACGACCGGATCTTTTCCCGGGACGATGAGCACGTTCACAGGAATTGCCGAACGCCCCAGCTCCTCAAGTTTCGCATCAATTTTCGGATCTGGACTGGTCTTGTCCGCCTTGAGGGCGACGATTCCCTTCTGTTTCATCAACGCGATGACCTCGGCGGTGTAGGCGCGCTTTTTGTTCACTTGGCAGGTGGCGCACCATTGGGCCGTGAAATCGATGTAGACGGGAGTGCCTTCCGCGAGCAGCGCATCGACGCGTTCCTGCGACCAAGGCTCCCAGACGAGCGCGGATTTTACCGGTGGTTTGACGAGCAGCAATCCGCCGACGGCAAACAGTGCAGTTAGAGCCAGGGCGGTCAGGCGGGTCCGCCGCGGGCGGTGGGGCAGGTTCCAACGGCCGTAGATCCAGGCCGCCACCGCGATGCCGCTGAGTCCGAAAATAGGCCCTAGCAGATTATCCAACCCGATCTGCCCCGCGTAAACCCAGAGCAAATAGCCAGCGGTGGCGAACAGGAGGAACGACATCGCCTGCTTGAAACTTTCCATCCACGCGCCGGGGCGGGGGAGCAACCCGATCAGACCCGGGAAAATTGATAGAATCAGATAGGGCAGCGAAAGCCCGATCGCCATCGCGGCGAAGGCGGCGAAGAACTGGAATGCGGGCAAGGCGATCGCCGCGCCGATGGCCACCCCGAGGAAAGGCGCGGAGCAGGGTGTGGCGACGATGGTGGCGAGAACGCCGGAGAAGAACGAGCCGCCGAGCCCTTGTTTCGATTGCAGCGAACCGCCGACGGAAGTGGCGGAGGTTCCCAGTTCGAACAGGCCGAACATGTTGAGGGCGAGGACGAACATGAGCAGCATCAGGCTCACGACAACCCACGGATTTTGGAGCTGATAGCCCCAGCCGATGGAACCGGCGCCGGTGCCCGCCGCGGCGCGGGCGGCGAAGAGAACTCCGCTGATCACACCGAACGAGGCCAGCACGCCGACCGCGAACATGACGCCATGGAGTGCGATCTTGCGCCGGTCTTCGCCAGCCTGTTGGACAAAGCCCATGATTTTCAAACCGATCACCGGGAAGACGCAGGGCATCAGGTTGAGAATCAGTCCGCCTAACAACATGCCGCCGAGAATCGGCAGATACTTCGAGAATGGCAGCGGCTTGGCGGGCGGACTGCCGATGACCGTGTCCGGAATTTCAACGGCGGTCGGTCCAGCTAGAATTCCGGAAAACGATTTGCCCTGGGGAACGGACTTTTCAAACGGGTCGATCTTGATTCGCTTCAGGTTGACCAGCCAGGCGTCGCCATCGCGTTTGATGCTGCCACCAGCGCTGGCGGGTTGCAGGAAGGATTGGTTAGGAATGAAGTCGGTGGGATCTCCCTTCAAGGCGCTGGCGGGTGAGATTCGGAGTTGGACATCTCCGCCGTCGGACTGCGCGGTGATTTTCAGCGATTGAATCCGGGACGGCAGACTGTTGCGGGCCTTTTCAATAAGGGACGCGTTCGATGGATCATCTTCGACCGCGGCGGTGACCGGCAGGACAAGGGTGAACGATTTCTCCTCGTTGATGCAGCTATCCTTGCAGATCTGCCACGTTGCCTTGGCTTTCAAAGTGGCCGGTCCAGGCGGATCAAGGGATGCGGGCGCGGTGATGTCTATCAGGAAAACCGGGCTGCCCGGATAGACGAAGCTTTTGCCGAAATAGCCGTCTTTCACCTCGGGCACCGGCCATTGGATCGGCCCGGCGGTGAACCCTTCCGGCAGTTCCCATTCGATCGATGGCGGGAGTTCGACACCGCCGGAATTCTTGTAATAGCTGTGCCAACCTTCGGGGTGCGCAAGCCGCAAGGCGACGGTGAAGGTTTTCCCGGGAGCGATGGAGCTTGCGCCTGATAGCAATTGCGCGTCCGACGCGACCTTTCCCAACTGTGCGTGCAAGGTGGCGGTGCAGGTGAGGAGCGCTGCGAGAAAAAGGGCAATTCGATGCATGGGAAAATCGGGATAGGCGACAGTGTGAGACGCGGGAACGGATGTTCATCCCAAAAAAGCGGGTCGTCCAGAAATTGGCGGCGACGGCTCGATAAAAGCGCCCGGACTTGGCGCTTCATCTGGCGGATGGTTCCTGTCTAGCCTGCTGCATGACCCTCGAAGTTTCCACCCCGGCGCTGTTGTTTCCCGCAATCAGCCTGCTCTTCCTGTCGTATACGAACCGCTTCCTGCATCTATCGGCGCTGATCCGGAGTCTTCATAGCGACTGGCTGGAGAAAGGCGATGCGATCCTGGGTGCGCAGATCGAAAATCTCAGGCGTCGGCTCACGCTGATCCGGACGATGCAACTTTTTGGCGCGATGAGCTTGTTCCTTTGCGTGATCTCCATGCTCAGCGTGATCGGCGGCTATCAGATGCCGGCGGTCGGCGCATTCCTGCTGGCGTTGGGGTTGATGGCGTTGTCGCTCGGTTGCTTGATCTATGAGGTTTGGATTTCGGGCGGGGCCTTGCGGATCCTTTTAAATGCGGTGGAGCAGGATTGCGGAACATCGCATTAAATCGGTTAGTGTTCCCATCTGAATTGCCAGTGCGGGATAAGGGATTGGGCATCCACGGAGCCACTCTCGGGCGGTCGATTTTGTGAAAATAGCAAACTAGGGCGATGAGTGCCCTAAATGGCTGTTAGTGGATTTTATGCATTTTATCCAAATTTGTTCTTGCCGCCGGGTGGGTCGGCTGGTAATTATCCCGCGTCGCAAGACAAGGCGGTCCGACTGAGATGCCTCCCGGGTTAATGGGTTTTTCCTAGGGGGATGATCAGCCGGGCCGCTTCTTTTTTGCCCATTTTTCACCCTTTGCGGGGAATGAGGACTGGCGGAAGATTCGATTTCCTCAAGCCAGATAGATTTGCTAAACCGCGCGCATGAAATTGATTCGGTTCGGTGACGAGGGGCGTGAGGAACCGGGGATTCTGCTGCCGGACGGCCGCAGGATCGATGCGAGTGGTGAATT